>JBNJGB010000001.1:0-27135 GCA_051747385.1 Myxococcota bacterium
CAGCCTAGATACACGCGTCTTCGGCACCCCTGTCTGAAGCCTCAGTGTATCCGCGTGCTTCCACGCGGGTGCTCGGCAACCCACCCGAAACCCAGGTCCAGCCGGAGCGGGCGGCGGTGTCGAGCGGGCTTTTGACCTGGCAGAGCTTGTGGCGGGACAGATGCAGGTAGCGCATCGTCGTACGGATGGAGCGGTGGCCGAGCAAGAGCTGGAGATGGTGGATGTTCCGGCTGTCGGACTCCATGACGTGCGTGGCGAAGGTGTGCCGCAGGATGTGAGGGGTGACGGGCTTGCCGATGCGCGCCCGGTGCCCGGCGCGCTTGATGCCTCGCTGGAGGGTGTCGCGGCTAACCGGCTGTCCGGGCGACCGGCCGGCGAACAGCCAGGGCGGCGTGGGGCGGGCGACGCGGTAGTAGTCGCGGAGGCAGGCCAGCAAGCGCTCGCCGATGGGGACGTAGCGGCCGTGGCGCCCCTTGGCCTGGCGGACGTGGATGAGCATGCGGTCGCTGTCGACGTCGTCGGGCATGAGCATGCGGACCTCCTGGAGCCGCAGGCCCGTGTCGTAGATGAGCGCGACGACGGTGAGGATGAGCAGGTTGTCGGCCGCGGCCAGCACGCGGTGGACCTCGCCGCGGCTCAGCACGTCGGGCTCGATGGCGTCGACCTTCGCCAGCGGCAGGTGGGCGACGACGTCCGGCCGGCGCACGGTTCGGCGGAAGAAGAACAGAAAGGCGCAGACGTAGACCCTCTGGGTCGACGGGCTGAGGCCCCGCTCCTCGGTCAGGTGGAGCAGGAACCGCCGGACGTCCTCCTCCTCGATGCGCCTCGGCGGCTTGCCGACGAAGTCGACCAGCTTCCGCATGCACCGCTCGTACTCCCCCATGGTCGCCGGGGAGTACCCCGCCAGCTTCAGGTCTTCCAGCATCCGGTCTCGCAGTCGCATGACTCCCCCTTCTGCAGCCCAAGGCGGGCGCAGGTTGTTTGTTCATGGGGAGTCTACGCGTGCTCCGAGACCGGATGCTGGCCTTTACCCCGGCACACCCCGGCCCGCTCAGGCGCCTGCGCGGGCGACAGGTCAGCCGTCCTTCGCCTCTGCGCCAGCCCCGGCGGACCTGCCGCGCCGGCGGCTTCGTTAAACCAGCAGATGCAGGCGACGAAGGCGCGCGAGATGCGAAGGGAACTCACGATGCGTCGAACCTCCTCGGCCACAAGAAGCCGTGGCAGAGCGCGCGCCTTCGCAGCTGATTGGCAAGACGTACGTTCGCCGTATACGTTCGCCGTATACGTTAGATGGCCGAGGTGAAGCCGGCACTGTTGGGCGTCCCGGAGCCACGGCGTGCGCATCGCGCCTGGTCTGCTACCATCCGGTCGTCGACGGGGAGGGGCCGGTGTCGATTGCGGCGAGCCACAAGTACTACTACAGGGCCGCGTGGGAACGCCTCAGGGCCGCGCAAGACCTGCTTGAGGATGCTCCCGTGCTGTCGCTGTACCTGTCCGGCCTGACGGTCGAATGCATGCTTCGTGCATGGCTTGATCCGAACCGGCCGTTTGATGGGCGGCATCATCTTCCGTCCCTCCTCGAGGAGAGCAAGATCCTTCACGAGCTTGGGGAGGACGCCCGTCAGCGCGTCACGGTAGCGGTGAAAGACCTTACGCTTCTGTGGACGAACAGCATCCGGTACTATCCAGAGGACCGGGTCGCACAGGAGTTGAAGAAGCTCCGGCCCTACAGGAACAAGCGGAAGAGCAGCACGAAGGGATGGAAGGGGCTTCTCAGGCTCGCTGCCCAAGAGGCCTTGAAGCACGTAGCTGTTGTCGTGAAGGCAGGAGAGGAACGATGAGCAAGAAGTCGCTAGCGGAACGTCTCAGCGACCTTGCGCGAGAGACGTACCCGGATGCGCGGACTCGGCTTCACGAGGACCCTCAGGGACGGATCTACGGAACCATCGTTTCAGGTTCCTTCGCTGGAGTTGACGAAGCAGAACGGCAGCGTGACTTCTACACCTTGGTCGAGTCCAAGCTTGGGGCTGACACGAGGCGCAAGTTGCTCGTGGTCTTCACGAACACCCCCGACGAAGATGTGGTGTTCGAGCGCGACCGCGAGCACCACGTCGGGTGAGATGGCTGCGTCTTGGAAGGCGGTTGCGTGCTGCATGCCGGGGGACGTCGCTGCAGCGTGAACCTGCGGGCTGCGAGCGTGCAGACCGGCCAACGAGACGGCCATCTAACCAGGAAATGCTACTGACAGGGCCCTCCGCTTCGCTCCGGGACCCTGCAGTAGATTTCCAAGACGTCGGGTGGCCCTCCTCAGAGACCGTCGATGGTGAGAGACCTCGTCATGCACTGGCTCGTACTTCTCGTGCTGGGTACCAACCGATTGGTGTGTGTTCGAGGGTGAGCGAGAGTGGTTCGGTTTCGTCATCGACGATGTCTGCGAGGTCCTGGAGGTCGAACAGGAGCGCGGCGCCTTGCTGGGCCACGATGGTTCGAAGCAAGCGATCTCCGAACGAAGAGATGGGCGTAGCTCCGGTTTCCCAACGAGAAACGGTCGGCGGCGTGACCCCCATGAGTCGAGCGAGTTCAGCCCCCTTGAGTCGCAGCCGCTTTCGCAGCCATCGAAACTCGGCGGCCGTCAGGCGACCACGCTTTCGAACCAGTGCGTTCGTGACGACCTTCTGCAGCTCGCGCATGTCCGGGACTCGCTTCTGCGCGATCTCCCCGCAGTGTCGGCACACGAGCATAGGAACCCCGACGAGTCGGACCGATTCGAGACCCAGCAGGCGGTGCTCACCTTCGGTGCGCTCCAGTTGCTCACTTCCACAGTTGCTGCACTTCATGTCTCTCACCCCATGGCCTGTAGACGGTGACCACGGTCAGATGGTCGGAGGCCTCGATTTCCACGACCACGATGATCTTGTCCGCGCCGTCCACGCACCACCGATCCGAACTTCGGGAACGAAACACGTCGCCCGTAGTCAAGGCGTCGACAACGTCCCACTCATCGAGACTTGCGCCGCGCATGGCATCCGAACCATGCGGCTCGGCCAACCAGAAGCAGTCGGCGTTCGCCCTGATGATGGCCTCTGCCTGAGCTTTGCTGTACCTCCGGCGCGCCACGAAGACAGCGTAGCGACGGATTGCGATCGGCGCAAACGAGGGGCAGGAAACGATGCGAACAGGACATCACCGGCATGATCGCTCAAACCAGGAAGTGCTCCTGACAGGGCCCTCCGCTGCGCTCCGGGACGCCATCATGGATTCGCAAGACGCCAGGCCACCAGAGGTGAACAACGGGCCTCGCGGTGGCGCACGCACTCCTTGCCGCATCGATGACGCCGCGTGGTTGATTTTCACAACTCGTGGCGTTAGTCTTCATCCATGAGTGAGGAGGCCCTTGGATTGGCTCGATGCCGTACGGTCGCTCCCTGATGAGGCCGTCCTCGTCGTCCACAACCCGCCGACGCCGCGCTACGGGCGTGCTCAGAGCAAGCTCGCGTATGTCCTCCGCGAGTCGTTGGTGCTCGGGACGAAGCCGCATGACTTCGACGAGGACGCCATCGAGATCGCTGCGTGGGCACCTACCGCCAACGGGACGCGGGTACGGCTACTACTCGTGCATCAGACTCTTTCTGGATGAGCACGGACGGGCTGAAGAGGCGGCCGTGTACTGCTTCTACGACGGGACGGAGAACTCTCCTGGCTTCCGAACCCTGCACGAGGCTCGCGACTACGCCCTGAGTCGCGGCTTCGAAGGCGCAGAGCATGAAGACGATTGAACATGCGGACTACCCCATCCACGCAGCCGGCCGCGTGTGGGTCGTCGAATCGGCCACGCTGACGGAGCTTCGGGATGGAACGTTAGGCCTCTCGTCGGCGGAACTGAGCCGCATCCACAGAGCCATCGCCAACGCGATCTGTGGAACGCCGGGCAAGCTCACGGCGGACGAGTTGGAGTTCCTGTGCGACATCACCGACACCTCGTACGCCGACGTGGCCAGGGTCCTCGACGTCGACAAGAGCACCATCACCTTGTGGAGGAAGAAGGGCGTCGTCTCCAAGCTCCCGTTCAGCCTCCTGTTGAAGCGATGGTTCTGGTTCGAGCTGTTCGGCAGTGAGCTCGGCGATACGAACCTGCCCCTGTCTGCTCTCGCCACGGACGAACTCCTACTCCGGCGAGTCCAACAGGCCGCCATCGAGCAGGAAATGACGTTCGAGGTCCACGAGAAGAAGGCGTCATGACGGCGCCCTGTCGGCGATGCGGCCAGTTGTCGTCGCTCGCCGGAACCCGCGTGGAATCGGTGAAGTCCGCGGTCGGCGGCGGCCGGTGAAGAACGCGCATGGCGCCCGGGGCGGCTCTGCGGGTCGGATGCAGCATCGCGGTGGCCGGCCTTCCGGACGGCCCGCCCCGCCACAGCACGATTCCGCGGTATCGTCCTCCGGAACCGGGTTCGCGTGACGGATACGCCGTCCTCGCTCCAATCCACCGGTGAGGTTGTGCTGATGGATGACCCCGGGAGGACCCGATGAGCGGACGACGGAGCGGCGGCGAATGGGGCTGGCTGGTGGCGCTGGCTGCGGTGGCGTTGGTGGGAGCCGCCGCGTGTGACGCGGGCGGGGACGGAGCCGAGACCTCGGCGGACACTGCGGACGCGGCGGACACGGCGCTCTCGGAGGGGGAGGTCGCGGCCGAGGACGTCGTCGCGGAGGAGGACGCGGGGCCGGACGGAGCCGGGGAGGACACCGGCGGGTCGGAGACGGCCTGCCTCGAGGTGGGTCCCCTGGTGATGAACTTCGGGTGGACTCCGGTCGGACACACGAAGGACCTCCAGGTCATGGTGACGGCCTGCGGCGAGGGGTCCGCGACCGTCGAGGACGTCGCCCTGGCGGCCGGGGCCGACCCGGGGTTCTCCGTCGTCGCGGAGGACCTGCCCGGGCTGCCCGTGGTCCTGGGGCCAGGTGAGGCGGTATGGTTCGACGTGGCCTATGCGCCGGAGTCGACGTCGCCGGCGGACGACCCCGACGAGGCCGTGCTGGTGGTGACGAGCGACGCACCGGATTCACCCCACGAGGTGACGCTCCAGGGGCGGGGCGTGGACGACAACAGCCCGGGGCTGTTCATCGCGCTGGACGAGGCCTGGACGGTGCTGCCGCAGACGGTGCTGCACCTCTCCGCCGCGGGGACGCTCGTCGAGGAAGAGGGCCACTCGCTCCAGTGGTCCGTGGTGCAGCCCGAGGGGTCGGCGTCGGTGTTCCAGCCGGCGGCCACGGTGGCCCAGCCGGCGTTCGAGGCGAACGTGGCCGGCACGTACGTCTTCACGGTGGACGCCCTGGACCCCGACGGGGAGGTGGCCGGGTCGCACGAGACGATGGTGCAAGCGGTCCCCGGGCAGCCCGTGCACGTGGAGCTTCTGTGGGAGACGCCCGGCGATCCGGACCCGACCGACACCGGCCCGGGGGCCGGCGCCGACATGGACCTGCACTTCGCCCACCCGGACGCCGCCTCGGCGGACGTCGACGAGGACGGCCAGCCGGATCCCTGGTTCGACCAGGAGCGGGACGTGTTCTGGTTCAACCCGGCGCCGGACTGGGGCTCGCTCGACGCGACGACCGAGGACGACCCCAGCCTGGACCGGGACGACACGGACGGCGCCGGACCCGAGAACCTCAACTTCACGCCGGCCGAGGGCGGGACGTACCGGATGGCCGTGCACTACTGGGACGCCCACGACTTCGGACCGAGCACGCCGACCGTCCGCGTCTACTTGGACGCGGCGCTGGTGTACGAGGTGGAGGGCCCCCCGATGGACGAGCACGACCTGTGGGAGGTGGGGACGCTGGACTGGCCCACGGGGGACGTCACGCCAGCGGAGGCCCCAGGCGGCGGCCCGGTGGTGGTGCCAGACTACGTGAACCCGTTCTTCGTCCCATAGCGGCGCCGTTTTATTCTGGCAGGGCTGAACAAAGGCGACGTCTTATTACAGTAGGGTTCATATGAATCCGGAGCTTCGCCGAACCCTGCTCATCAGCAACCCGTGGCTCGCCGACGCGAGCAGCGGGCTCGCCGAGCGCCGCCGCTTCCTGCCGGAGCCACTCATCCCGCGGCGGGCAGCGGCGCGCCTGGGCCGGGCCAGGAGCGATCGGCGACGCGCCCACCTCGTCGTCGGACCGCGACAGGCAGGAAAGAGCACCCTCGTGTGGTCCACGCTGGACGACCAGCCCGCAGTCCTGCACCTGAACTGCGAAGAGCCGGCGATCCGCTCCTGGTGCACCTCTCCGGCGCTCTTCGCCGACGAGGCCGCGTCGTTCCTGCCCGAAGGGGGGGACCCTGTTCCTCGAGGAGGCCCAGTGGCTGGAGGAGGCCGGCCTGTTCATCAAGGGGCTGGTCGACCACCGCCGGGGCTGGACCCTCTTCGTGACGGGAAGCTCCTCGTTCCACCTGATGTCGCGGACCCGGGAGTCGCTCGCGGGACGCGCCACGCGCCACCACGTGTGGCCGCTGACCCTCGACGAGGCGACCCATGCCCACCGGGACGCGCTCCCGGGTGTCCGACGCGAGGTCCGGCGCGCGGCCCTGGATCGGCTGATGGTGTGGGGCGGCTATCCCGGCGTGTGGACCGCCGAGGAGCCGGAGGAGGTGCTCCACGAGCTGGTCACCGCGTTCGTGCTCCGCGACGCGTCGGATCGCTTCAGGATCGAGCGCCCGGACGCCTTGCGCCTCATCCTCCGGCTGGCCGCTGCGCAGGCGGGGGACCTGGTGCGAACCAGCGAGTGGGCCTCGCTCGCCGGGGTCTCGTCGCCCACGGTGAGCCAGTACGTGTCGCTGCTCGAGGAGACGCACGCCCTGGCCACGATCCGCCCCTTCGTCGGCGGCCGGCGCGCGGAGCTGACCAGAGCCCCCAAGGTGTACTTCATCGACGGCGGCCTCAGGAACGCCGTCCGCGGCGGCTTCGCACCTCTGGACGAGCGCCCCGACGTCGGGCAGCTGATGGAGGGGTGGGTCTTCTCGGAGCTCCACAAGCGCTTCCCGGAGCCGGGGGACGTGCGCTACTGGCGCACCAAGAGCGGCGCCGAGGTCGACTTCGTCGTGCGCACGCGGTCCGACCGCCCCGTGGGGGTCGAGGTCAAGGCGCGTCGAGCCGCCGGGCGCTTCAAGCTCTCCAGGAGCGCTCGGAGCTTCATCGGGGCATACCGGCCGTCCGACTTCCTCCTGGTCCACCGCGGCGAAGCCCACGAGGAGACCGTGGCCGACACGCGGGTCCGCTGGGTGCCCGCCGAGGAGCTACCCGAGGTGCTCGACGACCTGGCCGTAGGGGTCCCGGTGTGAGTCGGGCTCAGACCAGGTCCCGCGGGATGCGGACCTTCCAGTTGCGCGAGTAGACGCGGTCGTCGCCCTCCCAGGCGTCCAGCTCGGCGCGGAGGTGGAAGGCGTAGGCGTCCGAGGTGAGGACGGTGCGGGTGACGCTGCGGACCGACCAGCCCTTGCGGCGGAGCTCCAGGTCCGTGCGGGTCTCGCCCCGGATGGAGTCGAAGTCGTCGCCCTCGGTGCTGTACCACTCGTCGGCCCGCTCGCGGATCTCCAGGTCGATGTCGTCGTAGAGGAGGACGCCGTTGTCCTTGACGACCTCCAGGGTGGACCTGTCCGTGTCCAGGTCCCGGATGACGCGCCAGTTGTAGTGGGTCTCGCCGCGCTGCGTGACCTTCAGCGGAGGCGCGCACTCGGGCGGCCCGAAGGGGGTCAGCTCGCGGTCGGTCTCCCGCGGCGGACGCACGGGGAGGACGAGGCTGCTGGCGCCCGTGATCATCGTCAGGCGGGTGGACTCCGGCGGCGGCCAGGCCAGGGGCCAGTAGGACGTGGACACGGACACGCGCAGGCGGTGGCCCGCCGGGAACGTCTGCGCGATGTCGTTCAGCTCCACCCGGACGCGGTAGCGCCGGCCGGGCGTCAGGGGCTCCGGGTCCTCGTGGCTGTCCCGGTGGGTCAGGTTCAGGACGCCGTAGGTCACGCGGGTCGCCTTGTCGTCCGGGGCCACGTCCGACAGGCGCACCGCCGCCATGGCGACGGGCTTGTCGGCGCTCACCTCCAGATCGACGGCGGGGGAGCCCAGGATCTCCAGGGGCTCCTTCAGGGGATCGCTCTCGAAGACGTAGGCGCCGCCGTCCTCCTCGCGCTGGTCGTGGGGCAGGTCGGGCGTCGCCGCGTAGGAGCACCACTTGCCCGCGAAGAGGCCCACGGTCAGGGGCGACTGGACCGTGACCGGGGTCTCCTCCACGTCCTCGCCCGGCTCGGCGATGCGCGCGCGGGCCAGGGGGCGGACCTCGTCCCGGATCTCCGGCGAGGGCCAGGTGCGCTCGGCGACCCAGCGGCCGGGGCGGTGGTCGTAGCTGGTGGTCGGGGGGACGCTGTCCTGCATCCACGCCCGGAGCATCGGCTCGTCCATGATGCCGGTCTCGCGGCCCTTCAGGTGCTGATCCCACCAGCGCACGCACTCCTGGAGGAAGCCGATGGCCGGCCCCGGCACGCCCATGTGCGGGTACTTGTGGCTCCAGGGGCCGATGAGGCCCATGCGCGGCACGTCCAGGGCC
This sequence comes from Myxococcota bacterium, assembly GCA_051747385.1. GTDB lineage: Bacteria > Myxococcota_A > UBA9042 > PHBI01 > JACKFB01 > JBNJGB01. Next base: position 8,584 of record JBNJGB010000001.1, read on the forward strand.
GCGAGCATCCGGAACACCGCGTTCGAGTAGCCGTCCGCCCAGCCGCTCACGGCCATGACGGGGGCCTTCACGGCGGAGTAGTCCTCGCAGATGGAGCCGTGCTTCCAGAACGCGTCGCGGCGCTGGTGGCGCAGCCAGCCGTCGAGCCAGAGGCCGCTGCCCTCCAGGCGCTCCCACCACATCTCCCGCCAGCGATCGCCCACGATGTGCGGGTCCGGCGGCAGGGTGTTGATGGCGAACATGTACGAGGCCCACGACAGGTTGTCCCCGAGCATGCAGCCGCCCATGTAGTGGACGTCGTCGGCGTAGCGATCGTCGGTGGAGCAGCAGGTGATGACCGCCTTCAGCTCCGGGGGCTGCCGGGCCGCGAGCTGGAGACCGTTGAACCCGCCCCAGGAGATGCCGAACAGGCCCACGTTGCCGTCGCACCAGGGCTGCTCCGCGAGCCAGCGGAGGACGGCCTCGCCGTCCGTGAGCTCGGTCTCCAGGTACTCGCCGGCGAGCACGCCGTCGGACTCGCCGGAGCCGCGGAGGTCCACCCGGACGGCCGCGTAGCCATGGCCGGCGAAGTACGGGTGGTTCAGCGCGTCCCGCTCCGAGGTGCGATCCCGCTTCCGGTACGGGATGTACTCCAGGACGGCGGGGACCGGGTGCTCCTCGGCGTCCTCGGGGAGCCAGATGCGCGCCGCCAGCCGCACGTCGTGGTCCACCGGGATCCACACGTTGGGCAGCTCTCGCACCCGGTGCGGGAAGTCCTCGACGATCCTCATGCCGCCGCCTCCTCCTGGGCGAGGTCCGGCTTGTCGTCGGAGTAGCGCAGGCCCAGGCGCTCCACGACCTCCTTGAAGCGGTCCCGGATCTGCTGCCGGTTGTCGCCGCCCACGAAGACCACGGCCACCTCGTAGCTGTAGGGGTCCTGCTCGAAGGCCGGCAGCGCGTGGAGCCACATCTCGTGCTCCACGTGCATCTTGACGTAGACGTCCATGTCCCGCTCGATCGCCGCGATCTCCTCGGGGGTGGCCACCTCCTCGACGCGGGCGTCCTCCAGCTTGCGGATCATGAACTTGGCCGCGTGCTTCCACCGACCCTCCCGGCGCGGGAAGTCGGGCTCGTGGCCCAGGGCCACGTCCACGGCCACCTCGTGGTGGCTGGCCCCGTCGACGAGCTCGAAGAGGGGGACGTGGGACTTGGACAGCCGCGGGTTGATCTCCAGGAGCCAGAGCTTGTCCTTTTCCTTCTGCCAGTACATCTCCAGGTTGAAGCAGCCGTCGTCGAAGCCGATGTGGGTCATCACCTTCCGGGTCACCTCCTTCATGCGCTCCTGGACGCTCTCGGGAAGCTCCGACGGATACTGGTAGCGCGAGAAGCTCGATCGGTGGGGCACCCGCACCGAGTCGACGATCCCGTAGACGCGCACCTCCCCGTCCCGGACGTAGCCCTCCAGGGTGCACTGGCGGCCGCCGATGATGGCCTCCGCGATGCAGTGGTAGGCCCCCACCTCCGCGATCTCCACGGGCAGGTCGGCCCAGCGGAGCACCTCGTCGAACGGCTTCGCGATGAGCCCGATGCCGTCGCGGATGCGCGGGATCGCGTGGCTCAGGTCGCGCTTGTGGCCGATCCGGAAGCCCAGGTAGGACGAGAACGCCTTGACGGGCTTGAGCCAGAACGGCGGGTCCAGCGGCATGTACTCCGCCGCGTCCTCGGCGAAGGGATCCAGCGGCGCGAACGCGGGCGTGACCTCCGGGGCCACCTCCTCCTGGAGGAGGCGGCTCCAGTACTTGTGCTCGCACCGGAGGACGCTCTCCTCGGACGGTCCGCGGCACCGGAATCGGCCCTGGAGGATCGGCATCAGGGTCGTCGTGGGGAAGTCCCAGTGGCCGATGATGGCGTCGATGGGGCCGTGGAAGGCCCGGAGCTGTCCGTCGGCGTACCTGACGAGCTCGTCGAAGGACAGATCGCGCCGCTCCACCACGTCCCCCATCGTCAGCAGGCCGTGGAAGTCGTACTCCTCGGCCCCGCGGATGGTGCGGAGCTGCTCCAGGTGGAAGTCGTCCAGGCCGATGACGAAGATGTTCCGTCTCAACCGCGCCTCCTGCATGTGGTCGGGATCAGGCCCCATGGTAGGAGACGCGGCGCGTTCTGGCGATGGTGCCGGACGTTGGATTGGCGACCGTCTCATGCGCTCCGGTCGACCAGGACCTCCTCGGCCTCGGCGCGATCCCCGTCGATCTCCAGGGCGACGTGGTGGCGCACGGTCCGCCCGCCCTCCTCGAGGATGCGGGGCACGCGGGCCGCGTTGACGTACAGGACGCCGTCCCGGCGGAGGATCCACCGGCGCTGCCCGCCGCCCCGCTTCAGCCGGTGGTGCATGTGGCCGGCGACGACGGCGAGCACCCGCTTGCCCGACGCGATGGCGTGATCGACGGCGATCCGCAGGTCCGGGTCGCCGAAGTCGCCCTCGGAGCGGCGGAAGTCGCAGCCCCAGATGTCGTCGCGGCGATCCCCCAGCCCGGTCGGCCCGTTGTGCGCCAGGAAGACGAGCCTCCGGGCCGGGCTGGCGTCCACCATGCGGCAGAGGAAGTCCGCGGAGTCCTGGATCGTCCCGATGCCGTAGCGCCGGCGCAAGAGCGGCGAGAAGGCGCAGCCGTCCCCGCCCATGGACAGGGGGCGCGCGGCGATGATCTCCAGGTCCGGCGCGAGGCCGTCCGGCAGCCGGCGGCGCCCGAAGCCCACCAGCGGTACGGGGGCCAGGGCCCGGCGAAGCTGCCGCCAGCGGCGCCCGTGCCCCACCCCGGCGACGTGGCGGAGCCACTCGAAGGACACGCCGGTCTCGCCCTCGAGGACCTCCGCGACCATCTGGACCAGGTTCACGGTGTCGTGGTTGCCGGGGAGGACGAGCGTCGGCTTGCGGAGGCGCGCGATGGATCGCGCCACCTCGAGGGTGCGGCGGTGCCCGTACGACCCGAGATCCCCGACGAAGAGGACCATGTCGTAGTCGGACCCGTCGAACCACCGCGCGTCCGCCTCGTCCCAGCGCCGGTGGACGTCTCCGATGATCGCGAGCCGGACCATGTCAGCAGCCTACGCCAGACGCGCGCTGCGAGCGACCCGCGCCGAGACGCCCTCTACCACCGAGGAGGCCGAGGAGGAGGAGGCCAGGAGCCGCGCCGAGGGCTCCGGATGGCTCAGTCCGGGAGGTACTCGACGGTCAGCGTGAAGGCGCCCGACGAGTGCCCCTCCGCGCCCGCGACGCCCAGGAGGACGTCCAGGGGCGCGCCGCCGGTCGTGAGCGGCACCGTCGTCTCGGCCTCCCCCGGGTTCGAGTCGTGCTCCTGGTCGAAGGCCGCCTCGCAGGCCACCGCCGAGTCGATGTCCGGCGGGACGGCGAAGGTCCCCGGGTGCTCCTGGAGCGCCCACACGCTGACGTCCACGCCCGGCTCCGGCGTGACGGTGATGCGCATCTCGCGGTCGGCCGCCATGGGGCGCTCGAAGGCATAGAGGACGTGCGGCCCGGCGAAGTTGGCGTTCTCGGTGCCGACCCAGCAGGCCACGGTGCTCTGATCAGCCCAGTCCAGGGGCAGGGTCGCGCCCTCCTCCAGCCGGCCCTCGACGGTGGCGCCGTCCACCAGCGGGATGGTCTCCACCGGCGCCGGCCAGCCCGACCCCTCCGCCTCGCAGGACAGCAGGCCCGCGGTCAGGGACAGGGCGACCAGCGCTCTCGCGCTCCGGTGGGGATGACGGCGACGCTCCATCGCGTTCCTCCTGCGGATCGAGTCCTCGTCGGGTCGACCGGGCGATGCTAGCGTGACCGGGCCCCGTGAGCCACCCGCCCCCCTCGGAGGAGGCCATGCAGCACGCAGTCCGCGCCGTCCTGCTCCTCGCCCTCGCGTGGCTGTCCACGGGCTGCGCGTCGACCGGGCACGGCATGCGAGATCACCCCACCCTCGACGAGGCCGTCGCCGTGAGCACGGCGGGCGGCGAGCCCCTGGACCGCGAGGCCGTCCTCGCCCGACTGGAGCAGGCGCGGCACGTCTACGTGGCGGAGGAGCACGGGAGCCCCCTCCACCACCGGGCCCAGCTCGAGGTGCTCCGGCTCCTCCACGAGGCCGGCGTCCCGGTGGCCGTGGGGGTCGAGTGGCTCCCCGTCGACGCCCAGCCGGTCCTGGACGCCTGGGTCGCCGGAGAGCTGGACGAGGAGGCGTTCGTCCGGGACGTGGAGTGGAAGCGGCGCTGGGGCCACCCCTATCACGCCTATGGCCCGATCCTGCGCTGGGCGCGTGACGAGGGGGTGCCGGTGCGCGCGCTCAACGCGCCGAAGGGACTCGCCCACAAGGTCGCGGCGGACGCGCTGGACGGGCTCACGCCGGAGGAGGAGGCCGCCCTCCCCCCGCTGGACTCCGGCAACCCGGAGCACCGGGCGTTCTTCGACGAGATGATGGAGCACGTGGCCGAGGCCCACGAGGGCGGCGACGGGCACGGCGGCTTCGACGAGGAGACCCTGGCCCGCTACTACCAGGCCCAGCTCGTGTGGGACGAGCACATGGCGCGGGAGGCGGCGCGCTGGCTGGAGTCGGCGCCGTCCGACGAGGTGCTGGTGGTCTTCGCCGGCGGCGGGCACGTCCGCCGGGGCCTGGGCATCCCGCTGCGGGTGCGCGCGGCGACCGGGCTGCCGCTCCGGATCGTGCTGCCCGTGGCCCGCGACCCCGACCAGTGGACGCCTTACGTGGGCGACGAGCCGTATCCCGATCGGGAGGCGGACTTCCTGTGGCTCGGGGAGGGCGAGGAAGATCCGACCTCCTGAACCGGTTGACTCTCCTCCGCGGCCCCCGTAGGACCGCCCATCGGGGCGCTGGGACCGCAGCAGCAGCGTCCGCACGTCGGGCGGAGAGGACACATGAGCGAGCAGTACGACAGGGCGCTCCGCGCCATCTCGAACGAGGGGGACTTCCGCGTCATCACCCTCCGGACCACGGAGACGGTCCAGAAGGCCATCGACGCCCAGGAGCTGGAGGGCGCGGCGGCCGAGCGCTTCGCGGAGGTCCTCACCGGGGCGGTCCTGGTCCGGGAGACCATGGCACCGCGCCATCGCGTGCAGGTGACGCTGAAGGGCAGCGACGGCGCATCGCTGATGGCGGACTCGCACCCCGACGGCCTGACCCGCGGCCTCGCCTCGGTGGAGGACACCCGGGGCGTGGAGCTGGGCGAGGGCGCGCTGCTCAAGGTCACGCGGGCCATGCCCCGGAGCAAGCTGCACGAGGGCGTGGTGAGCGCCGAGACGGACAAGGGCTTCTCCGGCGCGCTGATGCAGTACTTCCAGGCCTCGGAGCAGGTGACCTCCATGGTCTCGGTGAGCTGCGTCATGGAGGGCGGCCGCGTCCGGGCCGCGGGCGGCTACATCGTCCAGCTCCTGCCCGAGCTGACGAAGGTCCCGCTCATGATCATGACCGAGCGCCTGGAGGACTTCCGGAACATCGACGGGGTCCTGGCGCGCACGGACGCGGACCCGGAGCACATGCTCGACGAGATCCTGTTCGGCTTCCCCCACAAGCGCCTGGACGAGCGACCCGTGCGCTTCGACTGCACCTGCAGCGCGCCCCGCCTCCTGGCCGCCCTGGCCAGCATGGGCCGGGCCGAGATCGAGGACATCGTGCGCGAGGGCAAGCCCCTCGACGTGGGCTGCGACTACTGCGGCCTGCGCTACGAGGTCGGCGTCGAGCAGCTCCGGACCCTGCTCGAGGAGCACTGAGCCGCCGACCGGGCTCAGCCCGCGACGGCGGGGAAGAACAGGCGGAACAGCTCTCCGGCTGCGATGGCGGCCGTCGCGCTCGTCAGCGTGCCGATGAATCCGGGGGATTGAGGTCCACGAGGGCGTCCTCCAGGCTGCGCAGCGACTCCCGGTGCAGGTCCCACTCGGCGGCGCGCAGGCGCATGGACACGGCGCTCGGGCCGATGCCCAGGGCCTCGGCGACGGCCTTGCCGGTGTCGAGACGCCGCCTCAGGTGAACGGCCTTTCGCTGCGCATCGGACCACCCCGCCTGTCGACGCAGGGTGACCGTGGCCAGGAGGCTCCAGACGGCCTCGCCGGACGAGCCCTCCTCCACCAGCCGGCAGGCCTGCTTGCGCGCGGAGGCGATTTCGAGGGCCTTCCGGGCTCGGTGGAAGCAGGGGCCGTCCATGCCGAGCGCCTCATGCCGCAGCTCCGTGCTCAGCGGGCCGACGCCGACCCCGAAGCGCACGGCCCCCGGCAGGCAGTCCTCCGTCACCTCGGTCAGGGTGCGCACGAGCAGGCGAGCACCGTCGGGTCCGGGATCGAACAGCCCCTGGAACTCGTCTCCGAGGGTGAGGAGCAGGCGGGAGCGAAGCCCCCGGCCGAAGTCCTCGTTCAGGGCGTCGAAGCGCTCTCGCAGGCGTCGCTGCAGCTCCCCGCGAACGTGCGGGTCCAGGTCCCGGGAGCGCACCAAGTCCCCGATGAGGGCGATGTACGGTCCACGAGCTGCTGCCATGACTGCCTCTTCGGGCCGCGGTGGGGTGATGTTGAGCCAGAGAGATGAGTTTCGGCAAGTTCAAACCATTACGTGAAACACCACCAAATCAACCTATAGCATGAATCTCTAGATCTTCAACCCATGCAATGAACCGTGCGTTCAGGGTGCGACTGCGGCTCCAGGGGCTCGAAGGTGAAGCAGAAGTGGACGGGCGGAGGCGTTCCGGACCACCGCCGTCGTCGCCACAGGCGGCGAGGAGCACCGCGATCACGAGGGACGGGACAACTGGGGCGAGCGGAGAGCTGGAACCCGGCGCGGGAGGACCCCGTCGAGGGTACCCTGTCCCGCTGCCCCGACGGAGTGGACACCGACGACAACGAGGCGGGCTTCCCGCTGGTGCCCACGCCGACGCCGGGTGCGGCAACGCCTGCGACTGAATCGGACGTTACCAGGGGATCCCCCACGGGGGTTGTAGCAGGTTCGCGGTGCAGGCATACCTCCCGTGTCCTGCAGCCAGTGGAGCGCCTGCCCATGAGTCGTGCGACCGGCGTCGGAGTCCTCGGAGTGCTCGCCGCCTCTCTGATGATGGCGGCCGGTGGCTGCAGCGGTGACGGCGCCGCTTCCGGTGGCAGGGACGCCGTGCCGGACGCCTCCACTCCGGGACCCGACGTTGCAGCGCCGGATGGGGGCCCGGAGGTGACGACGGACGCCGACGCGGCGGACGACGGAGAGGACCGGACGGACGCGGACGAGGCCGCCCCCGCAGACGCCGAGGCGGACACCCCGGACGCCGACGCCGACGCGGCCGACACGGACGCCGGACCGGTGTGCGGCCCGTGCGACGACGGCGATCCGTGCACGGTCGATCTCTGCGACCCGGAGACCGGCGAGTGCAGCAGCGAGCCCCTGGACTGCGACGACGGCGACCCATGCACGGAGGACTTCTGCGACAGCGGCGAGGGGTGTATCGCCGAGGACGTGCTCTGCGACGACGGAGACGCATGCACCGTCGACTCGTGTGACAGCGCGGTGGGCTGCGTCACCGAGGACGTGCTCTGCGACGACGGGAACCCCTGCACCGAGGACTCCTGCGACCCGGTCGACGGCTGCGTGACCGCGCCCGTCGACTGCGACGACGGCGTGGACTGCACCTCGGACTCGTGCGACCCGGTCGCGGGCGGCTGCGTGCACGACGACTCGGCCTGCCCGCCCGACCCGGTCGCCATCTTCGGCGAGCGCTACTGGAACGTCTATCGACCGCACTTCCTGGAGAGCTTCTACGAGGACGGCCGCGTCAACGACCGCACGACCTTCGGCCAGAAGCAGTTCGGCGACACGAACATCTTCATGAGCTACGCCCTGTCGACCTTCGTCTACGAGTACCGGGCCGCCGGCCTCGAGGAGAGCCTCCAGTACATCCACGAGATCCTGGACGCCTACCGCCACCTGGACACCCTCCCCGCCGACCCGTCCCTGGGCTATCTCGCGGCCGATCCCCTCGACGGCTACGTCTACCGGACCGATCGCGGCCCCGACTACACGAGCAACTTCTGCGGCCCGTACGCGCCGGACGTCTGCCTGCCCGACCAGGCCACTCGCAACAACGAGCCCAGCGGCGACCAGTACATCGCCACGCTCCGCGCCCTGTGGGACGTCGTCACGTATCCGGGCCCCCTGACCCACGACGGCGTGGACCTCAAGGAGCTCGCGAGGGACCACGCCGCGCACATCGGCTACTACCTGGCCAGCCACCACTTCATCATGAAGAACAAGCAGGGCCAGGAGGTGAAGCGCGGCCCCGACCAGCGCTGGCTCTCCTGGTCGTTCCAGAAGGGCGCCGCACGCATCAGCGGGCTCCCGAAGGAGGTCTTCGAGGCGAGCTGGGACGTGAGCCTCGCCACCGTGGGCCCCGGCGACCAGAAGCCGTTTTCCGTCCTGTTCATCGAGGGCGCCATGGAGTTCACGGAGGCGTGCAAGTCGGGCGCGTCCATCGACTTCTCGTCGCTCCTCGGCTTCCCGTTCGTGCTCGACCTGGACTGCCACGAGTTCAACATCAACCTCGGCGGGGACGCGGCCGTCGTCAGCCTGCAGGACGACCCGGCGCACCCCGACTGGTTCTCCGACGTGGTCGACGCGGACGTGCTCTCCTCCCAGGGGCACGCCGTGTACGCCGCCTACGCGCGCTATCGCTTCGGCGACGACGATCCGACGCACGCCGACACCATCTCGCGCTTCCTGGACGCGCCGCCCACGCCGCCCACGGGCGACAACGGGGCCGCCGACGGCTGGTGTCGCTCCTGGCGCTGGGCCCACGACTTCGACGCCCCGGACCTCTGCTCCGACGAGCCGCACACGGGCGACGTCTACAGCGGGCTCGACTACATGCTCCCCCGCGCCATGGCGTCGGCCTTCGGAGAGCTCCCGGAGTAGGCCCTGCGCCGGTGTTTCAGTGAAACACCCTGTTACGCCGACACGTCCCGGGGCGCCCACGATGGGGCCGGTCGGATCCCCCCCGGACCCGGCGGCGCGGACGTCCCCGCCCTGACAGCGGCATGAGGCGATGCCGTCCGCTCATGGGCTCCGCGTTCGTCCCGTGATCCTCGTCCGAGCGAGACGCCGCGCTGTTTCAGTGCAACAGGTTCACGCGAGCCGAGGAGCGCCCTTCCCCGTCCCGTGACGGCCGGGGGATCCCCGCTGTTCCAGGGACTTGCATCGCGGATCTCCTGCTCGCCCCGCGCGCCTCCGCCCGTGGCACACCCGTTGCTCTGGGGCGGGGCGGCCCGGCACGGCGCCGGGCGCAGCACAACCCAGGAGGCACGATGAGAATCCACTTCATGGCACCCGGGCTCGCGCTCGCGGCCGTGGCGGCGCTGATCGCCGCGGGCTGCGCGGACCCGGTCGGGGGCCCCACCGGGGATCCCGAGGGCGTCCTCGTGGGCCAGGTGCTGGACCAGGAGTCTGGCACGGCCATCGGGGGCGCGTCGATCCGCACCGAGCCGGTCACGAGCAGCGTCCAGACCGGCGCGGACGGCACGTTCGAGCTTCCCGACGTCGATCCCGGCGAGTACGTGGTCCACGCGACCGCCGAGGGGTATGAGTCGACGTCGTCGGACGCCGTGACCATCACCGAGGGCATCACCAAGACCGTGAACCTGAACATGGTCGCCGCCGTGAGCTGGGCGAGCACCTGCCAGGCCTGCCACCTCCAGAGCGAGCGACTCCAGGTCTCCCTGGCCGAGGATCCCCTGCCGGACGCGACCCACGAGGGCGGTTCGGCAGGCGAGGGCTGAGGCGGGTCCGTGCCGGAGGTTCCGGCACACGAGAAGGTCCTGGTCGACTCCTCCTTCCTCGACGATCCCAACCACGGCTCCTTGGGCTGCGTCGGCTGCCACGGCGGCGACCCCGACGCGGAGACCCGGGCCGAGGCCCACGTGGAGATGAGCCCGGACCCGACCGTCGGCGACGGCGGGGTCTGCGCCGACTGCCACGGCGACATCGCCGAGTTCAACGCCAACAGCCTGCACACCACCCTGGCCGGCATCCGCCAGTCCATCGCGGTGCGCTCCGGCGGCGGCGAGCTTCCCCACGAGCTGGACCAGGCGTTCGACAACCACTGCGCGAGCTGTCACTCGAGCTGCGGCAACTGCCACGTCAGCGTGCCCAAATCGGCCGGCGGCGGCCTCCTGGCGAAGCACCAGTTCAAGAAGACGCCGCCCATGACGCTCGTCTGCACCGCCTGCCACGGCAGCCGCGTGGCCGACGAGTACAAGGGCAACAACGAAGGCGTGAGCGCCGACCTGCACTACTTCCGAGGGATGCAGTGCGCCGACTGCCACTCCGGCGCGGAGATGCACGGCGTCGAGGCCGGCGACGTGACCCACAGGTACGACGTGGCGGCGGCGCCGAAGTGCGGCGACTGCCACCCGGACGACGGCGCGTTCAACGAGGTGGCGGCGCACTCCGTGCACCGGGACGGCGACGGGCAGAACCTCCTGTCCTGCCAGGTCTGCCACTCGTCGACCTACAAGAACTGCTCGTCCTGCCACGTCTCCATCAACGACGAGGACAAGGCCGTCTACGAGGTCAACCCGCCGAACCACGAGTCGTACATGACCTTCAAGATCGGCCTGAACCCGAAGCGGGACGATCTCCACCCGGCGAAGTGGGTGCCCGTGCGGCACGTGCCCATCGACCCGGACAACTACGCCTTCTACGGCGACGACCTGCTGACGTCGTTCGACGCGCGCTCCACCTGGCGCATGGCGACGCCGCACAACGTCCAGCGGGTCACGCCGCAGAACGACAACTGCAACGACTCGTGCCACGGCAACCGGGCGCTCTTCCTGTCCCCGGACGACCTCGCGGACTACGAGATCGACGCCAACGCGGACGTGGTCGTGTCGGACGAGGAGATGCCGTGACGGTGGCCCGCGGGCGCCCGGTGACGCCGCTCGGCGCGCCGGCGCCCGCGAGGCGCCCCACAGAAACCGTGCTGCCCGGCCGGCAGCGATCAATGCGAGAGAGACTCCACACGGAGCAAGCGAAAAGGAGCGAACGATGACCCTGCGAACGCGACTCGGATGGCTGCTACCCCTGGCGGCCCTGGCCCTGTGGGCCTGTGATGACGGCGGCGAGAGTGGAACGACGACCGGCACCTACGAGCTGTCGATCATGGATCAGTGCGCGTCGGCGCCCCTGGCGGCGGCCGAGGTGAACCTCCAGGGCGGCGAGTCCGTGACGGCCGACACCCAGGGGATCGCGCGGTTCGAGGACCTGGAGCCCGGCGAGTACGTCCTGACGGCGCACGCCAGCGGCTACATCCCCGAGCAGCTGAACGTCACCGTCGAGGGCGGCGAGATCATCGCCGACGACGCGAGCCTCCAGTGCCAGCGCGGCGCCGTCGCCGAGCGGGCCCGCGAGTTCCTGGCAGGCCTGTCCGAGGAGGGCGCGTATCAGCCCATCGTCTCGGCGTCCGCCCTGTTCGACAACTTCATGGACGGCGACGCGAGCAACGATCCGACGGTCCTGAGCGTCCGCGGCACCGGGCACTACGAGCAGGGCCACGTACCGACCGCCATCAACGCCCCGTGGAAGACCGTGGCGTCCGATGAGACCCTCGCCCTGCTGGGCGAGCCGGATCCCGACGAGCACTTCGTCGACTACTGCTACACGGGCCACACGGGCGGCATCGCGGCCGGCGTCCTGAACCTGCTCGGCTATCCGACCGCCAACATGAAGTTCGGCATCGCCGCATGGACGAAGGACGAGGCGGCGCGCGCCGAGTACGCCGTCTACCCCGACCAGGGCAACGACTTCATGATCGAGAGCGAGGTCCACGAGGCGACCGAGACGTTCGAGCAGCCGTGGCTCGAGTTCGAGGACGTGACGGACGCCTGGGAGGCCACCAAGGCCGCCGCGGACGCCTACCTGAACGCCGAGGTCATGAAGCCCACCAAGACGGCCCAGGATCTGTTCGACAACCTGAACGACGGAAACGACGCCAACGACCCGTTCATCATCAGCGTCCGCGCGCCGGATCACTACGCCATCGGGCACATCCCCGGCGCCATCAACATCCCGTGGAAGACCATCGCGGACGCCGACAACCTGGCGAAGATCCCGACCGACCGGGAGATCGTCATCTACTGCTACACGGGCCACACCGGCGCCATCGCCACGTCCGTGCTGGGGACCCTCGGCTATCACGAGGTCCGGAACCTCAAGTACGGGTTCCTGGGCTGGACCCAGGACGCCGACGCGCGCGTCGCCGGGCCGTTCGACCCGTCCACCGACGGGAACGACTTCCCGGTCGTGACCGGCTCCGATCCGGGCTCGTTCTAGGACACGGGTGACCACGTGCCCCGCGCCACACCGCCTCTCCCTGCGAAGCCCGTCGGGCTGGAAGGCCGTGGCACGGGGCACTCTTTCACGACGGCGCCGGAGGTCCACCGAGGGCGTCCGGCGCCACGCATCCGGGACCCGCTAGCCGATGCCCAGCTTGCGCATCTTCCGCCACAGGGTCGTGCGGCTGACCCCGAGGAGCTCCGCGGCCTGGGTGCGGTTGTAGCGCGCCTGGGCAAGCGCGCGCCGGATGGCCGTGGCCTCCGTGTCGGGCCCGCCGCAGCCGGTGATGGCCGCCTGGTGGCGCACCTCGTCGGGCAGGTCACGCAGGTCCACCGTCCGCCCGTCGCCGAGCGCGATGGCGTAGACCACGGCGTTGCGGAGCTCGCGGACGTTCCCCGGCCAGCGATAGGCCAGCAGCGCCTGCTCGGCCGCCGGGGTCAGCTCCGGATCCCCGCTCGCCCCGCCGTCCCGATCCGAGCGCACGAAGTGTCGCGCCAGGGCCAGGACGTCGCTGGGGCGTCGCCGCAGGGGCGGCACCTCGATGGGGACGACCCGCAGGCGATAGTACAGGTCCGCTCGGAACTCCCCGCGCGCCACCTGCTCCTCCAGATCGGCGTTGGTGGCGGCGACGACGCGGCCCCGCAGCGGGAGCGTGCGCGTGCCCCCGACGCGCTCGAACTGGCGCTGCTCGAGCACGCGCAGGAGCTTGGCCTGGGTACCCTGGGGCAGGCAGCCCACCTCGTCCAGCATGAGGGTCCCGTCCTCGCACAGCTCCAGGCGCCCAGGCTTGCGGTCCTGGGCTCCGGTGAAGGCGCCCCGCTCGTGCCCGAACAGCTCGCTCTCCAGGAGCTGCTCGGCCAGGGCGGCACAGTTCACGGCGTGGAAGGGGCGGTCCGACCGGCGTCCGGCCGTGTGGAGCGCCCGCGCCACGAGCTCCTTGCCGGTCCCGCTCTCCCCCATGATCAGGACCGTGTTGTCGCGATCCGCGAGGCGCTCGACCTTCTCGATGACCGAGAGCATCCCGGGCGACTCGGCGACCATGCCGTGCCGCGTGGAGACGTTGCGGAGGGCCACCGGACGCAGGGTGACGGCCACTCCGAGCGAGCACTCGTCGCATCCCCGGAGCGCGCGGAGCTCCAGGGTCGCCCGCCGCGCGTGAGCGTAGGGTCCGAGCGGCACGCCGTGGCACGTGGCGCTCCCGCCGTCCCGGAGCAGCCGGCGCAGCTCCTCGGCCACGCCCCGGTGGTGCCCCAGGAGCTCGAGCAGCGGGTGGCCCACTGCGGCGGAGGGCTCCGCGCCGAGCAGATCGGCCGCCCCCGGGGAGGCCGCGGCGATGCGTCCGGTCTCGTCCACGGCGAGCACGGCCTCGTCGAGGGAGCCCGCGAAGGCCTCGAGGAGCGCACGCCGGGTCGAGCGGCGGACGTCCTCCGACGGACCTCCGCTCGGCTCCAGGATCTCGCGCAGCCCCTGGAGGCTCTCGATGCCGCCGACGACCCGCCCCTCCTGGTCCCGCAGGACGCGAGCGTTCTTGAGCACCACGAGGTCGCCGCCGCTCTTGGTGCGCATGGTGCACTGGCGGCGACAGATCATCTCGTCGTCGAACAGCGCGCACCGCTTCGCGCACGTGACGAAGCGGAGGCCCTCCGTGCAGCTCCGACCGAGGAGATCGGCGCGCTCATAGCCCGTCAGCTCCGTGGCTCCGGTGTTGGCGTAGAGGATGCGGCGATCCCTGTCGACGACGATCACCGCGTCCATGGCCAGGTCGAGCGCCTGGAGCACCGAAGCCGAGTCGTCGTTGGCGGCGCCGGCGCAGCTCGCCAGCGCGCGGAGGCATGCGCGAGCGCGCTCGTCGTCCGCGGGCCACTCGAGCGGCTCCAGAGGGAGGGCTGGGTCGGGCGTATCCATAGCAGGACCAACCGCCTGGCAAGTGCCAATAGACATTCATTATCAAGGACTTCCGAACGGAAGCCCCCGTGGTGGCTGCATACCAGAAGCCCGCCTCCGAGTCAGGCACAATCGGCGGGATCGACTCCGCATCGAAGCCGGGTCGCCGCTCCCGACCGGCCCGGGACCATACGACCACACGTGGAGTGTCTGACGCGGCCGAGTCCGCCTCGAGGATGGCCAGCACGAGCGTCAGCTTGCTCCGGAGCAGCGTATGCGGCTCCCGGAGCGCAGCCGCGGCGTCCAGCAGGGAGAGGCTCCACGAGTACCGGCGCAGGAAGGCCACCTCCACACGGTCCGGCGCCGAGGCGGACGAAGACCCCGAAGAGGACGTGCCGCGGGTCGCCCCGGGACGGCACGAAGGCCACGTCCCGGCGCCCGAGGTGACGGGTCGAACGGAGGTTGTACTCCTCGTGCGCCAGGACGCCGTCGGGGTGCATCACCGCCTATCGATCAGCCGCGAGTCGGCGAGCGCCGACGGGACGTGGATGTGGACGTGTCGTGGTCGACGCGCCGGGCACTGCGTCGACGCCCCGGAGGACGGTGGCGTCGGGACAGGAGATGGCCACCGTCGCCGGGGACGGCGGACACCCCTGCTCCCCCAGCGGCCATGCCGGCGGGAGGCAATCGTCCACGTCCACGTCCACGCCGACGACCACGACCACGACCACGAGGCCACCTCCCCGGGATGTGCATGATGGACAGGCATCGCCGCTCGTCTACCCACCAGCGGTCGGCTTGTCCACGCCCGGCCAGACAGGGCCATATAACCCAATACGAGTGAAAACGCCGTGTCAAATCCCACCGCCACTTTACCCGAACGGGCCGCGCGCCGCGTGCCTTCGCGCCTCCGCGCCGGCTGGCAGGCTCCTTGCTAGGCCGCACGGCGGCGGGTCGCGGCCAGGCTGCGACCCCGTACGTCCGGAGCAGGGGAGTGGATCGATGAGCGACTGGATGCCGAAGCACGAGCCCTTCAAGATCAAGACGGTGCGCCGGGCGGCGTTCCCGTCCCCGACGGCTCGGAAGAGGCACCTCATGGACGCGGCCTTCAACGTGCTGCGTCTGACGCCGGCGCAGGTGACCTTCGACATGGTGTCGTGGGGCAGCAGCGCCCAGAGCCAGGAGCAGCTCGCGGGCATACTGGTCGGAGACGAGGCCTACGCGGGCGCCCGGAACTTCGAGGCCCTCGGCATGGCCATCGAGGAGGTCTTCGGCCCCGACCACGTCTGCCCGACCCACAACCTGCTCGGCTGCCTGAAGCTCCTCGTGTCCACCATGGTCCCCGACGGGAAGGCCTTCGCCTCCAACGGGCTCAACGTGCGCGACGGCCTGGTGCCGCGCGGCGTGGCGGTCCCGGACATCCGCGACCACGCCGAGGGCACGTTCACCGGCGACGTGGACCTGGACAAGCTCGAGGGGATGCTGAAGGACGGCGGCGTCGCGCTGCTCTTCGTCGAGGCCTTCGCCGACGCCCACTATCCGGTGTCGCTGGAGAACCTCCGCGCCGCCCGGGCGCTGGTGGACCGCTACGACGTGCCCCTGGTGTTCGACGCCTCCCGAGTGGTGGAGAACGCCTGGTACCTCCAGCGGCACGAACACGGCCTGCGCCACCACACGATCGCGGAGCTGGTGAAGGAGATGGCCTGCACGTGCCACGTCCTGCAGATGGACGGAGCCCAGGACGCCCGCACCAACGTGGGCGCGTTCCTGGCGACGGAGGACACGGCGCGCCACGAGCGGTTCATGAACGACGTGGTGGTCTACGAGGGCCTGCACACCTACGGCGGCATGGCCGGCCGCACCATGGAGGTCTTCGCGCGCGGGCTCCACGAGATGACCCGCGACGCCGAGGCCCAGTGGATCATGGGCCAGGCGGAGCGCTTCACGGCGCGCCTCCGGCAGGCGGGCGTGCCGCTGGACCGCGGCTGCGACGGCGCCTACATCCTCGCGGACGAGTTCCTGCCCCACGTGAAGGCGCACGCCAAGGACACCCTGTCGGCAGCGCTGTACCTCACCTCCGGCGTGCGCGCGGTGGCGACCGGCATGCTGGACCGGGACAACCTGCTCCCCGTCCAGATCCCGCGCCTGGTGATGACCAACCGCCAGCTCGACCAGGTCGCCGACGCCGTCATCTCCCTGTATCGCCAGCGCGATCGCATCCCGCCGCTGGAGGAGGTCGCCGCCGCCCGGTGGCGCGACCAGGTGCGCTATCGCTGGACGTTCGCCGACCTGGAGCCGTACGAGTTCGACGCCGCCCCGTACGTCATCCACACCATCGAGCGCGTCGGCCACCTGGACCGCGAGGGGCGGAAGCGCGCCATGGAGGAGGCGGGCTGGAACACCTTCCTGCTCCGCTCCGAGGACGTGACCATCGACCTGCTGACGGACAGCGGCACGGCGGCCATGAGCACGGATCAGTGGGCCGCCTTCGAGGGCGCGCGCCCGTCCGTGGCGTACAGCGAGCAGTACCAGGCCTTCACCGAGACGCTGCGGGAGGTCTTCGGCTACGAGCACATCCTGCCCACGCACCAGGGCCGCGCCGCCGAGCAGATCCTGAGCGAGATCGCCATCGGCGAGGGCCAGCTGGTCCCCGGCAACATGTACTTCACGACGACGAAGCTCCACCAGGAGCTGGCGGGCGGCATCTTCGTGGACGTCATCGTCGACGAGGCCCACGACCCCCGGAGCGAGTACCCCTGGAAGGGCAACATCGACCTGGCCAAGCTCGACGCCCTGGTCCGGGAGCACGGCGCCGACAAGATCGCGTACGTGTCCTTCGAGCACTCGGTGAACCTGGCCGGCGGCCAGCCCATCGGCATGGACAACATGCGCGACGTGTACGCGTGGTGCTCCAAGCGGGGCATCAAGGTGTTCTTCGACGCCACGCGAGTCGCCGAGAACGCCTCCATGATCCAGCGCCACGACCCGCGCTACGCCGACACGCCGGTGCGCGACATCCTCCGGGAGATGATGCTCTACGGCGACGGCTGCACCGTCAGCGGCAAGAAGGACTTCCTCATCAACATGGGCGGCGTCCTGGCCTTCCGCGACGACGACGACCTGGCCGAGCGCGCCCAGGAGCGCCTGCGCGTCTACGAGGGCAACGTCACCGACGGCGGCCTCCCCCCGGCCGACCTCGCGGCCATGACCCTGGGCGTGCGGGAGATGCTGGAGGACCGCTACCTCTCCAACCGCATCCGCCAGACGGCGCTGTTGGGCCAGATGCTCGCCGAGGGCGGCGTGCCCATCGTGACCCCGCCCGGGAGCCACGCCATCTTCCTGGACGCCAAGCGCTTCCTGCCGCATCTGGACCAAGACGAGTTCCCGTCCCAGCGCCTCGCCGCCGAGATCTACATCGAGACCGGCGTGCGGGCCATGGAGCGCGGCAACGTCAGCAAGGGGCGCAACCCGGAGACGGGCCAGAACCACCGGCCGGCCCTCGAGCTGGTGCGGCTGACCCTGCCCCGGCGCGTCTACACCGACGATCACCTCCGCGCGGTGGCCGACGGCATCATCCGCCTGTACGAGCGCCGCGACGACATCGGCGGCCTCCAGTTCGTCTACGAGCCGGAGCGCCTCCGCTTCTTCCAGGGGCGGTTCGAGCCTCTCGGCTAGGCTCCCGCCCCCCCGAGCACGGAGGGGCGGCGGTCCTGCCGCCCGGGCGCCGAGCCCCCGACGGCTGCCCTGGCAGGATCGCCGCCCCCCTGCACTTCGCTTGGGCGGAGCGAAGCGGAGCCCCCTTGCCTTTGCCCTTGCCCTTGCCCTTGCCTGCTCGGGGGCCGAGGTGACGAGGCGATTCGACCACGTCCACGTCTCACCGGCTCTCGGCGAGAAGTGAACAATCGACAGGCCGGCACGCCGATGAGATGCACCAGGACAGCCGTCCCCGGCGGTCGCCCGGCCGAAAAATGAAAAGTGAGTAGGTTTGACCCCACCGCATCCCCCCTGCACTTCGCTTGGGCGGAGCGAAGCGGAGCCCCCTTGCCTTTGCCCTTGCCCTTGCCCTTGCCTGCTCGGAGGCCGAGGTGACGAGGCGATTCGACCAAGTCCACGTCTCACCGGCTCTCGGCGAGACGTGAACTATCGACAGGCCGGCACGCCGACGAGATGCACCAGGACAGCCGTCCCCGGCGGTCGCCCGGCCGAAAAATGAAAAGTGAGTAGGTTTGACCCCGCCACACTTGCCTTTGCCCTTGCCCTTGCCCTTGCCTGCTCGGAGGCCGAGGTGACGAGGCGATTCGACCAAGTCCACGTCTCACCGGCTCTCGGCGAGACGTGA
>JBNJGB010000001.1:27235-201106 GCA_051747385.1 Myxococcota bacterium
GTGAACTATCGACAGGCCGGCACGCCGACGAGATGCACCAGGACAGCCGTCCCCGGCGGTCGCCCGGCCGAAAAATGAAAAGTGAGTAGGTTTGACCCCACCGCATCAGGCCCGCTCCAGCACCGCGACGTTCTCGATGTGGGCGGTCTGCGGGAACTGGTCGATGGGCTGGATCGACTCCACCGACCACCCCGCCTCGCGCAGGGCGGCCAGGTCCTCGGTGAGGGCCGCGGGGTTGCACGACACGTAGACCATCCGCGGGGCGGCGAGCGTGGCCAGGTGCTCCCGGGCGTCCTGGCGGAGTCCGGCTCGGGGCGGATCGACCACGACGAGGTCCGCGGCGCCCGGGCGGGCGAGGCCCTGCTCCTCGAGCACCTCGCCCACGTCGCCCACGTGGAAGGTCACGTTGTCGATGCGGTTCAGCGTCGCGTTGTCCCGCGCGTTCACGACCGAGTCCGGCTGAAGCTCGACGCCGGTCACGTGGCGCGCGAACGGCGCCAGGCACAGCCCGATGGTCCCGGTGCCGCAGTACAGGTCGAGCACCTGGGCTTGCGGCGCCCGGTCGAGCCCGGCCGCCCGCACCACGTGGTCGTAGAGGATCTCCGCCTGGCGGGTGCTCGGCTGGAAGAAGGCCCGCGGGTGGATCTCGAAGTGCAGCGGCCGCAGCCCCGGGAGGTGGAGCTCCTCGCGCAGGACCCGGCTGCCGTGCAGGTGCTGCTCCAGGAAGGTCGTCGGCTCGCCGCGGACCGCGCGCTGCCGGGTCCACCAGGCGCTGGTCACCGCCACGCCGCGCTCCTCCGAAAAGCGCAGCAGGGCCTCCAGCCAGGAGCGCGCGATGTCCCCGGCGGCGACGTCGGCCCCGTCCATGGGCGCCGTCGGGTCGTGGGTGGTCGTCAGCTCCACCATGCGCTCGCCGGTGTGCTTGCCCTCGCGGATGGTGAGGGTCCGGAGGAAGCCCTCGCCGCGCGCCGGCTTGAACGGCGGGATCCCGTGGGACTCGGCCCACTCGCGCATCGCGACGAGCAGCGCGGCGGACTCCGGAGACTCCAGGGAGCACGTCTCCAGGCGCAGGACGTCGTGCCGATAGCCGCTCGGGTGGAGCCCCAGGGCGTAGCGGCCCTGCCCGTCCCAGCCGAAGCTGTACTCCATCTTGTTGCGATAGTGCCACGGGTCGTCCATGCCGACGGCGGGCCGCAGGACCCCGGGGTCGTGACCGCCCTGCTCGAGGAGCCGGCGCACGAGCCCCACCTTGGCGGCGAGCTGGGCCTCGTAGCCGAGGGCCTGCAGCGTGCACCCACCGCAGCCGCGGCCGTCCTCGCCGGGCACGCCGAAGTGGGGGCATCGCGGCTCCACCCGCTCGGGGGAGGGTTCGAGGACCTCCAGGAGGCGCGCCACCATCCGCTTGCCGCGCCCCTTGGTCACCACCGCCCGGACCCTGTCGCCCGGCACCGCCCGCGGCACGACCGCCGTGTAGGTCCGGGGCTCCCGCTGCGGCCCCAAAAGGCAGGGGAACGGCGCGGTGCCGTCGCCGCGGCGGTCCAGCGCCGTGATCCGCACCTCGATCTCGTGGCCCTTCCGGGGCCGCCTCTCCAGGACGATCCGCTCTCCCGTCATCGCTCCCCGCCGGACTCCGCGCGCACGGTCAACACCGGCACGGAGGAGCGACGTAGCACCTTCTCGGTGGTGCTGCCCAGGAAGAGCTTGTGGAGCCCCCGGTGTCCGTGGGTCCCCATGCACACGAGGTCGGCGCCGTGGCGGTGGGCCGACTCGAGGATCGCCTCGTCCGCCGGGCCGCGCTGCAGGTCCACGTCCGCGAAGGCGTCCCGGCCCACGCCCGCGTCGTGGAGGAACGTCGCGACCTCCTCCATGCGCCGACGCCTCGCCTGCTGCTCCGACTCCCGGTCCACGATGACGGACATCTCGTCGTGGACGCGCACGTCGGGGAGCGTGAGCGCGTGGAGGAGCACCACCCGCGCCGTGAGGTCGCGGGCCAGCTCCAGCGCCATGCGGAGGCTCTGCAGGCTGCAGTCCGACAGGTCCACGGGCGCGAGGATGGTCCGCACCCCGGCGGCCTCCGCGGCGCGTGGCACCATACAGACGGGGACGTCGCTCTCCCGGACGAGCCGGCTCGTGGTGCTCCCCACCAGCAGCTCCCGGAAGGCCCCGCGGCCGGTCAACCCGCAGAAGATCATCCGCGCCCCGACCTCGGCCGCCTCCACCAGGATCTCGTCGGCGGGCTCCCCGACCCGGACGGCGCGGGTCAGGCGGAGCTGATCGGGGGACTCCGCGAGGGCCGCCTCGCAGAAGGCCTCGAGGCGCGGCCCCAGCGCCTCTCGGGCCCGGGACTCCACGTCCGCCAGGGCCCCGACCTGGCCCACTGCGCTCAGGAGATCCCGCCACTCCCGGGGCTGCCCGCGCTGCTCGCCCACGTGGAGCACGCGCAGCGCATGCCCGCGTCGCCGGGCGGTCCACGCGGCCAGGACGAGCGCTCGGCGGGACTGCTCGGACAGATCGGTGGCGGCCAGGATGGTCATGGCTCCTCCTCGTCGTGCGTGTCCCCAGGATAACGGGGAATAGACGAAAAAGGGGGGTGTTCACTTCCCATCGTCCCAGGGATGTGGTTCATGGGACCTTGTGCGACGCGGCCAATGGATGTCCGCGTCATGGAATCGGACGCCATTCGTCCGAACAGCGAGGCGCGGTGAAGCCGCCACCTCGATCAAGAGAGAGCGAGCATGTCGAAGAAGTTGTTTGTGGGCGGTCTGAGCTGGGACACCGATGATCACAGCCTCCGCGAGGCGTTCGAGGCGTACGGCGACGTGTCCGACGCCGCGGTGATCACGGACCGTGAGACGGGCCGCTCCCGCGGGTTCGGGTTCGTCACCTTCGAGGACCCGGCCGCGGCCGACGAGGCCATGGCGAAGATGGACGGCTCCAGCCTCGACGGCAGGAGCATCCGCGTGAACGAGGCCCACGAGAAGCGCGGCGGCGGCGGCGGTGGTCGCGGCCCGCGCGGCGGTGGCGGCGGTGGTCGCGGCCGCTGGTAGGCCATTGACGTCCTGAGACGTCGAAGGGCGGGGCCTCCGGGCTCCGCCCTTTTTCTTTGTGAAGTCCCGGCCGCCGCGAGCGCCGTGCCACGTGGTCGTGGCCGTGGTCGGGCCCACCGGGCACAGCGTACCGGTGCTGTCGGGAGCGACTCGGGAAATGACCGCCGGGGACGGCTGTCCTACTGAATCTTCCCCATGTTCTCCGCGCCTTTGCGGCTTGGCGCCTTGGCGCGAGCCCTTTCGGACTGGGGAGCATGTGTATGCTCGACAGGCGAGGACGACGGCGCCCCATCAGGTAGAGATTCGACGGCGCTATTCGACCGGCTCCAGCAGCGCGACCGGGGCCGTGCCGAACACCTCGGCGAGGGGGAGGGACGGGTGGGCCTCCTCGAGGACCGCGGTGCGGGTCTCGCCCGTGAGCAGATCGCGCCACTCGGTGGGGGCGTCGGCGGGCAGCGGCAGCAGCGTGTCGCGCCAGGTGCCCTCGCCCAGGGGCGGGCGCCCGGGCTCGCACAGGCGGGTCACGTGCCGCGGCACCGCGGCGAGGAGCCAGTCGCCCTCGTGACGACGGGCGAAGGCGCAGACGTGGGTCCTGAAGGGTCGCTCCGCCCGGAGGGGCTCGTAGCTCCCGCACAGGAAGAGGTCCCGCCGCGCGCGACGCATCCGCAGGGCCCGCGCCGTGACGAGCAGCTTGACGTGGCCGTCGTGCCAGTTCCGGAGCAGGCGCGTCACCTCCTCGGCGGACGGCTCCTCCTCCAGCTCCGCGAGGACCCGCGCGCGGCGCTCGTAGTCCACGGGGCGGCGGTTGTCCGGGTCCACCAGGTTCAGGTTCCACAGCTCGCTGCCCTGGTAGAGGTCCGGCACGCCGGGCGACGCCATCTGGAGCACCAGCGCCGCCAGCCCGTTCATGTGCCCGTACCAGGCGATGCGCTCCTGCAGCTCCAGCATGTCCTGCAGGAAGCGGTTGTCCGACCCGGGCTCCAGGATGGCGTCCGTGAAGGCCAGGAGCGCCTCCTCGTGGGCCGGATCCGTGTCGTGCCAGGAGGTGAACAGCTTGGCCTCCCGCGCGGACTTGATCAGGTAGTCCCGCAGGCGCGGGCGGAAGTCCCGGGCCTCGTGTTCCTCCGTCGGCCAGGCCCCCACCAGGGTCTGGTAGATGTGGATCTCCTCGTTGGGGTGCGGCACCCGGTGGCCGCTCGCCTGGCGGGCGTGGCGATCGTTCCACTTCGCCCACCGCCGGATGTGCGCCTCCCACTCCTCGGGGAGCTCGCTGAGGACGTTCAGCCGCGCCCGGACGTCCTCGCCGCGCTTGGCGTCGTGGGTGGCGCTGGCGCTCATGGCTCCGGGCCAGCGCTCGCGCCGCTCGGCGTTGATGCGGTGGAACTCCCGGAGCGAGATCTCCGGGTGATCCGGCTCGCCGCCCACCGTGTTCAGGGAGATGAGCCGGTTGTAGACGTACAGGGACGTGTCCTCGATGCCCTTCGCCATCACCGGCGGCGTGAACTGCTGCCACGCCTGGACGAACTCGAGCGCGTCCGGCCGCAGGGCCTCGTCCACGTCCAGGAGCAGCACCCGCCGCAGGAAGTCCCACGCTGCGGGGTCCAGCGACGGCGTGCTCCGACGGCCGCTCGCCACCGCCCCCTCCACGTACGCCCGGTCGCGCTCGTTCACGGCCGCCGGGTCCGCCTGGCAGATGTAGGTGCGATAGACCGGCAGGGCCGCCGACACCTCCACCAGGACGGCCCGAAGCTCCGCGAAGGCCACGTCCCGGGCCGCCCTGTCCCGCCGCGCCAGGGCCGTCAGCCGGGTCGCGAGCCGCGTGGCGTCGCCGTCGAAGAGGCTGCGGATGACGAAGCGCTGCCCCTCCCGGACGATGGCCTCGAAGGGCGCCGTGATCCCCGTGAAGCGCGCGTAGACGTCGTCCAGGGCCTCGAGCCCGAGCGGCGCCAGGGACACGCCGTTGACCACGTTCAGGAAGTCGTAGCCGGTGGTCCCCGCCACGGGCCACTCCCCGGGGAGGTCCTCGTTGCCGCTCAGGATCTTCTCCACCAGGAGATAGGGCTCCTCCTCGCCGGACAGCCGCCGCACCCGGTCCGCGAGCCAGTCCAGGTAGCCCCGCGGGTCGTGCAGGCCGTCGATGTGGTCGATCCGCAGGCCCGTGACCGCGCCCTCCTCCACCATCTGCAGGACGCGCGCGTGGGTCGCGGCGCGGACCTCCGGCACCTCCACGCGCACGCCCACCAGGTCGGCGACGTTGAAGAAGCGCCGGTAGTTGATCTCGTGGGGGCCCATCTTCCAGTAGGCCAGGCGCCAGTACTGCCGCTCCAGGAGGGCGTCCATCCGGGCCGCGTCCCCCTGCACGCGCGACAGGGTCTCCTCCAGGTGGTCCGCCACCCCCGGGTGCGCGTCCAGCAGCGTCGCCAGGGTCTCGAGCGCGTCGTCGGCGGGGTGCTGCGCCTCCGGCGAGGAGGCCTCCAGGGCGTCCGCCACGTCCTCGAGCTCTCGGACCACCTCGGCCGGCGCGTTGAGGTCGTCCAGGCCCTCCCGCACCAGCGCGGCGCAGGACGGCGGCGTCAGGGGCCAGGCGTGCTCCCAGTAGCGCACCACGAACTCGCCCGCCTCCCAGGCCAACCGGAGCTCGCCGCGGTCCAGGATCGCGCCGTAGTGGTCGCCGAGCAGCGGCACCATCACCCGGCCGCTCGTCCCCGGCCACCCCGGCTCCCAGTCGATGTCGAACCAGTGCGCGTGGCGCGACCCGCGGCCCCACCGCAGCACGTCCCGCCACCACGGGTTCGCCCCGCACGCGGCCATGTGGTTCGGCACGATGTCCAGCAGCAACCCCATGTCCCGCTCGCGGAGATCCCGCGCCAGGCGCTCCAGGTCCTCGTCGGTACCAAGCGCCGGGTTGAGGCGCGTGGCGTCCGCCACGTCGTAGCCGTGATCGCTGCCGGGCCGCGGGGCCAGGATCGGCGAGAGGTAGACGTCCGTCACGCCGAGGGCCTCCAGGTACGGCAGGAGGTCGCGGGCGTCGCGGAGCGTGAACTCCGGCGAGAGCTGCAGACGATACGTGCTGGCGGGGATTCGCATGGGGGGCTCTCCCGGGGTCATTCGGTCGGAACGGCGACGCCGAGCGCCTCGCTCAGCCGGTTCATGGCCTCGACCCACTCCCCGGCGGCCTCGTCGCCCTCTTCGGCGCGCTCGCGCCAGCCGGGGTACAGGCTCTGTACGATGTCGAAGCACACGTTCTGCGGCTCCCGGAGGTCCACCTCCCCCGGCAGGGTGTGCGCCAGGTCCACCAGGGTCCGGAAGACCTCCAGCAGGGTGATCCGCGCCGGGTCCTCGACGAAGCACCGCGCGACCCGCTCCAGGTTCTTCCGGACGGCGAAGGCCAGGCCGGGCTGGTCGAGCCGGACGCCGCTCTCGTCCGCCTCCGACATCAGGGCCTGGAGCGCCTCCGGGTCGGGCACCTCCGACTCCACCAGGTGCCGCATGTCGTGGTTCAGCACGATCTCCGCCGCGGCCTGGAGGCTCCGGGGCTGCGGGATGCCCAGATGCGCGAGGAAGCGCATCAGCGGCGCCCGGTGGTGATAGAGCTGGCGGTAGGTCGCCTCGGCCTCCTCGAGGGTGGAGGTCAGGATGTGGTCGACGACCTTGCGCTGCTGGTCCCGGAACAGGGAGCGCGTCGTGAAGACCTCGCCGTCCCAGGCCCGGTCCAGGGCCCGGATGAACTCCGGGAACTCGCCGCGCTCGAAGGCTGCGACCAGGCCCGACCAGAACGCGTCCTCGGGCTCGAAGACCTTGGTGGGCCACACAGCGCCGGCGACGTTGTGATCCCCCGGGTGGAGCACGGCGTAGCGGAACTCGCCGGACTCCCTCGTGACCTCCGACATGATGCGCGCCCGGCCCGTGGCCATCTTCGCCGCGCCGGCCGAGCGCGTGGCCCGGTCCTCGTCGTCGACCAGGTAGCAGAAGACCTCCGCCCCCTCGTCCATCGGCTCGAACAGGGAGCTGATGGCGTAGTGCGCGCCGACGCGCCGCAGGTCCAGGGCCGCGGGGCGCACCCACTCCTCGTAGATGCGGCGACCGTCGCCGTGCTCCGGCAGATTGCTCTTCGCCTCGGCGAGGCGCTCCAGGAAGCCCTCCTCCACGCCGTCGCCCAGCATCTCGTGGCTGAGCTGCACCACGCGTCCGGCGTAGTGGACGACCTGGGTCGTCTCGATGCCCGACAGCTCGTCGAAGAACCAGCCGCAGCTCGTGTACATGAGCATGGCGTGGCGCTGCATCTCCAGGAGCTTCAGGGCCTCCACGCGCTCGGCCTCGCGCAGATCCCGGGAGGCGTGCTGCCCGAAGAACCGCGCCAGGCTCTCCTCCGAGCGGTCGAGGACCACGTCGATGTACTCGTCCCGCGCCGCCCAGGGATCGGTCAGCAGCGCCCCGGCCCGCTCCTCGAAGCTCGGGGCGATCGCGTCCCGCAGCCAGTCGAGCGCCTCCCGCAGCGGCGCGCGCCAGGCCTGATCCCAGTGCGGATAGCCGCCCGAGCTGCAGCCGCAGTCCGAGCGCCACCGCTCCACCCCGTGCACGCAGCTCCAGGAGGTGTCCTCCAGGATGTCCACCTCCCACGCGGGCGGGTGCCGCTCCAGGAACGCGGCGTAGTTGATGATGTCCGCCTCCCGGTCCTGCTCGATGTGCTGGAGCGCCCAGGTGAGCGCCATCTCCCCGTGGTGGTGGTGGTGGCCGTAGGTCTCCCCGTCGGTGGCCACGTGGCACAAAAGCGGCTCCTCCACGCCCTCGTCGAAGGTGTCCATGAGGCGGTCCGCGAAGCGCTCGCCGCTGTGGAGCAGCCGATCGAAGGCGATCGACTGGGACACGGGCCCGTCGTAGAAGAACAGGGCGATCTCCCGACCCGACGGCAGCCTCTGGACGTACGCCCGGCGGGGATCGATGCGCGAGCCCTCCACGTCGTGCCACCGCTTCTCGCCGAGCCGCCGCACGCGCCTGGCCTGGTGCGGCGCCAGGATGGTGAAGCGGATCTCGTGGTCGACCAGCGCCTCCAGGGTCGCCAGGTCGACGGCCGTCTCCGGCAGCCACATGCCCTCGGGGCGTCGCCCGAACCGATGGACGAAGTCCCGCACTCCCCAGCGCACCTGGGTCTGCCGATCCCGATCGTTGGCCAGGGGCATGATGAGGTGGCTGTACGCCTGCGCCATGGCCGAGCCGTGCCCGCCGAAGCGCTCCCGGCTCTCGTCGTCGGCGCGCAGGATGGCGTCGTACACGTCGGGCTCGTGGCGCTCGAGCCAGCTCAGGATGGTGGGCCCGAAGTTGAAGCTCATCCAGCCGTAGTTGTTGACGATGTCGATGATGCGCCCGTCGCCGTCCAGGATCCGCGACGTGGCGTTGGGGCCGTAGCACTCCGCGGTGATGCGCGCGTTCCAGTCGTGGAACGGGTAGGCCGAGTCCTGGACCTCCACGGCCTCCAGCCACGGGTTGTCCCGCGGGGGCTGGTAGAAGTGGCCGTGGACGCACACGTATCGCTCGCCACTCATGGGACCTCCCCGGCGGGGGCCGTGTACAGCGCAGCAGACCACGGGGCCGGCTCCAGGACGACCTCGCCCTCCGAGGTCAGCTCGACCGGGAGCGACGAGCCGGGTCCGCCCCACCGCGGATGGGCCGTGTCCAGCACGAGGTCCCAGCGCCCCTCCGGGAGCGACAGATCCACGCGCGGGCGGCCGTCGTCGAAGTGGAGCAGGATGAACGCCTGCTGGTCGCCGAAGCTGCGGCGCTGGACCACGCAGCGGTTCGGCTCCAGGCCGCGCACCTCGGCGCGCCGCTTGTCGGGATGCCGCAGCGCCGGCGCCGTCCGCCGCAGCCGGATCAGCTCCTTGTACAGGGCGTGGAGGCGGCCGTGCTGGCCGTCGTCGATGCGGGAGCGGTCCAGCTTCGCGGACGCGAACGTCGCCGGGTCGTAGGGATCCGGCGGCTCTCCCGCCCAGCGGAACGCGGCAAACTCCTCGCGCCGCCCCTCCCGGACCACCTCGACCAGGTCCGGATCGCCGTGGTCGATGACGTACGGAAACGGCGCCGTCTCGCCGTACTCCTCGCCCATGAAGACGAGCGGCGGGTACGGCGACAGCAGCACCGTCGCCGCCGCCAGCTTGAGGTGCTCGAAGGACACCAGCGTGCTCAGCCGCTCGCCCTTCATCCGGTTGCCCACCTGGTCGTGGTTCTGCGCGCACACCACGAAGCGCCGGGCCGGGATGGGCGCGGCGTCGCTCCCGTGCCGCCGCCCCCGGTGGACGGAGTACTGCCCGGTGTAGGTGTAGCCGTCGCGGAGCGCCCTCGCCAGGTGGTCGATCTCCCCGAAGTCCCGGTAGTAGCCGTCGTCCTCGCCGGTCAGCAGCGCGTGCAGGGCGTGGTGGAGGTCGTCGGCCCACTGGGCGTCCAGGCCACAGCCCCCCAGCGTGCGCCGCCGGACCAGCCGCACGTCGTTGGCGTCGCTCTCGGCGATGAGGTACGCGGACCGCCGCAGCGCCTCCGCGCGCCGGTGCACGGCCTCGCCCAGCTCCTGGAGGAAGGTCCGCGCGCTCTCGTCGACGATGGCGTGGACCGCGTCCAGCCGCAGCGCGTCCACGTGGAACTCGTCCACCCACTGGAGCGCGTGCTGGATGAAGTACGCCCGGACCTCGTCGCTGCCCGGCCCGTCGAAGTTCACGGCGTCGCCCCACGGCGTGTGATAGCGGTCCGTGAAGTAGGGCCCGTACTGCCCCAGGTAGTTCCCCTCCGGGCCCAGGTGGTTGTAGACCACGTCCAGGATCACCGCGAGGCCGCGCGCGTGGCAGGCGTCCACGAAGCGCTTGAAGCCGACCGGCCCGCCGTAGCTCACCTGCACCGCGAAGGGGCAGGCGCCGTCGTAGCCCCAGTTGCGCTCGCCGGGGAACTGGGCGACGGGCATCACCTCCACGGCGGTAACCCCCAGGTCCGCGAGCTCGTCCAGGTGCGCGATGGCCCCCGCGAACGTCCCCTCGTCGCTGAACGTCCCCACGTGGAGCTCGTAGGTGATCAGGTCCTCCAGGGGCACCCCGCGCCACGCCTCGTCGGTCCACGGGAAGTCCGCATCCACCACCTCCGACGGGCCGTGGACGCCCTCGGGCTGCAGCCTCGAGGCCGGGTCGGGCCGCTCGTCCCCGCCGTCCAGGCGATACAGGTAGCGCGCGCCGGCCCCCACGTCGTCCAGGACGACCTCGTGATAGCCCGGGTCGTCCCGCTCCATGGGGACGAGTCGATCCCGGGGCTCCAGGAGGTGCACCTCCACCCGCTCCACGAAGGGCGCCCACACCCGGAAGCGGCACGAGCCGTCCCCCAGGAGCACGGCGCCCACGGCCGGCCGGCGATCGGCGATGGTCTCCGTCATGCCCCTCCCTCCCCTCGTCGCAGTCGGTCGATGGCGCGCAGGGCCTCCCGGATCCCGGGATCGCGGCGCATGTCGTCGACCCCCATCCTGGCCCGCCGCACCCAGTTCGGCCGCTCGCGCCACGTGCCGGGGACGTTCTGCGGCTCGCGCTCGAGCCACAGGTCCTCCAGGTTCACCAGGACCGTGCCCGCGTCGCCCTCCGCGAAGCGGCGATGCACCGCCCGGAGGACCTCCACCACCGACGTGTCCTCGCCCAGCAGGCCCTCCGCCTCGAGGAAGCGCACGAGCGCCTCCCGCCTGGCCTTCCGCGCGGCGTGCTCGTCGGCGCGCTCCGCCTCGTCGTACAGCCCGAGGTCCGTGCGATCGTCGATGTCCAGCCCCTCCCACCAGGCGGCGAAGGGCGGCATGTCGTGGGTGCCGATGCTGGCGACCGCGCCCTCCGGGACCGGCGGCAGAGCCGGCTCCGGCTCCGGCTGCACCTCGAGCTGGGCCACGAACATGCGCCGGAGCCCGTGCTCCGCCATGGCGTGGCGCACCTCGCCGGGGACCGTCCCCAGGTCCTCGCCGATGAGCACGCAGCCCTCGCGCCGCGACTCCAGGCAGAGGATCGCGTACATCACCTCCGGATTGTGCCGGACGTACACCCCCTGCGTGGGCGACATGCCCGACGGGACCCAGAACTGCCGGTGGAGCCCCATCACGTGGTCCAGGCGCATGACGGTCGCGTAGCGCATCTGGGCCCGGAAGCTCTCCACGACGTACTCGTAGCGGGTCTGCTGCAGGCGCTCCGGGGCCAGCGGCGGCAGGCCCCACGACTGCCCGCCCGAGAACACCAGGTCCGGCGGGGCGCCGAGGCTCATGTCCAGGGCGAAGGTGTCCTGCCAGCGCCACAGGTCGAAGCTGTCCGGGTGCGCGCCCAGCGGCAGGTCCATGTACAGCCCCACGCCGCCCCGGTCGCGCCCGCGCCGGCCCAGCTCCCGGAGCTGCTCGTGGGCCAGGTACTGCGCGTAGAGCTGGAGCCTCCGCTCCTCCTCGTCCCAGTCGCCCTCCCGCAGATCGCCGCGCTTCATGCGCTCGGGCCAGCCGTGCCAGGACCGGCCCTGCGCCTCGGTGGCCCCCCGGAACCGGGCGTAGTCGCCGACCATGGGAACCAGCTCGCAGAAGCGCCGGAACTCGGGCAGCGCCTCGCCGCCACCCTCGAAGAAGACCCGGGACAGCTCGCGGAGCACGCCCCGCTGCGGGCCGTAGATCTCCCGCCACCGCACGTGCGCCGTCTCGGACAGGCCGGCGGCGTCCACCTCCGCCCGCGCGCGGTCCAGCGCCTCGCGGGCCTCCGGGCTCGTCGCCAGCTCCGGCGCCCGGTCGAGGTCCAGGTAGGCCTCGTTCCAGAACAGGCGGCTCGCCGGGGCGTACGGGCTCGGCTCGAAGGGCTCGCGGAGGAACGCGGCCGACAGGGGCAGCGTCCCCACGACGGAGCCGCCCAGGTCGTGGACCCACGCCATGAGGTCGCCCAGGTCCGACAGGTTCGCCACGCCCAGGCCGCGCCGCGTCGGCAGCGCGTACAGGGGCAGGAAGACGCCCCAGGTCCGATCCGACGGCCAGTATCGCGTCGGCGGCATCGCCGTCCGAGGCGCCACGACCAGCAGACCGCCGGCCTCGCCCGCCGGCGTCTCCAGGGTGACGTCCCAGTAGCCCACGGCCAGGTCCCGGGGCAGGCGCAGGGTGCGCGACACGTACGCGACGCCCTCGACCTCCGCCCGCTCGGACACGGGCAGATCGGCGACGTCCCGCGTCCAGCGCTCCGGGCCCTCGTCGCCGGGCACCTCCCGCGGGCTCAGCGAGCACGCCACGGCCCCGGTCGCGTCGGCGGGCAGGCGCACCTCCAGGGAGGCCGGCGCCCCCTCCCAGGCGGCGTGCACGGGCCGGGTGATCTCGCGCCAGCCACGCTGCCTGCGGGCCCGCAGCGCCTCCGGGGCGTCCCCGAGCCGGTCCACGCGCGCCCCGAGCGCCTGCAGCACCCGGATCAGGGCCTCCGGCGAGGCGTGCTGCTCGCGGCCCTTCACGTCCCGATAGGACGTCTGGACGCCCCACGCCGCCGCCAGGTCCTCGAGGGCCTCCCGCTCACGCATGGCGCACCTCCCCGAGCATCTCGAACAGGCCGTGGAGCGGGATGACGAGCCACTCCGGCCGCTCCTCCAGCTCGTGTCCAAGCTCCAGGACGGCCTTCTCCACGAGGAAGGCCTTGAGCAGGCGGTTCGTCGCGTCCTCGTCGGCCGGCACGAACGGCGCGTCCGCCGCCCGCTCCAGGTACGCCATCAGGAAGGCGTCGCGGACCTCGTCGTACCAGAAGTCCGCCTGGTCCCGGAGATCGTCCTCGGAGCGGCCCGCCGCGAGGCCCCGCTCGCCCAGGCGGTTCAGGGCCGAGTACGCGGCGTAGTGGAACGAGCGCACCATGGACGCCACGTCCCGGAGCGGCGAGCGCTTGATGCGCCGCTCTCCCACCGGCTGCTGGAGGTGCTCGAGGACGCCGGTGATGATGAAGTCGTTGCCGGTGTGCAGGACCTCGCCCAGGTGCAGATCCCCGTGGATGCGCGTGCGGACGGCGTCGATCTTGTCGCCGGTCACGGCCCGCAGGCGCTCCATGACCGCCTCCCGGAGCTCCAGGCATCGCCGGGCGTCGGCGCACACCTCCTCCGGGAGGTCCTCCACGCGCCGGCGCAACGCGTCGAAGACCCGCCCCACCAGGTTGCGCATCGACTGGTACAGGGAGCGCTGGTACAGCTTCGAGAACGGCTCGGGCCGGAACGCCGGATCGGGCGTGTCCTCTGCCAGCACCAGGTGCATGTCGGCGAGGCGCTGGCCCAGGAGCTCCGCGGACGCCAGGTAGCTGCCCAGGGCGTCCATCCTGTCGGCGGTGCTCGCCCTGCCCGCCTCCGGCGCGGCGCCCTCGGCGGCCCCCCGCATGAGCAGCGTCTCGAAGTAGTCCTGGAGGCTGTCCAGGGTGTACTGGAGGGCGTCGCCCTCGTTGGGCACGTACTCCTGCAGGACCGCGAGCGTGGTCGACGGACCGCGGTCCCGGGTGTGCATCAGGACCCCGGCCAGGCGCGGCACGTGCCGGAAGCCGCGCTCCGTGAGGGCGCGCACGATCTCCGCGTGGCGGCTCTCCCCGGGCTCGATGCGACGCATGACCTTCAGGTACAGGCGGTTGCCGTAGACGACGCCCGTGTCCGCCCGCTCGGTCTGGATCACGCGCGGCTCCAGGGACTCCGCGGCGTCCCTCAGCTCCTTGAAGACCGGCGTCGGGTCTCCGTGCAGGCGCGCCCCGCCCGAGTGGACGTGGTGGCGGCGGTCGAAGAGCTCGAGCAGGCGCCCGGTGAAGTCCGGGTCCGCGACCGCGTCGTAGACGAAACCCTCGGTCCCGGACGCCAGGCGGAGACGGGCCACGACGGGATAGTGCCCGTGGAGGATCTGCTCGGCGCGCGGGCCGCTCGCGAAGGCCAGGGGCAGGAGATAGCTCTGCTCCTCGCCCTTCACGAACTGCACCCCCAGGATGAGGAGCCAGGCGTCCCCCTCCTCCATGGGCACGCGCACCTGGGCCCGCACCCGGACGTCCCGGACGACGCCGTCGGCGCGACGGAACCACCGCTGTCCCTCGAGGAACCCCTCCAGGGCGCGCTCCAGGCGGGCCCGGTAGGTGTCCTCGAAGAGGTCGTGCCAGCGCTCCGCCAGGGGCAGGGTCATCTCCACCGGCGTCCAGGTGCTCCCCATCGCCCACGGGCGCTCGCCGTCCTCCGTCGTCTCCAGGGACAGCCAGTAGAAGGCGTGGGGCGCCAGCGTGAGGAGGTACGGCAGGTCGCCCACGGCCGGCATCGGCGTCCGCCCGAACAGCTCCACGGGCACGCGCCCCTTGAACCGCGACAGATCCAGCTCGCAGTAGCCCGCGAAGCGCGACAGGTTGGCGACGACCAGGACGACCTCGTCCTCGTACTCGCGCAGGAAGGCCAGGATCTTCCGGTTGTCCGGGTCGAGGAAGGTGATGCTCCCGCGCCCGAACGCCCTGTAGCGCTTGGTCAGGGCGATGAGCCGCCGCATCCACCACAGCAGCGAGCTGGCGTTGTCCTGCTGCACCTCCACGTTGACGGCCGAGTAGGTGTACTCGGGGTCGATGATGACGGGCAGGTAGAGCTGCTGCGGGTTGGCCCGCGAGAACCCGGCGTTCCGGTCGGCGCTCCACTGCATGGGCGTCCGCACGCTGTTGCGATCGCCCAGGTAGATGTTGTCCCCCATGCCGATCTCGTCGCCGTAGTAGAGCACCGGCGTCCCGGGCAGGGAGAACAGCAGCCCGTTCATCAGCTCGATCCGGGCGCGGTTGTTCTGCAGCAGGGGCGCGAGACGGCGGCGGATGCCCAGGTTCACCCGCGCGCGGGGGTGGCGCGCGTAGGCCCGGTACATGGAGTCACGCTCCTCGTCGGTGACCATCTCCAGGGTCAGCTCGTCGTGGTTCCGCAGGAACGTGGCCCACTGGCAGCCCTCGGGAAGCTCCGGGGTCTGGTCCAGGATGTCGACGATGGAGAACCGGTCCTCCTGCTCCAACGCCATGAACAGGCGTGGCATGAGCGGGAAGTGGAAGTTCATGTGGCACTCGTCGCCCTCCCCGAAGTAGGCGACGGCGTCCTCGGGCCACTGGTTCGCCTCGGCGAGGAGCATCCGCTCGCCGAACCGCTCGTCCACGTGCGCGCGGAGCGTCTTCAGGAAGTCGTGGGTCCGCGGGAGGTTCTCGCAGTTGGTCCCCTCCTCCTGGTACAGGTACGGGACCGCGTCGAGGCGCACCCCGTCCACGCCCATCTCCATCCAGTAGTCGAGGATCTCGAAGACGGCCTCGTGGACCTCCGGGTTCTCGAAGTTCAGGTCCGGCTGGTGGCTGTAGAAGCGGTGCCAGTAGTACGCCTTCGCCACCGGGTCCCAGGCCCAGTTGGAGTGCTCGAAGTCCTCGAAGATGACGCGCGCGTCGGCGTAGCGCTCGGGCGTCACGCTCCAGACGTAGAACTCCCGCCAGCGGCTCCCCGGCGGGGCGCGCCGGGCCTTCTGGAACCACGGGTGCTGGTCCGAGGTGTGGTTGATGACCAGCTCCGTGATGACCCGCAGGCCGCGGCGATGGGCCTCGTACAGGAACTCGCGGAAGTCGCGGAGCGTCCCGTACGAGGGGTGGATGTCCCGGTAGTCCGCGATGTCGTAGCCGTCGTCCAACAGCGGCGACGGGTAGAACGGCAGCAGCCACACGGCGGTGACGCCCAGGTCCTGCAGGTAGTCCAGGCGGCGCGTCAGGCCGCGGAAGTCGCCGATGCCGTCCCCGTCGCTGTCGTGGAACGCGCGGACGTGGAGCTCGTAGATGATCGCGTCGCGGTACCACTGCGGCTCTTCCGCGAGCAGCAGCTTGCGATGATGCTTGCGTGGCAAGGCGGCGGTCCTTCGTCGCGGGGGACTTGTGGGGGAGCCCGGAGTATACGACATCCCCCTCGCCCTCCGCTTCCCGCCCCCTTCCCGGGTCCGGGGCTACGGACCTCCGGCCGGCACCGGCTGGCGCCGGTGGCCGCTGCGTCGGACGGCGCGCGCCAGGCAGGAGTGGAGCTGGTCCGGCGTGTCCAGATCGGTCCACCCGCAGCGCGGGACCACGATCGCGCGGAGCCGATCCCGGGCCGCGTCGAGCACGTCGGCCGACAGATCCAGGCGCGGCACGTGCTCGTTGTGATAGCGCGTCGGCGCCCCGGGGTGGTCCTGCTCCATGATCAGCCCGCCCAGGAGCGTCCGCAGGAGCCCGGGCGTGGCGGCCTCGAACATCCCCAGCAGAGACGGCGCCCGGCCCGTGAGCAGGCAGCTACTCCACAGGGCGTCCCGATCCATCAGCTCCGCGGCGCGCTCGGCCGGCGGTCGCAGCTCGAAGTACGCCACGCGGGGCGTCGCCTCGTCGTCGAGCTGACGCGGCACGATCCAGCCGTAGCCGGTCTCGGGGTGCTCCGGCGTCACGCCCAGCAGCACCACCGGCTCGGGGTCGGCCTCGGCCGCCGTGAACGAGTCCTCCAGGCTGCGGTGCATGACCGCCTCGTCGTCCACGTGGTGGTCGGCGGGCATCACCATCACGGCGGCCTCGGGATCCCGCGACGCGAGCACGGCCAGGGGCAGCAGGACGCCGCCCGCCAGGCCACGGTCGTGGGTCTGCACGACGACGTTGTCGGCCGGCAGGTGTTCCAGGAGCGGGCGCCACCACCGGCGGTGCTCCTCCGCGACCACCACCATGATGCGATCCCGCGACACCAGCCTCTCGGCTCGCGCCAGCGTCCGCTCCAGGAGGCTCTGCTCACCCAGCAGCGCGGCGTACTGCTTGGGTAGCGCGCCCATCGTGCCGTCGGCCCCCATCCGCATCCTCGCGCCGTCCCCGGCGGCCAGGATCACGACCCAGCGGCCCCTGCCCTGCTCCTGCGTACCCATCGTGTCCTCCTCCTGATCGTCTCGAAGCAGCGAGCCCCGAACGTCTGCAACGTCGGTGCCATCGCTGCCCGCCGCCGCTGGGCGCCTCGGGGGGCTTCGCGGCGGGGCATTCCTCGTCACCGGGGCGGAACGCCCGCCCCGGTCCACCACCTCGCGCGCGTCCGGACCGATCTGCTCGGCGTCCGTCTCGGCGAGGGCATCCAGGCAGGCGCGCAGCCGCGCGGGCGTGCCCAGGTCGGTCCAGCCGCAAGGGGGCACGGCGACCACGCGCAGCCGCTCCGGGACCGCCTCGAGCACGTCCCCCGAGAAGTCCAGGTCGGGCAGCGCCCGGTTTTCGTGAATGACCGGCGAGGTGGCCTGCGCCCGCTCCTCCTGGCGGAGGAGATCGTCCACGGCCTGGATCAGCCCGGGCGTCGTCCGCGCGTACACCTGCAGCAGGGCGCCCGCCTCGGCCACGAGCAGGAAGCTGCTCCACAGCGCCCCCTCGTCCATCAACCTGCGGGCCTTGGTCTCGTCCGGCTTCTCGACGAACGCCTCGACGCCGGGCGCGCCGTCGCCCCGCACCGGACCGGGCACGATCCAGCCGTACCCCGTCTCGGGCCGATCCGGGGTCATCCCCAGCAGCACCGCCGGCCTCTCCTCCGGGGCGTCGGCGTCCCCGCCGGCGTCGGAATCGCGCGCCACCCCGACGGCCTCCGCCAGGGCCTCCTCCAGCACCTCCTCGTCCGCCACGAAGTGGTCCGACGGCGTCACGACCACCGTCGCCCGCGGGTCCTTCCGCGCGATGCGGGCCAGGGGCAGCAGCAGTCCGGCGGCCGTGCCCCGGTCGTCGGCCTGGACGACCACGTGGTCGGGCGGGAGGCGCTCCAGCAGGGGCTGCCACCACTGCCAGTGCTCCCGGGCGACCACGGTGACGATCCGCTCCGGATCGGCCACCCGCTCGGCGCGGTCCAGCGTCCGGTCCAGCAGGCTCCGCCCGCCGAAGAAGCGGCAGAACTGCTTGGGGACGCAGGTCCCGTCCTCTCGTCGCGTCACCGGCCGGAGGCGCTTGCCCTCCCCGGCCGCCAGCACCAGCACCCACACGTGATCGTCGAGCGTCGTCATGCGCGTGTTCCCCCCTTCGGTCTGCGGTGTGTGACCGCCCAACCGTTGCAACGGAGGTGCCACACGCCGGGTGCGACGTTTCGTTTCAGGGACGCTCGTCCCACCCGCGCCGCACGGGCTCGGGCGTCCGGATCAGGGAACGCCCGGGAGGGAACCCCCGAGAGGCAGATCGCCTCGCCCGGGGCGATGCGCCCCGCGACGAGATCGAGATCGGGGGTCGGGTCGCAACTTGCATACTTGCACAGGCCTCCCTCGACCCCGCCCCAGCGCCGAGCGCATCCACGATCGCCCCCGCGTCGCGCCTGAAGACGGAGTCCGTGTCGAGCGGTCTACGGTAGCCCCTCGCAAGGGCACCGACGCTGCGCGGCTTCGTGAGCGACGCATCGACGACCACCCCGGCCGTCCAACCGCCGCCACAGCCTCACAGCTCGTCACACGTCGCAAGAGAAAAGGCTCGCGCAAAGACGCGAAGACGCAAAGGAAAACGACATGCTTCGGCCGGTGTGTTCGCTGTGGGCCTGCGGGTACCCCGACAGTCTCAGCCGAACCGGTGTGCAAGCGGTTCGCTGGCCGTTGCGTCCTGGCGGCTTGGCGCGCGACTGTCCGCGGGACCGCGGGATCCCGAGACGTGTAGGGCTGTGAGCCGCTACCGCCGCCCCTCCATCTCCGCGACGCTCCTTCGCACCGCGACGAGGCTGGTCGGGTCGACGGAGATGGAGTCGATGCCGCACTCGACGAGGAAGGCGGCGAAGTCCGGGTGGTCGCTGGGGGCCTGGCCGCAGATGCCCACCTTGCGGCCGTGCTCGTGGGCGCGGGCGATCATGTCGCGGATGGTGCGCTTGACCGCCTCGTCGCGCTCGTCGAACAGGTTCGCCAGGGCCGTGGAGTCCCGGTCCACGCCCAGGGTGAGCTGGGTCAGGTCGTTGCTCCCGATGGAGAAGCCGTCGAAGTGCTCCGCGAAGCGGTCGGCCAGGATGACGTTCGAGGGGATCTCGGCCATCACGTAGCACTGGAAGCCGTGGCGACCCCGCTCCAGGCCGTGCTCGGCCATGACCTCCAGCACGCGGCGGCCCTCCTCAGGGGTCCGGCAGAACGGGATCATGGCGATCACGTTGCGGAAGCCCATCTCCTCACGGACCTTGAGCATGGCCCGGCACTCGAGAGCGAAGCCCTCGCGGTAGGCGTCCGAGTCGTAGCGGGAGGCGCCCCGGAAGCCGATCATCGGGTTCTCCTCCTTCGGCTCGAAGGGGCGCCCGCCGATGAGCTGCGCGTACTCGTTGGTCTTGAAGTCGCTGAAGCGCACGATGACCGGGTCCGGGTAGCGGGAGGCGGCGATCTTGGCGATGCCCCGCGCCATGTGGTCCACGAAGTACTCGCCCCGATCCTCGTAGCCCCGGGTCAGCTCCTCGATGGCCCGGCGCGCCTCGTCGTCCACCCGGTCGATGTGCAGCAGCGCCATGGGGTGGACGCGGATGACGTTGTTGACCAGGAACTCCATCCGGGCCAGGCCCACGCCGTCGCAGGGGAGGCTCCACCATCGGAACGCGGCGCTTGGGTCGGCCAGGTTGATCATGACCTCGGTCTTCGTCTCGGGGAGATCGGAGAGGTCGACGTCCGTCTCCTCCCACTCGAGGCGACCGGCGTAGACGTGGCCGCGCTCGCCCTCCGCGCAGGACACGGTGATGGTGGTGCCCTCCTCCAGGCGCGACGTGGCCTCGCCGGTCCCGATGATGGCCGGCAGGCCCAGCTCGCGGCTCACGATGGCGGCGTGGCTCGTGCGGCCCCCGTGGTCGGTGACGATGGCCGCGGCGCGCCGCATGATGGGGACCCAGTCCGGATCGGTCATCCCGGTGACCAGGACGGCGCCCTCCGGGAAGCGGTCGCCCTCGCTGGCGTCGTGCAGCACGCACACGTCGCCCGCCGCGATGGCGTCTCCGATGGCCAGGCCGTCGACCAGGACGTCGCCGCTCTCCTTCAGCTCGAAGGTCCGGAGCGCCGAGGTCTGGCGCTGGGACTCTACCGTCTCGGGCCGGGCCTGGAGGATGAACAGGTCCCCCGTGTCCCCGTCCTTGCCCCACTCGATGTCCATGGGGCGCTCGTAGTGGTCCTCGATGGCCACACCCCACCGGGCCAGGGTCAGGATCTCGTCGCCGGAGAGCACGAAGCGCCCGCGCTCCTCCTCCGGGGTCTCCACCTCCCGCGTGGCGTCCCCGTCCTCGGCGTAGACGATCTTCGTCTCCTTGTCGCCCAGGTACTTGCCCACGATGGGGACGAGGTCCCCGTCGCCCAGGAAGGGCTCGTAGACGCGGTACTCGTCCGGGTTCACCGTGCCCGCCACGACCGTCTCGCCGAGGCCCCAGGAGGCGTTGATCACCACCATGTCCGGGAAGCCCGTCTCCGTGTCGATGGTGAACATGACGCCAGCGCCCGACAGGTCCGAGCGGACCATCTTCTGCACGCCCACCGACAGGGCCACGTCCATGTGGTCGAAGCCCTTCTGCTCCCGGTAGCTGATGGCCCGGTCGGTGAACAGCGAGGCGAAGCAGTCGCGGCAGGCCCGGAGCAGGTGCTCCTCGCCGACGACGTTCAGGTAGGTCTCCTGCTGCCCGGCGAAGCTCGCCGTGGGCAAATCCTCGGCCGTGGCGCTGCTGCGGACCGCCACGTCCACCTCGTCGGCCTCCAGGCGCCGGCAGAGCTCGCGATAGGCCTCCCGGATGGCCTGCTCGAGCTCCTCGGGCCACTCGGACTCGCGGAACATTCTCCGGATGGCCTCGCCGCTCTCCTCCAGGCTGGCCGTGTCGCGGCGCTGGATCTCCAGCCTGTCCCGGATGCCGGCCTCGAGGTCGTTGTGCTCCACGAAGCGACGATAGGCCGCGGCCGTGGTCGCGAACCCGCCCGGCACGCGGATGCCCGCCTCCTGCAGGGTCGAGATCATCTCGCCCAGGGAGGCGTTCTTGCCGCCCACCAGCGACACGTCGTCGTTCGTGAGGCCCTCGAACCAGCGAATCCAGGTGTCGTCGGCGGCCATGCGAGCCCTCCTCGGTGATCCGGCTCGGATCCGCTGCAATCGGCGTACCCACGCGGGCTGCGGGAGGGCTTTCGTGGTGGAGGGGACGTCGATCGCCGGCGGGGACGCCTTTCAATGGGTCGCAACTCGCCGAGGGCCCGCGAAACGTGGTCCTGGTCGTGGTCGGGCTCGCCGGCCAAGGCGTTCCGGTCCCATCGGAGGTGCGCTCGAGACCGGGCCTCGTCGTGCTTCCGGCGCCGGTGGAGCGGGGAGTGACCGCCGGGGACGGAGGTCCTACTGCATCTTCCCCGTGTTCTCCGCGACTTCGCGGCTTGGCGCCTTGGCGCGAGCCCTTTCGTCACGGGGAGATGGCCCTCCACGCCCCGAAAAGTGTGAAATGAGTAGGCTTGACCCCACTGGGTTGGGGCGTGGGGACACGGGTGGGGCGTTCCGCCCCGTGGTGCTACAGGGGCTCCACGCGGACCTCGTCACGGAGGCGGTCGGCGTCCTCGCGGCGGCACAGCTCGGTGCCGGGGGTGAGGAGGGCGGCGGTCCCGGCGGCGACGCCGGCGCGGAAGGCGTCCTCCATGGACTCGCCGCGGGCGAGGGCCAGGGTGAGGCCGCCGACGAAGCTGTCGCCCGCGCCCACGTCGCTCTGGAGCTCCACGCTGGGCGTGTGGGCTCGGAGCTGCCCCTCGGCCCAGGTGAGCAGGGCGCCGTCGCCGCCCAGGGTCACGACGAGGACGTCCACGCAGCCGTCTTCCACGAGGCTGCGAGCGCGGCGACCGAGGGCCTCCTCGTCGTCCGGGTCCAGGTCGTAGGCAGCCGCGAACTCCCGCCGGTTGGGCTTCGCGAGGTACACGCCTGCACCTAGGGCCTCCCGCAGCGGCGGGCCGGACGAGTCCAGGACGAACCGCGCGCCCAGGTCGGCGGCCGCGCGGGCGGCGCGAGCGTAGAAGTCGTCGGGCACGCCGGGTCCCAGGCTCCCGCTGGCCACGATCCACTCTGGGGCGTCCTCCCGGCTCCCCAGGTCGTCCAGGCAGGCCCGCCAGTCGGCCCCGGACAGCTCCGGACCCGGCGGCACGAAGCGGTACTCCCGGCGGGTCGACCGGTCCAGCACGTGGAAGCTCTGGCGGGTCGTGCCCTCCACCCGGTGGGCGCAGCAGGTGACGCCCTCCCGCGCCAGGAGGTCGTCCAGGAGCAGCCCCGTGTGCCCGGCGCTGGGATAGTGGGCCAGG
Source organism: Myxococcota bacterium (assembly GCA_051747385.1). Taxonomy (GTDB): domain Bacteria; phylum Myxococcota_A; class UBA9042; order PHBI01; family JACKFB01; genus JBNJGB01. The sequence continues at coordinate 49,526 of JBNJGB010000001.1, forward strand.
GCGTCGCCCCCCAGTCGGCGCACCGCACGCGCCACGTTGATCCCGCCTCCGCCCGGGTCGAACCGGGGGGCGTCGCACCGGATCTTGATGCGGCTCCGCACCTCGTCCGCCGAGGTGAACGAGTCCAGGGCCGGGTTGATCGTCAGGGTGACGATGGGCTTCATGGGGCTCCCGTCGGTCCGATTCCTGCATTGTCTCGATGATCGGAAGCGTACCGCGCGCCGGTGCGTGCTGGCCAACCGAGGACGCCATGACCGAACGAGGGGGCAGCGTTCGGGCCGACGACGCTGCGATACGCGCCGTCGTGCTCGACCTGGACGGGGTCATCACCCGGACCGCCGACGTGCACTACCGAGCCTGGAAGCGGCTGTTCGACGAGGTCGACGCGCGCCTCCGCGAGCGCGGAGAGGGCGGGTACGAGCGCTTCGACGAGGCCGCCTACCGCCGCCACGTGGACGGTCTGCCACGCCGGGACGGCCTCCGCGCCTTCCTGGAGGCCCGCCATGTCCACCTGCCGGACGGCGCCCCGGACGACCCCGCCGATCGGCTGACCCTCCACGGCCTCGCCCGCCGGAAGAACGAGATGTTCCAAGCCCTGCTCCGCGAGGAGGGCGTGACGCTCTTCGACGAGGTCCGCCCCACCCTGGAGCGCTGGCGGCGGGACGGCCTCGCGCTGGCGGTGGTATCGTCCAGCCGGAACTGCGGTCCGGTGCTGGAGGCCGCCGGCGCGACCGGCCTCTTCGACGTGCGGGTGGACGGCCTCGACCTGGCCGAGGGGGACCTGGAGGGCAAGCCCGCGCCCGACCTGTTCCTCGAGGCGGCCCGGCGCCTGGACGTGCTGCCCCGGCAGGCCGTGGTGTTCGAGGACGCCGTGGCCGGCGTGGAGGCGGGCCGCGCCGGAGGGTTCGCCCGGGTGATCGGCGTGAACCGCGGAGGCGACGGGGAGGACCTGCGCCGCGCCGGGGCCGACCAGGTGGTCACGCGCCTGGACGAGGCCACCCTGGACCCGCCCGACCGACCGCCTCGGGCCCTGGACTCCCTGGAGGAGATCTCGGAGCGCCTCGGCCCCCGGCGCCCGGCCGCCTTCCTCGACTACGACGGGACCCTGACGCCCATCGTCCCGCGCCCCGAGGACGCCGTGCTCTCCGACGCCATGCGCCGGAGCCTGCGGCGCCTGGCCGATCGCGTCCCGGTGGCCATCGTGAGCGGCCGCGACCGCCCCGACGTGGCCGCCATGGTGGGCCTGGACGACCTGGTCTACGCGGGCAGCCACGGCTTCGACATCGCCGGGCCCGGAGGGCTGCACCACGAGCACCCGGCCGGCGTCGAGCGGCTCCCGGACCTGGACGCCGCGCAGCGCGCCCTCGAGTCGCACCTGGCGGACGTCGAGGGGTGTCAGGTGGAGCGGAAGCGCTTCGCCATCGCCGTGCACTTCCGGAACGTGGCCCCGGGGCGCGTGGACGAGGTGGAGGCCGCCGTCGACGAGGTGCTCTCCGGGCACGAGGAGGCCCTCCGGAAGACCGGCGGCAAGAAGATCTTCGAGCTTCGCCCCCGCGTGGAGTGGGACAAGGGCCGGGCGGTGACCTGGCTGCTGGACGCCCTGGACCTGGACCGCCCCGACGTCGTCCCCCTGTACGTGGGCGACGACGTGACCGACGAGGACGCGTTCCGGGCGCTGTCGGGGCGCGGCCTGGGCCTCGTGGTGGGCGAGGTGGAGGGCTCGGCGGCGGACTACGTCCTGGCGGACGTCGACGAGGCGCGGCGATTCCTCGACTGGCTGGCGACGCGGAGCGACGGGGAGGCGACGCCATGAACGAGACCTACGAGGACTACGAGGCGGAGTGGAAGCTGAGCTACGAGGGGTGGGACCCGGACGAGGAGCCTCTCCGGGAGGCCCTGTGCACCGTCGGCAACGCCCACTTCGCGACCCGCGGCGCCGCGGAGGAGGCGTCCGCCGACGGCGTCCACTACCCGGGCACCTACATCGCGGGCGGCTACAACCGGCTTCGCACCGAGGTCTCCGGCCGCGTGGTGGAGAACGAGGACACCGTCAACTGGCCCAACTGGCTCTGCCTCACCTTCCGGGTGGAGGAGGACGACGGCGCCGCCGGCGCCTGGTTCCGCATCGAGGACGTGGAGGTGGAGGAGTACCGCCAGATCCTCCACCTGGACGAGGGCGTCCTGGAGCGCGTGATGCGCTTCGTGGACGACCGCGGCCGCCGCACGCGACTCGAGACCCGGCGCCTCGTCCACCTACGGGACGCGCACCTGGCCGCCATCGAGTGGACCCTGACCCCCGAGAACTGGTCGGGGCGGGTGAGCGTCCGCTCCGGGATCGACGCGCGCGTGGAGAACACCGGGGTGGCGCGCTATCGCGAGCTCGCCGGGCGCCACCTGGAGATCGAGGACACGGGCGCCTTCATGGAGGGGATCGACGTGGCCGTGCGGACCCGGACGTCGCACATCCGCGCCGCCGTCGCCGCGCGGACCCTGCTGTACGACGACGACGGGCCGCTCGGCGCCTCGCGAGAGATCCGCCATGTCTCCGGGGACGTGGCCGAGGTCCTGGGCTTCCAGGTGCGCGAAGGACACCCCGTGCGCGTCGAGAAGGTCGTCGCCCTGTACACCTCGCGCGGCCACGCCATCCACGAGCCCCGCCACGAGGCACGCCGCGCCGTCCGCCGGGCGACGCGATTCGGCCGGCTGCTGAACCTCCAGCGGCACGCATGGCGACACCTGTGGCGCCGATGCGACCTGGAGTTCGGCGACGGGCGCCGATCCCAGCTCATCCTGCGGCTCCACATCTTCCACCTGCTCCAGACCGTCTCCCAGCACAGCATCGACCAGGACGCCGGCGTCCCGGCCCGCGGGCTGCACGGCGAGGCCTATCGGGGCCACATCTTCTGGGACGAGCTGTTCATCTTCCCCTTCCTCGACCTGCGCATCCCGGAGGTGACCCGCGCGCTCATCATGTACCGCTTCCGCCGGCTCCCCGAGGCTCGCGAGGCCGCGAAGGCGGCCGGCTACCGCGGCGCCATGTACCCGTGGCAGAGCGGCAGCAACGGCCGGGAGGAGACCCAGGAGCTGCACCTCAACCCCCGCTCCGGGCGCTGGATCCCGGACGACTCCCACCGGCAGCGGCACGTGAACGCCGCCATCGCCTACAACGTGTGGAGCCACTTCCAGGCCACCGGCGACGACCAGTTCCTCGCCTACTACGGCGCCGAGATGATCCTCGAGATCGCGCGGTTCTGGTCGAGCATCGCCACCTGGAGCGACGCGACGGGCCGCTATCACATCCGCGGGGTCATGGGCCCCGACGAGTTCCACGAGGGCTATCCGGAGCGCGGCGGCGGGGGCGTGGACGACAACGCCTACACGAACGTCATGGCGGCCTGGGTCATCCGCAGCGCCTTCGACGTGCTGGAGCACCTCGGCGAGACCCGCCGCACGGAGCTGATGGAGCTGCTGGAGCTGGACGACGAGGAGCTGGCCCACTGGGACGACGTGTCACGGAAGCTCCACGTCCCGTTCACCGAGGACGGGATCATCGCCCAGTTCGACGGCTGGGACGACCTCGAGGAGCTGGACTGGGAGGCCTACCGGGAGCGCTACGACAACATCCAGCGGATGGATCGCATCCTCGAGGCGGAGGGGGACACCCCGAACCGCTACAAGCTCACGAAGCAGGCCGACGTCCTGATGCTCTTCTACCTGCTGTCCTCCGAGGAGCTCTCCGGCCTGTTCGAGCACATGGGCTACCGGTGGGACCCGGAGATGATCCCGCGGAACGTCGACTACTACTGCGCCCGGACCTCCCACGGCTCGACCCTGAGCCTGGTGGTCCACTCCTGGGTGCTCACCCGCTCCGGCCGCGAGGGCTCCTGGGAGATCTTCGAGAAGGCCCTGCAGAGCGACATCGACGACATCCAGGGCGGTACCACGCCGGAGGGCATCCACCTGGGCGCCATGGCGGGGACGGTCGACATCGCGCTCCGCTGCTACACGGGCCTGGAGATGCGCGCGGACGCCCTCTGGTTCAACCCCTGCCTCCCCGCGCACATGCACTACCTGAAGGCCGGCATCCGCTATCGCGGCCAGTGGCTCGACTTCGTGGTGACCCACGACGTCTTCTCGGTGTCCGTGTCCAGGGGGGCCGCCGCGCCGGTGCGCGTGGGATTCCGGGGCGAGGTCCACGAGCTGTCCCAGGGAGAGTCCCGCACCTGGGAGCTCCCGTGCACGCCGCCCGCCACGCAGACGGCACCCGAGGCGCCCTGACTATCCGGGGACGCCCGTCACCCGCTCCGCTTCGCCCTCCGCGGCCCAGGCCCGCTCGAGCGCCTGCCGCGCCTCCTCCGTGTCCGGCAGCGCGCAGGTCAGGGTCGCGACCCCGCACCCATCGAGCGCCCGGACCCCGACGCCGCCCCACCCGTCCCGGGTCAGGGAGGCGCGTACGCGTTCGTTCGTCGTCGGCTCCATGGCAGCCTCCTGGATCCCTGCTCCGTGAGGGTCGGGCAGGTCCCGCGGGCCGTCAAAGATCCCGCCGCCCCGCCTCGCGCCAGTCGCAGCGGGCGATCCAGTCCCGCAGGCTCTCGCGCCGCCCCTCCCACGGGCTCAGCTCCAGCGCCCGGCGGAGGGCCAGCCGCGCCTCGCCGAGCAGGCCGGCGTGGTACAGCGCGACGCCCAGCAGGCGCTCGTTCGCCCGCCTCACGAGGGTGATCGTGGCCTCGTCCATGTCCACGTCGCCGGCGTGCTCCAGCAGCCTCGACGCCGTCCGGAGCGGCTGCACGGCGACCTCCTGGTGCCCCTCCGACAGCAGGCGGCGCCCCAGGAGGTACAGCGGGAGCGGATCGCCGGGCAGGTCCACCACGGCCTCCACGAGGTAGTCGATGGCGTCCGGAGCCTCGGGGGCCAGGAGGTAGGGGCCGAGGATCGGCTCCCGATCCCAGTCGCCCACCACCTCCAGCTTCACGCGCACGGTGCGGCGGCGCCCCTCCGTCTGCGGCGCGTCGACGATCTCCTCGTAGAGGGCTCGGGCGCGCTCCGTGTCCCCGGCGCGCCACCAGGCGTCCGCGAGGAGCTCCCGGACCCGCACCATGGTGGGATCGTCGACGCCGTCCAGGGAGGCCAGGCGCTCGACCTGCTCGGCGGCCTCCTCGGCGCGTCCCATGTGGGAGAGGGTGAAGACGAGGGCCAGGCGGTGCCGCGGGTGGTCCGGCACGAAGTCCAGGATCCGGCGACGAAGCTCCAGGCTGCGCTCCCACCGATCGTCCTCGGCCAGCTCTCCGGCCCGGGCCGCCAGCCGCGCCACCTCCAGCGGGCAGGTGCGCTGGAAGATCGCCTCCCTCTCGTAGCGCTGGCGCGCCAGGGCCACGGCTTCGTCCGGCAGCGGCATCGCGTCCAGGAACGCCCGCCAGGAGCCCAGGAGTTCGGGCAGGGGCTCGCCGTAGGCCGCCTCGAAGTCCCCGCCCCGGTAGAGCGCCTTGAACGGCCCGGGGCCCCGGGTGTCCAGGAGCCACGTCATGAAGGAGCCGCTCAGGACGTACGCCTTGCCCGCCGGCTGGGTCCAGAACCCCTCCGGGTCCATGATCGCCTCCAGGTCCACGGCCAGGTCGGCCCGCCGAAGCGCGGCGCTCCACTGGTGGTGGGTCAGCAGGCCGCTCTGCCCCTCCAGGGCCTCGGCCGCGCCCTCCACCAGGGCCGCCTTCGGGAGCACGCCCCCGACGGCCGGGATCCCGAGGGGGCCGTCGGCGAACGGTCCCAGCAGGACGTGGGCCAGCTCGTGCTTCACCACGGAGGCGCCGTAGGCGACCCGGTTCAGGTGGAGCTGGGACAGCCACGGCTTGGCCACCGCCACCCGCGCGCCGCCCATGAGCGCGCGCTTCCGCTCCGGGCTGCCGTAGACGTAGCTGTGCACGACCTCGGGGTGGGTCGTGTCCAGCGCGGACTCCAGGGTGTCGATGCGGTAGCGGTGGTCCTCCAGCAGCTTGCGCGCCTCGTCCCGCCCGATGGCCGTGTCGTCGTAGTGGAGCACGACGCGCTCGTCCGCGAGGCGACCGCCCAGGGCCGCCCGGAGGTGCGCCTCGCCGATCTCGTAGCCGACGACGCCGCGGAGGCCGTAGCCCGCGCCCCAGGCCACGCCGAGGAGCGCCAGGACGATCCAGGCCCGCCGCGGCGCGTCGGACAGGAGCGTCGGCGCCACCCGGCCCCGCTCCGGGGTCCAGGTCATCGCCGCCACCTGCCAGACGAGGCCCAGCTGGACGAGGTTGAACGCCCGGTACGCCAGGAAGCGCCCGTCGATGACGATCACGTCGTCGTAGACGGCGCCGGAGAAGAACCCCGCGAAGGGGTTGTAGGCGAAGATCGGCGGCTCGAAGTACAGGAACGCGACGTCCCGGGCGATCCAGGCGAGCCACACGGCCACGAACAGCAGCGTGGCCCACCGCCCGCGGCGGACCAGGAGCGCGCAGGCCGCCCCGATCTGGCCGGCGAAGAGCATCGAGAGCCCGGGGCCCATGCCGTAGAACGCGAGCCCCTCCAGGGGATCGCAGTTCTTCACGCGCAGGGAGTTCAGCAGGAGGATCGCCGGCGGCAGGACCGCCAGCGGCAGGACCGCCCGCGCCGCCCCGAGGAAGATCGGGCGGGGGCGTCCGGGATCGTCGGCGAGGCCGGCCCGGCCGTCCGCCGCGCCCACCACCCCCGCCACCAGGGCGCCGACGAGCGCCAGCGCCAGGGAGGAGTAGTAGTTGAGGACGTCGAAGCCCGGGACGAAGCACAGGGCGATCGCGACGATCGCGACGAGGGCGGTGCCGATCCGCGCGGATCGCGTCCGCCAGGCGGCTGCGAGCCCTGCCCTCACGATCTCGCTCGCCCGTCCGCCGCTCGGCCCGGGCGGGGGATCAGAGCGCGTTGAGCTGCCGGGTCAGGCGGCTCTTCAGCCGATCGGCGCGGTTCGGGTGGATGATGCCCTTGCCGGCGATGCGATCGATGAAGGCCTTGGCCGCCTCCACGTCCTTGGTCGCCTGCTCCTTGTCCCCCGCCTCGAGGGCGGTGCGGGCCCGGCGAAGGAGGGAGCGCTGCGTCGCCCGGAAGAAGTTGTTCCGGTCGCGCCGCTTGAGGCTCTGCTTGTGCCGCTTGATCGCTTGCTTGTGGTTCGCCACGAGGAATCCCCTGTCCGCCTGGACGTGCTCGTGCCCGTGATGTGTTCGGTCGCCCGGGCCGGCGAAGGCTGGAGTCTGTAACAGCGTGGACCCGTGTCGTCAACCGTCGGATGCCTCGGCTCCAGGGCGGTCGCAAAGTCGACCGCCCTCCCTTGCCCGTGCCCTTGCCCGTGCCCTTGCCTGCTCCCAGACGCGCAAAACCCATCGTTTCCGAGCGGGTGCATTCCGGCGCCGGGCGCCGTACCGCCGCGCGGCCCACGCTTCTCCGACTTTGCGACCGCCCTCCCTTGCCCGTGCCCTTGCCCGTGCCCTTGCCTGCTCCCAGACGCGCAAAACCCATCGTTTCCGAGCGGGTGCATTCCGGCGCCGGGCGCCGTACCGCCGCGCGGCCCACGCTTCTCCGACTTTGCGATTGCCCTGGCCTCGGCTCCGGCCCGGAGGGAGGCCGGTCTCTGGCGCTCCGGGCCCATCCTGCCATAGACTGCGCGCCGATGGAGACGCCGTCGAACGCCCACGCCCCCGGGGCCGAGCAGGATCCCTCCGACGAACCGGCGCCGCCGGAGCGCGTCGGCCCGGTGGAGATCCGCGGCGCAGCGCCGTCGTCCGGCGGCGCCCGGGTGATGCTCGGGCGCACTGGCGACGGGCGGCGCGCCACGGTGTGGACGTGGCCGTCGAGCGCGCTCGGCGAGGAGGACCTGCCCCGCCTCACCCGGATCATCGACGCCCTGGACCGGAGCGCTCTCCCCACGGGCCTCCCGCGGGTCGTGCACGGCTCCGTGGGGGCGGACCGAGCGGTGATCGCCTTCGAGCGACAGGACGGCGAGCCGCTGTCCGAGCGCCTGGAGCGTGACACGGCGTCGGCGGTGGAGGTGCTCCGCGGCGCGGGGACGCTCCTCGAGGCGCTGGAGACCGCCCGGAGCCTCGACGCCCCCGTCGGGCGCTGGGATCCGCGCACGATCCAGTCCCTGCAGCGCGAGCCCGCCTGGTCATTTCAGGGGCCCGGGATCCATACCCTCCTGTGCGGCGACCGGCGCCCCGCCCTGGCCGACGTCCACGAGGCGGCCGCGTGCGCTCCGGAGGTGGCCACGGGCGCCGTGTCCCTGGACGAGGCGACGGACCCGGAGGGGATCGCCTCGGAGGCCTACTCGCTGGGCGTCACCATGTTCTATGCCCTCACCGGCGGCCTGCCCTTCTCCGAGCGGGACCCCTCGGCCTACCTGCGCCGCCAGCTCGGGGCGGACGCCCGCTCCCTGTCGGAGGTGGCGCCCCAACTGGACCGGTTCCGCCTCCTGGCGGACCTCGTGGCCCGGTGCCTGGCGCGGGCACCGGGCGAACGCCCGCAGTCCTATCGCGCCCTCCGGGAGGACATCGCCGCCGCCACCCGCGAGGCCGAGCGCCTCGACAGCGACGTGGCGTTCCTGCCCGTTCGCGTCCAGGACACCATGGAGATCCGGCGGGCCCGCCTGCGCCAGCCCCCGACGGCGCGACGCCAGCGGGTCTCCAACAAGGTGCTTCAGATCGCCGCCTTGGTGGTGCTGCTGGCGATCCTCCTGTTCCTGCTGCTCAGGACCACCAGCGCCCACGTGGCCCACAGGTCCACCCCAGGCGGGGTCCCGGCGGTCGCCGCGGGCGAGGACGCCGGCGCCCCAGCGGGACTCCCATCTCCCGGGGCGCCGCCGGCCCCGGCGGCGTCCGATCAGACCGTCTCCACCGCGGTGGCCACGCCCTGACCGACCCCGACGCACAACGTCGCCAGGCCCCGCCGGGCCTCCCGCCGCTCCATGGCGTGGAGGAGGGTCACCAGGATCCGGGCGCCCGACATCCCCAGGGGGTGGCCCAGGGCGATGGCGCCGCCGTGCACGTTGGTCCGCTCCCGATCCAGGCCCAGGCTGCGGATGACCGCCAGGGACTGGGCGGCGAAGGCCTCGTTCAGCTCCACGAGGTCCAGGTCCTCCACGGACCAGCCCGGCCGCCGGAGGGCCCGGCGGGTCGCCGGCACCGGACCGATGCCCATGACGGTGGGGTCCACTCCGGCGGCGCCGGTGCCCACGACCCGGGCGACCGGCGTCAGGCCGTGGCGCTCCGCTGCGGCCGGGCTGCACACGAGGAGCGCCGCCGCCCCGTCGTTCAGGGTCGAGGAGTTCCCGGCGGTGACCGTGCCGCCCTTCCGGAAGGCCGGCCGGAGCTTCGCCAGCTTCTCCGCGGTGCTGTCGGGCCGGGGGCCCTCGTCGCGGTCGACGACGACCGGATCGCCCTTCCGCTGCGGCACCGGCACCGGGACGATCTCCTCCGCGAAGGCGCCCTGCTCGTGGGCCGCCACGGCGCGGCGGTGGCTCTCCAGGGCGAAGGCGTCCTGGTCCTCGCGAGCGATCTCGTGCTGCTCGGCCAGGTTCTCCGCGGTGCCGCCCATGGCCTCCAGGGGGAACATCTCCTCCATGCGCGGGTTCGGGTAGCGCCAGCCCAGCGCCGTGTCCCAGGCCGTCATGTTCCCGAAGGTGGGCCGGCCGGTCGCGTTCCGCGGCACCGAGTACGGCGCCCGGGACATGGACTCGACGCCGCCCACCAGCACCAGGTCCGCGTCCCCGCACCAGACGGAGCGCGCCGCCATGTTCACGGCGGTGAGGCTCGAGGCGCACAGGCGGTTCACGGTCACGCCCGGCACCGACTGCGGCACGCCGGCCAGGAGCGCCGACATGCGCGCCACGTTGCGGTTGTCCTCGCCCGCCTGGTTCGCGCAGCCGGCGATCACGTCGTCGAAGGCCTCAGGATCCACGCCGCTCCGGTCGATGGCCGCCCGGAAGACGTGCGCCAGCAGGTCGTCGGGCCGCACCTTCGCCAGGGCGCCGCCGAAGCGTCCGATGGGCGTCCGCAGGGGGCTGACCAGCAGGGCTCGTCGCTCTCGGGACATGGGCACCTCCTTCGAGTGCCTCTCCATATCACACTACACCCCTTGCCCTTGCCCTTGCCCTTGCCCTTGCCCTTGCCCTTGCCTGCACGAGCGGCTCCCGCCGCGATGTCCGCTGCGCGGGCGGGGGCGAGGGGAGCCCGTCCACCTTGCCACCGCCCCGCTCGGCTGGTATCCGCCGGGGGGACCGCAGGACGGGAGCGCCCACATGAGCCGACTGACGACCACGCGGATCACCGCCATGAAGGCGGACGGCGATCCCATCGCCATGGTGACGGCCTACGACGCCACCTTCGCCCGCCTCATGGACGAGGCCGGCGCCGAGATGCTCCTGGTCGGCGACTCCCTCGGCATGGTGTTCCAGGGCCACGACTCCACCCTCCCGGTCACCATGGACCAGATGGTCTACCACACGCAGGCCGTGGTCCGGGGCAGCGAGGCGGCCATGGTCGTGGCCGATCTGCCCTTCCTCGCGTACCAGGTGAGCGTGGAGGATGCCCTGCGGAACGGGGGCCGGCTCATGAAGGAGGCCGGCTGCCAGGCCGTGAAGCTGGAGGGGGGCGAGCGGAGCGTCGAGGCCATCGGACGGCTGGTGGAGTCCGGGATCCCGGTGGTGGCCCACCTGGGCCTCACGCCCCAGTCGGTCCACGCCTTCGGGGGCTTCAGGGTGCAGGGCCGCGAGGAGGGCGCGGCGGAGCGCCTCGTGGCCGACGCCAGGGCCGTCCAGGACGCGGGCGCCTTCTGCCTCGTGCTGGAGATGGTGCCCGCCCCCCTCGCGAAGCGCGTGACCGAGGCCCTGGAGATCCCGACCATCGGCATCGGCGCCGGCGTGCACTGCGACGGGCAGGTCCTGGTCTGCTACGACTTCCTGGGCCTCACCGACGACTTCTCGCCGCGCTTCCTCAAGCGCTACGACACCCTGGCCGAGCGGGTCCGCGAGGCCACGCGCACCTACGTCCGCGAGGTGAAGGATCGCGCCTTCCCGACGGACGAGCACTCCTTTTCGTAGTCCGGGAGGCGCCCGTGGAGATCATCCGCGACAAGGACGCCATGCGCGCTTGGACGCGCGCACGCCGCGCCGAGGGCCGCAGCATCGGCTTCGTCCCGACCATGGGCTATCTCCACGAGGGACACCTCTCCCTGGTGCGCGCTGCGAAGTGGCACGCCGACGTGGTGGCCGTGTCGGTCTACGTGAACCCCACCCAGTTCGCTCCGGGGGAGGACTTCGAGGTCTATCCCCGGGACGAGGAGGGCGACCTGGCCAGGCTGGAGGAGCTCGGGGTGGACGTGGCCTTCGTCCCCGAGACGCTGTACGCCCCCGACCGCCCGCACCTGACCTGGGTGGAGGTGGAGCGCCTGGGCGACCACCTCTGCGGCGCGAGCCGGCCGACCTTCTTCCGCGGCGTGACCACGGTCGTCTCGAAGCTCTTCCACATCGTGGAGCCGGACGTCGCGGTCTTCGGGCAGAAGGACTACCAGCAGTGGCGCATCATCAAGCGGATGGTCGAGGACCTGGACCTGGCCGTCCGCGTCGTGCCCATGCCCATCGTCCGCGAGGAGGACGGCCTCGCCATGAGCTCGCGGAACGCGCGGCTGAGCGCCGAGGAGCGGGAGCGCGCCCGGGCCGTGCCCGAGTCCCTGGACCTGGCCGAGGACCTGGTGAAGACCGGCGAACGCGACGCCGACGCCGTCCGCGCCCGCATGGAGGCGATCATCGACAACGCCGGCGGCCGCGTGGACTACGCCGAGCTCGTCGACACGGACACGCTCACCCCCGTCCAGCACATCGAGGGGGAGGTGGTCGTGGCCGTCGCCGCGTGGTTCGGCGACGTGCGGCTCATCGACAACCGCGAGCTGCACGTCTAGGTGGGGTCAAACCTACTCACTTCTCATTTTTCGGGCCGAACGGCCGGCGCGGTCACCGGCCCTACTCCCGGATGCTCCGGCGCACGTCCTCCAGCACGTCCGCGCCGAAGGCCCGCTCGATGAGGGTGGCCAGGTCGTCGGGCGGCTCGGCCACGAACCGGAGGGCCTCCCCCGTCTGCGGGTGCACGAACCCGAGCGTGGCCGCGTGCAGGGCCAGCCGCGGCATGCGCCGGGCCGCCGCTAGCTCGACGGCGGTGCGCCCTCCCCCGCCCCTCGGGAGCTTGCGGCCGTATAGCGGGTCCGCGACGACCGGGTGCCCCCGCTCGGTCAGGTGGACGCGGATCTGGTGGGTCCGCCCCGTCTCCAGCCGCAGCACGAGCAGCGCCAGCGCCTCGCCGCGCGCGAGGGTCTCCCAGTGGGTCACGGCCCGCCGCCCGCGCCGGACCCGACCGCTGAACCGCTTCCGATCCGTGGGGTGGCGCCCGTGGAGCGTCTCGATGGTGCCGGCGTCGTCGATGCGGCCGCCGAGCACGACGGCCAGGTAGCGCCGCTCCACGTTCCGCCGCTTGAACAGGTCGCTCAGGGCCCGGTGGGTGGCGTCGTCCTTCGCGACCACCAGCAGCCCGGAGGTGTCCCGATCCAGGCGGTGCACGATGCCCGGGCGGGTGGCGCCGCCGACGCCGCTCAGGCCGCCCAGGTGGTGCAGCAGCGCGTTCACCAGCGTGCCGTCCGGGTGCCCCGGCGCCGGATGCACGACCATCCCGGCCGGCTTGTCCACCACGGCGAGCCAGCGATCCTCGTGGACCACGGGCAGCGGGATGTCCTGAGCCTCCGCCTCCAGGGCGACCGGCTCCGCGTGGGAGTAGGCCACGACGCTACCCTCGCGGAGCTTCACGCCCGCCTTCGGCGGCCTCTCGCCGTCCAGGGTCACGCGGCCCTCGTCCAGGGCGCGCCCCACCTGGCTCCGGCTCACCCCGTCGAGCCGACCGGCCAGCCAGGCGTCCAATCGCGCCCCGACGTCATCCGGGCCGACGGTCCAGCGCACGGAGCCTCCCAAGCCGCTAGAACGTCACGTCGCGGAGGTAGTGGGCGCGCCGCACCTCGCGCGTCAGCCCCTCCACCACCTTCTCGGTGTCGCGGAACTCCTCCCAGTCCACCCGGATGACCGGGATCGTGCTGCTGATGTCCACGACGAACTCCTCGTATGCGTCGTACAGGCGCTGGAGGTACTCGAGGGTGATGATCTTCTCGAACGACCGGCCCCGGCTCTGGATCCGCTCGAAGGTCGTCTCCGGGCTGCAGTGGAGGTAGACGATGGCCGTCGGGCGGCACATGAAGTTCGACAGGTTCCGGAAGAGGTGGACGTAGGTCTCGTGGTCCCGCGGGTGCATGAGCCCCATGTCCACGAGCACCTTCGCGAAGATGCTGTCCTCGTAGATGGTCCGGTCCTGCACCGCGCCGCGACCGCGCCAGATGATCTCCTGGTGCTGCTGGAAGCGCCGGTTGAGCAGGTAGACCTGCATCGCGAAGCTCCAGCGCCCCGTGTCGGCGTAGAAGTCCTCCAGGTAGTCGTTGTCGTCGACCGGCTCGTGGTGGACGTCCAGGCCCAGGTGCTCCGCCAGACCCGTGGCCAGCGTCGTCTTGCCCACGCCGATGAGGCCCGCCATCCCGATGAACGCCTTGCTCAGGACCCGCCTGGGGTCCGGGGTCTGCTCCCGGCCGTGCTCCGGTGCCATCGTCACAGCCTCCGCTCCTCGTCGCCGCGTCGGGGTCGCGCCAGCGCGAACACCCGGTCCAGGATCCCGTCGATGACCTCGTCGGACTCCGGCCCGTCCGAGGCGTAGTCAAGCTCCGCGTTGTCCAGCCGCAGCAGCGGCGTGTCGTCGTACCGGGCGAAGAAGTCCTGGTACGTCCGGCTCAGCGCGGTCAGGTAGTCGGGATCGAAGTCCCGCTCGAAGGATCGCCCGCGCTTCTCGATGCGCCCCAGCAGGACGGGCAGGGGCGCGTGCAGGTAGATGAGGACGTCCGGCTTCAGGATCTGCTGCTCGAGCGACCGGTAGACCCGCTCGTACAGGGCGAGCTCCTCGTCCTCCAGGGTGAGCTGCGCGAAGATCCGATCCTTCAGCAGGTGATAGTCCGCCAGGGTGTTCGGCCGGAACAGGTCGGCCTGGTGGAGGGCCTGCTGCTGCTTGAAGCGGCTCATGAGGAAGTAGAGCTGCGTCTGGAACGCGAAGCGCTCCTTGTCCTCGTAGAAGCTGGCCAGGAAGGGGTTCTCCTCCACCACCTCCAGCACGAGCCGGGCGCGCATCCGCTCCGCCAGCCGACGCACCAGGGTCGTCTTCCCCACTCCGATGGGACCTTCGACGGCGACGTAAAGGGGCCTGTCCACGGTGCGCTCGCTCACAGGAATTGTTGAAGCTGTCGTCGGAACTCCATGCGGTCCACGAGGTCCGTCAGGTAGTCCATCTTCTCGCTGTCCCACACCAGCACCGGGCTGGCTTCCCAGCGCCCGACCCAGTCCTCGTAGAGATCGTTGAGCCGCTTGAGATAGCGCGTGGGGATGCGCTGCTCGCTCGCCCGCCCCCGGGTGCGGATCCTGCGCCGGATCGCCCGCACCGGGCAGCGCAGGTAGATGAGCAGGTCCGGGCGCCGCAGGGCTGTCCGCATGCTGTCGTACAGTTCCATGTACGTCGCGTAGTCCCGGTCGCTCATGCTCCCGTCGCGGTGGAGGTTCGTGGCGAAGATCTCCGCGTCCTCGTAGATGGTGCGATCGAGCACCACCGTGGCCGGGTGATCCGTGAGCGTCAGGTGCAGCCGGAACTTGTGCGTCAGGAAGTACAGCTGGCTGTGGAAGGCCCACCGGTCCATCTGCTCGTAGAAGTCGTCCAGGTACGGGTTCGCCGTGTACGGCTCGTAGATCGCCTCGAACCCGTACCGGGCCTGCAGGAAGGCCACCAGCGAGCTCTTCCCGGCTCCGATGTTCCCGGCCACGGCGATGAACTTCTTCACGCGGCGCTCCTCCCGACCCCGGGGACCTTCCCCGATCGCCTCCCACGGGACAAGGTTCGACCCTCCCCGCGCCTGCATCCCATCGCGGCGGCGCCCCGCTCCACCGGGGATCGCGGCCCTCGTGGACGCAGACGTGGTCGTGGTCCTGGTCGACGTCGTGCCCCCACCCGCGCAGCCCCGCCCGGGCGCCCGTCCGATCGCGACCGTCGCGCCCCGGGGTCGCCTGCTGTATCTTCCCGGCCATGACGGACTCCGCCTTCCGAGCCCTGCCGGGGGTCGACACGCTCCTGGCCGACGCCGCGCTCGAGGACCTCGATCTCGGCCCCGAGGCCCTGGCCGAGGCCGCCCGCGCCGCCATCGCGGACGCCCGCCGCCGCATCGCCGCCGGGGACACGCCGCCGCCTCGCGACGCCATCGCCCGGGACGCCGCCACGCGGGCCCGCGCGCTGACCTCGCCGACCCTCCGGCCCGTCGTGAACGCCACGGGCATCGTGGTCCACACGAACCTGGGCCGGGCCCCCCTGGAGGCGGCCGCAGTCGACGCCGCGTTCGGCGCCTGCAACCTGGAGTACGACCTCGCCCGGGGCCGCCGTGGCTCCCGCCGGGACCACGCCGAGGGCCTCCTCATGGCCCTGTCCGGCGCCGAGGCCGCCCTGGTCGTGAACAACAACGCCGCCGCCGTGGTGCTGATGCTGGCCTCCCTGGCCTCCGGACGGGAGGTGGTCATCAGCCGCGGCGAGCTCGTCGAGATCGGCGGCAGCTTCCGGATCCCGGACATCATGAGCACCTCCGGCGCGATCCTGCGCGAGGTGGGCACCACCAACCGGACGTGGATCCGCGACTACGAGGCCGCGATCGGCGAGGAGACCGCGGCGATCCTCCGCGTCCACCCGTCGAACTTCGAGGTCACGGGCTTCGCCGGCCGCCCCGACAGCGCCGCGGTCGCCGACGTCGCCCGGGAGGCCGGCGTCCCGTTCCTCCACGATCTCGGCAGCGGGACCTTCGGCCCCCTCCCCGCGCCGCTCGCCGGGGAGGGAGACGTCCGCGCGGAGCTCGCCGCAGGAGCCGACGTCGTGTGCTTCAGCGGCGACAAGCTCCTCGGCGGGCCCCAAGCAGGGATCGTGGTGGGCCGCCGCGACCTCGTCGATCGCATGGCGCGACACCCCCTCGCGCGAGCCTTCCGGGCCGACAAGCTGGCCCTCGCCGCCCTGGAGCACACCCTGCTCGCCTACCGCGCCGGCCGCCCGGATCGCGTCCCCGTCTCCCGCATGCTGAACGCCCCGCTCTCCGACCTCTCGCGTCGCGCGCGCGCGCTCGCGGACTCCCTGGAGGACGCCCCGGCCGACGTCGAGGTGGTCCCCTGCGAGGACGCCGTCGGCGGCGGCAGCCACCCCGGGCGCACCCTGGAGGGGCGCGCCGTGGCCCTCCGGCCCCATCGGGGATCGCCCACCCGCCTCGCCGAGCGCCTCCGCGCCGGCACCCCACCCGTCGTGGGCGTGCTGCGCGACGGGCGGCTTCACCTCCACGTCCGCACCGTGGCTCCCGAGCGGGACCGGGACCTCCTCCACACCGTCCTCGCGGCCCTCGATACGGGCGCCCCAGGAGAGGGTTGACACCCGGAAGCATGCGTGGCTAGTTTACGCGCCCTCGAACGCCGGCATCGACCGGTCGCCCGGTCCTCGACAGGGCTTCGACGCGCAGAACCCCACGGAGACGTCATGCCAGTCAAGCTCCGCCTCGCCCGCCACGGGGCGAAGAAGAACCCGTACTACCGCCTCGTCGCGACCGACCAGCGCACCGCGCGCGATGGGCGGTATCTGGAGCACATCGGTAGCTACGACCCGACCGTGGATCCGCCGGCCGTCCGCCTCGAGCGGGAGCGGATCCAGCTCTGGCTGGACCACGGCGCCCAGCCCAGCGCCACCGTCAAGAAGCTCCTCAACCGCTACATGGAGGCCGAGGACACGGCCCCCCGCGTTCCGCCGAACAAGCGGAAGGCCGGCAAGCCCGCCGCCAAGGTCGAGGTCCCCGAGGAGGCCAAGGCCGAGACGCCCTCCGAGGTGAAGGGCGAGGAGCCCCCGCCGGAGGCCCCGGCCGGCGAGCCGGCCACGGCCGAGTCCAAGGCCGAGGCCGACGAGAAGCGGGCCGAGGCTGCCGAGGCCGAAAAGCCCGCCGAGGCCGAGAAGAAGGCCGAAGGCGAGGAGAAGGCGGAGGCCGAGAAGCCCGCCGAGGCCGAAAAGGCCGCTGACGCCGAGAAGCCCGCCGAGGCCGAGAAGAAGGCCGAAGGCGAGGAGAAGGCCGACGCGGAGACCGACAAGCCCACCCAGGGCTGAGTCCGGCGCCGGCCGGAAGGACGCCCCGATGGAAACGCTCATCGAGTACATCGCCAAGGGTCTCGTCGACGATCCCGACGAGGTCGACGTGCGCCTCACCGAGACCGACGACAACGACGTCGAGATCTACGAGCTCACGACGGCTTCGGACGACCTGGGCAAGGTCATCGGCCGCCGAGGCCGGACCGCCCAGGCGATCCGCGCCGTGGTGGCGGCCGCGTCCGCCCGCACGGGCCGAAAGGCCCACGTGGAGATCGTCGATTAGCTAGGTGCGGATCCTCCTTCTCGGCGCCGTGACCAAGGCGCACGGTCTGCGCGGGCAGGTGCAGATCCTGCCCTTCCACGCCGACTCCCCACGGTGGGAGCCGGGGGAGACCCTCCACCTGGTCCCCGCGGGCCTCGTGTCCCGGGAGCGATCCCGGCGCGAGGACGTCGTGGAGGTGGACGAGGCCCGCCCCGTCCGCCTGGAGGGCGTCCACCCCGCACCGAAGGATCGCCTGGTGGCGCGCCTCGAGGGCGTCCGCTTCCGCGACCAGGCGGAGGCCCTCGTGGGGGCCCTCCTGGGGGTCCTGCCCGAGGACCTCGAGGACGACCTGGGCGACGGCGAGTACTGGTACTTCGAGGTCCCGGGCTGGGAGGTCGTCGACCTCGCGGGCGAGGCGATCGGGACCATCGTCCGGGCGATCCCGGCCCACACGGATCTCTTCGAGGTGCGGCCCGTCGGCGGCGGCCCCACCTTCTTCGTCCCCGTCGTCGACCAGGTGGTGAGCTCCATCGACCGGGCCCGGGGCCGGGTCGTCGTGGACCCCATCGAGGGGTTGATCCCGTGAGCTATCGCTTCGACGTGATCACGCTCTTCCCGGAGCTGATCTCCGGCTATCTCGAGGGGAGCATCCTCGGCCGCGCCCGCGAGGCGGGCCACGTGGACGTGGCGTACACGAACCCGCGGGACTTCACGACCGACCGCCACCGCACCGTGGACGACGCGCCGTTCGGCGGCGGGGCCGGGATGGTGATGAAGCCCGAGCCCCTGGCCCTCGCGATCGGGGACGTCCGCACCCGGCGATCGCCGGAGCGCGTGGTGCTCCTGAGCCCCGCCGGCCGCCGCCTCACCCAGGACATCGTGGCCGAGTACGCCTCCCTGGATGGCCTGTGCCTGGTGTGCGGGCGCTACGAGGGCATCGACGAGCGCATCGCCGAGCACGTGGTGGACGAGGAGCTGTCGATCGGGGACTTCGTCCTCACCGGCGGCGAGCTCGGGGCGCTGGTCATGATCGACGCGATCAGCCGCCTGATCCCGGGCGTCGTCGGCAACGTGGCCGGCCCCGAGGAGGAGAGCTTTACGGACGCCCCCCTCCTGGAGCACCCTCAGTACACCCGGCCACGAAGCTGGCGCGGCCACGACGTGCCGGAGGTGCTCCTGTCCGGCGACCACGGCGCCATCGCGCGCTGGCGACACGAGCAGCGGGTGGCGCGGACACGGGCCAGGCGCCCCGATCTCCACGCCCGTCACGGGGCTCGATCCGGAGACGAATCGGACGAGTCTCCAGAAAACCCTTGATCATTCGGCCTCGATGGATATCTATATCGCCCTCGTTCATCACCCGGTGCGAAACCGGCTGGGCGAGGAGGTGACCACCTCGGTCACCAATCTTGACATCCACGACCTGGCGCGCGCCGCCCGGACCTACGGGGTCCGGGGGACGTTCATCGTCACCCCCATCGAGCCGCAGGGCTCGCTGGTGAGCCGGATCATCGGCCACTGGACCGAGGGGGAGGGCTCGCGCTTCAACCCGATCCGGGCGCAGGCCTTCGAGGGCCTGCACGTCGCGGCCGACCTCGAGGAGGCCT
Source organism: Myxococcota bacterium (assembly GCA_051747385.1). Classification (GTDB taxonomy): domain Bacteria; phylum Myxococcota_A; class UBA9042; order PHBI01; family JACKFB01; genus JBNJGB01. Next base: position 68,650 of record JBNJGB010000001.1, read on the forward strand.
CCCGGATCGTCGACGCGGAGGTCGGGACCCGCCCGCAGTGGGTGGCCACCGGCGCCAACCTCGACACGGACATCATCGACTACGCGGCGCTCCGCCGGCGGATCCTGGACGAGGAGGGGCCCCTCCTTCTCCTCTTCGGGACGGGTTGGGGACTCATCGACGAGGTCCTCGGCCGCTGCGATCTTCGCCTGCCGGCCGTCCGGGCGCTGCCTGGCCGTGACGGATACAATCACCTCTCTGTGCGCTCCGCCGCCTCCATCATCCTGGATCGGCTGCTCGGGGCACGCTGAGGGCGAACGGGAGACAGACCCATGGGCCGCCTCAACCTGATCGAGAAGATCGAGCGCCTCCAGATGCGCGAGGACATCCCGGACTTCCGGGCCGGCGACGCCCTGAGCGTCCACGTCCGCATCCGGGAGGGCGAGAAGGAGCGCGTGCAGGTCTTCGAAGGCACCTGCATCGCCCGCCACGACGACGGGCTGCGGTCGACGTTCACGGTCCGCAAGGTCTCCTACGGCGTCGGCGTCGAGCGGATCTTCCCGCTCCACTCCCCGCGCCTGATGAAGATCGTGCTCAAGGAGCGCGGCCGGGTCCGCCGGAGCCGGCTGTACTACCTGCGGGACCGCGTCGGCAAGGCCGCCCGCGTCCGGGCGCTCCGCGACGTCCAGGCCAAGCGCAGGTAGCCACGCGTGAACACCACCCCGCCGGCCAACCTCGACCTGTTCGGCGGGGCATCCGACGCCGGCGGGTGCGGCCAGGTGGAGGCGTGGTTCGCTGATCGCGGGCAGACCCTCCTCGTGGGCCTCGACGAGGCAGGCCGGGGTCCGCTCGCCGGTCCCGTGGTGGCCGCCGCCGTCGCCCTGCCCTCCCCGTGCCCCGTGGAGGGTCTGGACGACTCGAAGCGTCTGACCGCGAGGAGGCGCGACGCGCTGTTCGACCGCGTCCGGGCCGAGGCGATCGCGTGGGGGATCGCGCGCGCCGATCCGGACGAGATCGACCGGGTGAACATCCTGCGGGCCTCCCTGTCGGCCATGGTCCGGGCCTGGCGACAGGCCGTGGATCGGCACGGGCCCCTCCGGAGCGCGGTGGCCCTCGTCGACGGCAACCAGCCCGCCCCGCTACCCCGCGGCGTGGTCCAGCGGACGCTGGTGAAGGGGGACTCCCGCTCCCTGAACGTCGCCGCGGCCTCCATCCTCGCCAAGGTCACGCGGGATCGCCTGATGGTCGAGTACCACGCGCGCTGGCCGGACTACGGCTTCGATCGCCACAAGGGCTATCCCTCGGCGCAGCACCGCGACGCGATCCGGCGGCTGGGCCCCTGCCCCATCCACCGGCGGAGCTTCCGGCTGCTCCCGGACGAGCAGGCGCCTTGAACCGGCGGCGCCTCGGCCGGGCCGGTGAGCGCCGCGCCGCCCGCTACCTGCGCCGCCGCGGCCTCCGGATCGTCGAGCGCAACTGGACCTGCCCCCACGGCGAGCTGGACCTCCTGGCCCGCGACGGGGATCAGCTCGTGGTGGTGGAGGTCCGCACGGCGCGGACGGACTTCGCGGGCGGCCCGGAGCGCACCGTGGGGCCGGACAAGCGGCGACGGCTCGCCCGCCTCGCTCGGCTGTGGCTGGCGCGCAGCCGCTGGCGGCCGGCGTCCATCCGGTTCGACGTGGTGGGCGTCGTTCGGCGCGGCTGGCTCCGCTGGGAGGTCCGCTGGATCCCCCACGCGTTCGAGGTCTGACGCCGGCGCTCAGCTCTGCCCGGGCTCGGCCACCGTGTCGGGGACGCAGAATTTGATCGTCCCCTCCTGCCCATCTGTTTCCCGACAAGCCGAGCCCGTGGGGCACTCCGTGTCGGCCTGGCAGGCGCGCGTGCAGAACGCGGAGCTGCCCTCCCAGGAGGCGCAGATGCTCTCGTTGCAGTACGGATGCTGCTCGACGACGCAGGTGAAGTTCGTCGTCTCCCCCTCCTCGGCGCAGGCGGCCTCGATGGAGTTGGACAGCGGGCAGTCCGTGTAAAGAGGGTCGTCCGCGCACGCACCGAGCGTGGCGACGGCGAGGAACGCGGAGACGAGAAGGAATCGCTGCATCGGACGAAGGCTCCCTGGTGGCTGCACCTCCGAATCGATGGGATTCTGTCCCCCGGGTCCCCCCGTGTCAATCGAGGCGCCGGCCGCCGCGCCGAAGGGAGCGGGGCAACCGCAAAGTCGGAAAGGCGAGGGCCGCGCGGCGGTACGGCGCCCGGCGCCGGATTGCACCCGCTCGCAAACGATGGATTTTGCGCGTCTGAGAGCGGGCAAGGGCAAGAGCAAGGGAGGGCGGTGGACTCTGCGACCGCCCTGCCGAAGCGAGCGGGCTACCTTGACCGCCCATCTCCCGGAACAGTATAACCGCCGGCAATAAAGGGCCTCGCCCCCACCCGCCTCCCGGTCGCCGGAGACAACGCGATGCCACTGCTCCGTCCCGTCCTCTCCGCACTGTTCTGCGCGGTCTTTCTCGGCCCGTTCGGCGGTCCCACGGCCCACGCCGACGAGCCCCTCGAGCTCTCGCCGGACGTCGTCGTCGATCCGTCCGAGCTGGAAGCCCTCCTCGCCGAGGGGCGAGAGCTGATGGACGACGAGGAGTACGTCCAGGCGGGGCTCCGCTTCAGCGACGTCATCGACAACGGCGATCCGGACTGGCCCGTCGTCCACCGGGCGAACTTCGAGCTCGGCGTCGCCCTGTACGAGCTGGAGCTCTGGCAGTCGGCGCTGCTGTACTTCGAGGCCATCACCGACGTCGGCCCGGACCACCCGGACTACGCCAGCGCCCTCCCCTATCTGCTCGGCATCGCGCAGGCCACCACCGGCGACGCCAACGTCCAGGCAAAGCTCGCCGAGTATCCGCCGGAGCTCTATCCGGAGGACCTGTCCGGCGAGCTCCACTTCCTCGTCGGACAGTACTTCTACTCCCAGTCCTCGTTCACGGACGCGCTCCACCGCTTCCAGAAGGTGGAGCAGGACGCCGGCGAGTACTACGTGCGAGCGAAGTACCTGGAGGGCGTCATCCACGTGCAGGAGTCCCGTCTGGCCACGGACCCGGCCAACGCCGACGCCCAGCGCCTCGGGCAGGCGGCCGACTCCTTCAAGGCCGTCCTCCGCCATGAGCGCGACGAGGGCGGCGGCGAGGCGGTCGAGGAGGTGGCCGCGAAGGCCACGCTCGCCCTCGGCCGACTGTTCTTCTCCACGAGGCAATACAACGTGGCCGTCCGCTACTACGACCAGATCGACGAGCAGAACGCAGGCTGGCTCCAGGCCGTCTTCGAGGTGAGCTGGGTGTACTTCCAGCTCAAGAACTATCCCCGCGCGCTGGGCAACCTGCACACCCTGAACTCCCCGTTCTTCGAGGATCAGTACTTCCCCGAGTCCCGGGTCCTCCAGGCGCTCATCCTCTTCTACAACTGCCGGTACGACGAGGCGAACGCCGTCATCAAGGCCTTCGTGCAGGAATACTATCCGCTCATGCAGGAGTTGAAGGAGCAGGTGAACCAGTTCGCCGACCCCAACGCGTTCTACTTCTGGCTCGCCAAGCTCTCCCGCGCCGAGGAGACGGAGTTCTCGACACGCTTCACCCGAATCTTCAACGCGGCGCTGGCCGACCGGAAGCTCCGGCGGAAGTTCTACTTCGTCAAGAGCCTCAACGACGAGCTGGACCGCTTGAACGCGCTGGCCGAGGACGACCCCGTGGCGGAGCCGTTCCTGAGCGGCCTGAAGGCGGAGATCACCGCCTACCGGAGCCTCGTGGTCGGCGAGGCCGGCAGCCTGGCCCAGGCGCGGCTGCTCCGCGTGCTCAAGGAGCTGAAACGTCACCTGGCCGGGGCGCTGAAGATCAAGGGCGAGACCCTGAAGGCCGCCCGAGGCGTCCTGCCTGACACGCTGCGGGCCGAGCAGAAGGCCGCCGCGGCGGCCCGCCCGGACATCCGCGTGGACGCCGAGCACATCGAGTGGCCGTTCACCGGAGAATACTGGCGGGACGAGCTGGGTTCCTACCTGTACGACATCTCGTCGCGGTGCGAGTTCCGCGCTACGGGGCAGTGACACGCATGACGCACGCCCGGGCTGAAGGCGCCGCGACGCTCTGCGAGGGAGAGGCATGAAGAACCCCACGATCCGTCTGACGGGGCTGTCGCTGGCGCTCCTGGTGGGCCTGGCCACGCCGCACGCCCTGGCGGCCGAGGCCGACGAGAAGGCCGAGGGCGAGGGCGCCCCGGGCTTCGCGATCGAGACGAAGGCCAAGGAGCGGGATCGCAGCAGGCTCAACGAGCAGACGATCCTCGCCAACATCGAAAACCAGAAGATGATCCTCGAGCTGGAGGATCCGTCCAGCGAGGACTTCCCGGAGATGGTCGCCGCCCTGGCGGACTTCTACTGGGACCTGGCGGAGGTCTACACCCGCCGGGGCCACCGGGACTCCCTCGAGCAGGCCATCTACGACGCGGAGGAGGCGGGCAACTCCGGGAAGCTCCGCGAGCTCCGTGCCGAGCAGGAGAGGCTCGACGCCAAGGCGGATCGCTTCCGCGAGAAGACGATCCAGTCCTACCGGGACGTGGTGAAACGCTTCCCGGACTCGCCGAAGATCGACGAGCTCAGGTACTACCTGGGCTATCACCTCGCGGAGATGGGCCGCGGCGAGGAGGCCGTGGAGGCCTACACGCAGCTCATCCTCAAGCACCCGGAGTCGTCCTACGTCCCGGACGCCCTGGTGAACATCGGCGAGTACTACTTCGAGCTGAACGAGTACGCCGACGCCCTGAAGCTCTACGAGAAGGTCGAGGAGTATCCCGAGGCGCCGGTGCTGGCCTACGCCATCTACAAGCAGGCGTGGTGCCACTACAACCTGGGCAGCTACGATCTCTCCCTGTCCAAGATGCTGGCCGTCCTGAAGAAGACGCGCGCCCAGCACGAGGCAGGCGTCGTCGGGGCCATCGACCTCATGGCGGAGGCCCGCAAGGAGCTGATCTACCCCTACTCCAAGGTCGGCAAGGCCAGCGCCGCCATCGCGTTCTTCAAGAAGTACGCGCCCGGGGTCTACCTGGACCTCTCCAGCCGCCTCGCGTCGCTCTACACGGAGCAGACGGAGTTCGCGAAGTCCAACCGGCTGCTGCGGTCCCTCATCCGGGAGGCGAAGAAGACCGAGGACAAGCAGTACATGGTGCTGCGCTTCCAGCGGCAGATCGTCGACAACTCCCACCGCCAGGCGAACAAGGCCGCCACGGTGGAGGAGGTGCGCGAGCTGATCCGCCAGTTCGAGGAGGTCAAGGAGACCGCCCCCGACGACTTCCTCGCCAAGGAGGAGGAGCGGATCGACCGGCAGATCCTCGAGATCGCGACCGGCTATCACAGCGAGTACAAGACCACGAAGGAGCAGGAGAGCCTGGAGTACACGCAGATGCTCTACGACGAGTATCTGCGCCTGTTCCGGGACAAGCCCAACGCCTACGACATCAGCTACAACAACGCCCTGCTGATGCTCGCCACCGGCAAGTACGCCCCGGCCGCGGAGGAGTTCGAGCGCGTCATCGCCATGAAGCCCGAGGGCAAGCATGCGGACGACGCGGGCGAGCGGGCCGTCGTGGCCTACCTCGAGACCCTCCGGGAGGGGCAGGGCATCGACAACGAGGACGTGAAGGACGAGGCGCGCGCGGACCTGTCCCGGCGTGAGCTGACGCCGGAGGAGCAGCGCTTCGTCGTCGCCGTCGACCGCTGGATGGAGATCATCGAGCGCAAGGGGACGAGCCCGGAGACCCGCGACAACATCCCGCCCGCCCGGTTCGCCGCCGCCAAGATCCTCTACAGCGCGAACCACTTCCAGGAAGCGGCGAAGCGGTTCGTGACCTTCTACGAGGAGCACCCGGACCACGAGTTCTGGTACGACGCCGCCCGGCACGTCCTGTCCGCGTACAACCTCGACCACGACGTGGACAACCTGCTGAAGTACGCGAACCGGTTCGCCGCCGACCCCGCCCTGGCGGAGACCGAGCTGGCGGCCGACGTCAAGCGGATCAAGAGCGAGATCAGCTTCCAGAGGTGCTTCAAATTCGAGCAGCGCGAGGAGCACCTGGGCGCGGCGAAGTGCTTCGTGCAGTACGGCGAGGACAACCCGCAGGCCGAGAAGGTCCCCGCGGCCTTGTTCAACGCCGGCCTGAACTACTTCCGGGCCAAGCAGGTGGAGAAGGCGCTGACGATGCAGAAGCGCCTGTTCGAGGAGCACAGCGACCACAAGCTCGCCGCCAAGGCCCTGTACTCCATCGGCGAGATCTTCCGGGAGACCACGGTCTACGACCAGGCCGCCCAGGTCTACGAGGCCTTCGTGTCCAGCTATCCGGACCACCCCCTCGCGGAGAAGGCCCTCCGGTACGCGTCCATCTTCCGCAAGACCCTCGGCGAGTACGACAAGGCCGTGCAGAACCTGGAGACCTGGCTGGATCGCTACGCCGACGAGGAGACGGCCCCGCGGGTGCACCTGGACATCGTCCTCATCCGGGAAAAGCAGGGCAACGAGTGGAAGACCATCTCGACCGTGGGCGACCACCTGAAGGCCTATCCGGACGAGCCCGCGGCCATACGCCTCAAGGTGCTCGCGGCCCGCGCTCGGGCCTTCGACGGGCTCCGCAAGCGCAAGCGCGCCCACAAGTACTTCCAGCAGACCGTGGACTACTTCGCGGAGCTCGAAGACGAGCAGATCGAGGGGCTCGATCTGGAGGCCATCTCGGCCGTGGCGGAGGCCCACTTCAACCTCGGCGAGCACGTCCTCGCGAGGGCCAAGTGGATCAAGCTGAAGGCGGGCGAGAAGCAGATGCAGAAGGCCATCAAGAGGAAGCTGGAGCTCCTCAACGAGGCGAAGACGCTCTACGAGCAGGTCATCGCCTACGGGCACCCGGGCTGGACCATCGCGGCCTACGCCCAGCTCGGATCCGCGTACCGGGACCTCGCCGACGCCGTGGAGAACGCGCCGATACCCCGGCGCATCCGCCACCTCGACGAGGCCGTGTACGAGTACAAGACCATCATGGCCGAGAAGGCGACGCCCATCCGGGACAAGGCGCTGGCGAGCTACAAGACAGCGCTCGACACGGCCCGGGAGGCCCACTGGTTCAACGAGTATTCCGAGCAGGCCGAGGAAGCCATCGCCCAGCTCGACCTGACCGACCGTTCCATCAAGGAGGCGCGCCTCAGGCCCGATCGCACGGGCCCGAACGCCGGCCTCCCGGACTTCAAGCGGGAGGTGCGCTGATGCACCGCGTCGCACTGGCCCTGCTCCTGCTCCTCGTGGCCCCACCCATGGCGTGGGGCGGACCCTACGAGGAGGCGCAGGATATCGTCTCCGACCCCAAGGAGCTGGCGAAGCGATACGACGAGGCCGTCCGCAAGTTCCGCGAGGCCGCCGGGACCAACCCCTCCAACGTGCGGGCCTGGTACAACCTCGGGCTGCTCCAGTCGATGCGCGGGCAGACCGACGCCGCACGCGACGCCTGGAAGAAGGCGCTCGAGGCCGAGCCGGGCTACGAGCCGGCCCGGGCCCGCCTGGCGCAGCTCCGGCTCGAGGAGGGTGACAGGGCCTCCGCCGTCCAGGAGCTCGAGGCCATCATCGAGGACGACCGCTACCAGGCGGAAGCCCGCAACGCCCTGGCCGAGGTGGCCATCGCGGAGGAGGACTGGGACGCGGCCATCAAGCACGCCCGGAACGTCCTCCTCGGGGATCCGGAGAACACCAACGCCTACCTGAACCTGGCCGTGGCGTACTTCCGCCAGGGCCTCACGGACCAGGCCTGGCTCATCGTCTCCAACGCGCTGGACCGGCGTCCGGACGCCGCCGCGCTCCACAACATGATGGGCCTCATCTATCTGGACAAGGACGACTCGCGACACGCCACCGAGAGCTTCCTCCAGGCCCTGAAGGAGGACCCCCGGCACGTGGACGCGAAGCTCAACCTTGCGTCCCTGGAGCTGTCCTACGGCGACTTCGAGACGGCCCTGTCGCGCTTCGAGGAGGTGCTGGGGGTGCGGCCGAACGATCCCATGGTGCTCATCAGCCGCGCCGTCGCCCTCCGCGGGCTGGAGCGCTACGAGGAGGCCGAGAAGGGCTACGAGGCCGCCCTGGAGGCGAAGCCGGGGATGCCGAAGGCGCTCTACAACCTCTGCGTCCTGCACCACCAGTACACGAACAAGTGGGAGGAGGCGAAGAGCGCGTGTGAGCGCTATCAGGCGACCCTCGACCAGGACGATCCCCGCCGCAAGGAGATCGCCATGCGCCTCGAGGGCATCGAGGCGACCCTCGAGGCCCTGCGCGCCGAGGAGGAGCGCAAGCGGCGCGAGCAGGAGCAGCAGGAGCAGCAGCAGGAGCAGGAGGGGGCAGGCGGAGCCGGCACCGACGGCGAGGAGGCGGGTGACGAGGGCGACGCCGCCGAAGAAGAGGAGGAGGCCCCCGAGTCCGAGCCCGAGCCCGGGGCCACCGACGAGCCCGGCGGGGGCGACGGCGGCTCGGCGTCCGAGCCGGGCGAGGAAAGGACGGACACGGCTGCGCACGGCCCCGAAGAGGGGGAGTGATCCGCCGACCTCGCACCGCCGTCGATCCATACCCGCTCGCCGCCGGGAACTTCTCGGCGGGCGCGGTGTCCAATAGTGTGGGCTTCCGGTTCGAGGGGCGGTCGCGTCCCGGACCATTCGCTCCCCGCGCGGGGGGGCTGGTCCGAACCGGAACGAAACGTGTAGTATGAGTCGAAATTCCTGCCCCCCTGCAGGACATCGGCGACGGGGATGCCATGAAGCCCATTCGGATGCTCACGACCGCCCTCGCGGCGATCCTCCTACTCGCCGCGCCGGGCGTGCTCGCCCAGGAGGCGCCCGAGGCCGAGGAGGAGGAGGACGAGACCCAGGTGTTCAACTTCGAGGAGGACGAGGTCACCACGGACTACCTCAAGCCGAACACCCTCCTCATCGAGGGCCTGCGCCGCGGCCGGATGTCGAGCCTGATCTCGGTCCGGCTCGACTTCGTGGGCGAGATCGTCCGCTCGGCGGAGGACATTTGAGCACAGGCTGTCGTCGTTGACAGGAGCCGCCGGTCATGGCCCAAGACAACTCCTCCATCTCGTTCAGCATCTACCACGCCGGCAAGCTGGTGAGGGAGGTCGACTTCGACCGCCCCATCATCAACGTCGGCAAGCTGTCCACCTCGAACCTGCGCCTGGAGGACGACAACGTCTCCCGCAAGCACGCCGTCCTCGAGCGGCGTGAGAACGGCGAGTGGCGTATCACCGACCTGGGCTCGACGAACGGGACCCTGGTCAACGGCAAGCAGGTGACACAGGCCGTCCTGCGCGACGGCGACCGGGTACTGCTGGGCAACACCACCCTCGTGCCGCACCTGAGCGAGGAGGCCCGCGCGGCCGCAGCCACGGCCGCCGGCGGAGAGGCCGGCGGTGCTCCGATCTCCCGCCCCATGGAGGAGATCCAGGGCCTGGGCGAGACGACATTCTACGAGGACGAGGGCGAAAGGCGCGAGGGCGAGACGCAGGCTCTCGAGATCGCCCTGCTCTGGGGCGAGACGGTCCTGTCCATCGAGCACTTCACCCGGCCCGAGCCGGTCTGGGTCGGCGAGAAGCCCGGCAGCCGCTTCACCCTGCCGCAGGAGGTCCTGGGCACCGACTCCTATCCGCTCATCGAGGTGAAGCACGGCAAGTTCGCCCTGAACCTGTCGAACCAGACGCTCCAGGGCGACGTCCTCATCGACGGCAGCGTCATGCCCCTCGGCGAGCTCGCCAAGGAAGGCCGCCTCGACAATCAGTACCTGCTCATCGAGGGTCCGATGCGTGCCCGCCTCCGGGTGGGCGACTTCATCCTGCTGGTGAGCTACGGGCCCATGCCCGAGCGGCCGCGTGTGAGCCCGCTGGCCTCGGTCGACTACACCCCGCACATCTACATCGCCCTGTCGGCGATCCTCCACATCGCCTTCCTCGTGTTCCTCAGCCTGATGCCCGAGGAGCAGCTCCGCACGTCGATGGACCCCCGCGCGCGGGCCAAGAAGCTCATCGACGTCATCAAGGTCTCCGAGGAGGAGGAGCAGGAAGAGGAGGAGCTCGAGGAGGAGGAGGTCGAGCCCGAGCCCGGCGAGGGCGAGGACGAGATGGCCGTGGCCGACACGGAGATCGAGCAGGAGATGAAGCAGCCCCAGGACAGCCTGGTGGACAAGCTTCGGCCCCAGGATCGGCAGCAGAAGCCCGACCTGTCGGACCTCTCTCCGGAGGAGCGGCAGGAGAAGGCACGCGAGATGGCCGCGACGGCAGGCGCCGCCAAGACCCTGGGCGAGGAGTCGGAGCTCCTCGACTCCCTGTTGTCCTCCGACCAGCAGCCCATGTTGATGGACGGCAAGCGCATCACCGCCCTGACGTCCACGGCGGATGACGCGGATCCCATGGCGGGGGGCGGCGCCATCGATCCCTTCGGCGGCGGCACCCTGGCGGCGGGCTCCGGAGGCTTCGCGGGCACCGGATCCGTGGGCGGCGGCCCGGGCGGAGAGGGCGGCCCGGCCGTGGCCGGCCTCGGCAAGGAGGGCGGCCGCGACCTGAACGACATCCAGATGAGGGAGCGCGACATCAAGCCTGTGGCCATCGCCTCCAAAGCGACGGTCAGCGGACGCCTCGACCGGAAGACCGTCCAGCAGATCATCCGCCGCAACATGAGCGGCATCAAGTGGTGCTACCAGGACGCGCTCCAGCGCAACCGCCGCCTGCGCGGCAAGGTGGCGCTCGTCTTCAACATCCTCCCCAACGGGCGGGTACAGGGTGAGAAGGCCGTGGCGCAGGGAGGCTCCATCAACGACGCCGAGATGCTCCGCTGCATCCAGCGGAAGATCGGCCGGCTCCGCTTCCCCAAGCCGAAGGGGGCCGGCGGACTGGTCAAGGTGTCCTACCCCGTCATCCTGAAGACCCGCTGATGGACACCTTTCGACGCCCCGCTCGTGTGGTTCTCGTAGCCCTCGCCCTGGCCTTCGCCGCCGGGGGCTGCGACAAAGCCAGGACCGACGCCATCTCGCTGGTGAACCAGGGGGTCCGCGCCCTGGAGCGCGGTGACGTGGGCACCGCCAGGACCCAGTTCGCCCGGGCGGCCCGCCTGGACCCGGACAACGCCGCGGCCCACTACCACCTGGGCCTGGTCCGAGCCTATCACGAGGACGATCCTGGGCAGGCCGTGGTGCACTTCGAGACGGCCGAGCGGCTGTCCCCAGAAGATCCGGAGGTGCTCTACCAGCTCGGTCGCCTGAAGGTGGAGCTGGGCTCCCCCGAGGAAGGCCTGAAGTACCTGGGCCGAGCGATCGATATCGATCCGAACCACGCGGGCGCCTGGTACTATCGCGGCCGGAGCCACGCGGAGCTGGAGGATCTCGACGATGCCGACGACGCCTGGCGCGAGGCCGTCGGCATCGACCCGAAGGACGCCCGCCCGTTCCTGGCCCTGGCCGAGCTGTACGAGACCCAGGGCCACGACGAGTCCGCCCGAGGCGTCTACGAGGCCGGTCTCCGCCACAACCCGGCGAGCGCAGACCTCCTGAACGGCCTGGGCGTCCTGGAGCTCCGACACGGGCGGGCCGAGGCGGCCATCGACCACCTCACCGACGCCCTGTCGCGCGCCCCCAACGCCACGGACGTGGTCTTCAACCTGGCCTTCGCGCACGCGCAGGCGGGCCAGACCAAGAAGGCCATCGGCTACCTGAGCGCCTTCCTGAAGAGCGCCGACCCGGTGAACAACAAGACGAACATCCAGGTCGCCCGCGCCCTGCGGGACACGCTCTCCACCGAACGCCGCCAGAAGCAGCGTTGATGCGCCCCGACCGGGGTGTCGGCCGCTCCGTGTCCCGAAGCTGAGGACGCACCGTGGAGAGCTGGTACCGGATCCAGTCGGCCCTCATCGCGGCGATCATCTGCTTCGCGCTGGCGACGCACGTCCTCCTCCGGGAGCGGCGGAACGTGCTGTGGCGTCGCTTCGCCTGGTTCAACCTGAACCTGGTGGCCTGGTTCCTGGTGGACGCCCTCGCCCTGTCCGAGGCCCTGGGGCCCCGCCTGGGCGACTCGGTCCGCGGCGTCGTGGCCAGCTTCCTCCCGGCCACGGTCATCTCGTTCTTCGTCAGCTTCGCGGCCGAGTCCAGCCGCCGCGCCGCCGGGCTGAGGCGCTTCGCGCAGCTGCTGAGCCTGTTGCTGTTCTCGTCGATGATCGTCGGCTGGCCGGCGCCGCTGCGCGTGCGCCAGTGGGTCCTGTTCGCTTCCCTGGCCGTGAGCCTGGCGCTGGCCTTGGGCCAGCTCGTGCTGCGCTATCGGGACCTGGAGTCGCGGGTGGACCGTGTACGCCTGAAGTACGTGACCATCGCCGGCGCGGCGGTGTTCTCGCTCCTGCTGCTGGAGTACGTACCGAACCTCCAGGTGGCCTTCGCAGGCAACATCCTGACGGCCCTGTACATGTTCTTTTTGTTCCAGGTCGTCACCCGGCGCCGGATCATCGACGTCTTCGAGTTCCTGGGCCGCTTCGTCGTCCTGGGCGGCTTCGGCATCGTCCTGAGCCTCATCTATGTGCTGCTGGTGGGCTGGTGGCGCCACGACTTCGGCCTGTTCCTGTTCAACACGGCCATCGCCAGCGTGGTCATCCTCATCCTCTTCGATCCCCTGCGGGCCCTCGTGGAGGAGCGACTCAACCAGGTGGTCTTCCGGGAGAAGTTCGAGTTCACCGACAAGATCGACCGGCTGCGGGGCATCCTGGCCAACGTCATCGACGTGTCGCGGCTGGCGGATCTCATCCTCGACCACCTGGAGCGCTCCCGCCGCGTGACGCACGCGGGCATCTACCTTTTCGACGAGGACGGCCTCGCCTACACCCGCCTGGGCTACGTCGGCACGGAGCCCCCGGCGCGCGTGGACGCCATCAAGGCCCGTCCGTTCCTCGGCCGCCTGCTCGACCACAAGCTCCTTGTCATCGAGAACCTCGAGGCCGAGCGGAGCGAGCTCGTGAAGCGCGGCTCGGTGGAGGACCAGGCCCGGGTGGAGGTCCTGGACGCGATCCTCCAGACCATGAACGACCTGCAGTCCGCGCTGTCCGTGGGGCTCATCAGCGACGATCAGCTCCTCGGCTTCCTGGACATCAAGGACGAGCGCCTCCGCGAGGCCTACGCCACCGACGAGATCAAGGCGCTGGTGGGCCTGGCCGCGCAGGCGAGCATCACCATCGAGAACTCCCGGCACTTCGACCGCATCCGGGAGCGTGATCGCCTCGCCGCCCTGGGCCAGATGGCCGCGGGCCTCGCGCACGAGATCCGCAACCCCCTGGGCTCCATCAAGGGCGCCGCCCAGCTGTTGACCGAAGAGTCGGCCGACGAGCCGAGCCCCTTCCTCGAGGTCATCACGGAGGAGGTGAACCGCCTCGACGGGGTGGTGAGCCAGTTCCTCACCTACGCCCGGCCCTTCAAGGGGGGCGGCGAACAGGTGGACGTGAACCACGTCCTGGAGCGGACCCTGACCCTGCTGAAGGCGGACGAGCACGCCTGCACCATCGAGTTCGTCGGGGCGCCGAACCTCCCGGAGCTTCGATCCGATCCGGAGCTGCTCCGCCAGGTGGCGCTGAACCTGGCCCGGAACGCGGTCGAGGCCATGGGCGACGAGGGGGGCCGCCTGACCATCGCCACCGGCCTCACGCGACGACGGGCGCGGGCCGACGCGCGGGAACCGGGGCCGGTGGGGCACCGGAGCTTCGTCTGGATCCGCTTCGAGGACGAGGGCCCCGGCATCCCACCCGAGGTCATGGAGCGGCTGTTCATCCCCTTCTACACGACCAAGCCCCACGGGACCGGCCTCGGCCTGGCCATCTGCCAGCGCATCATCCGCAGCCTGGGCGGCACCATCGAGGTGACGTCTCGTGTCGGCGAGGGCACCACGTTCACGCTCTACCTCCCGGTGACCGAGGCCGGGCGGAGCACGGCGGCCTGACGCGCGGCCACGCCTGGAATGATGCGGCCCGTGCCCTGGTTCTACGGGGTCGAAGCAGACGAGCTCCGGTGCGTGGACAACAGTGAGTCGAGGAGGGAGAGCCATGCGAACGGACGGACAGACACGAGGCGGGCGAGGGGTCGTCTCCCGGACCGCCGCGACGGTGCTGGCCCTCTGCCTGGTGGCGCTCGCGCCGACGGGACTCGCGGCGCCACCCGAGAAGCTGTGGACGGAGCAGAGCCACGCGGAGCCGCTGGATCCGGACGCCCCGGTGAGAATGAGCGCATTCTCGCGCCTCGCCGAGGACCTGTCCCCGGCTGTGCTCTACATCAACGTGGTGAAGGCGAGCGGGGCCTCGCACCACCCCTTCGGGCCCATGTTCGGCCGAGGAGGCGGGCGCCCGGTCGCCGGCCTGGGCAGCGGCTTCGTGATCCACGAGGACGGCCTGGCGCTCACCAACCATCATGTGATCGACAGCGCCCGGCAGATCGAGGTGAAGCTCCAGGACGGCTCGACCTACGACGCCGAGGTGGTGGGGAGCTATCCCCAGCTGGACGTGGCGCTGCTCCGCTTCGACCCGAAGGACAAGCTCCACGTGGCCCCGCTGGGTGACTCGGCCGGGCTCCAGATCGGCGAGTGGATCGTAGCGATCGGCAACCCGTTCGGCCTGAGCCACTCCGTGACCGCGGGCATCGTGAGCGCCCTCGGCCGGCGCGAGGTACAGCCGGGCCGCCGCCCGATGTACGCCAACTTCATCCAGACGGACGCCAGCATCAACCCGGGCAACTCCGGCGGCCCGCTCATCAACATCCGCGGCGAGGTCGTGGGCATCAACACCGCCATCAACGCCGCGGGCCAGGGGATCGGCTTCGCCGTGCCCATCAACATGGTGAAGACCATCCTGCCCCAGCTCGCGGAGGGGGAGGTCCACCGATCCTACCTCGGAGTGAAGATCGGCCCCGTCAACGAGGCCCTGGCGAAGCAGGTGGGCCTGGATCACCCCATGGGCGCCGTGGTGCACGAGGTCGTGCAGGGCTTCGCCGCCGATCGCGCCGGCCTCCGCCCCGGAGACGTGATCACCCACTGGGACGAGGAGCCCCTGGAGCACTGGGAGGATCTGTCCTGGGTCGCGTCCACCTGGGGCACCGACGACCCGGTGGACATCGAGGTCCGCCGGGGACACGACACGAAGAACATGACCCTGCGCCTGTCCGAGTTCCCCGGCGAGCAGTCGGCCTCGTCGAAGGCCCGCCGAGCGCCGAGGCAGCACCGAGCGCCCGACGACGACAGCGCCGTGCTCGGCGAGATCGGGATACAGGTGAGCGAGATCCCCACGCGGATGCGCCGACAGCTCCGGATGGAGCAGGGCCACGGCGTGCTCATCCGCGACGTGGACCGCGGCAGTCCCGCCGCCATGGCCGGCATGAAGCCCGGAGACGTGCTGCTCCAGGTGAACTACGAGGACGTCACGGGGGGCGTGGCCGACTTCGAGGCGAAGGTGGAGGCCGTGGCCTCGGGCGAGGTCCTGAGCTTCCTCGTCCGCCGGGGCGACCGGCAGATCTTCATGGCGTTCGACCGCTGATCCACACCGCGGATCTTGATCCGAAGAGCAGGCCCCCGCTCGGGAGCCTGCCCTTTCTTCTTCGTCGGAGCGGTGTCCGCTACGACTGGGGGACCTTCTCCCAGTCGGCCATGAACTTGTCGAGGCCGGCGGCGGTCAGCGGGTGCTTGAACAGCTTGTCCAGCACTCCGTGGGGGATGGTCGCCACGTGGGCCCCCAGGCGGCTGGCCTCGGTCACGTGCTGCGGGTGCCGCACGGAGGCGACGAGCACCTGGGTCTCGAAGCCGTACTGGTCGAACATGGTGAGGATCTCCTCGATGAGGCGCATGCCGTCGGAGGAGATGTCGTCCAGGCGCCCCACGAACGGGCTGACATAGGTGGCGCCGGCCTTGGCGGCCAGCAGGGCCTGGGTCGGGCTGAAGCAGAGGGTGACGTTCGTGGCGATGCCCTCGTCGTAGCAGGTGCGGCACGCCCGGAGGCCGTCCGGGGTCAGCGGCAGCTTGACCACGACGTTATCGCCGTAGCCCGCCAGCTCGCGCGCCTGGCCCATCATCTCGTCGTAGGTGACCGTGGTCACCTCGAGGCTCACCGGACCCGGGACCACCTCCAGGATCTCGTGGATCACCGTGCCGAAGGGCTTGCCGGTCTTGGCGACGAGCGACGGGTTCGTCGTCACGCCGTCACAGATGCCCATGGACAGGGCGTCCTTGATCTCGTCGATGTCCGCGCTGTCGATGAAGAACTTCACGTAGGGCTCCTCCCAGGGTCTCGTGGCCTGCGTCGCGCCCGCTCATAGCCCACGGGCGGAGCTGGTTCAAGGTAGGCGCGTCCGGGCGTGCGTCACTCGCAGCTGGAGACCGTGGCCGGGCCGATGGAGGTGCCGAGCCCGTCCTGGCCGCTCTCGGCCGGGCTGAAGCCACCGGAGCCGGGCTTGGGGAGCCCGTCGAAGTCGTTGTCCTCGCAGGTCGGCTGCGCGCCGGGCACCAGGTAGACGCCCACGGAGGGCCCGCCGCCGCCGCCGCCGCCGTGGCCGCCGCGGCCGCCCTTGCCGCCCTTGCCGCCCCAGCCGCCGTTGCCGGCCGTGTCGTAGCCCTCACCGGGCTCTCCGCCGTACCCGGACTGGCCGCCCTTGCCGCCCTTGCCGCCGTCGCCGCCGGTCCCGCCGGAGCCGTAGACGATGGTGTTGTCCCGCAGGTTGGGGCCGCCGCCCACGACGAAGACGCCGAAGCTTCCGCCGCCACCGCCGCCGGCCGTGCCCGCGGTGCCTGCGCAGCCGCCCGAGCCACCGCCGCCGCCGCCGCCGCCGTGGCTGTGCTCGCAGACGATGCAGTCGCCCTCCTTGCCGCCGCCGCCGCCGCCGCCGCCGCCACCGCCGCCGCCGTTGTGGCCGTCGGTGCCGTCGGTGCCCGGCGAGGCGACCCAGATCCCGAGCCCGCTGACCTCGCCGTTCGAGAGGCCGGCGCTTCCGTCCTCGCCGCGATCGCCGTCCTCCCCGTAGCCGCCGACGCCGCCCTGCTCGTTGGTGCCGCCGGCGGCTCCGCCCGTGGCGCCCGCTGCAGCCGGATGGCCGGGTGTCGCGTCGCGCTCGCTGGAGAACGTGGGATTGTCACCCCAGCCGCCGTCGCCGCCGACGCCGCCGGTGGTCTCGAGGCCCCAGGGGCAGAGGTCGTCGCCCCCGTCGCCGCCGTACGCGGTGACGCTCGGATTCCAGAAGTTCTCGGGGCCGCCGTCCTGGCCGGGCTGACCGTTCACGCCGGCCGCCCCGTCCACGCCGGGGGAGCCCGGAGAGCCGGCGCCGCCGTCGCCCGGCTCGATCTGGTTGTCGAGGACCTCGAGGGCCGGACCGCAGTCCCGGAGCCAGACCGCCTGGGTCGGCCCGCCCGGAGACGGGTTGTTCGCGGTCCGCACGATGAAGCCCGTGAAGCGCGTCGCCTCCGTGATCCCGTCGGCCACCACGGCGCGCATGGCGCCCGACGGCTCCAGGGCGTCGGCCAGGATCACGGTCTTGTGCTTGTCGGGGTTCCGCGCCCAGGTGGCCGCGTCGTAGCCTCCCGCGACGTGCACGCCGGACCGCAGGGTCACGCGGCCCGTGTAGGTGCCCGAGGCCGCCAGGACCATCTTCTTGGGGCTGGCCTCGTCGGCGACCTCGATGGCCTTGCCCAGGGTGCGGAACGGGAAGTCGGGGCCGCCGTCGTTGCCCTGGTCGCTGCCGCCCGGGGCCACGAACACCGCCTGGTCCCAGGTCCCGTCGAGGCCGTCGCAGTCGGCGTCCACGCCGTCGGGATCGGGGAGGTCCAGCTCCGTGGAGGGGTCCCCCTCGCAGGTGTACTCGCAGCCGTCCGAGACGTCGCCGTTGAGGTCGAAGCGGCCCTCGTCGCACGGCCCCATGGCGCACGTGCCGGCCTCACAGAGGGGCGTGGCGTGGTCGTACTCGCAGACGTGGCCGCACTCGCCACAGTTGTCCGGATCCGCCTGGGTGTCGATGTCCGTGCCGCACTCACAGGATCCGCTGTCGGGAACACACTGCTTGCCCAGGGGGAAATCGTCGTCGTCGGTCATCTCCAGGCAGGAGAAGTCGTCCGGACAGTCGGCGTCTTCCTCGCAGCGCTCCAGGCACCACCCGGTTCCGTCCACGTCGGCGCACAGCGCTCCAGGCACGCCGCAGCCCTGGAAGGTGCCGGTGTTGAAGCACTTCTTCCTGCAGCCCACCTCCTCGACGGGGGCGCACAGGAAGACCACCGAGCCGAAGTCCGGCTGGTTCTTGCAGATGAAGCCGTCCGGGCACTCCGTCTGGCAGACCTTGGTGCAGAAGCCCTCGTCGCCGCCGGACGCGCCCAGGCAGTAGCCCGAGTTGCACTCGCCGTCGCCGGTGCACGGCCAGCCGAACTCGCCCTCGGCGGGACCGGTGTCGGCGTCGTCCCCCGCGTCGGAGGCGCCGGGGTCGGGAGACACGTCCGGCCCCGCGTCGTCCTCCGGGTCCACCCACCGGTCCTCCGGATCGACGTAGTCGGTGCGCCCGTCCTCCAGGCTCGGGACGTCCGCGCTGTCCGCGAAGTCCACCGCCCCCGAGTCCGTCGCCTCGCCGCCGGAGCCTCCGCAGGCCGCCAGCAGGAGCACCAGGATCGATTGGATCGCCGTCGCCTTCCTCATCCGTGCACATCCTCGTCGTCGGGGCGCGGAGTATAGCAATGCCTGCCGCTCGATGCCGCATGGTGCCTCGCAACCGCCCGGGCGCACGGGCGCGTTGACGGGTCGGGCCGGCGGGGGGCAGCCTTGCCGTGACCGTCCCCCGCGCCAGGAGGCATAGGCATGGTCCGCCTCGCCGCCCCGCTGCTCGCCACCCTGCTGCTCGCCTCCCCCGCCGCGGAGGCCAAGGACATGAACGGCAAGCTCGGCCTCGGACTCGAGCAGTCCCTCGGCGGCGTGAGCGGCCTCACCGTGCGCTACTGGCCCGGGGCGGCCTTCGGCCTGATGAGCACCCTGGGCGTCGACGTCACCTCCGTGAAGGAGGAGGACGACAGCACCTCCCTGGCGACGACCGTCGTGAGCTCCGTGGGCTTCCGCTACAACTTCGCGCGCTCCCTGCACGCCAACCTCGGCACCGGCGCCCGCCTGGCCATCGGCTACCGCTCCGAGCGCGCGGCCCGCCTCATCGACCCCGAGCACGAGGGGCGGGTGATCCAGTTCATCGTGGAGATCCCGCTCGCCCTGGACTTCTTCCTGTCCGACAGCTTCAGCGTGGGTGTGGCCACCGGCCTGCTCTTCGTCTTCGTCCCGGACGAGGGCGCCGCCCTGACCCCGGTCGGCCACGGCTCCACCACGGCGGCCGACACCTTCAGCCTCGGCATCGGCGCCGGGAGCATCACCGGCACCCTGAGCGCCGTGTACTACTTCTGATCCCGCCGTTCCGGCTCCCGTTCCCGTTCCCGTTCCGGTTCCCGACCGCCCGCCGAGATCCCCCTGCGCGGGCGGGGACGCCCACGGTCCCGGGCGCCCCGCCGGCGTCCGACTACGCCGCGGCCACCTTGGGCGGCATCTGCGGGCCCGGGATCTCCTGGCGGAGCTCGGCGATCCGGTTGTCGCCGTCCACCAGCACGACGCGCGGGACGTGGTTCCGGATCTCCTCGGGGGTCATGTTCGCGAACGTCGCGATGATGACCAGGTCCCCGGCCTCGTTGCCGTGGGCCGCGGCCCCGTTGATGCAGATCACGCCCGAACCCGAGGGGCCCGGCAGGGCGTAGGTCACGACCCTGGTGCCGCGGGTCACGTTCCAGATGTGGACCGACTCGTGCGGCAGGATGTCCGCCGCCTCCAGCAGGTCCTGATCGATGGTGACGCTGCCTTCGTAGTGAAGGTCGGCGTGGGTGATCGTCGCACGGTGGATCTTCGAGTAGAAGATGTTGCGCGTCATGCCAGGCTCTCCCTCCCAGGGCCCCGCTCGGGCCACAGGCGCGCGAAGATTAGGCACACGGGCGCGTGATCGCAAGCCTCGCGACGCTTTCCACCGCGACTCGCGGCGGCTCCGGCCGGCCGATCAGCCCCCGGGCTGGAGCACCAGGAACCAGACGGCGGCGCCGCCTCCGCCCAGGATCAGCAGCGCCAGCAGGACCCAGAGCCAGGCCTTGCCCCCTCCCTGCTCCTTCGTCGCCGCGGCCGGCGTCGGGCGGTGGGTGATCGGCGCGTTGGCCCGATAGCGCTCCTTCTCGCGCTCCAGGCCGCCGCCCTCGAGCATGTCCACGAGATCGTCGGGCGACTTCACGGCCTCCATGGCCATCACCGTGGCCGTGCGCTGGCCCGGCTTCGCCTCGCTCGGCTCGGGCATGCCCGCGTTGGACCAGAACTCACCGAGGTCGAAGCGCGGCGTCACGTCCACGTTCAGGGTCGAGGCGTCGATGGGCTGGCTGCCGTCGATGTCCCCGGCGTTCAGGTGGCCCAGCATGGACAGGCTCAGGATCTCCTCCTGGATGAGGGTCCCGATGCGCTCCTCCGCCGACTCGGGCGGCACCTCCCCCTCGGAGAACAGGCGCTGGGCCCACGCGGCCAGGTCGTAGCTGGTCACCTTGAGGTTGTTCGAGAACAGGAAGTTCGCCAGGGCGTCGCCCATCTCCCGGGCGCTGGTGAAGCGCTTCTGGGGGTCCCGCGCCAGGGCCCGGCTGACGATTCGCTCGAACTCCGCGGGCACGTCCGGGTTCAGGGTCCCCAGGGAGGGCACCTCGGCCTTCCGGACGAGCTCGACGGTCTCCATGTCGTCCTTGCCCAGGAAGAGCCGCCGGTTGGCCAGGATCTCCCACAGCACGACGCCCGCCGCGAACAGATCGGCGCGGTGATCCACGGGCTTGCCGTCGGCCGCCTCGGGCGAGAGGTAGGAGAACTTGCCCTTCACGATGCCCGGGTCGGTCACGCTGATGTGGGTCAGCGCCTTGGCCAGGCCGAAGTCCGTGATCTTCACCTCGCCGGACCGCGAGATGAGTACGTTCGGGGGCGACAGGTCCCGGTGGACGATGTGCAGGTGCTTGCCGTCGTCGTCGGTCTTCTCGTGGGCGTGAGCGAGGCCCTTGCACACCTCCATCAACAGGAAGCAGGCCACTTCGAGGGGGATCCGCTCCCCGATCTCGGAGGCCTTCTGGAAGATGCGGCGCAGGTTGTAGCCGTCCACGTACTCCATGACGATGAAGTACGTGCCGCTCGAGCGGCCCACGTCGAAGATCTGGACGATGTTGGCGTGGCTGAGCAGCATCGACAGCCGCGCCTCGTCCAGGAACATCTCGATGAACTTCTCGTTCTTCGTCAGGGACGGCAGCACGCGCTTGATGGCCACCGTCCGCTCGATCCCGCCGATGCTGAGGGCCTTGCCGAGGAAGATCTCGGCCATGCCGCCCATGTCGATCTTCTTGGTGATCTGATAGCGCTGGCGGTTCGAGTTGTGGCTGGAGGCTGCGGTTTCAGGCGTCACGTTCTCCCCCGTCTGGAGCCGCGCCGACTATACTTCAGGGCGCGCGGCGTGCAAAAGCGCGTCCACCGAGCCCGGATCCGTTGACCGGAGCGGGCGCCCGCAGGAGTTTCTTGCCTGGCGGATCCCGGGGCGTTAACACGCGGCCATGTCGGCGTCCGCCCTTGCCCTCGCCGTCCTCCTCGCCGCGCAGCAGCCCCCCGGATCCGCCGGCGGGCGGCACGACGAGATGGACATGCTCCACTCGACGCAGCTCCGCTTCACGGTGGACGGCGAGCCCGTCGTCACGGTGGGCGTCATGGATCGCCAGGAGTCGGTGACCGTCACCGCGGACGCCGGCCTCCGCGTGCGCTTCTCCGGCGGCGTCGGAGGCGAGGTGGTGCTCCCGGCCGGCCACCGCCTGGTGGCGCGGGTCGACGACGGCGAGGCGGGCGAGACCCGCTATCGGGTCGTCCTGGAGGGCCACCGGGGAGGCGATCTCGAGGCCATCCAGGCCGCGCGGAAGCGTTGGAAGGAGCGGGAGATCCCCCACGAGATCATCGAGATCGGTGGCGTCGTGGGCTATCCCGGCCGCCTGCTGGACAACCGCAAGACCCTCCTCGTCGCGGAGGAGGTCCACGAGTCCCGCGACGCCGCGGAGGCCGCCGCCCGGGCCCTCGCGGAGCGCTGGACCTTCGAGGAGGAGCCGGGGGTCTACTCCGATCCCGTCCACCGGGCCGAGGGCGTGATCGTCGCCACGGATCCCGAGACGGGCTTCACCCTGCGCCAGCGGGACATGCTGGACGTGAGCGCCGCCGACGGGGGTCCGGTGGAGGTGAAGCGCGTGGAGTACGGCCGCGGGTATTCGCACCACGGCTACGAGGACAGGCGCTTCCACGGGCGGATCCTCGTCGCCCTCGATCCCACCGCCCGGCTGGCCGTGGTGAACCGCGTGTCCGCCGAGAAGCTGCTCCAGGGGCTGGTGCCGTCCGAGACGTTCCCCTCTGCGCCGGAGGCGGCCCTGGACGCCCAGGCGATCACGGCGCGCGGAGAGCTGCTCGCCAAGCTCGGCGTGCGCCACCTGGCCGATCCCTACCTGGTCTGCGCGCGCCAGCACTGCCAGGTCTACAGCGGCCTGGCGAAGGAGAAGCCCCGGACCAACGCCGCGGTCGAGCGCACCCGCGGGCTGATGATGTTCGACGACGACGACGAGCTGGTGGACAGCGTGTACAGCGCGTCCTGCGGCGGCCACACGGAGCACAACGAGCACGTGTGGGAGGGGCCGCCCCGGGCGCCGCTCCGCGGGCGGGCCGACGCGGCCGATCGCGACGGCATCCCCTGGGAGGAGGGCGAGAGCCCGGACGACGGCCAGCTGCGGACCTTCCTGGAGGACCCGCCGGACTCCTGGTGCGCGGACACGAGCCTCGGCGGAGACGTGCACCGCTGGACGCGCACCCTCCCCGACGACGAGCTGGACCGGATGGTGAACGCCCGCCACGAGGTGGGCCACGTCACGGGGATCGAGGTGCTCGAGCGCGGCGTCAGCGGCCGCGTGGAGCGCGTGCGCTTCGCCGGCGAAGACGACGAGGTCGTGGTGGGCCGGGAGCTCGCGGTGCGGCGACTGCTCGACAACCTCCGGAGCGGCATGTTCGTCGTGGACCACGCCGACGGGGAGTGGACCTTCACGGGCGGCGGCTACGGCCACGGCGTCGGCATGTGCCAGTACGGCGCCATCGGGCAGGCCGAGGACGGCCGCAGCGCGCGGGAGATCCTGCGTCACTACTACCGCGGAGCGAAGGTCGAGAAGGTCTACTGATCGCCCTCGGGTGCGGGCTCCGCCGCGGGCTCGAGGGGCGCGCTCCGCAGGACGCGCCAGCCCTCGCGGGTCCGGACCAGCACCACGGCCCGATCGCCGACCCGCACCCGGGCGCGCTCCTCCGGCGGGCGGGTCCGGGCCACGCGCAGGAGGTCCTCCGCCTGGGCGACCAGGTCGTCTCGCTGACGCTCGTACAGGGCCACGAACGCCTCCTCGTCCAGGCCCTGCCCGGCCCGGGGCGCCAGCAGCGCCCACGCGTCCCGGGGCCGCCCCTCCACCAGGGCGTCGCGCCACGCTTCGACGACGCCGACCGGACCGGGGTCCGCCTCGACGCCGGGGCCGGCTCCACCGCAGGCGGCGAGCAGCGCGAGGGCCATCGCGAACGGGAGCGCACGCTTCATGCGCCGCCATCATAGCGGCTCTTTCATCGTCGCGCCGCCGCCGTCTTGCCCCGTCCGTCTCGGGGGTGCTATCGGGAGCCGGTAGCACACAGGGACAAGGGGAATCGGGGGATCGGGGTCCCGCGCTCCGTGGGGAGGCTGCCATGCATCGGAATCCTGCGCTCGTGATCGTCGCCGCGATCGTCCTGCTCGCGGCCTGCGGAAGCCCCGGATCCGGCGGCGGTGGATACAACCCGTTGGATCCGGGCCCGGGGCCCGACCTCGACTCCACCGGCGGCGACCAGGACGCCACCGGGAGCGGAGACGAGGGCGGCACGACCACGCCCGACACGACGGTTCCGCCCCAGGACACTCCCGATCCCACGCCCGACGGCCACGTCGTCGAGGACACCGGGCCTCCGGAGGACACCGGGGGCGGCCTGTGCACGGCGGGCGACACGCGCTGCAACGGCGACACCGTCGAGGTCTGCGGTCCGAACGGCCTGGCCTGGAGCGTCGTGGTCACCTGCCCCGCCGGGCAGTCCTGCGCCGAGGGGGCCTGCTGCACCCCGACCTGCGGCACGAGCGAGTGCGGACCGGACGGCTGCGGCGGATCCTGCGGCACGTGCCCCCTGGGGCTCGCGTGCGAAGGGGGCGAGTGCGTGTGCAACAGCTCCTGCGAGGGCGTCGAGTGCGGCGACGACGGCTGCGGCAACAGCTGCGGCGTGTGCGACGGCCAGGACGCCTGCGTCGACGGCCAGTGCGTATGCCAGCCCGAGTGCGGCGGCGTCGAGTGCGGACCGGACGGCTGCGGCGGATCCTGCGGCACGTGCGATCCGGGCGACACCTGCGACGGCGGGACCTGCGTCTGCGTCCCGGACTGCACGGGCAAGGAGTGTGGATCCGACGGATGCGGCGGCTCGTGCGGCACGTGCGTCGGCTCGGACGAGTGCGACGCCGACGGCCACTGCGTGACCCCCAGCGTCTGCGGGGACGGCACGTGCGATGCCGACGAGACGGAGGCCACCTGCCCCGAGGACTGCGTCGTGCCGCCGGACGGCTGCGTGGAGGAGATCTGCGGCACGAGCGAGCAGGGCGCGGGCGGCTGCTTCTGCGACGAGGCCTGCGACTCCAACGGGGACTGCTGCGACGACGTCTGCGAAGTCTGCGGCGGGTTGGACTTTTGCGGGCCCTGCACGCCGGACTGCACGGGGAAGGAGTGCGGCTCCGACGGATGCGGCGGCTCGTGCGGGGAGTGCGCCGAGGGCGAGACCTGCGGCAGCGGCACCTGCATGGAGAGCTTCGACTGCATGGCCACCTGCCAGGACATCTGCGCGGATCCCTCGACCTGCCAGCTCATGTGCATCATGTTCCCGGACCTCACGGGCGGACAGGTGGACTGCCTCGAGGACAAGGCCTGCGACATCGCCGCCTGCCTCGGCCTGCCGGAATTCCCGTAGGCTCCCCGGCTACTCCTCGACCAGGACCAGGTGGAGCGCGTCGGCGCGGTCCACGGCCCGGGCCGCGTCGATCCAGGCTCGATAGTCCTCCGGCGGCACCAGGCCCAGGTGCTGCCGATACCGCTTCGTGAGGACGAGCGTGCGTGCGTCCCCGTCCAGGCGCACGCCGCGCCGATAGCGCACCATCTCGTGGCGGACCTCCATGGGCTCCGGGAGGTCCGACAGACGCCATCCCTCCGGTAGCTGGATCCGGACGGTCATCCGCAGGTTCCCGTCGCGCTCCAGGAACAGCGGGGTCTCCCGCTCGGGCAGGTGGACCGTGGAGCGGGACAGACGCTCGGGGCTCAAACCCAGCGCCAGGGTGCGCCGCCCGCCCCCGGCGTCCGGGAGGCGCCCGGTGGCCTCCCAGCGGAACACCAGCGGCTCGCCCCGGGCGTGGAGCCCCTCCACCGAGACGCTCTGCACGGCGGCGCCCGGGAGGCTCTGCCGCACGACCCCCGCCAGCCCGCGCTCCCGGGCCTCCGGCACCATGTCCGCGAGGACGTGTCTCCAGCTCATGCCGTGGAGGACCGACAGCGTCTCCTCGCCGACCGCGCGCCAGGAGCCGTCCGGATCGACGGTGATGGTGACGTCCATGTCGCGGACGCCCCCGGCCTCGGACAGGTCCGGCGTGCGGATCACGGCCCGCCCCTCCGCGAGTCGGAGCGCCGGCGTGCCCTGGACCAGCGGGGGTACGTAGCCGAACGGCACGTAGCGCGTGCTCGGGTCGAGCCAGACGTCCCCGCCCGGCAGGCGGGCCCGCACGAGCGGATAGATCCAATCGTCCGGGTCCGCCGGCGTCCCCCGAGGATCCGGCACACCCCGGGAGCGCGGGCGGGCCAGGGTGAGCTCGCAGGAGAGGCCCTCCTCGGCGCACAGGGCCAGGAGCAGGGTCGTGCGCTCCCCGGCGCGCGTCGCCGCGATCCACGAGGCGGCGCCGTCCCACGGCAGGTCCTCGCCCGCCTGGATCCGGTCCAGCACGACGTCGTATAGGGCGCGGAGCCGGGCTTCGGGGCCTGCGCCGGCCTCCTCCAGCGCCCGGGACGCGAGCCGCTCCACCACGGGACCGCGGCGGGTCGCCGTGCGGAGCCGATCCACCAGGTGTCGCCGCAGGCGCTCGCGATCCGCGCCGCCGCCTACGACGCGGACGGTGGACATCCGCCGATCCGGACGGGGATCGAGGGGCTCCGGGAGGACGCGCGGCCGATCGTGCGCTGTGAGGACGCTCACGCCCGGCTGGGGTACGGACCAGCGAGGCGCGCGCCCGGTGGTGGCGAAAGCGACGGGCGCGCCGGGCGGCGCCCGGACGATCAGGCGGGCCTGCTCCACCGGCGCGTCGGCGCGCTCGAAGGCGAACCGCTCGAGCATCCATCCCCCGTCCAGCGCCGGATCCGGGGGCTCGCTCCAGAACCAAGCCGCCTCCCCGATGGCGCCCGGCTGCAGGGCCGTCAGGCTGATGGCGCCGGTCGCCTGCAGATCCTCGGGCTCGATGGGCTGCAGATCGCCGTCGGGCGTGGGCTTCCACGTCAGGGCTCGCAGCACCTCGGCCCCCGCGGGCAGCGAGATCTCGCCCCACTCCTCCGCCGCGTCCGCGTCGTGGATCCGGAAGATGCGGTGGACCCGGTGGACCAGCATGCCGTCCGGGAAGGCGCGGACGTGGTGCTCCTCGAGCAGGACCTCCGCGGGGGCGTCGGAGTCGCTCTCCTCCCCGGCGGCCCGGGCGTGGGCGTCCCGGGCGACGGCCTCACCGTCCTCCAGGGGCAGGCCCAGGTCCTCCTCCGGGTCGAGGACGGACCGTCGCGCCTCGACCGACACGCCCCGCGTCCGGCGCATGCGCTCGGCCAGGGCGGCAGCCTCGGCGTCCCTGCTCGCCAGCAGGGCCCCGGAGCGCAGCAGGTCCAGGAACACCTCGCTCCGACGCCCCTGGTCCAGGCCGGCCTGCGCGTGGCGGACCACGGCGTCCCGGTCCCCGCGTGCCCAGGCCACGCGGGCGAGGGCTTCCCGGACGCGGGTCCGCTCGCCGCCCGGGGCGGCACGCTGCAGCAGGGTCTCCAGCCGGCGCTCGGCCTCGTCCAGGCGCCGCCCCTCCCGCAGGAGCACCGCGACCCGGTGGCGCACCTCGAAGCAGCCCGGGAGCGTCTCGGGCAGCCGCGACGGGCCGTAGCGGAGAGGCTCCCAGCGAAGCTCGAGCAGCGTGAGAGCGGCGTCGCAGGAGGTGGGGACGCGCTCGAGGGCCGCCCTCGCAAGGCGACCGGCCCGGGCGCTCCACCCCTTGGCCCGGGCCGTGGCCAGGGCGGCCTCCGCCTCGAGGGGCGCCGGGAGCCTGCCCGCGACCAGGCCCTCGGCCGCGGAGATCTCCCCGGCGTCGAGCAGGTGCCGGGCGAGGCGCGACCTCGCCTCGTGGAGGTCGGGGAGCCTCTCGAGGGCCCGCTCGAGCAGGCGGCGCTCCCGCGGGCGGGTGAGGTTCATGGGCCGCGTGGGGTCCATCGCCGCGTAGCGCGCCAGATCCAGAGCGGCCACGCCGAGTGCGTCGTCCGCCAGAACCCCGGCCGCCCGGTGCGCCGCGACGGGCGCGCCGCGCCAGAGGGCGTCCTCCAGCGCCGCGAGGCGCCCCATCAGCCTGTCCACGGGCGGCGCTCCGACGGGCTCCGGTGCCTCGCGGACGGCGACGCGCACTCGAGGCGCCGCGGAGCGGGAGGCCACCTGGATCTCCACGTGGGACCCGGCGGATGCGGGCAGGCGTGCGACGAGGCGCCGGGGCCGCCACGCGCCGAGCCGATCGTTCGTCCGCACCTCGCCGCCGTCCACGAAGATCCGCACGCCGGCGGAGCCCAGCACCTCCACGCCGAACGGCCCCGCTCCGGGCGGGAGCGGCACGCGGGCGGCGTACAGACCCGGGCCCTCCTCCCGGAACGCCACGGTGCCGTCCGGGGTCTCGATCCCCTCCTCGGGCGCGGGCGCCGTGCGCTCCGGTCGGTCCAGGCCCGTCAGGATCGCCTCCGACCCGGGGAGGGCCAGGGCCGGCCACGCGGCCAGGCGTCCCGTCCGATCGAACCGCTCCACCCACCCGATGCGTGCTCGTGCCCGGTCCAGCGCGTCGTCGTCACCCCGCCGCACGGCCACGGCCTCGGCGAGGTGGGCGACGGCCGGGCCGGCCGGGTCGCCGGGCGGGCGCAGCGGGAACGGCGTCGGGGCGACGCGGAGGTCCACGCGGTCGACCCACTCGCGGGCGCGGAGCGCCCCGTACCGGGCGAGCCACGCCGGCGTGACAGGATCCGACGCCAGGGCGACCCACGCCTCGAAGGCGACGCGGGGCTCGCCGGCGGCCCCGGCGAGGCGAGCGGCCAGGGCCCGATCCGCCGGGGTCGCCCGCGGACCCAGGTCCCGCAGCAAGCGCCGGGCCTCCTCGAGGCGCGCCCCCTCGACCCGCCCGGCGGCCACGGCCTCGGCGAGGCGACGCGCGGCCCCGGCATCCCCCTCCGCCGCGGCGCGACGAAGGGCGCCCGGCTCCATGCGCTCCACGCGCGGGCCGGCGCAGGAGGCCGCCAGGAGGGCCACTGCCAGGGCGGCCACCGCGCCCCGCCTCATCGGGACGCCTCCCGGGCGGGCTCGTCGGGCTGCTCCGGCTCCGGCTCGCGGACCAGCACCAGCGGCGGCCGCACCGTCTCGTCGAAGCGCTGCACGAAGGCCCGGAACGCCGGATAGTCGTCGGGAGCGACCTGATCCGCGCGAAGCTGCAGGACGGCGCTGGCCTGCACCGTCCCGGCCTGCACCTGCCAGGTCACGGCATAGCGGCCGAACCGCGTCGCCTCCTCGCCGCCCTCGGGCACGTCTCGGGGGACCCAGCCGATGGGCAGGACGTAGCGGAAGCGGAAGCGGAGCGTGGTCGGCGGCCCGACGACCAGCGGGCTCCGGCGGGACGCCTCCCCGGCCAGCCGCGCCGCGTGGCCCTCTCCACCAGCCGGACGCCGCACCTGGAGCGTATGGCCGATGACCTCCGCCGCCCGGGGCACCTCGCCCTCGAAGACGAGCCGGAGCGGCCTGGAGCGCTCCATGGGATCCGACACGGAGTGGTCCAGGAGCTCCAGGCCCGGATAGCGGATGTTGAGGAGCTTCGACAGGCGCTCGGCGCGAGCGTCCTCCTCCACCAGGCGGCGGCGATAGTCGGCGGCGTGGATGCCGCGGAAGGTGACGACGCCCTCTACCCGGGCGCCGCCGTCGGGCTGGAGGACCACGGTGTACGAGCCGTCGAGGCCGTTCCTCTCGGGGGGATCCGGCGGGACGCGCTCCAGGGCCACCTTCCGGTCGGGGTTCAGGATCAGGGCCTGGGCCCCCTGGTCGTCCCGAGGAAGCTCGCCCAGGCCGTAGAACCGGGCGGTGGGATCCACGAAGCGCCCCATGTCCGGGAGGTACACGACGGCGTGGTCGAACAGCGCCAGCGACGGGAGCGGCTCGGGCACGCGACCCTTGCTCCGCGTCCGCAGGAGCACGATGCGGGCGGGGACCCCGGCGACGCGGAGGAGCGTCGTGAGCAGCGTCGCCTGGTCCTTGCAGTCCCCGAAGCGGCGGACCCACACCTGGTCGGTGCGATAGGGCTGCCAGCCGTGGATCCCGAACTCCAGGCCCACGTAGCGGATCTCCCGGGTGACCCCGTCCACGATCCCGCGGACCAGCCGGGCTCGGGACACGTGACCGTCCGGCCCCCGGGCCTCGTCGCGGCGGGCACGTACCCACCGCCGCATCGCGGGAGTGACGACCCGCTGCGGCTCCACGAGGCGGTCGTAGCGGCGCGCCAGGTCCCCCCAGGTGGCGAAGCTGCTGGCCTGCCAGAGGAGGCCCACCTCCGCGAAGCCCGGCATGGCGGGCTCGGCGGGCACGGGTGGAAGCTCGCGGACCCGCACGCGGTGACGCACCACGTCCCGCCCCGGGCGCTCGCGGGACTCCTCGATGGTCGCCCCGGCCTCCCGCAGCCCGTCCGGCACCACGAGGCGCGTCCGCAGGCCCATCCCCTCCGGGGCGGTCAGGGTGACGAGGACCTCGTGCTTGAAGAGGCGATCCTGGAGGAGCTCCAGGAGGTTGAACGTCCCCGGCATGGCCTCCGACGCGGCGCCGTCCACCCGGTGGCGAAGCTCGATCACGTCTCCGGGCCGCAGGTCGTCGAAGGACACCGCGAGCGCCCGCATGTCGTAGTACAGCCCGTACCAGGCCTCGGCCACCTGGCGCACCTCGCGCCCGGTCACGGGGAGCGCCAGGCCGTCCCGGTGCACCCGCGCCGACAGGATGCGAACGTCCTCCCGGCTCGGATCGAAGCGCACCGCGTTCGTGCGTGACTCCCGGTCGTCCGGCACCCGGTGCACGCGGAGGAGGCGCTGCTCCCAACGCCGATAGCCCCCGTCCGGTCGCACGACCACGTGGATCTCCTCCGCCAGGAGCTCGAACGGCGAGTCGGGCTGGCGATCCGGGCGCGCGAGCAGCTCCTCGTCCACGGTCCGCTCGAACGGGTGGGCCTCCTCTTCCCGGGGCTCGAGGCGCTCCAGGGCAGTCCGGATCTCCGGCGCGCCCGGGTCCAGGTCCAACGCCCGCCGCCACGTCCGGACCGCGGCCTCCAGGTCGCCCATCTCCTCCTGGAGGCGCGCGGCGGTCGTCAGGGTCGCCACGTCGTACCCCGCCCGGGTGAGGACTCCGGACACCAGCGCCGAGGCTCGCTCGGGGTCTCCCGACGCCAGCGCCACCCTCGCAGCCTCCAGGGAGTAGCCGGGAATGTCCGGCCGCCGACGCGCCAACGCGGCCAGCACGTCCACCGCCTCCTCCACCCTGCCCAGGGACGCCAGGGTGTCGGCATAGAGCGCGGCGTGCTCCAGGGCGCCGGGGAGCGCGCGGTGAAGCCGACCGAGCAGCGGCAGGGCGCGATCCGGGCGGTCCATGGTGGCCGCCGCGCGCGCCGCCTCCAGCAGCAGGGCCTCGGACGCCTCCTCGCGTCCGGCGCGTCCCTCGAGCATGCGCCAGGCCTCCACCGGCCTCCCGGCGCGCCGCAGCACCCTCGCGCCGACCACGCGCGCCGTGTCCGTGCCCCCGAGCGCGGCCCCGGCCCGCGCGTGGAGGCTCTCTCCGCGCACCCACTGCCCCCGCTCCGCCGCCAGGTCCGCCAGGGCGAGGAGCAGGCTCGCGCCGTTTCGCCCCCTGGACACCGCGTGGAGGAGCACGCTGGACCGCGCCTCCGACCGCCGCACGTGCTGCAGGGCCAGGAGCAGATCCGCCGGGGGCATCGCCAGCGCCTCCGGGGTCAGGAGAAGGTCCTCCAGGAGGGCCCCGTCGCCGTCGTCCGAGGGCCCGGCGTCCGTCAGCCCCAGGGCCCTCCGCGCCGCGGCGTGCCGAATCCGGGCGGCGGGGGTGGACGGCTCCGCCCGGAGCGCCGATGGCGGGAGCATCCGCTCCTCGCCCTCGTCCGGACGCGGGGGCGGGTCGGAGGGCCACGTCGTGTCGGCGTCCGGCAGGCTCCACCGCGCGTCCACGGGCCGCCCGCGCCGATCCGTGAGGCGAGCGTACAGGAGCCCGCGGCGGGCGGCGTCCACGGAGACGGTGACGGCCACGACGTGCGCCCCGGGCGCCAGGGTGATCGGGGCGCGAAGCTGATCGGGCCGCGCGAAGGCCAGGGAGCGCGCCGTCCCCAGGAGCCTGCCGTCCACGCTGGCCGCGACGTGACCGGCGGCCCCGACGCGTAGCACGGCGTGGACGCGACGGGGCACCTCGACCCGGGCGACCAGGTGCACGGCCGCCGGCTCGCCGTCCGGGAGCAGGTGGTCGAACGAGACGGCGCCAGGCGGACCGCGGCGCCTCAGCGGGACCCAGGGGACGGGGCCGTGGAACCCCGGGACGTCCTCTCCCGAGGCCGGCGCCGGGATGGACGGAAGCTCCAGGTGGGCCGTGCGCGCCTCGCCGGGGACCGTCGGCACGGGCCCCGCGGCCATCCACGCGGAGGCGAAGCCCTGGTCGTCGGCCCAGGCCCGGACGGCCTCCGCGCTCCGATGTCGCGCCAGGGCCGCGCCCGCCCGCACGGCGACGTCCGGAGCGTCGAGTCGCGTCAGGCGGCGGAGCGCCTCTTCCTGCTCGGCGGGCGGCAGCGCTTCCAGGGCGGGGGCCACGACGAGCCAGCGCGCCTCCGCCGCCGGGCTCCCCGCCGCCCGCTCCAGACCGCTCCACGCCTCCCGGACGTCCTCCTCGCCCACCGGCACCGCGGCGGCGGGGGCGACCCGCAGCGCTGCGACGACGACGAGGGTCGGCAGCAGCAGAGCTGGGGGTGGTCCGGGAGCGCGCAACGGGGTCTGGACGTCCTTGGTGGGGCGGCGTCGCGTCGCGGACCGGCGGAGAGGGCCCGCGACGCGCCATGGTACCAGCGAGCGGCGCCTCGGCCCCAACCCCGTGGCGAGGGACCCCGGGCGAGGCACGACGCCGCGGTCATGGCGGCGGCCTCAGTCCCGGTGGCGGACGCGCAGCGCATAGCGCTTGTCACCACCGACCTGCGCGATCCGGAAGTCATAGCGGTCCCGGTATCGCAGGCGGAGGCGGTCCGCGTCCCGACGCAGCCTTCGTGCGTCGTCGTCCACCTCGATCGTGATCCAGTCCTTCCGGTCCTTCATCACCGGACTCCCGCTTGGCTCGTGTGGGGACTGCCGCTCACGCGCCGTGCGGGGACCCCCCTCGGGCGCGAGCACCGTCGCTCGACCTCTCGCACCCGCTGTCGAAGCAATCGTCGTGCCATCGGGGCCGCCGTCCCCATCCCCCGAGCGGGCGAGGCGCCGCCGGCGGGCCGCGTCGTCGGTTGCCCTCCCGCGCGGTCCTCAATTAGACTTCCTGCGGTTTGTGCCGCCTCGAAACCCGCGGCGGCGCGCAGCCGCGACGCGGCCCCTTCGCGGAGCGGAGGGAGTCGCGCCCCCACCTCGGCCCCGACGGCCCGCGTTCCGGAGGGTGGAGAACGGCATGAGTGAAGCGAACCTCGAGACCCTCGGTGGACGCTACCGCCTCGATCGGCAGCGGACGGAGTTCCCGTTCGGCGCCCTGTGGGAGGCCGACGACGTCCAGGGGGGCCGCGTGCTCCTGCTGCTCTCCCCGCCGGGCGTGGAGGGCGCCGGGGGCGCGTCCGTCACCGCGGTGGAGACGTCCTCGGCCGTGAAGTCGTCGAACGTCGTGCCGTGGAGCGACGGCGGGGCCACGGACGATGGCCGGTTCTGGCTCGTGGCGCCCCTGCTCGGCGGCCTGAGCTTCTCCGAGCTCGTGGAGCGGAGCGACGGGCTGAGCCCGGACGAGGCCGCCCCCATCGTCCAGCAGGTCGCGCGCGCCGTGGCCGCGGGCGAGGAGGCCGGTGTCCACCACCTCGCCCTGTGCGGCGAGCTCGTCCGCCTCGTGGAGCTGGACGGCGGCCGGTACGCCGCCAAGGTCTACGGGTTCGGGCTGGCGGGGCTCCTTCCCGGCTACAAGCCGCTCCGGAAGAAGGACCCGTTCCTGGGCGTCCCCGACTACATGGCGCCCGAGCTCTGCCAGGGCAAGCCGGCGGGCGCCCCGGCGGACGTCTACGCCATGG
Organism: Myxococcota bacterium; assembly: GCA_051747385.1. Lineage (GTDB taxonomy): Bacteria > Myxococcota_A > UBA9042 > PHBI01 > JACKFB01 > JBNJGB01. Next base: position 102,405 of record JBNJGB010000001.1, read on the forward strand.
GCATCCTTCTGTACGAGGCCATCCGCGGCCGGCCCCCCTTCGCGGCGCGGAGCGCGCGGGCCAGCGCCTCCACGACGCTGAAGCGCCAGATCTTCGAGAAACCCCTGGCGCTCCACATGCGCTACGGGGGGCTCGACTACATCAAGCCCTACGAGGCGATCACCCTCCGCGCGCTGTCCAAGCAGATCTCCCAGCGGCAGCGTTCCGCGGGCGACCTCCAGGAGGAGCTCACCGGGCTCATGGAGGAGCCCATGGGCCTGGAGCCGGTGTCCGAGGACGCGGTCCCAGGCGCCGCCGCCGCCGGCAAGGGCGCCCAGCGGACGCAGGTGCTCGAGGGCTTCGCCGACCAGGCTCGGGCCGTCCAGGCGAAGCTCGACGCGGACCAGCGCGTCGAGGAGGCCCGGCGACGCCTCTCCGAGGCCGAGGAGGAGGCCGCCACCGCCGAGGAGGCGGGCCCCGAAGAGGCGGGCCCCGAAGAGGAGGAGAGCGCCGCGCCGAAGACCATCGTCACGGCCGGGCTCTCCCCGGAGGTGAAGGCCCGGGCCCGCGGGCGGGAGGTCGAGGAGGAGGACGCCAGGACGGTCGTCGACCAGCGCGCCGTCGTGCCGCCCGAGGAGGCCGAGGAGGCCGCCGCCGGGATGGACGAGGAGGCCGCCCCCTCCGGGGAGGCGGGAGGACGACCGCGGGGCGAGGAGGGCCGCACGCTCATGGACGTCCAGGGCGTGGACGCCGGCGCCGAGGGCGTCCACGAGGACTGGTTCGTGGAGCACCCCGAGGACCTCGCGCACGAGGGGCCGGAGGCGGACTACTTCTCGCCCGAGCGGCGGCGTCGGCCGTATCTGCTCGTGGCCGGCCTGGTGCTCATCGCCGTCATCGTCGGCCTGGTGTGGTATTTCACAGGCCGAGGCGGCACCGAGGAGGCGCCGGGGGGCGAGGCCGCGGAGCAGCAGACCGCCCCGCGGGAGCGGCCGACGACGGCGGCCGAGGCGGAGCACGCGAAGCGCGAGGCCCAGCGGGAGGCCCGCGACGAGGCCGCCGAGGAGAGCCGGAAGGCCGAGGAGGCCCGCCGCGCCAGGGAGGCCCTTCAGGAGCAGGTGCTCGCCGGGGACGAGCCGGAGGTCGGAGGCGAGGAGGCCGCCGCAGAGGGGGAGGGTGCCGACGAGGAGGAGGAGGCCGCCGCAGAGGGGGAGGGTGCCGACGAGGAGGAGGCCCCGGCCGAGGAGGAGGTCGCCGCCGAGGAAGAGGAGGCCGCCGCCGAGGAAGAGGAGGCCCCGGCCGAAGAGGAGGCCGCCGCCGAGAAGACACAGGCTCCGGCCGAGGAGGCGGAGGGCGCCGCGCAGAAGGCCGCCGCAGAGAAGGCTGCCGCAGAGAAGGCTGCCGCGGAGAAGGAGGCCGAGGCCCGGCGTCGGAGGGCCGCCCGCCGACGCGCCGCGGCCGAGAAGGAGGCCGCCGACAAGGAGGCCGCCGACAAGGAGGCCGCCGACAAGGAGGCCGCCGACAAGGAGGCCGCCGACAAGGAGGCCGCCGACAAGGAGGCCGGCGAGGAGGAGCTGAGCCAGAAGGAGCGCGAGGCGCAGAGCAAGGCCGAGATGAGGAAGGGCCTCCAGGCGCTCAAGAGCGAGGAGTACGAGACGGCGGTCCAGCACTTCACCCGCGCGAAGCGCCTCAACCCGGACAACGCGCTCGCGGCGAAGTTCCTCGAGGTGGCCAAGGAGAAGAGGGACCAGTAGAGGCGGTCCGCGGGAGCACACCTGGTGTCGTCGCCCCATCATCCACGTGCCGGCGTGGCCCTGACCCGCACCGTCGCGTGGTCCAGCGCCGGCGCCCTGGCAGCCATCCTGGCCCTGGAGGGCTGGGAGATGATCCCCACGCCGGAGATCCGGCTCGCGATCCGCGTCGCGCTGGGCGTCGTGGTGCTCCTCAGCGTCGTCCGCGACGTGCTCGTGGTGGCCCGCAGCGAGCCCCGGTGGCGCGCGGCCGTGCACCGCCTGCCGGAGACCTCGCTGCTTCTGCCCATCCTGCTCCTGCCCGACCGGCCCGCCGCGTGGGCGCTGTCCGTCTTCCTCCGGCAGTTCATCGTGCTGGTCCGCATGGCGGCGGCGACGGAGCGCTATCGGCGCTTCGCCATGTCGCTCCAGCTTCGGCCGGCCATGACCCTGGTGCTGAGCTTCGCCATCATCATCACGGTGGGGACCGTGCTGCTGTCCTTCCCCCGCGCGACGACGGACGGCACCGGCGCCGGCTTCGTAGACGCCCTGTTCACCAGCACCTCCGCCACCTGCGTCACCGGCCTGGCCACCCTCGACACGGTGCCGGTCAGCGACGCCCCGGCGTTCACGATCTTCGGCCAGTTCGTCATCCTCGGCCTCATCCAGGTCGGCGGCCTGGGCATCATGACCCTGTCCGCCGCCAGCGTCGTGCTCTCGGGGCGACGCCTGTCCTTCCGCAGCACCACGATGTTGCAGGAGGTCCTCGACGAGCGCTCGTCGTCGGCGCTCCAGTCCGCCATCCGCTCCATCCTGGCGCTGACCTTCATCAGCGAGGCCGTCGGCGCCGTGGCCCTCTATCCCAGCTTCCTGGAGGTCTCGGCCGATCCCCTCGAGGCCTGGTGGCGCTCCGTCTTCCACGCCGTCAGCGCCTTCTGCAACGCCGGCTTCGACGTGTTCGGGGACAGCCTCCAGGGGTTCCACGACGACCTCTGGGTCAACGGCGTCCACGCCGTCCTCATCGTCGTGGGCGGCCTGGGCTTCGCGACCGTGACCGCCCTCGCCCACCGGCGCACCTGGCGCCACGGCCCGGGCGGCACGTGGCGGAACCTGCCCCTGCAGGTGCGGATCGTCCTCGCCTTCTCGGCGCTGCTGCTGTTCGTCGGCGCCGTGGCCTACTACTTCTTCGAGTTCGACCACAGCCTGGCGGGCATGGACCTCGGCGAGAAGCTGCTCGCCAGCGCCTTCCAGTCGGTCACCTTCCGCACGGCCGGGTTCAGCACGGTCGACATGGGCTCCATCTCCCGGAGCATGATCATCGTCGGCATCCTCCTCATGTTCATCGGAGGCAGCCCGGGGTCCACGGCCGGCGGCGTGAAGACCACGACCGTCGCGGTGCTGATCATGAACGTCCGCGCCGCCCTGCTGGGCCGAGGCTCCGTGGAGGTGGGCCGACGGACCATCCCGCCCGGCGTCGTGACGCGCGCGGTGTCCATCGTCGCCATCGCCGGCGGCCTGCTCGTCATCAGCCTGGTGCTGCTCCTGGCGACGCAGCCCCACATCCCGTTCGATCACCTGCTGTTCGAGTCGGTCAGCGCCCTGGGCACCGTCGGCCTGTCCATGGGCGCGACGTCGTCGCTCACGCCCGTCGGCAAGCTCATCGTGGTGTGGATGATGTTCGTCGGGCGACTCGGACCCCTCACCGTCGCCCTGGCCATCGGACAGCGCCGCGCCTCGGAGAAGTTCCACACCTATCAGTATCCCGAGGCGAGGGTCGTCGTCGGCTGACTCGGGATGTGGCATCATCGCGCCGCTTCGGAGGGGGGCTCACCGTGAACCGCTTCGCCGTCATCGGCCTCGGACAGTTCGGCGCCAGCGTCGCCCGCACCCTCGCCGACCTCGGCGCGGAGGTCCTGGGGCTGGACGCCGATCCCCAGGTCGTGGAGACCTACCGCGACAAGCTCTCCCAGACCATCGTCGTGGACGCCACCGACGAGGTGGCGTTCCGCGCCTCGGGCGTCGACGACGCCGACACGGTGGTCGTGGCCATCGGCGCCGACCTGGAGGTGTCCATCCTGGTCACCGCCCAGCTCGTGCACATGGCGGCTCCGCACATCATGGCCCGCGCCTCGAGCGCCATGCACGAGCAGATCCTGCGCCTCATCGGCGCCCACGAGGTCGTCAACCCGGAGGAGGCCCTGGGCCGGAACATCGCCCGGAAGCTGGTCGCCCCGGAGCTTCGGGAGCGCCACCTGCTCCCCACGGGCCACGAGTTCGTCGAGGTGGCGGCCCGCAAGGACTTCCTGGGCCACACCCTCGGCGAGCTGGACCTCCACGCCCGCTTCGGGGTCCGGGTCGTCGCCCTGCGCAAGCACCAGCCCACCGTGACCGCGGACGGCCGCAACGTCTACGAGAGCCAGGTGGTGATGGATCCCACCGACGAGGATCGCGTCGAGGAGGGCGATCTCCTCGCCGTGATCGGCACCGATCCCCAGATCCGGGCGCTGAGCCGCGCGTGAGCGTCGCGTCCCGGCTCCACGGCCTCTGGGAGGGCCTGCGTCGCCGCGCCTCGGGGCTGCGCTCCCGCCTCGGGCTGATGCTGATCGGCGTCCTCGTCCTCGTCCTGTGGCAGACGGGTCTGGCCATCGGCTACACCGTGGAGCTCTTCGACCTGGCCGAGCGGGTGGAGCGCTTCTCCGACGCCGCGCGCCTGACGGCGGAGCTGACCCGGAGCATCCACGTCGCCGCCGACGAGAGGGTCCCCGCCGACGCGGAGGCGTTGGAAGCGCGCGTGGAGGAGCTGAGCGCCCTGTCCGAGGACGCCCGCCGGGCCGCCACGGAGCACGAGGCCCTGAAGCCCCTGGGGGACGTGGCGAACGCCGTCGACGACTACGCCGCGGCGGTGCGCGCGGCCTTCGCCGCCGTCGACGCGCGGGCGCCGACAGCGGATCCGTGGGTCGACGCCCTGGAGGCCCGCCGCGCGGAGCTCCAGCGCCGGATCAACGCCTGGGACTCCGAGCACCCGGATCCCGGCGTCGAGGAGGCCATGGCCCACGTCTCCTGGCTCCGGGACTTCACCCATCGCCTCCCCGATCGGGTGGCGGCACAGGCCCTGTCCGAGGGGATCTGGACTCGCGCGGCCGCGGGCGCCGAGCGCCGTCGGGCCCTCGGCGGGGTGGAGCGGGGCGCCTCGCGGGTCCGCCGGGGCCTGACCCTCCTCCGGACCGATCTCGCGGGCGAGTCCGCCAAGGCCGGCGCCGCCATCCGGGACACGGTCGACCGGGCGGATCGCTACCTGGTGACCCTCCTGCTCCTCACCACCGTCTACGTCGGGCTCATCCTGTTCGTGTTCCCGGCGCGCCTGGCCCGCCCCTTCCGGCACCTCGCGTCCGTGATCCGCCGCGCCAGCCAGGGGCGCTACGACGTGCGGGCCCGGTTGAGCGGCGTCGACGAGCTGGGGGACCTGGGCGACGCCCTCAACGAGATGCTGGCCCACGCCGCCACCTTCGACGAGCTGAAGCGGGAGCGCATCTACCAGGACCACGCGCGCATCCGCCGGCTCGCGGACCTGGTGCCCCACCCGGTCGCCGTGCTCGACACCCACTTCCGGCTCGCCCACGCGAACCGGCCCTTCGCGCGCCTGTTCCACCTGGGCGACGCCTACGAGGACCGGGACATCCGGGAGCGCATCGTGGGCGAGGACGCCGCGGACCTCCACCGCGCCCTCGACGCCGCCCTGCGGCGCCAACGCTCGGTGACCCGCACCCCGCTCGTGATCTCCGGCGAGCGGGAGTGGCGGCTCACGGTGGAGCCCGGGCGGGACAGCCACGGCCGGACCGCCTGGCTCCTCATGCGGCTCGAGCCCGCCGAGGACGGCGGCGAGGAGGAGTGACCGTGAGGCCCCCGCCCCGCCGGCCGCGCCTCACGGTCAGAGCGTGGACCGCTCCTCCAGGCCCTCTCGGACGGCCTCGTCCTGGGCCGCCCGAAGCTCGCGGACGCCGGAGGCCGCCAGGTCCACCAGCGCGTCCAGCTCTTCGCGCGAGAACGTGGCCCCCTCGCCGGTGCCCTGGATCTCGATGAACTCGCCCGCGTCGCTCATGACCACGTTCATGTCCACGTCGGCGCGGCTGTCCAGGTCGTAGTCCAGGTCCAGGCGCGGCGTGCCGTCGACGATGCCCACGCTCACGGCCGCCACGGGGTCCAGGATGGCGCCGTGGTCCACCTCGCCCGCCCCGATGAGCCGCTCGACGGCCATCCGGGCCGCCACGTAACCGCCGGTGATGGCGGCGGTGCGGGTCCCGCCGTCCGCTTGGAGGACATCGCAGTCGATCCAGAACGAGCGCGGGCCGAGCTTGTCCAGGTCGAAGGCGGCCCGGAGGGAGCGGCCGATGAGGCGCTGGATCTCCGTGGAGCGCCCGTCCAGCTTGCCCTTGCTGACGCCGCGCCGCTTCCGGCTCGGCGTGGAGCCCGGCAGCATGGAGTACTCGGCCGTCATCCAGCCCCCGCCCGACTCCAGCCGGAAGGGCGGCACCCGATCCTCGACCGACGCCGTGCACATGACGCGGGTGTGGCCACACTCGATGAGCACCGAGGCCGGCGGATTGTCGGTGAAGTTCGGGGTGATGGACAGGGGTCGCAGGGCATCGGCCGCTCGCTCGCTCACGTCTCGTCCTCCTCTCGTAGGGGTCGCCCTGCCCTACCGTGGAACCCGGCGCGCCGTAAAGGGGGCGCCCGCCCGCGTCAGGTCGGTCGCAAGGTCGACCGCCCTCCCTTGCCCTTGCCCTTGCCCTTGCCCTTGCCCTTGCCCTTGCCTGCCCTCAGACGCGCAAAACCCATCGTTTCCGAGCGGGTGCATTCCGGCGCCGGGCGTCGTGCCGCCGCGCGGCCCACGCTTCTCCGACTTTGCGATTGCCCTGCCGCCCACGTCCGCCGCGCTGCGGGTCGCTCGGTGGACTCGGCACGCCGCCGCGCTCTATGCTCCTGGTGATGATGCGGGTCCTTCCGTCCCGGAGCGTCGCCGGCGCGGCGTCCCCGAAGGTGCGACACGGCGCCGGCGCTGCCCCCGCGCCGGAGACGCCGTCGTGATCCCACCCCTGCGCCCCGGGAGGGCGCTCCGGATCGGCCTGGGGCTGGCCCTCGTCGTCGCCCTGACTCCGTCCGCCGCGAGCGCCTACGAGCACGTCCGGACGGAGAAGACCGGCGTCATCGTCCAGTGGGAGCAGCGCTGCGTGCAGTGGTGGCTGAACGAGGCGGGCTGCGAGGACCTCCCCACGGACCTGCTGGTGGAGACCCTCCAGGCCAGCTTCGACACGTGGGACGCCGTGGAGGAGTCCTGGCTGGACCTCCAGTTCGCCGGCTTCACGTGCTTCGACGACGTCGGCGTGGCCGATCACCCGGGGCCGCAGAACGTCCTGGTCTGGCGGGACGCGGACGGCTCGTGGGCGTACGGAGATCACGTGGTGGCGCAGACGTCCCTGACCTACGACAGCCACAGCGGCGCCATCGCCGACGCCGACATCGAGTTCAACGGCGAGCGCTTCCCGTTCGCCACGGACGGCTCGCCGTGGGCCTACGACCTGCAGCAGACGGCGACCCACGAGATCGGGCACATGCTGGGCCTCGCGCACCCCGCCGACCACCCGGAGGCGGTCATGTACGCCAAGGCGTCACCGGGGGAGACGGACAAGCGGACCCTGCGCGAGGACGATCGCGCCGGCCTGGCGGCGAGCCACCCCGTCGAGGAGACGCCCGACGGACCGACCTGCGACCCGGAGGCGCCCGTGGCCACGCTGGCCGCGCCCTACTGTCCTCCCCCGCCGGACGACAGCGGCTGCGGCGCGGCGGGTGGAGGCCCGGGCGCGCTGCTGTGCGTCGCCCTGGCGCTGCTGCTCGGGGCCGCCGGGCGCCGGAGACGGCGGACGGCCTGGGTCGTCGCCTCCGCCCTGACGTTCGCGGCCGCACCGGGCCACGCCGGCGTGCCCTACACGACCATCGACGGCCTGCCGCTGCACTGGCCCACGGACGACCTGACCTACACCCTGGACCCCGCCGTGCCCGACTCGCTGGACCCTGGCGCGGTGGCGGACGTGTTCCAGGCGGGGTTCGCCCCCTGGGAGGCCCTCCCCTGCCACGCCCTCCGCTTCACCTCCCCGGGCTACGCGCCCTGCCCCGGCGAGGACACGGGCGACGGCGTGAACTGCATCTGGTGGACCGAGGATCTCGACGCCTGGACCGGCGCGGGTTTCTCGGAGCACCTCATCGCCGTGACCCTGGTCCACTTCCGGACCGCCACGGGCGAGATCGCGGACGTGGACACCAACTACAACGCCGCGAACGTCGAGTGGACCACGGCGCCGGTGTGCGATCCCGAGGCCCCGGGCCACGACCTGCAGGCGACCGTCACCCACGAGGCGGGGCACTTCGTCGGCCTCGACCACTCCCCCGTCTTCGAGGCGACCATGTACACGTTCACGTCCGACAGCGACTGCGACAAGCGCGCGCTCCACCCGGACGACGAGGAGACCTTCTGCGGGATCTACGCCGATCCCGGCGACCCGGCCTCGGACACGGCTCCGGACGCGGACACGGCGCCCGACGCGGGGCCGTTCGACGCCGTCGCCGGGGATGCGGGCGGCTTCGACGGCGGACGCGGAGGGGGGTGTCAGGCGGCTGAGGACGGGCCGACGACGCCCTGGACCTGGCTGCTGCTCACGTGCGCTCCAGCAGCCATCCTCGCAGGTCGCCGAGCACGCGGTCGCGCTCGGGCTCGTTGAAGATCTCGTGGTACAGCCCCTCGTAGGGGACGAAGGTCTTGTCCTCGGAGCCGAGGCGCTCGAAGAACCTCCGCGTCGCGGCGGGGTCCACGAGGCGATCGTCGCCGGCCTGGAGCACGAGCATGGGACGGTCGATGCGCCCGGCCCCGGCCAGGATCCGCTCCTGGGCCTCCAGGAACTCCACGTACCAGCGCGCCGTGGCCGCCCGGAGGACGAGGGGATCGGCGTCGTAGGCGGCCACCACGTCGGGATCGCGGCTGACGAGGGACGACTCGATCCCGGTGGGGACGCTCAGCGTGGGCCAGATCCGGCTCATCACGCGAGCCAGGGCGTCCTTCCAGGCCGGGACCGGCACGGCGACCCCGAAGCCCGGGCTGGACAGGGCGAAGCCGTCGGCCCGATCGCCCCGCGCGAGCGCATAGGCCGCCGCCACGAGGCCGCCCTGGCTGTGCCCGACGATGAACAGCGGGGCGTCCGGGCGGCGGTCTCGAGCGGCCCGGACGGCGCGCTCCACGTCGTCCACGTAGTCGTCGAAGCGCTCCACGTAGCCCCGGCGGCCGTCGGCGCGGCCGTAGCCCCGGTAGTCGAAGCCCAGGCAGTCGAAGCCCGCGGCGTTCATGGCCTCGAAGACGTGCAGATAGCGGCCGCTGTGCTCGCCGAAGCCGTGGACGAACACGAGGGTCGCGCGCGGATCCTCGACGGGGTGCCAGCGGTAGAACAGGCGGACGCCCGCGCCCTGGTCCAGGTAGCCGGTCTCCTCGGTGGCCATGGTGTCGTCTCCGCTCAGGAAAGCTCTTCGAGGGCCGAGGCGTCGCGATCGCCGTCCACGAACGCGCGGAACCGCTTCTTGTCCTCGGCGCTCCGCCAGAGGAACTTCAGGCCGACGCCCATGGGGCGGCCCCCTCGCTCGTGGGGGTTCACCCAGATGACCTTGGCCGGCTGATCGAAGGCGATCTCCGGCCGCCGGATGCGCACGCGAAGCTCCGCGGTGGAGTCGATGCCCGGGAACTCGGTCGTCTGGAGGAACACGCCGTCCTTGTTGATGTTCCGCTTCACGGCCCGCCACAGGTCCGAGGAGTTGCGCCAGCGCACCGTGATCACGTGGGCGTGCCCCGAGTCCTCGGGGGCGTCCTCGATGGTGAGGTCGTCCTCGGTGCCTAGGCCCCAGCGGGTCATCACGTCGATGTAGCGGTCCAGGTCCCGGAGGCGATCCCCGACGCCCGACTCGCCGCGCATCTGCTTCCGCAAGCGGAGGGCGTCGTGAAGCTCTTCGACGTCGATGGGTTGCTCGGCCATGGCGGAGAGTATAGAGGGGGGATCGCGCCGCGGCCAGCAGGGTCCGGGAGAGGCCAGGGCGGTCGCAATGTCGACCGCCCTCCCTTGCCTTTGCCCTTGCCCTTGCCCTTGCCCTTGCCTCCTCTCAGACGCCCAGGATCCATCGTTTCCGAGCGGGTGCAATCCGCGCCGGGCACCGTACCGCCGCGCGGCCCTCACTTTTCCGACTTTGCGATTGCCCAGGGGAGAGGCTGGACAAGCCCTCCGGTCATGCGTACGGTGGGCCCGCACTGAACACCCGAACAGGGGTCGGAGGCGACCATGCTCCTGCACCTGGCCATCCGGGACCTCGCGATCATCGAGAAGACGGCCATCGACTTCGGGTCGGGCCTGAACGTGCTCACGGGGGAGACCGGCGCCGGCAAGTCCATCGTCGTCGGGGCGCTGAACCTGGTCCTGGGCGACCGGGCGCGCTCGGACACCGTGCGACGCGGCTGCGACAAGGCGGAGGTGCAGGCCCTCTTCCGCGTCCCGTCGAACGGACCGGTGGCCGCGGGGCTGCGGGACAAGGACCTCGTCGGCGATCCCGCGGCGGGCGACGACACCGTCGACGTCATCGTCCGCCGGATCGTGGCACCCGGGGGGCGCGGGCGGGCCTACGTGAACGATCGGCTGGTGAACGTGGGCACCCTGGCCGAGGTCATGCGCGGCATGGTGGACATCGCGAGCCAGCACCAGCACACGGCCCTGCTGGACGCCCGGGGGCACCTGGACCTGCTGGATCGCTTCGGGGGCCTGGCGGCGGAGCGCGGCGGCTTCGACGCGGCGTGGACGGCCCTGGTGGACGCCCGGCGGCGTCGCGACGCCCTGCGCGAGCAGGAGCAGGAGCGGCTCCAGCGCGAGGACTACGTCCGCTTCCAGCTCGACGAGATCGACCGGGTCGCGCCCCAGCCCGGCGAGGACGAGACGCTCCACGCCGAGCGCGAGCGGCTGGCCCACGCGGAGAGCCTCCTCCGGGGCAGCCGGGAGGTGGAGATCTTCCTCAGCGGCCGCGAGACCTCGGCCCACGAGCAGGTGCAGGCCGCCGCGCGCGCCCTGGAGCGCCTGGTGGGAGTCGACGCGCAGCTCGAGCCCTTCGTGGAGCGGCTGGAGTCGGCCCACATCGAGCTGGAGGACATCGCCTTCGAGCTCCGCCGCTACGGCGACGGGGTGGAGATCGATCCCCACCGGCTGGAGCAGGTGGAGGAGCGCCTGGACGCCCTGAAGCGCCTGCAGCGCAAGCACGGCCTCGACGCCGAGGGCCTCCTGGAGCGCGCGGCCGAGCTGCGCGAGGAGGTGGAGGGCTTCGAGTCCCTCGACGAGGCCATCCGCGAGGCCGAGGCCGACGTCGGGCGCCTGGAGGACGAGGCGCGCGCGGCGGCGGAGGCCCTGTCGAAGGCCCGCGCGGGGGCCTCGCGAAAGCTGGAGGAGGGCGTGGCCCGGGAGCTGTCCCAGCTCGCCATGCCCGGCGCGCGGATCCGCTTCCGGCTGGAGCGCCGCGAGACCCTGGGCGCCCAGGGCCTCGACGACGGGGAGATCCTCATCCGCACGAACGTCGGGGAGGGGGAGAAGCCCCTGGCGCGGGTGGCCTCGGGCGGCGAGCTGTCACGCCTGCTGCTGGCGCTGAAGGCCGTCCTGGCGCGCGTGGACGACGTGGGCCTGGGCGTGTTCGACGAGGTGGACACCGGCGTCGGCGGCGCCGTGGCGGAGGTGATCGGCCTGGAGCTGAAGTCCATCGCCGGCCACCGGCAGGTCATCGCCATCACCCACCTGCCCCAGATCGCCGCCCACGCGAACCACCACGTGCGCGTCGAGAAGGAGACCCGCGGCGGCCGCACCACCACCCGCGTGACGGCTCTGGACCCGGCCGACCGCACCGACGAGATCGCCCGCATGCTCGGCGGCCTGGAGATCACCTCCCGGACCCGCGAGCACGCCGCCGAGCTCCTCGAGCGGGGCAGCGCCACGGCCTGACCCGACTACTCATGGCCCCGCACCCGGGGGGCTCGCGCAAAGGCGCGGAGCCGCAAAGACGCGGGAAACATGGGGAAGAGGCAGTGAGACGGCCGTCGGCTGGGGTCACTCCCCGACCCACCGGGCCCGGCCCCGAGTCCACTCCCGATGGAGCCGGAACGCCTTGGCCGCCGAGCCCGACCACGACCACGTCCAGGTCCACGTCCACGGCCAGGTCCACGTCCACGTTTCGTCGGCTCTCGGCGACTTGTGAACAAAGGACAGGCTGGAGGCCCGCCGTCCCCGGCCTTGGTGGCCTTGGCGCCTTTGCGGCTTCGCGCGAGCCTCTCCCGAGCCGCCGTCATGTCCGTCCGCCGGGCTGGGAGAGCCCTCGCGGGATGACCCGGCCTTGCTGGCCTTGGAACCGTTGCGGCTTGGCGCGAGCCTTTCCCGAGCCGCCGTCTCAGGCTTTGTGGCCTTGGCGCCGTTGCGGCTTGGCGCGAGCCTTTCCCGAGCCGCCGACATATTCGTCCGCCGGGCTCGAGGAGTCCTCCCGGGATGACCTGTCCTTGGCGGCCTTGGCGCCTTTGCGGCTTCGCGCGAGCCTCTCCCGAGCCGCCGTGATGCCCGGCCGCCGGGCTCGAGGAGTCCTCCCGGGATGACCTGTCCTCGGCGGCCTTTGCGCCTTGGCGCCTTGGCGCGAGCTTCCCCGACGGGCCCCGGAGGATCTACTCGGCCTCCTCCGCCCCCGTCGCGGCGGTGAAGTTCGTCTCGAAGTCGAGGTACAAAAACGGCGCCTCGAAGCGGTACAGGTAGTTCGTCGGGTGCTTCAGCTTGATGATGTACCGGACGCCGCGCCGGAGGCGCTTGCCCTCGATGGAGCGGATGGGCGTGGCGAAGTGCTCGGTGATCATGGCGCGCACCGTGTTGCGGGCCAGGACGCGCGCGCCGGGGAAGAAGACCTCCAGGCGCTTGTCGCCCAGGCGCGTCACCTCGAAGCGCGGCGCAGGATCGCTGAGGAGCCAGTACACGCGGCTCACGGCGGCCATGGGCTGGAAGCCGGTCCACAGCACGAGGTCCTGGTTCGCCAGCCGGTCCAGGTCCCAGAGGCTGTTCCGGATCCCCGGGATGACGCCGTGATAGGTGCGATCCACGTAGATCTGCCCGGCCTCGTCGACGATGATCTTGATCTCGCCCTCGCGCCGCACCTCGTAGCCGCTGTCCTCGAACTCCTCCTCGGTGCCCACGGGCACGGGCTCCACCAGGTCGTCCTCGGGAGCGCTGACACGATAGACGCCGCCGGCGAAACCGCCCAGGCCGGGCGCCCGCTCCGCGGCCTCCCGCTGCTTGGCCTTCTCCAGGGCCTCCGCGGGCGTCTCGGAGCCGCCCCCGCCTTCGCCCTCCTGGGCCCACGCCGCGGGGACCCCGAGGGCCACCGCCGCGACCGCGACCACCAGCCAAGCCAATCCGCGCTTCATCGAGACCTCCGCGACCAGACGCTGCGCGAACAAGAGACGGAGCACGCCCCCGAGCGTATCAGGGCGGAGACGAAAAAGGCCCGGCCCCCTGTCGGGAGCCGGGCCCTGCGATGCCGTCCGCGTGTCGGGCGGGCTAGAAGCCGGTGGCCGTGATCGTGGCCGTGCCGACGGCCTGGTCGCTCAGCATGAACGAGCAGCCGGTCATGCCGTCGCGCGGGTTGCAGCCGATGGTCTCGACCAGGTGCACCTCGTACGGCTCGTCGGTCCCGTCGTTCGCCAGGTCGTGGCTCTGCCCGAGCTCCCAGACCTTGATCTGATCACCCGCCTGGACGAAGACGCCGCCGGTGAACTCGCCGGCGATCCAGCCGCCGTGGAGCGCGAAATACCCCGTCCCGGCAGGCTCGGGGAACGCCTGGGTGGCGTCCGGCGCGCCCTTGGCGGCGTCCGGATCGTCGTAGGCGTTGGCCGAGCACACGTCGCTGCCCGTCGGGTTCGTCTCGGAGGCGACGAACTCGAAGGTCCCGAGGATGTCCGAGCCGGCGATCAGCTCCACGGCGTCGATGTCCGCGCCTGGGGCCATCTTGGCCTCGTGCTGGCTGCCGCAGCACCCGGCCTGGTCGGGCTCACCGCAGGTGTCCGGGTTCCAGAGGTCCTGGACCAGGACGCCGGCGAACTGCTGCTCCTCGGTCGTGTCCTGGACGTCGCCCGCGGCGTCGGGGGTCCCGCCGTTGTCCGTGAGGCCGTTGCCGTCGTCGTCGATCTCGCAGGCGGCGAGCGGCAGCGCGAGCAGGCCCGCCGTCGCGAGGAGCAGGGGGATCCTGGAGTGCTTGGCCATGGCGTCCTTCCTTGTCTGGAGCGGTTTCCTGGCGCGCCGGTCCTCGAGGGCGTCCGGCGCAGTCACGACGTGCTGCGGAGCTTCGACGGCGCTCCCGCGCCTGCATTCATCCCGCCGCACGAGCGAGGTGCTGTTCACATGGGCCTCATGGTAGGACGCGCTGCCGATCTGTCAACGCGATCCCGCCACTCCGAGCCGAGATTTCGCCTCGGAACGGCCTACACGGGGCCGCGGCCGCGCTGCTCCATCGTGCGCAGGATGATGGCCGCCGTCTCCTCGATGGCCCGGCCCGAGACGTCGATGACCTTCCACTCGGGGTGCCCCCGGAAGATCTCCTTCGCGTACTCGCTCTCGCGGATGATGTGATCACGCCGGGCGTAGTCCGCGTCCGCCGGCATGTTCAGGGCCTTGAGGCGGGCCCGCCGGATGCGGATGAGGCTGGCCACGTCGATGGTCAGGCCGAACACCCGGTCCGGCGCCACCTTGGACAGATCCGAGGGCAGCGGCAGGTCCAGGACGATGGGCACGTTGGCCACCTTCCAGCCCTTCTGGGCCATGTAGGTGGACAGCGGCGTCTTGCTCGTCCGGGAGATCCCCACCAGCACGATGTCCGCCGACGGGAGCTGACGCACGGCCTGGCCGTCGTCGTGCTTCACGGCGAACTCCATCGCCTCGATGCGGCGGAAGTAGTCGGCCGTGAGGCGCGGGATGCCCGGCCGGCCCGTCGGCGGCTCGCCGAAGAACGACGCGAGCTGGTGCATGAGGTGGCCGATGAGGTCCACCGTCACCAGGCCGTACTCGTCGGCCCGCTGGTGCAGCAGCTCCCGCTGGTCCGGATTCACGATGGTGTACAGCACCATCGCGCCCTGGGCGCCGGCCATCTCCAGGATCTCGTCGAGGCGCTCGTCCTTGCGCACCATGCTGAAGATGCGCAGGTCCGGCTCCACGCCGCGGAACTGGATCAGCGCGGCGCGGAGGGTGCGCTCGGCCGTCTCCGCCGTGGCGTCGGAGATGACGTAGATCGGGCGGGGATCGGTCGTCACCGGATCAACCCGACAGCCGCGTGGAGATCCAGTCGATGAAGTCGATGTTGGTCAGGATGCCGATGACCCGGCCCCCGTCCTCCACGACCACGACCTTGCCCTGGGCGAAGAGCTGGCTCAGGAGGCTGGTCCGGTTCTGGGCCTCCACCAGCGCGAAGTCGTTGTCCAAAAACCCGTCGATGGACGCCTGCCGATCGGCGCGCCCCTCGATGAGGGCCGTCAGCAGATCGTTTTCGCTGATGAGCCCCCGCATCTTCCCGGCCTCGCTGATGACCGGGAGCTGGCTGATCCCGTGCTCCTTCATCTGGGCGATGACCTTCTCGAAGGTGTCGCCCGGCCGCGCGCTCACCAGCGTCGCGGACTGCCGCGCCAGCAGGTCGGCGACCCGCTCCTCGCCGATCTCCGGCTCGAGGTAGCCGCCCTCCTTCATCCAGGTGTCGTTGAAGATCTTCGACAGGTACCGGCTCGCGGAGTCCGGCAGGATGACGAGGATGTTCTCCTTTTCCTTCGTCTTCTCGGCGTAGCGCACCGCCGCGCAGATCGCGCCGCCCGCGGAGCCGCCCGCGTAGATGCCCTCCTCGCGGACCACCCGCCGGGTCCACTGGAAGCACTCCTTGTCGGACACCCGCACCACCTCGTCCACCACGGAGAAGTCCATGGTCGACGGCAGGAAGTCCTCGCCGAAGCCCTCGACGCGGTAGGTGTGCGCCTGGGTCAGCCGCCCGGTCTTGAAGTAGTCGTAGTAGACGCTCCCCACCGGGTCGACGCCGATGATCTTCAAGTCCGGGTTCTTCTCCTTCAGGTAGCGCCCGATGCCGGAGATGGTCCCGCCGGTGCCCATCCCGATGACCACCGCGTCCACCTCGCCGCCGGTCTGCTCCCAGATCTCCGGCCCCGTGGACAGCTCGTGGGCCTTGGGGTTCGACGGGTTGTGGTACTGGTTCGCCAGGATGGCGCCGGGGGTCTCCTCGGCGATGCGCTCGGCCACCTTGTAGTAGCTGCGCGGATCGTCGGGCTCCACGTTGGTCGGCGTCACCACGACCTTCGCGCCGAACGCGCGGAGCGAGGCCATCTTCTCCTCGCTCATCTTGTCGGGCATCACGAACACGCACTTGTAGCCGCGGATGGCCGCCACCATGGCCAGACCCATCCCGGTGTTGCCGCTCGTGCACTCCACGATGGTGCCGCCCGGGCGCAGCCGGCCCTCGGCCTCCGCGTCGTCCACGATCTGGATGGCCGGCCGATCCTTCACGCTCCCGCCGGGGTTCAGGAACTCCAGCTTGGCGTAGATGTCGGCCTCCACGTGGGAAGCCAGCCGGTTGATCCGCACGATGGGCGTATCGCCCACCGCCTGCACGACGTTCTCGTAGGCGCCCTTCATCATCGTCCGTCTTCCCCCGATCTCGCACCGGTGCCGTTGGGACCGGGGAACCTAGCGCCCGGCCGCCCGGTTGGCAAACGCGATCCCCGGCGCCTCGTCACGCGGGAGTGTCACTCACGGCTCGTCCGCTCCGAGGGCGGCCCCCACGACGCCTGCGTCGCCGCCCAGATCGCCGGCCACGATCCGCACGCCCTGGGACATGCTCCGGAACGTGCTGGCTCGGAAGCTCCGCTCGAGGGCGGGCATGAAGAGATCGGCGCTGGCCGCGATGCCGCCCAGCAGCACGACCCGCATCACGTCCAGGGTGTGCACGAATCCCCCGATGGCCTGGCCGAGGTGGTGGCCGACCCCCTCGTACAGCTCCCGCATCCGGGCGTCGCCGGCCCGCGCCCGCTCGGCGCTGATCTCCGGCGCCCCCGGGTCGTCGGCCAGGTGCTCGTAGCCTCCGCCGATCTCCTGCAGGGTCTGCCGGATGCCCACCGCGCCCGCGTACTGCTCCAGGCAGCCCCGATTGCCGCAGCCGCAGGGCCGCCCGCCCGGCACCACCGTCACGTGGCCCAGCTCTCCGGCCATGCCGCGCACCCCGCGCCACAGGCGCCCGTCCAGGATGATGCCGCCGCCCACGCCCGTACCGAGGGTGAGGCCGAACAGGCTCTCCACGCCCCGCCCCGCGCCGGCCCGGGCCTCGCCGAGGACGGCCGCGTTGGCGTCGTTCTCCAGGGCCACGGGCAGGGAGGTGCGCTCCCCGAGGCGCCGGCCCAGGTCGAAGTCCCTCCAGGCGGGGAAGTTCGGGCTCTCCCGGATGACGCCCCGGCGCCGATCCAGCACGCCGGCCGCGGCCACGCCCAGGGCCCGGACCTCCACCCCGGCGGCCTCGCGCAGGCCCGCGACGACCTCCGCCAGCGCGTCGACGACGGCGTCGGCCTCCTTCCGCTCGCCCACGGGCTCCACGACGCGCCGGACGACCCGCCCGCCCTCGTCCACGAGCCCGGCCTTGATCCGCGTGCCGCCCAGGTCGATGCCGATCCGCACGTCGCCCTCCTCGCGCCGGTGCGACGATCATACACCCGGAGGCCGGCTTCGGAGCGCCAACCCGGAATTCTCACGAGACGTCGAGCGAAGCGCCGGGAGGCGTCCGTGGATCCGGCGTGGCGCGGACTGGCGGCCACTGAAAGCGGCGCAGCGCGCCGCAGCGCCGGTCCGCAGGACCGGTAGAGCCGGGGAGCGCAGCGACCCGGAGTACTCACAGTACGTCGAAGTGGCCGGAGGGAGCACGCGCCGGAGACGCGGGCGGATCCCAAGCTGCAGCCGGCGGATCGTGAGAAGGCCGGGCTAACCGGGTCCCCAGCGGCCGGTGCGCCACAGCTCCAGGGAGATGGCGCTCCACAGCGGCTTGCGGTGGTTCACCCGCCCGGAGAGGTGCTCGGCCTTGAGCCGCTCCGTCCACGCGGGGTCCAGGAGGCCGCCCGCCGCGACGCGCCGCGGGTCCAGGACGTGCTCCATCCAGGGCCGGAGCGGACCGCGCAGCCACGCGGCCACCGGGATCCCGAAGCCCTTCTTGGGGCGCGCCGCGATCGACTCGGGCACCTTGCGCGCCAGGACGTCCCGGAGGACGCGCTTCGTGGTCCGGCCCCGCAGCTTGTGGCGGACCGTGATCCGGGCGCAGACGGCCAGCACCTCCCGGTCCAGGAAGGGCGCGCGCGCCTCCAGGCTGTGGGCCATGGACGCGCGGTCCACCTTCGTCAGCACCATGTCCCCGAGGTAGTTCCGGAAGTAGAGCCACGCCAGGCGCTCGAGGGGGTGGGCGTCCGGGCGCCGCGCGTCGAAGTCCGCGGCCAGGGCGTCCACCTCGGCGAACAACGCGTCGTCCGGCGCCTGCGCCAACAGCGACGCCGGCAGGGCCTCCGCGTGCTCCGCGGGCGGGACGCCCCCCACCCAGACCGGGTGCCGGTGGGTCGGCGGCAGGTCGAGGCCCGACAGGAACCGCCGGAGCTCGAAGTCCAGGCTCATGTGGTGCGTGGAGGCCGGCAGCCTCCGGGCCAGCGGCTCGACGGTCCGCGCGCGCACGGCCCGCGGCACCCGGGCCGCCCAGCGGGCCACCGCCTCCATGAAGAACGCCGGATGGCCCAGGAGCAGCTCGTCGCCCCCGTCTCCGCCCAGGGCCACCGTGACGTGACGCCGCGTGAAGCGGCTCAGCAGGAAGGTCGGGACGATGGACGGATCCGCGAACGGCTCGTCCAGGATGCCCAGGATCTCCGGGACCAGGTCCACCAGGGCGCTCGGCTCCAGGAGCTCCTCGTAGTGATCGGTGCCGAAGTGGCGCGCCACGGTCCGGGCATGCTCCGACTCGTCGAAGCCCGGGTCCCGGAAGCCGACGGCGAAGGTGCGGATGTCGGCCGGAACGACCCGCTCCGCCAGGGCCGCCACCACCGCCGTGCTGTCCAGACCGCCAGACAGGAACACCCCCAGGGGCACGTCGGACATCAGCCGCGCCTCGACCGCCCGCCCCAGCGCACCCCAGAGCGCCTCGCCGGCGTCCGACAGCCGACGGAACCGCGGCGTCCCCGGCGGCGCCTCGAAGTAGCGATCGACGCGGGACTCGCCCACCTGCCACACCACCCGGCCGCCCGGCGGCACCCGGCGGATCTGCCGGTAGATGGTCGCCTCGCCCGGCACGGCGTCGAAGGCGAGGTAGCGCCGCAGGGCGACCGGGTCCACCTCGCGCCGGACCAGGGGGTGCAGGAGCAGGGCCTTCGGCTCGGAGGCGAACGCGATGCCCCCGCCGGGGAGCGGCGCCCAGTAGACGGGCTTCTGGCCGGCGGGATCCCGGGCCAGCAGCAGCGTCCCGCTCCGGGCGTCCCAGGCCGCCAGGCCGAACATGCCCCCGAGGACCTCCGGCAGGCGCTCCCGCTCCAACCGCCACAGCCAGGGGATGACCGCGCAGTCGTTGGCGGCGATGCGGGCCTCGGGCGTGGCGTGGACGATGCGGCGCCGGAGCGCGTGGTGGTCGTAGATCTCTCCGTTGGCGCTCACCACGACCTCGGACCGCTCGTCCCGACCCCGGAGCACGAAGGGCTGATGCCCCCCCTCACCCAAGTCGACGATGGCCAGGCGGCGATGCCCCATCCACAGCGGCGGCGCGAAGAGCTCTCCGGCGTCGTCCGGCCCCCGGTGCGTCAGCACGTCCCGCATGGCGCGCAGGACGCGCTCGGGGTCGGGGGTGCGCCCTCCGGGGTCCACGAATCCGACGATCCCGCACATCAGCGCCGCCGCTCATCCTCGGGGAGGTTGACGGTCTCGCGGACCAGGTCGGTGCGCTTGCCCTGGGACTCGCAGTCGATGCGCATGGCGATCTCGGCGACGAGGAGGTCGAACAGCATCACCTGGAGGCCGGCCAGGGCCAGGAAGATGCCCACCAGGAAGGAGGGGGCCCCGCGATCGGCGCGCCAGCCGCTCGCCACGTCGTAGCCGGCTCGGCCCCGCTCGGTCCGACTTTCCCCGGACACTGCCAGGCGGCGGATCACCTCGAAGGTCCCGTCCGTGGAGCCGTCGACGATGGACACGTCGATCGCCGGCGCGTCGTCGCTCACGGACGCCATACGACCCCCACGCCGAACAGAGAGCGGTTCAGGTTGAACGGGAAGCGTTCGTCGCCGACCTCCACCCGGGCGATGGTGGCGAGGCCCTCGAACTCCATGAAGAAGCCCAGGTGCGACGTCGGATACAGGAGCAGGCCCACGGCGAAGCCGAAGCCGAAGCCGGAGGCCCGGCCCGACACGTCGCCCCGCGTGGCGTCCTCCACCTCGTCTGCCATGGCGTCGCGCACCTCCGGCGTGAGGCGCATCCCCGACCAGCCCGGGCTGAGGCGGGTGTACAGGCCGCCCCAGGGGCCGTCGATGTACCGCCACCGGATGTTCAGCGCGGCCCGCACCTGGCCCTGCATCCGCAGGGTGTCGCCGCGGAAGGTGAAGTGGCTGCCGCCCACGTGCTCCACGACGGCGCCCAGGTCCACGGAGGGCAGCCTCCAGCTCGCGCCGACACCGAACGCGGGGGCGGCGCGGGTCTCCTGGGAGATCTCGATGAGATCCCCGCCGATGCCCATGCCCAGGGCGGCCCCGCCGCGGACCTCCAGCCACCCCGTGAAGTACTCCGGGCCCTCGGTGGACGCGCTCGCGGGGGCGGCCAGGAGCACCAGCGCGCCGGCGCACACGAAGACGGCGAGCCCCACCCGAGCGCGCCCCGGGGACGCGCCGATCATCGGCGCCTGTGGGCGATGGGGAAGCGGCGTCCGAAGCCGAAGGCCTTGGAGGTGACCTTGATGCCCGGGGCGGACTGGCGGCGCTTGTACTCGTTCCGATGGATGAGCCCCACGACCCGCTCGACCTCGTCCGGATCGTGCCCGCGGGCGGCGATCTGCTCGACGGACTCGTGCTCCTCGACGTAGAGGCGGACGATCTCGTCCAGGACCGGGTACGGCGGCAGGGTGTCCTCGTCCTTCTGGTCCGGGGCCAGCTCCGCGGAGGGCGGCTTGTCGAGGATGTTCTCCGGGACGACCTCGCGCCCGGCGTCCGCGTTGATGAGGCGGGCCACGTCGTAGACCATCATCTTCGGCAGGTCCGAGATGAGCGACAGCCCGCCGGCCATGTCCCCGTACAGGGTGCAGTAGCCCACGGCCAGCTCGCTCTTGTTGCCCGTGGACAGGACCATGTGGCCGAACTTGTTGGACCAGGCCATGAGGATGTTGCCTCGGATGCGCGCCTGGATGTTCTCCTCCGTGACGTCGCGCTTGCGGCCCTCGAAGAACCTGGCGAGGGTCGCCTCGTAGGCCTTCATGGTATCGTCGATGGGGACCACGTGGTGCTCCACGCCCAGGTTCCGCGCGAGAGCCCGGGCGTCCACCAGGCTGTGATCCGAGCTGAACGGCGACGGCATCAGCAGGGCCACGACCTTGTCCGGCCCCAGCGCCCGCGCCGCGACGGCGCAGACCACCGCGCTGTCGATGCCGCCGGACAGGCCGACCACCACCTGGCTGAAGCCGCACTTGTCCATGTAGTCGCGGAGGCCCAGCTCCAGGGCGCGGAGGACGGCGCGGCAGCCCTCCACCGGGGGATGGCACTCGGGCTGTCGCTCGTCGTCGCCGAGGGTGACCAGGGTCATGCCCTCGTCGAAGTGGGGTGCCTGGGCGATGAGGCGGCCCTCCCCGTCCACCGCGAAGCTGCCGCCGTCGAAGACCAGCTCGTCGTTGGCGCCGAACTGGTTGCAGTACAGGACCGGCACGCCGCCCTCCCGGGCCAGCTCGCAGACGAGGCGGCGGCGGGCGTCGAGCTTGTCCATGGAGTACGGGGAGGCGCTCACGTTGACGAGCACGTCGGCGCCGGCGGCGATCTGCTCGCGGGCGGGCTCCCGGTGATACAGCGCCCGGCCGAACCACTCGGGGTCGGTCCAGATGTCCTCGCAGATGGTGACGCCGATGCGCCAGCCCTCGAAGTCGACGACCGGCGCCTGGGCGCCCGGCTCGAAGTAGCGGGCCTCGTCGAAGACGTCGTAGCTGGGCAGCAGCGCCTTTCGCCAGGTGTGCACGACGCGGCCGTCCGCGAGGAGGCTCGCCGCGTTGTACAGGGGCTTGCCCCGGGGCCCGTCGTTGGGGGCGACGTGGCCGATCAGGACGGCGATACCCCGGACGCGCGTGGCGAGGGAGATCACCGTCTCCACGTTGCCTTCCACGAACCCGGCGAGGTCTAGCAGGTCCTTGGGCGGATAGCCCACGGTGGCCATCTCCGGGAAGACGACCAGGTCGGCGCCGGCCGCCTTCGCCTCCTCGACCCGCTCGAAGAGGCGCTCGCGGATCGCCTCGATGGCGCCCACGAGGGGGTTGTCCTGCACCATGGCCACGGTGAGCTCGCGCTTCGTCATGGCGCCATTCAAGCGGCGAAGGGCCCACACCGCAAGGCCCGCGTGCCCGCCCGCCGTCCACGGGCGCGACCGTCTTGTCGTCCATGGCGAGGCCGTGTACTGTCCAGCGCCCATGAGCCAGTACTCCCTCGTCGACCTGTACGTCCCGGCCTCCGCGGGCTCGCCCGAGGAGGTCGCGGAAGCCGCCGCGAACGCCGGCCTCGACGCGCTCGTCTACGTGGCCCACACCTGGGAGGAGCTCCCGGACGAGGAGGAGATCGCCGCCCTCGCCGAGCGCCGCGATCGCCCGACCGTGCACCCGGCCCTGGTGTCCCTGGGCCTCGGCTGGCGGTTCGCCCTGCTCCTCCCCGAGTGGGGCAACGAGACCGTCTACAACGCGGTGGAGGCCCTGGCCACGCCCGACGCGATCCAGACGACGGTCACGGAGGCGGGGGGCTGCGCGCTCCCGGTGAGCCCGCGGCAGTCCCCGGACGGCGAGGTCATGCGCGAGGGGCCGATCCTGGCCGACGAGCCGCCCATCGGGGTGGTCGCCCAGGTGGCCGGCGGCAGCGAGCTCGGCCGGGACCTGGACACGGAGGACGCGGGCGCGGCAGGCCGGCGCATCCTGGGGGCCACCGGCCCCTTCGGGAAGCTCCGCGACGTGGGTACGTTCATGACCTTCCTCCCGGGCGACGGTCGCGACGTGGACAACCTCGTCGACGTGATCAACCGCGGGTTCGGCGTCGCCGTGGAGCGCACGGAGATCAGCTCCTCCCGAGGCAACGACGACCGCCGCGGCGGCGGGAGCAAGCGCGGCGAGCGCAGGAAGAAGCGGAGCCGCAGCCGGCGCGGCGGCCGGGGCCGGAAGAAGGGCGACGGGGAGTAGGACCGCCGTCCCCGGCGGTCGGTGATCTCGCGCCAAGGCGCCAAGCCGCAAAGGCCAACGAACCGCTTGCACACAGGTTCGGCTGACAATGTCGGGTCACCGGCAGGCCCACAGTGAGCACACCGGGCCGAAGCATGCCGCCTTCCTTTGCGTCTTCGCGTCTTTGCGCGAGCCCTTCGTCTTGCGACATGTGGCGAACTGTGAGGCGTGGACCCCGGCGCCACCCACTGCTTGAGGCATGGGTGCGACCGCCGTCCCCGGGGGTGCGACCGCCGTCCCCGGCGGTCGGTGATCTCGCGCCAAGGCGCCAAGCCGCAAAGGCCAACGAACCGCTTGCACACAGGTTCGGCTGACAATGTCGGGTCACCGGCAGGCCCACAGTGAGCACACCGGGCCGAAGCATGCCGCCTTCCTTTGCGTCTTCGCGTCTTTGCGCGAGCCCTTCGTCTTGCGACATGTGGCGAACTGTGAGGCGTGGACCCCGGCGCCACCCACTGCTTGAGGCATGGGTGCGACCGCCGTCCCCGGGGGTGCGACCGCCGTCCCCGGCGGTCGGTGATCTCGCGCCAAGCCGCAAAGGCCAACGAACCGCTTGCACACAGGTTCGGCTGACAATGTCGGGTCACCGGCAGGCCCACAGCGAGCACACCGGGCCGAAGCATGCCGCCTTCCTTTGCGTCTTCGCGTCTTTGCGCGAGCCCTTCGGTGAGGCGTGGACGCAGGTCCTACCGCACCAAGCGGGCTAGATCTGCTTCACCGCGCCGGTCTCGACCCAGCCCTCGCGGCCGTTGGCGAGCTCGACGCGGGTCCAGTCGTCGCCGGGGTCGACGATGCGGACCTCCATGCCCTCGGGGATGTCGATGCCGCGGGCATCGGCGTGGCGGCCCTCCCGGAGGGTGACGCGATCCTCGACCACCACGCCCAGGCGGAAGTGGTCGTCGGTCCACGCGCGCCCGGCCGCGACGCCGGCCAGGAGGAGGGTCACGACGGCGACGGGGATGGCGGCGGCGCCCAGCCCCCGGCGCGCGGGCAACAGCCGGCGGGCCGCCAGCAGGAGCCACAGGAGCCACCACGCCACGAGGAACACCACGGCCGGCGTGCCGGCGGACACCAGGTGGGTCATGCGGTACACGAGCCCGCCCGGCTCGGCGTAGATGAACTGGCTCTTGTCGCTGCCGGTCCGGTAGCGCTCCTGGAGGACCTGCCGGGTCACCTCGAGGTTGCCGCGGAGGGCCTCCTCCACGTCGCCCTCCGGGTCGAGCCGGAGCCCCCGCCGGTAGTAGAGGATGGCGCTCCCGTAGTCCCCCGTCCTGAAGAAGGCGTTGCCCAGGTTGTGATAGAGGACCGGGTCCTCCAGCTCGAAGTCCTCGAGGATCTGGCCGTACAGGCGCGCGGCCATGGCGTACTCGCCCTTGAAGTACGCCTGGTTCCCCTCCCGGAAGAGCTGCTGGGCGTCCGGCTCGTCCGGCGCGGCGGCGGCCGGCGCGGGGGCCGCCAGGGCGGCGACCGCCAGAGCCACCGCCAGGATCGACGACGCGAAGGTCCTCATGGCCGCCTCCTCGGCTGCACGCGGTCCAGGCGCTTCAGCAGCGCCTCGACCCGCCCCAGGCTCTCGCGCATCTGCTCCTCGGCCGAGCCGGACGGAGCGAACCGGGCGAAGTCGCAGTTCTCCAGCTCCACGACGACCTCGTCCATCAGCTCCTTGGGATAGCCGGCCTCCACGCCGGCCTGTCGAATCTCCTCGTGGGTCATGCCCACCGCCGGCAGGTTGGCGCGCTCCTCCAGGTAGCCCGTGAGCACCCGGCTCACCTGCCCGTAGAAGTCCTTCACGAGCCCCTCGCTCATCACCTGCCGGGCCACGCGGAGGCGCTTCCGGGCGTTCCCGTGAGCCCCCTTCGCCCGCCGCGCCAGGGGATTCTGCTCGCGCCGGCGCCGCAGCCGGAAGCGGGCCTCCGCCAGGAACCACAGCAGCAGGGGCAGCCCCACCAGGGCCCAGAACAGGGGCGTCCCGGCGAGCCGACTGCGCCCGTGCTGCCGGAGCGTGTGCGCGTCGATGGTCGGCCCGATGTCCTCCCCGGCCAGCGGCGAGGCGCCGCCCTCCGGGAGGGCCTGTCCCCTCACGGTGAGGGGATCGCCGGTCCAGCTCAGGGTGCGATATCCGGCCCGCTCCGGGTCGAAGTAGGCGAAGCGCACCGTGGGCGCGGGATGCTCGCCCGGCTCGCGGGGTACCAGGATGAACTGGAACGTCCGCCGCCCGTGCATGCCGCTGGCGTCCTTCTCGATGCGATCCTCCGACGTGGAGGACAGGGGCTGCACCTCGAACTGCTCGCCCCCCTCGAGGACGGGCGGCTTCACGCTCACGAGCGCCCCGCTGCCGCTGATGCTCACCTCCAGCATGAGCCGCTCGCCGGTCTCGACCTGCGTGGGCTCTCGCCCGTCGGAGTCCGTCAGGCTGACGCTCATCTGGAGCCGGCCGATGTTGCCCTCCCGGAAGACCGCCGGGCGGCCCTCCTCCGGGAGCGGGAGGATGTCCACCTTGAACGGCTGCGAGCGGATGGTCCGCCGCGTGGTCCGCACGAAGCTGCCCGCCGTCACCCGCACCGCCATGCTGTCGATGGTCGCCTCGCCGGGCTCCAGGCCCGTGAGGAGCCGCACGGAGCGGGGTACCCAGCGGAACCGCCGGCCCCGGATGGTGGTCTCGCGCACCCGGGGGCGGACGTCGGGCTCCAGGAGCTCCTCGCCGAGCAGGCCCTCCAGGGATGGCCGGGTCACGACCTCGGCCGACTGCACCCGGACGCGCGGCCGGAAGTACAGGCGCCAGGCCGCCACGAAGGGCTCACCCACGTAGTACGCGTTCCGCGCCGTCTCTGCGTGGAGGAAGAGGTCCTCCCGCGCCTCGTCGGCCAGGTCCCGGGCCTCGTCGGCGGACGTGGCCGGCGGGAGTTGCGGCTCCCGGACGGTCACGGTCACCGGCCGGGACCGGGCCACCTCGCGGCCCTCGTCGAACAGCGTCACGACCCCGAGGGTCAGCTCCCCAGCGCGCTTCGGCCGCAGGGACAGGGAGAGGACCTGCCGCCGCGTCATGCGGCCGTTGATGATCTGGATCTGCTGGGATCGGCTGCGTCCGAGCACCTCGAACCCGTCCAGGTCGGGCCCGTCGTACCGGTCGTAGGAGCCTGACATGGTGATCTCCGCCTCGAGATCCTCGTCCAGGCTCAGGGCGGTCCGATCCACCTCCACCTCGACGGAGGCCTCCTCGGCCCACGCCGCGCTGGACGCCGCCGCGACGAGCAGGGCCGCGGCGAAGATGGTTCCGGCTCGCCGCATCACCAGTCCTTGTCCGGCGGGTCGTTCACGAGGGGGGATCGTCGGGCGCGCTCGAGAGCTTCGAGATTCTCGGGGTTGCGATCCAGCTTGTCGAGGGCGTCCTCCAGGGGGGTCGCCTGCTCCTCCGCCCGCTCCTGCCGCGGCTCCCGGGGCTCCTCGGGCGGCTGCTCCCGCTCCTCCTCCTGCTGCTCGCCCTCGTCGTCCTGCTGGTCCTCCTTCTCGCCCTGGTCCTCGTCGTCCTGGTCCTCCTGGTCGTCCTCGTCCTCCTGGTCGTCCTCCTCCTCGTCCTGCTGCTGCTCCTGGCCGCCGCCCTGCGGCTCGTCCAGCCGCAGCAGGTAGAAGTTCTCCGTCTCCTCGTCCCGGCCGCGCACCCGCACGGTGTACGGCGTCGGCTCCTCCACCTCCGGCAGGGGGAGGCGCTCACCGTTGGCCTCCGGGGAGGACCGGTCGGACGAGGCCACCTCCTCCGAGCCGGACTCGTCGAAGAGCGTCATGTCCAGGTCGCCCTTGGCGTGCTCGAAGACGGCGCTGAGGACCGTCGGCTGGTCCGGCTTCGAGGCCACCCGCAGCCAGTCCACGTCGCCGGGGCAGATGCGCAGGAGCATCGGGGGCGGCGGCTGCTGTCCCTGGCCCTGGACCATCCCCGGTCCGCCCGGGGCACCTCCCGGCGCTCCGCCCTGCTGCGGCCCGGCCGCCCGTCGCGCGGCCTCGGCGAAGTCGGGCGCGTCCGCCGGGATGTCGTTGTCCTCCAGGGCGTCGTCCCCCTCGGGGCACGGCGGCACGATCTGCACCACGAGCTGATAGCGGCCCTCCAGCTCCGGCGCGCCGGCGACCCGGATCAGGTAGCGGCCCTCGCCCGGCGTGAGCAGCGTCGACACGCGCCCCTGCCCCGTCGGCGCGCCCTCGGAGACCGAGCCGTCCGGTCCGTGCACCTCCAGCTCCAGGGGCGGCGGCCCCTCGGCCTCCTCCTCGCCCTCGTCGCCATCGCCCGAGTCCTGGAGGGTCGCGAAGGCGAAGAGGCTCTCCCCCTCCGCCAGGGTGACGGAGTACCAGTCCTCGTCGAAGGGGCAGATCCGGAGTCCCTCCAGCGGGCCGGGCGTCAGGGGAGCCGCCTCCTCGGGTCCGTCGTTGTCCTCGAAGCGATCCTCGGTGGCGCTGCAGGGCGGCCGGACCTCCACCTCCATGTCGTAGGCCACCTCGTCCCGGTCCACGTTCTCCACCTTCAGGAGCCAGAGGCCAGCGTCCTCCGGCCCCACGGTGAACTCCAGGTCCTCCAGCAGGACGTCGGCGTCAGCGGGGGGGCGAAGGCGTCGCTCCCCGTCCGGCGCGTACAGCGACAGGGCGAGCCGCCCGCCGTCCTCCGGGAAGTCGATGCTCGCGGCCAGGCGGTCCCCCGCCCCCAGGTCCACCCGGAACCAGTCCACGTCCTCCGGGCAGGAGCGAAGCTCCCCGGTCCACGTGAGCCGATCCCCGGCCCCCGGCCCGGGCTGCGGCGCCGGCGCCCCGGACGGCGGCGCGGGCTGCTCCGGGGCGGGCTCGATCCGCGTCGCCTCGTCCGGCGTGTCGTTGGGCTCCATCTCGTCGTTCCGGGCCGAGCACGGCGGGTCCACGCGGAGCAGCGCGATCTCCAGGTTCCGCAGCACGTCCTCGTCGTCGCGCTTCAGGAGGAGGGCCTTCTCCAGGTGCTCCACGGCCCGCTCCCACTTCGGCATGGCCGCCTCCATGGGATCGGCCGGGGTCTCGCCCTCGCCGTCCTCCTCGTCGCCCGCGGCGAGGTCCCCCGGCTCGGACCGCTCGATCTCCAGCGCCCAGCGGGCGTAGGCGGCCCCCAGCGCGGCGTAGACGTCGTGGCGGAGCCCGGGGTCCTCGGCGTCCAGGGCCCGGAGGAGCATCTGCGTCGCCTCGTCGTGCCGGCCGACGGCGGTCAGGGCCAGGCCCCGATCGTACGCGAGGGCCGGCGTTTCCGGGATCTCGGCCGCGGCCTCGCGGTAGCTCTCCAGCGCCTCCTCGACACGCCCGCTCGCGAGGGCCTCGTTCCCCTCGTCCACCGCCCCGTGCGTCGTCTTCCACACGTCCGAGTCGCAGCCCGCGCACGCGAGCCCGACGACCACGGCCAGCACCGGCACCGCGCGCCTCATTCGCTCCTCCTCCTCCGCCGCGGGCGACCGGCGAGCAGCGCCTCCAGCACCAGCAGCACCAGGGCGGGGACCAGCGCGATCTGGAAGCGATCGTCGCGCAGGTGCTGGAAGGTCGCCTCGTACTCCTTCTTCTCCAGGCGGTCGACGGCCTTCAGCAGCCCGTCGCCCATCCCCTGGGGCCCCAGGTGCCAGTACTCGCCGCCCGTCGTCCGCGCGATCTCCCGCAGCAGCTCCTCGTTCAGCTCCGAGAACAGGGGCGTGCGGCCGTCCGGGCCCTTCATGGTGCCCACCACCTGCCCCTGCTCGTTGACCATGGGCACCGGGCGTCCCTGGGCCGTGCCCACGCCCACCGTGTAGATGCGGATGCCGAGCTCCGCGGCCAGCCTCGCCACCTCCCGCGGCTCCCCCTCGTGGTTCTCTCCGTCCGTGAACACGACGATCGCCTTGTGCTCCGAGCCCTCGAAGCCGGGCGTGTCGTCCGCGGGCGCCCGCTCCACCGCCTCGTCCGCCCGACCGGGCATCTGCGCCAGGGTCCCCTCCAGCTCGTCGCGGGGCACCAGGGCGCGGATGGCCTCGATCAGCGCCCGCCCCAGGGCCGTACCGCCGCGGGGCATGTCCTCCACCCGGAGCTCGTCCAGGTAGGTCCGGATCACGTCGAAGTCGCTGGTGAGCGGCGTCTGCACGAAGGCCAGCCCGGCGAACGGGACCAGCCCCACGCGCCCGCCGCTCAGGCTGTCGAGGAGGCGATCCACCTCGGCGCGGGCAGCTCCCAGGCGATCCGGCACGACGTCCCCGGCCTTCATGGACTTGGAGGCGTCCACCGCCACGGCGATGTCGATGCCGAGGTTCTTCAGCTCCGTGGCGCGCGTCCCGCCCTGGGGCCGCATGAGCCCGACCACGACGAGCGCGGCGGACGCCAGGACGAGCCCCGCGCGGAGCGCGTTCCGCCCGGTCCCCGCCCGCCGGAGCAGCCCCGGCAGGGGGCCACGCGCGGCCAGGTCCTCCAGGCGCGCGCGACGCCACAGCCCGAGCCCGATGAACCCGAACAGGAGGCCCAGGACCACGAAGCCCCAGATGGCCGCGCCCACGTCTCCCCACACCCAGTCGGTCATACGAGACCCCCGGGGAGTGCCGGAGCTTCGAGCGCACGGCGTCGAGGCGCAAGCTGGGGTGCGACGCGGGGACGCAGGACTGGCGCGAGCCAACTCAAGGACCCGCGGCGTGCCACAGCGCCGTCGGATCGTCGGCGTGAGCCGAATCGGAGGCGCTTCACGGGGGTCATACGAGACTCCTCCAGCGCGTGAATCGGAGGAACCACTCGAGGGCGATGAGCAGCAGGGCCGCCAGGGCCAGGGGCCAGAAGACGTCGCTGCGCGTGACGTGGACGCGGGAGGAGAAGACGGTCCGCTCCAGGTCGGCGACGTCCTCCTGGAACTTCTCCTCGTCGTAGCTCTCGTAGAACTTGCCGCCGGTCATCTCGGCGATGCGGCGCAACAGCTCGGGATCGGTCGGGAACGGCTGGCTCGGCCGCTGGTAGACCGGCAGGCCGCGCGTGTCGGTGCGGGGGCGCCCGCGGAAGTCGATGGCCGGCACCCAGGTCTGATCCTCGGAGCCCACGAGGAAGGTGTAGATGCGGACCCGCTCGTCCCGGGGCAGGTTCCGGATGTGCCGCGCGATGGCCAGGGGATCGAGGCTGCCACCCTCCTGCTTGCCGTCCGTGATGAGCACGACGATGCGGCTGTCGGACTCCGAGCGCCGCAGCCGGTTGAAGGCGCGCCCGAGCGCGTCGCCGATGGCCGTGCCGGCGCCGCTGATGGTGCAGTCGTTGATGCACTTCCCGGTGTCCCGGTCCTGGAAGCCGGCGTCCAGGATCAGCTCGTCGAGGGTGGAGATGAGGCGCCCGTAGTCCAGGGTCAGCGGATACTTGAGCCACGCCCGGGGGCCGAAGATCACCAGGCCGATGCGATCCTGCTTCCGGCTGGCGATGAACTCCTTCAGGGTCTCCGTGGCGATCTCGAAGCGGTTTCCGGGCTCCTCGCCCGCCGCCAGGGACCGCTCCAGCTCCTCTTCGCTCAGGTCCACGGCGTTCATGGACGCGGACATGTCCAGGGCGACCATGATGTCGACGCCGTCGCCCGTGAGGACCTGGCGATCCTCGGTCTGCGGGCGCGCCACGGCGACCACGAGCACCGCCACGGCCGCGATCCGCAGGGCGTCCGGCAGCCACCAGAGCCGCGCCACGATCCCCTTGTTCACGGCGTCGAAGGCCCGGGCGTTCGGCGCCGGCACGCGCCCGAACCGCGCCCTGCGCCCCGCGCGCCAGATGAGCAGCGGCACCAGGAGCAGGCCCAGGAAGGCCCACGGCGTCTCGAACCAGAGGCCGAGCAGGTTCATCGTCGCCCTCCCCGGACGACCTCGGTCTTCGCCAGGAGATCGCCCACGCCGTGGTGGAGCGGGTGATACAGGATGACGAGCCCGTCGACGACGACGCCCACCGGCGCCACGAGCATGATCGCGTTGCGCCACAGCCGCCGCCGCACGGTCGGAGGCCGCTGATCCTCCGTCCGGCGCACCAGCCGGAGGCCCACCAACACCTTGCCGGGGCTGCCGGGCCCGGCCACGTCGCGGAGCCACAGCACGACGCCGACCGCCAGGACCGCGGTCCAGCCCCAGGCCAGCTCGCGCACGGTCCACAGCGCGCCGAGGACCAGGAGCCCCACGGCCACCGCCAGGGCCAGGTCCACGAGGCCGGCCTTCACGCGCTCGGACGCCGTCGCCGGCTCGAGGCGCTCCGGCTCCTCCTGCCCCTCCTCGGGCTCGGGCGGGACCCAGGTGATCTCCACGACGCGGCGGATGCGATCGGCGAGGGCCCGGGCATCCTCCTCCGGCGGCCGCAGCCGGGCGAACTTGACCAGGTCCCCGTCCTCCAGCACGGCGCGGATCTCCGCCGGGGTCACGCCCCGGAGGTCCTCGCGCTCCACCCGGGCCATCAGCTCGTTGGTGGTCGTGTCCAGGCCGTCGAACCCGTACCGGCCGCCCAGGTACTCGCGCAGGACGTCGACCGTCCGCGCATAGCGCTCCGTGGGCTCCAGCTCGGCCTCGTCCAGCCACGCCAGCCTCTCCAGGGCCACCTCGTTGGCCGGGCGGGGCGGCGGCGAGGGGAGGGCCGCCTCGAGCCGTCCGCGCAGCACCCGGAGCAGCAGCAGCGTCAGCAGGGCCGCACCGGCGGCTGCGCCCACCACGGACAGCCCCCAGATCAGCGGCCAGTTCGTCGCGATCACCGGCGCGGGCGGCGGCGCGGGGGCCAGCGCGGGATCCTGCACGTCCTCGAGGCGCCCGTGGACCCGGGCCAGCAGCCGCTCCGTGGAGACGCTGCCCGACGTCCCGTCCGATCGCCGCCACACCACCTCGATGGGCGGGATGGCCTTGGCGCCGACCCGGAGCGGCGTCACCGTCAGCCGGTGGACCTCCGTGACACGCTCCCCCTCGACGGTGCGCTCCGGGGGCGCGGGGTCGCCGACGATGCGGAAGGGCTCGACGGCCGGGTTGGAGGGCACGAAGATCCGCGCGTCCGCGTCGCCCTCCACGGTGACCGTCAGGGTGGCCATGTCGCCCAGCCGCAGCCGGTTGTCGGGGCCGAAGGCCGCCCCGGTCTCGTCCAGCAGCGCGGCCCGGGCTCGGACGGGGGCCTCGGCGGGCTCCTCCTCGGCGGGCTCCTCCTCGGCGGCGAACGCAGTCCCGGCCGCGAGGAGGATCGTGGCCAGCAGGAGGATCGCGGCGGGTCGTCGACCGCGACCACGTGGGCCGGACGGGAGGGGCAGGTCGGGGCGGGGGGTGAGGGCCATCAGAACCTCCGCGCCCTCAGCCGGAAGAACTTCACCAGGGCCTGCTCGTAGGAGCCGCCCGTCTCCACGTCCACGGCGTCCAGCTTGTACTTGCGGAACGTCTGGAGGAGCTGCTCGTGGGCCCTCCGGCTCTGGAGGCGATAGCTCTCGCGCACCGAGCGGCTGTTCGTGTCGAGCCAGGTGATCTCGCCGGTCTCCAGGTCCTCGAAGGGCACCAGGCCCATGGGGAGGAGGCCCTGCTTCTCCATCGGGTCCCGCACGACGATGGGGACGACGTCGTGGCGCCGCGACGCGATGCGCAGGGGCTGCAGGTACGTGTCCAGGGGCGCCTGGAAGTCCGACAGGAGGAAGGACACGGTGCGCCGGCGGCCGATCCGCGAGAGGTACTCCAGCGGGGCGCGAAGCTCCGTCCGCCGCGCGCGGGGCGCCGGGTTCAGGATCTCGGCCAGCAGTCGCAGGACGTGCTTGCGGCCCTTCTTCGGCGGGACGAAGCGCTCCACGTGGTCGCTGAACAGGATGAGGCCGACCCGGTCGTTGTTCTTCACCGCCGAGAACGCCAGGAGCCCGCCCAGCATGGCGGCGACCTCCTGCTTCTGCTCCCGCCGGGTGCCGAAGTCCAGGGACGCCGAGACGTCCACCATGAGCAGGATGGTCAGCTCGCGCTCCTCCACGAAGCGCTTCACGTAGACGTCCCCGGCGCGGGCGCTGACGTTCCAGTCGATGAACCGGATCTCGTCGCCCGGCTGGTACAGGCGCACCTCGTCGAAGCTCATGCCTCGGCCCTTGAAGACCGAGTGATACTGCCCGGCGAGCTGCTCCGAGGCCTTGCGGCTCGTGACGATCTCGATCTTTCGGATCTTCTTGAGCAGCTCGCGGCTCAGGGGCGTGTACGAGCTGTCGCCGGCGACGGCCACGTGGGACCTCCCTTCGGCGTGGGGTGCGACGTCCGGAGGCTCAGGGGACCTCGACCAGCTCGAAGAGGCGCTTGACCAGGTCGTCCGCGGTCAGCTCCTCCGCCTCGGCCTCGTAGGTCGGGATGACCCGGTGCCGGAGCACGTCCAGACCGATGGACTTCACGTCCTCGGGGATGACGTAGCCGCGGTGCCGCAGGAACGCGTGGGCGCGGGCGGCCTTGACCAGGAAGATGCTCGCGCGGGGCGAGGCGCCGTACTCGATGAGATCCCGGAGCTCTCCGCCGCCCACCGACTCGGGCTGGCGCGTCGCGAACACCAGGTCCACGATGTACTGCTTGATGCGATCGTCCAGGTAGACCTGATCGACCACGTCCCGGGCCTTCAGGATGCGATCCGGGTGGATGACCGTCTGGGCCGCGGGGGTGGTGCCGCCGGTCATCAGGTCGATGATCTGCCGCTCCTCCTCCCGGCTCGGATAGCCCACCTTCACCATGAGCATGAAGCGGTCCACCTGCGCCTCGGGCAGGGGATAGGTCCCCTCCTGCTCGATGGGGTTCTGGGTCGCCATGACCAGGAAGGGCTCGTCGAGGGGATAGGTCGTCTCCCCGATGGTGACCTGCCGCTCCTGCATGGCCTCCAGCAGGGCCGACTGGACCTTCGCGGGCGCGCGGTTGATCTCGTCGGCCAGCACCAGGTTGGCGAAGATCGGGCCCTTCTTGGCGCTGAACGTGCCCGTGTCCTGGTGATAGATCATCGTGCCGATGAGATCCGCGGGCAGGAGGTCCGGCGTGAACTGGATGCGCTGGAACCGCGCGTCCACCACGGACGAGACCGTGTTGACCGTGAGCGTCTTGGCCAGGCCGGGGACGCCCTCCAGCAACACGTGGCCGCCGGTCATCAGGCCGATGAGGATGCGCTCGACCATGTGGGACTGGCCCACGATGACCTTCTGCACCTGGCCCATGACCTCGTCGACGAAGGCGCTCTCCTCGCGCACCAGCTCGTTCATCACCCGAACGTCGCCCTGCATTCACGCGCTCCTCTTGTCGGTCGTTCGAGGGGGTATCCCGGGGGGGGCGATCACCGGCCCGACCGGGGGCGGGCCGACGCAACACGCCGCACCGCCGGGATATTTCAGGGCCGTCCGAGAGGGCGTCGGGCGGCGCCGTGGAGGGTCTCGCGGGCACTCGCGGATCCGCTCAGGAGGCCGTCGACTCCAGGACCCACGACACGTACGCGTTGGCTCCGTCCTCGACCGGGAGGCTGAGGATCTCGGGCACGTCGTACGGGTGGATCTCGGTGAGGCGGCTCTCGAGCCGCTCGTAGGCGCTCTTCGGCGCCTTGATCACGAGCAGCGACTCGTCGTCCTCGGCCACCTCGTCCTTCCACCAGTAGAGGCTCTTCACACCGGGGACGATGTTGATGCAGGCCACGAGGCGCTCGCGCAAAAGGCGTCGGGCGACGGTGGCGGCCTCGTCGTGGGGGCAGGTGCACAGGACGACGCGGACGGGGTTGCTGCTCATGGAGACACCGCGGGTTCGTGATGAGGCGCGAGCGTGGTGGC
Organism: Myxococcota bacterium; assembly: GCA_051747385.1. Classification (GTDB taxonomy): domain Bacteria; phylum Myxococcota_A; class UBA9042; order PHBI01; family JACKFB01; genus JBNJGB01. Next base: position 137,454 of record JBNJGB010000001.1, read on the forward strand.
ACCATATAGAGACAGGGACCGGCCGTCGTCAACCGCCCGCCCGGACGTCGGGAGATCCGGGACTTGACAACCACGGAGGCCGCCGCTACGAAGGGCGGCCCGATCCCGGGACAGGTATCGGCCCCCTCGGTGTGCGGAGAGCCTCATGAGCGCGCAGTCCACGAACGACGAGCTGAGCCAGGACGTCCGGATCATCCGTCGGCGCCTCGCCAAGGGCTTCGTCACGCCGGAGAAGATCGACGAGATGCTCGCCGATCTGCCGGACGTCGCGGACCAGGGCGAGTGGTTCGACCCGACTGCGGAGGACGCGTCGGCCCGGGCCGCGGCCGCGGAAGAGACGGACTGAGAACATGGGCGAGGACCCCTCCAAGGAGAGACCGGGCCACCTGGAGGCGACGGACTTCTCCACCTTCGTCATCTCCCTGGGCAGCAACGTGCTCGTCCACCTGGGGATGCACGAGGCCGCGGGGGATCAGCCACCGAACCTCGAGCTCGCGAAGCAGACCATCGCCATCCTCGGGATGCTGGAGGAGAAGACCGCCGGCAACCTCACCGCGGAGGAGGAGAAGCTGCTGTCGGGCATCCTCTACCAGGTGCGGATGGCGTTCGTGGAGGTCCGCGACCGCGAGTGCTGAGGCGTCGAGCGCCGAGGAGCTTCCCATCGACGTTGCGACCCGCCGCGGCCGACGCCCGATGCGGGCGCTGATCCCGATCCTCCTCATCGGGGCGCTCGCGGGCTGCCCCGACGACCGGCCGGGGGACTACTTCGAGCCACCGAGGAAGGCGCCGGATCCGGCCGCGACGCCGCGCGCAGGGGAGCCTCCTCCCCCGCCCGACGTGGCGCCGCAGGAGCCGGAACCCGCGGACGACGCCGGGGCGGGCGGGGAGCCTTCGGAGGAGCCGGAGACGGAGACATCCCCCGGCGAGCCCGAACCGGACGCGGCGGCGCTGGATCGCCTGCCCACGTTCGCCGGGCTCTTCGAGCGCCTGTCGTCGTCGGTGGTGAACATCTACACCCAGGAGGTCATCCAGCAGCGCCTGGTGGATCCCTGGACCGGGCGCATGACCCCGCCGCGGGTGGGCACGTCCCTGGGAAGCGGGCTGGTGCTGGACTCCGAGGGGTGGATCGTCACGAACGCCCACGTGGTCGAGAACGCGGCGGAGATCCGCGTGCGCCTGCACGACGACGAGGAGATGCCGGCCCGGCTCGTCGGCATCGACCCCGTGCGGGACCTGGCGCTGCTCAAGGTGGACGAGGACCTGGACGTGGACCCCGTGCACCCCGGCGACGTGGACGCCCTCGAGGTGGGCGACTGGGTCCTGGCCATCGGCAATCCGTTCGGGCTCAGCCACACCCTCACGAAGGGGATCGTCAGCGCGAAGGGCCGCGCGGAGATCGTGAGCCGCGACCAGGGCTACATGGATCTCATCCAGACCGACGCCCCCATCAACCGCGGAAGCTCCGGCGGCCCGCTCTTCAACCTGGACGGGGAGGTGATCGGCCTCAACACCGCCGTGAACTCCGAGGGCCAGGGCATCGCCTTCGCCATCCCCTGGAACGTCGTGCAGGACGCCCTCCCCCGCCTGAAGCAGGGGGGGCAGGTGAGCCGGAGCTGGCTCGGCGTGTACGTCCGGCCGACGGGACACGGCATGGCCGACGGCCTGCTCGTCGACGCCGTGGTGGAGGACAGCCCCGCCGACCGGGCCGGCCTGCGCCCCGGGGACGTCCTCCTCGAGCTGGACGGCCGCCCGGTCCGCAGCCCCACGGAGTTCCGCCTGCAGGTCGCCTCCGGCGTCGCCGGCCGGGCCATGCCCGTGGTCATCCGCCGCGGCCGCGAAGAGCGGGAGCTGACGGTCACCCTCGCGGAGGCGCGGGGGCCGTAGCGCCGTCCCCGGCGGTCGGTTGCCATTCCACCGCCACCGCCCCCACGACGAAATCGCCGCTCTCCCCTCGAGGAGGCCCGGGCCATGCCCTCTCCCCTCGAGGAGGCCATGGCCTCCTCTCGCCCGACGTGCAGGCCGATGCTACCTTCCTCTCCATGCGGTTCGACGACTACACGCGAGAGGCGCGCCGGGTGGTGGAGGTCGCCAACGAGACCGCCCGGCGGGACGGCCACCCCAGGCTGACGGCCGAGCAGGTCCTGTTGACCCTCCTCGACGCGCGGGAGACGCACGCGCTGAGGGTCTGGAGCTACCTGGGGACCCAGACGGCCACCCTCCGGCAGGCCGTGGTGGACGAGGTGCGCGGCCAGCCTCGCGTACAGGGCGAGCACCGCGTGATCATCGCCCCGAGCCTCGTGCGCGTGTTCGACCAGGCCCGCGCCAACGCGCGCGCGACCGGCGCGGCGGCGACGGGGACGGCCCACCTCCTCGCCGCGCTGGCCTACGTCCCCGGGACGCGCGCCCAGGCGGCCCTGGACGCGGCAGGCTGCACCGCCGATCGCATCAGCCGGGCCGCGCGCCGCGTCTCCGACCCCGAGCACGGCGGACGTCGCGCCGAGGGAGCCTCCGGTGCCCGGCGTATCGACGCGGGCGGGGCCGGCGAGGACGAGGACGGCTCCTGGCTCGACAAGTTCGCCACCGACCTCACCGCCCGGGCCCGGGCCGGGGACCTGGACCCGGTGATCGGCCGCGACGACGAGATCCGGCGCCTCATGGAGGTGCTGTGCCGCCGCCGCAAGAACAACCCGGTGCTCATCGGCGAGCCCGGCGTCGGCAAGACGGCCATCATCGAGGGCCTCGCCCGCCGCCTGGCCGAGGGGGACGTGCCGGACGCCCTGCGCGGCCGCCGCCTCCTCGCCCTGGACATGGGCCTCCTGGTGGCCGGCGCCAAGCTGCGCGGCGACTTCGAGGAGCGCCTCAAGCACGTGCTCCGCGAGGTCCGCGACGCCGGGGGGCAGATCCTCCTGTTCGTCGACGAGCTCCACAACATCGTGGGCGCCGGGGGCTCGTCCGGCGGCGGGATGGACGCCTCGGCCATGCTCAAGCCCGCCCTGGCCCGCGGCGAGCTCCACTGCCTGGGCGCCACGACCATCCGGGAGTATCGCCGGTCCATCGATCGCGACGCGGCCCTTGCGCGGCGCTTCCAGACCATCGTCGTCGAGGAGCCGGGCTTCGCCGAGGCCCTGTCCATCCTCCGGGGCGTGAAGGCCCGCTACGAGGTGCACCACGGCGTGGTCATCAGCGACGCGGCCCTGGTGGCGGCGGTCCGCCTGTCGAGCCGCTACGTCTCCGATCGGAGGCTGCCGGACAAGGCCCTGGACCTGGTGGACGAGGCTGCGAGCCGCCTGCGCCTGGAGACGGACTCCCTCCCGGCCGAGATCGACGAGCGCCGACGCCGCCTGGAGCAGCTGGAGGTGGAACACGCGGCCCTGACCCGCGAGGGCTCCCGGGAGGCCCTGTCCCACCGGGCCGGCATCGACGAGGAGATGGCGCGCCTGCGCGTGGACCTGGACGAGCAGACGGCGCGGTGGAAGCGCGAGCGGGACATCCTCGCCCGGATCCGCCAGGTGAAGGAGGAGATGGAGTCCCTGAACCACGACGAGGAGGAGGCCGGCCGCGGGGGCGACCTGGATCGGGCCGCCGAGATCCGCTTCGGACGCCTCCCCGAGGTGCGGCGCTCCCTCGCCTCGCTGGAGGGAGAGCTGGCCGTGGTCCAGAAGGACGGCGGCTGGCTCAAGGAGGCCGTGGACGGCGAGGACGTGGCCCGCGTGGTCGCCGCGTGGACGGGGGTCCCGGTCACCCGGCTCGCCGAGGACGAGGCCACCAAGCTACTCCAGCTCGAGGAGCGCCTCGGCTCCCGGGTCATCGGGCAGGACGACGCGGTGCGCGCGGTGTCGAACGTCGTGCGCCGCTCCCGCTCGGGCATCCAGGATCCGAACCGCCCGCTGGGATCGTTTCTCTTCCTGGGTCCGACCGGCGTGGGCAAGACGCACCTGGTGAAGGTGCTGGCCGAGGAGCTGTTCGACGATCCCCACGCCATGGTGCGCCTCGACATGTCCGAGTACATGGAGAAGCACGCGGTGGCGCGGCTCATCGGCGCTCCACCCGGCTACGTCGGCTACGAGGAGGGGGGACAGCTCACCGAGGCCGTGCGGCGCCGCCCGTACACCGTGGTCCTCCTCGACGAGGTGGAGAAGGCCCACGTGGAGGTCTTCGACCTCCTGCTGCAGGTGCTCGACGAGGGTCGGCTGACGGACTCGATGGGCCGCCCCGTGTCGTTCACGAACTCGCTCATCATCATGACCTCGAACCTGGGATCGCCGGCCATCCTGGACGCGCCCGAGGGCGACGCCGGCTCGGTGCGGGAGGCCGTGGAGGCGGCACTGCACGCCCACTTCCGGCCGGAGTTCCTGAACCGCGTCGACGAGAGCGTCATCTTCAGCCGCCTCGACCGCGCGGCTATCGAGCGCATCGTCCGGCTGCAGATGGACGAGCTCGGGGAGCGCCTGGCGGGCCGCGACCTGCGCCTGGAGGTGGCCGATGCCGCCGTGGCCCGCATCGCCGCGCAGGGCTGGGACCCGGCCTTCGGCGCGCGGCCGGTGCGGCGCGCCATCCGATCCCTGGTGGAGGATCCGCTGTCGTACAAGCTCATCGCTGGCGACTTCGCCGACGCGGACGGGCTCCGCGTGGACGTGGCGCCGGACGATGCGGACGAGACCCTGGTCTTCGAGCCGCTCCCGCCGACCGTGGAGCTACCGGAGGCGTCCTCCTGATGCGGCGCTCCGGCCTGCCGGAGGAGGCCACATGACCGGGGGCCCGCCACCGCGGGAGATCCTCGATCGCGAGGGCGATCCGCTCGTCGTGCGGGAGGCCGTGCGCCGGGACGCGCCGCGCTTCCTGGAGCACATGGCGACCATCGTGCGCGAGACCACCTACATGCTCCAGTGCGCGGGGGATCCCCTGCCCGACCTGGACGAGCAGCGGGCGCTCATCGACCACTTCGGCCGGCTCCGGAACTCCCTGTGCCTGGTGGCGGTGCGACCGGGGCGAGGGCCCGGGCGCGAGCGCATCGTCGGCACCCTGACCCTGCTCGGCGGCCAGACGTCGCGGACCCGCCAGGTGGCCCACCTGGGCATGGGCGTACGCCGGGAGGCGTGGCAGCGTGGCATCGGCAGCGAGATGCTCGACGTGGCCTTGACCTGGGCCCGGGCCAATCCGATCCTCGCCCGCGTGTCGCTGCAGGTGTACAGCCGCAACGAGCCGGCCCGGGCCCTGTACCGCTCCCGCGCGTTCGAGGTGGAGGGCGTGCTGGCGCGCGACGTCCGGCTCGACGACGGCTGGGAGGACCTGGTCGGCATGAGCCTGGACGTCCGGAGAGAGGCCTCGTGAGGGTTCGAGCCCTCCTCGCCGCCCTGGCCCTGGCGGCCGTGGCCCCCGCCTGCCGGGAGGAGCCCGCCGCCGTGGGACCGCCCCGCTGCGAGCCGCCCACCGAGCTTCTCCTGGAGCGCGGCCTCAAGCGGGGCTATCGCGCCGTGGCGGAGGGGAAGGACGAGGAGGCCGAGGAGGCGTTCCGGGAGGTCCTGGACCTGGAGGAGGATCACCCGGAGGCCCGGGCGGGCTTGCGGATGCTCCGCTCGCCGCGTGGGGAGCGCGCGGAGGCCGAGGAGCAGGCGTCGCCGGGCCACGTCGTCCTGGCCGGGGAGGAGGTCCCCGTGTCCATCCCGGTGGACACGGTGCGCTTCCGGGCCGAGGAGCTCAGGGCCCGACGCCGGCTGGGGCGCGACATGGGGCTGGAGGGCTGGGACCGCCCGGTGCCCACGTACTTCACGCAGCGGAGGGGGCCGGACGGAGAGCGGATCCCCCCGGACGACGCCGCGGCGATCCGGGAGCGGATCGACCTGGTGGTCCTGCACGCGTCGCGCACCCAGACCGCGCGGGAAGCCTACCTGCGGCTGTCCTCCACGGGCGCCTCGACCCACTTCACCATCGACTGGGACGGCTCGGTCCACCAGAACCTCGATCTCGCCTTCGAGGCGACACACTCCGGCGACGCCGCCCTGGACACGCGGAGCGTCTCCATCGACCTGGTCAACCCGGTCACCACCGATCGCCCGCCGCTGCCCGAGGACGCGGAGACGGAGAGGTTCAGGCGCCCCCTCAGCGAGTTCGTGTCCGTCCACGGCGAGGAGACCCGGCAGTGGGGCTACACGGCCGAGCAGATGGACGCCGTCGTCCACCTGCTCCGCGAGCTGGTGCGCGTGCTCCCGCGGGTCCCGGGCCGCGTCCCGGGAGACGGCGAGGTGCCCACCACGGTGCTCCACGATCGCGGGCGGAGCTTCCGGGGCATCGTGGGCCACCTGCACGTCACGCCCCGCGCCACGGACCCGGGCCCGGGCTTCGACTGGCAGGCCGTGCGCTCCGCCCTCCGATAGGACGCAGCCCCCCCCCCGGGATGCCGGAGAACCGGCCCACGAGGTGGGGCGCCGGCGTGCCGGCCGGTCCATTGGTCACAGCTCGCCGAGAGCCCGCGAGTATTGGTCGTGGTCGGGCTCACCGGCCGAGGCGTTCCGGTCCCATCGGGAGTGGACTCGCCACCGGAGCTAGTCGTGCTGGCGGCGCCGGTCGTTCGGGGAGTGAGCGCCGGGGAGGGCGGTCCCACTGCATCTTCCCCATATCTCCCGCGTCTTTTCGGCTTGGCGCCTTGGCGCGAGCCCTTCGGAGCTGCGGTCACAGCCCCGACGCCTCCTCGAAGGTGTCGGCCTCGGAGTCGGCCATGGCCTCGGCCTCCTCGAGGATCCGGGGCCGGACGAGGATCTTCTCCGCCGACAGGGTGTCCTGACGGTGGGCCAGGTCGGCGAGCGTGGTCTCGTGGAGCAGCTCCTCCACGCGGCGCTTCACCTCGAGCAACAGCTCCTTGATCGCGCAGTGGCTCGGACCCACGTCGATGGAGCAGGGCATGGCGAGGATGCCCTCGACCCCCGTCAGCTCCCCCTCGAGGCAGCCGATGATCTCGCCGACGGTGATGTCCTCCGCCGGGCGCGCCAGGGCGTGGCCACCGGCCGGCCCGCGCGTGCTGCGCACCAGCCCCGCAGCCCGCAGGCGCGACAGGATCTGCTTGAGGTAGTGGGACGGGATGTCCTGGGCCGCCGAGATGTCGGAGGCGTGGCTCATGGTCCCCTCGGCGTCGCTCCGAGAGGCCAGGAAGACCAGGGCCCGCAGGCCGTACTCACCGCGTGTAGAGAGCTTCAAGCCGCTTCACCCGTCCTGCTGAACAGCGACGAGTCACCATAGGATTCCCCCCGAGGCAGGTCAACGGAGGGCCCCGGCCAGGGCGGTCGCAAAGTCGACCGCCCTCCCTTGCCCTTGCCCGTGCCCGTGCCGTTGCCTGCTCTCAGACGCGCAGAATCCATCCTGTCCGAGCGGGTGCAATCCGGCGCCGGGCGCCGTATCGCCGCGCGGCCCACACTTCTCCGACTTTGCGATTGCCCTGGGGTCCCGGCTGGCGACGACGCCGGCGGAGCGACCGTGGACCGAAACGAACGAGGGCGGCCCCCCCCTGGGCCCGCCCTCCCGCGATTGCCCGGTAGAGACGATCAGGAGCGCGCGAGCGCGTCCACGCCGTCCTCGAAGACCTGGAGCACCTCGACGTCGCACTGCAGCGCCTTGCCCGCCAGCGGGTGATTGAAGTCTGCGACGATGGTGTCGTCCTTGACCTCCACGACCCGATAGCGGAGCTCGGCGCCCTGCTTGGAGCGGTAGCTGAAGCACTGCCCCTTCTCGAGCTTGCGATCGCTCGGGAAGCCGGCGCGCGGAAGCTCCCGCACGAGGCCCTGGTCGTGGATGCCGTAGGCGTCCTCGGCCGGGATGGTGAACGTCTTCTTCTGACCGGCGAGCATCCCGATGAGCTCGCGCTCGAGCCCGGGGATGACGTCGCCACGGCCACAGATGAACTCCAGGGGCGTCCCGTCCGTGGACGAGTCGATCTCCTCGCCGCCGTCGACGCGCATCCGATAGTGGATCCGCACGAGGCTGTTCTTCTTGACCTTCAACGGAGATACCCCCTGTGCTGTCCGGATAGCGCTTCCCTAGCCGTCGGGGAAACCAGCGTCAAGGAAAAGAAACCGAGCGTATCCTCGGCTGAAACCGCTCGGTTCCCACACGAGGGACCCCACGCGGCCTGTGCTATGGGTGCGGGTCGCGGTCCATCCGGCGGCGCTCCTCGGGGCGCCGCGAACCAGGAGGCGAGCACGTGGCCAGCAAGCCGGGAACCTTCCTACGTCGCCGGGTCGAGCGTGTGCTGGGTCGTGCCCGGGAGTCGCTGAACGACCGCGAGGACCTGTCGCCCGAGGTCCAGGAGGCCGGGCTGAAGACCCTCGATCGCGCCGATCGCGTGCTGGCGCGCCTGGAGGGGGCCGCCGGAGCCCTGGAGACGGCCGCCCGCCTCGAGCTGGAGCTGCTCCGGAAGCTGACCCCCATCGTGGACGACCTGGGCGAGTTGGTCCGGCACACCCTGGACGAGGCCCGCGAGCGCCGAGGCCCGGGCGCCCGCCGCCGCCGCCGCCGCCGCGACCGGGATCGGGACATCATCGACGTCGATCCAGAGTAGCGGTTCAGGGAGGCGCGCGCCAGCGGACCACGCGAGGAAGAGGCAGCAGGACCGCCGTCCCCGCGGGTCGAGAGAAAGTGAAAAGTGAGTAGGTTTGACCCCAGTGACGGGAGCCGGCCGATTCGCCGATCCCGTCACTGCCGCAGGATCTTGAACTCGATCCGGCGGTTCTGCTTGCGGCCGGCCTCGGTGTCGTTCGGGGCCACCGGGCGGTCGGGGCCGAAGCCCTTCGTCTCGACGCGGTCGGCGGCGATGCCCTTGGACACCAGGTACTGCTTCACCGACTCGGCGCGGTCGCGCGACAGCTCCATGTTGTAGTCGCGCTCGCCCTCCGAGGAGGTGTGGCCCTCCACCAGGATGCGGAGCTGCGGGTACTCGCCGAGGACCTGCACGGCCTCGTCGAGGACCGGGAAGGACTGCTCGCGGATCTCCGCCGAGTCCACCTTGAAGGTGATGCCCTGGATGGTCCCGGTGTACTTCTCCGTGACCTCCTCGGGCGGCGGCGGCGGGCAGCCCTGGTACTGCGCCTCGCCCGGGATCTTCGGGCAGCGATCGTCGGGGTCGGCGATGTCGTCGCCGTCCGTGTCGGGGCAGCCCTCGAACTCCTGCACACCCGGGACCTCGGGGCATGCGTCGTCCACGTCCACGATGCCGTCGCCGTCGCCGTCCGGGCAGCCCTCGTGCTCGGCGGGCCCGGCCTCGTCGGGGCAGCGGTCCTGGTCGTCGCGGAGCCCGTCGCCGTCCCGGTCGGGGCAGCCGTCCGCGGACTCGACGCCCGGCACGGTCGGGCAGGCGTCGACGTCGTCGAGGAAGCCGTCGCCGTCCGTGTCGAGCAGGACCTCCGCCTGCTCGTCTGCGCCGCCGAAGGTGGCGAACAGGCCGAAGCTGGCGATGAGGTCGTGGTCGGTGCTCTCGTCGTCCCCCGTGCCGAAGCGGGCCACGTAGCGCGCGTCGAGGCGGACGCCCACGTGCTCCCAGGGGTAGATCTTCAGGCCCGCGATGGCGTTGACGCCGGGATCGCTGTCGTTGTCGCCCCGGTCCGGGACCAGCGTGGCGAACGTCGGCCCGGCCCCCACGAAGGGCACGACCCAGTCGTGGGTCAGCGGGTGCACGATGACGTCCAGGTGGAGGTGGTAGAGGCTGACGTCGTTCACCTCCTGCGGGGAGGCGTCGAACCCGAGCTCGGCGCCCAGCAGGCGCGAGAAGTTGTACCCCCCGTGCACGCCGTACGCGAACGTGTCGTCCAGCGGGCTGTCCGAGTCGAGGAAGAAGTAGCCGCCCATCTTCACCCCCACCTCGACGCCGCCCTTCTTCACGAAGGGGCGGGCGTGTCCGACGGAGCTCCAGCCGAGGATGACCGCGAGGGCGAGGGCGGTGAGGCCCGTGCGACGGTGCATGCTGTCCTCCAGGGTGGGGGCCGCTTCGGCTTCCGAGGGTCGCCGGGGCGGTCGGGGGTGGGGTCGGGCCGGGGTGCTCGCAGGCCCGGATGCGCGCGGGGAACGGGGTCCCGGGATTCCAGGGGGGCGCTTATAGGCCCTGTTCCCGCGGGCGTCAACGACACTCCGGCCGCCCGGCCGTCGGACGCCCCACCCCCAACCCCTCGTAACCGCTCCGGGTTTCCGAGCGCGGCCGGCGCACCCCGCGCCGGTTCCGAATCGCGAAACCGCCCCGCCCCCACCGCCGCCGGGAACGAGCCGACGGCACGCCTTCTTGCCGCGTCTCGCCCGCGCCCCGTATGCTCGTCGAGGGGCTCCCTGGCCCTCTTCACGAGCGCTCGCGGAGGAAGCGTGGGAATCACCGTCGTCCAGAAATCAGACCTGTCGCGGAAGCGACCCAACGCCAAGAAGGCCATCGTCCTCGCAGGCGGCGCCATCAGCGGCGGCGCCTTCAAGGTCGGCGGCCTGCTGGCCCTCAACCGCTTCCTGCGCAACATCAGCGTCACGAACTTCGAGACCTACGTGGGCATCTCGGCCGGCGCCTTCCTGGCGGCGCCCCTGGCCGCGGGCATCGAGCCCTTCGAGCTCGTGCAGGCCCTGCGCGGCTCGAGCGGGCGGCTGACGCGCTTCAGCTACGTGGACTTCTATCGCCCGGCGTGGAAGCAGTTCCTCCGGGGGCCGACCCGCTTCGCCCGGGACGCGATGACCATCTATCCGCGCCTGCCCTGGGCCATGATGCGGGCCGCCCACAGCCGCCGCCGCACCATCGAGGAGCGCGCGAAGGCCTTCCTCGCCGACCCGGGCCTCGCCACCGCGGAGGCGCTGTTCGAGCCGATCGGCGAGGCGCTCGAGAAGGGGCTCCTGAAGGACGCCGGCGGCTACGTCCCGGCGGGGATCTTCGACAACAGCGGCATCGCCCGCTACGTGGCGAAGAACCTGGAGCGCAACAACCTCCCCAGCGACTTCCGCGAGCTGAAGCTGCTGACGGGCAAGAGCCTCTACATCGTCGCCACGAACCTGAACAGCGCCCAGGGCGTGGTGTTCGGCCACGACGAGGACGACTCCGTGTCCATCCCGGAGGCGGTCCAGGCGTCGACGGCCATCCCCGGCTTCTTCGTGCCCGCCCGCATCGGGCCAGAGGGCCGCCAGCAGGACTTCCTCGACGCGGCGGTCCGCAAGACGGCCAACATCTCCACGGCCGTCCGGCACAACGCCGAGCTGATCATCTGCTACAACCCGTTCCGGCCCTTCGTGAACTACCGCTACCGCCCGGGGACCAAGGACCAGCTCTCCCTGGCGGACCTGGGCATCGGCGCGGTGCTCAACCAGGCCTTCCGGACCATGCTCCACAGCCGGCTCCGGCTGGGCATCGAGAAGCTGCGCCTCGACGAGTCGTTCCGCGGCGACGTCATCCTCATCGAGCCGGCGGAGACGGACTCCCGCTTCTTCGCCATGAATCCCCTGTCGTTCTGGCGGCGCGCCGAGGCGGCGACCCACGGCTATCAGTCGGTGAAGACCTCCCTCGAGAAGCACTACGAGCCGCTCCGCAACATCCTGGGGGCCTACGGGATCGACGCGGACCTCGACGCCATGGAGGGCGAGTTCGCCGCCATCCGCGACGCGCGCGGCGCCACCGCCAAGCTGAACGTCATGGAGGAGTCCCGGCCGCGGCGCGCCGGGCTTCGCCTGGTCTCCGGGGGATGATGGGCGACGACGCCCTCCTGGTCGCCCCGTCGGGGCCGCTGCACCCCACCACCCTGGACGAGGGCCTCGCCCTGCTCCGGGGGATGGAGATCTCCGTCGCGTGGCCGGACGGCTGGCGCGATCGCCTCCTCGCCCGAGCGGGACACCTCGCCGGATCCGACGCGCACCGGGCCGAGGCCCTCGCCGACGCCGTCGCCGCCCGTCCGCGGGCCGTCTGGATGGCCCGGGGCGGCTACGGCTCCATCCGCACCCTGGCGCGCGGCCCGACCCCGTTCGGCGGCTCCCCCGTCCCCCTGTGGGCCTTCAGCGACGGCACCGCGCTCCTGGCGGCCTGGGATCGGCGCGGCTGGCCCGCCTGGCACGCCCCGCCCGTGACCCAGCTCTCGCGGCTGACCGAGTCGAGCCTCGCGCGCGTGCGAGCGGCCTGGCACGCCGGCCACGTCGCGCCCTTCGAGGGCCTCCGCACGCTCTCCCCGGGGCGGGCCGAGGGACCGCTCGCGGGGGGCAACCTCTGCGTCCTGGCGTCGCTGGTGGGGACGCCGTGGGAGGCCGACCTGACCGATCGCGTCGTCCTCCTGGAGGACACCGGCGAGCCGGCCTACAAGATCGATCGCCTCGTCACCCAGATCCTGCTCTCCGGCGCCCTGGACCGCGCCCGCGGCCTGGTCCTCGGCGAGTTCACGGCCGTGGACGACGAGCAGCGGGAGGGCATCGCCCGCTTCTTCGACGACCTGGCCGCGGACCTGGACATCCCCGTGGCCGCCGGGCTGCCCGTGGGCCACGACGTCCACAACGCCCCCCTGCCCTTCGGCCGCGGCGCCGGGCTCCGCGCCGTGCTCGACTGCCCCTCCGGCGGCCCGGCGAGCCTGCGCTTCACGCCGTGACGCCCGCCCCCCGCTCCGACGCGCTCCGCGATCTCCTTGAGGCCGGCCGCGACGAGGGCGTCTATCCGTCGGCCGCCGCATGGATCGCGACGGACCTGGAGCCCCGGGGCGCCGCGTACGTGGGCGAGGCCGGGCCGGACACGCTCTGGGACGTGGCCTCCCTCACCAAGCCCATGGCCGTCGTGGCCCTCGCGATGCGGGGCGTCGCGGAGGGCTGGCTGAACCTCGGCGAGGAGGTGACCCGGCCCGAGGGCCTCCGCGCGACCGTGCGCGATCTGCTGGGTCACCGCAGCGGGCTCCCGGCCTGGGACGACCTGTGGGCGCACCTCGACGAGGCCGCCCCGGGCTGGCGCCCCGGCACCGGGGCGACGAAGCAGGCCGTGGGCCGCCGAATCGCCGACCTGCAGCGCACGGCGCGGGTCGAGGGGGCCGTGTACAGCGATCTCGGCTACATCGTCCTCGGGTGGCACCTGGAGCGACGCCTCGGGGCCTCCCTGGACCGCCTGGTCCCGGGTTACCGGGGCATCCATCCCCCGTCCGATCCCTCCGAGCGGGCCCGCTACGCGCCGACGGGCTTCTGCCCCCGGCGCGGGCGGAGGCTCGTGGGCGAGGTGAACGATCTCAACGCGTGGATCCTCGGCGGCGTCGCCGGACACGCCGGGATCTTCGCCACCGCGGAGCGGGTGGGCGCCTGGGCCCTGGACCTGGCACGCGCCGAGGCCGGACGGCCCGCCTCCCTGGACGGCGGCGTCGTGCGTGCCTTCTGGGATCGCGACGCGCGGCCGGACGGTGCCACCTGGGTGCTGGGCTGGGACACGCCCTCCCCCGGGTACACGTCCGCCGGGTCCGGCGCCGGCCCCCGCGCCGTCGGCCACCTCGGGTTCACGGGCACCAGCGTGTGGATCGATCGGGATCACGATCTCGTCGCCGTGCTCCTCACGAACCGCGTCGGCGGAGGACCCCACACGCAGGCCGCGATGAAGCGCTTCCGCCCGCGGTTCCACGACGCGGTGCGGGCGCTGGCCGAACGCTGGGCGCGGCATCCTTGAACACGTCCGGGTGCGGTTGTCCACGTTGCGAACCGTGTGGTAGGAAATCCGGGATGCGGAGGGATTGGCGTGACGCCCTCCGTGACCCGGTTCCAGGGTGGGGGTCGGTCCCGGTGGACCGGCCCCGGCGGTCGCATCCGAGGAGCACATGTCTACGAGCGATCTTCTCGCGGCGTTCGAAGCAAATCCTTCCGATCACCGCGCCTTCGAGGCGCTGATCAAGCAACTCGTCGCCGAGGGGGATCGTGAGACCCTCCAGTCGGTGTACGAGCGCCTCCCCGAGTGGGTGGAGGACGGCTCCCGGAGTCCGCTGCTGCGCGTGCTTTCCCAGCAGGCGCGCACCGCGGAGGACGAGGAGATGTCCACGTTCCTCCACTACTGGAACGGCATCGTCCTGTGGCGTCAGTTCGACGATCCGCGAAAGGCGGAGATGTCGTTCCGGAAGCTGAAGTCGCCGCCGCCCGATCCGGAGCCGCTGCGCGAGTTCTACCTGGACTTCTATACGAAGCAGCAGAACTGGCGCCGGCTCGAGCAGTTCCTCACCGACCCGAACAAGGGCGGCATGGAGGACGCCGTCCAGGTCAAGCGGATGCTCGGCCGCCTCGCGGAGGAGCACGACCAGCCCGAGCGCGCGATCAACTTCTGGCAGGGCGTGCGCCAGGCCGATCCGGACGACCGGGAGGCCGAGGAGGCCCTGGCCCGGCTCTACCAGGCGGTCGGCAAGTGGCACGCCATGGTGGAGCTGCTCAAGGACAAGCTGAAGCGCCTGCCGGACGACGACGTGGAGGGGAGGATCGACCTCCACCGGCGCATGATCGGCATCTACAAGGATCAGCTGAACGCGCCGTCGAAGGTCGTCTCCGCCTGGCAGTCCATCCTGGACATCGAGCCCGGCAACCAGGAGGCCCTCGACGCCCTGGCGTCCGAGTACCAGGGCATGAAGCGCTGGCCGGACCTGGTGAAGGTGCTCCAGCAGAAGATCGAGCACGAGCCGGACGCGGAGCGGCAGATCGCGCTCCACCAGCGCATCGCCTCGATCATGCTGGACAAGTTCTCCAACTCCAGCGAGGCCATCAAGCACTACGAGGCCATCCTGGAGCTGAACCCGGCCCACGAGGAGGCCATCGACGTCCTCAAGGAGATCTACGAGCAGCGCCGGGACTACGACTCGTTCATCCACGTCTCCGAGCGCGAGATCGCCCTGCAGGACGACCCGGCGGCCCAGCACGAGGCCTATCTGCAGCTCGCCCGGCTGGCCAGCGAGCGCATCCGGAAGCCCGCCACGCCCATCCAGCTCTGGGAGCGTGTCCGGCAGGACGAGCCGGACCACATGGAGGCCCTGGAGCACCTGGAGAGCCTCTACGAGCGCGAGAAGAACTTCGAGCTCCTCACCGACGTCCAGGAGCGGCGCGTGGCGCTGCTCGAGGATCCCAAGGAGCGCGCCGCCCTGCTGGAGAAGCTGGGCCTGGTCTACACCTCGCGCCTGGACGACGCGGACAAGGCCGCCGACGTCTGGAAGCGCCTGCTGGAGCTGGACCCGGAGCACCGCAAGGCCCAGGCCGAGCTGAAGAAGAAGTTCCTTGCCGAAAAGGACTGGGAGAACCTGGAGTGGTTCTTCCGCAGCTACGGCACCCTCCAGGAGTGGGTCCGGACCCTGGAGTCCCAGGCCAAGCAGCTCGACGATCCGGAGGTCCGCACGCGGCTCCTCTTCACCGCCGCCCGCGTCTGGCAGGACGAGCTGGACGACGTGCGTCGCGCGGTGAAGAACCTGGAGAAGGTGCTCGATCTCTCGCCGCGGCACGCCGAGGCCGCGCGCATGCTCGTGCCCATCTACCGCGAGCTGAACGCCTGGAAGAAGCTGCCGCCCGTCTACGACATCGTCCTCGAGGCCACGGAGCCTGCCGAGGAGCGCCGCGAGATCCTGCTCGAGCTGGCCCGGGTCCACGAGGAGCGGCTCCGGGACGTGGACGCCGCCTTCTTCAACATGGTGCAGGCGGTCCGCGAGTCCCCGAACGCCATCGCGCTGTATCCCGAGCTCCGCCGCCTCGCCGAGCAGAGCGGCAACTGGGAGACGTACGTCGCGGTCCTCGAGGAGTCCGTGGATCTCATCGAGGAGGAGCCGGCCCGGGTGGGCGCCCTGCTCGACGCCGGCCAGGTCTACCTGGACCGCCTCGAGGACGGGGAGGCGGCCCTGAACGCCTTCCAGCGGGTCATCGCCCTGGACGACCGGAACCGGGCGGCCCTCGACGCCATCGAGGACCTGTACCGGAAGACCGGCGCCTGGGATCAGCTCGTCGGCATCTACGACAAGAAGCTCCGCATCGCCCGGGACGCCGACGAGCGGAAGGACATCCTCTTCCTGCTGGCGTCCGTCTGGCGCGATCAGCTCGGCTCCAACGAGGAGGCCGAGGCCCTGTACCGGGAGATGCTGGACGACTTCCCGGAGGACATCCGCATCCACGACGCCCTGTGCGCGATCTACATGGACGAGGGGCGCCACGAGCCGCTCCGCGGCGTGCTGGAGCGCAAGCGGGACGTCCTCGCCGGGGCGGGCACCGACGGCACGGTCCTGGCCGACCTGGAGTGCCAGATCGGCATGCTGACCTACGGCATCGATCCGTCGCCCGAGGGAGTCGCCGCCGCCGTGGACCGCTACGAGGCCGCGCTGACCCAGGATCCGGGCCACGCCGAGGCCGTCCAGGCCGTCGAGGAGCTCCTGGCGGACGAGGGTCAGCGCCTCCGCATCGCGCGGATCCTGGAGCCCATCTACGAGTCCCGCAGCGACTGGCGCCTGCTGGCCGAGGCCCTGGAGCTCCAACTCCGCGCGGCGGAGCAGGACGGCGACGAGATCACCCAGATCGCGCTCCTCGACCGCCTGAGCGGCCTGTACACCGGGCCGCTGGAGGACCGGGATCTGTCGTGGCGCACCTACGGGCGCCAGTTCCGGCTGCAGCCGGAGCGCGAGGACGTGCGAGCCGCCTTCGAGGAGCTCACGGACGAGCAGGATCGCTGGCGCCAGATGATCGAGCTCTACACGGAGCTCGCGGACGACCCGGCCGACCAGGACACGCGCCTGGCCGTCAAGCTGGCCGTCGCCCGCGCCTGGCACGGCCGGCTCGAGGACCTGGAGCAGGCCCGCGTCTTCTATCACAAGGTCCTGGACGAGGCGCCGGAGCACCAGGAGGCCCTCGACGCCCTCGAGGGGATCTACATCGCCCTGGACCGCTCCGAGGACCTCCTCGACATCTTCCGGCGGAAGGTCGATCTCAGCTCGGACGTCACCCAGAAGCTGGACTACCTCTTCCGGACCAGCGACCTGCTGCGGGACCGCCTGGAGCGCTACGAGGACGCCGTGGACGCGGCGCGCGACGCCCTGGCCCTGGAGCCCGCTCACCTGGGCGCCATGCAGCGGCTCGACGAGCTGTTCAGCCGCACGGAGCAATGGACCGAGCTGTCCATGCTCCTCGGCGACACGCTGCGCCAGGAGGACGTGGCGGCCGACGACGAGCGCCGGACCCTGCTGACCCTGCGCCTGGCGGGCATCCACGAGGCGCGCCTGGACGACGTCGAGCGCGCCATCACGCTGTACGCCGAGGTCCTGGACATCGTCCCGGACGAGCTGTCGGCGGTGGCGGCCCTGGAGCGGCTGTTCGCGGAGCCCGAGTGGGCGCCGCGGATCGCCCCGATCCTCCAGCCCTACTACGATCGCCAGGGCGACTGGCGGAGGCTCATCGCCGTCTACGAGGTCCGCGAGGAGGACGCGCCGCTCGTCCCCGAGAAGGTCGAGTGGCACTACGAGATCGCCGACCTGTACGAGCACCGCGGCGAGCTGCTGCAGGAGGCCTTCGACCACTACGTCAAGGCCGCGCGCCTGGACCCGGGCAGCGAGCGGACCCTGGGCGAGCTGATGCGGCTGGCCGAGGCGCTGGACGACCACGCCACCCTGGTGGGTCACCTGGAGGCGCTGGTCGACGACATCGACGACGACCTCCGGCGCAAGGAGACCCACCGCACGACGGCGGAGCTCCAGCGGGATCGGACCCACGACCTGGAGGGCGCCGAGCGCCACTTCCGCGCCATCCTGGACATCGATCCCGGCGACATGGCCGCGATCGACGATCTCATCGCCCTGTACCGGCAGACGGACCAGACGGACAAGCTGGTCGACACGCTGCTGGTGAAGGCGCCGATGGTGGAGGACGCCGAGGATCAGCGCGCCCTGTACGCGGAGGCGGGCGATCTGTCGGCCACGGTCCTCGGCAACGCCGAGCGGGCCATCGAGATCTACGAGACCCTGCACAACCTCGATCCCACCCAGGACGTGGCCTTGAACGCCCTGGAGCAGCTCTACGAGCAGGTGGAGATGTGGGATCGGCTGGTGGACGTCTACCGCCAGAAGATCGACCGGGCCGAGGACCTGGACGTCCGCAAGCACTACGCCGGCCTCATGGGCCACGTGCAGGCGGATCGCCAGGAGATCCTCGACGACGCGGTCGCCACCTGGCGAACGGTCCTGGACTGGGACGCCCAGGACATGCGGGCCCTGGACGAGCTGGACGCCCTGTACATCCGCCAGGAGGACTGGTTCAGCCTCCGCGAGATCCTGCTGCGCAAGCAGGAGCTGCTCGACGAGGAGGGCTGGATCGAGGTCCAGTACCGCCTGGCCCGCCTGTTCGAGAGCGACGACCGCCTGGCCGACCCCCTGCAGGCCATCCAGGCCTACAAGGAGCTCCTGGCGCGGCGACCGGACCACGCGGAGTCCATCCGGGCCCTCGAGGACATCATCGCGAACCGGGACGAGCGGGAGCAGGCCTTCGAGGTCCTGCGCCCCGTGCTCGACCGGCAGGGCGCCCACGAGGAGCTCTGGCAGCAGTTCGAGGTCATCGCCCGGCACCAGCAGGACGATCCCTTCCGCCTCATCGGGACGCTGCACGAGATGGCGGACCTGGCGGAGATCGCCCTGGAGGACCCGCGGCGCGCCTTCGAGGCCTGCGCCCGGGCGTTCCGGGCCGATCCGCGCCACCAGGAGACCATCGAGCGCCTGGAGCGGCTGGCCGACGAGCACGACCTGCTGGACGACCTCGTCACCCTGTACTCCGAGGGCGCGGCCGAGGCGGACGACGACTTCCTGGCCCTGGAGCTCCGGCTGAAGACCGGCGCTCTGCTCATGGACCGCCTGGGGCGGCCGGAGCGGGCCATCGAGGTCTACGAGACCATCCGGGAGGACCACCCGGATCACTCGGAGGCGCTGGAGCGGCTCCACAGCCTGTACGAGTCCCAGGGCATGGCCCGCGAGCTGGCCGAGGTCATCCGGCAGCAGGCGGACATCCACCTGGAGCCCGCGGAGAAGATCCCGTTTCTGGCCAAGCTGGCGCAGGTGCGCGAGCAGCAGCTCGGGGACGCCGAGGCCGCCTACGAGGCCTACATGGAGATCCTGGACCTGGAGCGGGGCAACGACCTCGCGGTCCGGGAGCTGTGGCGGCTGTACGTGGAGGGCATCCACCGCCTGGACATCGCGTTCCGGCTCGAGCCCATCTACATGGAGCGCGAGGCCTGGGACGAGCTCCACGCCCTGCTCGAGCTGAAGCTGGAGGCGGTCGAGGACGTCACGGATCGCATGGAGATCATGCGCCAGCTCGCCGAGCTGAACCTGGACAGGCTGGGCCGCAAGCCCGAGGCGATCATCTGGTACGGCCGCGCCTTCCGCCTGGACCCGGAGGACGAGTTCCTCCTCACCCGCCTCGACGAGCTGTCCACCGAGGCGGAGCGCTGGGAGGACTACCGGGCGATCCTCATGGACGCGGCGAGCGTCGTGGAGGACGAGGCCCGCAAGGTGGAGCTGTGGCACCGCGCCGCGGCCATCAGCCGGGACATGCTCGACCAGCCGGCGGAGGCGGAGCGCGTCTACCGCATGATCCTGGACCTGGACCCGGAGAACTACCGGGCGCTGCAGGCCCTGGATCAGCTCCTCGCCCTGCAGGAGCGCTGGGAGGACCTGGAGCCGGTGCTGTCCCAGGAGGCGAAGGTCGCCGACTTCGACGACGACCGGATCGCGTTGCTCGTGCGCCTCGCCGAGCTGTACCGGGATCGGCTGGACCGCCGCGAGGACGCCGTCGGCGCCTATCGCCAGGTGCTCGACCTGAACGACATGCACCGCCCGGCCCTGGAGGCCCTGGAGGTGCTCTACCGGGACGGCGAGCGCTGGGAGCCCCTGTACGAGGCGCTCCAGACCCTCGCGGACACCGCCCGGGACGACGAGGAGCGGGTGCGCCGCCTCGGAGAGATGGCGCAGATCGCCGAGGTCCACCTGGACAACGTCCCGCGGGCCGTCGAGCTCTGGGAGGAGGTCCTCACCCTGTCGCCGGAGGCCCTCCACGCGGTCCACGAGCTCGAGCGCCTGCTCGAGGGCCAGCGTGACTGGGAGGGGATGGTCGACGCCTACGAGCGCGAGCTGCGCATGGGCATCGAGGACGCCGAGCGGCGCCTGGACGTGTACAAGCGCGTCGGCCGGACGCTCCAGGCGGAGCTGGACGACGTGTTCCGCGCCCAGAGCTACTGGCAGAACGCGCGGGAGGAGTCGCCCTACGACCGGGAGACCCTGGAGGCCCTGCGGGTCGCCTACCGCGAGTCCTTCGCCCTCGAGGGGCTGGTGGACGTCCTGCAGGCCCAGATCCAGAGCGGGCACTACGACGACGACGCCCTGCTGGCGCTGTGGCGCGAGCTGGCGGAGCTCCGCACGGAGCAGCTCCCCGACCCGGACCAGGCCGTGGAGGCCTGGCGCAACGTGCTGCAGCTCGCCCCGGGCGACGCGCAGGCCATCGAGAACCTGGAGCGCCTGTACGAGCAGGAGCAGCGGTGGGCCGACGCGGTCGAGCTGCTGGGCATGCGCCTCGGGCTGACCGGGGAGCGGGACGAGAAGCTCGAGCTGTGGCTCCGCATGGGCGCGATCCAGCACGACAAGCTGGAGGATCCCCAGGCGGCGGCGCAGACGTACGGGGAGCTCCTGGCGACCTATCCGGACGAGCTCGAGGCCAGCCGGCGCCTGGAGGCCATCCACGAGGCGGCCGAGGACTGGGCCTCCCTTGCCGAGGTCCTGCTGGAGCGCACGGACCACCTGCCGGACGCCACCGACCGGCTGATGAACCTCCAGCGCCTGGCCAGGGTGTACGAGGAGCGCCTGAGCCAGCCCGAGGGCGCGTTCCTCGTGCTCCAGCGGGCCAACGAGGAGGTCCCGGACGACATCGCCGTGCTCGACGAGCTGGGCCGCCTGGGGGCCGAGACCGGGCTCTGGGAGGAGCTGCTCGGCACCTATGACCACACGCTCCCGCACATCGAGGGGGACACGCGGCTCGAGATCATGCTCAAGGCCGCCGAGGTGGTGCGGGATCGCCTGAACGACCCCGCCGAGGCCGTGGCGTACTACGCCCGCGTCCTGGAGCAGGAGGAGGAGAACGAGACCGCGCTCCGGGCCCTGGTGGACCTGAACGCGCAGCTCGAGCGCTGGAGCGCCCTCGTCCACGCCCTGGAGAACCTCGCCGAGGTGACCCCGGACTTCGGGGAGCGCGCCAACCTGTGGAAGCGGGTCGCGCGCGTCCAGGAGGAGCAGATCGGCGACGCCGACCGGGCCGTGGCGGCCTGGTACGAGGTCCTCGACGTCGACGAGGTGGACCGGGAGGCCCTGGCCAACCTGGAGCGCCTCCACGAGCAGCGCGGCGAGTGGGACAAGCTCATCGAGATCCTCGAGGCCACGAGCCGCGTGGAGCCCGACCGCACCGTGGAGCTGAACCTCCGCATCGGCGACATCCTCGAGACGCGCCTGGAGCGGATCGACGACGCCATCGAGCGCTACGAGGAGGTCCTCACCTTCGAGCCCGGCAACGCGGCGGCGCTGGAGCGCCTGGAGACGCTGTACGGCGACCGGGAGGACTGGGAGAAGCTGGTCGAGGTCTACGAGCGCTCCCACGACACCGCGCGCGACGACGCGGAGCGGGTCGAGGTGTGCCGGAAGATCGCGCTGGTGCAGCGCGCAGTCTTCGAGGACGCCGACACCGCGGCGGACTGGAACCAGCGCATCCTGATGCTGGCGCCCGGCGACGACGAGGCCCTGACGGCGCTCGAGGAGATCTACCGCGAGCAGTCCCAGTGGGACGACCTGGTCGACGTCTACGAGAAGCGCCGCGAGGCCGCCGAGACGACGGAGGAGCGCGCCGACGCCCTGATGAAGATGGCGGCCGTCCACCGCGACGACATGATGGACGTGGACAACGCCATCCGGACCTACGAGCGGGTGCTCGAGGACAAGCCCGACCACCGCGAGGCCCTGGACACGCTGGAGGGCTTGTACGCCGAGGAGGCCCTCTGGAAGCCGGTCATCGACACCATCGAGAAGAAGCTCGCGGTGGAGACGGACCCGGAGGCGCGCCTCGAGCTGATGTGCCGCCAGGGCCAGATCGCCTGGGACGAGATGGCGAACCCGGACGAGGCGGCCCACCACTACGACCGGGCCCTGTCCGAGCGGCCGGGCTACGAGCCGGCGACGGTCGCCCTCATCGAGCTGTACACCCGGGAGGAGCGCTTCGAGCGGGTGGTGGACACGCTCGAGCGCAAGCTGACGGCCATCGACGACCCCCACGAGCAGTGCCGGGTCCACATCGAGCTGGCCCAGGTGCACCGCGAGCGCCTCCACGATCCGGACAAGGCGCTGCAGCACCTCGAGGCGGCGGTGGAGGCCGACCCGGACTCGGAGGCGGCGCTCGAGCCCCTGGCCGACCACTACATGAGCATCGAGGAGTGGACGAAGGCCATGCCGCTGCTGGACGTGCTGGCCGACCGGCTCGCGGCGCACGGCGACGAGGCGCGCCTGGGCGAGGTCCACAAGAAGCTGGCCCGGTGCGCCGAGTCCCTGCTGGACGACGACCGCGCCATCGACGAGTACGAGCGGGCGCGGGCGGCCCTGCCCCACGACCCGGAGGTCCTCCTGGGCCTCGGGCGCCTGCACTTCAAGCGGCGCAGCTGGGAGCAGGCGGAGGCCACCTATCGCCAGCTCGCGGAGGAGGCCGGCGAGGAGCTGGAGGGCGAGCGCTTCGTCGAGGTGTACATCCGCCTGGGCGAGGCCGCGCTCAAGGCCGGCCACATCGACGAGGCCAAGCGCGCCCTGGGCCACGTCATCGAGGAGCAGCCCGGCAACGCCGAGGCGGTGCGGAGCATCTCCGAGGTGCTGGAGGCCCACGGGGACTGGGACGAGGCGGTCGCCTACAAGCGGCGCCTGGTGGACCTGGTGGACGAGCCCCTGGAGAAGTTCACGGTGCTCATGTCCATCGGCGACATCCACGCCGACCCGCTCCAGGACCCGAGCGGGGCCGCGGAGGCCTACGAGGAGGCCCTGGACCACGGGGCGTTCTCCAAGGCGCCGCTGCTGCAGCTGATCCAGCTCCACGCGCGCCAGAAGAACTACACCGAGGCCATCCGCTGGCTGAACCGCATCATCGAGGTCGAGGACGACCCGAAGAAGAAGGCCCACTACGCCATGAGCGTGGCGGTCATGTACCGCGACGAGCTGGGCGACAACGACCAGGCGGTGGACTACTTCAACCAGGTCCTGGACCACGACCTGGACAAGCTCGAGGCGTTCCGCGCCATCGACGAGCTGGTGACGGAGCTCAGGGACTGGAAGCTCCTCGAGCAGAGCTACCGGCGCATGATCCAGCGGGTCCAGGAGGCGGGGTCGGACTTCGACAAGGGCCCGGCGCTGCTGTTCACGCTCTACAAGAACCTGGGCGAGATCTACCGCTCCCGCCTCAAGAACCTGCCGTACGCGCTGAGCGCCTTCGAGCTGGCGAGCCAGCAGCGGCCGCGGGACGAGGTCATCCGGGAGATCCTCGCCGGGCTCTACGAGGCCGACGAGGAGCAGCTGGACAAGGCCGCGGATCAGCACCGCTTCCTCATCCAGATGCACGTGGATCGCTGGGACAGCTATCACCGGCTGTTCCGCGTCTACAAGCGCACCGGCCAGGGCGACCGCGCCTGGTGCGTGGCGGGCCTCCTGTCCGGGCTGGACAAGGCGGACGAGGAGGAGGAGCACTTCTACCGCACCTACCAGAGCCCGACGCTCCCGGACCCCGACCGGCCCCTGGACCAGCAGGCCTGGATGCGGTGGGTCATGTCGCCCAAGGAGTCCCCGGTGCTGGGCCAGGCCTTCGCGCTCATCTACCAGACCCTGGGCGAGACGAGCGTCACCAAGACCCTCAAGGAGCTGGGCCTCAAGAAGAAGGATCGGATGGACCTGTCGGAGCAGACGCTGGTCGCCTCGACCATGAAGACGGTCAGCCGCCTGCTGGGGATCCCGATGCCGGAGGTCTACAAGGATGAGCGCCGGATGGGCTTCGAGATCCTGCCCACCATGCCGCCGACCCTGGCGATGGGGTCCGACATGCTCTCCGGGCAGACGGAGAAGGAGCTCGCGTTCCGGTTGGCGAAGCGCCTGACGTACTTCCACCCGTGGCGGATCATGGCCGCCCAGTACGAGCACGACCAGCTCGACCTCATCTTCATGGGCGCCGCGACGCTGGTCGACCCGAGCTTCCAGCTCCCCCTGCGCGACGACATGCCGGAGGAGACGAAGCAGGCGCTCATGGGCCAGGTGGCCGACATCCGCGAGGAGCTGGAGAAGAGCATCACGCCGCAGACGCGGAAGCAGCTCACGCAGGTCATCACGGACTACCTGTCCCGTGAGAAGCTGCCGCGGATCGGGCAGTGGCACCGCCAGGTCGAGCTGACGGCCAACCACGCCGGCCTCTTCGTCTCCGGCGACGTCGAGCTGGTGGCGCAGGTGCTCAGCAAGGAGGTCTCGGGGGCGTCGAAGCTCAGCCGGGGCGACAAGCTGAAGGACCTGGTGATCTACGTGCTGAGCGACCGCTACGCGGAGCTCCGCACCAAGATGGGCATGGAGATCGACTACACGGAGCTGCTGGGATGACTCCTGTGAAGGAACTCCGGTCCGGCCCACGCCAACGATCCGACGGCGCTGTGACGCGTCCCGGCTCCTTGAATTGGCTCTGCCAGTCCTGCGGAGCCGGGACACACCACAGCTTGCGCCTCGTCGCCGTGTACTCGAACCTCCATCCCTCCCCAGGAGTCTTGGGATAGCTGGTGACGTCCAACCAGGGGCGCTGTACGTCGTGGCGACCCCGATCGGGAACCTGGAGGACATCACGTACCGCGCCGTGCGTGTGCTCGGCGGCGTGGACCGTATCGCGTGCGAGGACACGCGGATCACGCGGCGCCTCCTGGAGCGGTACGGCATCGACAAGCCCCTGATGCGCCACGAGGCGCACAACGAGGCCGCCAGCACCGAGGGCATCCTCCAGCTCCTGGAGTCCGGGGAGTCCGTGGCCCTGGTGAGCGACGCCGGGACGCCGTGCATCAACGACCCCGGCCAGCGCCTCATCGCGGCGGCCCTGGACGCCGACCACCCCGTCGTCCCCATCCCGGGGCCGTCGTCGGTGCTGACCGCCGTGAGCGCCAGCGGGCTGCCCATGGAGCGCTTCACGTTCCACGGCTTCGTCCCGAAAAAGGCGCGCGAGCGGACCGGGCTGTTCACCACCCTGCCCTACGGCACGCACGTGTTCTTCTGCCCGGCGCGCGATCTCGAGGAGGTCGTCGGCGCCCTGGCCGAGGCGAGCCCCGACGCCCCGACGGTGGTGGCGCGCGAGATGACCAAGGTCCACGAGACCTGGTACCGGGGCGCCGCCGCCGAGGTGGTCGACCAGATCCGCGAGGGCGACGGCGCCGAGCGCGGCGAGGCCGTGCTGCTCGTGCACCGCCCGCCGTCCTCCGACGAGGTCACGGACCGGGACATCGCCCGGGCCCTGGCCCCGCTGCTCCGGGGCGGCGTGCGCAAGAAGGAGGCCTCCAAGGAGGTCGCGAACAAGCTGGACGTCAGCAAGCGACGCGTGTACCAGATCGCGGTCCGCATGTAATCGCAACCCCGCCACACCGCGGGAAAGGGAGGAATTCGTGATGCGCCACACGTTCACGACCGTCATCGCCTTGTCCATGCTCGCCCTGGCCTCGACGGCCCACGCCCAGGACACCGACGCCGAGCCCATGACGCTCGGCGTGGACGGCGTCTTCGTGGCGCCGGTCGGCGACTGGGCCGACATCGCCGGCGTCGGCTTCGGCGGCCTGCTGCGCTTCGAGTACCGCCTCATGGAGCCCCTCGGTCTGACGGCCCGGGCCGGCTACATCTTCCACCTCGACGAGGACCAGGGGGGCGGGGTGGACTCCTCCACCAACGAGCTGCCCATCCTCGTGGGCGCCCGGTACTACTCGGACATCGGCGTCTGGGGCGGCCTCGAGCTCGGCCTGTTCACGATCTTCACCGAGATCGAGGGTGGCGGCGGCTCCATCGACGACACCAGCACCGAGCTGGGCATGGTGCTGTCGGGCGGCTACCGGATGGGGAACCTGGACTTCTCCGCCGGCCTCATGCTCCCCGAGATCGGGGACGCCACGGGCATCTTCGCCTCCGTGGGCTTCAACTTCGCCTCGTTCTAGGGACCGGCGCGCAAAGCCGCAGAGGCGCGAAAGGAGATCGCCCTTTGCGGCTTCGCGCCGTCGCGCGAGCGCCCGGGGCGGCCACCGAAGTCCCGTGTCGGGTCGTTCCGAGCCGAGGATTGTGGTCGCCGGGCGCTTCGGCTAGGTTCGGTCGCCATGAGCGAGATCAAGCTGTGGCGTGACCTTCCGATGGCCGTGGTCGACGTGGAGACCACGGGCCTCGACCCGGCCGAGGATCGGGTGATCGAGATCGCCGTCGTCCACATGCAGGGCGGCGAGGTCCTCGACACCTACAACGAGCTCGTGAACCCCGAGCGCGAGCTGCCGCCCGAGGCCGCCAACATCACCGGCATCAAGCCGGAGGACCTGGTGGACGCGCCGCGGTTCGCGGACCTCGTGGACGAGCTCCTGGAGCGGCTCGACGGCCGCGGGTTCGTCGCCTACAACCTCGGCTTCGACCGCGCCTTCGTGAAGGCGGAGTTCGAACGCTGCGGCGTCGACTGGGACCCGAGCCCGTGCATCGACCCGCTCGTCTTCGTGCGCGAGCTGCACAAGAACCAGGGCTCCAAGCGCCTGGGCGCCGTCTGCGAGCGCCTCGGGATCACGCTCGACAACGCCCACCGCGCCGACGCGGACGCCATCGCGGCCGGGCGTGTGCTGTACGCCCTGGCCGAGCAGCTCCCCGAGGAGCTGGAGGACCTGCTGCTCCTGCAGACCCAGTGGGCGCAGGCGCAGGAAAACGAGATGGCCGGCTGGAAGAGCCGGCGCGGCGGCGGGGCCATCGACGAGGGCGTCGCGAGCCTGGGCCCGACCGAGCGCGGCAACGCCCTGGGCCCGGCCTACGTCTACGGGGACGACACGGACCCGGTGCGCGCCATGTTCGCGCACCTCCCCGACTCGGGCTCCCGAAGGTAGGGTGGCCGGCGGGCACACCGGCGGCCGCGACATGTTCTTCGAGGGGGCGCCCTTCGCGTCGCTCCTCCTCGACGGGGCCGGCACCGTGGTCGCGGTGAACCGGGCGGCCCGGAACCTCCTCGCCGGCGCCGGCAGCGGCCCGGTGGTCGGCGAGGCGTTCTCCGCGCTCCTGGACGCCGAGGGCCGGGCCGTCTGGAGCGTCGCGCTCCACGAGCTCGGGGCGTCCGACCGCCTGGAGCCGACCATGACGCGGCTCGCGGGAGACGGGGCGACACGTGAGGTCATGCTGACGGCCTCGGCCTGGCCGGACGAGGAGGGCGAGCGCGCGGCGGTCATGGTCGGGCTCGTCGACGTCGGCGAGCGGTTGCGCCTGGAGAGCGAGGCGCGCCTGGTGGCCGACCGCTATCGCTCCATCATGCAGGCCGCCCGCGACGCCATCGTCGCCCTGGACGCCGCGGGTCGGATCACCCTGACGAACGACGCCGCCCGGGAGATGTTCGGAGCGCGCGGGAACCGCCTGCTCGGCGAGCCCGTGGAGACCCTCGTGGCGCCGGAGGAGCGCCCTCGCCTCCGCGCGGCCCTGGAGCAGGCCGGACGGGGTCCCGAGCACGGCGTGACCCGCTTGGAGCTCCGCGCCCTCCGCGGCGACGACGCGCCGCAGGAGTTCCCGGCGGCGCTGTCCCTGAGCGCATTTCACGTCGGCGCCGGCACCCACTACACGGCGATCGTCCGCGACGAGTCGGAGCCCCTGGCCCTCCGCCGCGAGCTGGAGCGGAAGGCGCGCCTGCTCGAGCGGAAGAACGAAGAGCTGGAGGCCTTCAGCTACTCGGTCTCCCACGCCCTGAAGGCCCCGCTCCGGACCATGGGCAGCTTCGCCGGGCTTGTCCTCGCCCGGTACGGCGATCAGCTCGACGAGGCGGGCCAGCGCTATCTCCGCTTCCTCCTGGACTCCTGCGACGAGCAGAGCCGCCAGGTGGAGCAGCTCCTGGAGCTCAGCCACCTGGCGCGCTCGGAGGACGCCTTCGAGGACGTGGACACGGCGGCCCTCGTGCGGCGCCTCGTGGACACGCACCTGCTCCACGCGGGTGAGCGGGACATCGACGTGGCCATCGACGGGGATCTGCCGGTCGTGCGCGGACAGCGGGTAGCGCTGCACCACCTCTTCGACAACCTCATCGGCAACGCCGTGAAGTTCACGGCCCGAGAGCCTGTGGCGCACATCGCCGTGGGCTACGAGTACGCGGCCGCCGCAGAGGAGCACCACTTCCGGATCCGGGACGACGGGATCGGCATCGCGCCGCAGGACGTGGACTCCATCTTCCGGCTGTTCGAGCGCCTGCACGGACGCGAGGAGTTCGAGGGCACCGGCGCGGGCCTCAACATCGCGCTCAAGAGCCTGGAGCGGCACGGGGGGCGGATCGAGGTGGAGTCCACGCCGGGCGAGGGGACGACGTTCCACGTCTTCCTGCCCCGGCGGCCGGGTCCGGACCTCGACGAAGCGAACATCGAGTAGGACCGCCGGCCCCGGCTCACGGTCCCACACATCTCGGGGTGCCGCGGTCTCGCGGACAGTCACGCGCCAAGCCGCCAAGCCGCCAAGGCGCCAAGGCGCAAAGGCCAGCGAACCGCGCGCACACGGGTTCGGCCGAGACCGTCGGATCACCGGCAGGCCAACAGCGAGCACACGGGGCCGAAGCATACCGTTTCCCTTTGCGTCTTCGCGCCTTTGCGCGAGCCCTTCGTCTCGCGACATGCGACGAACCGTGAGCCGTCCCCGGCGGTCGCCTCGGCCTCCACCGGCGGTCTCGGCGCCCCCCGGCGAGTCGTGACCTGTCGAGGGGCACCGAGGCCCGCGCCCACGCGGAGGAAGCCCGCTCCGAACGCGTTGACGCGTCCGACGAAACTGCCTAACGTTCCCCCATCCACACGATCGTCCGTCGGCTTCCCCCCGGTCCGGGGTGCACCCACCGGCGCGTGACAGAGGAGGACCCCATGAAGACGTTCGCCCACAGCATCGTGCTCGCCCTTCTGACCCTCGGCCTCGTCGCCTGCGGCGGCGGGGACAAGGAGCGCAAGGAGGAGACCACCCAGCCGCAGATGTCGGACGCGGAGGCTCTCGTCGGGACCTGGGGAGCGGAGGATCAGCGCCTCACCTTCACGCAGGACGGGACCTACCAGTGGGAGGCCACCCGGCCCTGCGCCGCCCCGCCGTGCCCCAAGCAGGTCGAAGAGGGCACCTGGCAGCTTCGCCACGGCAAGCTGTACCTGGACCCGATGGAGGGCGACGACCGCGTGCTCGACTACTCCATCTCCTGGGAGCCGCGGAAGATCCTCCTCTCGGAGGGCAACAAGAACTGGGGCTACACCTACGAGCAGTAGGCGACCCCACGTCGCTCGTGAGTGCGGGCTCCGGGGCGACCCGGGGCCCGCTGTCGTTTCGCCCCTCCTCTGCCCGACCCGGTAGCCCATGAGCGCTGGCGCCCGCACGTTCGTCGACCGCGGCGGCACCTTCACCGACGTGGTCACCGTGGACGACGCCGGCCGCCTCGACGTGCGCAAGGTCCCCTCGGACCGGGCCGTCGTCGGCCGACTCGCGCGCGGTGCGCTCACGTTCGGCACCACGGTCGCCACGAACGCCCTCTTGGAGCGGAAGGGCGTGCGGACCCTCCTGGTGGTCAGCCGGGGGTTCGCGGACCTGCCCTGGATCGGGGACCAGGCCCGCCCGGACCTCTTCGACCTGGAGGCGCGCTGGCCCGCGCCGCTCTGCGACCTGGTGATCGAGGTGGGCGGCCGGGTCGACGCCGGCGGGCGCGCGCTCGAGCCTCTGGACGTGCCCGACGAGCTGACGGACCTCGTCCGCCGGGAGGGCGTCGAGGCCGCGGCGATCGTCCTGCTGAACAGCCACCGGAACCCGGCCCACGAGGAGGCCGTCGCGGAGGCCCTGGGCGACGTCCCCTTCGTGACCCTCGGCCACCGGGTCTCGCCGGAGGTCGGCTACCTGGGCCGCATCGAGACGACGCTCGTGGACGCCGCCATCACGCCCGTCCTGCGCCGCGCCCTGGACCGGGACGAGATCCCCGACGACGCGCTGGCCATGCGCTCCGACGGGAGCCTCTGCCCCGCGCCGGCCCTGCGCGCCCCGGACGCCGTCCTGTCGGGGCCGTCCGGCGGGGTGCTGGCCGTGGCCGCCGTGGCGCGGCAGGCCGGGTTCGATCACGCGGTGGGCCTCGACATGGGCGGGACGTCCACCGACGTGTGCCGGGTGGACGTGGGCCGACTCCCCCGCGACGAGGGCGAGGTCCGGGTGGCCGGCGTCCGCCTCCGCCGCCCCATGTTCGAGGTGGAGACCATCGCGGCGGGCGGAGGCTCCATACTGGCCGGCGACGGCCTGCGCCTGACCGTCGGCCCGGAGTCCGCGGGCGCCGATCCCGGCCCGCAGTGCTACGGGCGCGGCGGCCCGCCGACGCTCACCGACGCCGCCCTGGCGCAGGGCCTCGTGGACCCCGGCTCGTTCGACCCGCCCCTCCGGCCGGATCTCGTGTCGCTCCCCGGCGCCGCCGGCGAGTTCCTGGACATCGCGCGCGAGGCCATGGCTCAGGCCGTGCGGCACCTCGCGACGTCCCGGGGCGTCGATCTGCGGGATCACGCCCTGGTCGGCTACGGGGGCGCCGCCGGCCAGCACGCCGCTCAGGTGGCCCGACGCCTGGGCATCCGGACCGTGCTCGTGCACCCGGCGGCCTCGGTGCTCTGCGCCTGGGGCCAGGCCCTCGCCCACCGGGAGGAGTCGAGCCTCCGGCCCATCTGGCGCCCGCTGCCCGACGCCTGGGACGAGACCGTGGCGGCCCTCGACGACCTGGAGGCCGCCCTGCCCGCCCTGGGCGCGGTCATCCGGAGCGTGGAGCTTCGGCACCGCGGGACGGACCACGCCATCGACGTGCGCCTGCCCGAGGACGCCCCGCGGGACCTGGAGCCCGTCCTGGAGGCCTTCGCCCGGGTGCACCGGCGGCGCTACGGCTTCGATCGGCCGGGCCAGGTGGTGGAGGTGGTCAACGCGCGGGTGCGCGTCCGGGCGCCGCTCGAGCCCCTGCCGACGATCGACGACGACCCCTGGGGCCTGGGGGACGAGACGATCCGCGGCCCGGAACTGCTCACCACGCCCACGACCGCCATCCACGTCCCGGAGGGGTGGAGCGCGCGCCGCGAGCACGGCCTCCTGCGGATGGAGGAGACCCGCCCGAAGCCGCCGTCCATGCCCGCGCAGCGGACGCCGTACGCCGTGGAGCTGTGGGGCAACCGCTTCCAGGCCGTGGCCGAGGACGCCGGGGAGGCCCTCCGCCGCCTGGCCCGGTCGGTGAACATCCGGGAGCGGCGCGACTTCTCGTGCGCCCTGTTCGACGGCGACGGCCGCCTGGTGGCCAACGCGCCGCACATCCCGGTGCACCTCGGCGCCATGGGCGAGACGGTGCGGGACCTGCTTCGGCGCCACCCCGCCCCGGAGCCGGGACAGGCCTGGCTGTCCAACGACCCGTTCGCCGGGGGCTCGCACCTGCCTGACCTGACGGTCGTGACGCCGGTGGAGGCGGACGGGCACCGCTGGTTCGTGGCCTGCCGCGGACACCACGTCGACGTGGGCGGGCTGACGCCGGGATCCATGCCGCCCCACTCGAGCCGCCTCGAGGAGGAGGGCTTCGTGGTCCGGCACCTGCCGCTCCTGGAGGGTGGACGCCTCCGGGACGTGCGGGACGCCCTGGTGGGCTGCCGCGAGCCGGACACGGTCCTCGCGGACCTGGAGGCCCAGGTGGCGGCCAACGCCCACGCGGCGGCCCTGCTGGCGGCCCTGGGCCCGGCGGACCTCGTCGACACCTGGATGCACCACCTCCACGACGTGGCCGACGAGGCCGTGGGCGAGGTGCTGGAACGCCTGCAGCCGGGCCGGGCCGAGGACGCCATCGGCGGCATCCCGCTGCGCATGGCCCTGGAGGTCCGGGACGGCGTCCTGCACGTGGATCTGGCGGGCACGGGTGGCCCCCACGCGGGCAACCTGAACGCGCCCAAGGCGGTGGTGCGGGCGGCCGTCCTCTACGGCCTCCGCGTGCTGGTGGGCCGCCCCATCCCGCTCAACGAGGGCGCGCTGCGCCGCGTGCGCATCCACCGTCCGGAGCCGTCCATCGTGGCGCCGCCCCACGAGGCGGCCGTCGCCGGCGGCAACGTGGAGACGTCCCAGCGCCTCGTGGACCTCTTCCTGCGGGCCGCGGACGCCCGGGCCGCGTCCCAGGGCACGATGAACAACCTCACCCTCGGGGCGCGGGGCGGCGGCGATCGCCCGGCCTGGTCGCTGTACGAGACCATCGGCGGCGGCCTGGGCGCGTCGGAGGCGGGCCCCGGGGCCGACGGGACCCAGGTCCACATGACGAACACCCGCGCCACGGACGCGGAGGTCCTGGAGGAGCGCCTGCCCGTGCGCCTCCGGGCCTTCCGGCACCGCGCCGGGAGCGGCGGCGCCGGGCGACACCGGGGCGGCGACGGCCTGGTCCGGGAGATCGAGCTGGTCGCGCCGGGCTCCGCCGCCCTGCTGGCCACCCGGCGGGACGTGGGCGCTCCGGGAATGCACGGCGGGCAGGACGGCGCGCCGGGGCGCGACGCGATCCGCCGAGGCGGCTCCTGGGAGCCCTGGGACGGACGCTCCGTGGACCTGGAGCCGGGCGATCGGGTCCGGGTGGAGACGCCCGGCGGCGGAGGCTGGGGATCGGCCGGCGGGGAGGCGGAGTGAGCGAGGATCGAGAGGCCCTGCTCAAAAGTGAGAAGTGAGTAGGTTTGACCCCTAGGGGAGGGGCAAGGGCTCCTGCGGGGTGCCGGGGAGGTCCAGGTACCGGTCGCGCAGGATGGTCTGGCGGCTGACCAGGGGGATGTCGCGGCCGCCGACGAGGACCTTGTCGACCGCCGTGGACAGCTCCAGGGGATCTCCGCTCCAGACCACCAGGTTGGCCCGCGCTCCCGACTCCAGACGGCCATGGCCGGCCATCCCGAACACTTCCGCCGGGGTCCGCGTCACGGCGCGGAGGGCGGCCCCCCGAGGGAGGCCGGCGCGGACGGCGTTGCCGGCGACCTGCCGGAGGGTCCGCGGGTTGTGGCTGCTGTAGGTGCTCAGCATCACGGGCACGCCCGCCTCGGCGAGGAGCGCGGCGTTGTCGGCCCGCGCGTGGACGTGGTCGAAGCTCTCGGGCTGGTTCAGGAGCGGGTCCACGATCACCGGCACCTCCCGCTCGGCGAGCCGATCGGCCAGCATCCAGGCCTCGGCGCCGCCATCGACGACCAGGCGCAGGCCGAACTCCTCGGCCAGGCGCAGCACGGCCTCGATGTCCGAGGCGCGGTCGACCCTCACGACGAGCGGCATCTCGCCGGCGAGCACGGGCTGCACGGCCCGAAGCTCCGAGGCCGGGTGGCGCAGCGGGTGCATCCGGTTGCGCGCCCAGTCGGCCTCCTTCCGCGCGAAGTCCCGCGCCTCCCCCAGGAGCAGGCGCAGGCGGTGGAGGTCCTGGGCGCGGGAGCCCTCGCCCCCTCCGACGTGGGCGTGGAGCGCGGCGGCCTCCTTCCGCACGGCCTCGTCCTGCGTGGCGCCGGCCAGGTCGACCCAGGCGGAGCGCCCGTGGACCAGCCCGCCGGAGGGCACCGTGAGCGCGGAGGTCACGCCCTCGATGCGCGTCACGGGGATGGCGGTGGAGCGGGGGTTGTAGGCGTCCCGCACGGCGAAGCCGGCGCGGATCGAGGGGACGTCCTCGCGCTCCACCTCGGCGCTGGTGTCCCGTGTGGCCTTCTCGAGGCCGATCTCCACCAGGCCGAGGCCCGTGTGCACGTCCACCAGGCCCGGGGTGATGACGCGATCCGACGCATCGACGACCTCGCAGCCCTCCGGGATCGCGAGGTCGGCCCCTACGCCCGCGACGCGGTCGCCCTCCACGAGGACGGTGACGTCGTCCGCCGGGCCGTCCGGGAGCCACGCCGTCCCGTGGACCAGCGCGGTGCAGGCCGCGGAGGCCTCCGGTCCCGCCAGGACGACGGCGACGGCGACGGCGAGCGCGATGGTCGCGTCCCTCGTCACGGCGTCACCTCCTGGCCCGCCTCGAAGTCGCTCCAGGGCGGCCCCACGCGGTCCCGGTCGTAGCGCAGCACGCCGTCCACGAAGACCCACCGCGCGCTGGTGTAGACGCTGAACGGATCCCCGTCCCAGACGACCAGGTCGGCTCGCTTGCCGGCCTCCAGGGTGCCCACCTCGTCCTCGACGCCGAGGGTCCAGGCCGCGTTGGCGGTGATCCAGCGCAGGGCGTCCTCGCGGTCCACGTCGAGGCCGGCGCGCCGCCCGGCGAACAGGGCCTTGGCCGCCTCCTGGTTCAGGCGCTGGATGCCGCGCCCGGAGTCCGAGTGGATGACGGCCCGGCCGCCCGCGGTGTCCACCATCGCGGCGTTCTCCACGACGCTGTCGTAGGCCTCCAGCTTGAAGCCCCACCAGTCGGCCCAGGTGGACACGGACACGTCGCGCTCGGCCAGGACGTCGCGGATCTTGTAGGCCTCCACCGCGTGGTGGAACGACCGCACGTCGAAGCCGAACTCGTCCGCCAGCTGGAGGATCGCCAGCATGTCGTCCGCCCGGTAGCAGTGTACGTGGGCCGGAAGGTCCCCCCGGAGGACGCCGGCGAGAGTCTCCAGCTCCAGGCTCCGATGCGGCGGGTCCTCGTCCGCCTCCTCCAGCTTCTCCAGGTACTCCCGGGCCCGCGCGAGCGCCTCCCGGTGGACCCGGACGTTGCCCATCCGGGTGGACGGCGCGCTCTTCCGCCGGCCGTAGACGCGCTTGGGGTTCTCGCCGCAGGCCATCTTCACGCCGTCCGGCGCACCGGGGAAGCGCATGGCCCGGGAACCGCGGTGCGGCACCAGGTGCAGGGTCACGGCGCGGCCGCCGACGATGTTCGCCGAGCCGGGCAGGACCTGGAGCGTCGTGACGCCGCCGGCCATGGCGCGCTCGAAGCCCGGGTCCTGGGGCCACACGGAGTGCTCGGCCCAGACGCCGCCCGTGGTGGGCGACGTCATCTCGTTGCCGTCCCGGTGCGCGCCGGCGCCGGGAGACGGGTACACGCCCAAGTGGGAGTGCGTGTCGATGAGCCCCGGGGTCACCACGTGGCCCGTGGCGTCAATGACGTGGGCCCCCTCCGGCTCGCCCGGATCGCCTCCGCCCACGCCCTGGATGCGGCCGCCGTCGAAGAGGACCCAGCCGGGCTCGTAGCGTCGCCCGTCGGCCGTCCACACCGTCGCCCCGGTCAGCAGGACCTTGGGACCGTCGACCTCCGCGCGCTCCTCCACGAGGGCGTGGCCGCGCTCCTCGAACGCCGCCAGGTGCGCCTCGCCGGTCGGCTTCCGCTCGCCGTCGCGCACCTGGGCATCGCCGCCGCACCCCACCAGCGCCGCCCCGAGGCAGGCCGCGATCGCCGCCGGGATCCGTCGTCCGAGCGCGTGGGCCATCAAGGCGTGAAGAACAGCGGGTTCACGTAGTTCTCCGTGATGCGCTCGGCACACTCCTCCGGCTCCTGCTGCACCACCGCGTCGGGCCACGGGATGCACCCCACCCACCACATGTCCTTGTCCTGTAGCGTGACCGTCCTGGAGAAGATCTCCGTGGCGTAGGTGAACACCTTCACCGTCGCGTCGGCCTCGCCGAAGCCGTGGGAGTCCCAGTAGTGGACTCCGATGCGATAGCCCGGCTCGCCGAGCTGCTCGGGCTCCCCGAGGTTGAGGTTCTCCGGCCCGGCGCCGTCCGTGTCGTCCCGGTCCAGGCTCGGGTCGTCGTCGGCGTCCGGATCGAACGTCCCCCAGTTGGGCTCCGGGTTGTACCAGAAAACGTCCCACTGCTCGTCGAACCAGGGGTCGGGCGCCCCGTTCTCGTCCAGGTCCGGCCCCGTCGCCGACGGATGGGCGAAGTGGAGGTCCAGGTCGCTGCCCACGGCCTCGCCGGTGTCCGTCTCGTCCTCGTCACCCGGGGTGACCCAGGTCAGCTCCACGTGGATGGCCTGGTCCGGCTGGACGATGACCTGGTAGGTCGCCGGCGTACACGACTCGCGGTTGTCCTCGTCCCACACGCGCAGCGTGAAGGTGTAGAGCCCCACCACGTTCGCCGCGAAGACCGGCTGCGGATCCGTCGGCGAGGGCACGAAGGTCTCCTGGCTCCCGTCGGGCTGCTCCACGGTCCACGCGTAGCTCGAGATGGAGCCGAACGCGGCCGTGCTCTGGGTCCCGTCCAGGTGCAGCACCGTCTGGGGGATGACCTCCTCGCCCTCCTCGACCGCGATGACCGCCTCGGGGCACTCCTGCTCCGCGCCGGCGCCCTCCAGGGGCACCTCCACGCGGGACTCGAAGGCGTCGCTCTCCACCAGCAGAATGCCCTCGTCCGGGATGGGGATGTGGTCCGGGTCCTTCGGGTTCACCTCGTCGGGGACGTAGGTCACGGGCACCGTGACGGACTCGTTGATGGGCAGGACCAGCGGCGAGGCCGGGCTGGGCGGCTCCAGCTCCTCGCCCCCCTGCTCCGGCGCGCCGGCCGCGAAGTCCGGCGAGGAGTCGGGGTCGATGCCGATCTGGCGGATGGACAGGGGCTCCGTGCCGCAGCTCAGGATGCTCACCTCCACCGTGGCCGGCGTCCCCACGATCTTCCCGCCGAAGCTGATCTCGCGCGGGTCCACCTGGATGCAGGGGCCGCTCTTGTTGGCCACCAGCTCCACGGGGAAGCCCTCGGAGCCGCTCTGCGGGTCGTCGGAGTAGATGCGCAGGGTCCCCTCGGCGGGCGAGGGCGAGTCGGACAGGAACGTGACGGTGATGGGCTTCAGCTCGCCGGGGGGGACGGGGATGGCCTCCTGCAGGTCCACGGCCAGGGGGTTGTCCGGCTGCCCGCCGATCTCGAAGCCGTCCCCCCGCACGCCGAAGCGGCCGTTCTCGCGGATCTCGAAGCCGCTCACCATGAGGGTCTTGGAGCCCTCGTTGAGGATGTTCAGGGTCTCCTCCGCCACCTGGTCCTTGGAGACGAGGCCGAAGTCCACCCTCTGGGGGGACGTGTTGAGCCGCGAGGAGCCCACCTCCGTGGTGAAGGTGACGGACACCTCGGACTCGTCGGGGTCGTCCGAGAGGATGACCAGCGTGGCCTCGCGCGGGAGGCCGTCCTCCTGCTTCGTGTAGCGGACCTGGATCTCCACGCCCTTGGGGAACGCGTCGCCGTCGAGGGGGTGCACCTCGAGGGGCAGGTCCGACGCCAGCGGGACCAGCTCGAAGGCCGGCCCCTCGGGGTCCGTGGCCCCGGCCGGCGGGGCGTACTCCAGGCGGACGTCGTCGATCTCCAGCGGGGCGAGCCCGCTGTTCTCCACGACCACGGACGCCGTCGTGACCTCCCCGACCTCCAGCCCGGAGTCGGAGATGCCCCGGGTCGAGTCGGAGGGGCTCAGCTCCAGGTCGGGGATGTCGGACTGGCTGAAACCGCCGCCCCCGTCGCCGCAGGCGGCCAGCGCCACCGCGACCACGGCGCATCCGGTCGCGCGCGCCACGCGCCGCCGCCTCGTCCGCTCGCCTGCACCCATGCTCGTCCTCCGCACCCCACGACGCGGGCCTTCGACTTCGTCGACGAAGCGCCAACGTAGCACCGGCCGCCTCGTGACCACAAACCCGACGCGGGGCGCCGGGCCACGCCGGATGGCCGGAGTCACGGCGGCCACCTTGATTCCCGGGTCCGCTTGGCTACACTGGGCTCGTGTGCGCGTCGCCGGCTCCATCCCGCGACGTGGTGTGTGTGCGCTGCCGGCCTCGAACCGCAGACCCGGGTGGATCATGAGCGTCTTCGACGAAGCGTACGACCAGGCCTTCAGCCAGCAGCAGCAGGCTCCGCCGTCCGATCCCATCGAGCCACCGCCCACGCAGCAGACGACCGAGGGGCAGCAGACGGTGGACTCCGGTCCGACGGTGACGCCCACGCCCGGCACCTCGCCCGCCTCCAACATGAAAGGCCGGCGGGAGTTCGACGCGTACGGCGACTTCAACTTCGTGGTGACCATCGACGGGCTCGAGGCCGGCGCCTTCCAGAAGTGCGA
This sequence comes from Myxococcota bacterium, assembly GCA_051747385.1. GTDB lineage: Bacteria > Myxococcota_A > UBA9042 > PHBI01 > JACKFB01 > JBNJGB01. Next base: position 175,662 of record JBNJGB010000001.1, read on the forward strand.
CGGCCTGAGCTTCGAGGTGGATCTCATCGAGTACCGGGACAGCATGGATCCCTATCCGCGCTACCGTCCCGGCATCCGGCGGTTCGGCCGCATCAAGCTCACCAAGGGCTACGTGGGCAACTCGGTCCTCTGGGACTGGTGCCAGGCCATCATGGAGGGCAAGAACGAGCGCCGGAACGGCTCCATCCAGCTCTACGAGGACGACGGCCGGACCCTCGCGGTGACCTATCGCTTCACGGACGCCTTCCCCGTGAAGTGGAACGGCTTCCGCTTCGACGGCAAGGGCGGCTCCAGCCTCGTCGAGGAGATCGAGCTGGTCACGGAGTCCGTGAGCCGCGAGGCGTAGCGACGCGACGTCTGGCGGGCTGGAAGAGGCTGTCGCATCGACGACCGGGAGCGCTTGCGGAGTCCCACATTCACCTCCGGTGGGGCGCCGCCGTCCCCGGCGGCGTCGAATGCCTCTCCGTGGCACGGGGATACGTCGCCGGCGAGGACGCCGGCGCCCCGAAATCGATGAGAAGCGACAGCCTCGTCTCGCACGCGAAAGCGGAGATCCCGGCCGGAGCCGCTCTTTCAGGCATGGGCAAGGGCAAGGGCAAGGGTGCGAGGCGGCGATGGCGGCCTACAGGAACGACTGCGGGTCCACGAAATCGATGAGAAGCGACAGCCTCGTCTCGCACGCGAAAGCGGAGATCCCGGCCGGAGCCGCTCTTTCAGGCATGGGCAAGGGCAAGGGCAAGGGCAAGGGTGCGAGGCGGCGATGGCGGCCTACAGGAACGACTGCGGGTCCACGAAATCGATGAGAAGCGACAGCCTCGTCTCGCACGCGAAAGCGGAGATCCCGGCCGGAGCCGCTCTTTCAGGCATGGGCAAGGGCAAGGGCAAGGGCAAGGGTGCGAGGCGGCGATGGCGGCCTACAGGAACGACTGCGGGTCCACGTCCAGGGCGATCTGGATGTTGGACGGGATCTTCGCGGAGTCCATGTCCCGCATGGCCTGGGCGAGCAGCCGGCCGAGGTCGCCGCGGCCGGGGCCTCGCAGCTCCACCTGGTATCGCCAGCGGCCCTTGATGCGCTCGATGGGGGCCGGCATGGGCCCGGTCACCCGGGGGGCCCGGTCCGGCTGCACCAGGGTCCCGGCCAGCCCGCGGAGGTGGCGGGCGAGGGACTCGGCCTGGGTCCGCGTCACGGGCTCGTCGGGCCCCGACACCCGGAACAGGGCCATGTGGGCGAAGGGCGGGAAGGCCCGGTCCCGCCGCTCGCGCAGCTCGTGCTCCAGGAAGCCCGGCGCGTCGTGCTCCACGGCGTAGCCGATGGCGTAGTGGTCGGGCTTGAGCGCCTGCACCATCACCCGGCCCGGCTTCTCGGCCCGCCCCGCCCGGCCGGCGATCTGCGTGAGGAGCTGAAAGGTCCGCTCGGCGCCCCGGAAATCCGGCATCCGGAGGCCCAGGTCGGCCAGGAGGACCCCCACCAGGGTCACGCCGGGGAAGTCGTGGCCCTTGGCCACCATCTGCGTGCCCACCAGCACGTCGATCTCGTGGCGGCGGAAGGCGTCCAGGAGCCGCGTCAGCGCCCGGCCGCGCGTGGTGTCGCGATCCATGCGGGCGACCCGGGCCCCCGGCAGGAGAGCCTCCAGGACCGCGTGCACTCGCTCCGTCCCGAAGCCCACCTCCTGCAGCGCGTCGTCCCCGCACGCCGGGCACGCCGGCGGCAGCCCCTGCACCCGGTCGCAGTAGTGGCAGACCAGCCGCGCGCGCCCGCGGTGCCACGTGTAGGTCACGCTGCAGCTCGGGCAGGACATGCTCTCGCCGCACGTCCGGCACAGGACGAACGAGGCGAAGCCGCGCCGGTTGAGGAAGAGGATCGTCTGCTCACGCCGCTCCACGTTCGCGCGGATCGCCTCCAGCAGGGGCGTCGAGAAGATGCCGTCGTCGTCGGCCCGGTCCGCCTCCCGCAGGTCGACGACCTCCACGGACGGCATGGGGCGATCCAGGACGCGCTCCTCCAGGTCCAGGCGCGCGAGCTTGCCGCGCTCGACGTTCGCCCAGCTCTCCAGGGACGGCGTCGCGGTCCCCAGCACCACGGGGCAGCCCTCGATGTGTCCGCGGACCAGGGCCAGGTCCCGCCCGTGGTACCGGGGCGAGCTGTCCTGCTTGAAGCTCCCCTCGTGCTCCTCGTCGACGATCAGGATCCCCGGGTTCGGCACCGGCGCGAACAGGGCCGAGCGCGCGCCGATGGCCACCGGGAGCTCGCCGGCGGCGATGCGCAGCCACTGCTCGTGTCGCGCCGCCGGGTCGAGCCCGGAGTGGAGCACCGCGATGCGATCCCCGAAGCGCGACCGGAAGCGGCCCACGAGCTGGGGCGTGAGCGCGATCTCCGGGACGAGCACGATGGCGCCCTCCCCCCGCTCCAGCACCGTCTCGATGAGCCGCAGGTAGACCTCGGTCTTGCCGCTCCCGGTGACCCCCATGAGCAAAAAGCCCCTGAAGTCGCCCAGGTCCCGCGCCACGGTGTCGATGGCCGCCTGCTGGGCGCGCGTCGGCTCGGGCGGATCCTCCGGGGCGACCTCCATCCCCGCGAACGGGTCCCGGTGGACGCGCCGCCGCTCCACCTCGACGAGCCCGCGGCTCGCCAGCCTCCGGAGCACGTCCGGGTCGGCGCCCGTGGCGTCGCGGACCTCCCGGGCCGTCGCCTCCCCGGCTCCCTTCAGCCAGCTCAGGGCCGAGTCCATGCGGTGCCCGATGCGCTCGTCGGGGCCCGGGTCCCGCGCCCAGCGGGCCACCGTCTCCTGCTTGTACGAGTGGTCGCGCGGGGCGCCGCGGCGGCCGCCCGTCATGGCCGGAGGAAGCGGCAGCAGGTACGCCTCGCCCGGCGGCAGGTGGTAGTACCGCGCCATCCACCCGCACAGGCGCATGAGCGAGTCGCTCAGGACGGGCGCCGGGTCCAGCACGGCGTCCACGGGCTTGATGCGCTTCGGCTCGAGCCCGTCCGGGATGTCCCCGTGGGGTCCGTCGACCACCACGCCCACCAGCCGCCGGCGGCCGAAGGGCACGCGGACGCGCTGGCCGGGCCTCGCGTACGCTCCGTCGGGCAGGGACCACGTGAACGTCTGGTGCAGGGGCACGGGGACGGCGACGCGGACGTAGCGTCGGCTCACGGCGACGCGTCCTCCCCGGGCGCCGGGGGCGTCTCCTCGGGCGATCCGGGCTCCGCCCCGGACTCCGGCGCCGGCTCCGGCCCGACCTCGTCACCCATGCGGAGCCACTCGACGCGGAACGTGCGCGCCTCGTCGCCCCGCTCCATCACCAGCCTGGCGGGCCAGCGCGCGCGAGGATCCTCCTGGCCCTCCTCCCCCTCGTCGCCCTCCTCGACCGCGGCGGCCCGGCCCTCCGCCCCGACCCGGAGCACCCGCGCGGGGGCGTCGAGGACCTGCCGCTCCCGCTCCACCAGCGCGCGGAGGCGCCCCGTCTCGCGCTCGAGGGCAATCTGCGGGGTCTCGTGGTCCCGCGGGCCGGCGCCGACGACCACCAGGATGGTCCCGCCGGCGTGATCCAGGGACGTGCGCTCGCGGTCCAGGCCCATGGCGGCGGCGACCTCCTCCACGGGGCGGCCCACCAGCCACTGGAGCCAGGCGGGGGCGACGTCGAGCGGCCGCGCCTCGGGAGCGTCCTCCCCGGCCGGGGCGAAGCGCGTCACCTCGGTCTCGCCCCGGCGCAGATCCTGGACCTCGAGCCGGACGTGGCCGGCGCCGTCCGAAGCCACGCGGATGGCCGCGCGGGGCGGCGCGTCCTCGCGGACCTCCACCAGGTTGGCGACCAGGGGCACCGCCTCGGGCCAGGCCTCCGCGGCGCGCTCCAGCATCTCGGAGGCCTCGGGGACGGCGGCCTGGGCGGGGCCGGTCCACAGGGCCAGGAGCGCGGCGACGACGGTGCAGGACAGGCGCATCAGGCTCACAGCCCTACACATCTCGGGATGCCAAGGTCTCGCGGACAATCGCGCGCCAAGCCGCCAAGACCCGAAGGCCAGCGAATCGCTTGCACACAGCTTCGGCTGAGACCGTCGGGTCGCCGGCAGGCCAACAGCGAGCACACGGGGCCGAAGCATGTCGTTTTCCTTTGCGTCTTCGCGTCTTTGCGCGAGCCCTTCGTCTGGCGACATGTGACGAACTGTGAGGCGCATCAGGGGCTCGGTAGCACGCCCCGGACGACCTTGACAACGCAGAGCCGCCGCGCCTAGCGTCTCGACTCGCCGAGGTGCCCGCCGAGCCAGGAAGGACGCGCCATGAAGGAGCTGCTGGACCTCCCCCGGAACGTCATGCCGGCCGAGTTCGTGGCCAAGGTGCGCGAGCTGGTCGCGGACGAGCCCGCCCCGCCCGGCGCGAGCGACGACAAGGCGGTCTTCACCCTGGTGGGTCCCGGCGGCGGCGCCTGGAACGCGGGGTTCGAGGAGTCCGGCCTGGTCATCGGGGACGGCGCGGTCGACTCGCCGTCGGTGCAGATCACCATGAGCGTCGCGGACTGGCGCGAGTTCGTGGCCGGGCGCGTGCGGGACGCGGTGAAGGACCAGCTGGACACCACCCTCCTGGATCCGCGCGCCCTGGGGCTCATCTACGAGGACCCGCAGAAGGTGGAGCGCCTCCGGCAGTTCTCCGGGGACATCCAGATCATCGTGGAGGACCGTGAGGACGACGCGGACTACACCATGACGGTCACCCTCGGCGGCGACACGCCGAGCGTGGACGAGCCCACCACGACAGTCCGGATCTCCATGGAGGACCTCGTGGCCCTGGCGAAGGGCGGCGAGAACCTCCAGGAGGCGTTCTTCGCGGGCCGCATCCGGCTGGACGGCGACATGAACCTGGCGATGGCGCTCATGACGGCCCTCATGGAGGGTCGGCACGACAGGACGTAGACCTCCGCGATCGCGCCGGCCCGTCCGGCCGCGGCGCAAGCTCTCGAAATCCGTGAAGCCCTTGACAGGGCGGCCCGAATCCCTACCCTTCTTGCCCCTTGTGAGGGCGGTGTCCAGGGCCCGGGGAGGTGCTCCGAGCGTGTCAATCCGCATCGACGACGCGCTCCTGCAGCAGGTACGCGACCGGAACAACATCGTCCAGGTCGTGGGCGACTACGTGTCCCTCCGCAAGGCCGGCAGCAGCTACAAGGGGCTCTGCCCGTTCCACAACGAGCGCACGCCCTCCTTCCACGTCCACGAGGATCGCCAGTTCTTCTACTGCTTCGGCTGTCAGACCGGGGGTGACGTGATCACCTTCGTCCGCGAGCACCACGGCTACGGGTTCGTCGAGGCCGTGCGCCATCTCGCCGAGCGAGCGGGGATCACCCTGCCCGAGGGCCCCGCTGCGGGCGGCGACCGGCCGAGCGGGGTCGGCGGCTTCAAGCGCCGGAAGCAGAAGGAGTCCCTCTTCGCCATCAACCGGGCCGCGCAGGAGTTCTTCCAGGAGACGCTCCAGGGACTCCAGGGAGATCCGTGTCGCGCGTACGTGCGCGAGCGCAGGCTGAACGGGGAGACCGTCAAGCGCTTCGGCCTGGGCTTCGCGCCCGACGCCTGGGAGGCCCTGTCCCGCCACCTGGCCGCGGCGGGCTTCAGCGTGAAGCTGGCCGAGACGGCAGGCCTCGTGGCCCCGCGCAAGTCCGGCAGCGGACACTACGACCGGTTCCGCAACCGCCTCGTGTTCCCCATCCGGAACCTCGCCGGGGAGACCATCGCCTTCGGCGGGCGCGCCCTCCCCTCCCCGGAGGAGGACGGAGACCGGAAGCCGGCCAAGTACATCAACTCGCCGGAGACGCCCGTCTACGACAAGGGGCGCACCCTGTTCGGCCTCCACGAGGCGCGCCGCGCCATCCGTCAGGTGGGCGAGGCCGTGGTGGTCGAGGGCAACGTGGACGTGCTGATGCTCTCCCAGGCCGGGATCGAACACGTGGTGGCGCCCATGGGCACGGCGCTCACGCCCGAGCAGTGCCAGCGCCTGCGCCGCATGGCCGAGCGGGTCGTCCTGCTGTACGACGGCGACTCGGCGGGCCGGGCAGCGGCCCTCAAGGCGGTCCCGGCCGCCATGGCCGAGGGGATGCGGGTGTCCGTGGCCACGCTGCCGGACGGCGAGGATCCGGACAGCTTCGTGGCGGAGCGCGGCGCGGACGCGCTCCGTGAGGTCATGGCCGCCGCCACCCCCGGCTGGGACTACGTCGTGGAGCACGCCCTGGAGGAGCTTCGCTTCGACGAGGACCCCCGGGCGGCCGCGCCCCGGGCCGTCGATCGCCTGGCGCCGGTGCTCCGGGGCATCGACGATCGCCGCGAGCGGCTGCTACGCCAGCGCGGCCTGGCCCAGCGCCTGGGCCTCGACGAGCGCACCCTGGCGGACTTCCTGCGCCAGGCGGACTTCCGCCGGCGTGGCCCCACGGCGCCCGGTCCCACGGGTCCAGTACCCGCTCCGCCGCCGCGACCGGCGGAGCCGCCCCCGCCGAACGCGGAAATCCAGCTGCTGGTCCTCGTGTTGCTTCATCCGGACGCTCGCCTCCTGTACATGGCGCGCGACCTGCGGCGGACCGTCACGTCCGAGCGCGTACGCGACGCCATCGAGCGGCTCCTCCCGGAAGGGGACGGGGAGCCACGGCACGTCGACCCCGCTGCATTCATCGGTGATATCGAAGACCCGGAGCTGAAGGGTCCGATCGTCGAGCGGCTGCGAGAGCCTGTCGTGGAGGATTGGAAGGCTTCGTTCGAAAACGTTGTTGGCATCCTGACCGACCGCCGCCTACGGCGGGATTCGGGCAGCATGCGACGTAGGGTGTCTGACGCCACAGACGAGGAAGAGCAGCTTCGCGCGATCCGCGAGTTGCGCGCGCTGGCGGCTAAGCGCGAGCAGATCAAGGGCTCCTGAGGGGAACCATGGCCAAGCTAAACAAGACGCGAGAGTTCAAGAAGCTGGTCAAGCTCGGTACCGAGCGGGGCGTGGTGTCGACCGACGACATCCACCGGATCCTGCCCGATGGAGCGCTCGACCAGGAGAAGCTCGACCTGCTGGTCGAGTACCTCAAGGAGAAGTACAACATCGAGGTCACCGGCGACACGAAGGGGCGGAAGACCACGGAGGCCGATCAGGAGCGGGCGGCCCTGCGGAAGCCGGCGGCCCGCGTGGACACGTCGTCGGACGCGCTGAAGACCAACGACCCGGTGCGGATGTACCTCCGCAAGATGGGGTCGGTGAGCCTGCTGACCCGCGAGGGCGAGATCGAGATCGCCAAGCGGATCGAGCAGGGTGAGCTCGAGGTCATGGACGTCCTCCTGGAGACCGATTGGGTCGTGGAGAGGATCCTGGGCCTCGAGGAGCCCATCAAGGAGGGCCACAAGAACCTCCGAGACATCGTGAAGGACCTGGAGGGCGAGGACGGCTCCGGCGACATCGAGGACGAGCGGCTGCTGGCCGCGACCCTGGACGCCTTCGGCCGTGCCCGCGACCACCACGACAAGGCCACGGACCTGCGCCAGCGCATCTCGCAGATGGACCCGGGCGCCGACGGCTACGACGCCATGGTGGAGACCCGGCGCGAGCACGTGGAGGCCATGAAGGCGGCCTTCCGCGAGCTACGATGGAACAAGAAGCACCTGGACAAGGTGGTCGGCGGCTTCAAGTCGTTCGTGAAGAAGCTCCAGAAGGCGGAAAACGAGATCCGCCGGGTGGAGCGCCGCCTGGGCCTGGCCACCAAGCAAGTCCGCCAGCTCGCGGACAACGCCAAGCGGAACAAGGCCTTCGACACGCAGCTCCAGGCGGAGCACGGCATCACGGCGGAGGCCCTCCTCGAGGGCGCCCGCGTCATCGGGGCGAACCACAAGCGCCTGCTGAAGGTCCAGAAGAACGCCGGCATGAGCCTGGCGACCATGCGGCAGGTCTACAACCGCGTCCTCGTGGGCGAGAAGAAGGCCGAGAAGGCCAAGACGGAGCTGGTGGAGGCGAACCTCCGCCTCGTGGTCTCCATCGCCAAGAAGTACACGAACCGCGGCCTTCAGTTCCTGGACCTCATCCAGGAGGGCAACATCGGCCTCATGAAGGCCGTGGACAAGTTCGAGTACCGTCGCGGCTACAAGTTCTCCACCTACGCGACCTGGTGGATCCGGCAGGCCATCACCCGCGCCATCGCGGATCAGGCCCGGACCATCCGCATCCCGGTCCACATGATCGAGACGATCAACAAGCTCATCCGCACCAGCCGCTACCTGGTGCAGGAGCTGGGTCGGGAGCCCACGCCGGAGGAGATCGCCCAGAAGATGGACATGCCGGTCGAGAAGGTCCGCAAGGTCCTCAAGATCGCCAAGGAGCCCATCAGCCTGGAGACGCCCATCGGCGAGGAGGAGGACAGCCACCTCGGCGACTTCATCGAGGACAAGCGCATCATGTCCCCCGCGGACGCGGTGATCTCGATGAACCTCTCCGAGCAGACGCGCAAGGTGCTCGCCACCCTGACGCCGCGCGAGGAGAAGGTGCTGCGCATGCGGTTCGGGATCGGCGAGAAGTCGGATCACACCCTCGAGGAGGTGGGCCAGGACTTCTTCGTCACCCGCGAGCGCATCCGACAGATCGAGGCCAAGGCGCTGCGGAAGCTGCGGCATCCGACGCGCGCCAAGAAGCTCAAGAGCTTCGTGGAGAGTTGAACTCCAGAGGGGGCGCGGCGTCCCGCGTCGCGCTCCCGACGCCGACCTTGACTTCGGTCACGGCGGTGTGTTTGAAGCACCGGGGCTCTGGGTTGGGCCCATAGCTCAGCGGTCAGAGCCGCCGGCTCATAACCGGTTGGTCCCTGGTTCGAATCCAGGTGGGCCCACGGTTTCGCAATTCGAGAGGGACGCTTCATTGCCCGCGTTCGACCACCAACAGATCCCTACCCACACAGACACGGCGTCGCCCGCATGGGCGGCGCCTTCGTCGTTCCGGGGCAGGGACGAGTGGCACACGACGCGGGGGCCCGTCGCCGCAGAGAACGCTTGGAGGAGACAGTGAGGGACACCATCAAGGCCCTGATCGAGCTTCAGCAGGTCGACGATCAGATCCGGGGGCAGCAGGTCCAACGGGACGAGTTGTCGGCGAACCTGGATCGGCTGAAGACGATCCTCGAGCGGATGGGCGGAGAGCTCGCCGAGAAGCGCGAGAAGCTGGCCGAGGCCGAGCGGTTCTACTCCGACAAGCAGCACGACCTCGACAGCGACGCGGAGCGCATCAGCCACGCCAAGCACAAGCTCAACGCCGTGACCCGCACCAAGGAGTACGCGGCGATGCAGCGGGAGCTGGACGCCCTCCGCAAGAAGTACGACGAGGATCAGCAGGAGCTGAAGCGCCTGGCGGGCGCCATGGACGAGTACCAGGAGTCCATCGCCGCGCAGGAGGAGAAGCTCCGGGACCTCCAGGCAGAGGTGGAGCGCGAGGAGGCGGCCAGCGCCGATCGGCTGAACGAGCTGGACGGGCAGATCGACGAGATCGCCGCCAACAAGAAGGGCATCGAGGAGCGCCTCAAGCCCAGCCTCGTGCGCCGCTACAAGCGGGTCCTCAAGGGCCGTGAAGGCCGCGCCGTCGTGCCGGCCTTCGACGGCAAGTGCAGCGGCTGCCAGATGCGCCTGCCGCCACAGCTCTTCATCCAGGTCCAGCGCGGCGAGACCCTGGAGACCTGCCCCGCCTGCCAGCGGTTCATCTACTTCGACGACAGCGGTAGCGAGCCGAACGGCGACGCCGAGCAGGAGCAGGCGGCCGCGCAGTAGGACCGCCGTCTCCGGCTCACAGTTCGTCACATGTCGCAAGACGAAGGGCTCGCGCAAAGACGCGAAGACGCAAAGGAAAACGGCATGCTTCGGCCCGGCATGCTCGCTGTGGGCCTGCCGGTGACCCGACATTCTCAGCCGAACCGGTGTGCGAGCAATTCGCTGGCCTTCGCGTCTTGGCGCACGACTGTCCGCGAGACCGCGGGGTCCCGAGAGCCGTCCCCGGCGGTCGGCCGGATTCCGACCACGACTGACGACCACGTCCACGACCACGAGGCGAGACGCCGATGCGGTCGGGACGTGTGTGATGGGTGCAGTCCGAGCAGCCTGTAAGCCGAGTTCTGTCCCGGTGGTCGGTCGCCCTTCCACCGGCGGTGGCCATTCATCTAGGCGACGGATTACTCCGCCGCTCGAGCGATACTCCCGGGGGACTCGGACGGGCCGTCCGTGACCTGGCGGTCAGCCCCCATTCGATCTTGCTCCAGGTGGGGTTTACCGATCCCCCATGTCACCATGGGGGACCCGTGAGCTCTTACCTCACGCTTTCACCCTTACCTCCTGGGAGCGCCGAGGCGCTCCGGGAGGCGGTCTGCTCTCTGTGGCACTTTCCCTGGGGTCGCCCCCGCTGGCCGTTAGCCAGCACCATTGCCCTGTGGAGCTCGGACTTTCCTCCCGCCCGGGGCCGAGGCCCCGAGCCGGCGACCATCCGGTCTACTCGAACTGCACGGAGACAGATACGCGCCGGCGGGGACCCGGTCAACCGGAATCGCCGCTGCGGCCTGGCCCTGCGGGCCTGTGGAGGCCAGGGCAATCGCAAGGTCGGAGAAGCGTGGGCCGCGCGGCGGTACGACGCCCGGCGCCGGAATGCACCCGCTCGGAAACGATGGGTCTTGCGCGTCTGAGAGCAGGCAAGGGCACGGGCAAGGGCAAGGGAGGGCGGTCGACTTTGCGACCGCCCTGCTGGGGAGCCCGGCGCACGTTCACGGGCTCCCGGGTTCGTGCTATGAGGGGCCCATGAGCGATCTGCCCGACTGGGATGCCTTCTACGAGCGCCTGTTGGAGGTCTACTGGCCCTCCGTGCCGCCCGATCTGCGGCACGAGACCCGCCCCGACGCGCAGGAGGGCGACCCCGAGGTTCCCTCGGACATCTGGCGCTCGGTGCTGCTGATCTTCCCGGACCCGGAGGCGTGGCTCCACAACCCCATCCCGAACCTGCGCCGGCGCACGCCGCTGCAGGTGCTCCGGGACGGAGAGCCCGACGCCCTCCGCGCCATCCTCATGGAGGTGTCGACCTTCATGCTCCCGCCTCCCGAGGAGGTGCGCCCGTGGCCAGGCGAGGAGTGAGGCGGCGGGTCCTGGTCGCGCAGCCCAGCCCGACGCTCCAGATGCTCATCCGGATGACCCTGGGCGCCGCGGACCTGGCGGTGGAGTGCGTCTCGGACGGCCGCTCGGCCCTGACCGCCGCGCGAGACGATCCGCCGGCGCTCGTGGTGGTGGACTCGGGCCTGCCCGGGCTGGACGGCTTCGCCCTGGCCGAGGCCCTGCGCGGCGACCCGGGGACGGCGTCCACGCCCATCCTGCTCATCCAGCCCGACTGGGAGCGGCCGGACATGGAGCGCATGCTCCACGTGGGCATCCAGGACGTCCTGACGCGACCCTTCGAGCAACACGACCTCCTGGAGCGGGTCCGCGGGCTCCTGGGCCGGCCCCGGGAGGCGACGGTGGAGGTGGACGCGGCCACGGAGATCGAGCGAGACCGCACGGACACGCCGCTGTGGCGGCCCGCGAGGACGGTGGACGGGCCGCCGGAGGCCTCCCGGGCGACCGGGAGGCCGAGGCTGCCGACTGCGCCCGGCGGCGACAGGCCGATCGAGGACCTGGTGGCCCGCGCCGTCGAGGAGCGCCTCCCCGCGCTGGTGGAGCGGGCCGTGGCGGAGCGGGTGGACGCCCTGGTGGAGCGGCGCCTGGAGGCGGCCGTGGACGCGGCCGTGGAGCGGGCCCTCCCCGACGCCCTGGCGGCGGCGCAGAAGGGCCTTGGCCAGGGCGACGGAGGCGCGGTAGAAGCTGCCGCCACAGAGGAGCTGCGCCGGGAGCTGTCCGAGCGGACCCGGGAGCTCCTGGGCCCCATCGCGGAGCCCGTGGTGTGGAAGGTGGTCCCGGAGCTCGCCGAGGACCTCATCCGCGAGGAGATCCGCAGGCTGACCGAGGAAGGTGACGCGTGAGCGAGCTGCCGAAGGCCTACGAGCACGAGGACGTGGAGCGGCGCTGGTACCCCGTCTGGGTCCGCGAGGGCTACTTCCACGCCGAGGACGAGTCGGACCGCGAGCCGTTCTCCATCATGATCCCGCCACCGAACGTGACGGGGTCGCTGCACATCGGCCACGCGCTGACGCTGACCATCGAGGACGTGCTGACGCGGTGGCGGCGGATGCAGGGCTACAACACCCTCTGGATGCCCGGGACGGATCACGCCGGCATCGCCACGCAGATGGTGGTGGAGCGCAAGCTGGCCGAGGAGGGCCTGAGCCGCCACGACCTGGGCCGGGAGAAGTTCCTCGAGAAGGTCTGGGAGTGGAAGGACGCCTACCACGCCCGGATCACCGAACAGATGGACAAGCTCGGCATCTCCGTGGACTGGGACCGCGAGCGGTTCACCATGGACGAGGGCCTGTCCAGGGCCGTCCGCAAGGTCTTCGTGGACCTGTACCACGACCGCCTCATCTACCGGGACAAGCGCCTGGTGAACTGGTCGCCCGGCATCCACACGGTGCTGAGCGACCTGGAGGTGGAGTACGAGGACGTCCAGGGCCACCTGTGGCACATGGCCTATCCGGTCACGGGCTCCGACGAGAAGTTGGTGGTGGCCACGACGCGGCCGGAGACCATGCTCGGCGACACCGCCGTCGCCGTACACCCGGACGACGACCGCTACGGGCACCTCATCGGGAAGACGGTGGACCTGCCGCTGACCGGGCGGAAGATCCCCATCGTCGCCGACGAGATCCTGGTGGACCCGGAGTTCGGCACGGGCGCCGTGAAGGTGACGCCGGCCCACGACTTCAACGACTTCGAGGTGGGCAAGCGCCACGGCCTGGAGATGATCTCCGTCCTGGACGAGGACGCGAGGATCTCCGACGCCGCGCCGGAGAGGTACCGCGGCATGGACCGCTTCCAGGCCCGCGAGCACGTCGTGGAGGACCTGGACGCCCTGGGACTCCTCGTCGAGGTGGAGGACCACGCCCACGCCGTGGGTCACTGCCAGCGCTCCGGCGTCCCCGTGGAGCCGATGCTGTCGGACCAGTGGTACGTGAAGGTGCAGCCCCTGGCGGAGCCGGCCGTCGAGGCCGTGCGCTCCGGTCGGACGCGCTTCATCTCCGAGGAGTGGGAGAAGGTCTACTACCACTGGATGGAGAACATCCGCGACTGGTGCATCAGCCGCCAGCTGTGGTGGGGGCACCAGATCCCGGCGTGGTTCTGCGACGCCTGCGACCACGTCACGGTGACCATGGAGGACCCCGAGGCCTGCGAGGCCTGCGGCGCCAAGGCCCTCCGCCAGGACGAGGACGTGCTGGACACGTGGTTCTCGTCCGGGCTGTGGCCGTTCTCGACCCTGGGCTGGCCGGACGAGACGAAGGCCCTGAAGACCTTCTATCCGACCTCCGTGATGGAGACCGGCTTCGACATCATCTTCTTCTGGGTCGCCCGGATGATGATGATGGGCCTGCGCTTCATGGGCGACGTGCCGTTCCGGGTCATCTACCTCCACGGCATGGTGCGCGACGAGCACGGCCAGAAGATGTCGAAGACGCGCGGCAACGTCATCGACCCGCTGGACGTGAGCGATCGGTACGGCGCCGACGCCCTGCGCTTCACCCTGGCCACCATGGCGGCCCAGGCGCGCGACGTGAGCCTGAGCATGAAGCGGGTGGAGGGCTATCGCCACTTCGCCAACAAGATCTGGAACGCCGCGCGCTTCGTGCTGATGAACGTCCCGGCCGGCCACGAGCCCGCGCCCCTGGACCTGGACGACGCCGACTCGCTGTCCGTCGCGGACCGCTGGATCCTCCACGGCCTGGACGACACCATCCGCAAGGCGACGGACGCCCTGGAAGGCTACCGCCTCGACGAGGCGTCCCACGCCGTCTACCACTTCTTCTGGAGCGACTTCTGCGACTGGACCCTGGAGCTGTCCAAGACGACGCTCCGCGGCGACGAGGGGCCGGCCGAGCACACGCGGAAGGTGCTGCTCCACGTCCTGGACCGGGCGCTGCGCCTGCTGCACCCGTTCATGCCCTTCGTCACCGAGGAGATCTGGACGCGGCTGCCCCTGGCGGACCGGCCCGCGCCGAGCCTGGTGGTCGCCCCCTGGCCGGAGCCGGACGAGCGCCGCGTGGACGCCGAGGCTCGCGCCAGCCTGGACCAGGTCATCGGCGTCATCGACGCCGTCCGCACCGTCCGCGGCCAGAACCGCATCTCGCCCAAGGTCGGCCTGAAGGTCGTCGTGTCCGCCCCGGACGAGGCCACGGCCGGCCTGGTGTCGAGCGCCGCGGACTACCTCGCCCACCTGGCCCGCGTCGAGGACCTGGAGACCGGCGTCGACGCCCCGCGTCCCCCCCGCAGCGCCGTGTCCGTGGCCGGCGACTGCACGGTCTACATCCCCCTGGAGGGCGTGGTGGACCTGGACGAGGAGGTCGCCCGCCTCGAGAAGGCCATGGGCAAGCTCGACAAGGAGATCGGGAAGCTGGACAAGAAGCTTTCCAACGAGAAGTTCCTCCAGAACGCCCCGGCCGAGGTCGTCGCCTCCGACCGCGAGCGCCTCGAGGAGGCGAAGCAGAAGCGGGCCACCTACGCCGAGACCGTCGAGCACCTCCGGGCCTGAGCCGCCCGCTCGCGCAACGGGAAGCTCGCGCCGGGACGCCGAGCCGCAAAGGGGAGGCATCTCGTCGTGCCCTCCCGGTCCGGCGCCGGGTCACCCGCTGTCCCAGGAAACGCGACCGGCGCCCGGGACCGTGGGCGTCCCCGCCCGCGCAGCGGAACCTCCGGCGGGAGCGGTTCGTCCACGTCCACGACCACGAGGCCACCCGAGTAGGACTGTGAGCCGGGGACGGCGGTCCTACTCCTTGGCGTCCTTGCGCCTTTGCGCGAGGCCCTCGTCCTGCCGGGGGGGCGGCTCCTCGGGCGACTCGTCGAAGGCCGCGAGGAGGTCCGCGAAGCGATAGCCGGAGGCGTCGGCGGCCACGCGCCAGCGCTCGGCGTCGGCGCGGCAGGCGCGCAGGGCCTTCGGCGAGGGCTTCTTCACCTCCAGGGCATCCAGCACGCACGCGACGCGCCGGCCGTCGACCAGGGCCTCGAGGCGCTCGGCCGTGAACCACTCGGTGCCCTCGTAGTCGTGGACGCCCAGGAAGTCCCGCGCGGCCTCCAGGAGGCCCACGTCGTCGGTCTCCAGGTCCTCGTCCAACAGCAGCGGCACCAGGCCGGCCAGCTCGGGCGCGTCCAGGGTGTCGGCCGCGACCGAGGCGAGGGTCCACTCCCCCACTCGGTCGGTGGGGAGCGCGCGGAGGACGCTCAGGACGGTCGCCAGCGGCGCGTCCGACTCGGGCAGGAGGTCGTCCACCACCTTCGGGGCGTCGGACAGGGCGTCCTCCAGCCGCTCGCGGGTCTCCAGGCCGCGCTCCAGGGCCTTCAGGGCGGGCTTCGGCCGCTCCACGCCCGCCACGTCCAGGAAGGCGCGGAGCGGCTTCTCTGCGGACTTGCCGTCGCGCACGGCGCGGACGAAGTCACCGAAGGCGCGGGTCACGGGCTCCAGGAGCAGGGCCCGGCGCTCGGCCTCCAGGCTCGGGACGCCGCGACCGTCCAGCCGCTGCGCGAGGCGGCGCCACGTCTCGTCGGAGGCGTCCACGTCCGCGAAGTCCAGGAACACGTGATAGTCGTAGGCGCCCAGGGACACCCACAGGCCGTGCTCGATCAGGTCGCGCCCCCAGCGCAGGAACTCGAGCCCCGAGCCGTGGTCGCGGAAGCGATACAGGACGCCGTCCTCGCCCCGAAGGCCCAGGGCCTCGCCCAGGGTTCGCCGCACGAGGTCCACGCCGCCGCCGGTGGCGACGTGGATGGGCGTGGACGTGCGGATCCAGCCCGCCGTCTCGGCGTAGGCGTTGTGGTAGAACACCACGGCCCGCTCGTCCCCGGCCCGGTTGGAGTAGGCGAAGACGTTCTCGTCGCAGGCGCCGTCGTCCGGGCCGGACGTGCGGAAGTCGTACAGGGCGAAGTGCTCCGCGTGGCTGAACAGGTGGCGCTTGCGCATCAGGGGGAAGATCTCCCGCCGGTGGCGGTCCACGGCCCCCCGGTCCGGATCCTCGTCCCGGTACGCGCGCCCGAACTCCATGCCGTACTTCTCGGTGAACATCTCGATCTGCCCGTGGCCGAACATGGGCAGGCCCGGCATGGTCACCAGGAGCAGGGCGACGCCGTAGTACTTGTCCCCCGAACCGAACTGCTCGATGGCCGTGCGCTCGTCCGGGTTCGACATGAAGTTCACGAACCGCTCGAGCACCTGGGGCGAGAACTCCAGGACGTTCTTCACCGTGTCCCGGTACTCGGCGTTGTCCTCCATCTTGAGCATGTTCATGAAGGCGCTGTTGTAGACCCGGTGCATGCCCAGGGTCCGCACGAAGTAGCCCTCCATGAGCCAGAACGCCTCGGCCAGGAGCAGGGTGTCCGGCGCCTCCTGCTGCACGCGGTCGACCACCTCGCGCCAGAACTCCTTCGGCAGGCGCCGCTCGAACTCCTCGTGGGTCATGCCGAAGCGGGCGCGGGACGGGATGGCCCCGCCTTCCCCCGGCGGCGGATACCAGAGGCGCTGGACGTGCCGCTTCGCGAGGGTCATGGCCGCGTCGAAGCGGATGATGGGGAACCTGCGCGCCACCTGCAGGATCGTCTGGACGATGGCCTCGCGGACCTCCCCGTTCAGGTAGTCCAGCTGGGCCGTGTCGTTCCACGGCATGTGGGTGCCGTCGTTGCCGTGGTAGATGTAGCGGACGTCGCCCCCCTGGCGGCGCTCGAAGACCACGGCGGCGTCCTGCCGGGTCCAGTACCCGTCCTCGATGCGAAGCTCCACGCCCGGCTCCGGGCAGAGGTCGGGCCCCGTGAACGAGTAGCCCGGGAACGGTGGGTGGTCGACCTGGACGAACCAGTCCGGGCGCTCCATCACGAGCTTGGAGTAGATCCCGGTGTGGTTCGGCACCATGTCCGTGGCCAGGCGGATGCCCCGGTCCCACGCCCGGCCGCTCAGGTCCCGATAGGCCTCCTCGCCGCCCAGGTCCTCGGCGATGACGTAGTCGTACAGAGAGTAGGCCGACGCCAGGGCGTCCTCGTTGCCCGTCCGCCGCTTGATCTCCCGGGACGCCGGGGAGCGCTCCCAGACGCCGATGATCCACAGGGCGGTGAAGCCCCAGCGCGCCAGCCGATCCAGCTCCTCGTCCGGGATCTGGTCCAGGCGCGTGATGGACCGTCCGTACCAGCGCGACAGCTGGTGGAGCCACACGTGGCCCAGCTTGGCCATCAGCACCACGTCCGACATCCACTCCCGGTCGGCCGTGAAGCGCTCGGCCTCCTCCTCCGTGGGGGCCCCGAAGCGCAGGACGGGCGAGACCCCGGGCGGGCCGCCGCGCGCCTGCGTCTCCTCGTGCAGCACGTCCCGCGTCGTGAGCAGCCGGCGCACCAGCCACGGCGGGAGCAGCGCCCGGAAGTGCTCCAGGATGTAGTCGAGCTGACCCGCGAGGGAGTCCGGGGACGCCTCCATGGGCGCCCGCAGGACCCGGAACAGGGTCAGGCCGACGCCGTCCACGGGCGGCTGTCCGGCGAAGTAGGCCTCCAGCGCCTCGACGAGCTCCGGATAGGGCGCGGCGTCCTGCAGGGGCCGATCGTCGATCAGCTCACGGTAGGGCTCGAGGGCCGGGTTCTCGGCCGCCAGGGCCACCAGGACCATCTCCTCGGCCGCCCTCGGCGTGTCCATGGTGCCCATGGAGACGAACGCGTCGGCGAAGGCGTCGGCGCACCGGCCGGACGTCGGCTCCCCGCGTCGCTCGTCCGACCACTCCACGGCGCGCCGGCAGGCGCCCCGACGCTGCCGGTCGCAGTACTCCTCCATGATGTAGCGGAGGATCTCGTGCAGCAGCGCCATGACGAGGAGCTCGCCCGCGCGGAGCGGCTCCTCGCCCGTCTCCCGGCGCCGGCGGTTGACCCGCGCCCCCAGGAGGCGCAGGGCGAAGTCGCGCCCCGCCGTCCCGGCAGAGGTGAGCAGATCGTCCCCGTCGTATTCGCGCCAGGCGGCGGTGGACACGGGAAAGCCGAAGGGAAAGCGCGGGTCGGTCGCGCCCCCGAGATCGATGTCCGATTCGGTGTGCATGATCGGGGGACAGGATCGGCGTCCGGCGCTCCACCGTCAACGGCGGATCGGCAGACAGGCAGGGCAATCGCGAAGTCGGAAAGGTGAGGGCCGTGCGGCGGTACGGCGCCCGGCGCCGGATTGCACCCGCTCGGAAACGATGGGTTTTGCGCGTCTGAGAGCAGGCAAGGGCACGGGCAAGGGCAAAGGCAAGGGAGGGCGGTCGACTTTGCGACCGCCCTGGACAGACAGGGCCGCCCCCGCTCAGGGCCGCACCGTCACCGGCTCGCCCGGATCATCCGGCTCGGGCTCCGGCCGGTCTCCGCCGTCCCTGTCGACCCCGCCGCTGCGGAGGCCGAGCGCGCGCCGGACGTCCTCGACGATGAGGTAGAACGCCGGCACGAGCCCCAGGATGATGAAGGTGGCGAACAGGATGCCGAAGCCCAGGCTGACCGCCATGGGGATGAGGAAGCGGGCCTGGACGGAGGTCTCCAGGATCATCGGCATGAGCCCGAAGAAGGTGGTGAGCGACGTGAGCAGGATGGGCCGGAAGCGGCGGGCGCCGGCGGCCTTGACCGCCTCGAGCGGGGCCATGCCATCCTCGTGGCGGAACTCGTTGGCCGCGTGGACCAGGACCAGGGAGTCGTTCACCACGACCCCGGCGAGGGCCACGATGCCCATCATGCTGACCACCGACAGGCCGAAGCCCATGATGAGGTGCCCGATGACAGCGCCCACGACCCCGAAGGGGACGGCCGCCATGACCACGAAAGGCTGGGTGTAGCTGCGGAACGGGATGGCCAGCAGCGCGTAGATCACGACCATGGCCAGCAGGAACCCGAGCTTCAGGCTGCCCAGGGCCTCCTGCCGCTCCTTCTGCTCGCCCTCGAAGCCGTAGCTCAGGCCCGGGTAGCGGTCCAGCAGGCCGGGCATGACCTCGTCGACCACCGAGCCCGTGACCTCCGTGCCCGTCGTGATCTCCTCGTCCACCTCGGACGTCACGCTCACGACGCGGCGGCCGTCGGACCGGCTGATGACCGTCGGGGCGCGGTCGCGCTCCACCTCGGCCGCCACCCCGAGCGGGATCTCGCCCCCGTCCGGGGTGCGGATCAGGAGCGCCTCGATGTCGTGCTCGGAGCGACGCTGGGACTCGGGCAGCCGCACGTAGACCTTCACCTCGTCGCGTCCGCGCTGCTGGCGGAGGGCCTCCGCGCCGAAGAACGCCGATCGCACCTGGCTGGCGAGGTCCGCCGCCGTCAGGCCGAGCGCCCGCGCCGTGGGCTTCAGGGTGAGGTCGAGCTGGGGCTTCCCCTCGGAGTACCCCGGGTCCACGTCGTAGACGCCCGCGTAGGTATCCAGGCGCTCGGCGAGATCGTCCGCCGCCTCGTGGAGCGTGTCCACGTCCCGGTGGCTGAGCTGGATGTCCACGGGCGCGCCCACGTTCGGCCCGATGTTGGCGCGGAAGCTCAGGACCTCGACGCCGGGGATCTCGCCCACCTCCTCGCGCCACAGGTCGACGATCCCGGACGACGAAAGGTCGCGCTGATCCGCCGGGACCAGGCGCACCTGCACGCTGGTGAGGTGGCCGCCGGGCTGCTCGCGCGTCTGCGCCAGCGGACCGCCCGACGGCATGCCCTGCCCCATGCGGGCGTAGATGCCGCGGCTCAGGACCTCCTCGCCCCCGTGCTCCTCCATGACCGCCCGGATGCCGTCGACGAGGCGCGCCTGAATGCGCTCGGTGCGCTCGGCCGGGCTCCCGAAGGGGAGCATCGCCGTGGCGACGATGCGATCCGACTCGATGCTGGGCATGAAGGAGAAGCTGATGCGCCCGCCGGCGATGATCCCCGCGACGCCCAGGAGCGTGGCGAGGCCCACCGAGAGCGTGAGATAGCGCTGCCGGAGCCCGAACTCCATGGTGGGCTCGTAGACGTGCTCGATGACCCACTGGAGGCCCCGGGAAAACGCCTTGCTGCTCCGGTCGAAGAGCCAGAGGAGCGGCTTCAGGGGCAGCAGCAGGGCGCCGACCAGCATCCAGGCCACCCGGAGGAGCCCGCGCTTCGGCCGGCGCGACTCGTGGCTCAGGTGGGCCGGGAGGATGAACAGGGACTCCACCAGGGAGATGAGCAGCACCGTGATGACGATGGCCGGGATGACGCCGAAGAACTTCCCCATGAACCCGGGGACGAACAGGAGCGGCGAGAAGGCGACGACCGTCGTGAGGATCGAAAACGTCACGGGGACCGCCACGTGCCGTGCGCCCTCGATGGCGGCGTGCAGGAAGGGGAGTCCCTTCTGGCGGTACTCGTAGATGTTCTCGCCGACGACGATGGCGTCGTCGACCACGATGCCCAGGGTCACGATGAACGCGAACAGCGAGATCATGTTCAGCGACACGCCCTGGGCGGGCATGAACAGGAGCGCGCCGGCGAACGAGATGGGGATGCCCAGGGTCACCCAGAAGGCCAGGCGCAGCTCCAGGAACAGGCCCAGGACCATGAGCACCAGCACCAGGCCGATGGCCGCGTTCCGCAGGAGGAGGTTCATGCGGTCGCGGTACATCTCGGAGCGATCGTTGGTGACGCCCAGCTCGACACCTTCGGGGAGCGACTGCTCGAAGGTGTGCATGTGCTCCTTCACCGCCTCGGCGACGGTCAGGGGCGTCTCGTCGCCGACGCGGAAGACCTGCACGAGGATGGCCCGCTCGCCGTCGAACGTGGCCCAGCGATCCACGTCCTGGAAGCCGTCCACGATGGTCGCCACGTCCCCCAGGAGCACGCGGGTGCCGTCCGGCCCCGCCACCACGGGGATGTCCCGGAACTCGCCGCCCAGGTCGCGCTTTTCGTCGGTCCGGAGCAGGACCTCCCCGCCGGGGGTCTTCACGGTGCCGCCGGGGACCTGGACGGCCGTCCGGCGTACCTTCGCGGCGATGCCGTCGAGGGTCAGCCCGTAGGTGCGGAGGATCTGCCGGGGCACCTCGACGCTGATCTCCACCGGCCGCGTGCTGCCCAGCTCCACCTGGGTGATGGCGTCGTCCTGCAGGAGTCGATCCCGGAAGCGCTCCGCCAGCTCCTTGAGGACCCCTTCCTCGAGATCGCCGTGGATGGCGACGGACAGCACCTCCCGGCGGTTCGTGAGCTGGCTCACGATGGGCCGCTCGGCGGCCTCGGGGAAGGAGGTGATGCGGTCGACGGCGGTCCTCACGTCCGTGAGCACCTGGCCCACGTCCTCGCCCAGGAGGACCTCCACGTAGACGCTGCCCACGCCCTCGGCGGCGCTGGAGACGACCCGCTTCACGCCGTCCAGGCCCCGGACCTCCTCCTCGATGGCGAGGACGATGCCCTCCTCGACCTCCTCGGGGCTGGCCCCGGGGTAGACGACCTGGACCTGGATCCACTCCATCTCGAACTCGGGGAACACCTCCTGCTTGACCATCCGGCCGACGACCAGCCCGCCGATGACGAGCACGGCCATGAGCAGGTTGGCGGCCACCGTGTTCCGGGTCATCCAGGCGATGACGCCGCGGCGGGTCTCGTCCTCCTCCATGGACACTCCTCCCCGCCCCTCAGCGTGTGACCTTCGTGGGCTCGTTTTCCGGCCGGGCCTGGGCCGGGGCGCCATCGGTCGACGACGACGCGGCCGCCTGTCCGCCGGTCACGCGGAGATCCATCCCCGGGACCGGCGTCGCCAGCGGCGACGTGACGATGCGCTCTCCGGGCTCGAGCCCCGCGGTGACCAGCACGTGCTCCTCGTCCCGCCAGGCGATCTCCACCGGGCGGACCCGGAGGTGCTCGTCCTCGTCCACGACCCACACGTCGCGGCCGTCGCGCAGGGCCGTGCGCGGCACCTTCACGGCCTCCGGGAGGGTGCGACCCGAGATCTCCACCCGGACGTAGGCCCCCACCAGCAGCGGGGAGTCGCGCTCCTCCGGGGGCTGCTCGAGGCCGAGGGGATCGTCCACCGCCACGAGCAGGCGGGCCATGCGCCCCCGCGGATCCAGGTCGGGGAGGAGCCGGATGATCCGCCCCGTCCGCTCGATGTGCGTCGCCAGGCCCGCCTCGTGGACGATCCGCGCCGGCGCCCCCTCCCCCTCCGGCGCGTTGGTGCCCGGGATGGGGATCCACGGCAGGTTGTCCACCGGCACGGCCACCTCGACCCAGAAGGTGTCGCTGCCCACGAGCGTGGCCACGCGGGACTGGGGGCCGATCCACTGGCCCACCTCCACGGACTCCTCCTGCACGTAGGCGTTGAACGGGGCCTCCATCGTGGTGCGCTCCACGCTCAGCTTCGCCTGGGCCACGGCGCTGCGGG
The DNA here is from genome assembly GCA_051747385.1 of Myxococcota bacterium. Lineage (GTDB taxonomy): Bacteria > Myxococcota_A > UBA9042 > PHBI01 > JACKFB01 > JBNJGB01. The sequence goes on from JBNJGB010000001.1 coordinate 198,110, forward strand.
CCGCCGCCAGGGAGGCCTTCGCCGCCCGGATCTGCGGATCCCGGAGCGCCAGGTCCCGCCCCCCGTCCGGCGCGGTGTCGGGCAGCGTCCCCTCGAGGGCGCTCCACTCGCGCTCCGCCACGCGACGCCGACCCTCCTCGACGCGGACCTCCACGCGGGCCCGCGCGACCTCGGCCTCCCGCTGGTCGACCATCAGCTCGTAGTCCCGATCGTCGAGCCGCACGAGCGCCTCACCCTCGCGCACGACGCCGCCCTGGACCAGCGACTCGTGCTGCTCCACGACCTTGCCGGAGACCTCCGGCACGATCACGGCGCGCCGGGCCGGCACGACGGTGCCCATGGCCTCCACGCGGACCGTGGTCGTGCCCGGCTCCGCCTCCACGACCTCCACGAGCGGGGCCGTCTCGGTCCGCTCCTGTCGGGCAGCCTGGGGTTTCGTCTGGACCAGGACGACCAGGGCTCCGGCCCCCGCGCCGAGGACGAGCAGGGGCGCCACGACTCGCAGGATGGTTCGCAGCACGTTCAAGATGGATCTCCGGTGGCGTCCTCGCCGCGCTCGAGGTCCTCGGTCCAGGTGCCACCGAGGGCGCGGTGCAGTTGGATGCGGATGGACAGGAGCTGACGGCGGGCCGAGAGCAGTCGCTGCTCGGCCTGCTGGACCCCCTGCAGCGCAGTCAACACGGGAAGGTAGTCGATCAATCCCTGGAGATACCTCGTGCGGGCCTCCTCCAGGGTCTGCCGGGCGCTGGCCAGCTCGGCCTCGATGGCCTCGACGTGACGGCGCTGCCAGGTCTCCCGGGCCAGGGCGTCCTCCACCTCCTTCACGGCGACGAGGACGGTCTGGCCGTAGGCCTTCAGGCGCTCCTCCACGACGGCGCGGGCCCGATCGACCTCGGCGGCGCGGCGCCCGCCGTCCACGATGGGCGCCACCAGGTTCGCCGCCAGGTTCCAGATCCAGCTCGAGAAGATGTCCACGATGCTCGGATCCTGGAAGCCGGTGCTCCCGGAAAAGCGCAGCGCAGGAAACCGATCCGCGATGGCGACCCCGACCCGGTGATCGGCCGCCGCGACCCGGAGACGGGCCGACTCCACGTCCGGGCGGCGCTGCAGGAGGTCCGCGGGCACGCCGGGATCCGGCAGCGGGGGCGGCTCCGGCAGGCCGGCCTCGGGGGTGTCCACCTCGGCCTTCGGCGCGCGCCCCTGGAGGACCGCAAGCTGGGTCCGCAGCACGTCGATCTGCGCGTCCACGAGCGGCGTCTGGGACTGGAGGCGACGGACCTGCTGCCGCTGCTGACGCACGTCGAGCGCCGACGCGAAGCCCTGCCGGAAGCGGAGGGAGACCAGCTCCAGGTACTCCTCCGCCACCTCGATCTGCTCGTCGAGCAGCGCCCGGAGGGCCCGCTGCTCCGCCAGGGCGAACCAGGTCTCGGCGACCTGGGACGTGAGGGTCACGGCGAGGGACTCCAGGTCCTCCCGGGTGGCCTGCAGGTCCAGGTCCGCGGCCTCCTTGGCCTCGCGCACCTTCCCCCACAGGTCGACCTCGTAGGAGGCGCCCACGCTCATGTTGAAGATGCTCGTCTTGCTGGTGATCTTGCCGATGGGCTCGCTGGCGAAGATGTGCTGCTGCTGCTTCTGCGCGCCCAGGGAGGCGTCGATCTGCGGCCACCAGCCGGCGCGGCTCTGCCGGGCCAGGGCCGACGCCTGGTCGACGCGGGCCCACGCCCTCCCCAGGTCCAGGTTGTCGTCCAGGGTCCGGGCCATGGCGGCGTCCAGGCCGGGATCGCCAAAGGCGTGCCACCACCCGTCCGCGTCCAGGGGCGCGTCGCCCGCTCGGCTGTATCCCTCGGGCACGGGCGCGGGAGGCTCGGGCGACTCCTCCACGTCGTGGAGGGCGCACCCGGCCAGGAGCCAGGCGCCCGCCATGGCCGACAACGGCGACCAGGTGAACCTCACGGTGCGATCCCCTCCCAGAGCGTGTCGACGACCCCCCTCACCAGGTCCTCGGCGTCCGGCGCCCGGAGCCCGCGGAGCCCGACGGTCTGGAAGAAGGCGTGGTTCTGGAGCGCCCCCAGCAGCATGCGCGCCGTCACGGGCGCGTCGACGGCGCCCACCCGACCGGCCTCGCGCTCGCCCTCCAGGTAGGCCACCAGCGCCTCGATGATCCGCACGGGCGGCGGGTGCTCCTGCGCGCGGAGCGCCTCGTGGGGATCGCTGTGCGGCCGGCTGCAGACCATGACCATCCGGGGGAGGAGCTCGCGGAAGTACTCCACGAGGGCGTCGCCCATCTCGACCAGGTTCGCCCGCGGATCGCCCTCGCCCACCCGGTCCGGCCAGGCGTCGACGAACGCGCAGTCCGGCAGCCCCAGGGCCGCCCGGAACAGGGCGTCCTTGGTCGGGAAGCGCTTGTAGATGGAGCCCTCGGAGATCCCGAGTTCGCGGGCGATCACGGCCGTGGATACCCCGGCGCCGTGCTCCAGGAAGACGTCCCGGGCGACGTCGACGATCCGGGCCGTGTCGATGGTGGTGGGGCGAGCCATGAGTGAGGCCTTACTCATTAACGGCCGGCCGAGTCAACACCGAATGCACGAAACGAGTACCGACAAGGCCTGTCGACCGGTCACGACCCGCCGAGTGCCGGCGAGACGACGTGGACGACGTGGACGACTCGCTCCAGCCGGGATATCCGCGTCGCGGCCGTCCCCCCGCCCGCGCACCGGATTCGCCGGCGGGAGTCGCCCCTTCAGGCAAGGGCACGGGCAAGGGCAAAGGCAAGGGGGCGTGGCCAGCGAACGCGACCGGCGCCCGATACCGCGGGCGCCCCAGGCCGCGCACCGGATTCGCCGGCGGGAGTCGCTCCTTCAGGCAAGGGCACGGGCAAGGGCAAAGGCAAGGGGGCGTGGCCAGCGAACGCGACCGGCGCCCGATACCGCGGGCGCCCCAGGCCGCGCACCGGATTCGCCGGCGGGAGTCGCTCCTTCAGGCAAGGGCACGGGCAAG
>JBNJGB010000001.1:201206-227160 GCA_051747385.1 Myxococcota bacterium
GATACCGCGCGCGTCCCCGCCCGCGCACCGGATTCGCCGGCGGGAGTCGCCCCTTCAGGCAAGGGCACGGGCAAGGGCAAAGGCAAGGGGGCGAGGCCAGCGAACGCGACCGGCGCCCGATACCGCGCGCGTCCCCGCCCGCGCACCGGATTCGCCGGCGGGAGTCGCCCCTTCAGGCAAGGGCACGGGCAAGGGCAAAGGCAAGGGGGCGAGGCCAACTTGCCGAGGTGTACGTGATCGACGAGCGGGGACGCGGGCGACTATTTCGCAGCGGTCGTCTCGCCCTCGTCCGCGTCGGGGGTGGCGCGGGGGATGGGGAGCAGGGCGATGGGGAGCTCGAACGGGCGGAGATCGAGCTCGGGCGGGGCCAGGTCCAGGTGGAAGTGGTTGTCGTGGCCCGCGTCGAACTCCGGGGTCAGCACGTTCGTGAAGACGTGCTCCTCCCTCAGGCGCTCGGCCAGCCTGCGGAGGAAGCGGCTCCCCTTCCGCTGGGCGGGGTAGCTCGGGTCCCAGTGCTCCTCGATCCACACCCGCCCGTAGCCCTGGATCGTGAACCGGGCGATGTCGATCCCGTTGCCGAAGCTGTGCTGGCTCTGGAACCAGGGGAACTTCCGGAGGCGCCGGCAGTTGTAGGTCCCGTACTGCTGGATGTAGCTGATCCACGCGTCGGGGCCGAAGACCTCCTCGGCCACCTCCTGGGCGATCTCCTCGAAGCGGGCGATCGCGAGCGCCATCCGGCAGTTCACGTACAGATAGCCGGACCAGTCCGTCCGGGTCGGGCCGTCGATGTATTGCAGCGCCTGGGGGACGTAGCAGTAGAAGTCCACGATCTCGGGCTCGTCACCGCGCGCCTTGCGGGGGGCCGGGAGGCGCTTCATCTCGGTGCTGTGGATCCACGCGTAGTCGATCCCGGCCTCGTCCAGCTTCTCGGCGCACTGGTCCACGTACGCGTGCTCCCACGGCGCCTCGTCGAGGCCCTCGGGAATCGGCACGCGACCGTCCGCGGCGTTCGTGGAGAAGAGCAGCAGCGCGAGCAGCCCGTGAAGCGTCAGCAACGGTGACATCCCCCTCCTCGGCGGGTCCGACGGGGGCGGACGCGCCCCCCTCACATCACAAGGGCTAACCGCATTTCTTCTCGAGGGCCAGAAGCATCTCCACATTTCCACGAGGACCGGCCAATGGCGAGTCCGCGGCCCCCCGCTCGGCGAACCCGGCGGCGGCGGCGGCCTCCCGGACGGAACGCAGGGCGTCCCGCCGCGCCTCCTCGTCCCGCACCACCCCCTTCTTGCCGACCCGCTCGCGCCCCACCTCGAACTGTGGCTTCACGAGCACGACGAACACGCCCCCGGGCGCCATCAGCCGGTGTATCACGTCGAGGAACAGCCGCACGCTGATGAACGAGGCGTCGCAGGTGACCACGTCCGGCGCCCAGGGCAGGTCCTCGGGCTTCAGGTGGCGCACGTTGGTCCGATCCATCACCCGCACCCGCTCGTCGGAGCGGAGCCGCCACGCGAGCTGACCATAGCCCACGTCCACGGCGATCACCTCGGCCGCCCCGTGGCGCAGGAGCACGTCGGTGAAGCCGCCCGTGGAGGCCCCGACGTCCAGGCACCGCGCGCCCCGGATGCGCTCCTCGAGCCACGGAAACGCCTCCAGCGCGCCCAGCAGCTTGTGGGCCGCCCGGGACGCCCACCCGTCGTCGCCCTTCACCGTGATCGGCGCGTCGGCCGGCACCTTCTCGCCGGGCTTGTCCCGCCGGTGATCGCCGACGATCACCTTGCCGGCGAGGATCAGCGCCTGCGCCCGCGTCCGGGACGGGGCCAGGTCCCGCTCGACGAGCAGGACGTCCAGGCGCTCCTTTCGAGGTCTACCAGCCACTGTCGGGGGGGTCCGACAACGGCACCTCGCGCGTGCTGCCGTCGCGCTCCTCCAGGAGCTCGTCCACGCGCGCCTCGGCGGCGTCCAGGACCTCCGAGGCGGCCCGCGCCAGGGACATGCCCTGCTCGAAGTCCTGCAGCGCCTCCTCCAGGCTCTGATCTCCCTGCTCGAGCCGCGCCACCACGGTCTCCAGCCGGCGCATGGTGTCCTCGAAGCGGGGCGCCTCGGGCGCCTCCTTCTGCGGCGTATCGGCGTCGCTCATGCCACGCTCCCCATCGTTCATGGCTCCTGCGGTTTCGACGGCTCCACCCGGACGGGCTCCGGGAACGGCCGCCGCTCGATGGCCTTCGCACGTCCTCGGTGGAATTGGAAGAGCCGGCCCAGGAGGTGCGCCCGGCCCAGGGCCTTCATCGCCGAGGCCAGCTTCGCCTCCATCTCGCGGTGCTCGTCGAGCAGCGCGCGCACCTCGTCCACGCGCGGGTGGCCCGTCGGGACCTGCACGCCGACCTCGTCCGCCAGGGCCTCCAGACCGGGCGTCTCCACCACGTGCACCGGTGGCGTCACGTCGCGGCGCCGAACCACCTGCCCGGAGAACGTGGCCTCGTCCCCCTCGATCCGCACGCCCACCAGGTCGAGCATCAGCCCCTCCCCGGCCAGCGCCCGCCGGAAGAACGACCGCAGCGCCTGCTCGTCCGCGGGCGTCACGGTGATCGTGACGGGGTGGCGCGCGACCACCTGGTCCACGTCGTATCGATACGGCCCCTCCCCCCGGTGCTCGGCGGGCACGGGAGGCGGCTCGTCGGCCTCGCCGACCTTCACGCTCCGCACGGTCAGCCCCGCCTCGCGGGCCGGGTCGCGGATCCTCGCCTCCACGAGCCCCGGCGAGATGGCCGAGGTGGGGATGCGCGCGTTCAGTCCGAACAGCGCCAGGTCGCGCCGGTGGCGCTCCACGGCCTGCTCGTAGCCGCGCCGGTTGTTCAGCACCGCCCGATCCGCCGCCACCAGGCGCTTCGCCGCCGCCTTCAGCTCCACGAAGGCCCGGTCGGCCTCGTCAGGCCCGGAGCCCTCGCCCGCGGACGCGCCGGAGCCGGCCTCCGTCTCGCGCGGCGCCGGCTCCGAGGGGAGCGCGTCGGCCCCGCGGGGCGACGGCTCGGAGCGACATCCCGCCGCCCCGATCACCCACGCCGCCAGCAGGAGCGCGCACCAGGCTACTTGATGTGGAGGGTGAACCCTTCGATGGTCCCGGTGTCCCGCTCCCACTGATCCCTGACCTCCAGCGCCCACGTGCCCGCGGCCGCGGCGCCGTCGAGTGCCTTGACGTCGTAGGTCTCCCGCACGTCGTCCGCGCTGCCGCCCGTGCCGAAGTCCTTCAGCACGACGCTGCGCCCGTCCGGCGCGACGAGCCGCACCTCGAGGTCCCCGATGTACGTGTGGGCGATGTCCACGTCCACCGTGAGGACGTTCACGACCAGGTCCTCCTCGACGCTCAGCTCCAGCCGGGCCGGGCTGTCTACGTCCGCGTCGGGGATCTCCACGGGGCCGACGGCCTCGAAGGCCGCGGGCTCGACCTCGGGATCGTCCTCGGGCTCCAGCGTGCCGGGGAGGAGGGTCTCCACGATGTGGTCGTAGTCGTAGTGCTCGTTCTCGTAGTCCCGGTAGTTGTTCACGTTGGCCATGGGCACCCACGCGAAGTCCGGGTGCAGGTGCGCGTAGCCGCTCGCGGACCCGTGGTCCCAGGCGCCGTCCCCCACGATGCGCGCCTCGGGGTCGTCCATGGGCGCGTCCAACCAGAGCTCGTAGGTGAGGGTCCGGAGCTCCACCTGGTGATCCCACATGTCCTCGATCCGCGAGGCGCTGGCGAAGGTCTCGTCGTCGATCTCGTCGTGGATGCCCTCGTGGGTGAGCGTCTCGTGAGGCAGCCCGTCGCTCATCCAGTGGAACGTCGTCGTGACCAGCACCGGGTAGACCTCCTGCTCACCCCGCTGCCGGACGTCGCCGTCGCCACCGCTGTAGACCGTGTAGGTCACCTCGCGGGTGAGGGGCACGGCCTCCCCGTCCACGACCCCGTAGAGCGGCTCGGCCTTCGAGCGGAACGCGCGCACGGGCTGGTTCCAGACCTGGCTGCCCGTGTACCGGTCGATGACGAAGCCCTTGTCCCGCCTGCCGACGAGATCCGCGAAGAGGATGTGGAAGGCAGCCGGGGTCAGGTCCCGGTAGTCCACCGCCTCCCGGGCCTCCGCGTCGTCGTGGTGGTTGTTCCGCGTCCCGTAGAACTCCGAGTGGAGCTCCATGTAGGCCTCGGTGATGTAGGCCTTCACGTCCCCAGACGTGAACGGGATGCCGTCCACCTCCGTGGCCCGGCGCGGCTCGGGCTCCATGATGGCGGCGGCGGCCCAGGCGTTGCAGTGCCCGTACCAGCCCCCCACGCCGAACTGGGCGCTGCCGTGGCTGAGCACCTCGTACTCGAAGGCCGTGTCCACGGTGACCTCGACGGTGCCGGGCTCCGCCTCCTTGTCCTCGATCAGGTCGGTGACCTCGAGATACCGCTCGCCGTCCTCGGTCTCCCGCCAGTCGAAGGCCGGATCGTCGGACTCGCGGATGGCCCCGTTGAGCGTGCGGATGAGCGCCCGGCGCTCGTCCATGAGGTCGGAGACCTCGTCGTCCAGCTCGGCGACCTTCTTCGCGCGCTCGACCAGCGCCTCGTACTCGATGTCCTCGGCGCGGCCCACGAGCCGATCGTACTTCTCGGCCGGGGAGAGATGCTCCAGCTCCCGGGAGCTCCAGCGATCCCAGTCCTCCGCGTACGACCAGGAGCTGACGCCCGGGTCGTGGACGCGATAGCCGCTGCCGTCGGTCTTGTACGCCCACCAGGAGCCCACCCACGGCGTCTTGGACAAAGCGCCGCGGAGGGGAAGCTCGCTCCAGCGGGTCTCGCCGTACCGCTCGTTGTCCGCGGCCCCGGCGGGCCCCGCGACGGCCGCACACAGGACGAAAGCGGCGAGGGTGTGCAGTGCGAACCTCATCGTCCCCCCCCGGCGGCCTGGTCGTTCCAGCTCACGAGCACGCCGGCGCCCTGGCTCGTCCGCACGAAGAACGGCCACAGGTGTCCGCGCCCGCGCGGCCAGTAGACGACGTCCCCGTTGTCGAAGACGTACTTCTGGTAGGTCGCGTCGCGCCACGCCGGGTCCATGGCGTCCGCCACGTCCGCCAGGTCCACCGGGAGGTCCGGCGCGGGGGCGTCGACGGCCCCCTCCACCAGCAGGCGCGGGATGGTCCGGGGATAGAGGCTGGCCCCGGCGCCCAGGCTGGACTCGCCGTCCAGGCGAACCCGCTTGCCGTGGGGATGGTTCCGGTCGTAGATCGTCTCGGCGATGGGCTCGAGGAGGTCGTTCAGCCGGAAGACGACCTTGTGCTCGAACCGGTCGATCCGCTCCGGGCTGAACAGATCCGCGTGGGGCCCGTCCGGCGTCGCCTGGGTGATCTCGACGGTCGCCGTGTCCCGGAGCACGTCGCCGAAGGCGTCCCGGTCCGTGCGGAGCACCCGATAGTCGAACAGGAAGACCTCGCTGTCGGCCACGTCCTCGCCCAGGAAGACGTCGCCGCGCTTCTCCGCCATGGGCTCGTGCACGTACCGGAAGGCCACCTGCCAGTGGTCGCCCTCGGCGTAGAAGCGATCCCCGACGCCGGTCTGCTCGAACGCGCCGGGGCCGGCCGGATCACAGTCCGGACAGTCGGTCTTCACCCCCGCGGCGGGCTCCTCCTGCTCCTCGGCGGGCTGCGTGGTCGTGTCCTCCCCGCAGGCGGTGAACCCCACCGCCGCCAGCGCGAGCAGGAGCGCTGCCAGTCGATCGTGCATGGTCGCCTCCTCTCCGGACGGCCCGTGTGTAGCGTGCCGGCCCGTATAGCACGAGGCGTGCCAGGGGTGGCAAGCAGCCCAAGCGGCCGGTGGATACCGGGGACGACCGCGCGTCATGACTGGCGAAGCGCCGCGTCACACGCTTGCGCGACGAGTGCGCCGGCTGCCGGCCCGTGTCCGGCGACACTGCGATGTGCGGCCCCTCGACCCCGGCGCCGGGGTGCGTCGACCCCGGCGGGAGCGGACGACGCCTACTCGTCGCCGCCGAGGAGGCCCGAGATGAGGAGGAAGTAGATGAGCTGGGCCACCGCGGCGACGGCGCCGGCCACGTACGTGAGCGCGGCGGCGTTCAGCACCGCGGAGACACCCTGCCCCTCGCGGCCGCTGGTGAGGCCCAGCTGGGGCAGCAGGCGCTTCGCGCGGTTCGAGGCGTCGAACTCCACCGGGAGGGTGATGAGCACGAACGCCACCATGAGCGCGAAGGCCAACACGCCGATCTTCACCAGGCCCATGGAGCCCATGAACAGGCCCATGAGGATGGCGATCATGGAGATGTTGCTCCCGAACGCGGCCGCGGGGGCCAGGAAGGATCGCACGCGCATGGGCCAGTACGCCCGGGCGTGCTGGATCGCGTGGCCGACCTCGTGCGCCGCGACGCCCACGGCGGACACGGAGGTGGAGTCGTGCACCTGGGGCGACAGCCGGAGCGTCTTGTGCGTCGGATCGTAGTGATCGGACAGGAAGCCGCCGACGCGCTCCACCCGGACGTCGTGGATGCCCGACTGGCGCAGGATCTCGCGCGCGACGTCGGCGCCCGTCATGCGCCGGGCCGTCCCCACGCGGCTCCACTTCCTGAAGGCCTTCTTCACCTTCACCTGGGCCCAGAATCCCAGGCCGCCGGTGACCAGCATGATCAACAGGTAGACGGGATCGAAGATCATCTGTGCGCTCCTCCGTGGACACCCGCATCGCGGGCCATCGCGTCGGGATCACGTAAGCACGGGGAGTGGGCGGCCAATGCCCGCAGCCGCCGGATCCCTCACGACTCGATGCGATGACACAGGCGCGTCGAGAGGAAGGTCTCGATACGCCGGTTGATCTTCCCCGGAAACTCCACGGGCACGTAGTGTGTTCCGCCCGGCAGGATGGTCAGCTCCGCGTCGGGGAGGATCTCCAGCATCTGGCGGGACAGGCGCTGCGGGGTCATGGGATCCCGGTCGCCGGCCATCACCAGGACGGGCGCGTCCACCTGCGGGAGCACGTCCCGCACGTCATGGTCGTCCAGGCTCTCGAGGATGCGGTTGTAGATCTCGAAGTCGAGCTGGACGTACTCCCGGACCAGGTCCAGGAAGACGCGGTCGTCCAGGGAGCGCGCCACGACGCCGAGGCGCTTCAGGGAGGCCAGCACGAGCGGGGAACGCGCCGCCTTGAGCACCGACTCGCCGAACCGGGTCAGGCCGTGCCGCACGATGTCCATGCCGGGCATGATGAGCCGGGGTCCCACGGCCCCCATGATGGTGTTGCGGAACACCAGCCCGTAGCCGCCGGACATGGCGACGATCCCCTCCACGCGGTCCCGGACGCGGGGATACAGGTCGAAGCCCAGCTGCACGCCCATGGACCAGCCCACGAGTACCGCCTGCTCGATCTCCAGGTGCTCGAAGACCTCCGCGGCGTCGTCGACGTGGGCCCCGATGGTCACGTCCGCCCCGGCCTCCTTCTGCTCGGGGGTGAGCGCCGAGCCGTACAACCCGCGGTAGTCCCAGCTCACGATGCGGTGGCTGGCCCCGAAGCGGGCGATGAGGTGCCTCCACGTCGGGAGGTTGCCGCCGAGACCGTTCGCGAGGAAGAGCACCGGCGCGCCGGGATCGGGGTGGGGGCGGTCGTGGACCGCGAGCCGGACCCCGTCGCGGGCGGTGAGCGTGTGCGTCTGGAAGCCGTGCATGGCGTGTCCTCGGGCCGCTCCGTGCTGAATGGGCGACGGACGGCGCCATGTCAAGAAGCCCGCCGGCCACGCCTCACGGTCCTACACATCTCGGGATCCCGCAGTCTCGCGGACAGTCACGCGCCAAGCCGCCAAGACGCCAAGACGCAGAGTCCAGCGGACCGCTTGCACATCGGTTCGGCTGTGACCGTCGGGTCGCCCGCAGGCCACCAGCGAGTGCACGGCGCCGAAGCATGCCATTTTCCTTTGCGTCTTCGCGTCTTTGCGCGAGCCCTTCGGCTGACGACATGGGACGAACCGTGAGCCGGCCACGCCGGTCGCTCGCGCCGCGCGATCTCGACAGTGGACCGGGGATCGGCGCTGGTCTAGCCTTTCCCTGATGTCCCTCCTCCGCACCGCCGCCGTCGTCTCCCTGGCCCCGGCCCTCCTGCTGGCCGCCTGCGGCGACGACACCGCGACGGTCCTGGACCTGACGGTCATCCACCAGGTGCCCTTCATCGAGTTCGGCGCCATGGAGGGCGACGTGCCGGAGCAGAGCGCCCCGGGGGAGATGGTCAACGACCTCCGGAGCGTGGCGGACTACGTGCGCCTGGAGCCCCACCTGCTCTGCGCGGCGCTGGACCCGCGGGACTCCTTCGTGGACGTCCGCACGGTGCTGGCGCCCGGGCTGGAGACGCCGCTCACCTTCCAGGTGGACATCGCGCCGGCCAGCGGCACGAGCTGGAGGCCCCTGTTCGATCTGAACGGGATCGTCGCCGACGGCGAGTCCATGTCCCTGAACGATCCGCGGCTCCTCCTCTACCAGGAGGGCCTGGACCTCCTGTCGGCCCTCGCGCTGGCCGATCCTCCCGTCTACGAGCTCCGGGTGACAGGCACCGTGCCCCAGGACATCGACGACCTCACCCTGGGGCTCGACCTGGCCATCGACTTCTCGAACCACCCGCGCGGCTGCCCCTTCTAGCCTACGGACGCTCCACGTCCCGTCCTGCGGGCTCCTACAGGGCCTCCAGCATCTCCCGGGCGCGAGCGGCGCCCTCCTCGTCCCCGGCGGCGGCGCGGTAGGTTGCCAGGTTCTCCCACGCCTTCCGGTAGCCGGGATCCAGCTGTACCGCGCGCTCCAGCAGGTCGAGGGCCTCCGGGAGGCGCCCCTGGCGACGGCGGGCGGCCGCCAGGTTGAGCAGCGCCGCTGGATTGTCCGGATCGATGGACACCGCGTCCTCCAGGGCGGCAGCCCCGTGGACGACCTCGCCGCGCAGCAGGTGCCAGACGCCACGGAGCCGCGCCACGTCGGAGACCACGCGCCGGCTCCGGAAGCGCGCCGTTCCCGCGGCCGAAGCGAGCCGGTCAAGGAGGCGCTCCAGGCGCGGCGGGCCGTGCGTATCCCGCGCGGCCTGCGCCGGGCTGGAGGCTACCCGGTAGAGCAGCCGCCCCGGCCGCAGCACGGACGCCATGGCCGGGTCGAAGCGGGCGTCCCCCTGCTGCCAGTGGACGGGCCTCTCCCCGATCTCCTCCCGCGCCAGCGTCCGGACACGCTCGAGCTGGGCCTCCCGCGGCACGTCGAGGAACGCCTGGGGGACTCGGCGCGCGGCCTTCGCGTAGCGCCGCCGGACCAGCGCGTCGTCCGCCAGGTGCTGCTTCGGCAGGACCACGAGGTCGCGTCGCACCCCCTCGACCCCCTGGAGGTACAGCGAGAGGCTGGCCGCGTGGTCGCTGCTCACCAGGACCAGCCCCTCCGGACCCGCCTCCGCCAGGAGCAGCCGGCCGTAGGCCCCCGCGATCTCGTCGGTCGGCCGGTCCGCGGGCCGGTCCGCAGCGGCGAGGCCCACGGCGACGGCCACCGCGACCGCCAGGCCCCAGCGGGTCCGGTCGTCGACGTCCCGGGAGCCCGCGACCATCGCGAGGCCGAGGGCCAGCGCCAGGGCCCCGGGCACGCCCGTCTGGAGGTCGGCCTGCCCCATGGGGTTCATCACGACGCTGAAGACGGCGTCGACCCCGAGCAGCAGGACCGCGGCGAGCCAGGTGGGCCGGCCGCGCACCCACAGGCCTCCCGTCAGGAGCACGAGGAGGGGCAGCGCGGGGAGCGGCCCCGCCGCGAGGTGCGCCCAGGCGTCCACGGCCAGCCACGCGGAGGCCCCGCCCGCGCCCATCTCCCCGGCGAAGGACTCGCGAATGCCGGCGGCGGTGAGGTGCCGGAGCAGGCGCGCCGGGGTAGAGGGATCGCCCCAGTTGATCCACGGGTCGCGGGAGGCCGCGGCCGGCAGGTAGAGCACGACCAGGGCCCCCCACAGCCCCCACCCGACGAGCCCCGGCAGCCGACGCCAGGCCCCGTGACGGGCCAGGGTCAGGGGCCACAGGACCGCCGCGGAGAGCACGAACGTGGCGTGGGAGCCGAGCCCGAGACCCGTCACCAGCGCGGCCACCCGCCAGGCCGGCTCCGGGCGCAGGAGCAGCCAGGCCAGCAGCGCGATCCACGCGGCGTTCAGGGCGTAGACCTCCACCAGGGTCCCGTGAAGCCAGACCACGAACACCGCCGGGAAGAACAGCGCCCCGAGGGCGGCGGGGAGGGGTCGTGCACCCGCGCGGACGGCGGTCGCGTGCACCAGCCCGGTCGCCGCCGCCACGGACAGCGCGCTGAGGAGCGCCAGCCGGAACGCCACGCCCCCGAGCGGAAGCAGCGACAGGCCGTGACCGAGCAGGGTGAGCAGGGGGAAGCCGGTCGGGTGCCCCACGCCGAGGGTCGCGGCCGCCGCACCGAGCTCGCCGGCGTCGTACCAGGACACGTCGCCGTGGACGAACGGAAGCAGGACGAGCCACACCCCCGCCGCGATGAGCGCGGATCCGTGCGCCCTCCAGACTTCCCGCGCACTCACCGGCTCAAGGACGCAGGACCTCGGCGCCGCGCACCGGGGTCACGACCACCCCGTCCTGCCCCGAGGACACGAGCGTCATCCCCCCCCCGATGAGCACGCTGCCGGAAAGCGGACCGCCCTGGATGGGCGCGGCGAAGCCGCCGAAACGCGACCGGTGCAGCTCCAGGGGATCCGGGGCCACCGCCCGGTCCGTGATGCGGTGCACGGTCGCCTCCGCGGCGCCGTCGTCGCGCAGACCGCCCGCGACCCAGCAGTGCCCGGTCGCCATCTCGGCGACCGCCGGGAGCAGCGGCGCGTTCAGCCCCTCGGAGGGTGTCTCCAGGGGCGTGGCCGTGGCGGCGCCGTCCGAGACCTCGAAGTCCAGGAAGGGCACCGGCCCGGTGTGGTCGGGTCCTCCTCCGCCGCCGACGAGTCGCGTCCCGCAGAGGCGCGGGCTGAACACGCGGCCCGGCACGTCCCCGCCCTGGACGGGCACGGCGTCGGGCTCGTCGCCGCCCAGGCGGATCAGCTCGGCGCCGGAGCCCCCCGCGTTGCCCCCCACCACGAGGATGTCGTCGCATGCGTCGTCCGCGCAGACCGCCGCCGCGCCGGCTCGCGGCGTGGTGAGATCACCCAGCCGCTCGCAGGTGGCGCGGAGATCCGTCTCGATCCGGCAGTCGAGGATCTCCCGTCGGGGCGTGGCCGACCCGTCGCCCCCGGCCCCCATCCCGCCGAGCAGGAGGATCCGATCCGGGGCCACCGCCACGACCGCGGTCATGGCCAGGGGCACCGGGAGCGTCGTGACGGCGCCCTCCCCGTCCCCGGTCGCGACGTCGAAGACGACGAGCCGATCGCTCATGTTCGGCTCGCAGCCGTCCTCGCCGCAGTACTCGCCGGCGAGCCCGGCGTAGTCCACGCCGATGCGGTCGGCCGTGCTGGTCACCTCGAGGTCGGCGGAGAGCACGCCGCCCGCCAGCGCGAAGCGATCGCTCCCGAGGGCGGCGAACCCGGCCAGGCCCACGGCACCGGAGGGCACGCCCGCGATGCGCTGTCGGGTGAACAGGTCGGTGGCGGCGTCGAAGCGCTCGAAGGCCCGCTCGGAGGCGACCAGGGAGCCGTCGACGGTCCGGCCGAAGCCGCCCGCGAGCAGCACGTCCCCGTCGCTCAAGGTCGCCGCGTGGCCGAAGGCGCGCGGCTCGGACATGTTGAGCGGAAACGGCGACCGCATCATGCACCACCCGGTCTCCCGGTTGCAGGTGGACCGGGGGTGAAGGGTCTGGCAGTCGGCGGTGCTCTCGCAGGTGGGCACGCACCAGTGGTTGAAGTCGCCGCCGCCCTCGCCGGCGATCTTGTAGCAGCCGCCGCCGACCGGGACGCGCCCCTCGCAGTCGGCGTCCTCGTCGCAGAAGTCCACCTTCACGGCGGTGCTCGCGGACAGGTTCAGATCCTCCGGCAGGTCCGTGATCGCGCCCGTGTCGAAGACCGGCACGTGATAATGGCCCTGCTCCTCGGGGTCCTGCTTCACGTCCACGCCGCCGCGATAGCCCAGGGCCACGCGGTCGTCGAGCCGGCAGTCGGCGCCGCCGAACGCCTCGAAGACGACGGAGCGATCCTCGCCGACGTCCAGGTCGGTGATCTCGAAGGTGCGGGAGCGGGCCTCGATACACCCGGTGTCGAAGAGGACCTTCCCGGTGAGGGCGTCCGAAGCCGGTCCCTCGAAGACCCGCATCCGGAACCAGCCGCCCCCGGTGTAGGGGAGCCCGATGGTGACGGCCCCGCTGTCCGGGGTCTCGCCGTCGCCACACGCGGAGACCAGCAGGACGGCGGCGATGCCGACGAATGCTCCGAGGCGCCTCAAGGTGCCCTCCCCAGGGTCGTGTCCTTCCAGGCCTCGCCCGGGTCCACGGAAAGGGTGACGCCTCCGCGTGGGCCGCCCGCGTCGTCATCCCCGGACGCCGCGAGGCCCACGCCCACCGCGGTGGCGGTGATCACGACGCCGACGGCCGTCCACAGCCACCACTGCTTGTACAGCGGCTTCTCGGTCTCGTCCTCGGGCGGCGCAGCCGGAGCGGCTCCGGTCGGGAGCGCCTCGAGGGTCACCGAGCGCTCCGCCGTCTCGCCAGCCGTCACCTCCACGTCGAAGATGTCCTCGCCGTAGCCGTCCCGCGTCACGCGGACCGAGTACGTCCCGGGCGCCTTGGCCATCTCGATGCGCCCCGTGCCGGCGTACTCCCCGTTCACGAAGATGCGCGCCCCCGCCACGTCGGCGGCGACCACCAGCGTGCCATCCTTCGGCTTCGGCGGCGGAGGCGGTCCGAACGCGGACTCGACCTCCTTCTCCAGACGCCCGGCCAGGTCGGCCTGCGCCGGCACCGTGGTCGAGCTCTCGTGGATGACCTGCTGCTGCTCCGTGTCCACGACCCGGACGCGAAGCTCCCAGGCGGCGTCCCCCTCCTGGATGTCGGCGAAGAAGACCCGCGTGGCGCCGTACTTCTCGCCCAGCCGGGCGAGGCAGCCGGCGTCCAGCTCGATGCACTCGAGCTCGATCATCAGGTCGGTCACCTCGCTCTCGGGCGGCTTGACGAGGTCCAGGGACGGATACTCGTGGACCTTGGCCTGGACGACCTGGAGCAGGTCCGAGCGATCCTTCGCGGAGAGGTCCGGCGCCTCCACCTGCATGCCGAGGACCTTCTCGGTGGCCTCCTCCGGGGCCGCCGTCGCCTCGGGCGCGAGCGCTCCGAGCAGGACGACCAGGGCGAGGGGAAGGACCGCTGAGAGGCGCATGGAACACACCGTGGTGAGGGGAGAATCACCTCGTCTGCGGAGCCTAGCCAAGCGATTCGAAGCGTGTCAACACGGCCTCGCCGCCCCGCCAGGGCAACCGCATCTCCCGGCGGACCTCGACCCTCGCCGTCCCATCCGTCGCAGGCACGATGAGGCTGTCGCGTGGATGGTCGGCTGCCGGTGTTGGCGGGCCAGGCCAGGGACGGCGGGCGTCCCGCCTTCCAAGCGAGCCGCCGTCACGTCTCGACCCCCACGTGCGCCCCCCGCGGGTTCGAAGGTGCGATTGCCCTGGCCGCCCCGCGCCGCGCCGCCGGTCAGGGGTTGCCCGCCATGAGCAGGTAGAACTGGTCGATGCCGTCCGGCCCGAAGCCGTGGGCGTAGCCGAGCCGGAAGTTGAAGGCATTGCCGAAGAACAGGTCCGTGGTCATCCGGAGCTCCGCGCCCACCCCGGCGCGCGCCTCCGAGACCGTGTCGGCGAGCAGCGGCTGCGAGTGCACCAGGCCGGCGTCGCTGAAGACGGCCAGGGAGATGTCACGCGCGAACAGCGGCAGCGTGTCGACGCCGTCCCGGACGCGGAGCAGGGGCAGCCGGTATTCGGTCGTGAGGAGCTCGAAGGCGCGGCCGGTGAAGCCCTCCTGCGGGAACCCGCGCAGCCACACGGCGCCCGCCTGGGTCAGGTTCACGAGGTCCGTCAGCAGGTCCTGGTCGGGGATGCCGCCCAGCCGGAATGTCCCCGCCTGGCCCGGCTCTCCTCCGGCCCACCCCGCGCGCAGCCCCAGGCTCAGGACGTGGTCGTCCAGCCAGGGCATGGGCAGCCAGCCCTGGAGCCGCGTGGTCAGGTCCCAGGTGCTCGCGTGGGAGCCCAGGGCCGGGTCCCGGATGCGGAGGCTCATCCCGCCGCTCACGCCCCGCTCCGGCGAGATGCTGTAGGCGTAGCTGTCCACGTCGCTGAAGTTCCAGGACAGGCGCAGGGAGGTGGACACGCCCTCGCGGGGGACGAACGGCATCCGCTCGTCGGGGCTGTGGACCACCTCCTCGGTGTCCAGGCCCCGGGACAGGTCCACCGTGTACGCGGCCCCCACGCGCATGGAAACGAAGACGCTGGGGATGCCCATGGACACGTCCGCGGTGCCGAAGAACACCTCCTCGCGGTAGTCGGAGAAGCGATCCGAGAAGAAGGCGAACCGATCCCGGGTGTAGCGTCCGACGGTGAGCCCCACGTCGGGGAAGCCCAGCCCGATGCCAAGGCGCCCGGCGGCCGCCACGTCGTCGCGTTGGAAGTCGTACTCCGCGGACAGGGACGCGGACAGGCGCCCGGTGATGTCCACGCCGTCCAGCTCCAGGCCCACGACGGTGCCGCCGCCCGACACGGCCGTGAAGCTGGGCGCCCAGCTCCGGGGCAGCAGCGTCGGGAGCGCCTGGTACGGCGTGGGTTCGGAGACGACCACGTCCGAGGGCGGCTCCGGGTCGCTCCGCGCGGGCTTCGGATCCCCGGGCGGCGCCTGCGGGCTGCCCTCGGGGTCGAACGGCATGGCGTACAGCTCGTCGCCGTCGGCGGTCCAGCCCACGTAGACCAGCGTCCCGCCGTCCGGGGAGACCGCGGGCTGAGTCGCCCCCGTGACGACGCGGGTCAGGCGGAACGTGCGCCCCTCGGTGGCCGGGTCACCCGAGACGTCCCGGGCGTAGACGTCGTAGACCCCGTCGGCGTCCGACGAGTAGACCAGCCAGCGCCCATCGGCCGTGAGCGTCGGATCGATCTCCATGGAGGCGCCGTGGGTGAGCCGTCGCCAGGAGCCGTCCTCCAGGTCCACCTCGACCAGGTCCCGGTTGCCCTCGTGGTGCATCGTGGCGAACAGCCGGCGCCCGTCCGGGTGGGGCAGCGGCGCGTCCACGCGGGCCCAACCCGGCGGCTCCCAGCGGTCCAGGGAGCGACCGGTGCGCGGCTCGAGCGCCTCGAGCCAGGTGCGCCCCCAGCGGCTCCGCACCACCCACACCCGATCCCCGTCCGCCGTCAGGCGCGGGTCGTGCACGCGCGCGCCCTCCGTGACCACGCGTCCCGCCCGGCGGTGCTGGTGCGCCTCGAGGGGCAGGCGCCGAAGCTCCCCATAGAAGTGGACGTAGCGCCAGGGACGACCGGTCTGCATCAGCACGTCCCGGCCGTCCGGCGTGGGCTGGAAGCGACCGCAGCCGCCCTCGCACGTCACGATGCGCGCGCGCCGATCCGGGGCGTCCGCCGGGGCCATGACCAGCTCCGTGCGGCTGCGCCCGTCCGAGTGCACGTACAGGAGGTGCTCGCCGTCCGGCGTGAACTCCGGATAGGACTTCCGCTCGCCGCCGGTGGTGACGCGGCGCCCCTCCATGCGGCCGGCGGCCTCGACGCGCTCCACCGTGGCCCGCGCCCGCTCGCGCACGTCCTCGACCCAGTCGAGGTACCACTGGCGGAGATCCCGCCCGGTGGTCTGGCGGGACATGATGTTCATGCCGTACGGGATGCTGCGGCGGCCGTAGCGCTCGATCAGGTGTCCCACGGCGTCCTGATCCGTGGCCCGGACGATGTGGTCCACCAGGTACCCGCCGTACATGTACCAGGCCGTGGAGCGGGGGTGCTCCAGGGGCGCCCCGGTGAGCCCCTCCAGCTCGATGAGGTCGCCCTCCAGCGCCGCGGCCCGCAGGACCATCTCGAAGCGGCTGGAGCCCACGCGCCCGCCCTGGGTCCAGGTGCTCTCGATCCAGGTGGCCACGCCCTCGGTGACCCAGCGCGGCAGGGCCGTGTTGGGCTTGGCCGTCTTCCCGAAGATCCGGTTGACGATGCCCGGCAGTCCGGTCGCGTTGTCCAGGTGCGCGATGTGCGCATACTCGTGGAGCATCAGGAGCTTGAGCCAGTCGTCGTAGTCGCTCAGCTCGCTGTCCATGTCGGGCGGGTACGCCCACACGACGATGCTGTCGTAGGGCATCACCGAGGCGAACCCGTTGGCCGCGTCGCGCTCGTCGACCACCAGCACGTGCACCCGCTCCCGAGGCGTCCACTTCAGCACCGGGTTCAGCAGGCGCCACGCCTCCTCGGCGTATCGCGCCGCCCGCCGCGCCAGGGCCTCACCGCCGTCGTAGGTGTGGACGGCGAAGTGCTCGGTCGTCAGCGTGTACCAGGTGCGGCTCGGATCGCTGCCGGCCCCGGCGCGCGGAGCCGCGAGCAGGAGGGCGAGGAGGGCGACGGTCATGAGCACGGTCCGCACGGCGCAGGAGCCTACCGTCCCGGCTCGCACGAGACCATGGCCGAGGCCCCGCGGGGCGCACGGGCTGCTACGGAGCTGGCGCGTAGGAGGCGGGGACCAGCCGCAGCAGGTCGTGTTCGGGGACGTTCCCGACGACCGTGTTCCGGACACCCCGGGCGCCGTAGCTGACGACACCGTAGCCGCCGACGTGTTCCACCCGCGGTGCGTGCTCCGCGGCGGCGGCCCGCAGGGCGGCGTCGCTGGCCTGCAAGACCGTCAGGGGCCGCCCGGCCATCGCGTAGCGGAAGAGGACGGCGGGCTGCTCACCCACCCGGGTGAGGCGGGCGCCCACCAGCTTCATGGTCTCCACGTCCTCGAAGGGGATCGTCACGGCGAAGGGGACGTTTTCCTGCAGGAAGGCCCGCACCTGCTCCTCGGAGCCGCGGACCTCCATGGGAAGCTCGTGGGTGTGCACGGCCACGACCTGGCGGAGGACGCCGGAGTCCCCCGCCGCGGCCTCGTCGCCGGGCCAGGCCCAGAACACCAGCACGCTCACGGCCAGGGCCGCCGGCGTGGCCATCAACCAGGGCCGGGACCACCAGGGCGCGAAGCCGCCCGAGTCCGACGCGCCCTCCCCACCCGCGTCGTAGTGCGCGGGGGCATCGGCCAGCGCCGCCTCGACGTGGGCACGCACCGAGTCGGGCATGCGCGGGGTCTCCAGGCTCTCCTTCACGTGGCTCAGGAAGGTCGCCTCGCGACGGACGAGATCCCGACAGCCGGGACACCCGTCCACGTGGCGCTGGAAGGCCCCTTCTTCCGGAGCCGCGAACTCCCCGTCCAGGAAGACGTAGATTCCGTTCCGTACGTCGTCGCAGTTCATGGCGAGCCCATGCTCCCTCCGCTGTCTGCCCGACGTCCGGGCGCGGACCGTCCGGGCCCGCGCCACGGGTGCTCACGTCGCGCTGCTGCTACTCGCCGGAGGCCTTCTTCCGTGCGCGGTACGCCTCGAGCGAGATGGTGCCGTCCTCGTCGCGCGCCTTGTGCCGGGGGATGACCCCCAGCTCGACCGCGTAGTTGAACAGCTCCTCCTGGAGCCGCTTGCGCCCGCGGAACAGCCGTGACATCACGGTGCCCACCGGGCAGTCCATGATCTCGGCGATCTCCTTGTAGGAGAAGTCCTGGAGATCGGCCAGGACCACCGGGATCCGGAAGTTGTCGGGGAGCGCCTCGATGGCCTGCTGCACGTGCTCCGGGAACAGGCGGTTGAGGTACTGCCCCTCCGGCGTGTCGTAGAAGCCGGCACCCTCGTACACGCCCTCCAGACCGGCGTCGGTGTCCGCGTCCTCGATGAGGGAGTAGGTGCGCTGCTTCTTGCGGTTCCGGTTGATGAACGTGTTCGTCAGGATCCGGAACATCCACGCCTTGCAGTTGGTGCCTTCCTTGTACTTGTCCCAGAAGCGGTAGGCGCGGAGATAGGCCTCCTGGACCAGGTCCTCCGCCTCGTTGGCGTCGCGCGTCATGTAGCGCGCCGCGTTGTAGAGGCTCTCCATGTGCGGGAGGGCCTCGCGACGGAAGGCCTCGAGGGCGGCGTCGCTCCGCTGCTCCCGGGTCTTCTGTTCGCGTCCGCTGTCGAAGAAAATCATCAAGCTCCGTCGCTCCTCCGACGACCCCGAGCCGTGGCCCGGTTCCGCCGACGTCCAACATCCCTGCCGGTGGGGCTATTCCCCGCCTGTGTACTGAACATATGCACGGGTCGGACAGGATCCAAACCTCCGGTCGGGAGCCGTCGGTCGGGAGGGGTCGCGGATCACCGCGCCGCGCGCAGCAGAGGCTCCGGATCCGCGTAGTCGAGACCCACGGACTCGGCCACGGCCGGATGGGTGCAGCGGCCGGCGTAGGTGTTCAGCCCGAGAAGGAGCGAACGATCGGCGAGCAGGGCCTGCTCGAGGCCCCTGTCCGCCAGGGTGAGCGCGTAGCGCGTCGTCGCGTTGGTGAGGGCGAAGGTGCTGGTGCGCGCCACCGCCCCGGGCATGTTGGCCACGCAGTAGTGCACCACGTCGTCGACCAGGTAGGTGGGCGCCTCGTGGGTGGTGGGCCGGCACGTCTCGATGCAGCCGCCCTGGTCGACGCTCACGTCCACCACGACCGCGCCCTTCTTCATCTGCCCGACGTGGTCGCGCGTCACCAGGTGCGGCGCGCGGGCCCCGGCGATGAGCACCGCCCCGATCAGCAGGTCGGCCTGCTGCACCGTGTGCTCGATGGTCTCCGGGTTCGAGTAGAGCGTGTCCACCCGGAACCCGAAGATGTCGTCCAGGTAGGAGAGGCGCTCCAGGTTCTTGTCCAGGATGGTCACGCGGGCGCCCATCCCCACCGCCATCTTCGCGGCGTTGGTCCCGACGACGCCTCCGCCGATGATGACCACGTGGCCGCGCTTCGTGCCGGGCACGCCGCCCAGCAGGAGGCCCATGCCGCCGTTTTCCTTCTCGAGGAAGTGGGCTCCCGCCTGGACCGACATCCGACCCGCGATGGCGCTCATGGGCGTCAGCATGGGGAGGGTGCCGTCCTCGCGCTCGATGGTCTCGTAGGCCACGGAGGCGACGCGCGCCTCGGCGAGAGTCCGGGCCAGATCCGGCTCCGCCGCCAGGTGGAGGTAGGTGTACAGGATGAGCCCCTCGTGGAACCGGCCGTACTCCTCGGGGATGGGCTCCTTGACCTTCACGACCATGTCCGAGGCCCAGACGTCGGCGGCGGCGTCCACCATCTTCGCGCCCATCCGCTCGTACTCGGCGTCCTCGATGCCCGAGCCGAGGCCGGCGCCGCGCTGCACCCTGACCTCGTGGCCGCCGTCGACGAGCTGCTTGACGCCGCCGGGCACGAGACCCACGCGGTACTCCTGGACCTTGATCTCCCTTGGAACCCCAATAATCACGGCGCCTTACCTCCATTCACGACGTGGCGGCGCCGACTATAGCACCGCGCGGGCGGCCTCGGAACACCCCATCGGGCCTCCCCTCGGAGAGATCGGCGGGTTTCGACCCCGGAGGCGGGCCGGACGCCTGTCGACTGTTCACAGCCCGCCGGGAGTTCGCGAGACGCGGTCGTGGGTGCATTCCCAAGCCATCAGCCACGCTGCGTGTGGCGGGCTCCAAGCCCGCCCTCCCAGGAAACGCGACCGGCGCCTGAGACCGCGGGCGTCCCCGCCCGCGCAGGGATGGGCCGGCGGGAGCGGCTCTGTCAGGCAAGGGCAAGGGCAAGGGCAAGGGTGTGATGGCCTTCCGGGCGCTCCGCCCGTACCCTCGATCTTCGTGAGTCGCGCATGCACCGTCACGGCCGCCCTGGTGGTCCTGACCGCCGTCCCCGCCCTCGCCTCGCCCGGGCCCGACCGGCGCGAGGCCGTGGAGGACGTCTTCCGCCGGGCCGATCGCCCGCCGCCGACCCGGGACGAGACCCTGGATGCCGCGGCGCGCGCGGCCCTCGAGGCGGACCCGGACGCGGACGTGCGCCGCCTGCTCCGCGCGGAGGGAATCCACGACGGCCTCCTCCTGCCGGTGGTCGTGGTCTCGCCGGAGGCCGACGACGTGCGCGAGCGCTGGAAGGGCTGGATCCGGGACCAGGTCGTCTCCCAGCACACGACCCACTACGGCCTCGCGGTGGACGACGACCGCATGGCCGTCGTCTTCGTGCGGCGCCTCTTCCACGTCCTCGACCCACCGGGGCCGGCCCGGCCGGGCGCCACGCTCCGCTTGGACGGCCGCCTCGCGTCGGGTTACGCGGGGGCCAAGGCGGTGCTGGCTCGCCCGGACGAACACGTGGTGAGGCTTCCCACGGCCCACTTCGGGCGGCGCATGCGCATCGAGATCCCCCTGGATGCCGGACCGGGGCGCTACTCGGTAGAGATCGTGGCCAGCGGCCCCAGGGGCACCGAGGTGGTCGCCCTGCTCGCCCTCGACGCCCGCTCCGGAGAGGCCCGCGCCGGCGAATCGACGCGTCGCGAGGAGGCCGCCCGGCCGCCGGGACGCACCGACTCGGAGCGCCTCCTGTCCCTGGTGAACCACGACCGCGTCCGCCTGGGCCTGCCCCCGCTGGACGTCGACGATCAGCTTCGCGAGACGGCGCGGGAGCACGCCCGGGCCATGGCACGCGCTCGCTCCGCCGCTCACACCCTCCCCGGCGGTCGGACCCCGGGAGAGCGCCTGGCGGCGGCCGGCGTCACCACGCGGCGCTTCCACGAAAACGTCGCCATGGCCCGCACGGTGACCCAGGCCCACGAGGAGCTCTGGGCCAGCCCGAGCCACCGCATGGCGCTCCTGGACCCGCAGGTGAACCGCATCGGGATCGGCGTGGTCTCGGTCCACACGCCCAACGGCCCCGTGCTCTTCATCGCGGAGCACCTGGCCGAGCGGTAGCCCGCCACACACCCGTTCCCGTTCCCGTTCCCGTTCCCGTTCCCGTTCCCGCCCGAACGAAGCGCTGTACCCGTACCGAGGACTCCAGCCGGTATCGCGCCTTGGGCGGCGGGCGTCCCGCCTGGCGATCATACACATCTCCCCGGCACCGAAGGGCTCGCGCCAAGGCGCCAAGCCGCAAAGCCGCGGAGGACATGGGGAAGATGCAGTACAACCGCCGTCCGCGGCGGTCACTCCTCGATCCGTCGGCCCCGGCGGCACGAGGCGGCCCGGCCCGGAGCCCACTCCCGATGGGAGCGAAACGTCGGGCCCGGTGAGCCCGACCACCTCCACGCCCACGACCACGTTTCGCGGGCTCTCGGCGACTTGTGACCAATTGACAGGCGTCCCGCCCGCCAACGCCGGCAGTCGACCGTCCACGCGACAGCTTCATCCTGCCCGCCAGACGTGCCGTGGCTCTGCGCCGACCGAGACCACGTTCACGTCCACGTTTCGCCGGCTCTCGGCGACATGTGCACGACTGGCAGGCCGCTACGCCCGCCGCCGGACGACCGCCAGCAGCAGCAGGCCCAGCAGGCCCGCGAGCGGTGCGCCGCCGCCGGATCCGGCGCAGCCGCCACCCGCCTTGGGGATCTCCTCGCCGTCCACGGGCGGTCCGCCCCCCTCCAGGACCTCACAGAGTCCCTGGGAGCACACCGTGTACTCGGAGCAGGCGCCGCACGAGCCGCCGCAGCCGTCCGGGCCGCACTCCCGGCCCGCGCAGTCCGGCGTGCACGTCGGGGCGTCCACGCACTGGCCGGCCTCGCACGTGGTCCCCGCCGGGCAGGTGCCGCACGAGCCGCCGCAGCCGTCCGGGCCGCACTCCCGGCCCGCGCAGTCCGGCGTGCACGCGCTCACGCACGCGCCGTCCGTGCACGTCTCGCCCTCCTCGCAGGACCCGCAGCTTCCGCCGCAGCCATCCGGACCGCAGTCTCGAGCCCCGCAGGAGGGCGCGCACGCGGGCTCCACGCAGGTGCCGTCGGAGTCACAGCTCGCCTCGGGGCAGGTGCCGCAGGACCCGCCGCAGCCGTCCGGACCGCACTCCCGGCCCGCGCAGTCGGGCGTGCAGCCCCCGGACGCCACGCAGGTCCCGTCGTACTTGCAGCTCCCGCCGTTCGGGCAGACGCCGCACGTACCGTCACAGCCGTCCGGACCGCACTCCCGACCCGCGCAGTCGGGCGTGCAGTCCCCGGACGTCACGCAGGTCCCGTCGTACTTGCAGCTCTGGCCCTCGGCGCACTCCCCGCAGGTCCCGCCGCAACCGTCCCCGCCGCACACGCGGCCCTCGCAGTCGGGCACGCAGCCCGGGACGGTCACACACTGGCCGGTGGGGTCGCAGCTCACGCCGGGGGCACAGTCGCCGCACGTCCCGCCGCAACCGTCCCCGCCGCACTCCTCGTCGGTGCAGTCGGGCTCGCACTCCCAGGGGGTGGCGCAGGTGCCGTCGTACTTGCAGCTCCGGCCGGGTGCGCAGTCGCCGCACGTCCCGCCGCAACCGTCCCCGCCGCAGACGCGCCCCTCGCAGTCGGGCACGCAGTCCTCGGGCACCGCGCACGCGCCGGTGTAGTCGCAGCTCTGGCCGGGCGGACAATCGCCGCACGTCCCCCCACAACCGTCCCCGCCGCACACCCTCCCGGCGCAGTCGGGGGAGCAGTCCTCCGGCACGACGCAGATCCCGTCCGGCGTGCAGCTCTCGCCGGGCCCGCACGACCCGCAGGTACCGCCGCAGCCGTCCCCGCCGCAGGCCTTGCCCGTGCAGTCGGGCTCGCAGGACCCCGTGCCGATGCAGAGCCCCTCCCAGGTGCAGCTCATCCCCTGGGGACACTCCCCGCAGGTCCCGCCGCAACCGTCCCCGCCGCACTGGACGCCGGAGCAGTCGGGCTCGCAGCCCTCCGGGACGACGCACGTCCCCTCGTACGTGCAGCTCTCGCCCGGCGTGCAGTCGCCGCACGTCCCGCCGCAGCCGTCGCCACCGCACGTCTTGCCGGAGCAGTCGGGCACGCAGCCTCCCGCCGAGGTGCAGATCCCGTCGTAGCCGCAGCTCTCACCCGGCGCGCAGTCGCCGCACGTCCCGCCGCAGCCGTCTCCGCCGCACTCCCGACCGGCGCAATCCGGCTCGCAGCCGGCGGACTCCTCGCAGATCCCCTCCCAGGTACAGCTCATGCCGCTCGGACAGTCGCCGCAGGCCCCGCCGCACCCGTCGCCACCGCACTCCCGGCCCGCACAGTCCGGCTCGCACGTCCCGGAGCCCGCGCACGTCCCGTCGTAGCCACAGCTCTCACCGGGCGCGCAGCCGCCGCACGTCCCGCCACAGCCGTCCCCGCCGCACTCCTTCCCGGAGCAGTCGGGCACGCATCCGGTGGGCTGCTGGCAGATCCCGTCGTACGTACAGCTCTCCCCGATCGCGCAGGCGCCGCAGCTTCCGCCACAGCCGTCGCCTCCGCACTCCCGTCCCAGGCAGTCCGGCGTGCAGGAGCCCTTGGGCTCACACTGGTAGTCGTAGCTGCAGCTCTCCTCGATGCCGCAGGTCCCGCAGGAGCCGCCGCACCCGTCCGGGCCGCAGACCTTCCCCTCGCAGTCCGGCGTGCACGTCCCGCCGCCGGTGCACGTCCCGTCGAAGGTGCAGCTCTCGCCCCCAGGGCACTCGCCGCACGAGCCGCCGCACCCGTCCGGGCCGCAGACCTTCCCCTCGCAGTCCGGCGTGCACGTCCCGCCGCCGGTGCACATCCCGTCGAAGGTGCAGCTCTCGCCCCCAGGGCACTCGCCGCACGAGCCGCCGCACCCGTCCCCGCCGCACTCCTTCCCGGAGCAATCGGGCTCGCACCCACCGCCGGAGCACGTACCCCCGATGGTGCAGGCCTCGCCGTCGGGACACGTGCCGCAGGATCCGCCGCAGCCGTCACCCCCGCACTCCCTGTCGGTGCAGTCCGGCTCGCACGTCCCGCCGCCGGTGCACGTCCCGTCGAAGGTGCAGCTCTCGCCCCCAGGGCACTCGCCGCACGAGCCGCCGCACCCGTCCCCGCCGCACTCCCTGCCGCCGCAGTCGGGGACGCAGCCGCCCTTGGGCTCGCACTCGTGATCGTAGTTGCAGCTCTCGTCCGAGGCGCACTCGCCACAGGACCCGCCGCAGCCGTCCGAGCCGCACTCCTTGCCGCCGCAGTCCGGCTCGCAGCCATACTTGGGCACGCACTGGTGATCGTAGTCGCAGCTCTCGTCGGCCTTGCAGAAGCCGCAATAGCCGCTGCAGCCGTCCGGGCCGCACTCCTTGCCGTCGCAGGCCGCCTCGCACTCCTCGTGGGGCTTGCAGACGAAGTCGTAGGTGCACGACGAGCCCGCCGGGCAGATGCCGCACGCGCCCCCGCACCCGTCAGGTCCGCAGTCCTTGTCCTCGCAGTCCGGCTGGCAGCCGACCGGGTCGATGCAGGTGCCGTACACGTTGCAGCTCTGCCCCTCGGGACAGCTTCCGCACCCGCCGCCGCACTCCACGTACTGGCACGGATCGTAGTCCGGCGACGGCTCGATGCACTTGTGGACCGGCAGGAAGCCGAACAGGCTGTCGACGCCGCAGATCTTGCCGAAGCTGGCGCAGTCCACCACGACCTTCAAGTCGAAGCCGCAGTAGATCAGGTCGTCCCCGTCGCACATCCCGTTGACGGGGATGCCGTCGCAGCCCTCGGCGGCGGCCGGCGGCGGCGCTCCGAAGGAGGTCACGGTGACGAGGACGGCTGCGGCGGCGACGAGGTGGCGGATCATGACGCGGACTCTATCCACCCGCCGGTGACGCGTCGAGCCTCCCGGCGTTACCTCGCCTCGGCGATCTCGCGGACCTCCTTGCGCTCGCCCCGCCGGTACTCGACCCTCGCCACCGCGCGGCCCTCCGACCCGAACCAGGTCCACCGCCCGTGGCGCTGCCCGTCGTCGTACGGCCCCTCGGCGATCTTCCCGCCGTGGGCGGCCCAGTGCGTCCACGTCCCGACCCGCTCGCCGTGCGCGTAGCGGCCCGCGCCGCGGGTGCCGTCGTCGCCCCACTCGGTCCAGGCGCCGTGGCGCTCCCCGTCGACGAACACGCCCACGGCCTCGCGCCGGCCGTCGTCGCCGTACAGCGTCCACTTCCCGTCGCGCTCGTCGCCCTCGTACGGGCCGCGGGCCGTGACCCGCCCGGCCGCGCCGTACTCGACCCACTCGCCGGACCGTCGGCCGTGCCGGTAGGATCCCTCGGCCACCTTCACCCCGTTGCCGCGCCACAGGACGAACCTCCCGTGGCGCTCGCCCTTCGCGTAGGGCCCCTCCACGCGCAGGCCGTCCTCGGTGTGGACCATCCAGCGCCCCTGGCGGCGGTCGTCCGCGTACTCGCCGCGGGCCACGACCTCCCCGCGGGATCCGTACGTGGTCCAGGTCCCGGCTCGCTTGCCGTGCCGGTAGACCCCCTCGACCCGGCCGCCGTCCGCGTCCCGGCGGAAGTACTCGCCGTGCAGGACGCCCTGCTCGTACCGGGCGACCACGTGCTCGGAGCCGTCCGCGTGCCACTCGCGCCACTCGCCGTGCATCTGGCCGCGCTCGAAGCGCCCCTCGGACTTCTTCTGCCCGTTGGGGTGCCAGGTGATCGCGGGCCCGTGTCGCAGGAAGCGGGCGGCGCCGGCGTCGAACGTCTCGCACCACTGCTCGTGGCCCCGCGGTGGCGGGGCGCCCTCGACCTTCGAGTCCTCCGGGCAGGTGATGGAGGCGGAGGCCGAGGCTGCGGATACGGAACCGACACCGACGAGGATCGCGATGAGGATTCGACGATGATGCACCATGTTGAGGTCCCCCCTCGGGCGGTCCACAGCCTCGGCCTCTGCCCCCGTACAGCGGTCGTCGGGAGCCGCCGCTTTAGGAACTTTCCCCGGCATACCCCGAAATCGGGTCGGGAGGGGGTCCAGGGCAATCGCGAACTCGGAGAAGCGTGGGCCGCGCGGCCGTACCGCCCCCGGCGCCGGATTGCACCC
>JBNJGB010000001.1:227260-295118 GCA_051747385.1 Myxococcota bacterium
GCTCGGAAGCGGTGGCGTCTGCGCGTCGGAGCCCAGGCAAGGGCAAGGGCAAGGGCAAGGGCAAGGGAGGGCGGTCGGCTCTGCGACCGCCCTGGGGGGAGCGACGGCAATCGCGAACTCGGAGAAGCGTGGGCCGCGCGGCCGTACCGCCCCCGGCGCCGGATTGCACCCGCTCGGAAGCGGTGGCGTCTGCGCGTCGGAGCCCAGGCAAGGGCAAGGGCAAGGGCAAGGGCAAGGGAGGGCGGTCGGCTCTGCGACCGCCCTGGGGGGCTCGACGGGCCCCGGGCCGGTGCGCTATGAGGGCGGCGACGCATCCGACCCGAGGGAGCCCACATGGACGAGCGCATGAGCCGGGACGGGTTCTTCCGGCGCTATGATCGCTTCCGGCTGCGCGGGCGGCCGCTCCGATCGCTCGTGGCGGCGGCGCTGCTGGCCGCCGTGCTGCTCGGGGGCACAGGCACGATGGTCTGGGCCACGGCCACGGGCGTGTTCTTCCCGCGTCTGGAGCCGGTACCGCGGGTGGGCCACGGCCACGTGGTGCGCAGCCACGGCTGGGGCGGCTACTACATCGGGGCCGGCGCCGGGCGGCGCCACTTCGGCGGCGGCGGGCGGATCCATTGAGCCTCGACGCGCCGGTGGAGGGGTTCGAGGTCGGCCGGGAGGCGACCCTGCAGGGCGTCCGCGTGGAGGTGCTCGGCTGGGCGCGCTGGCGGACCGCCGACGGCTATCCGTGGCACGAGGTGACCCTGCGGACGGAGGACGCCGAGCGCTGGACCCTGGAGCTGGACGCGGGGCACGTGCTCCTGTCGCGCGAGCTCCCCGGCGAGGATCTCGGCGATCCGGAGGCGCCCGCCGACGGGCGGACCACGACGGACCTCGACGGCCGGAAGCGCCTCGCCTGGGGCATGGCCCACGGGCGCCTGGAGAAGGTCCAGGGCGAGTACTGGAAGGACCTGGAGCCCGGCGATCACATCATGTATCGGGCCTTCTACGCCCCGCCGACGGTCGTGTCGGCGTCGCGGGAGCGATACGGCGATCCGTGGGAGTGGACCCAGGGCGTCTACGTGGATCCGGCGGAGGTGGAGGAGGCCTTCGGGGTCCGCCTGCCCCGCCCCGACGAGCCGCACCCGGCGCGGCCCTTCCCCTACCGGGCGTGGACCCGGGCGCTCGGGCCGGTGCTGGCGCTGGTGGGGCTGGCGAGCCTCGTGGCGTCCATCGCCCTGGCCACCGGGCCGGGGCGGGTCGTGCTGGACGAGCGGATCCAGGCGAAGCAGAAGGCGGACGAGCGGTTCGTCGGCCTCTTCGACCTGGAGCAGCCCGCGGTCGTCGGCATCGCCGTGGGGGCGGACGGCCTGTACCAGAGCTGGGCCGAGGTCGGCGCCCTCGTCGCCCCGCCGCCCCCGGAGGGCACGCCGCCCGAGTCGTTCCAGCCGGACGCCGTGGGCAGCTACATCACGGAGCTGAGCTACTACGAGGGCGTCGACTCGGACGGGCGGTGGGTCGAGAGCCACATGAAGGAGTCGGAGGGCTTCCGCCTGGGGCGGGGCACGTGGATGGTGCGCCTGGGCTGGGAGATCGATCCGAAGAACCGGAGCCCCGTGACGCTCCGCGTGCGGGTGATGACCGGCTACCGGGAGGTGGGGCCGCTCCGGGTGTGGGGGATCCTGTGCCTGGTGGGCGCGGTCCTGTTCTACGTGGCGCGGCGGGTCCACCGGCAGCACGTGATGGTCGAGGCGGGCCTCGTGGAGGGTGGCTGATGCTGGACGTGACCGTGGCGGCGGCGCTCTCGCCGCTCGTGTGGGTGATCCTGATCGTGGTGGCCGTCGTGGGCGTGTACGGCTGGCGCCGGGTGAGCGCGCAGCGGAAGGCGCGCACCGTGGAGGAGCAGAAGCGGCAGGCCCTGGTGGAGGACCAACGCCGCATCCTGGACCTGCAGCCGAAGGACGCCGTGGAGCACATGGGCGACACCTACCTGGTCGACGCCGTGCTCCTGTACGACGAGGAGGGCACCGTCTGGAAGACGTACCTCCTGGGCGGCGCGGCGGACGGGAAGGACCGCTGGCTGTCCGTCGAGGACGACGACCGCCTGGAGGTGTCGCTGTACGAGGTGCTGCCCGCCGGGGTCGTGGAGGTCCCGGAGGAGACGCCGCGAGCGCTGACCGTGGGCGAGGTCACCTTCCGCCTCGAGGAGACCGGCGCGGCCCGGGTCCGCAAGCGCGACGCCATGGGCACGCGCGAGCAGGGCCAGTGCCGCTACGCCGACTACACGGGGCCGGAGCGCGCCCTGCTCGCGGTCGAGTGGTGGGGGGAGACCCCGGAGGTCGCCCTCGGCCGCCGAATCCACAAGGACGATCTGATGATCCTGCCCGGGAGCTGAACCATGCCGCTGTCCCCCATCGTCGCCGCCCTCGACTGGAACATCATGGTCGAGTCGCTGGTCTACGCCGCCGCCGCCATGGCCTTCCTGGCCGTCTTCTTCCTGATCCTCTTCAAGGCCGTGCCCTTCTCGGTGGTCAAGGAGATCGAGGAGGACCAGAACGTCGCCCTGGGCATCATCATGGCGGCCTTCATCCTCGGCGTCTGCTACATCATCGGCCGCACCTTCGGTGGTTAGCGGGGCTGACGGGACCGCCTCCGACGACCTCCGCGACCTGAGCACGGCGCGACGTGCCGTGCTCCTGTCCGGCGTGTTCCTGGTGGCCTCGTGCGGCCTGGCCTACGAGATCGTGGGCGGCGCCGTGTCCACGTACCTCCTGGGCGACGGGGTCCTGCAGTTCTCGCTCACCATCGGGATCTTCCTGAGCGCCATGGGCGTCGGGTCGTTCCTGAGCCGGTGGGTGACCCGCCGCCTGCTGCTCACCTTCGTGAGCGTGGAGATCGGCGTGGCCGTGGTCGGCGGCGCCATCGCCCCGACGCTTCTGTGGGCCTACACGGAGGGGGTGAGCTACGTCCCGGTCCTCGTGGCCATGCTGGGCGGGGTCGGCGTGCTCACCGGGATGGAGATCCCCCTGGTCCTGCGCCTGCTCGAGCGCCACGAGACCCTGCGGACCAGCGCGGCCGCGGTGCTCGGCCTGGACTACGTGGGCGCCCTGGTGGCGTCGCTCGTCGTGCCGGTGCTGCTCATGCCGCACGTGGGGACCATCGGGGCCAGCGCGCTGTTCGGCCTGCTGAACCTGGCCGTGGCCGCCGCCTTCGTGTGGGGCTTCCCGGAGACGACGCGCACGCGGGCGGGGCGCCGCGCCATGGTGGGGCTGCTGGTGGCCCTGGCCATCCCCATGGGCATCGGGGCCGTGCGGGCGGACGCCATCTCGCGCGCCCTGGAGCGGAACCTCTACCAGGACCCGGTGGTGTACGCGAACCAGACCCCCTTCCAGCGCATCGTGCTGACGCGATGGCGCGGGGACCTGCGGATGTTCCTGAACGGCTCGCTCCAGTTCTCGAGCCGGGACGAGTACCGCTATCACGAGGCCCTGGTCCACCCGGCCATGGCGCGGGCGCCCCGGCACGACCGGGTCCTGCTGCTCGGCGGCGGCGACGGCCTGGCGGTGCGGGAGGTCCTGCGCTGGGACGACGTGGGCCACGTGGACCTGGTGGACCTGGACCCGGAGGTGACGCGCCTGGCCCGGAGCCACCCGGACCTGGCCGCCCTGAACGAGGGCTCACTGGACGACCCGCGGGTGACCGTCCACCACGGCGACGCCCTGAAGCACCTGGAGGACGAGGCCCCGAGGCCCTACGACGTCGTCGTCATGGACCTCCCGGACCCGTCCACGTCGAGCCTGTCGCGCCTGTACGCCCGGTCCAGCCTCCGGCTGGTGGCCCGACACCTGGCGGCCGACGGCGTGCTCGTGACCCAGGCCACCAGCCCCTTCTTCGCCCGGGAGGCCTTCTGGTGCATCCACGACACCATGGACGGCCTGGTGGCCGGAGGTCCGGGCGGGCCGCGCCTGCAGCCGCACCCGTACCGCGTCACCGTGCCGAGCTTCGGCCTGTGGGGCTTCGTGCTGGCCACCGCCGGGGACT
Organism: Myxococcota bacterium; assembly: GCA_051747385.1. Classification (GTDB taxonomy): domain Bacteria; phylum Myxococcota_A; class UBA9042; order PHBI01; family JACKFB01; genus JBNJGB01. The sequence continues at coordinate 231,284 of JBNJGB010000001.1, forward strand.
TCGACCCGGCCGCCCAGGACATCCCGGTGCCGACCCGCCACGTGACCGGGCGGTCCCTCCCCGCCCTGTTCGCCTTCCCGCCCGACGAGGCCCACCCGGCCGGCGGGCGCTGCGTCAACCACCTGAACGACGCCGTCCTCGCGCGGGTCTACCGGGCGGGCTGGGAGCGCTTCGGGGAGTGACCCCCGCATGCGCGCAGCATGAACGAAGAAGGACCGCCGCCCCCGGTGGGAGCCCCTCGCCGCGGGCTCCCGATCCGGGGGACGGCGGTCCCGCCCCCGAAACCCTCCGTGACGACGTCAGGCGCCGGGGTCGATCCGGCTCCTCGTCAGGGGAGGCGCCGCGGGCTGCGCGCCGCTCGGTGTGCCGCCGGAGGAGGGCTGTACGCAGGGCTCGCCGTGATCGGAGCCCTCGTCCTCGCCGTCCAGCTCGGGCAGGCCGTTCGGGAAGAGCCGCTCGTACTCGAGCGCGTGGCGCTCGCGGAGCTCCTCCACGGACATGCGCCCGTTGAACATGCTGGTGTCGAGCGGGAACACCTCCGGGGACAGGGACGCCCCGTAGACGTGCCAGACGACGAGCACCATCAGCGCCAGCAGGGCCTCGTTCGAGTGGGCCAGGTGGGAGGCGGCGATCCACTGCCCGGGCAGCACGGCGGCGGCCTCGACGGGGAAGAACAGGATGATCCCCGTGACGATCATGATCAGACCGCCCATGACCATGCCGATGTACTCGAACTTCTGGCGGTAGTCGAACTTGGGATACTTGGGCGGCTGGTCCCGGAATCCCAGGTAGTAGCGCAGGTTCGCGGAGGCGTCCTGCAGGTCCTTCGGCGTCGGCAGCATGGTGGGGCGGAAGCGGCGCGTCAGCGAGCCGACCACCATCACCAGGATGTGGATGATGCCGATGGCGCTGAAGGCGAACCCCGCGACGCGGTGCACGGTGCGCGAGCTGTCGAGCCCGCCGAACAGGCTCAGGAGGCTCTGGGCCCACGCGGTGTCGTAGAACCGCTGCGGGAAGCCGGTCAGGACCAGCAGCACGACGCAGGTGATGACGGCCAGGTGCTCCAGGCGTCGAGCCAGGGAGAAGCGCTCGACGTACAGGGTCCCGTCGCGTCCTCTAATCAGCTTGGTGTCGCTCATGGTGTTCTCCTCAGCGCCGGACGCGGACGCGCCACAGATGCAGCAGGATGTGGAGGACGAACGCGATCAGCATCAGGGGGATGATGATCCGGTAGAACCACGTCACCCCCCACACGAGCGGCGCGGACGCCAGGGTGGGGGCGTAGTGGCCCAGCCACGCGTCCTCGAAGCCGGCGGGCACGTCCTCGTGACAGCTCTTGCAGGTCTCGAGGACCCGGGCCTGCACGGCCTCCTCGTCCTCCATGTCCCGATAGGACGGGATGTCGTGGACGCCGTGGCAGTCGGAGCAGGTGACCATCGGCTTGCCGGCGGTGCCCTCTTCGCCGCTGACGTACATGGCGTTGGAGCTTCCGTGGAAGTCGTCCAGGTAGGAGCCCACGACGTCCGCGCTCAGGCCGTACCGCTCCATGAGGCCCTCCTTCTGGTGGCAGCGTGCGCAGATCTCGTGCTGCCCGAGCTTGAAGTCGTCCTCGCGCGGATCCTCGATCTCGTGGGCCCCGTGACAGTCCGTACACACGGGCACGTCGCGACCGGCGCCATCGGCCAGGGCCTTGCCGTGGACGCTCCGGGCGTACTCGTCCGCGGTGGTGGGGTGGCAGTTGGCGCAGCGCTTCGGGATGTCCCGCCGCGACTCGTTCGGATCGACGATGCCGTGGGCGCCGTGACAATCGACGCAGGTGGGCGCCCGGTCGTCGCCCTTCGCGAGCTGCTCGTAGTGGATGCCGTCCAGGGTCCGCGTGTAGTGCGCGTAGTGGCAGCGATTGCAGGTCTCGGCCTGCCGCAGCCGGTACGAGCGCGCGTCGAGATCCCGGACCTCCGGGTGGTCCATCCCGTTGATGGTCGTGTGGCAGTCGACGCACTGCAGCCAGCCGGCGTGCACCGAGTCGTCCCACGCCTGCCGGTCCACCTCGATGGGGATCTCGCTGCCGTCCAGGAGATCGAGGGTCTCGCCCTCGACGTCCTCGTGGCACTCCATGCAGTTGTCCACGCTCCGCTTCTTCGCGGCGGCGTCCGGGGCCCCCCACGCCGCCAGGGCGAGGACGACCGCCAGGCCCGCCACGAGCGCCCGACCGGCGTCGGACACCCGGGAGCGGGCGAGGAGTCTATGGATGGGGCGGTTTGCTCTCATGGCTCTGTTCCTCCGCGGCCACCGGCCGCGCTCGCGGTTGGCGCGGGTCCGCGCCGCCCGCCGAGTGCCGTCGGCGAGCGGCCCTGGACCCGTCGCTTCACTCCTGGTCCCGCTCCTCGTCCGCGCGGGCGCGGACGGTCTCCTCGAGGTCGGCCAGCTCGTCGTCGGTGCCCTCGCGGCGCGTCGCCTCGTCGTCCTTCGGCTCGTCGAAGTACGCCATGCTCGGCTGCCACCGCATCCGGGCGACGTAGGCGAACCGCTCCGAGACGACCTTGTGCGCGCCGAGGGCGAGCCCGTAGACCAGCGCCCCGATGACGAGCAGCGGGAACGCCAGGACGAAGACGCCGCCGGCCACGGGACCCAGGACCACGACCGACCACATGGGCAGGCGGGCGTAGGTCGCGCCGGGGCGGCCGTCGAGGGCCTCGCCGTCGGCTCCGACGAAGCGGAGGTCGGGAGGCAGGGCGGTGACGTAGAGTCCGTACTCGGCCGACTGTCCGGTCTGATAGCGCTTCATGGCCTCTCTCCGTTGCCGGGTGGAGGTCCATCCCCTCACCCTTCACCCGTATCTTCGGCCCTGGCGCCGTTCCGCGAAATCGGGCTGATTGCCGAGGTCCGATGGGTAAGATTCCCTAGATCCTCCTCCCCGCCTCCCCAGGTCGCGGGACCGGTGTACCGAGGCGGCTTCCCCAACGCCTCCATGGTGGGTTAGCGTGGGCCCGGCGCCCCCGCTCGGCGCGGCTCTCCCGGCCACGGCCCCAAAGGCGCCCGCTCCGTCTCCTCCATGGCCCTCGTCCTCCTGGTCGCGAACCTCCTCCACGGCGCCGTGAGCCTCGTGTGGATGCTGGGCGTCTCCCGCCTGGCGAAGCCGCTCCCGGCGGAGCTCTGGATGCACCTGTTGGGCCTCACGCTGGTGCTCCCGCCGCTGCTCGCGCTGGCGCGGCTGCTGGGCGCGGGGGTCGGCGCGGAGGCCTCGCTGGTGAGGGCGGACCTGTGGGCCGCCTGGATCGCCGCGGAGCCCGCGGTCACCGTCGCGGGGCTGGTCCTCGTCGGGGGCACGTTGATCGCCTTCCTGGTGCAGGAGGTCCGCCCGCTGCTGGCCCGTCGCCGCCGACACGGCCGGCCGCCGCGGCGTCGAGACCCGGCCCTGGAGCGCGTCCTCCAGGACGTGCTGGACCGTTTCCGCGCTGCGGGCGTCCGCCTGCCCCCCGGGCACCGCCTCCGGGCGATCCGCCTGGACACCGACGAGCGGATCGCGGCCCTCGAGGGCATCGTCGAGCCGGCGGTCGTGATCTCCCGGGGGCTGCTCGACGTCCTCGAGGACCGGGAGCTGGAGGCCATCATCGCCCACGAGGTCGCCCACCACGTCCAGGGCGGCAACCGACGGATGGTGATCGCGTGGATCGCGCGGGCGGTCCAGGCCCTCAACCCGGCTGCTCTGGTCATCTTTCGCATGCTGGTGGAGGCGCGCGAGGTGGCCGCGGACGCCCTCGCCGCCTCGGTGACGGGCAAGCCGGCGACCCTGGCCTCGGTGCTCCTGGCCCTCCACGGGCCGCGGCGCGACTACGGAGGCCGGGGCGGACCGGTCGCCCGTGCCCGCCACGAGGTGCTGCGCCGGGCCGAGCGCGCGGGGGTCCGCCTGCGCGTGGAGACACTGCTCCACCCGGACGCCCGCCCCACGGCGCCCGCCCCGATCACGATCCTGGCGACCCTGAGCCTGCTCGGCCTCCTGTGGGGGATCGGATGAGCCGCGCCGCCGCCGCGCGACGGCTGCTGCTCGCGGCGCTCTGGACGGCCGCGCTGGCCGCCTCCCTGTACGGCCTCGATCGCTTCCTCCTCGGCACCCCGGCGCGAGGGTGGCAGCGCGCCGCCGATCCGGACCAGATCCCGGCGGAGGTGCGCCCCGTGGCGGCGCCCGCCTACCTGCCGGAGCGCCTGGGCTGGCCGCCGGATGCCGTCCTCTACCGGGTGGGGGAGTCGCCGGGCTGGTGGCTGGGGGCCGGCGTCACCGGCGGCAGCGATCCGGACCTCTGGATCGGTCGCGGAGCCCCCCCGGCGCCGGAGGCCCTCGGGGACGCCAGGGCCTGCGTGGAGGGGGCGGACCCCGAACGCTGCCCCGAGCCGTGGCACCACCTGTCCGGCCGCGTGGAGGGCGAGGTCGTGCACGTCGTGGGTCGCCTGGACCCCGGGGAGCTTCGGCGGATCCTGGCGGGGCTGCACCCGCGGGAGTAGCAGCGTTCGGGAACGGGAACGGGAGCGGGAACGGAACGGGCGAGGCCCCCTCGGATGGGCTAGTCTTCCGGGGTGAAGATGTGCAGGTTCGACCGGTGCCCCCTACGCGGGACGGTGTCGGCTGGCGAGGCCGTCGTTCGGGAACGGGAACGGGAGCGGGAACGGGAACGGGCGAGGCCCACTCGGATGGGCTAGTCTTCCGGGGTGAGGAGCCCCATCCGGATGGCGAAGCGGACGAGCTTGGAGCGGTTCCGAATGCCCAGCTTGTCCATGAGGTTGGCCCGGTGGGTCATCACGGTCTTCACGGCCAGGTCCAGGGCGACCGCGATCTCCTTGTTGGACAGGCCCTCGGCGACGAGCTTGAGGACCTGGCGCTCCCGGGGGGTGAGCGCGGCGTAGGCCTCCTCCTCGGAGGCGGGCTGCTCGTCGCCCAGGGCCCGGCGGACCAGGGAGCCGGCCAGGGACGGATCGATGTAGGTGCCGCCGGAGGAGACGGCGCGGATGGCGCTCACGAGGGCCTCTCCCTGGGCCGACTTGAGGATGTAGCCGTTGGCGCCCGCCTCCAGGAGGCGCCGGAGCAGGACCGACTCCGCGTGCTGCGTGAGGACGAGGATCGGGACCCCGGAGCCGCGCCGCCGAAGCTCGATGGCCGTCTCCAGGCCGCCCAAGCCGCGCATGGACAGGTCCAGCAGCAGGATGTCGGGGCGGAGACGCTCCACCAGATCGATGGCCTCCTGCCCGTCGGAGGCCTCCCCCACGACCCGGCCCCCCAGGTCGGGCTGCTCCTCCAGGAAGGCCCGCAGCCCCGCGCGGATCATCGCATGATCATCCGCCAGCACGATCTTCACCCTGGTGCTCATGTCCCCGCCCTCTCCTCCCACGCCTCGCCGGAGGCGGCGCTGATGCCGCCCGTCGGCACCACGACGTGGACGCTCGTTCCGTCGCCCGGCTGGCTGCGCACGTCGAGGGTCCCCCCGAGGAGGCGGGCCCTCTCCTCCATGCCCAGCAACCCGAGCCCGCTGTCCGGGGCGACGCGCGCGTCGTCTCCGTCCGGCTCGAAGCCCCGCCCGTCGTCCTCGACGGTCAGGGCGATCTCGTGGTCCCCGAAGTCCACCGTGACGAACACCTGGTCCGCCTCGGCGTGCTGGACCACGTTGTGGATGGACTCCTGGAAGATGCGCAGCAGGATGACCGACGTCTCGTAGTCCAGGGGGCGCTCCTCGCCGTCGACGCCGAGCGTCCCGCGCAGGTCGTGCTCGCGCTGCAGGCGCTCCAGGTGCCACTGGAGGGTCGGCAGGAAGCCCATGCTCTCCAGCACGGTGAGGCGCAGATCCAGGAGGATCTCGCGGGTGGTCTCCAGGACGGTCCGGGTGCGCCGCTCCAGGTCCTGGAGCTCCTCGCGGACCTCCCGGCGCTCCGGGTGCGTGGACAGCCGCTCCAGGTCCAGGCGCAGCGCCGCGAGATCCTGGGCGATGGTGTCGTGCAGATCCCGGGCGATGCGCGCACGCTCCGCCTCCTGGGCCCAGAGCACGCCGCGCAGGTAGCGCTCCTGCTGGAGCTGTCGCAGGAGGTCCTGGTCCCGGAGCAGCCGCGTGGTGGCGCTCAGGAACATGTGGTGGATGAGGGAGTGGATCCATCGCGTGTTCGTGTCGGCGCGACCCTGCGGATCCCGGAGCGCCGAGCAGATCTCGTGCCCGTCCGGGGCGACGAGCCGTGTGAGGACGAGGGTGCCCGACCCGCCGCCGTCCGTCGGCTCGTCCTCGAGCACCTCCACGGTGCAGCGACCGGGCCCCGCGGGCGTCCAGTGGTCGTGGCTCCGCCCCACCACGAGCCCGTCGCAGCGCGCCAGGAGATCCGCCCGGTCCTCGTCCTCCATGCCGCAGCCGACCTCGTAGTGGCGCTCCTCGAACGACAGCCGCACGGCCCCCGCGCTGAGGCCCACCGTCTGCGCGAGGTGGTGCAGGCCCCGCTCCAGGACCCGCTCCACCGAGTCGCCGAGGGCGCTCTGGGCCGCCAGGTCCTCCAGGGCCTCCAGGTGGCGGCGCATGGCGTCGTACTCGGCGTGCAGGCGCTCCCGGCTGGACTCCGCCTCGTCCAGGGAGTCCATCATCCTGTCGCGCCAGCGCTCCAGCGCCCGCCCGAGCTGTCCGATCTCGTCGCGCCCCAGGCGCGGCAGCGGCGTGCCGTCCTCCTCCGCCTCCAGGTCCTGCACGGCGCGCGTGAGGCGCACCACCGGGCGCACGACGCTGTGCACGGAGAACCCGACGAAGAGCACGAACAGCGCCACGATGCCCGTCGCGAAGCCGAGCTGTCGCCGCAGGTCGACCGCGGGCGCGAGCACCTCCGACTCCGGCTGGTAGACCGCGACGCCCAGGTCCAGCGTGGGCAGCGGCGCGAAGGACATGACGTCGGTGGCGCGTCTCTCCCGGGAGCTCCCCTCCACGTGGCACGAGTGGCAGCGCCCCATGAAGGGCCGCCCGTCCGCCACCGCCTGCTGGAGGACCTGGTCGTGGTCGCCGCGTCGGTACAGGGCCTCCCGGTCCGTCGACGCGATCACGACCCCGTGGGAGTCCACGAGCTGGAGGTCCGTCGGCACCTTCGCCCGATCGGTCGCGATCCCGCGCAGGAGATCCGCCGACGCCGGCTGCAACAGCCCCCCGACGAAGGCGTGGATCTCCCCCTCCGACGATCGCACCGCGGCCAGCGTCATGATCACGGGGCGCCGGCCCATGGACAGGTGCACGAGGGACGAGGCCACCGGGCGCTCCTGCACGGCGGCGCGGCGGGCCAGGGCGCCCAGGTCCACCGCCGACCTCAGCTCCTCGATCCCGCTGGGCACCGCGAGGAGCGGCTCGCCGCCCGGCGTCAGGACGAAGGCCCCCTCGTCGAACAGGGACGCCGGATAGGCCCGGACCAGGGCACGCCGCACCGCGTCCTCGCCCTCGCCTCGTATGACGGGTCGCCGGATCCGGGCCTCCAGGTGGTCCAGGTCCGCCCGGATCCGCTGCTCCAGCAGGGCTCCCACGGTGCGCGCGTACTCGACGCGCTCCACGAGGAGGCGCTCCACCGACTGGTCCACCATCTCCGTGTACAGGACGGCCAGCGCGCCGTGGAGCATGCCCCCGCCGACGAGCAGGAAGAGGGTCGCCCGTGCGTAGAGGCTATGGCGTCCGGGGAGCCGCATGGGGGCACGGGTGTTGCAAGACACATACCCGAACGCGGGCCCGGATGGGGCCGGCGCCTCCCACGCATCGGGCGAGCGACTCATGGACGCACTGGACAGCCGCTACCTCCCGCTGGTCCTGGACGTCCTGGACCAGGGCGTCTTCACCGTGGACGAGGCCACGCGGATCACGTCCTTCAACCACGCGGCCGAGCAGATCACCGGCTACTCCGCCTCGGAGGTCATCGGGCGCCCCTGCTCCTCGGTGTTCCGCACGGACCTCTGCGACCAGGTCTGCCCGCTGCGCCTGAGCATCCAGTCCCGGAGCCCCGTGCGGAACCGGCAGGTGTACATCCGCGCCCAGGACGAGCGCCCCGTGCCCATCTCCGTGTCCACCGCGCCGCTGGTCACTCGGACCGGCGAGCTCATCGGCGGCGTCGAGGTCTTCAAGGACCTGTCGGGCCTGCGGGACATGCGCCGGCGCCTGGAGGAGCGCTACCGCCTCCAGGACATCATCGGCAAGAGCGCCGCCATGCAGCAGGTCTTCCAGCTCATCCCGCTGGTGGCGGAGAGCGACTCGACGGCGCTCGTCACGGGCGCCTCCGGGACCGGCAAGGAGCTGGCGGCGCGGACGATCCATGCCCTGGGCCCGCGGAAGGACGGCCCGTTCGTGCCCATCAACTGCGCGGCCATCCCGGAGACCCTGCTCGAGTCGGAGCTGTTCGGCCACGTCCGCGGCGCCTTTACCGGCGCCCGGCAGCGGAGCGGGCTGGTGGCGGCCGCCGAGAAGGGGACGCTCTTCCTCGACGAGATCGGCGACCTGCCCAGGCCCATGCAGGTGAAGGTCCTGCGCTTCCTCCAGGACCACGAGTACTCGCCGGTGGGCTCGGATCGCTCCCACAAGGCCGACGTCCGGGTCATCGCCGCCACCCACCGGGACCTCCAGCGGATGGTGCGGGACGGCGACTTCCGGGAGGACCTGTACTTCCGGCTGGACGTCATCCAGGTCGCCATGCCGCCCCTGTCCGAGCGCGCGGAGGACATCCCGCTGCTCGTCCGCCACTTCGTCAGCGTGCTGCGCGAGCGGACGGGCAAGGCGATCCAGGGCCTCACCGAGGAGGCCATGGCGAGCATCCTCGCCCACCCCTTCCCCGGGAACGTGCGAGAGCTGGAGAACATGCTGGAGCGGGCGTTCATCGTCTGCCAGGGCTCCCGGATCCGCCCGGAGCACCTCCCGCCGGCCGTCCGCGAGGGCGCCGACGCCCGGGGATCCGCCCCCGACCGGCGCGGAGCGGACGCGCACGGGGCCCGCATCCGGGCGGCCCTGGAGCGCCACCGCGGCAACCGGACGCGCGCCGCGGAGGACCTCGGGATCCACCGCGTCACGCTCTATCGGCGGATGCGGAAGCTCGGCATCGATTGACCACGACGCGCCGTGCGAGATCACACCTCGTCGTGTGCCGATGGGCTATTCCACACCCTCGTCTGCCTCGAACGGGGGCGCCTCGTCGCCCCACGCGCTCTGCCACGCGCCGGCCCCCTCGGCCGCCTCCAGGAAGGCCGCGTAGTAGGGGTGCCGGCCCAGGGTGGCGCTGTCGCCGAGCACCAGCAGGAAGCGGCGAGCGCGGGTCAGGGCGACGTTCATGCGCCGCACGTCCCTCAGGAAGCCGAGGTCACCGGCGTCGTTGGAGCGGACCAGGTCCACGACGACCGCCTCCTTCTCGCGTCCCTGGAAGCCGTCCACCGTGCCCACCTCGAGCCCGGCCCGCACGGCGTCGGACAGCAGGTGCCGCAGGCGCCGCGCCTGGGCGTGATACGGGGTGATCACGGCCACGTCGCCCGGCGGGACTCCGCGGCCCAGGAGGCGCCGGATCTCGGCGGCGGTGCGCTCGGCCTGTCGCGGGTTCCAGGTGGACGGGTCCTCCTCGCCGCGCCGCTCCTCCCAGCCCTTTCCGGCGGTGTCGACGAACACCAGCGGCCCGGGTCGGAGCGGGTCCGGGGCCACGCCGGGGAGATCGACCAGCCGATGCGCCCGCACGGCGTCCGACGCCACGAGGCGCCCCTCGTAGCTGGCGGCCGACGGGAACGACATCAGGGTCTCGTGCATGCGGTGCTGCACCACGAGCATGCGTAGCAGGTCGTCGTCGCCCGACACGGCCAGGCGCTCGAAGACGGTGCGGCCCAGGCCCTCGCGGTCGGCCTCCGGATCGATGACGGTGGGGGGAAGCTGGCGCGGATCGCCGGCGAGCACGGCCCGCCGCGCCCGGGCGAGGGCCACGAGGGCGATGGGATCCGGGGCCTGGGTCGCCTCGTCCAAGACCACCAGATCGAAGGTGCGATCGCGGAGCACCGACGCGTCCGCGCCGGCCGCCGTGGCGCAGATGACCGTCGCCCCGTCGAGGATGCGATCCTCGGCGCCCCGAAGCTGCCTGCGGGCGTCCCGGAAGAGGCGCCCCACCTCCTCGCGCATCGCGCGGCGCTCGCGGCGGTCCAGCGTCCCGCGATCCGACCGGGCGCGCACGCGGCGGAGGAGATCCCGCGCCTCGCCGGTCCAGCGGCGGGCGAGCCTCCAGGCCTCGGTGTGCTCCAGCAGGGCGTCGAGGGTCCGTGCCTGGACCGCGTCCGAGACGCGGGCGGGATGGCCGACGCGCACGACCTCGACCCCGGCCCGGGCCAGCCGCTCCGCCAGGTTGTCGACGGCCGTGTTGCTCGCCGCCGTGGCCAGGACGCTCTCACCACGCCGGACGGCCTGCCGGGCGATCTCCACGAGGGTGCGGGTCTTGCCCGTGCCCGGAGGTCCGTGGACGAGCGCCACGTCCTGGGCGGCCAGGGCGCGCGACACGGCCTCCCGCTGGGGCCGGTTCAGGTCCGCGTCGAAGGGCTTCCAGCGCGGCTCGGGGTCGAAGGCGGGCCGCTCGTCGCCCAGGAGCACCTCCCGGAGCCAGCCGGTGGCCGAGCCGCTCTTGGCCTCCAGGAACGTCCGGATCGCCCGGTCGCCGCGGTCGAAGGTGGCCTCCGGGGCGTCCCGGTCCAGGCGGAACCCGCCGTCTTCGTAGCGATCGGGCAGGTCCTCGTCCACGACCACGGCCAGCCGCTCTCGATGCCTGCGCGCGACCGTCCCGCGCACCGCGTCGGGCCCCTCGGGCTCCTCCCACCACAGGCGGACGGGATCGCCCGTCCCGATGCGGGCGTGCGCCAGGCCCCCGGGCCGCCGCGTCACCAGCCAGAGGAGGTGCCTCCCGCCCGGCACGGCGTCCGTCTCGTCGACGACGAGGTCCATGAGCGCCAGGCCGCGGGCGACCCGCTCCTTCAGGGGCGCGCCGGCGCGCTCCTCCGCGAAACGCGCGTGCGTGGCCTCCCGCTCGCGCCGCCACAGCGCGGCCATGCGCTCCAGCCGCTGCCGGGATCGCTCGCCCATGAGGTCCCCCGTCTATCACATCCCGCGCCTCCGGGTCGCAGCCCACACGCACAGCGGGCGCGGGACCGCGCACTTGGGTGCCGGGTGCCGGTGCTCTAGGCTCCGCGCGGGAGCACGCCGTGCGGAAGATCATCCACGTGGACATGGACGCCTTCTACGCGTCCGTCGAGCAGCGGGATCGCCCCGAACTTCGGGGCCGGCCCGTGGTGGTGGGCGGCGATCCGCGCGGGCGGGGCGTGGTGGCGGCCGCCTCCTACGAGGCGCGGCCGTATGGCGTCCACTCGGCCATGCCGTGCTCGCAGGCGCGGCGGCTGTGCCCCCGGGCGATCTTCGTGCGGACCGACATGGAGCGCTACCGGGCCGTGAGCCGCCGCGTCTTCGAGATCTTCCACGAGGTCACGGACCTGGTGGAGCCCCTGTCACTGGACGAGGCCTACCTGGACGTCACCGACAACAGCCTGGGCGAGCCCCTGGCCGGCAAGGTGGCGAAGTGGCTCAAGCGGCGCATCCGGAGCGAGGTGGGCCTCACCGCCTCCGCCGGCGTGGGCCCGAACAAGCTCGTGGCCAAGATCGCCAGCGACCTGGACAAGCCCGACGGCCTCGTCATCATCCCGCCGGCCGAGGTGGAGCGGTTCGTCGCCTCCCTGCCCGTCGAGAAGCTCTGGAGCGTCGGCCCCGCCACGGCGAAGCGGCTGCACGCCATGGGCATCCGTACGGCCGCCGACCTTCGGGACCGGGACGAGCGCGAGCTCGCCCGCGCCTTCGGCAAGCACGGTCTGTTCGTCTGGCGCCTGGCCCACGGAGACGACCCGCGCCCCGTCTCCCCCGAGCGCGACCCCAAGAGCCGTGGTGCCGAGACCACCTTCGAGGACGACGTGGGGGACGTGGAGTTCCTCGCCCGCTGGATCGCGAGCCTCTCCGAGCGCGTCGCCGGGTCCCTGCGCCGCCTGGAGCGCCCCGGCCGGACGGTCACCCTGAAGCTTCGCTACAGCGACTTCACCACCATCACCCGCAGCCGGACCCTGCCCCACCCGGTGGCCGACGGCGCCCTCATCGCGGCCACCGCCACCGATCTCATGGACACGGCCACCGAGGCCGGCGAGCGGCCGGTCCGCCTGGTGGGCGTCTCCGTGGGCGGCCTGGTCGACCCTGCGGAGCCCGTCCAGCTTCGCCTGCCGCTGGAGCCGCCGGGACCCTAGCCGCCGGGGCCATAGCTGCCGGGGCCATGACGGCCGGGACCGTGACCGCCGGGGCCATGAGCGACGGCCGGGCCGGCGGACGGCTCCACACAGCCTGCCCCGTCGTGCCCGTGCATCCGGGCCTTGAAGTGGACCTCCGGTTACGGCCGGACCCGACACCGCGCGCAACGAATCGCCCCCGGCCCGTCATCCAGAAGGTGGGTGGGCGGGGGTGGGTCCACCCGCGCCAGCAGGTGGGTCGGCGGGAGCAGGCCACCCGCGCCGCGCCGCGCCTGCGCCCCGCCGCGCGCCGGGGCGACAGCCGACCCGCACCTCGGCGGGAAGCCGGCGGACCGGCCTACCCGTCCGCGCCGCGCCCGGCGACGCCGCGCCAGTAGACGACGCTGCCCATGGCGAGCGCGGCGCCGAGGCCGACGTAGACCGCGCCCAGGACGGGGCGGGGGATGGGGCTGAGCCGCAGGACCAGGCCGAGGCCCATCATGCCGCCCACCAGCAGCCAGGATCGCCAGGGGAAGAAGCCGCCGACGCACTTGCCGTCGCCGCGGTCGAGGATGCGATCCCGGAGGCGGCGCGCCACGCGGCGGATGACGAAGTGGCCCTTGAGGCCGCCGAGCACGAGCCCCGCAGCCAGCGCCAGGGCGGCCCCGCCGGTGGACGCTCCCAGAGCCCACCGCGCACCCGCCGCGCCCAGCCCAGCGGCGACCGCCGTCCAGGTCAGCGCAGCGGCCATCATGTGGGTGCGCGCACGGGCGGCCGGCTTCAGCCGCTCGTGGATGGGGCAGGCGTCGGGGCTGGACATGGGCTCACGACTCCGCGCGCGGGGTCCTCGGCGGAAGCCTAGCGGCAGCGGCCCCTCGGAGGGAAGGACCCGGCCGCCCGGACAGTTGTCGAGTACGCTCGACAATCCCGTTTGTGTCGAACGCATTCGACAGGATCGCGACTGTCGAACAGGCTCGACACCATGAGCGACCCGGACCCGTTGGCGGACGAGGCGGTCTTCGTCACCGCCGAGACCTTCGAGGCGGAGCTCGGGCGGCGCCCCTGACGCAGGGGAGATCAGGTCGTCCAGGGATCCCGGAGCTGAAGGGTCTCGTCGCGGCCCGGCCCGACGCCGACGAGGGCGACGGGGACGCCGAGGCGATCCTCGATGAACCGGAGGAGCCCCTGGGCGGCCTCGGGGAGGTCCTCGAAGGAGCCGGAGCCCGCCAGGTCCTCCTTCCAGCCGGGGAGGGTCTCGTAGACGGGCTCGGCGCGGGAGACGCGGCCATCGTCGGCCGGGAGCTGATCGGTCTCCTCGCCGTCCACCCGGTAGCTGACGCAGACCCGGATCTCGTCGAGGCCCGACAGGACGTCCAGCTTGGTGATGGCCAGGGAGGTGAAGCCGTTCAGGGCGTGGGCGTACCGCAAGCCCGCCAGGTCCAGCCAGCCGCAGCGCCGCGGGCGGCCGGTGGTGGAGCCGTACTCCTGGCCGGCGTCGCGCAGGCGCTGGCCGGTGTCGTCCTCGAGCTCCGTGGGGAACGGCCCGGAGCCGACCCGCGTCGTGTAGGCCTTCACGATCCCCAGGACGCGCTCGACCCGGGCGGGCGGCAGGCCCACGGACGTCGTGACGGCGCCCGAGATGGTCGACGACGAGGTGACGTACGGATAGGTCCCGTGGAGGACGTCCAGCAGCACGCCCTGTGCGCCCTCGAAGAGCACGTCGGTGCCGTCCGCCACGGCCTCGCGCACCCGCCGCTCGGCGTCGTCGATGTAGGGGGCCAGGCGCTCGCCCATCCGGAGGAGATCCGCGACGAGGCCCTCTCGCTCCACCGGCTCCGCGCCGAGCCAGCGGAGGGTGGCGTTCCGCTCGTCGAGCACGCGGTCCAGGCGCGCCTCCAGGCGCTCCCGATCGAGCAGATCGCCCAGGCGCACGGCCCGGCGCCCCGCGACGTCCTCGTACGCCGGGCCGATGCCCCGCCCGGTCGTGCCGATCTTCCCACCCTTCAGGCGGACCTCCCGGCCCTGATCGATGGCGCGGTGGTACGGCATGATCACGGCGGCCTTCCGGCTCAGGACCAGGCGCTCCGGGGGCGGCAGCACGCCGCGCTCCTCGAGGGCGTCCAGCTCTCCGCCGAGGACCTCCGGGTCGACGACGACGCCCTGCGCCACCACGTTCAGGGTGTCGGGCTGCAGCACGCCCGACGGGATCAGGTGGAGGATGGTCTTCTCCCCGTTCACCACCAGGGTGTGCCCGGCGTTGTTGCCGCCCTGATAGCGCACGACCATCCTGGCGCGCCGCGCCAGGAGGTCCACCACCTTGCCCTTGCCCTCGTCGCCCCACTGGGCGCCGATGATGACGAGCGATGCCATGTCCGCTTCCCCGATCCGCGCCGTCTTCACCGGCGCAGCGTGACGCTCCGGGACATCGCGTCCACGGCGCGCGTGATCCTTCGCCGGAACCCCGTATAGTCCTCCGGCCCGACGAGTCCAATCCCGAAGTGCACGCGGCGCTTCACGCGCAGTCGCTCCGCGCCGCCCGACACCGTCTGCTGCAGGCTCCAGGTGGCGCCGCCCGCGTCCACGTCCCGGAGGTCCGTGTCGAGGCGCGTGTCATCCGCCGCGACGATCTCCACGACGGCCTCCTCGCGGTGCGGCGGCAGCCACAGGGAGGTCTCCCGCCGCGGGAGGCTCAGCAGCCCATCGACGGGGGCCGCCCCGCTCACCGGCTCCGTCCACAGCACCGGACCGATGCGCGGGATCGTGCCGGGAACGCCGTCCCCCGCCTGCACCAGCCCCGCGAGCGACACCTCCAGCCGGATCCGGAGCGGGCGATCGGCCACGTCCATGTGCTCCACGCGGACGTCGTCCACCTGCGCGCCAGGCAGGACGCGCCCCATCCACTGCTGGAACAGCACGCTCCGCCGCGCCTCGTCCAGGCGCCCGTGAAGCTGTCGGAGGGCCGTGGTCTCCGGGCCGAAGCCCTCCACGACCACCGTCGCGCGCGACTCCTCCTCGACGTCCGGGTGGAGGGTCGCGTGGACCCGCCAGCCGGGCTCGGGGAGGTCGTCGGGCGGCCCCTCCGGCAGGCGCACCCACTCGAGCGCCTCCCGGTCCTCGACGCCGCCCGTGCGCAGGCATCGGCTGCCGTACACCGGCGCGGGCAGGACGCCGAACGGCGCCCACGGCAAGTGCGGATCCGCGTAGCGCCAGCCCCCGTCGACGCGGAACCTCACCACGGGCCAGGCGATCGCCTCCGCGCGCGGCAGGGCCTCGTCCAGGTCCGGCGCCGGTCCCCGGTGGTGCGTCGCGCACAGGAGCACCTCCCCGGGCAGGCCGAGCGTGCGCGCCAGGCCCATCAGCGCCACCACGCGGCTTCCCTCGCCCCGCTCCACCACCGCCTCGGCCGACGTCTGCCACCCCGCCAGCGGCTCCGTCTCGTCGATCTCGCTGCGGGCCCACGCGAACAGCCGCCGCACGGCCTCCTCGCGCGGGACCTCCTCCGGGAGCGCCTCGGCCAGCGCCTCCTCGAGGTGGTGGCCCGGCCGGGTCAGGCGCCGTAGCTCCCCGGCCGCCCGCGCCGCGATCACCGCCCAGGCGTCGCCCCCGCCGTCCCGGGGCGCCACGGCCAGGGCCACCGTGGGCAGTACGTGCTCCGCCGACGGGGCGTGGGGCTCCGACGACACGGCGGGCAGGCCCTCCAGGCGCCAGCGGTGGAGCGTCTGCCCGCCGTGGATGTGAGACCGCTGCGGCTCCGGCGCGCCGCGGGACCGGCGGAGCCTCGGCTCGAGCCCCGGGTCCACCACCACGTCCAGCGCCTTGCGCCAGGTGGGTACGTGGAAGGAGGCGAACGCCTCCCGGCCCAGCCAGCCTCCCGCCTCCGGGTCGACGCGGCGATAGCGCACCCACGCCGTCTCGATGGCGTCGCCGGGCTGCAGGCCGCTGAAGGACAGGTCCGGCTTGCCCTCGACCCGCTCCGGCCAGAGCACGTCCCCGTCTTCCTGGAGCGTCCGCGCCACCAGCAGGCGCGAGCCGTTCGGCGGCCTCACCTCGCCCAGCGCGTCCGCGCCGGACCGCGTCTGCACCACCCGCACGGCGTGCTCCAGCGTGATGACCGTCCCATCCCTCCGGACGTGGTGGACCTTGCGGTCGAGCACCGTCACCGCCGGCCACCCGTCGGCCAGGGCGCGCTCCTCCGGGGGCGCCTCGCGCCAGCGCGCCAGCACGTCGGCGCCGTCCGCCACGGACCCCAGGTCGCCCCGGTCCCCGGTCAGCCACCGGGCCAGGACCTCGGCGGAGACGGCGTCCGGGTGCGCCGTCAGGGTGGCGTCCAGGGCCTCCAGCGCCGCCTCGCGATCGTTCGCCTGCAGCGCCAGCAGCACGCGGGCCTGGAGCGCCCCCTGGTCGTCCGGGCGCGCGGCCAGCAGCGCGTCCACCAGCCGCCGGGCCTCGTCCAGGCGCCCCGCCGCACGCCACGCCTCCACGGCCCGGCGCATCAGGCCGAGCCTGTGAGGCTGCCGGGCCGCGACCCCCTCGAGCCTGCGGGCCCGCGCCACGAGGGCACCCGCGTCCTCGTCCAGCCCGGCGAGGAGGAGCCGACCGGCCCCCGGGAAGGCCGCGGCGGCGGCCTCGGCGACGCGCCGGGCCCGATCCGCGTGTCCGAACGCCCGATAGGCCATGGCCGCGGCCCGCATGGCCCGCGGATCGGTCGGGGGGAGCGCCGCGATGCGGTCGGCGGTGGCCAGGGCCTCGGCCTCCCGGGCCTGCGCCCGGTGGAGGGCCGTCAGCTCGGCCAGCAGGCCCGGGTCCCGCGGCGCCTCCTCCAGGGCCCGCTCCCAGGCCTCGGCGGCCGGGTCCGGTCGCTCGTCGTCGCGCTCGATGGCGCCGTAGCGTCGCAGGGCCTCCCGGCTCCGGGGGCGGACGTCGAGGACCCGCTCCAAGTCACGGCGCATCCGCGAGCGCGTCGCCGCCGGGGTGAGCGCGGGATCCAGGCGGTCCGCGCGGGCCTCCGCGAGCCACAGCCCCGGGTACTCGCCGAGGCGGCCGTGGAGCGCGTCCAGCAGCCGGCGCGCCCGGTCCAGGTGCAGGTGCGGCCGCGCGAGCAGGCCCCGCAGGACGTGCAGCGCCCGGATCGCGCCGCCCCCCTCCCCCACGTCGAAGCGCGTCGGGAAACCGTCCACGAAGCTCGCCGGGGCCTCCGACACGTCCACCGGGACCTGCGGCGCGTCGGCGGGCTCCACGCGGGTCACCAGCCCGCTCCCGGCGAGGTGGCTCACGCGGATCCGCGCGCTGCCCCCGCGGTCGTGCGACGCGAGCTTCACCAGGACCCGGACGGGGCCGCGGGGCAGGCGCAGGGTCACCGCCTCCTCCCAGGGCGCGTCCCGGGCGGCCCGATCGAGGGTCAGCACCTCGCGCGTCCCCACTCGGACCGCGACGGAGCGGTTGGAGGCCGCCCGAAGGACCACGCGCCGGTCGGCGACGGCGTCCGGCAGGGCGATCCACGCCTCGGCGAACAGCACACCGCCGCCGCGCTCGAGACCCCACGTCGGGATGGGGCCGCCGGTCTCCAGCCGCCCGGTGACGGGGGCGTCCTCGCCACCGAGGCCGGTCCGCTCGGGGCCGAGGCTCCGCCCCAGGTCCACCTCCGGGCTCGTCCCGTGGGGCGCGCTCAGCCGCCACGCGGTCACGAGGCCGGCGTCCGCTCGAGCGGCCGCGACCTCCTCGTTGGAGCCCACGAGGTCGGCGGCCGCGAGGAGCGCTCCGCGGGCCGCCGTGCGCACGGGCTCCCAGGCGGCGCCGGCGCGGTCGGCGACGGCGCGGAGGGCCTCCACGAGCGCGTCGGGGGTCGGCCCGGCGTCGGGCAGGCGCCCCCAGGCGAGTCCGGCGGCGCGGGCCAGGGCCTCCGCCACGTGCGGATCGGTCGTGGCCGCCATCACGGGGGCCGCCTCGACGACGAGCCCGGCGCGGCCCGTCACGGCGGCGATCTCCGCCAGGCCGAGGGCGGCGCGGGCGGCGACGGGCCCGCTCGGCGGGGCGGCCCGGAGCGCGGCGACGAGGTGCTCGGCCGCCCGGTCCGGGTCGTGGTCGACCAGCAGGGCCATCTCGCCGGCGGCGGCGCGATCCTCCGCGGAGGCCTCCCCCACCGCGGCGCGCTCGGCGGCGCCGTCGGCCGCCGCGCGCCAGGTGGACGGCCCGCAGGCCGCGACGCCCGCCAGGGAAAGCGCCGCGAGGGCCGTGGCGATCCGTCGGACGGTCCTGCTCAAAGCTCCATCTCGTGGGCCATGCGGGCCCGGGGGGAGCGGAAGTACCACTGGGGCGAGTACAGGCGGAAGTTGGACGCGCGGCTCGTGTAGACGCAGGCGTAGTCCTCCGTCTGCGAGCCGAAGGCGCTCAGCTTGGAGCGATCCCGGAACAGCATTCCCCAGTGCGGGTTGAAGCCGTCCGCGATCTCCTGCTGGTGCCGGTGGAGCCGACGCCCGAGGTCCCGCACGGCCTCCCGGAGCTTCGGGTCCCGCTCGCCGTCCAGGGCGCGGGCCGCCAGCTCCAGGGAGAGCTGCTTGTAGCGCCGCTCCAGGCTCTCCAGCTCGGCGACCGCGTCCCGGCGCTCCGAGAGCCCGCCCAGCTCCCCCTCCATCTCCTGCACCACCATGGCCGTGCGCCAGTGGGTGTGGATCTTGGAGCGGAGGATGTCCCCGTAGATGTGGTCGCCGACGTAGAGCACGTCGTCGCCGAGCATCCCGGTCAGCCGGGCGAGCTCCAGGAAGTTCCCGCCCGTGTACATGACGCCGCGCCGCAGGGTGTGGACGGGGTCGTCGAGGATCTCGCCCTCGTCGCCCAGCTCCTGGAACGGGTCCTCCGACGAGAAGAAGGCCGGCTTCCGGCCGGACGTGATGACGAAGTCGAAGTAGTCCCGCCAGCTCGCGTAGCCGGGGTACTTGCCGTCCAGCAGCCAGGACATCACCGCGTGGGTGTACGACGGCTCGCTGTTGGTCAGGACGAACAGCTTCTTGCCGGCCGAGCGGAAGCGGTGGAACGTCTCCGCCAGCTCGTCGTCCTCGTGGATGTAGCGCGGCAGGTCCCGCCGGATGTGGTCCTTGAGGCTCCCGTCCCGGTGCAGGGAGTCCATGGCGTTGCGCAGGTCGTGCCAGAGCTGCTCGTAGGTAGGCCTGGACTCATCCTCCGGCCGCGCGTCGAAGGCGGCCACGAGCTGGCAGTACAGGCTGATCTCCGGCAGGGAGAACAGGGTGTCCACCATCACGCAGCCGGGGTCGGCGGGCGACACCTTCCGGTTCGTGTAGACCCGGCGGCGCTCCTCCCGCTCCAGCGGGCCGTCCCCGTGCCACACGCGCCCCACGAACCGGTGGCTGTCCATCTTGAAGACGTTGCCGTGGAGCATGTCCACGGTGAGTCCGCGGATGGCGAACGTCGGATCGTAGCGGGCCTGCAGCGCGAACCGCGGATAGCCGTACTGCTCGACGAGGCGGTCCAGCACCAGCTCCGCCTGGAGGTGCTCCATGGCCTCCGTGTAGCGGGCCAGCGTGTAGTCCATGTCGAAGCCGACGTACCGGATGCGGTCCATCCGCAGGTTCCGGTTGCAGAAGACGCGGCGCGCGTAAGGCACGCGCTCTTCGACGAGCGAGTTCATGCGGCCTCGGTATCACGCGGCGCGCGGCCGCGGCAATGTGGCTACTGGGCGTCCGGCTGGCGCTCCGGGGCGGCGGCGCGGAAGGCGTCGAGGGCCATGGCGGCGTCGTGGACCCTCCGGATGGCCGGGAAGGGCTCCATGTCGACGCCGAAGCGCCCGGCGTTGAGCACCTGCGGGGCGATGCAGACGTCGGCCAGGGTGACTGCGTCGCCCACGGCGTGGTCGCCGGCGGTGCGCTCCAGGATGCGCTCCAGGCCGCGGAAGCCCCGGTCGATCCAGTACGCGGACCAGGCGAAGCCGCGCGGCCTGTCGGCGCCGAACTCGTCGTGGAGCCGGCGCATGACCTTCAGGTTCTGGATGGGGTGGATGCCGCTGTTGACGACCTCCACGATGCGCCGGACCTCCGCGCGGCCGACCGGGTCCTCGGGCAACAGCGCCGGCTCCGGCTGGATCTCCTCCAGGTACTCCAGGATGGCGACCGACTGGGTGAGGACGGCGACCGTCTCCCCCTCGTCGCTCACCACCTCCAGGGCCGGCACCTCGGCCATGGGGTTCAGCTCCAGGTAGGCCTCCCGGTACTGCTGCCCCCCGTCGCGGACGAGGTGCACGGGCACGTACTCGTAGCCCAGGCCCTTGTGCTCCAGGGCCACGCGGACGCGGAAGGACGTGCTCGAGCGCCAGTAGTTGTGCAGCCGATAGCGGGGCACCTCAGCCCTCCCAGCGCTTGACCTTCTGGCGGATCGAGCCGAACACGGAGCGCCCGTCCTGCTTCATCTCGATGTGGACCGTGTCGCCGAAGCGCATGAACGGCGTCCGGAACTCGCCGGTGTCGATCTTCTCGATCATGCGCTTCTCCGCGATGCAGCAGCTCCCCTTGGAGCGGTCCTTGTTGGACACGGTGCCCGAGCCGATGATCGTGCCCGCCGCGAGCGGCCGGGTCTTCGCGATGTGCTCGACGAGCTGATGGAAGGAGAAGTGCATCTCCGCGCCGGCGTCCGGGTGGCCGAACCACTCGCCGTTCCACTCCACCTCCAGCGGGAGCCACAGCTTCCCGTCGCGCCAGGCGTCGCCCAGCTCGTCCGGGGTGACGGCGAAGGGCGACAGGGCGTTGCGCGGCTTCGAGTTCAGGAAGCCGAAGCCCTTGCCCAGCTCGTTGGGGATCAGGTTCCGCAGGGACACGTCGTTGATGAGGCACAGGAGCCGCACGTACTGGCCGGCGTCCTCCGCGGACGTGCGATAGGGGACGTCCCCCGTGACGATGCCGATCTCGGCCTCGAAGTCGATGCCCCACGCCTCATCCGCGGCCACGATGGGCGCCGTCGGGGCCAGGAAGCGATCCGACACGCCCTGGTAGACGAGGGGATCGGTGAGGAAGGACTCGGGCATCTCCGCGCCGCGGGCCTTCCGGACCAGCTCGACGTGGTTGAGGTACGCCGAGCCGTCGAGGAACTGGTAGGAGCGCGGCAGCGGGGCCAGGAGTCGCGACACGTCCACGTCGAACGCCCCGGACACGTCGCCCTCGTTCAGGGCGTCGTACCGGTCCCGCAGGGGCTCGACGATGTCGTCCCAGCGCTCGAGGGCCTCCTGCATGGTGCGCGCGATGGGCTGGGCGCTCACCGCCCGGGCGCCGTCCCGGCTCACGATGAGCAGCTGGCCGTCCCGCGTGCGATCGTCGAGGGTCGCGAGCTTCATCCGTTCCTCCTCCCTGTCGATTGGAACGGCTACGGATAGACCACCGCCGCGACTCGTGCAAGCCGCGGCGGTGGGTCTCGCAGGGCGGTCGCAAAGTCGACCGCCCTCCCTTGCCCGTGCCCTTGCCCCTGCCCTTGCCTGCTCTCGAACGCGCAGAATCCATCGCTTCCGAGCGTCTACAATCCGGCGCCGGGCGCCGTACCGCCGCGCGGCCCTCACTTGTCCGACTTTGCGATTGCCCTGGTGGGTCTCGGCGGTGCCCCCGGGCGGCTCCCGGGGGCATGTGGGCGTCTGCGCCTACGCGGCCGTCTGGGACTTCGCGCCCAGGACCTCCTCGACGCTCGCCTCGATGATGTCGAGGCCCTCGTCCAGGGCGGCCTCGTCGATGGTGAGCGGCGGGAGCAGCTTGACGACGTTGTCGTCGGCGCCGGCGGTCTCGATGATGAGCCCGCGCTCGAAGCAGGCGGTGGACACGTCGTTGCCGATGCCCTCCTCCTTCATGTCGAGGCCCTGGATGAGGCCCCGGCCGCGGACCTCCATGCCCCGTTCGGGCCAGCGGGCGGCGAGGGCCTCCAGGCGCTCCACGGCGCGGGCGCCCTTGCGCTCCACGTCCTTCGCCAGCGTGTCGTCCCTCCAGAAGGTCTCCAGCGCGGCCGTCGCCGTGACGAAGGCCGGGTTGTGCCCGCGGAAGGTGCCGTTGTGCTCACCCGGGCCCCAGATGTCGTACTCGGGGCGGAACAGGGTGAGGGCGAAGGGCAGGCCGTAGCCGCTCAGCGACTTGGACAAGGTGACCATGTCCGGCTTCAGGCCCGCGTGCTCGAAGCTGAAGAACGGGCCCGTCCGGCCGCAGCCCACCTGGATGTCGTCGACGATGAGCAGGATGTCGTGGGCCTTGGCCAGCTTCTGCAGGCCCTGCAGCCACTCGACGCTCGCCACGTTCACGCCGCCCTCGGCCTGGACGGTCTCCAGGATGAAGGCCGCCGGCTTGTCGACGCCGCTGGAGTCGTCCTCCAGGTAGCGCTCGACCAGGTCCAGGGTGTTCATGTCCGGGCCCATGTAGCCGTCGAACGGCAGGGTCCGGGCGTAGTTCAGGGGCACGCCGGCGCCGCCGCGCTTCATGGCGTTCCCGGTCACCGCGAGGGCGCCCATGGTCATGCCGTGGAAGCCGTTGGTGAACGACAGCACGTTGTGGCGGCCGGTGACCTTGCGGGCCAGCTTCAGGGCCGCCTCCACGGCGTTGGTGCCGGTCGGGCCGGGGAACTGCACCTTGTAGTTCAGATCGCGCGGCTTCAGCAGCACCTCCTCGAAGGTCTCGAGGAAGGTGCGCTTCGCCGAGGTGGCCATGTCGAGGGCGTGCACGACGCCGTTCGACGTCAGGTACTCGACCAGCCTCTCCTGGAGGCCCGGGGGGTTGTGCCCGTAGTTGAGCACGCCGGCTCCGGCGAAGAAGTCGATGTAGGACTTGCCGCCCTCGTCGACCAGCGTGTGGCCGTGGGACTCCTTGAAGACGGTCGGGAAGCCACGGCAGTAGCCGCGGACCTCGGACTCGAGGCGTTCGAAGGTATCCATGCTCGTCTCTCTCCTGTGGGAGTCTATGCGCTCTCGCCCCGGAAGGGGCCGATGCGGAAGAGCTCCTCGGGCTCGTGTGCGTGTTCGCTGGGGAAGTGCTCCACCCGGAAGAACTCGGTCACGCGGACCTCCGCGTCGTGCCGTCGGCCGAAGGATCGGAACAGCTTCCGCGACGGCTCGTTCGACGGGGTGACCGTCGTCTCGAGGAAGCGGACGTCCTCGCAGGCCGGCAGCTCCGCGAGGGCGTCGAGGAGCCTCGACGCCACGCCGTGGCCGCGCGCCTTCTCGTCCACGCCCACCTGCCAGACGAAGATGACGTCGGGCTTTCTGGGCGGGATGTAGGACATGATGAAGCCCACGATCTCGCCGTCCATTTCGGCCACCACCGAGGTGTGGTCGAAGTGGCTGCAGAGCAGCAGGTACATGTACGACGAGTTGAGATCGAGGACGCCCGAGTCGCGGACGAGCCGCCAGATGGCTGCTCCGTCGTCGACGGTCGGGTTGCGGATGGCGATGCCGTCGTCGGCCATCACATGAGCTCCTTCCAGCCGGGCCCGAAGGTCTGCTCCGGGAGCCCGCCGGCCATGAGCGCGTCGTGGAAGCGCTTCAGCAGAGGCTCCTCGTCCGCGGAGTCCACCACGAACGACAGGCTCAGATCGCTCGCCGTCTGGCTGACCATGTGGATGTTGGCGTCCTCGAGGGGCGCCATCCCCGGGCCCAGCTTGTGGAGCATGTCCCGGATGCCGTGGCCGACCAGGCTGACGGACGCCACGTCCGTGCGGACCTCGATCTTGCCGTGCTCCGACAGCTCCTCGCTCAGGGTCTGCAGCTCGTGCTCGGACAGCTGCGTCGCCGCGGGGTCGAGGGTCAGCGCGATGTGGGACGGGGACGTCGAGATCATGTCGATGGACACGCCGTGCTGCTTGAACACGGCCGTGACGTCGGCGATGAGCCCCACCACCTGCCAGCGCGCGGGCCAGCGGAGGGTGATGAGGGTGAGGCCCGACCGGGAGGACACGGCCTTCACCGCCGGGTCCTGCTCGTCTTCGCCCAGCCGCTTGATGACCGTGCCCTCGAGGTGGGGGGCCGTCGTGCAGCGGATGTGCAGCGGGATGTCCTCGTCGCGCACCGGCGGGATGCACCGGGGGTGGAGGACCCCGGCGCCGCGGGCCGCCAGCATCTGGGCCTCGTCGTAGTCGAGGCGGCGGAGGAGCCGCGGGTTGTCCACGTGCTTGGGGTTCGCCGTGAACATGCCGGGAACGTCCGTCCAGATCTCCAGGCGCGCGGCGCCGAGGCGCGAGGCCAGGTAGGCCGCCGAGGTGTCGGAGCCGCCGCGGCCCAGCAGGACGGTGGCGCCGCTGTCGTCACTGCCGATGAAGCCCTGGGTCACGAGGACCTGCTCGGCCTTGTCGCCCAGGCTCCGCTGGAGCTTCTCGTCCGGCCCCCAGGCGCAGGTGGCGGACAGATACCGGTTCGCCTCCGACGCGCCGGCCGGCGGGGTCTCCGCCTCGAGGATCTCGCGGGCGTCGCACCAGGCCACCGAGAGGCCCTGCTCCTGGAGCCAGGCCACGCCCATGCGGGTCGACATCAGCTCGCCGGCGGACATGACCCGGGCGCGCAGACGGGCCGGCGCCTGCTCGATCATGTGGGCGCCCTTGGCGAGGCGCTCGAGGTCCTCCAGGTAGGGCCCGATGATGGCGTCGGTGTCGATGCCGAGCGCGTCGCCGAGCTTGTGGTGGGTCGCGCGGAGGGCGTCCAGGGCCTCCTTCGGGTCCCTGCCCATCTGGGCGCCCGCCAGGAGCCCCTCGAGGGTGTCGGAGACCGTGGCCAGGGCGGAGCAGACGACGACGGGCCGGAGCCCCTCCTCGATCCGCTCGCGGAGCTGGCTGGCGATGAGGTCCCAGTTCTCGGGCTTGGACACGCTGGTGCCGCCAAACTTCAGCACCACCCACTTGTCGCGCGAATCGCCCGGCTTCGGAGTCTGATCAGCTTCGGCTGCCATGTGCTCACTCTTGATCGGTTGGCTGGAAGCGCGTATTTCTCTGGACACGGATATTTCGTGTCCGAAGGACTGGGCGCGTAGCTATCTGAACGAGGCGGAAAAATCAAGGTAACGCAGCCGGAGCGAGACGGAAGGGGCGCCCGACCGGGCATGGCGGAGACCACCTCCCGGGCCGGATTCGAGGGCGGGGGCGCCGATCGCGATCCCGGAGCCGGCCCCTCCGAGACGATCGATGACATCCTGCGGGGGATCCGGCGGATCCTGCGGCGGGTGTCCCAGCATTCACGCGCGGTGGCGCGGGAGGCCCGCCTCACCGTGCCCCAGCTCATGTGCCTCAAGGCCATCGGCGAGGCCCCCGAGGCCGAGGAGATGCACCCCAGCCTGCTGAGCCGGCGGGTCCACCTCTCCCCGGCCACGATCACGGGCATCGCCGATCGCCTGGAGACCGCCGGGCTGGTCGTCCGCGAGCGCCGCTTGCGGGATCGCCGGAAGGTCTGCCTGAGCCTCACCGAGGCCGGTCGCAGGCGCCTGGACGCCCTCCCCCCGCCGCTCCAGGAGCGCTTCGTGGGCCGCCTCCGGGCCCTCCCCGACCAGGAGCGACTGCACCTCCTCACCGCCCTGGATCGGATCGCGGAGCTGATGGAGGCCTCCGACCTGGACGCCTCGCCCATCCTCGCCCCCGGCGACATCCGCCGAAAGACCCCCGAGTAGGGGTCAAGCCTACTCACTTCTCACATTTCGACCGCCGGGGACAGCGGCCCCACCGCGCCTTCGACCACCGGGGACGGCGATCCCACCGCACGACCGACGCCCTCCGCGGAATCGCCCGGGCCGGGCGATCGTTGTGGCCCCGACGCCTTGACGCCCCGGAGTCGCCGCTGCTCCCATGACCTCCGTGATCCGCCCGGCCCTGCTCCTCGCCCTGCTCCTGCCCCTGGCCGCCGCCCACGGCTCGGCCCGGGCCGACGACGAGGTGTCCACGGACCCGGAGGGTCGCATCCTGCACCGGCGCCTCCCCCCGCCCCCAGGCGCGAAGGAGGGAACCCCGGTCTTCGTCTACGACCCGCGCCGGGGAGGGAGCCTGCCCCGCGAGTTCCAGCGCGACGGCCAGATGATGCCGCGGCCGGAGAGCGGCTCCGAGCCGGCCGAGGGCGAGGCCGCCTACTCGCGAGGCGGCCTGGGGAATTCTGGCGAGGCGGCCCCGGAGGATCCGGACGCCGGGCGACCCTCACCCCCCGAGGAAGCGGGCGAGGACGGCGGCTCCACCGGCCCGTCGACGGTCGTTCGGATGGACCCGCGCGGGACCCTCGGCGACGAGGCTCGTCCGGACCGGGACACCGACAAGGAGGGCACCCTCGGCTATCACTCGGTGTTCGACCCGACGGTGGTGCCCTTCAAGCGCAACCGGACCCTGGACACCGTCGCGGAGGACGGGAGCCTCGTGCTCGGCCCCGGCTCCACCGAGGTGCTGGAGCCGGTCGGCAATCACGCCGGGGGCGGCCGGGAGGTCTTCTGGGGCTCGATCCTGGTGATCGCGGAGCCGGGCGAGGAGGTGCCGCTCCCCAGCGTCAGCCCCGCAAGCCGCATCCTGTCCTGGGAGGCGACGCCGCCTCGCAACGTGACGTTCCTGCGCGACGCGGCCGACAACCATTACGTGCGGTCCGCGGAGGGCGGACGCTTCCGACTCATCTTCCTCATGGACGCGCCGACCTCCTGGTTCGGACGGCCCCTGCCCCGCGGCGCCACGGTGCAGGACGTGCCGCCGGATCTCCGCCCTCGCCTCCCCGACTCCATGGCACCGAGCGCGCGCGAAGTCGCCCGCGACCTCGGCCTGTCCCGGCGCATGGACTACGCCACCGTGATCCGCCGCCTGGTCCACCACTTCCGGTCCTTCGAAGCGGGGGATCCGCCGCCGGAGTCGGACGACGTCTACCGCGACCTGGCCCTGGGCGGCCGCGGCATCTGCCGGCACCGGGTCTACGCGTTCGTCGTGACGGCGCACGGGCTCGGGATCCCGGCCCGCTACACCTTCAACGAGGCCCACGTCTTCGCCGAGGTGTGGTTGCCGGGGCCGGAGGCGGGCTGGCTCCGGGTGGATCTGGGCGGCGGAGCGGAGCGCCTCGTGGTCGAGGGCGCCGACGACAAGGTGCGCCACCGGGTCCGCGGACGCGACCCCTTCGATCGCCCCGAGGCATACGCACGCCAGCTTGGGCAGGGTCCCATGGCCGGGGCGACCGAGGTCGAGGGCCTCCCGCCGGCGCGGCGACCCGGCCGCGACGCCGGGGGCGACCACGAAGGAGGCGAGACGACCACGCCGAGCCGCGCGCTGCTGCCCGCGCCCATGGAGCGCCCCGTAGCCGGGCCCGAGGCCCGCCCGACGCGGACCACCCTGTCCATCGAGCGTGCGGTCGTCTACCGCGGCACGCCGGTGACGGTCCGGGGGCGGGTCACGACGACCTCCGGCGAGCCCGTGCCCGGCGGCCGGGTCCAGCTCCTGCTCCGATCCGGGAGCGACGGGCAGGCCGTGGGGCTGCTCGGCGTGACGCCGGTCGGCGCGGACGGTCGCTTCGAGAGCCACGTGACCATCCCGGAGGAGCAGCCCCCCGGAGGCTACGAGATCGTGGCCGGCTTCCTCGGCTCGGCCCGGTGGCGACCGTCCCGCAGCCCCTGACCCGCGCATCGGCCGGCGCGGCGTGCGCTCCCGAGCCTGGAGGGCGCCGGGCCGTTACGCTATAACCTCGCATCGCATCGGCCACCCCACACAGGAGGAATCCCGTGACGACGGAGGCTGGAACGAACCCCACACCGCGCCGCCGGTGGCCCCTGGCCCTGGCCCTCGTGCTGTTGACCGCGGGGATCGGCGTGGCCGCCTACCTCGTGTACGTGAAGCTGCGGCTGGGCTACGACCCGAGCTTCGAGAGCGCCTGCAACTACGGCGGGAAGTTCAACTGCGACCAGGTCCAGACCCACCCCGCCTCGCAGCTCTTCGGGCTCCCGATCGCCCTGTTCGCCATCCCCACCTACCTGGTGCTGGCCTTCCTGGCGGCCGCCGGGCTCCGGGCTCGCGAGGGCGCTTCCCGGGCCGTCAGCTACCTGGCGGGCATCGGCGTCCTCACCGTGGGACACGCGGCGTGGCTGGCCTGGGTCAGCCACAGCGAGATCGGCTTCTACTGCCCGTACTGCATGGTGATGTACGGGGTGAACCTGGGCGTGACCGTCCTGGCCTTCGTCGCCCGGGGCGGCGTGGGCCCGGCCGTGAAGGAGGCCCTCGGCGGGGTCGCGCGCTTCGCCCGCCCCGCCCCGGCCGCCGCCGCGGTGCTGGTGCTGGCCGGCGGGCTGTCGGTGCTGACCTTCCAGCAGACGAAGGCCTCGATGATCGAGGCGGAGAAGGCCCGCGTCGCCGCGGAGATCGCCGACGCCGACACGGAAGCCGACACGTCGGGCGACGAAGCCGAAGCCGCGGAGGATGGGGACGAGGCGAAGCCGGAGCCGAAACGGGCCCCGCGGAAGCCGCCGGAACCCAAGCTCACCGAGAACGGCTACGACTGGTTCGAGGCCCCGGTGGACGAGGACGACCACGTCCTGGGGCCGGAGGACGCGAAGGTCACGTACGTGTCGTTCAAGGACTTCGAGTGCGGCTTCTGCCGGTACCTGAGCAAGCAGGAGAAGCCGCTCAAGGAGAAGTACTCCGACCGGGTGCGCTTCGTCTTCAAGCACTATCCCATGAACGCGGACTGCAACTACCGGATGGGGAACTCGCGGATGCACCCCGGGGCTTGTCGAGCGGCGCGGGCCGCCATCTGTGCCGAGGAGCAGGATCGCTTCTGGGACATGCACGACGTGCTGTACGACAAGCAGAAGCGCTTCTCGGAGGAGCAGCTCCGGGGCTACGCCGAGGACCTGGGCCTCGAC
The DNA here is from genome assembly GCA_051747385.1 of Myxococcota bacterium. GTDB lineage: Bacteria > Myxococcota_A > UBA9042 > PHBI01 > JACKFB01 > JBNJGB01. The sequence continues at coordinate 260,360 of JBNJGB010000001.1, forward strand.
ATGGCGGCGTACGACGCCTGCTGGGAGTCGGAGCGCCCGACGAAGAAGATCGAGAAGGACGTCCGCACGGCCGCCCGGGCACGCATCAACGGCACGCCGCGGGTGTACATCGGCAACCGCCTGGTGACCGGGTCCACCGCCACCGACGTGCTCGACTACTACATCCAGACGGCCCTGGAGAACCCGGTCCCGCCGGCCGCGGCGGAGGCGAAGGAGGCCGACGAGAGCACCCCGCGGATGCGGAAGGCCTCGACGGAGGACGGCCCCTTCTGGATCGACTCGTTCGAGGCGTCCATCGACGGCGAGGGCCGCGCCGTGAGCGTGCCGGGCGTGAAGCCCGCCCTCGCGAGCTGGTTCGAGGCGAAGGCCGCCTGCGAGGAGGCCGGCAAGCGCCTCTGCACCGAGGAGGAGTGGGTCTCCGCGTGCATCGGCCAGCCGGCGAAGGACGCGGACGGCGACGGGCACGTGACCGACGGGGACGTCCAGGGCCGCATGTATCCGTACGGTCCCTACTACGGCAAGGACGCGTGCCGGGACTCGGAGGACGAGCACCACGGCGAGGCGGGCAAGACCGGCGACCACCCGGCCTGTCGCACCCCGGAGGGCGTCTACGACCTGACCGGCAACCTCTACGAGTGGGTCGGCCACTCCGAGGACGACGCCGCCATGATGGGCGGCGACTGGCGCGCGGGGTCGAGCGGCACCTGCCGCCGGCGAACGACAACCTACGGCGCCGGCATCAAGAACGCCACCACCGGCTTCCGCTGCTGCGCCGACCGCGAGGTGGAGGCGACGGCGAGCGCGGACGACGTGGAGGCCACGCCCCTGCCCGACGCGGTGGGCGACGCGGTGCCGAGCGACCTGATCCTCGAGACGTTCGACGGCGGGAAGCTGAGCCCGGAGACCTTCCGGGGCAAGGTGACGTATCTCACCTTCTTCGCCTCCTGGTGCGGGAACTGTCGCAAGCAGATGCCCGCCATCAAGGACTGGCAGGAGGAGTGGGGCCCCGAGGGCTTCCAGGTCGTCGGCATCGACGTGGACCGCGTGAGGTCCTCCGGCGAGCGCTACGTGAAGACGCTGGAGCCCAACTTCACCGTGGCCTTCGACCCCTCGGCCGACACCATGAGCGACTTCGACATCGACGCCATGCCCACGAGCTTCATCGTGGACCGGGAGGGCGTCATCCGGAAGCGCGTGGTGGGCTACCGGGACCATGAGATCCCGGGGACCAAAAAGGCCATCCGGGACCTCCTGTGACGGCGTCGGACGACCGGGTCGAGCGCGTGCCCCTGACGCGGCGCCTCCTCCTCTGGCAGCGCCGCCGGGGCCACCGGGTCGCCACCGACGACGTGGTCTGCGCCTGGGCCGGGGTGCGCGCCCGACCCGACGCCCGGCGCGTCCTGGACCTGGGCTGCGGCCACGGCGCCGTGACCCTCATGCTCGCCGGGGCGCTGTCCGACGCCGGGCTCGACGCCGTGGAGGCTCAGGAGGTCTCCCACGCCCTGCTCGTGCGCAACATCACGGACAACGGCCTCGAGGGCAGGGTCCGCCCGCACCTGGCCGATCTGCGGGACCTGGACCTGGCGGAGCGCTTCGATCTGGTGACGGGGACGCCGCCCTTCATGCCCGTGGGCACCGGCACGCTGCCCGAGGACCCGCAGCGCGCCGCGGCCCGCTTCGAGCTTCGAGGGGGCGTGGAGGACTACCTGGAGGCCGCCGCCCGCCACCTGGCCCCGGACGGCGTGGCCTCCATCGTCATGGACGCCGCCCGCCCCGAACGCTACGAGCGCGCCGTCTCCGCCGCCGGCCTGCACCTGCACCGGCGCGTCGCCGTCCGTCCTCGCGAGGGCGCTCCGCCCACGTACCTCGTCTACCAGGCCGCCGATGCCCCCGCGGAGGCGGTCGAGGAGATCGACCTGGCCGTCCGCCGCCCCGACGGGGCGTGGACCGACGCCTTCCGGGCCATCCGGGGGCGCCTGGACCTGCCCTACTAGCAGCGTCCGGGGCCCTACTGCGTGTAGTCCTGGTAGGTGTAGAACGCCGCGCGGATGCCGAACAGCAGCGCCGCCGCGCCCATGAGGGCGGCGAAGACCCAGAAGAAGTCCTCCAGGGGGAGGTCCTCGAAGCCCGCCAGGAAGACCACCAGCAGGTTGCCGAAGGCGATGCAGAGGAGCCAGAAGCCCATGACGACGGACTTCATGCGCTTCGGGGCCTGGCTGTAGGCGAACTCGAGGCCGGTGATGGAGACCATCACCTCGGACAGGGTGAGGATGAAGTAGGGGATGAGCTGCCAGCCCACGTGGACGGGCTCGCCGGATATGGCGCCGGCCTCCACGGCGTGCTGCAGCAGGGCCACGGACACGAAGGCGAGGCTCGCCACGAACATGCCGATGGTCATCCGGCGCAGCGGGCGCGGCGTGAAGCCCAGGCGCTCCATGAGGGGGTAGAGCCCGAAGGTGGTGTAGGGGATGAGCAGCATCACCATGAACGGGTTCAGGGCCGGGACCTGGGAGGGCTGGAGCTTGTACATGGGCCCGTTGGAGTACGCGATCCAGCCGAGGACCAGGCCCCCGGCGACGCCCGCGACCAGCATCAGCAGCCGTGCGATGGGCGTCTTCCGGAGGGTGAGCAGGAAGGCCAGGCCGACGGCGCCGCCGACCAGCGCGCCCAGGAAGAGCCACCCGCCCGCGGACAGCTCCACGGCCATGTCCATGAGCCGAGCCTGGGCGATCCAGGTCGAGGAGTGCTGGTCGAACAGCGCCCAGAAGACGCTGACCAGGGCGAAGACGCTGACGATCTTCCAGACGGCCACGGGCCCCTCCGCGGCGGCCTGGCCGAAACGCCGCGCGGCGGGGCCGTACAGCCAGTGGTCGCGGTAGTCGCGGCCGCCCTCCTCCGGCTGCTCGCCCGAGCCGACGTCCCGGCGGAACAGGCGAGCCCGGATGGAGTAGAAGGTCGCCGACAGGAAGCCGTCGTCCAGCTCCACGCGCTGGCGGACGACGAACAGGGCCCCGAAGACCACGAGGCTGACCGCCGACACGGTCCAGTAGACCGTCGGCGTGAACACGTCGTGGAAGAACGCGGGGACGCCGACGGACAGGAACAGGGCGCTCCCGGCGAGGACATCCAGCAGGCCCCGCTTGCCCGGGTGGGTCGGCGGCACGTGGACGAAGTCCTTCCTGCCCATCCAGAAGAACAGGGTCGCCAGGCCCATGAGGATGCCCGGGATGCCGAAGGCCCAGCTCACGCTGCCCGTGTAGTAGTAGTGCCCGGCCGCGTCCACGAGCTGCTCGCCCCGGATCCACGGGATGAAGATGGTCGCGAAGGCGGAGCCGAAGTTGATGATGAAGTAGAAGGCGTTGAAGACCTTCTGGAGCAGATGCCAGTTGGACCGCCCGAACTGGTCGCCGACGTGGGCCGACACGCACGGCTTGATGCCGCCCGAGCCGACGGCGATGAGGCCGAGGCCGATGTACAGGCCCTGGATGGGGTCTATGAGGACGGCGCCCAGCATCTCCTGCTGCCAGTAGGGATCCTCGAAGACCGCCAGGGCCAGGTGCCCCAGACAGTAGACGATGGACAGGGTCAGGATGGTCCAGTACTTGCCCAGCAGGCGGTCGGCGACGATGGCGCCGATGAGGGGAAGGCCGTAGACCGCGGCGAAGAAGAGGTGGGTGGTGGCCGTGGCCTCCAGCTCCGCGACCTTCGGGTCCGTGCCGCGGAGGTTGATGTACAACCCCACGACGTAGACGTAGAGGATCGCCTTCATGCCGTAGTAGCTGAAGCGCTCGCACCCCTCGTTGCCGATGATGTACTTGATCCCGGACGGATAGCCGGTCTCGTTCGGATCGGGCGCGGTGCGGTACTTCGCCATCGGCACGGGGCTCCTGTCGTCGGGCGGCGGCACCCTATCCGCATGGGGTCGGGGCGACAAGACGAACCGCCGGCGGGCGCGCGAGAACCGATGGACGAGCCGGGCGCGATCTGCTACTCCGGCGATGCGTCCAAACGCGAACGATTCTCTGGAGGATCGCCATGACAAAGCCCATCCGCGTCGCCGTGACCGGGGCCGCCGGCCAGATCGGTTACTCGCTACTCTTCCGCATCGCCTCGGGCGAGATGCTCGGGCCGGACAAGCCCGTCATCCTCCAGCTCCTGGAGCTCCCCGTCGCCATGAACGCCCTCGACGGCGTGGCGATGGAGCTCACGGACTGCGCCTTCCCCCTGCTGCACGGCATCGAGACCGCCGACGACCCGCGGGTGGCCTTCAAGGACGCCGACATCGTCCTGCTGGTGGGCTCCAAGCCGCGGACCAAGGGCATGGAGCGGGCCGACCTCATCAAGGAGAACGGCCCCATCTTCACGGGCCAGGGCCAGGCCATCGACGAGGTGGCCGACGACGACGCCAAGGTCCTGGTGGTCGGCAACCCCTGCAACACCAACTGCCTCATCGCGGCCGCCCAGGCCACGCGCATCCCGAAGAAGAACTTCACGGCGATGACCCGCCTGGACCACAACCGCGCCGCCGGCCAGATCGCCCTGAAGGCGGGCGCCACGCCGGGCGACGTGAAGAACATGCTCATCTGGGGCAACCACTCCCCCACGATGGTGCCGGACGTGACCCGCGCCTCGGTCGGCGGCAAGGCGGTCACGGACGCCCTCGAGGCCGACTGGATCGGCGGCGAGTTCGACAAGACCGTCCGGACCCGCGGCAAGGCCATCATCGAGGCCCGCGGCAAGTCCTCCGCGGCCTCCGCTGCCAACGCCGCCATCGACCACGTCCACGACTGGTTCCTGGGCACCGGCGACAACGACTTCGTGTCCATGGCCGTGCCCTCCGAGGGCCAGTACGGCGTGCCCGAGGGCCTCATCTTCTCGTTCCCCTGCCGCATCAACGGCCCCTGGGAGTACGAGGTGGTCGAGGGCCTCGAGCTCACGGACGACCTGAAGGAGCGCATCCAGAAGACCACCGACGAGCTCGTCAGCGAGCGCGAGACGGTCAAGGACCTCCTGTAGGGACTCCCCGTATCGGCCGCCCGCTTGCCTCGGCGGCGGGCGGCCCACGATACTGACGCGCCCGGTCGACGCCCCGTCGGCCGGGCGTTCGTTCGTCCGACGCGAGGCCCTCCGATGCTCCGACCGCTCGCCACCGTGCTCGTCCTCGGTCTCGTCGCGCCGGCCACCGGGTGCGGAGACGATCCGCTGGAGATCGTCTGCGAGGGCAAGCTCGTCACGGGCGAGGACGGCCGGCAGCGCTGCGTCTTCGACGGCCCGGCGCCGACCCCCGACGTGACGGAGCCGGAGGAGGACACGGCACCGTCCGTGCCGGACGTGGAGCCGGATCCCGGCGCGCCGCCGGAGGACACGGCGACCGAGGAGGATACGGGGCCGGACCCGGAGTGGCAGTGTTCCGTCAATCTGGCCGGTCAGAAGACCATGGGCGAGTGGTGCACGAAGCACTGCGAGTGCGAGTCGGGCTTGTGCTACGACGGTCCGTACCTCGGCGACTTCCGGTTCTGTACGCGGGAGTGCGGCGGCCTCGGCACGAGCTGCGACAGCTACTCCACCGGGGACGCACGCTACGTCTGCCTGTTCCCCCTGGACGGGACCGACGGGAGCGGCTCGGGGCCTCATGCCGTCTGCCAGGTGGTGTGCGACGACCTGGACGACTGCAAGCGGTACGGCTCAGCCTATGACGCCTGCGGGACCTTGACGTGCACCGACTCGTCACAGGCCCGCTCCTGCTGGGGCGAGAACACCCTGCACACCGCCCGCACCTGCCAGATCGCCTCCGAGGTGCAGTAGGACCGCCTCACCGGGAACGGGAACGGGAGCGGGAACGGGAACGGGATTCAGGCGGGGATCTCGATCCAGTTGGCCTGGTAGTGGCTCAGGACCTCGATCGGCGTCGGGTGGGTGCGGGCGTACCACTCCAGGGAGTCGTCGGCCGGGCAGCGGCCCTGGTCGACCTGCACGCACAGGGGCTCCAGGTAGACGCTCTCGTCCTCGTGGCCGTAGGTCTCGGCCTGGCGGGCGAGGCCGTGCCGGGCGATGTCCAGGAGCTCTCGGGCCAGGTCCGTCGTGAGATAGCGCGCGCGGGGGACCGAGGCCTGCAGCGCGTACCTGGCCGCGTCCGCCCGGTGCTGCTGCCGCTCGGCGAAGCTCCAGCTCTTCACCAGGTCCCAGGCGGCCTCGCGAGCGGCCTCGTCGTAGAGGACCCCCTTCCAGATGGCCGGCAGGGCGGGGAGATACGGCGGCTTCACGCAATCCGCGGAGCGCATCTCCATGTACGTCTTCAGGCGCACCTCGGGGAAGAGCGTGGTGAGGTGGAGCTCCCAGTCGTCGAGCGTCGCCCGGTGGCCCTGGAAGCCGTCCCGCAGGAAGTCCTCGAAGGGCAGCCCGGCGCAGTCCAGGTAGCGCCCGTCCCGCACGATGAAGAACAGGGGCACCTTCAGGGCGTAGTCCCGGTACCGCTCGTAGGTCGGGGCATCCCCCTCGAACACCCAGCGCAGCAGGCCGCAGCGATCCGGGTCCGTGTGGTTCCAGACGTGGGCCCGGTAGCTCTTCCAGCCGGACGGCCGCCCCTCGACGAAGGGCGAGTTGGCGAACATGGCCGTGACGATGGACGACAGCCCCATGGAGGTCCGGAGCTTCCGGCCCATGTCCGCCTCGTCGCCGTAGTCCAGGTTCGCCTGTACCGTGCACGTCGACTTCATCATGACGTGGGCGAGCCTCCCCCGGGTGGGGAGATACCGCTTCATGATGTCGTAGCGATGCTTGGGCATCCACCCGATCTGATCGAGCCGATGCACCGGGTTCGCGCCCACCCACAGCCACCGGACGGGCAGCCGATCCTGGAGGTGGGCGAGCTCCGACTCGTGCCTTCGAAGCTCGGCGACCGTCTCGTGGATGGTGTCCACGGGCGCGCCGCTGAGCTCGAACTGGCCCCCCGGCTCGAGCGTGACCGACGCGCTGGAGCCACCGAGCGCGATGGGGAGGTCCGCCTCGTACTCCGGCCCCCACCCGCAGCAGCCTGCGAGCTCCTCGAGGAGGCTCCGGATCCCGGGTCTCCCGCCCTCCGACTCATAGGACAACGGGACGCCGTCCGGATAGAGCACCGGCATCTTCTCGTACTCGGAGCCGATGAGCCACCGATCCGCAGGGCGCTCCCCGCGTGCGAAGCCGTCGAGGAGCTGGGCCCGGGACCGGATCGGCTCCGGCTCCCTGGCAGGCGACGGCTGCGTCACTCGGACTTCTTCCGGGACTTCTTCCCGCGACGCTTCCGCTTGCGAGGCTTCCGCTTCTTCTTCGGCTCCTCTTCAGCCGCCTTCTGCTCCTCTTCGGCCTTCGCCGCCTCCTCGGCGCCGGCCTCCTGCTGCGCGGCCTCCGGATCCTCCTCCGAGACCGCCTGCATCATCGCCGTCGCCTCCTCGGCACCGGCCTCGCCCTCGGCGACCTCGGCCTCCTGCTGCGCGGCCTCCGGATCCTCCTCCGAGACCGCCTGCATCATCGCCGTGGCCTCCTCGGCCTCCTCGCCGGACTCCACGAAGTCGCCTTGGATGAGCGGCTCCTCGGTCACGTCACCCCACGCGGCGGCGGCCTCCTCGGCGCTCACCTCCGGAGCGGGCGCAGACTCGGGCTCGGGCGCGGCCTCCTCCGCCTCCTCGGGCGCGGCTTCCGCCTCCTCGGCACCGGCCTCGCCCGCGGCGACCTCGGCGTCCTCGGCTGCGGCCTCCGCCTCGACCACCTCGGCCTCCTCGGGCGCAGCTTCCGCCTCCTCGGGCGCAGCTTCCGCCTCCTCGGGCGCAGCTTCCGCCTCGACGATCTCGGCCTCCTCGGGCGCAGCCTCCGCCTCCTCGGGCGCGGCCTCCGCCGGGGCGACCTCCTCCCCCTCCGGGAGACCCTCCTCGCGGGCGGTGGCGGCGAGCGCCTCGAAGCTCGCGGGCTCCTCCCCGGCGACCTCCTCCGACACCTGGACCTCTCCGCCCTCGGTGACCGCCTGCACGCGCTCGAGCGTCTGTCGGTAAAAGGCCGAGAAGCGGTTCAGGATCACCTCCGAGGGAGGGAGCTCCCCGTGACGCTTCAGCAGCCCGATCTCCACCGGCTCGATGGTCGCCTTCATCCTCGTCCTCCATGCAAGACTTCGGGCGGATGCTCCGAGAGCCAGGCGTCGAGCTTGTCCCGACCGCCGTCCTCGACCCACGTCAGCTCGATGCCCATCCCCGCCGGATCGTCACCGTCGCCCGGCTTCCGGCGCCAGGCGACCACGCCCTTCGCCCGCACCGTGTCCTCATCGTCCAGGTCGATGTCCACCTCGACCTCGCGGTCCTCCTTGAGGAGGTTCGAGGTGGCGATGAACAGGCCCGGCAGGTCGCCGGGCTCCTCGCCGTTGGCCTCGTAGCGGAAGAAGTGGTGGTCCTCGTCCCCCGCCATGCGGGCCTGCAGGTTGAAGCGCACCTGCGTCGTGTGGCTGTCCTGGCGCTTCGGACGGGACGCCCCCTCCCCGCCGAGGCCCTCCAACAGCTCGTCCTCCTCCGCCGGGCCGGACAGGTCCGACGCCGAGGTGATCAGCTTCCGGAGGGCCTGGGAGATCTCCAGCTCCCGGCTCAGCAGGCGCTCCTCGATTTCGGCGACGCGCCCCTCGGCCTCGTCGAGGACCCCGTGCCGCCGCTCGTAGAGCTCCTCGCGCTCCTCCACCAGGGCCATGCGCGTGTCCATCAGCTCCTGGCGGCGCTCCAGCATGACCTCCCGCTCGTCGGTCATGCCGAAGTCCACCTCCTTCATCACCTCGTCGGCGCTCTCCCGCTCCACGAGGCCGCTCACCAGCGCTCGGGCCCGCGGACCGATGGCCTCCGCCCGATCCAGGAGCGCGCGCTCCTGGTCGGCCAGGTAGCTCACGAGGTTCCGCAGAGCCGCCGTCCGCTTCAGGAACGCCCGCTCCATCTCGATGATGCCCTGCTCCTGGTGGTGGAGCTGAGCCTCCATCTCCGCCAGCGCCTGCTCCCGGTGGAAGGCCTCGACCTCCTCGGTGTGCAGCTCCTCGGTCTCGTCAGCCATGGCTCCCTCTCCTCACGCCGCATGCGCGGCCCCTCGCCGCCGCGGTACCGCCGGTTCGTCCTCACCCCATCCGGGCGACCTTCTCCTCGCGCCGCTTCACGTGGGGGTGGTTCGGATAGCGCTCCTCCAGCTCCTCGAGCAGCAGGCGCGCCTCGTCCTCGAGGTGATTGGCGATGTAGAAGTCCAGCTCCTGCAGCTCTTCCTTCAGGAGCTCGTCGGCCTCCTCGAGGAGTTCCTCCCGCGGGGCCTCCTCGCCCTCCGGGATCACCAGGTCCACCCCCTGCTGGACCTGCTTGAGCACGTCCTCCGGGATGAAGGCGTTGTCGGCAATGGTCTTCTCCGCGCCGCCACCGCCGAAGCCGAACTCCTCCTCGTCCTCGTCCAGCTCGAACTCGAAGTCGTCCAGGTCGTCCGCGGCTTCGGCACCCGACGCCGCGGCCTCCGGGGCGGGTGGGGGGGCCTCCTCCTCGCGCCCCTCCGACATGGCCTGGTCCAGCAGGGCCCCGACGCCTGCCTCCGCCTCCGGCCGCTCGGCCTTCTGCGCCGGCGGGGGCGGAGGAGGCTGCGGAGGAGGCTCGCCCTCGGGCTCCTCCTCGATGGCCTCGCGGATCATCTGCTCGATGAGGGCCTCCGCGGCCGCGGCGGCCTCCTCGTCGGTGGCACCCTCGCCCGCTTCGCCCCCCTCGCCGATCCGCTCCGCGGTCCGGCGGGCCTCCTCGGCCTGGGCGGGGCTCATGTCGGCCGTCTCCATGCCGGCCGGCCGCGCATCGGCGCGGCGGGGCTTCGCCTCCGCGACCTTCTCCTCGACGGGCTCCTCGCCCTCGTCGAACTCGATGGTCCGCCCGGCCTCCGCCTCCGCCGCGCGCGGGGCCACGGCGCGGCGGGCGGACTCGTCGTCCGGGTTGAGGACCAGGATCTCGCCGTAGCAGTCGTCCCGCTCCCGCTCCAGGCCGCTCTGGTCGTACAGGCGCGCCATCTCCTTGAGGACGGCCACGGCCTTGTGGGACTGTCCGAGCTGGCTGAACGAGTTGGCCAGGGTCCGCAGCACCTCCAGGTCCCGCGGGGTGGCGCGATAGGCGACCTTCAGCTTCGGGAGGGCGCGCTGGGCCTGCCCCGACGCGGCGTAGGACGCCGCCAGCCGCTTGGCCGTCGCCGCGTCGTTGGGCTGATGATACAGCAGGCGCTCCGCGGTGCGCTGGAAGTCCTCCGGATAGCCCATCTCGTCGAGGGTCTCGGCCACCCTGCGGAACTCCCGCACGGCGTCGCCGATCTGTCCCATGGCGCTGTACGCCTCGGCGAGCCGGAGCCGGTCGGGCACGTTGTCCGGGTCCAGCTCGAGGATGTGCCGGATGACGTTCAGCTTGCCGAGCTGATCTCCCGCCGCATCCAGCCGCTTGAGCGCCTCGCGATACTCGTCGGCGGCCTCGTTCAGCAGCCCGTGCTGCTGGTAGTTGCTCGCCAGGGCCACGTGCAGATCCGCCCGCTCGGGGACGATCTTGAGGATCTGCTTGTACACGGCGATGGCCTTGAGGCTGAAGCCACCGTCCTCGTAGATGCCGGCCACCCCGAGGAACGTCTCCACTGCGCGTCCCTTGCTCCCCTGCTGCAGGTAGAGGTTGGCCAGGTTCAGCCGGACGCGCAGATCCTGGGGATCCCCCTCGAGGATCTTCTCGTAGTCGGCGATCGCCTTCTTGAACTGACCCTTCTGCTTGTTCGCTTGGGCCGATGCCAGGAGCTTGTCTTTGTTCATCGCGGCGGCGTGCTCTATGGCTCGAGGGCGCGGGACAACCGCCCGCGGCGGGGCGGCGCGCGATCACCGGTCGTAAGGTAACAGGCAGACGGCGCGTGCGCTAGCGCCCCAGCGTGCGGACCAGGCCGCGCAGCCCCAGCAGGTAACCGTCGGGGCCGAAGCCCATGACGCGCCCCAGGACCACGTCGGCGATGGTGCTGTGGTGCCGGAACGACTCTCGGGCGTGGACGTTGGAGAGGTGGACCTCGACGGCGGGCAGCCCGACTGCGAGCAGGGCGTCCCGGATGGCCACGGAGGTGTGCGTGTAGGCCGCCGGGTTGATGACGATGCCGGCGCAGCCGTCCCTACCGGCCGCCTGGATCGCCTCCACCAGCGCGCCCTCGCCGTTGTGCTGCGAGCACGTCACGACGACGCCCAGGCAGGCGGCCTCCTCGGCCACCATGCGGTCCACGTCGGCCAGCGTCGCGGCGCCGTAGACGTCCGGCTCGCGCCGCCCCAGGAGGTTCAGGTTCGGCCCGTGCAGGACGGCCACGCGCGGCAGCTCGTCGCTCACGCCGATCGCCGCCGGGCCCGCACCCGGTTCAGGAGCACCCGCAGGCGGTCGACCCGACCCTGGCGATCGCCCTCCACGGCCTCCTCGGCCATGCGCCGCCGGAGGTCGGCGAGCCGATCGCGGAGGGACGCGTCGTCCGGACGCTCCGCCAGCAGCGCCTCGTAGATGGCGCAGGCCCGCTCCAGGTGGCCCTGGCGGGCGTAGATCTCAGCCAGCGTCGGGGTACGGATGCCGCTCACGGGACGCCTATGGGAGCACCTGGTCGGGAGAGATCGTGGCGCCGTCCTCGTCGCAGGCCAGGGCGTCGTCGGCTCCCAGCCCGAGGCAGCGGTCCTGCTGGCAGCCCGGCTCCGTCCAGAAGGCGCCGCAGACGGCGTTGTTGACCGGCTGATCCTGTCCGAGGAAGCAGCCGAGCCCGAGATCCCCGACGGTCAGCGGCTCGAACTCGCTCGGCGGGCGGAGATCGAACGGGTCCCGCGCCTGGGCCTCGGGATAGAGCTGGGTCACCAGGCAGTTGTTGCACAGACGGATGGGGTAGCGGAAAGAGCCGCTCCTGATTCTACGCCCGTCCTGTCGCTCGGCCACGAGCTGGATCTCCGCGATCACCTGGACGTCCGAGGTCACGACGGCGCTGACTTGCCGCAGGATCTGGCCGATCTGGGCGGGAATCACCTCGATCTCGACCGCACCGGAGGAACCGGGCTCCACGGCGGCCGCGCCCGGCACCGTGTACTCCAACGGGATGCCGGTCACGCCGAAGGCCAGCAACTCGTTCCGCGCCGCCTCTGGCAGGCGCTGGATGAGCGCCGGGTTGATGTCGAGGCTCACCTCCGCGCCCTTGATGGTGATGGTGGACGGGTCGAGCCGGCCGTCCTCGGACTGGAAGCCGGTGATGGCCTCGAACTCGTCGAAGTTGTTCTGGACGCCGAGGAAGGCGACGTAGCGCTCGCCGATCGACAAGTCGAGGACGCCGGAGAAGCGCATCTCCTGCTGACCGCCGGCGCCGCCCTGGGTCCGGACGGTGCACTCGCCGTCCTGCTCCTCGGGGATGATGTTGCCGGTCAGGACCAGGGCCGGCGCGACCTCGTCGCCGCACGCGGATCCCACCGCCGCCGCGGACAGCACCGCGACCAGCGACATGTGCAGCCACCGGGACCTCTTCATCGCGTCACCTCTCTCCACCGAGCGCGTCTTCAATCTGCTGCCACGTGAGCGTCCGTATCAAGGGACGGCCGACATCGGCGAGCGTCACGAAATTCACCCGATCCCGGTCCGCCTTCTTGTCCGTGCGGGCGGCCCGGAGCAGCTCTCCGAGGCCCGGAAGCCCCGCCGCGCCGGGATCCGCGGGAAGCCCGACCGCCTCCAGCGCATCGACGATCCGATCCACCAGCCCGGGCTTCGCGATCGCGACCGCCTCGGACAGCCGCGCCGCCCACACCATCCCCAGGGACACCGCCTCGCCGTGGGTGAGCGTTCCATAGCCCAGGAGCCGCTCGTAGGCGTGGCCGAACGTGTGCCCCAGGTTGAGGATCGCCCGGCGACCCGACTCCCGCTCGTCCTCGGCCACCACCGCCGCCTTGATGCGGCAGCAGGCCTCCACCATGGCCAGGGTCGGCGCCGCGTCCAGGCGCCTCAACGCGTCCGCCTCCGCGACGGCCCGGTCCACCAGGTCCGGGTCGGCCAGGAAACCGTGCTTCAGGGACTCCGCCAACCCGCACCGCCGCTCCCGCTCCGGGAGCGTCCCCAGGACCGCGTGGCTCGTCACCACGGCCCGCGGCTGCCAGAAGGCGCCGATCAGGTTCTTGCCCGCCGCGTGGTTCACGCCGGTCTTCCCGCCCACGGAGCTGTCCACCTGGGCGAGGAGCGTCGTGGGCACCTGCACGAAGGCCACGCCGCGGTGAAGGATGGCCGCGAGGAAGCCAGCGATGTCGCCCACCACGCCGCCGCCGAGGGCGACGACGACATCTCGCCGTCCCACCCCGGCGCCCAGGGCGTCGTCCACCAGGCCCGAGATCGTGTCCAGGGACTTGGAGTGCTCACCGGCCGGGATCGTGCGCAGCGCGGGCCGCAGCCCCTCGGCCTCGAGGGCCTCGGTGACCCCCTCGGCGTAAAGCGGGCCCACGTTCGCGTCCGTGACCACGAAGACGACGCCGCCGGTCCGCCCGCCCGAACCCTCCTTGCGGATCCGGGCCACCTCCCGGGCCACCAGCGGGCCGGGCAGCTCACGCACCAGGTGGATGGGATAGGCGCGCTCGCCGAGCTCCACGACGAGGGTGCTCACGGCGCCACCCCCTGGGCCGCCAGGGCCTCCTCGACCGCGTCGGCCGCGGCCGCGGGCGTCAGGTCGTCCACGTCGACCGCGCAGGTGGCGCGGCGGTAGTGGGGTGCGCGCTCCGACAGCTGCTGCTCGATGGCCTCCATGGTGCCGGCGCGGTCCAACCCCGCCACGAGCGGACGATCTCCGACCTCCAGCAGCCGATCGGCCAGGATCTCCGGGCTGGCACGGAGCCACACCGCGGGTCCCGCCGCCAGGATCCGGTCCATGGCGTCGGGCTGACACGGCGCGCCGCCGCCGGGGGCCAGTACGAGCCGATCGCGCCCCAGCGCGTCGGCCAGGGCCTCGGCCTCGCGGGCGCGGAAGCCCGCCTCGCCCTCCTCGTCGAACAGCTCCGGGATGGTGCGGCCCGCCCGCGCCTCCACGTCCGCGTCCAGGTCCCGGAAGGTCCACCCCCAGCGCGCGGCGAGGAGGCGGCCCACCGTGGACTTGCCCACGCCGGCGAGCCCCAGGAGGGTCACGATCCTACTCGGCACCGCTGGAGACGAGGCTGGCCCGCCGGTTGGCGATGCGCGGCGTGATGAAGATCAACAGCTCGCTGCGGTTGTCGTTCTGCTGCTTGCTCTGGAAGAACCAGCCCAGGATGGGGATCTTGGACAGGAAGGGCACCTTCGCCTTCGACCAGCTCGTGTTGCGGGTGAAGATGCCGCCGATGACCGTGGTCTCGCCGTCGCGGACCAGAAGGGAGGTGGTGGCCTCCTTCTTCTGGATGGTCGGCGCGCCCTGGGCCGAGGTCTGGCCGAAGTCCGGCTCGTTCTTGGTGATGTCCAGGTCCAGCCGGATGTTGCCGTCCGGGGACGTGTTGGTCTCCACCTCGAGCTTCAGCTCCGCGTTGAAGAACTGCGTGTTCACGCCGTTGGCGCTGACCACGGAGATGGGCACCGACGTGCCCTGGCGGATGGAGGCCTTCTCCCCGTCCACGGTGAGGATCTTCGGGGCGCTGACGATCTTGACCTCGCCGTCCTCCTCGGCCGCCGACAGGCGCAAGTTCAGGTTGGCCGCGCCGCCCAGGCTGCCCAGGGTCAGGCCCAGCGCGCCACCGGCGCCGGCACCGGCCGCCGCGGGGAGGTTCACCGCGAAGTTCGGGTTCGACGACATCAGCCCCTCCGAGGGCGCCGTCTGGTCGTCGGCGCCGCCGGACACGCCCACGATGGACGGGAAGGCCAGGCCGGTCGGATTGCCGAAGGCCGGGGACATGGTGAAGTTGCCGCCCCACTGGACGCCGAGCTCGCGGCTCCAGTTGCTCGACGCCTCCACGATGCGGGCCTCGATGAGCACCTGGGGGAGCTGGACGTCCAGGCGCCGGACGATGTCCTCGGCCGCGATGACGTGCTCCTCGGTGTCCTTCACGATGAGGGTGGAGGTGGACTTGTCGGCGGAGACGGTGCCGTTGTCCGACAGCACCGTCGTGATGTGCTCCGCGACGTCCTCCAGGCCCGCATAGTTCACCGTGATGAAGCGCACGACCATGGGCTTGAGCTCCTCGATGGTCTGCTTGCGCTTCAGCTCCTTCTCGAACTCCTGCTGGATGTCGTCGGACGGCGCGACCCGGTAGACGCCGTGCTCCTCGACGTAATCGTAGCCCCGGGTCTTCAGGACCATGTCCAGCGCCAGGTCCCACGGGATGTTCTCCAGGTGGAAGGTCACCTGGCCGGACACGTCCTCGCTGGCGACGATGTTCACGCCGCCCTCCTTCGCGAGGAAGGTCAGGACGTGCTGGATGTCCGCGTCCTTGATGGTCAGGTTGATCTTCTTGCCGGTGTACTTGCGCCGCTCGCGCCGGCGGTTGCGCAGGAACTCCGCGCGGGAGGCCCCTCCTGACTTGCCCGCCACGGCCCCGCCCTGCGCGGCCACGAGGCCCGGGTAGGCGTGGACGCCCGGGGGCTTCCGATTGCCGGGCTCGCCGCGCTTCTTCTCGGCGACCTGCCTGCGCGTCGGGGCGGACTTCTCTCGGAACGACCAGACCAGGGCGTCGCCCCGGCGCTCCACGTCCTGCTCCGCTCCCTCGCGCAGGTCGACCACCACGCGGACGGTCCCCGGCCGATCGGCCGATCGGAAGCTGGAGACCAGCTTCACCGGCCCCTCGAAGTCGCTGGTGTCCAGGCTGCGCTCCAGCTTCCTGGGGATGGTGGCGCCCTCCAGGCGAAGCTCCAGCCGGCGCGGTCCCCGGTCGACGACATCCCAGGACGCGTCGCCGGTCAGCCCGATCTTCACCTGCGGCCCGCCGTCCGCCTCGTCGAAGGCCACGTCCGTGACGACGGCGCCCTTCTTCGCGGCCTCCTCGGTCTCGGCGCCCTTGCGAGCCTCCGCAGCCTTCTCGGTCTCGGCGCCCTTGCGAGCCTCCGCAGCCTCCCGAGCCTCCGCAGCCTCCCGAGCCTCCGCAGCCTCCCGAGCCTCGGCGGCGTGGGCCTCCCGTTCCTTCTTCTCCCTGGCGAGGGCCGCCCTCTTTGCCTCGCGATCCTCCTTCGCCTCGGCGATGGCGGCCTTCCGCGAGGCGGTCGCCGCCTTCGCCTCCCGCTTGGCCTCGGCGGCCCGGGCCTCCGCCCGCGCACGCTGGGCCTTCGCCTCGGCCATCCGGGCCTCGGCCTCCGCGCGCGCGGCCTTCGCCGCGGCCGCCCGCGCCTCCTCCGCGTCGGCGGTCTCCTTCGCTTCGTGCGCCGCCTCCCGCGCGGCCTCGGCCGTCTCGCGCAGACGCTTCGCCTCCTGGCTCGCGTCGACCGCCTGGCTCTCCCTGGCCTCGAGAGCCTCCTTCGCCCGCGCGAGGTCCTTCGCCGCCGCGTCGGCCTCACCGCGCGCCTTCCGGGCCTCCGCCCGAGCACGGTCCGCCCGCGCCGTGACCTCGGCGAGCTCCTCCCTCTTGGCCTCGAGCTCCTTCTCCTTGGTGGCCTTCTCGGCGTCCAGCTTCGCCAGCTCCGCCTTCTTCTCGCGATAGGCCTCGTCCACGGCCGCGGTCTTCTCGCGCGCGTCGGACAGGCGCCCCTCCAGGCTCGCGAGCTCGTCTTGGAGCTCTCGGAAGCGCTGCCGCTCCGCCTCCGCCTCCCGCCGGGCCTCCTCCGCGGCGCGCTGGGCGCGGGCCGCCTCGGCCTTCCGGGCCGCCAGATCCTTCGTCTCGCGCCGCTCGGCGTCCTCCAGTGCCGCCAGGGTCTCATGGTAGCGAGCCTCGGCCGCCTCTGCCTTGCCCTGCGTGTCGGCCAGCCGGGACTCCACCTGCCCCAGCTCCGACCGCACGCTCTCCAGGCGCTTCTCCTCGGCCTTCCGCTCCTTGCGCAGATCGGCCAGCTTCGACCGCTCGGTCGCGAGCTGATCCTTCAGCAGGGCGATGCGCGCCTGCTCCACCTCGGCCTGCTCCTGGGCCTCCTGGACCTGCTTCCGCTGGGTCGCGAGGGAGTCCTCCAGATTCGCCAGCCGCCGCTGCGCCTCCTGGCTGGCCTCGGCGAGCTCCTCCGCGCGCCGCGCCTCCTCGCTCTTCTTGCGGCGCTCCAGGGCCTCCTCCAGGGCCTTCGCCCGGGCCTTCTCCTGGGCGAGGGCCTCCTCGGCCGCCTTGCGCCGCTTCTTCTCCAGCGCCAGCTTGCGCTCGTTGGCGTCCCGAAGGCGCGCCTCCGCCTGGGCCTGGGCCAGGCGGGCCTCCTCCAGGGCCTCCTTGGTGTCCTTCAGGGTGGAATTGGCGTCCGCCAGCGCGTCATCCTTCGCCTCCAGCTCCTCCTCGAGCTTCGCGAGCTTCTTCGCCTGCCCGGCGCGCCGCGCCTCCTCGACCCGCTGGGCCGTGAGCTTGCGCTGCCGGGCGGCCTCCGCGGCGGCCTCGGCGGCCTCCCGCTCCTCCTCGGCGCGCTTCGTCGCCGCCCGCATGGCGGCCAGCCGCGCCTTCTCGTGGGCGAGCGCCTCCTCCGTGGCCTCCTTCAGGGCCGCGGCCTGCTCCCGCTCCTGCTCCAGGGCCTTCTTGCGGGCCTGCTCGGCGCGGACGGCGCGCGCCAGCGCCTCGGCCTTCGCCTTCTCCAGCTCTCGGGCCTCCTCGAGCTCCTGGAGCTGCCCCGTGACCTTGTCGGCCTCCTGCCTCGCCGCCTCGCTCAGGCGCTGGGCCTCCGCGCGGGCCTCCTTCACCTGCGTGGCGAGCCGCTCCTCCCGCTTTCGGGCCGCCTCGGCCTTGTCGCGGAGGGTCTCCTCCTGCTTCCGCGCCGCCTTGAGGTCCGCCAGCAGCTTCTTCTCTCGCGCGACCGCCTGCTCGACCCGCTTCGCCTCCGCCTTCGCCGTCTCCAGCCTCAGATCCGGGCGGGTGCGCGACGTGCCGTCGACCATCAGGCGGATCGTCGAGCCCTTCGTGTCGATGTCGTAGGAGGCCTCCCGCTCGAACTCCACGACGATGCGGCCCACCGGCCCCATGTCGCCCGCGTACTGCAGGGCGTGGATGCGGCCCACCACTCCGTTGGAGACGTTCATGGACGCCTCGAGGGCGGAGACGTCCGCCCCGACGATGTCCACGAACAGCCGCGGCGGATCGGAGAGCTTGAAGACCGTGAACGTCGGCTTCGAGCGCGCCGCGATCTCCACGACGGTCTGGTCGGGCGCCTCTCGGACCTGGATGCCCTCGATCGCGTTCGCCGCGGCCGGCGTCGCCGACGCGGGGATCGCGACCGCCGCCAGCAGCGCGGCCAGGGCGAGCGGGGTGTGGAAGCGGTGGCGCGTCATCGGGTGGGCTCCTGTGGGCTGCAATGCCCTGGAATCACTCACGGATTCCGCTACATACGATCCGTCCCAGGCATGTTAGGAGCGGCCTCGCGGGCCGTCAAAAAACGTCCCTCGCACGCCGGTGGCGGCTCAGGGCTCCTCCACCACGGGGGTGAGCGTGAACTCCTCCACCCGCCGCGCCTCGTCGGCCTCCAGCCCCACCTGCGAAGCCAGGTCGATGAAGGGTGGGCGGATGGTGAGCTTCACCGGCTCCTCCGAGTCCGGCTCCTGCACGACCACCATGTACTGGGTGATGGACTCGACGATGCCCCCCTCGTCCCCCAGGCGGGTGTCCCGCTGGATGACGTAGGCCTGGCCCTTCGGATCGACCACCACGGCCTTGGGCACGGCCGTGCCGCTCATGATGACCTGCAGCGAGTACTCGGCGAGGGGATACTGCTGGAGCGGCCCGCGGGGCTCCTCCTCCTCCTCCTCGACGGTGGCCGCGGCCTCGTCCTCCTCCTCCTCGATGGCCGGGCGAGGGATCCACTCGGTGACCTGCGGCTCGAACGCGTCCTTCGGCGTGGTGTGCTTCTGCTCCAGGAACTTCTGAAAGTGCGGCTCGATGAGGTCCCACTTGGGGTTTTCGAGCTGCACGCTCACCATCCCCTCCGGGACCTCGGGCTCGTCGGAGCCGCCCGCCTTCTGCGAGCTGGGCCGGTTCTGGCGGGGATCGGGCGGGCGCTCCATCACCCGGTCCTCCGAGCACCCGGCGAGGAGGGAAGCGACCGCGCCGAGGAGCAGCAGCGCTCGGACGCTCGTGATGACAATTCGTCGCATGATGAGGGTCGTCCTCCGCGTGTCGAGCAGCTATCGTCGGCGCTGGCGGCGGCGGCGCTTGCGGTCCTGGCGCTCCTCGGCGCTCAGCAGCTCGCCCGTGTAGCTGTAGGCGTTCACCGTGAAGTTGGCGGTGATCTTCATCCGCTCCACGGTCTGCTCGTAGCGTTCCAGCTTTTGGAGAAACTGCTCGGCCGGGGACAGGCCCTCGCGGCGCTGCGCCTGGCGGGCGCCGGCCGCCCGCCCCGTGGCCCTGGCGAACGCCTCCGCGCCGCTTCCGGGCCCGTCCTTCATCTGCCTGCGGACCGGGATGGCCTCCAGCTCGAGGTCCTCGACGGTCATCATCCGCATGCCGGGCTGGGCCAGCGCGTCGAAGAAGGAGACGACCACCGGGAAGGAGCCCTCCACCTCCATCTTGACCGGGATGATGTCCACGTAGTCGTCCGGTCGCCGCTCCGTTTTCTTGAACATGTTGATCTTCAGGCCGCGCTCGTCGGCCTGGCGCTTGATGGAGGTGATGAGCGCCGGGATCTTCTCCTCTTCGGGCAGGAGCGCCTTGTTGACCGCGAGCTGCTCCTGCAGCTCCGCCTCCTCGGCCTCCAGGTCCCGCAGCAGCTCCCCGCCGCCGTACTTGTCGAGCTGGGCCTTCTTGGTCTGCGCCTGGCGCAGCCGCGTCTGGGCGGCCGTGATGCGCGACTCCGCGTCGCTGATGAGCAGGAAGTAGAACAGGCCGGCCACGGCCGCCATCGCGAGGAAGACGATGAGGGCCTTCTGGGGCGTCGGCAGGGCCTCGAAGCGATCCATCTACTTGCCCTCCTCGCCAGCCTGGCCGCCGGCCTCGGAGGCCTCGGCGATCACGTCCTTGATCTCGGGCGGGATCTCCTCG
This sequence comes from Myxococcota bacterium, assembly GCA_051747385.1. GTDB lineage: Bacteria > Myxococcota_A > UBA9042 > PHBI01 > JACKFB01 > JBNJGB01. The sequence goes on from JBNJGB010000001.1 coordinate 280,440, forward strand.
GAGTGCAGCTTCAGCTCACCCCCGGGGTCGTAGTTGATGAACGCTTCCGCCTCGAACTCGACGAGCTCCACGTCCGGGAAGTCGGGGTCGGTGATGACCTTCTGGACCACCGGATCGATGAAGACGAAGTAGATGCCGCTCTCCAGTCGGCGGTAGAACTCGGCGACGTCCTCGTGGCTCCGCGCGTGGCCCTTGATGGTGAGCCAGTTGTGGACCTGGTCCAGCTCGGTGATCCACAGGTTGTCCGTGTCCCAGCCGGAGGCCCAGCCGGCGGCCTCCTGCGCCTGCAGCTCCTCGCGGTTGTAGAGGTTGTCCTCCTTCTTGGTGAGGACGTAGCTCAGGAACTTGAGCATCTCCGGCGGGCCGGTCTTCTCGTGCTTGAGCTTCTCGAAGACCAGGTTCTGCCGGGCGAGCTGGAGCTTGGCCTCCTCGCGCTGCTCCAGCTCCTTCTTGGCCTGCTCGAGGCGCTGCACCTCCTGCTCGGTCTTCTGGGCCAGGTTCATCTGGCTCGCCGCGTCGTCCTCGACGGCCTGGTACCAGAGGAACAGGCCCAGGACCTCGACGACGAGCACCAGCCCGATGATGGCCAGCGTCCGCCGGCCCGACACCTTCCTCCGACCCTCCCTGGTCGGCAGGAGGTTGATGCGGATCATCCAGATCATGCCTCGACTCCCCGGCACGAGCGGAGTTGGTCTACAGGAGTCATGACTTGTCACCCGACCTTCGGAGCCCCTGGCCGACGGCTACGGCCGCCACCGGCGCCATGCGCTGCAGCAGGTCCACGTCGAACTTGCGCGGGTCGATGATGATGTTCTTGAAGGGGTTCACCAGCTCCACCGGAACCTCGAGGCTCCGCTCGAGCGCCCGGATGAGCGGAGGGATCTGCGCCGAGCCCCCCGACAGGTAGATGCGGGAGATGTCGGCGTTGACCGTCGTGGCCGCGTAGAAGTCCAGGGAGCGCTGGACCTCCGTCACCAGCGTCTGGGAGGTCTTCTCGCTCAACAGCTGGACCTCGCGGGCGATGGTGCTGTTGGTGATGTTCCCCTCGCCCGCGGTCTTGTAGTGCTCCGCCTCCTCGTAGGAGACGTTGAGGTGCTTCTGGATCTCCTGGGTCAGCAGCCCGCCGCCCATGGAGATGTCGCGCGTGAAGGTCGTCACGCCGTTGGCGATGACGTTGATGTTGATGGTGGACGCGCCCACGTTGACCAGGGCGATGGTCTCGTTGGGCGGGAAGCCGTAGTTCAGCTCGAACATGTTCTGGATGGCGAAGGTGTCCACGTCCACGACCATGGTCCGCAGCCCGGCCTCCGCCACCACGGACACGTAGTCGTGGATGACGTCCTTCTTGGCCGCCACCAACAGCACGTCCATCTGCCCCTGACCCGCCCTGGGGTTGACGATCTGGACGTCCACGTTGACGTCCTTGATGTCGAAGGGGATGTACTGCTCCGCCTCCCACTGGATGGACTCGTCCAGCTCGTCGGCGGTCATCTCGGGCAGGCTGATCTTCTTGATGATGACCGAGTGACCCGAGATGGACACGCAGACGTCCTTGTTCCGGATCCGATTCGCCCCCACCAGCTCCTTGATCTTCTCCACGATGGCCGTGAAGTTCATGAGGGCGCCGTCGACGACCGCCTCCGGCGGGAGCATGGCCATATCGAAGGCCTGGAGGTTGACGCCTTTGCGATCCTCCTTGAGCTGGATGATCTTGATGGAGCTGGAGCCGATGTCCAACCCGATGGCGTTCTTCGAAGCCATGGTCCTGCGCGGCCTCCGGTGGTCATGAAGACGAGACGACCGATACGTCGACTAGACGACCTCGACGGGGGTCCGTAACAGGTCCCCCGCCGTTTTCGTTTCGCTGCCCCCTCCCGATGCCTCCCCCCCACCACCCACCCGGGAGTCCCCTTGTCCCTCCGCGTCCTCATCATCGACGACGAGCAGCCCTTCGCGGAGATGCTCGACGCCATGCTCACGAAGGCTGGCTACGAGACCACCATGGCCTTCGACGGGGAGGCGGGCCTGGGCCTTCTCGCCGGCGAGCGCTTCGACCTGACCCTGTGCGACATGAAGATGCCGCGGATGAACGGCCTGGAGTTCCTCGACGCCATGAAGGAGCGCGGGCTGGCGTCCACGGTCATCACCATGAGCGCCTTCGGCACCATCGACCTGGCCATCGAGGCGCTGCGGCGGGGGGCGTACGACTACATCTCGAAGCCCTTCAAGCGCGACGAGATCGTCCTCACCCTGCGGAAGGCCGAGGAGCGCGAGCAGCTGCGCGCGCGGGTGGCGGAGCTGGAGGACCGGGTGGCGGCGCTGGACGCCTTGGAGGAGGGCGACAAGCCCCTGCTCGGCGACAGCGAGCCCATGCGCAAGCTCAAGCGCATGCTCGGCAAGGTGGCCGCCTACTCCACGACGGTCCTGATCACCGGCGAGTCGGGCACCGGCAAGGAGCTGGTGGCGCGAGGCATCCACTCGAGCGGGCCGCGGGCGCAGCAGCCCTTCGTGGCCGTCAACTGCGGCGCCATCCCGGAGACCCTGCTGGAGTCGGAGCTGTTCGGCCACGTGAAGGGCGCGTTCACGGACGCCCACGCGGACAAGCCCGGCCTGTTCGTGGAGGCCGACGGCGGGACGCTGCTCCTGGACGAGGTGGGCGAGCTGCCGCCCTCCCTCCAGGTGGGCCTGCTGCGGGTCCTTCAGGAGGGCGAGATCCGGCCCGTGGGCTCCGCGCGGAGCCGCACGGTGGACGTGCGCGTCGTCGCCGCGACCCATCGGGACCTGAACGAGATGGTGGAGGACGGCGAGTTCCGCGAGGACCTCTTCTATCGGCTGAACGTGCTTCCCATCCACGTCCCGCCGCTCCGGGAGCGCACCAGCGACATCCCGCTGCTGACCCGCCACATCCTGGAGCGCATCGCCCAGCGCATGGGCATGCCCCGGAGCACGGTCTCGCCCCAGGCCATGAAGGTCCTGATGGGCTACCCGTGGCCCGGCAACGTGCGAGAGCTGGAGAACGTGCTCGAGCGGGCCATGGTCCTCAGCGACGGCGACGTCATCCACCCGGAGGACCTCCCGGAGCACCTCCAGGACGCCCGCGACCCGGTGCAGGCCTGGCTGGCCAGCGGCGAGCTGAGCGTGAAGAAGGCGTGCGCCTTCATCGAGCGCGAGCTGATCAAGCGGGCCCTCGAGGAGACGAGCGGCAACCGCACCCACGCGGCGAAGCTGCTGGAGATCAGCCACCGCGCCCTGCTCTACAAGCTCAAGGACTACGGACTGACGGACTTGTGATCTCCCTCCCTCGGCGGGCCCTGGCCTGGAGCGGCCTCGGGGTGGCGCTCCTGCTGGGAGCCAACCTCCTGGCGTTCGCCCTCCTCCATCCGCTGGACGACGCCTTCATCGCCTTCCGCTACTCCCGGCACCTGGCGCAGGGCCACGGGGCCGTGTTCAACGTCGGGCAGTACGTCGAGGGCTACTCGAGCCCCCTGTGGGTGTGGCTCATGGCCCCTGTCATTGACGCCGGGCTCGATCCGGTGGTGGTGGCGACCTGGCTCGGCGGCCTCGCGGCCGTGGGGTGCGCGGTGGTGGCCGGCGCGCTGGCCGTGACGCTCGGCGCGGGTCCGGGGGGAGCCCTCGTCGCCGCCGGGCTGATGGCGGTCGCCCCCTCGGTGGGCCAGCATGCCGCCAACGGCCTGGAGACCACCACCTTCGCGCTCCTCGTCTCCTCGGTCCTGCTCGTCCTCCTGCGGTGGCCGCGACGTATGGGGCTCCTGGCCGCGCTGGCGCTCGCCGCGACGGTCACGCGTCCAGAGGGTGTCGCCGTGGCCCTCGGCGCCTTCGCCTGGTCGGGGCTGCGTCGTGCGCGCACGGACGGTCCGGGCTCCGGCCGTCTGCTCGCAGCGCTCGGCCTCTTCCTCGCCGGCGTGGGCGCGCTCCTCGCGTGGCGCTGGAGCACCTACGGGGAGCTGCTCCCCAACACCTGGTACGCCAAGTCCGACGACCTCTCCTTCCGCCTGTCACACGGCCTCGGGTACCTCGCGGAGAGCACCTGGCGTTCGTGGTTCGGGCTCGCCGTGGTGGTCGCGACGTTCCGCGCCGTCCGTGAGGCGCGGCGGCACGGGCTCTTCGGGCCCCCGTCGGTGCCCGCCCTCGCCTTCCTCGCGGGCTGGTGCGCCATCGTCCTCTGGGAGGGCGGCGACTACTTCCACGGCTTCCGCTTCCTCCTGCCGGCGATGCCGATCGCGGCAGGGTTCGTAGGCCTGGCGGCCACCCGGTTGGCGGCCACCGATCGCACGATCCCGGCCGCCGCGCTCGTCGCCCTCGGCGTAGGGCCGGCCGCCACGGCGTGGCCGCACGCACGCCACGAGGCCGTGGTCCAGTCCAACCTCGTCGAGTCCTGGTCGCTCATCGGGCGGACGCTGGCCGAGCGGGCGCCGGCGGATCGCGCGGTCGCCACCTCCCCCATCGGTGCGATCGGCTGGTACAGCGGCCTGGAGACGATCGACATCCTGGGCCTGACCGATGCGCACATCGCCAGGGTCGAGCCGGATCGCGACATCCGCATACCGGCCCACCGGAAGCACGACGCCGACCACGTGATGGACCTGCGTCCGGATTACCTCGTGGTGTCCAACGGCCTGGTCTCGCGCACGCCCGCGACCGAGCGTCCCCGCGAGCGGGACCTCCAGTACGAGGAGGACCTCTACGAGCACGCCGCCTTCGACGACTACGTGCTCCGGCACCTGCCGCTCGGCGACGACCTGTGGCTCGCACTGTACGTGCGCCGGGACCTGCCCGAGGCGGATCGGTGGCGCCTCCGGCCCGCTCGAGCCGAGCCGACGGGCGAGCCGTCAGGAGGATGACGGCTCGCCCCAGGTGAGGGTCTCGCGCCGCGTGCGCGTGTGGGGGCGGGGCAGGACCACGGTGAACGTAGCGCCCCTTCCCAGGGTGCTGGCCGCCTGCAGCGCGCCGTCGTAGTTGTCCACGATGCTGTTGCAGATGGCCAGGCCGAGCCCCGTGCCCTTGCCGGGGTCCTTCGACGTGAAGAAGGGGTCGAAGATGCGGTTGAGGCCGGTCTGGGTGATGCCGTGGCCCTCGTCGGTGACGACGATCTCGACCTTGTCGTCGCGCCTGGCGTGCACGCGCAGCCAGATGATGCCGCCCTCGGGGCTCGCGTCCGCGGCGTTGAAGAGCAGGTTCACCAGCACCTGCTCCAAGCGGCCGCTGGGGATGGAGGCCTGCACGGGCCGGTCCGGCAGATCGAGCTCGAGATCGAGCTGTCGGAAGCGCTTCTGGGGCTCCACCAGGGTCGCGGCCGAGCGGGCGACCTCGACGGCGTCGCACATGGCCTCCTCGTCGTCGGAGGGTCGGGCGAAGTCCAGGAGGTCCCGGATGATGGTCTGCACGCGATCCAGGGAGCCCTCCATGACGCGCAGGTACTTCGCGCGCTGCTCCCGGGTCAGCTCCGGGTCGGCCACCATCTCCAGATAGCCCTGCAGGGTGGCGACGGGGTTGCCGATCTCGTGGGCGACGCCCGCCGCCAGCTCGCCCACGCTGGCGAGCTTCTCGGTGCGCACGAGGTGCTCCTGGGCCGCCTCGATCTCCCGGTTGGCGATCTCCAACTCGCTGAGCTGGAGCTGGATGCGCTTGCGATCCTTGGACAGGTCCTCGGCGGTCCGGTGGAAGGCGTCCCAGAGGAGCCCCAGCTCCCCGGCGGGTCGCGGGCCGGTCGTCGCGGCGCTGGCCGCCGCCGCAGAGGGATCGCCGCCGCCCCGGACGCGCTCCACGAAGCGCATCAGCCGCTGGACCGGGCCGACGACCGTACGCCCCAGCAGCACGTAGCCGAGCACGAGGGCCAGCGCGAGGATGATCAGCGTGAACAGGAGGTAGAGGCCCTCGATCCGCTCGACGCGCGCGACGGTCGAGCCCAGGGGCGACAGGAGGCACACGACGGCGGGGCGGACGGCCTCCCGGCCCATGCGCGAGGGCGCCCCTTCGAAGGGGCTCAGGACGGCGAGCAGCGGAGAGTCCCGTCCGTCGAGGTGGAGCACGGCGTGGCTCACCCCGGACTGCCGGAGCGGCGCCAGGTCCGAGGGATCCACGAGGGTGTCGAAGCGCGCGCGCTCCCGGGGAGACCCGGCCACGGGCTGCAGGTCCTGCCCCAGCAGGAACACCTCGGCCGGGGCGACCATGGGCCGGACCCGCGCCAGGACCTCGCGGACGGCCAGGCCCTCGGTGGGGACGCCGGTGAACCGCTCCGCGACCAGACGCGCGGCCTCGCGCGCCTGGAGGATGCGCCCCTCGATGACGGCCGAGCGCGTGACCCGGCTGGTGACGAGGTAGGACGCCACCAGCCCGAAGGCGAGCACGGCGGCCAGGGCCACGAGGACCTGGGTTCGGATGCCCCAACGCATGGCGGCCATCATGGCGCGTCCCCGGCGCCATCTCCAGTCATTCGCCGGCCGCCGTTCCCGCTCCGGTTCCCGTTCCCGAACGATTTGGCTCGCGCCGGCCCATCGGCTGCGGGGGCGCACACGACCGCCACGCGGCCTGCGATCCACGACAAGCAGAAGGAGCGCCGTCCCCGGCGGTCGAAAAATGTGAAATGAGTAGGCTTGACCCCACCTCAGCCGAAGGAGAGGTACCTTTCCAGGAGGTGGCGGATCTCCTCGGCGAAGAGGAGGAACTCGACGGCGGCCAGGGCGAGGAACGGGCCGAAGGGGACCGCGAGCTGGCTGAACGAGGTCTCGGCGCTCGGGCCCTCGGCCTCGAGGCTCTCGGGGGTCGCGGCCTCCCCACCGGGTTCGGGGGGGAGCTCCTCCACGGCGAAGGCGCGGCCCAGCACGACCGCGAAGAGGATGCCCTGGATGGAGGCGGCGAAGAGCACGAACGGCAGGGCCTGCCAACCCAGGTACGCGCCGATGACCCCCAGCAGCTTCCAGTCCCCGCCGCCCATGCCCTCGCGGCCGGTCAGCAGGCCGTAGCCCAGGATGATGAGCAGGATCACGCCGGCCCCCGCGACCGCGCCGACGAGGGAGTCCTGCCACGACACGCCGACGACGTGCCCGGCGGCGAACGCCGTCGCCACGCCGAGCGGGATCCCTGGGAGGCTGATTCGATCCGGGATGATGAACCAGTCCAGGTCGATGAACGCGATGGCCACCATCCCGGCGATGAAGACCAGGTACAGGACGAAGGGCACCACGACGTCGGTGAAAAAGCCCTCCGAGGCGATGATCTCCGCCGTCAGCAGGCCGCCCGAGAGATCGTGGAACCAGGCGAAGGCGAGCAGCCCGAACGCCAGCTCGACGAGCGGATAGCGCGCCGAGATGGCCACGCCGCACGACGCGCACCGGCCCCCGATGAGCAGCCAGCCCAGGACGGGGATGTTGTGCCACGGCTTGATGGGTGCCTCGCACGCGGGGCATCGGCTGGCGGGGCGGACGATGGACCGCCGCGCGGGCACGCGGTAGATGACGACGTTGAGGAAGGACCCGATCGCCGCGCCCAGCAGGAAGACGCAGACGGCGAAGACGACACCGATCATCGCACCTGGAAGGTGCCGATGCGGACCCGGTTCTGGCCGTCGTGGGCCACGCGGCCCTCCTCCCAGTCCTTCACGGGCAGCCGCTTCCCGGCGCCGGGCTTGAAGAAACCGAGCCAGATGTCCTGGGGACCGGAGGGCGTCCCGATGGGCACCTCGCCCTCGAACTCGTCCACGATGACGTCGCCCGGCATCCAGTGGTCCGTGCGATAGCAGCCCACGCACTCGTCCTGGGACTCCCCGCCGACGTCGAGGTTCAGGGGCCAGTGGTCGCCGTGGATGCGGTTGCTCGTACCCGTGCGGTCGATGTGCATGAAGATCTTGTAGGAAGACCGGATCTCGGACAGCGCCTCGAAGTAGAGCGTGAGCTTGAACTTCTTGCCCTTCGAGACCACCTCGTCGTCCATCTTGTACCCCAGGACCCGGATCTTGTCGTCGAAGTTGGCCCAGCCCCGGTGGACGGCCGGGTCCTCCAGGGCGTCCAACGCCTCCCGGTCCATGGTGTGGAGGGCGTACCGGTTCTGCTGCTCCTCGCCCTCCCGCAGCCGGCTCGTGGCCAGCAGCACGCGGCTCGAGCGCCCGTCCAGGATCGGGATGTGGCGCCCGCCGGACAGCCTCCGGAAGGCGTGGTTGATGTCCGAGAAGCCCTCGGCCGGGAACATCACGTAGTAGCGCCCCTCCTCGGGCGCGGTGGCCTGGTGATCCGGCGCCTCCGGGGCGTCCACGGCGTAGCGGTTGCGCTCCGGACGCCCGGCGAAGAAGCGCGGCTCCCCGGATCCCTCGAACCGCACCGTCGTGGCGTCGTTGCCGGTGATGGTCCAGCTACGCCCCGCGGCGTCCACCAGGAGTCGGCCCTTCAGGGCGTCCGGCTCCCAGGACCTGGACTCGTCCACCGCGCGGCCGCGGCCCACGTCGTCGAAGATCCCGCGGTCGGCCTCCCAGTCGCGCACGCCGTCACCGTCCGGATCGTTGGCGTCGCTCCAGCCCGGCAGGACGCGCACCTCGGTCCCCTCAGCCGTCTCCACGCTGGCCGCCTCGTCCGCCTCGGCCAGGAGGACCTTCAGGGCCGAGTCGCGGTCACGGATCTCCGGGATCCCGGCCGTGTAGAAGTTGGCGTCGCCGCGGCCGCCGGCGCCGAACGAGCCGTGCTTGAAGATGCGATCGCCCATCTCCAGGCCGCTCAGGCCCTCCGCCTCGCGGTAGGTGTCCACGATGTGCTTCTGGCTGACGTGCTCCGCCATGGTGGGATAGAAGGCCGCCGCGGTGAGCCCGGCGAAGACAAGCCCGGCCCCCAGGAGCGAGGCGGCCGCCACGGGCCCGCGCTCGAAGGCCTCCGCGACCCGGCGGACGAGCGACGTCACCCGCCGCGGAAGCTGGGCATTGGCCACCAGGAGCACCAGGAGGCCCACGAACAAGGCCGTGACCCGCGACTCGACGAGCAGATAGCGCGTGAGGCTCTCCGCCGCCTCGGGGTACAAAAGCGGCGTCATGTGGTCCCACCGCTCGAGCAGCGGGATGGTCCAGGCGAACAGGGACGCGGAGGCCAGCAGGCCGCCCCACCTCGCGAAGTCGGCGCCGTCGCGCCACAGCCGCGGCGCCACGAGCCGGGCGTAGGCGAGCCAGCCGAGGGCGGTCAGGGCGACGGTCCCGGCGTGGACGAGGGAGGCGTCGCGGCTCAGGCGCGTACCCAGGAAGAGCCCCAGGACTGCGAGGAAGCCGAGCGCCCCGTCCAGTGGACCACGACCCAGGCGCCAGCCGGCGATCCCCGCGCCCAGGGCGGCGACCAGGACGGCCGCCAGGGCCGGGTGTCCCAGGGTCTCGCTCCAGTAGCCCTCCGGCCAGGTCACCGAGGCGAGCATGACGACGCCCAGGACGACGAACGCGCCGGCTCCCACGCGGTGGGCCGGGACCGGCGGGACGCGGGCCAGCAGGCGCACCACGTGGCCGCCCGCGATGCGGACGGGCACCACCAGCAGCAGGCGGAGCAGCCGGCCGAGTGCGAGCGTGGCCCGGCCGAGCCAGGAGAGCACGGGCACCGGGCGCTCGAAGGAGCGGAAGGTCCGGTCGATCCAGCGCTGCAGGGCCGGGGCCCCCCACCGGACCACCAGGACGGACGCCACGAGCGCGAGGCTGGCCCAGGCCAGCACCACCATCGGGTCCAGGCCGAGGAGGAACTGGCTGGCGAACCTCCGCTGGTGGGGTGCCAGGGCGCCGGCGGTCTCGAGCTTCATGCCGACGCGGTACTTGCCCAGGACGCGGATGAACCAGCTCAGGGGCAGGAGCACGGCCAGCGCGCCCAGCGCGATGGCGTAAGGGCGCGGGCGGCGGAAGAAGCCGGCGACGCGGCGGGCGCCGCTCACCAGCTGCGTGAAGTGGACCAGCGCCAGAGCCACGAGCGCGAACACGACGGCCATCACGCCGCTCGGGAGCGAGACCCCCTCCGGGAAGCGCTGGCCCGCCTTGTCCGCGAACGGCGGGTCGATGGTCAGGAAGTCCGCGAGGGGCTGGGGGTTGTCCTTCAGCTCCTTCCAGAGGATGAGCGTGGCGAGCAGGATCAGGAAGCCCACGACGCGGCTCGGGGCACCGCGGGTCACGAGCTGATCCAGCACCAGGGCGACGCCGAGGGCGGCCGCCGGCGCCGCGGGCCAGAGGGCGAAGTTGAAGTCCTTGAGGAAGCCCATGACCGCGAGGGACGGGACGGCGAACCAGAAGACGAGCGCCAGGGCGTGGCGGTCGGCATCCCGGGCGGCGCGCCAGACCATGCCGCCCATGGCCACGACGTACAGCGGCCCCCACGGGAAGCTGCCGAAGCCGATGCGCTTGAGCGCGTAGTCGAAGTTGCGCTGATAGGCCGTGGGGCCCTCGGTGAACATGGGCTGGGTGAAGCGGAACTGGCCCGGCCAGGCGTCCGCGGGGTTCGTGAGGACCCACCAGGCCGCGACACCGAACAGGGCCGCGAGGGTCGCCGCCGGTGCCCAGTCGCGCGGCCGGGGCGAGGCCAGGACCAGGGCGACGCCGCCCGCCATGATCGCGCAGATGGCCAGGCCGCCCAGGCCCTTGGCCAGGAAGGTCACCACCGCGCCTCCGAGCAGGAGCAGCCAGACCCGCCGGGTCGAGGGGCGTTCGAGCTGCTCCAGCAGACCGACCCCGACCAGGGTGACGCCCAGGATGACCCCCGGCTCGCCCATGACGGAGCGGGCCTGGGCGAAGAACAGCGGCGTCGTCGCGCAGACGAGGCCGGCCAGGGTCGCCACGCGCGGTCCGTAGTGCCGGCGCGCGCCTAGGACCAGGGCCAGCAGCGCCAGGAAGGCGAGCAGCGCCCCGCCCAGCCGCGACGTCAGCTCGGAGATGCCGAAGGCCTCGTACAGGGCCGCCGTCACCCAGTGGCGGAGCGGCGGGAGGGTGTAGGTCTCGCCGCGGTCCTTGAACCGCACGGTCCAGCCGGCGACGTCGGACGCCTCCTCCAGGGCGGACGCCACCGAGGCGGTGTCCGGCGCCTCGACCACCAGGAGATTCGGCAGGGCCTCGGCGCCCTCCGCGACGTGCCCCCAGGCGGGCTCCGTCGCGCCAGGAAGCGCGCCCTCCGGCAGGTCGTACTGCGCCCGGGCGTGCGCCCAGCCGGCGCGGAACCGCGCCGCGGCCAGGCGACTCCGGAACAGATCGGCATCAAGGTCGTCGCCCGCCATGAGGACGACCAACCGCCCGTTCGGGACGTAGGCGGCGGCCTCGTCCAGGACCTGCCAGGCGCGGCTCCACGCCGCCTCCGACTCGGGGTCCGCGAGGAACAGGCGCCGGTCGAGCACGATCGCGGCGACGACCTCTGAGCGGGCGCGGTCCAGGGCCTCGCGGACCGTGCGCGCCCCGGCGGACACGCCCCGGGCGTCCGGGCTCGGGGGTGCGGCGAAGCGGGCGGCGACCCCCGCCTCCTCCGCGGCCTCCTCGACGGTCTCGCGGAGTGCGTCCTCTCCGCCGCGGGAGACTGCCACGACGGCCTGATCGGGCTCCACGAGGGTCCGGGCGAGGTCGGCCCGATCCATCTCCCAGGGCTCCCACAGGCCCGTCCGGCCGATGCCGACGAAGAGCACCAGGGCGCCCACGACCAGGGCGACGGGCACGCCCCAGCGGGCGAAGCGCGGATTGTCGAGGGCCATGAGGAGCATGCGCGCGCGTCCTTTCGGGTGCGGAGCCGGGCCGTTTTAGGCGGTAAGCCCGCAGGGTGCAAGGGTCGGCGCCGGGAAGGGATGGCGCAGGGCAATCGCAAAGTTGGAGAAGTGAGGGCCACGCGGCGGTACGGCGCCCGGCGCCGGATTGCACCCGGTCGGAAACGGTGTGTTTTGCGCGTCTGAGAGCGGACAAGGGCAAGGGCAAGGGAGGGAGGTGGAGTTTGCGACCGCCCTGAGGGATGGCGCCCCGCCCCTTGCCAGGGACTCCCGCGGTGGTTAAGGGGTGCCGCCATGACCGAAGCCAGCACCTCCACGCCAGACGCCCCGAAGAACCCCCTGGCCCGCCTCGTCGGCCAGAGTCGCCTGCCTGCGGAGCTCCGCGACGCCAACGGCATGCGGAAGCTCAACTGGATCCTGGATCGGCCGGATCCGGAGGCGTTCGTGGGCGAGATGGCGCCCGGGGAGCTGTACTTCCTCTTGCGCGACGTGGGGATGTCCGACGGGCAGGCCCTCGTCGAGCTGGCCACGGACGAGCAGCTCCGGGGGCTCCTGGACCTGGACCTGTGGTCCCGGCACGAGATCCGGCTCGATCGGTGGATCGGCTGGCTCGAGCTGGCCCTGTCCGTCCACCTCGACACGGCGCTGCGGATGGTGCGGATCACCGAGTCCGAGCTCATCCAGCTCCTGTTCACCCGGCGGGTGCAGGTGCACGGCCACGACCTGGACGTGGACATGGTGTCCGACGACTACGAGGTCTATCAGACCCCGGACGGGGCGTTCTGGGTGACCATCTCCCGCGAGGACGAGCTGGCGGAGCGCCTCCCCTACCTGATGAAGGTCCTGTGGGCGTCCGACGCGGATCGGATGCGCGACATCTTCCAGACTGCCCGCTTCGACCTGGCCACCAACGTGGAGGAGGAGCTGCTGCGGTTCCGCGGCGGCCGGCTCGAGGACATGGGCTTCGTGGCGCCCGACGAGGCCCTGTCGGTCTACACGTTCCTGCCGCCGAAGAAGGCGCGCGACAAGGTCCGCCGCGAGCTCCGCGGCATGCCCCCGGTCCGCCTCCCCGACGTGGGACGGGCGGCGACGGGTCTCGCCCTGCGGAACGTGGAGGCGCCGCGCCTGCTGGGCGACGTGCTGGCCCGACTCGACGAGGAGACGACGGGCCACGTGGCCGAGGCCTTCGGGCGCCTGGTGAACAAGGTGTTCATGGCGTGGACCGGGGATCTGTCGCACACGGATCACCTTCCCGCGGTCGGTCGCCACGTGGCCAGCCTGGTCAACCTGGGCCTGGGCTACCTCGCCGACGAGTCGGTGGAGACGGGCGTGGAGGTCCTCGCCCGGGTGTGGCCCGAGCAGCTCTTCCAGGTGGGATACAGCCTGACCTTCACCCTGGCCCGCCGCGCGCGGCGCATCCGGCGCCGGTCCGGCGTGCACCACGGCTTCCACCTGTTCGGCGCCCCCGCGGACGACGTCCTGGAGGGCGTGAGCAGGACGCGGCCCATGTTCTTCGAGGGGCTCGACCCCGAGGAGGGCGTGGCCTACCGGGACTTCCGGACGTTGCACGACGTGAGCACGGTGGAGGTCCAGCTAGAGGACGCGGACGCGGTCCTGACGTTCTTCGAGGAGCGCCTCGGGTTCTCCCCGGAGGCCCTCATCGGCGCCCCCGTCGCCGCTGAGGACCGGGAGAGCGTCCGCTTCCGGACGCTGTTCCGGACCGGCGTGGCCCAGCTCCTGCTCACCGAGGAGCTGAAGTTCGAGCCCCTGTCGGAGGAGGACCTGGCGGCCGTGCTGCCCCTGTTCTCGAGCCGCGAGGGCGGCGAGGTGATGCTGAGCCCCACCCTCCGGCGCGTCGTCGTTCAGCTCGGCGAGCACGTCCCCCCTCGCATCGTCCGCTGGATGGAGTCCGCTCTGGAGGAGATGGTCCTCGCCCTCGGCCGGGTCGAGGCGTACGACCTGGATCCGCGCTACGCCGTGGAGTTGCTGCTGGTGCAGCGGTAGGTCGCCACTGTCGCGCAAGGGTGCCGAGGCGCGAGGGAAGCGGGATCGATCGGACCCTGATGGCCCGGCGTCCGAACGCCCGGCACCACTCGCCCGTCGTCGTGTGACGGGCTCAACGCCCGCCGTCCCGGGAAACGCGACCGGCGCCCGGGCCCGCGGGCGTCCCCGCCTGTCAACTGCTCACAAGTCGCCGAGAGCCCGCGAAACGTGGACGTGGACGTGGACGTGGTCGGGCTCACCGGGCCCGGCGTTTCGCCCCCATCGGGAGTGGGCTCCGGGCCGGGCCGCCTCGTGCCGCCGGGGCCGACGGATCGGGGAGTGACCGCCGCGGACGGCGGTCGTGCTGCATCCTCCCCATGTCCTCCGCGGCTTTGCGGCTCGACGCCTCGGCGCGAGCCCTTCGGTGCTGGGGAGATGTGTATGATCGGCAGGCGTCCCCGCCTGCGCACGGCGTGTCCCGGCGACTCTCCGGCGTCCGATGGCCCGCCCCCGCCCAGCGGCCGTCCTACGGGAGGACCCCCGCCCTCCCGGCGGCCGTCCTGCAGGAGGACCCCCGCCCTCCCGGCGGCCGTCCTGCAGGAGGACCCCGCCCTCCCGGCGGCCGTCCTGCAGGAGGACCCCGCCCTCCCGGCAGCCGTCCTGCAGGAGGACCCCGCCCTCCCGGCAGCCGTCCTACGGGAGGGCCCACCCCCACCCACCCTCCTGTGACGAGCTCGGGGCCGATCGTTGCGATCCTTTTTCGGAACTCCACGATTCTGTTGAGCCCCGGGCCGGGGTTGCGATGGCCGTCCACGGCCACTGCGACCACGCAGCCGTCCACGGCCATTGCGACCACGCAGCCGTCCACGGCCACTGCGACCCTGGAGGGGAAATGCGCAGGCGGCCGCGCTCGCGACGGGAGCGACCCGTACCGGAAGACCCGGGGAGGGAGGTGCGGGGCGCGGACCGAGAGAGCGCGAGACGAATGCGTGC
>JBNJGB010000002.1:0-291503 GCA_051747385.1 Myxococcota bacterium
AGGCACATGGTGCCGGCCCACTCGCCGGTGAGCATCTTGTCGACGTAGGTGGCCCGCTGGTCCTCGGTGCCGAACTCGCAGACCAGGCCCAGGGCGCCCATGGTGAGGCCCGGCGTGAACAGGAACGACACGTTGGCGTGGGTGAAGATGTCCTGGACCGCCGTGTTGATCGTCACGGGCAGGCCCTGGCCGCCGTGCTCCTGCGGGATGGGCAGCCCGTTCCAGCCGGACTCGACGTAGGCGTCGTACGCCTCCTTCCAGCCCTCGGGGAGCTTGACCCGGCCTTCCTCCATCCGCACGCCGATCTCGTCGCCGGACTCGTTCAGCGGGTGCAGGAGGTTCGCCGCCTGGTCATCCGCGGCGAAGAGGATGTCTCCGTACAGCTCCGCGTCGTAGTCCTTGAACCGATCGAAGCGGGCCAGGCTTCCGACATCCAGGAAGTCGAAGAGGTTGAAGCGCACATCGCGCATGTCCAGGTGGTACTCGCTCACTGCCTCTCTCCTCGGCCAGGGTACGGGATCCGCCTTCGTCGGCGGGACTCTAGCGCCTCGTCCGGCGCCGGTGCAATGGAAAATGAATGACGCCTCAGTCAGTATTCCAACCGGGCTCTTGCCGAGCCATGTTCGGGCCTGCTAGCGATGGAACGTCCCGACGACGCAGGAGCGACCACGATGGCGATCCCCCACGAGCGCGCGCGAGAGGACCTGCAGGAGTGGCAGGCCCTCCAGCCCGAGAACTTCTACACGTCCAACCGCCAGATGGGGCGCCTGCTCCGCCGCCTGATGCCCGCCGATCGGCTCGCGGACGGCGCCGACCACCTCGCCCGCTTCGGGGCGGTGGTCGGCGGCCCCCTCGATCGGGCCGCCGAGATCAACAACCGCCACTGGAACCTGCCGCGCCTCGATCGCTGGTCCCCCATCGGCGAGCGGATCGAGGCCATCGAGCACCACCCCACGTTCCAGGACTGCGGTCGGCACATCTACGAGGACGGGCGCGTGATCGCCGCGTACGGGGACTCCCCCGCGAACCTGCACGCCCAGGCGCTCTTCTACCTGTCGAGCCACGCGGGCGAGGCGGGGCACAACTGTCCGGTGGCCTGCACGGCGGGCGTGGTGAAGGCCCTCCAGGGCGCGGGCTCGGACGCGCTGCGGGAGCGCTGGCTGCCGGGTCTGCTCACCGATCGCTGGCCGGATCGCCTGGACGGCGCCCAGTTCCTCACGGAGCTCCAGGGCGGCTCGGACGTGGGCTCCAACGCCGTCGAGGCGCGACCCGACGGCGAGGAGATGGGGACGACCCGCTGGCGCATCCACGGCGAGAAGTGGTTCTGCTCCAACGCCGACGCGGACCTCATCCTGATGACCGCGCGGGTGGAGGGCGGCGCCGGCGGCACGCGCGGCCTCGGGCTGTTCCTGGTGCCCCGCCTCCTGGAGGACGGCTCGGTGAACCACTTCAGGCTGCGGCGCCTCAAGGACAAGCTGGGCACGCGCTCCATGCCGTCCGGCGAGATCGACTTCGACGGGGCCGTCGCCTACGCCGTGGGCGACGTGTCCGACGGCTTCCGCCACGTCATGACGTACGTGATCAACACCTCCCGCCTGTACAACACCGTGGGCTGCGCCGGCATCTCGCGCCGGGCGCACCTCATCGCGGACGCCTACGCCAGGCGGCGGAAGGCCTTCGGCAGCCGGATCTTCGACTATCCCATGGTCCAGGAGATGCTGGCGTCGACGCGAGCGACCAGCGACGCCCTGCTGGCCGGGAGCCTCGAGCTGGCGGCCATGGCCGACCGGGGCGAGGCCGGCGCCCTGGACGAGTCCGGCCGCGCGTTCCTTCGCGTGGCCACGAACCTGGCGAAGATGCGCTCCTGCCAGCACTCGCACCGGGTGGTGCTCACGGGCATCGAGACCCTCGGCGGCAACGGCGCCATCGAGAGCTTCTCCATCCTCCCGCGCCTGCTCCGGGACAACGTCGTCTACGAGAACTGGGAGGGCACCCACAACACCCTGGTGGCCCAGACCGTGCGCGACTTCGCGCGCCTGCGCCTGCACGAGGGCTTCCTGTCCGGGCTGCGGGGCATGCTCGACGTGGACGACGCGGCCATCGCCGGTGCCCTGCGCCCGGCCGTGGAGGCCGTCGATCGCGCCGAGGCGGCCATCGAGGAGATGGCGCAGGTCGCCGCCGACGATCCCGGCGTGGCCGGCCTGATGCTGAAGCCCCACGCCGAGGCCCTGGCGGACGCGTTCTTCTCCGCCGCCTATGCCCGCGACGTGGCGACCGAGGACGACGCCGGCCGCCGCGCCGCCGAGATCGAGGCCCTGGCCTTCTACGCGGCCCGCGAGCTCGCCCCGACTCGCCCGGTGCACGATCGGAAGTACGCGGAGCAGGTCCGCACGGTAGCCTCCATCACCGAGTAGGCCCCACCGCCGCCGGCAGGGACGCCCGTCGATCCTACACATCTCACCGGCCCGAAAGGGCTCGCGCCAAGGCGCCAAGCCGCAAAGGCACGGAGAATACGGGGAAGATGCATGGGGACCGCCGTCCGCGGCGGTCACTCCCCGGTCCGTCAGCCCCGGCGGCACGAGGCGGCCCGGCCCGGAGCCCACTCCCGATGGGGGGCGAAACGCCGGGCCCGGTGAGCCCGACCACGTCCACGTCTCGCGGCCTCTCGGCGACTTGTGATCAATTGACAGGCCAACGGCCCACCAGACGGGTCGTCGCTCGTGGTGCGGAATCCGCGGAGGGAAACCCCTCCGGGCCCCGACAGCGTGCGCGGCTCAGTCCGCGAAGAGGAAGGCCGACGTGATGCCCAGGGCCACGCCGGCGCCGTACAGACCGCCGCTGATCCCGAGCTGCCGGCCCGAGCTCAGCTCGTAGCGATCGCTCGGGTACTCGTTCTGGGTCGCCAGGTACTCGGCGAGCACCGCCGTCCCGCCCACGATGGCGGCGGCCGCCCCGCCGGCCGTGACCCAGGCCCAGGTCCTCGATCCATCCGCCTCCACCTCCGTCGAGAAGGTGCAGGTGGCCACGGCCACCTCGCCGCTCCGGACCTCGACGACGTCGTCGACCCGCTGCTCGTATCCCTTGAGGCACGTGACCTTGTAGGTCCCGGGCGGTACAGGGCGCGGATCGGTCACCGGCTTCCGGCGCTCGTCCTTGTTCAGCTCGAGGGCCTCCCCCTCGATGAGCACGCGGACCTTGTCCAGGCGCTCGGGCGGCTCGATGGCCACGCGCCAGCGCCCCGTCTCCACGGGCAGGGCGACGACGATGGGCACCTCGATGCTCCCACGAAGCTCCTTTTCCAGCTGCACCTCCTCGCGACCCGGGGCGCGGATCACGAAGCGGTGCGTCCCGCGGGGCAGGCGCAGGCGGGTGGGCAGCGGCCGGAAGGGCCCGCCGTCCACGGAGACCTCGGCCTCCTCCGTGTGGGCATCGATGCGCACCGGCACCGGCTCGGCGAGACGCGCCTCCACGTCCTCCCGGAGGCGCTCCACCTGCTTCTTCACCCGGGCGTTCTCCGGGACGATCCGGCTCAGCACCTCGGCCGCCTCCTCGGGCTCGCCCAGGTCCAGGTGCCGGTTGGCGATGGAGATGAGGAGCATGTCCGACGGGAAGGCCTCATAGGCCTCCTGGAGCTTCTCCAGGGAGTCGCGGGTGCGGCCCGCCTCCTTCAGGGCGCGGGCCTCCTCGTACAACGCCTTGGCGCGCTCGGCGTCCGCCTCCTGGGCGGCGGCCGGGCCCGCTACGGCGGACGTCAGGAGGACGGCCAGCGCGACGAACAGCGCGCGCCAGGCGGACGCGGCGCGCGAAATCGAGACCTTCATCGTGGTTGGGGCTCCCATGGCGCAGAGGATGGACGATCCGTCGGCTCGAGTCACCTGTTCCGGTCGTGCCTAGAAGGGCTCGAAGGCAGGGCCCTCGTCCTGCTCCTTCGCGGGCGTCGAAGTCGCGGGCTTCGAAGCCTCGCGCTCCGGCTCCTCCGCCTCCCCGGCCTCCTGCGGCGGGTCGTCGGCACGGAGCGGCCTGCGCGGATCCGGCTCCGCGTCCCAATCGGGCTCGAGGCTCTCCCAGTCCGGCGCCTCGGCCTTCGCCTTCGCCTTCCGCTTCGGCTCGGGCTTCGGCGCCGGCTCGGGCGGCGCCACCTCGCGGGGCGTCGGCTCGGGCTTCGGCTCCGCCACCTCTCGGGGCGTCGGCTTCGGTGCACGTCGCCGCCCGGCGGACCGGGTCGCGGGGAGATCGGGAAGCTCCGCGCGGCCCAGGACGTCTCCGACGACCGTGCCGGCGATCAGCTGCTCCGGCTGGGGTGCGGGCTCCGCCTCCACGGCGACGGACGCCTCGGCGCCGGGCTCGGTCTCGCTCGCCTGCGGGTCGTCCTCGACGACCGCGGCGATCTCCTCGGCCTGGGCGGCAGGCTCGGCGGCGTTGGCGCGGGGCGGGGCCTGCCGGGTGGTCCACCACCAGAAGCCGCCGGCCCCGAGCATGAGCGTCAGCGCGACGCCCGCCAGGGCCCAGGCCCAGGGGGGCGTGCGGCGGCGGCCGCGGGACGTGTCCAGCGCCCGGGCCTTCACCTGCGCCGTGAGCGCCGGGTCCAGGGCCTGCTCGCCGGTGGAGGTGGGCCTGCGGACCCGGGCGGCAGGGGGAGAGCCGTCAGGTGCGGGCTGCGGCCGCTTCACGTCGGCCACGTCCTCCCGGCCCACGCTCCGCGCGGCGTCGCCCCGGTCGAGCATCATGGTCTCGCCGGGGCTCGCCTCGCGGTCCGCGTCACCCAGGCCGGCCGGACGGCCGATCATCGCCGTCTGCTCCGAGTCCGGCACGGGGGGGACCGGCGCGGGGGGATCCGAGGGCGGGGACCTCAGCACCTTGGTCTCGTCACCGCCGCCGGCCGGCGGGGGCGGCTCGGCGCGAGCCGCGGGCTTTCGCGCCTCGGGCGGCATGGGCGGAGGCTTGGGGGCGTCGGCGTCCGACACGGCGGAGCGCCGCACGGTGGCCTCGTGGCCCGAGTCGACGAAGTCCTTGAAGTTGCTCCGCGCCGGCAGCGGCCCATCGGGCAGGTCGAACGCAGCGCGCTGCCTGGTGGGCTCCTCCATGGCGGCCTGGAGGCCCGCCAGCCGCCCTCCGCCCCCGTCCACGGCGGGGACCGGGTGTCCGACCAGCCCGGACTCGTCGACGCGGCCGTCCATCCACTCGACGATGCGCTCCGCCGGCGACGGCCGGCGGTCGGCGTTCTTCGACATGAGGCGTCCCACGAGCCACGCCAGGCGCCGACCCTCGCGCCCGTACCGCTCCATCCCCGCGAGGGGCGGCGGGTCGTCGTGGACGTGCTTCATCACGATGGAGATGGGGTTGTCGCCCATGAACGGCGGCCGCCCGGTGAGCATCTCGTATAGGAGGACGCCCACCGAGTAGAGGTCCGACCGGCCGTCGACGCCCTGCCCCAGCGCCTGCTCCGGAGAGAGGTAGCGCGGCGTGCCGCAGATGAACCCGGTCTGGGTGAGGTTCGCGCTCTCCTCGGTCGGTCCGATCGCCTTGGCGATCCCGAAGTCCAGGACCTTCACGAAGTCCCGCTCGCCGAAGATCTCGCAGATGAAGATGTTCTCGGGCTTCAGGTCCCGGTGGACCAGCCCGAGCTGGTGCGCCTCGGCCAGCGCCTTGAGGATCTGCCGCGCGATGTGGACCGCGCGCTCCGGCTCCACCCCCCCCTCGCGGCGGAGCAGATGTCCCAGGGTCTCGCCCCGGAGGAACTCCATGGCCATGAACAGCCGGCCGTCCTCGGTCTTGCCATAGTCGTAGACCCGGATGCTGTTCGGGTGGTTGAGCTTGGACGAGGTGCGCGCCTCCTGCTCGAAGCGCTGCACCTGCTTGTCGTCCCTGCAGAGGCTCCGATGGACGACCTTGAGGGCCACCTCGCGGTCCATCTGGATCTGCCGCGCCTTGAAGACACCGCCCATACCGCCCCGGCCGATGTACTCCAGGATCTCGTACCGACCGGCCCAGACGGTGCCGAGGAGCTCGCGGCTGTCCTCCCGCTGCGTCACGCTCCCCTCCTGAACGACTACGGCGGCGTAACCCGCCTGGATTCTAGCCGGAAGCGGGCCCCATGCAAAGGCGCCCCTGTTACCCCCCAGGGCGGTCGCAAAGTCGACCGCCCTCCCTGGCCCTTGCCCTTGCCCTTGCCCTTGCCCTTGCCCTTGCCCTTTTGCCCGCTCTCAGACGCGCAGAATCCATCATTTGCGAGCGGGTGCAATCCGGCGCCGGGCGCCGCACCGCCGCGCGGCCCCCACTTTTCCGACTTTGCGATTGCCGAGCGGCGCCCTGCAGAGCATGAACCCGAGGATCTCGCTACGGCCCGGACAGGCGCGCCAGCGCGGCCCGGGCCCGGTCCTGGACGGCGGGCGGCGCGACCCGGCTGGCGTGGCCGAGGGCGTCGCGGGCGCGGTCGCCTCCCAAGGTCGCCAGGGCCTCGCAGACCGCCCCCAGCGTGCCGGCCGAGCGCGAGATCCGGGGGCCGCGGGGGCCGGACACGAAGCGCAGCAGGCCGCTGCCCACGCTCCCCTCCAGCATCGCCGACAGGAGCGTCTCGGCGTCCGCCCCGTCCGGGAAACGGACATTGCCCAGGCGCGCCAGGGCATGGACGGCGCTGACCACGAGGCCGTCGCCGCCGGCGTCTCCGGCGCGGGTCAACAGGTCCTGCAGCGTGCGGAGGTACCGCGGGGCGGTGCACCCGTCCAGCGCGAGCAGCGCGATGGCCCGCTGGCGGACCTCCGGGTGGGCGTCGTCCAGGGCGCGCAGGAGGTGATGCTCCGCGTCCGACCCGAGCATATGGAAGAGCGCGAACAGGGCCTCCAGCCGGACCTGGGCCTCCGCATGCCCCGTCAGGCCGGCCAGGAGCGGCTCCCCGCGCCGGTAGCGAATCGCTCCCAGGAGACGGACGAGGGGGAGGACGCGCCCCCAGCGGGAGCCGTGGGCCTCCAGCGCCGTGACGAGCGCGGGGCCGGCGTCGGCGCCCACGTCCTCGACCAGGGCCGCCATCTCCCGGAGGGTGTTCGGGTCGCCGGGCCGCTCCACCATCGAGCGCACCAGCGCCGGGATCGCGGCCCTCCCCTGGGCGGCCAGGAGCTCGAACAGGGCGTCGCGCGTGACGACGTCCGCCTTCGGATAATCGGCGACCAGCCGGGCCGTCCGGGACGGGTGGATCACCCGGTGAACCGCCTCCTCCAGCGCCTCACGCACCGGCCCGGAGCGTCCGACGGCCGCGCGCTCGGCGGCCTTCAGGGCCCGCAGGATCGGCTGCACCTGCGCGTAGCGCCGGTCGGCCACGAGCCGGGCGCCGACGTGGCCGAGGATGGTCGCCGCGCCGACGACCTGCTCGTCGTCGCCGGGCCTCTCCAGGCGCCGGAGCAGGGACGGGCCGATGGCCTCGTACTGCGCCAGCCACTCGTCGACGCGCGGGTGGAGCGGCGGTGGGCCCGCCTCCCGGCGGACGGACCTGCTGGGCGACGGACGGGGACGCCGGCGGGTCGTCGGCGCCTCCAGCCTGCGGCGGAGCGCCTGCGCGGCGATGAAGTAGCCCATCAGGGGCGCACCCCGCTCGTCCCTCGCGGTCCCGAGCAGCGACGGCCCGCCGTGGCGCTCGACGACCTCTTCGCACCGGGCCAGCAGGTCACCGGCACGCGGTCGCGCGAGGCCCCGCACGAGGGCGTCCAGGACCCGACGCTTCCTGTCGGGCTCCACGGCCTCCACGGCCAGGTCCAGCGAGACGAGAAGCTGCCGGACGTCCTCCGTCTCCGGGAGCAGGCCCACCAGGGCGGCGCCCACCTCCGCCAGGGCGTGCGGCGCCATCGGGCGCTCCCCCTCGTCCGGGACCGCGAGCCGATTCACGACGGCCCGGAGGATCTCCAGGTGCTCGGCGACGTCCCGGGGCAGCGAGCGCGTCATTCCGAGGGTCGGCGCGCCCAGCGCGAGGACCTGGTGGACGCCGCGATCCAACAGCCGCACCTGGACATGATCGGAGGCGTCCCCCGCCCCGCCCCGGGTGCACTCGCCGAGCGTGGCGAGCCCCAGGGCGAGTGCCTCCCGGGGACAGGCCGGGAGGATGGTCAACCGGCGGATGCCCGCTCCCGCGAAGGCATCGCGGAGCTGATCCAGGAGGCGATCCCGGTTCGTACGCGGAAGGAGCGACGCGAGATCGCGGGCCGCCTCGGGGTGACGGCGGATCTCGAACGCCGCCGCCGCTGCGGAGCCCACCTGGCGCACGGTCACGGCGTGCCGACGTCCGCTCGCCTCGCCCAGGGCCTCCCAGGCGCCGACGGCGGCCTGCGCGGCCTGCGGGTGGTCGCTGCCGTACTGGCTGTCCTTCGCGAGCGCGCGAAGCAGGGCCAGGACGAAGCCCGCGAGGGGGGGCGTGGTGGGCTGTCCGTCGCCGAGGGGCATGGGGCCGTGTGGGTTACGGGGGCCCAGAACTCTACAAGGCGTTCACGGAGTCACCAACCCCGGGCCGGCGGCGCCGGATACCGGGGCTCACCGGGCGTCTGTCAAGGCCGCGCCCAGGTGGCGAACAGGGCCCCGGCCAGGGCGGGCGCGTCGGGATCGTCCTGGAAGGTGCGCCGCCGCAAGGGGGCGTTCACCACCTCGCCCGTGCGATCGTCTCGCCGGACCCACGGTCGGGCGGGATCGGCGACGAAGCGCCGGACCTCCCCGTGGACCTCCCCGATGCAGACGACGACGCCGCTGTCGCGCACCCGCTCCACCACGGCGGCGAAGATCCTGGCGTCATCTCCTCGCGGGATCCGGAAGAAGGCCAGGTCCCCGGGCTCGGGGCCTTGCTCGACGAAGGTCCGCCCGGCCCGCTCGAATCGGGCCAGGACCGCCGCGTCGAACCGGGCGCGCGGAGCGGCCACGTCCATGTCCACGGCGGCGACCGTGAGCAGGTGCTCCAGGAAGGTCCCCTCGCCGAAGCCCTCCCGGATGCCCACCATGCGCCGGGCGGCGGCGAGAAGCTCTCCGGGCACGGATCCGTCGCCCAGGAGCGGACGCCCCCCGTCCTCCGGCGGCGGGGGATCGGGCTCGGGCTCCTTCGGCTCCACCCGGGCGGCCGGCTCGCGCCGGTCGGGCGGGTCGCGCTGCGCCGTCCGCTCGGGCGCGGGGTCCTGCTTCGGGGCCTTCTGCTTCGGGGCCTTCTCGGGGCGCTTCCGAGCCGGCTCGCGCTTCGGCTTCCGCTCCGCCTCGGCCAGGCGGGTCCGGGAGCGGGCGTCCCGGCCCTCCCTGCGATCCTGCTGGCGGACCGCCGCCGCCGTGATGCGCTCCCGGTTGCGCCGCCTCCACGGTCGCACGCCGCCGACGCCGTCGTTCAGCCAGACCGTGTCGAAGTCGTACAGGGGCGCCGGGCCCTTCGGCCGGGGGAGCGCGCAGCCCGACAGCACCACCACGAGCAGGGCCAGCAGAAATGTCGTTCCGGGAGTCCGACCACGCATCATCGGCCGAGTCTCGGCGGCCCCGTCGGATCGCGCAAAAATCGTCATCCCCCCGATGAATCCGCCGGCCACGCGCGCGTCGGACAGGGCGTCGCCGGGCTGCTCGAGGCGCCGTGATTGTCGCGTCGAGCGCGCGGCGCTGCTATCCTCCGCCACGTTCCCAGGACTCCCACCCCTCGGAGGCCCCATGACGATCCGTCCCGCCCTGGTGCTGCCGCTCCTCGCCGCCCTGTTCCTCCCCCTGGCCGCCTGTGACGACGGCGGCTCCAGCGAGCCCGGCACGGCCATCGTGTCCTGGTCCCTGGAGGGCACGGCCACCTGCGACACGCTCCACATCGACACGGTGGAGGCGCGAGCGGTGAATTCCCTGGACGACGGCGAGGTGGTCGCTTCGGAGTCCATCGCGTGTCCCTCGGATACGCAGTCCGGTTCCATCACCATGGCGGACGCGCCGGCCGGCAGATACTTCATCGAGGTGGAGGGCTTCAACGAGGAAGGTCGCGGCACCCACTACGGCGCCGCCGACTCCAAGGTCCGGATCCCGTCCGGCGGGGTCATCGACGTGGAGGCCGAGCAGGGCAAGAAGATCAAGCTGGTCCAGAAGCCCGTCGACCTGATCGTCGACTGGGACCTGGGCCACAAGTGCAGCAGCGTGGGTGTGGAGGAGGTCCAGGTGTTGCTCCTCGACGCGACCGGCACGCCCATCTCGGGCATCGAGTCCACCGCGCCGTGCGACAACGAGGTCGAGCACCCCGTCACCGGCGCCATGGTCGCCGGCGTGCTCTTCGAGGCCCTGGCGCCCCGCGCCGACGTGAAGGCCTTCGTCGAGGCCATGAACGCGGACGGCGGCGTCGTGATGGAGGGCGAGAGCGACACCTTCGATCTCCTCGCCGGCGACGTGCACAGCGAGATCGTGGAGATGGAGGACGTGGAGTAGTGGAGTAGGCGCCGCCGGGCGGGCGCGTCCCCGGTCCTTGTCGATCCGGTCGGGCCAGCGTAGTCTGGCGGGAAACGCAAGAGACGACCGACAGGACGCGAGACCATGTTCATCCCCGACCGCGCCTTCATCGAGCGCCTGCCCAAGACGGACCTGCACGTCCACCTCGACGGCTCCATGCGGCTCCGGACCATCCTGGAGCTGGCGGAGGAGCGTGGCGTCGAGCTCCCGGCGGACACCGAGGACGGGCTCGCCCGCGCCATCCACATGGGCGAGGTCTGCCGTGATCTGACGGACTATCTGACGGCGTTCGACATCACGACGGCCGTGCTGCAGGACGAGGAGGCCCTCCACCGGGCCGCCTACGAGCTGGCCGAGGACGCGGCCGCCGAGAACGTCCGCTACATGGAGGTCCGCTACGGGCCGATCCTCCACACCCGGAAGGGCATGGCGCTGACGCGCGTCCTCGAGTCGGTCCTGGAGGGTCTGTCGGACGCGCGGCGGGATCACGGGATCGAGTCCAACGTCATCGTGTGCGGGATCCGGCACATCGAGCCGGCCCAGAGCATCCGCCTCGCCGAGCTCGCGGTCGCGTACAAGAACAAGGGCGTGTGCGGCTTCGACCTCGCCGGCGCGGAGTACGACTACCCGCCCAAGGCGCACCGGGAGGCCTTCTACCTGGTCCGGAACAACAACCTGAGCTCGACCATCCACGCAGGCGAGGCCTACGGCCCCGAGAGCGTCCACCAGGCCATCCACGTCTGCGGCGCCCACCGCATCGGGCACGGCACGCGGCTCCGCGAGGACGGCGATCTGCTCAACTACGTCAACGACCACCGGATCCCGCTCGAGGTCTGCCTGACCTCCAACGTGCAGACCCGGTCGGTGCGCGACTTCGACAGCCACCCGCTGAAGTTCTACTACGACTTCGGCGTGCGCGTGACCCTGAACACGGACAACCGCCTGGTCACCGACACGAGCGTCACGGACGAGTACGTCCGGGCCGTCGAGACGTTCGGCTTCGACGCCCTGGACGTGAAGCAGCTGCTCATCAACGGGTTCAAGTCGTCGTTCCTGCCGTTCCACGCCCGCCAGGCCGTCCTCCGCCGCGTGAACCACGAGATCACGGAGCTCATCGAGGAGGAGGCCGCCCGCCGCGAGGGCCGGCGGGACGAGCACGGCCGCGCCGAGGGCGGCAAGCCCAAGGGCAGCGGCAAGAAGAAGAGCGACGCCGGCGACGAGGCGGACGCCGACGCGGCCTGACCGGGCCTCGCCGACCAAATGGGGAAGATGGAGTCGGACCGTCGTCCCCGGCTCACGGTCCTACACCTCTCGGGATCCCGCGGTCTCACGGACAGTCGCGCGCCAAGCCGCCAAGACGCAAAGGCCAGCGAACCGCTCGCACGCCGATTCGGCTGAGACTGTCGGGTCACCGGCAGGCCCACAGAGAGCACACCGGGCCGAAGCATGCCGTTTTCCTTTGCGTCTCCGCGTCTTTGCGCGAGCCCTTCGTCTTGCGACATGTAACGAACTGTGAGCCGTCCCCGGCGGTCGGGCCCGCCATCCCGTCGGCAGGGCGCGCCGGCGTCCCGAGGTGGAGACCGCGCTACTCCGCGGGCGTCTCCTCCTCCCCGGTGGGCGTCTCCTCCTCGTCGTTGTTCCCGTACGGGTCCTCCCAGCACATGCGGGTGCAGTACCAGTCGTTCACGGAGCCGTCGTCGCTCTCGATCTTGTCGCACTGGTAGCCCTGCGGGCACTGGTCGGGCGCGTCGTCCGGGTCGCACGTGAGCAGGCAGAAGTCGCCCTTCTCGTTGCCGTCCTCGTCCTGGAAGGTCACGCAGAGGTTCGGGTCGCCGCCGCACTGGGCGTTGCTGTCCTGCTGGCCGGCGGTGCACTCGGCGCAGTGGTCGCGCTCCATGGGGACGCACTCGCCGGTCTCCTGGTCGCACAGCTCCTCGAAGCTGCACTGGTAGTTGTGGATGCAGCCCTTCTCCACGCAGGCGTTGTCGACGCACTCGAACTGGGCGTCCTGGCAGTGGGTGTCCTCCAGGCAGCCGGGAATGCAGTCGCCGCTCTCCTCGTCGCAGTAGCTCTGGGGCTGGCACTCGCCGGGCTTGCAGGCGTTGGGGTCCTCGCAGCGGCCGTTGTCCTCGTTGCAGACGAAGGGCTCCTCGCAGTTGTCCAGCTCCATGCAGGAGGGCTGGCAGCGCCCCTGGCTGCAGACGTCGTCCCCCGGACACTCCTCATCGTCCTCGCACCCCTCCGCACACCGGCTGGAGAAGTCGTTGCAGATCAGCCCGAACGGACACTCGTCGTCCGACTCGCAGAGGCCCAGGTCCTCGCAGGAGCCCGACGTGGGGACGCACTGCTTGTTCAGCGCGCCGCCCACCTCGACGCACTCGTACCCGTTGGGACAGCCGGAGTCGTTGATGCAGCCGACGCCGCAGAAGCTCCCGCCCTCCGCGAAGGGGATGCAGACGCCGTTATCGCCGCACGGGCCGCCCTTGGCAGGCTTGCAGCTTCCGGTCTCGTCGCAGACGTTCACCGTGCTGCACGGCTCACAGAGCCCGAGCAGCGGCTCGCAGTGGCCCATGCAGGGATTGCACCAAGCCGAGCCGCCGCAGTTCATGTTCTGCTCGCACGGCTCGCCCGTGGGCACGACGCACTCGCCGTCGCAGGCGCAGATCGCCCCCTCCTCGTCGCAGTCCTCGTCGGAGGTGCAGCCCGGGGTGGCCGTGCCGTCGGTGTCGTCCGCGCCCGGTCCCGCGCCGTCCACGTTCCCGTCGGCGTCCCCGACGGAGTCCGGCGGCCCGTGGATGTCGCCGGTGTTCGCGGGGCCTCCGGAGCCGTCGTCGCCGCAGGCGACCGCCAGGACCATCAGCAGGGCGGAAATGCAGGTCAGCGTTCTCATCCGTCTCCTCCCTCGGGAGCACGACCGGGTCGTCGCGGCGCGCCCCCGAAGGTCCGGAGCCGGCCGGGACGTGTCAAGTGGCCTCTGCGCGCAGACCTGAACCGCGCCGTCAGTAGATGCCGAGCGCGTACAGGTGTCCGCTGTTGGCTTGGGTGTACGCCGTCCCCCAGGCCACGTGGGGCGTCGCGGTGACCCCGAAGCCGTCGTCGTATCGGAGCAGCAGGCGCCCCGTTCCCCGGTCCAGGACGAGCAGGCTCTCCCGGACCGGGACCAGCACGTACTTCCGCGTCAGCGCCGGCGTCCCCGGGGTGCCGTAGCGGATCCGGCTCGCCCAGGAGACCTCCCCGGCCTCCGCGTCGATGGCCACCAGCCGACCGTCGGCCCGCGGCACGTAGATCAGGCCGTCCAGCGCGGCGGCCGTGCCGTAGCCCCGCCCCTCCAGGCGCCACCGCACGGCGCCCGTGTCCACGTCGAGCGCGTGGACGCCGGTGGCGTAGCTGGCCACGACGACCGTGTCGCCGAGGACGAGGGGCGTGCTGTCCACGTCCACGAAGTCCGACTCGCCGCGGCTCAGGTCGGCGGTCCAGAGGATCGCCCCGTCGGACACCGCGTAGGCCACCACGTTCCCGTCGGAGAACCCCGTGACGACCGCGTCCCCGACGACGGTCGCGCCCGCCTGGCCGGTGATGGTGAACTCCCCGCGGTGGGGCCGCTGGCGCTCCCAAAGGCTGGAGCCGTCCTCCAGGGACAGGGCGGTCAGGCGGTTGTCGCTCCCCGTGACGAAGACCCGACCGTCGTCCACGACGGGCGCGCTCACCAGGGCCCCGCGCCCCAGGACGTCGGTCTTCCACACGGGCCGGCCGTTTCGCTGACGCAGCCGATAGACCCGACCGTCCATGGAGGCGACGAGGACGTCCTCCCCCACCGCGGTGGGGCGCGAGACGTTGGGCCCGTTCGTCTGGATCTTCCAGAGGACCTCGCCCGTACGCGCGGCCACGCCCCGAACCCACCGATCCTTGGACGGCACCACCACGAGGCCGCCGTCCGGGGTCGCGTCGCTGTCCACCCGGAGCGGCTCGCCCCGCTCGGACGGCTGATACGCCAGGGCGTCGAGCTCGTACAGGCGGGTGCCCCAGTCGGCCTCCACGCGGTGCGTGTCCAGGTCGCCGACGGGTCGCAGGACGCCGCAGCCGGCGAGGGCGAGGGCCGCCACGGCCGAGAGGGTCACGGCTTGGGCGGTGCGGAACATCGGCTACTGCAGCAGCGCGAGGCGATCATCGAGGGCGCCGTACAGGTACGGCTCGCCGAAGGACGCCGCCAGCATATCGCCGGGCGCCGCCTCCGGTCGCGGCCCCAGGGCCTCGCGCGCCGCCTCGTACGCCTCGCGCGCGCCGGCCGCGTCCCCGCCGTCGACGACGAGCGGGTTCCGGAGGTCGCCGATGGCCATGAGCGCCTGGGCCTTCAGCAGCCCTGTCTGCGCCTCCGCCACCTGGCGGTACGTCGCGATCGCGTCCTCGGTGGAGCCCGCCCGGGCCTGGGCGTCGGCCAGCACCAGGCGCGCCGCGGTGACCAGCGAGAGGTCCTCGTGCTCCTGGATCCACTGCCCGAGACGCTCCACGGAGGCCTCCGGCGCCTCGCCCCCCACGGCGGCCATGGCCAGGCGGGCCGCCGGGGCCACGTCGGAGTCCGGGTTCTCCTCGAGGAAGACCGCCAGCCGCTCCGCGGCCGCAGCGCGGGCCCCCTCGGCCGTCTCGAAGCGCTCCATCTCCGGCATGGGGGCGCCCTCGAGCGGGTCCTCCTCGCCGACGGGCGCCATGAGCGGCTCGAGGGCCGCGCGCAGCGCTTCGGCGTCCTCCTGGCGGCTGGAGTCCTGCATCCCGCCGATCACGGTGCTGGCCACGCCGATGAGGATGAGCCCCCCGGCGGCCGCGACCAGGAGCTTCCAGTGCTCCTCGATCCAGTCCCAGAGTCCCTTGAGCGCGACCTGGACCTCGTCCGGCTGCCTCAGCTCCTTGCGCGACATCCGCTTGGGCTGTCTGGCCACGAGCGCCTCCCTTCTGGAGCGGCATGAGGGGCGACCGTCTACCCCGCAGGGGTCGCGCTGTCAATCGTGACTCCTGTGACGAAACTCCGGTCCGGCCCAGGCCGACGATCCGACGGCGCTGTGGCGTGCCGCAACTCCTTGAATTGGCGCTACCAGTCCTGCGTCGTCGCGTCCCACCACAGCTTGCGCCTCCCCGCCCTGGACTCGAACCTCCATTCCGTCCCAGGAGTCAAGCGTCGCGCTCCGCGCGGCCCGCTCCGGCCGGCGCCCGGGGCAATCGCAACGTCGGAAAGGTGAAGGCCGTGCGGCGGTACGACGCCCGGCGCCGGATTGCACCCGCTCGGAAACGATGGGCTTTGCGCGTCTGAGAGGAGGCACGGGCAAGGGCAAGGGCAAAGGCAAGGGAGGGCGGTCGACTTTGCGACCGCCCTGGGCCGGCCCCCCGGGGCCGATTGACAGAGGTGAAGGCCGTGCGGCGGTACGGCGCCCGGCGCCGGATTGCACCCGCTCGGAAACGATGGGTTTTGCGCGTCTGAGAGGAGGCACGGGCAAGGGCAAGGGCAAAGGCAAGGGAGGGCGGTCGACTTTGCGACCGCCCTGGGCCGGCCCCCCGGGGCCGATTGACAGAGGTGAAGGCCGTGCGGCGGTACGGCGCCCGGCGCCGGATTGCACCCGCTCGGAAACGATGGGTTTTGCGCGTCTGAGAGGAGGCAAGGGCACGGGCAAGGGCAAAGGCAAGGGAGGGCGGTCGACTTTGCGACCGCCCTGGGCCGGCCCCCCGGGGCCGATTGACACGGTGCCCCCACCCTCCGAAGATCCGCGTCCATGCGCCGCCTCCTCCCACCGCTCGCCGGTCTCCTCGCGCTCCTCGCCGTCTCGCCGCCGGCCGCCGCGGAGAAGGGAGAGCTGACCTGGATGACGGGGGTGGGCCAGCTCACCCTGGTGACGGAGGACCTGCCGGACACCGTCACTCGCCACGCCACGCTGGTGCACGGCGGCGCCCGCTACGCCGTGACGGACTTCATCCAGGTGGGCGGCCTCCTGCGCGCCGGCGTGGGCTACGGCGAGGGGCTCGACCCCGAGCCCGTGGGGCAGGGCCTGGTCGAGGCCCGCTATCTCATCGACGCCCTCACCTGGGTCCCCTTCCTCGCGGCGGGCTTCGGCGGCCTCTATCGAGGGGACGGTCCGGACGCCTACGCCGGCGGCGAGGGCCCGACCTGGGACGTCACGGCCCACGGGGGGATCGGCGTGGACTGGCGCCCGGAGCGCCGCTGGAGCCTGGGCGTGGTGGCGCGGTACCACGTGTCCCTCACGGAGCTCGGCGAGGCCCTCGGCCCGTTCGACGTCGCCGTGACCTTCGCCCTGTACCGGGACTGAGCCCCCTTCACCGGGGCGCCGGCCGCCTCGCGTGCCCATCGGCCACGATTCGCCGAGATCCAGCGACACGTGGACGTGGTCGTGGACGTGGTCGTGGTCGGCGTAGCGGGCGCTCCCTCGACGAACCGAACGACAGTGGCATAGGAACGGACATCCCCTGGGTGCATTGCCGGGCCATCAGCCACACCACGTCTGGCGGGCTGGAAGCCCGCCGCCCCAGCAAACGCGACCGGCGCCCGGGACCGCGGGCGTCCCCGCCCGCGCAGCGGATATCCCGCCGGGAACCGCTCTTTCAGGCAAGGGCAAGGGCAAGGGCAAGGGCAAGGGCAAGGGCAAGGGCAAGGGCAAGGGATTGGGCAAGGGATTGGGCGACACGCCCTTCACCGGGGTTTGACCCGGGTGAAACGATCGCGAAACACGGGGACGCGAACCTCCGAGGCGAGACTCGATGGAGGTTCCCCATGCACGCGCCCGACACCCGGACGACCCTCACCCACCCCATGGACCTGCGGGCCCCGACCTCGCCGACGCGCCGGACCCTCCGGGACGTCACCGGCCGCCTGGCCGCCTGGCTCCTGGTCCGCGTCGTCGGCGTCGACCGCGTCCTCGGGGTCTGACCGCGGCGTCCCTCAGCCGCGTCGCTTCCGCCCCCGGCCGCGGACCACCAGGCGGAGCGGCGTGCCCTCGAAGTCGTACTGCTGCCGCAGCTGGTTCACGAGGAACCGCTTGTAGGAGAAGTGCAGCAGCTTGGGCTCGTTGACCGACAGCAGGACCGTGGGCGGCGCCGTCGTCACCTGCGACGCGTAGTACACGCGCAGGCGTCGCCCCCGGTGGACCGGCGGCTGGTGGTGCCGCACCGTCGCGGCGAGCCACCGGTTCAGCGGACCCGTGGCGATGCGGCGCGTGTAGTTCACCTTCACCCGGTCGACGGCCCCGAGGATGCGGTGCACGCGCTGGCCGCTCAGGGCCGAGATGAACACGATGGGCGCGTAGGACACGAACTTCAGGGCCTCGCGGAGCTCCTTCACGTAGCGCCCGGCCGTGTAGGTGTCCTTGTCGGACACCGCGTCCCACTTGTTCACGAGGATGACGCAGGCCCGGCCCTTGTCCTGGATCATGCCGGCGAGCTTGGCGTCCTGCTCCGTGACGCCGACCGTGGCGTCCACCAGCAGCAGGCAGACCTCGGCCCGGTCGATGGCCTTGAAGCTCCGGACCACGCTCCGGCGCTCCAGGTCCGTGCGCATCCACTTCCGCCGGCGGATGCCCGCCGTGTCGATGAGGAGATAGCGCTGGGCGCGACGGGCCGCCTCCAGCTCCGTCTCGGCGGCGGCGACGGCCTCCTCGGCCGCCTCCAGGTCGCCGGGGGCCTGCCAGCGGGCATCCTCGATGTCGATGTCCTGGACGGTGGGGTCGACCTCGAAGCCCTCGGCGTCCTCCTGCCACTCGGCCTGGTCGCCGCCTGCCCAGTGGACGATCACGCCGTCGTCCTGCTCGTCCGGTGGTCCGGCGGGTGACGGCGCGCCTCCGGGGCCGATCCCGCCCCGCCCCTCGCGCGCTCGGGCGGCCTCCAGCGCGGCCCTCGCCTCCTCCAGCCTGGTCTCCGCCGTCGCCAAGGCCCTCCGATCGGGCGGACGCTGCAGCCACGTGTCGATGCTGTCCACCGTGGTGCCGGGGACGTCGCTCACCAGCAGCCGCTCCTCGCCCAGAAGCCGGTTGATGAGGGTCGACTTGCCCACGTTCGGCTTTCCGATGACGGCGACGCGGGTGGCCTCCGCGGCCCGCCTCTCCGCCGCGGCGTCCTCCTCGGGCAGGACCTCCAGGACCTCCGCCATGAGGTCGTACACGCCGGGGCCGTGCTGCGCGCTCATGGAGTGGAGGCTGTCGACCCCCATCTCCCAGAACTCCGCCACGAGCGCCTCGTGCCGGGCGCCGTCGATCTTGTTCACCGCGTGGAAGACCGGCTTGTCCGCCCGGCCCAGGACCCGCGCGACCTCGCGGTCCGTGGGCAGCAGGCCCTCCCGGCCGTCGTACATCGCGATGACGACGTCCGCCTCGGCGATGGCGATCTCCGCCTGCCGCCGCATGGCGGGGAGCATGCCCTCGTCCGCCTCCGGCTCGAAGCCGCCGGTGTCGATGACGATGAATCTCCGGCCCAGCACCTCCCCGTCCCCGTAGTGCCGGTCGCGGGTCACCCCCGGCTGGTCCTCGACGATGGCCTCGCGCCGGCCGACGAGGCGGTTGAACAGGGTGGACTTGCCCACGTTGGGGCGGCCCACGATCGCGATGACGGGCTTGGCCATGTGCGGTGATCCCTCGGGAGCCTCAGCTCTCGTCGTCGTAGCCGAGCTTGCGCAGGGCGCCGGGGCGCTCGGTCCACTGCTCCTCGACCCGAACGCGCAGATCCAGGAAGACCTTGCGGCCCAGGAAGTGCTCCATCCTCATGCGGGCGCGCCTGCCGATCTCCTTGAGGCGCGCGCCCTTCCGGCCGATGACGATGCCCTTGTGGCTCTCCCGGGCGACGTGGATCGTGGCGTAGACCACCACGAGGTCGTCGCGGCGCTCCTCCCACTGCTCGATGCCCACGGCCACCTGGTAGGGGAGCTCCTGCTCCAGCCTCAGGAAGAGCTGCTGGCGCACCATCTCCGCCGCCAGGAAGCGCATGGAGCGGTCGGTGACGTGGTCCTCGGGGAACAGCGGCGGGCTCTCCGGGAGCCGCTCGCGCGTCAGCTCCAGGAGGCGCTCGACCCCGTCCCCCTTCAGGGCGCTGACCGGCACCACCTCCTCGAAGGAGTGGAGCGCCGAGAGCTCCTCGATCATGGGCAGGAGCAGCGCCTTGTCCCGCACCCGATCCACCTTGTTCAGGATCAGGAGCGCCGGCGTGGAGGTCCGCTGGAGGGCCTCCACGATGCCGCGGGTCTGCTCGAGGACCTGCTCCGGCTTCGCCGCCATGTGGGCCACGTCGACGATGAGATGGGCCACGTCCGCGTCCCCGATGGTCCCCACGGCCAGGTCCACCATGTACCGGTTCAGCAGGTTCCGGGCCTCGTGGATGCCCGGCGTGTCGACGAAGACCACCTGCCAGTCGTCGAACGTACGGATGCCCCGGATCCGATCCCGCGTGGTCTGGGGCTTCGGCGTGGCGATGGCCAGCTCTTCGCCCACGAGGCGGTTGAGCAGCGTCGACTTGCCGACGTTCGGGCGCCCGACGAGGGCGACGAAGCCGGCGCGGTGGGGGGTCTCGGTCATGGCTGCTTCCACACCCGGATGAAGGGGTCGACCGCCTCGTCGTCCACGCCCGGGTTGGGTGACGGGCCGGTGGCGGGCCCGGTGTGTGCCACGAGCACGCCACGCCGCGCAAGCTCCGGGGTCCAACCCAAATCCGCCGCCTGTTCCGGCTCACCCGAACAGGACCGAGTCCCGCTGCGCGAGGCGCGCGTCGATGAGGTCCTGGATGACGCCGCGGACCTCCTCGTTGCAGCGGTTGACCAGGACGCGATCGTCGATGGCGTCCGGCCCGTAGCGCTCGTGGAGGTGGATGGGCGGCGCGAAGTCGATGAACCACTTCGTCGGGAAGGGCACGGCGCCCAGAGGCCCGAGGAGCGGCATCGTCGGCGTCAACGGGATGTACGGGATGCCCAGCGGGCGCGCCAGCCAGCTCACCTTGCCCAGCAGCGGCATGGACTCCTCGGCCCCGACGATGGAGCACGGGATGATGGGGGCGTTCGTCTTCAGGGCCAGCCGGATGGCGCCGCCGCGGCCGAACCGCTGCAGCCGGTAGCGCTTCCGGAAGAGCTTGCCGATGCCCTTCACGCCCTCGGGGAAGACCAGGACGGCCTCGTCGGCCTCCAGCAGGGCGACGGCGTTCTCCTGGCAGGCGCGGACGGCGCCGCCCCGGGCCATGAACTTGCCCAGGTAGGGCATGTGATAGACGAAGTTCTCCACGAGGGCGCGCAGGCGCCGCTGCCCCGGGTGGTTGATGCGCACGGTGGTGACCACCATGGCCCCGTCGTAGGGGAGCGTACCCGAGTGGTTCGCCACCACGAGCGCCCGGCCCTCGCTGGGGATGTGCTCGACGCCCGTCGCCTCCACGCGGAAGTACTTGTCGTGGATCCACTTCGCGACCGGAAACAGCTCCTCGTAGAAGACCGGGTCCAGGCCGAAGTCGTCGATGGGCCGATCCGCCGGGGCGGACAGCACCCGCGAGAGGAAGGCCCGGATGCGGTCCGCGCCCACGTCCTCGAGGGCCTCGACGACCTGCTCGACGCCGGGGATACCGCGGAGCCGGGCGATGAGGTCCTTGACCTGCTTGATGGACAGGACCTCGCTCTCGGTCTCCCAGAGGTCGAAGTCCGCGTCCGCGGCCAGCATCCGGTCCAGGTTCGCGTCGCGGATGCGCTCGGTCACCTTCTCCTCGTGGGACGCGCGAGGCGCCTTCGTCGTCTTCTTCCGGGTCGCCATCACACCACCCCCTGGGGTCCGCCGCCGAGCGCGGCGCGCTCCGCCTCGTGGGCCTCGGCCTCCACCTCGCGGCGTCGCGCCACCGCGTCGAAGAAGGCCGTGACCGTCTCGCGCGACGACCAGCGGGGCCGGAAGCCCATCACCTCGCGCATGCGCTTCCCGTCGGCGCAGAACCCGTAGCGCAGGTAGTCCAGGAACGGCCCGGGGATGTCGACGAACTGAAGCTGCCAGAGGGCCGTCGTCGACGGCTTGGCCAGGAAGTGCGGCAGGGGCACCGGCACCTTCCCGCCGAGCTTGATCACCTGCGAGTAGTACAGCACCCCGTCGCCGACGATGTTGAACGGGCCCTCGTGGTCCTCGCGGATGGACTTCAGCAGGGCCGCGACCGCGTCCTCCTCGTGGAGGAACTGCATGAGCGGGTCGAAGCCCATGAGCCGCACGGCGCTGGTCCGGGCGAACACGCGAGCCCAGAAGCTCCGGATGGTCGGCCCGAGGGTCACGCCGTAGCGCAGGGACGTCGTGATGATGTCCGGGCAGTCGCGCTCGAGCTTCGACAGCTCGCGCTCGGCCGAGACCTTGTCCTTCACCCAGCGGCTCGACGGGATGCCCCGGAGGCGGTGCTTCTCCGTGAGATAGCTCGGGTTGTCCGGATAGGCCCCGTAGACCATGGTGGTCGAGGTCATCACGACCTTGCGCACCTCCGCCTCGGCGGCGGCGTTCATCACGTGGAGGCTGCCGATGGCCTCCAGCTCGTGGGCCCAGCCGGACGCGTGGGACGGGAAGTGGAGGAACGCGAGGTGGCACAGCGTGTCCACGCCGTCCTCCCGCAGGAGCTCCGCCATCTGCCCGTCGGACGCGGGGTTCGTCAGATCCAGCCGGACGAAGCGCGTCTTGGTCCGGGCCGACTGGGGCCGCGTGATGTCCAGGGCGAGGATGTGCTCGCAGCGAGGATCCTCCTCCATCGCCGCGATGAGACGCTCGCCCAGGTAGGTCCTCGCCCCGGTCAGGGCCAGCCGGAAGCCGCCCCCGTCCCCTTCGCGCTCCGGCTCCTTCCTGGAGCCCTGCGCGCCGCTCTTCTTCTTCTTGGCCATGCCCGCGTTGTCCTGCCGCGTCCCTCGAAAGTCAAGGGTCGCAGCCGTTCGGGACGTCGGAGATCGCCACCCGGCGAAACCTGCTATCGTCTCCCCCATGCGCTGCCCCCGCTGCGGCTTCGAGCAACCCGAGGACATCGAGTGCGGGCGCTGCGGGATCGTCTTCGCCAAGTGGGAGGCGCGCCGGCGGCAGGCCCACGCCGCCGATGCCCCGACGGCACGCGCCGCGGCCCCGGGGGCGACCTCGACGGCGGACACGGGACCGCCCCGCCCCCGTCGGCCGCTCCTCGGCCCCTCCCGATCGTCGGTCCGGGATGCGAGCGTGGGGCTCGCGCGGATGTTGCGCTCGGGCCTGGGGGCGCCGGAAGCGCTCCGGACCCTGGCGGGCGGGGCCGGCGGCTCCCTCGGTGCGGCGCTGGAAGACATGGCGGCCCGGCTGGAGTCCGGCGCGTCCCTGGCGGAGGCCGTGGCCCGGCACCCGGCGGTCTTCTCCGACGCCGACGTGCAGACGGTCCGGGCGGGCGAGCGCATCGGCGAGTCCGCGGCCGCCCTGGAGGCCGTGGCCGAGCGCCTCGACGGGCGCCTGGCCATCCGGCGTCAGCTCTGGAGGAGCGCGGCCTACCCCCTGTTCGTCCTCGCCGCGTCCATCGTGATCACGCCCATCCCGCAGCTCGTGCTGGGTTCGGCGTGGGGCTACGCCTCGGCGGTCCTGCGGAACCTCGCCGTCGCGGCCGTCGTGGGGGTCGCCGTGGTGGTCGGCCTGCCCCGCCTCCTGGCGACCCGCGCGGTGGGCGTTCGCCTGCGGCGCCTCGCGTGGCGCCTCCCCTGGCCCGCCACCGTCTATCGGCACGCGGTGCGCGCCACGTTCTGCCACGTCCTCGCGCGGAACCTCTCGGCGGGGCTGTCCGTGTTCGAGTCCGCCCGGACCGCCGCCGCGGCCACCGGGGACGACGCCACCGTCGAGGCGGCCGAGCGCGCCGCCGCCTCCCTCACCGGGGGCGCGGGCCTGGCCGAGTCGCTCGGCGCCGAGGGGCTGATCCCCCGCGGCGATCTCATGGTCCTCCTGTCCGGCGAGAAGGCGGGGACCGTGGACGAGTCCCTGTCGTCCCTCGGCGACGCGTACCGCGACCGGATCGGGCGCGGTCTCCGGGCCCTGGTCACCGCCTTCGGCGTCCTCGTCACCCTGGCGATCTTCATCTACGTGGCCCTGGGCATCCTGGAGGCCTGGGAGTCGGTGCAGGGCACCACGCAGGAGCTCTTCGACACCATCGACCGCGAGACGCCCTACATGCGGTGACCTCGGCGGCACTCACGCGGCCCGCCGAACCCCATCCCGACCGTGGACTACGAGCACGCCGTCCCGCCGCCCAGCACCCGCGGCCGGGCAGAAAGCCGGTGACGGGCACCGCGCGGGCGGGGCCGGCGGGGCGTGCGAGGCGAGATCCGGAGCCCCGTTCAGGGCTGGACGCCCCCCTCCCCACCGCAGTCGGTGTCCAGGGGATCCTCCCAGCACGGATCCTCGCCCAGCGAGTCGTGGGACTCCTCCAGGTGACGATCCAGCTTCTCGTAGTCCTCGGGCGTCACGCAGCGGACTCGCTCGTCCCAGCGATAGGTGACGTCGCTGGTCTCCACGTCCTCGAGCAGATCGCAGTCGTCGCCCACGATGTCCTCGAGCACCGGCTCCGAGTCGTACCTGGCCTCCTCGGCCGACCAGCCGGTCGGGCCGTGGTCGGCGAGGAAGTCGTCGATGTCGTCCGAGGGACAGCGCCGGCCGGCCTCGTTGTCGTCGACGTCCTCGTCGGGATCGACGTCCGTGAACACCAGGTGGATGAACCCGTCCGGGATGTACCACTGCCGGATCGCGTTCTTGCCGACCCCCCATCCGGTGACGATGTAGACGAAGCGGCCGGCGTCGGTGGATTGCCACCCCGTGACGAGGCCGGTGTGGTTGACCTCGCCCAGCCCATCGGCGTCCGGGCACTTCGACCCCGCGCAGTAGTTGATCACCACCGGGCGGAAGGCGTCGACCTCCACCTGGATGTCGACCCAGGCCTCGCGCTCGTCGGAGTCCCGGACCCGCCGCTTCTCCACGTCGAACTCGGACCTGGGCAGCCCCTTCCAGCCGACGTCCCGGAAGTAGCTCACGAGCCCCGGGCGCTGGCGGAACAGCCAGGTCCCCGTGGTCCCGTCGGCGTCGTCGCACTTCGAGTTCATCCGATCGCGGAAGTCCAGCACGAGGGACTGCCAGTCGTAGCCGTCCCAGGTCCTGAAGTCGTTGGCGACGCCGAAGCCGAGCGCGGCGTGCCACAGGATGAGCTCGGCCATGGCGACCGGGGTGCAGCCGACGGCCACGGGTCCGCTCTCGCACTTCGGATCGTCGATCTCGAACTGGTCGAGGGCGGGCACGCCGCGGAGCAGGCGCCCGATGCGCTCGGTCTCCGTCCGGGTCTCCTCGCATCCGGCGCAGTGGCAGTCCACGACGCAGTTGTCGCCGGCCCACTCGCCGTCCACGACGTCGCAGCACTTCTCGCCGGCGCCCTCGCAGGTGGACACGGACACCTCGCTGCCGTCCTCGTAGCGGAGCGCGCACCGGTCGCACGCGCCGGCGTCGACGATCCCTCCGAAGTGGGTGTCCAGCGCGTCCACGAGGCCGATCCGAAGCTCCGAGCTCAGCTGTTCGCTGCACGACGGACAGGCCGCACGGGCCGTGGTGTAGCCGACCGTCGCCGCGAGCCGTCCCCACTGCCGCGCCTGCTTCGACCGTGCGGCCCGGTACTGCTTCACGGGAGCGAGGAGCTTCTTCGCGACGGGCTTCTTCGCGAAGGACTGCTTCACGGCCTCCTTCAGGATCGGCTTCGCCAGCACGGTCGGCTCTGCCAGGGCCCGGAGGGTCGCGGCGCGGAGCCGTCGCTGCCGCTTCCGGTAGTCGGCCGCCCGGATCGCGCTCCCCATGGGGTGATCCGGACCCGGGGGCAGGTAGATCCAGCGCGCGCCCCCCGACGCCCCGGTCGTCGACGTCGACGTTCCCGGAAGCTTCGTCTGCTTCTGACCCGGAAGCCTGCCGCCCTTTCCGGGCGACGGGATCTTCACGGCCGTCCCCCCGGGAGCGCCGGAGACCTCGTAGAGGATGCCGATGTCGTAGCCCGGCGGCATGCGGGGCTCGTAGAAGGTCCGCACGGGCGTGACCGTCTGCTGGCCGGACGCCTCGCGCACCCGCGCACGGCCGGCCAGGGTCAGCACCTGGGGCGGCAACCCGGAGGAGGCGGAAACCAGCGTCGGCGCGGTGGGTCGTGCCCCCACCATCACCGTGGTGAAGGATCCCGGCGCCGTCAGTTCCGACGCGAGCCGGAGCGCGTCGGCGGGGCGGCGCTCCTGGAGGGCCGCCATGAGTGCCGGGGAGCGGGCCTCCAGCCCGGATGCCACCTCGGCCGCCGTGGTCGCGGAGCCGTCGCGGGAGTACACCGACACGAACGCCGACGGATCCCCGTCCAGATCGCGGAGCAGCGTGCCGCCCAGCGGCCGCCGCACCGGGGCCAGGCCGCCGACCGTACGCGCCAGGTGCTGCGACGCGCGCGCCAGGAGCGTCGGCGAGAGCGTGTCGTCCTCGCCCGCGGCCTCCGCCAGCGCGCCGTCGGGCGCTTGGAGCAGCGAGCGCACCAGCGCCGCCGACCACCCGGTCCGTGGCGTCGGCTTGCTCAGCGCGTGTCGCGACATGGTGGTCTCTCCGGTCCCGTCGACCGGGCCTTCGGCGCAGCCTGCGACCAGGGCCGCCAGGCACAGACCGATCCCTGCAGCATGGTTCCGCATTCTCCCCTCCCCAGGTGTGGTCGAAGGGCGCCGGATAGCATCGCCCCGACGCCGGCGCAAGGGGGCCCCCGCGGCGCGCTGGAACCGCCCGGCCGTGGAGGACGGCCGAGCGGGCCGCCCTCGGTCACCGCACGCCGCGGACGGCGCTGTCACACGGACGACGAGGCGCGCCTGCGGAGCCCGCGCACCTGCAGTTCTGGGGCGCCGGCGTCCGTTCCGGCGTCCTCGCCAGCGCTCCCGGAATCGTGGAAGCGCGCCAGCCCCAGGACACCCCGGTCCCAGGGGAACGCGTGTCGCCCCCCGGCTGGGAGCGTGGGCTTCCAGCCCGCGCACTCGGCGTCACGGCTGGAGCGGCGCCGCTCGTCCAGGTCCACGGCCACGTCCACGAGGTCACCTTGCCGAGATGTGTATGATCGACAGGCGTGACCCTTGGGAAGGAATGGAGGGTCGAGTCCACGCCGCCGAGGCGTAAGCTGTGGTGGGACGAAACGACGCCGGACGGGCAGCGCCAGTTCGAGGAGTTGCGGCCCGCCACAGCGCCGTCGAATCGTCGGCGTGGGCCGGACCGGAGCTTCTTCACGGGAGTCAGGGTCTCGCCCGCCAGAGGAGCCCCGGACGCGTCCGGACTCCCCCATGAAGCCCGGAGGTCCCGACGAGTCGATCGCGCCGAGGGCGTGTCCAGGGGAATCGCAAAGTCGGACAAGCGTGGGCCGCGCGGCGGTACGGCGCCCGGCGCCGGAATGCACCCGCTCGGAAACGATGGATTTTGCGCGTCTGAGAGCAGGCACGGGCAAGGGCAAGGGCAAGGGCAAGGGCAAGGGCAAGGGCAAGGGAGGGCGGTCGACTTTGCGACCGCCCTGAGGGCCTGTCGACACGCCCTATCGGAGAGAGCGGGTCTTCGGGTATGCTCGGCGGAGCACCCGACCGGCGCGTCGCCCGAGCGTGGGCCGCTTCCAGCCCGGCGACGCGACCTGTCCTCCAGGGGACACGCGACTCCCGGGTGCCGGATGCGCTCTTTGCTCTGTACCGCGCCCCCCTCGAGGGGCGAGGACCGTTCGAGTACCCGCGGCGCCCCCGGATCGGACGAGCTACCCAACCCAGCCGATGGGCCGCGACGAGGACGAGGATGGCCGGTGACGAGACCCCAGCCGAGGCGGAGCCGGATCGAGCCGAGGAGGCCGATGATGCCAGCTCGGTTCGTGCTGCGTCCGAGAGCTCGGACGGCGGGGACGGAGCGGACCGACCCGTGGCCGTCGTGGCCCTCGGCGCGTCGGCAGGCGGTCTGGACGCGCTGCAGCGCTTCTTCTCCAAGATGCCGCCGGATCGCGACGTCGCGTTCGTCGTCGTCACCCACGTCCAGCACGACCGCCAGACCCTGCTCCCCGAGCTGCTGTCCAGGGTCACGGAGATGCCCGTCGTCGCCGCGGAGGAGGGCGATCGGGTCGAGGCGAACAAGGTGATCGTCGCCAGCGACTGGATCATGACCCTGTCCGATGGGGTCATTCAGCGGCTGGATGCGGACGTTGCGCAGACGGAGGGCTTCCGCCATCACCCCATCGACCAGTTCTTCCGCGCCCTGGCGGAGGATCAGCACGAGCGCGCCGTCGGCGTGGTGCTGTCCGGGACGGCCAACGACGGCACCCTGGGCCTCCGGGCGATCAAGGGGGCCGGAGGGATGGTCATGGTCCAGGCCCCCGAGTCCGCACAGCACAGGGGCATGCCGGACAGCGCGCTGGCCACCGGGCTCGTCGACCACGAGCTCCCTCCCGAGGCGCTCCCGGGGGCGCTGATCGAGTACTGCGCGGGGCCCCTCCTGGCGCCGGAGGGATCGGACCGACCGGCCCTCCCGGACGACGCGATGCACCGGATCCTCGTGCGCGTCCGGAGCCACACCGGCCACGACTTCACGTCGTACAAGAAGAGCACCATGTCCCGGCGGATC
The DNA here is from genome assembly GCA_051747385.1 of Myxococcota bacterium. Classification (GTDB taxonomy): domain Bacteria; phylum Myxococcota_A; class UBA9042; order PHBI01; family JACKFB01; genus JBNJGB01. Next base: position 28,035 of record JBNJGB010000002.1, read on the forward strand.
GCGCGGCGCATGAACGCCCACCACCTCCGCGAGCCGGAGGACTACCTGGACCATGTCCGGGAGCACCCGGAGGAGCTGGATCGGCTGCTGCGGGAGCTGCTGATCAGCGTCACGAGGTTCTTCAGGGACCACGACGCCTTCGAAGCCCTCGCCGAGGAGGCGATCCCGGAGCTGATCGGCGCGCGACCCGACGACGAGCCCCTCCGCGTCTGGGTGCCCGGCTGCGCGACCGGAGAGGAGGCGTACTCCGTCGCCATCCTGCTGGACGAGGGCATCCGCCGGGCCGAGTCCATGCACCGGGTCCAGATCTTCGCCACCGACCTGGACGAGCGTGCCATCGAGACCGGGCGCGCCGGCCTCTACCCCGAGGCCATCGCCGCCGACGTCTCCCCGGAGCGCCTGGAGCGCTACTTCCACCGCGAGGACGCGGCCTTTCGCATCTCGAAGCGCGTCCGCGACACGATCGTCTTCGCGACCCAGAACGTGATCACGGATCCCCCGTTCACGCACCTGGACCTGATCGTCTGCCGGAACCTGCTGATCTACCTCGACGTGACGGCCCAGCGCCGCGTCGTGCCGATCTTCCACTACGCGCTCCGCGACCCCGGCTTCCTGTTCCTGGGCTCCTCGGAGACCCCGGGAGAGGCGGGGCACCTGTTCGAGACGGTCGACGCGGCGCACCGGATCTTCCGCCGCAGGGCGATCCCGGGCGTCGCGCATCCGGCCGTGGCGATCCCCAGGGCACCCCCCCGGCAGAGCCGCCCGACGGGTGCGGCGCCGGTCCGCCCGCCCGCGCGGGACGTGCAGGTCGTCCGGAGCATCGAGCGCCTGCTGATGACCCTCTTCGTCCCCTGCGCCGTCCTCGTCGACGAGCGCGGGACGGTGCTTTACATCCACGGGCCGTCGGGGGCGTATCTCCAGCCGGAGCAGGGCAAGCCCAGGAACGACATCCTGGCCATGGCCCGGGACGGGCTGCGACCCGGCCTGACCACGGCGTTGGGGCGCGCCAGGCGCGAGCGCGAGGAGGTCGTCCGCCGCGGGATGCGGCTGGGGGACGACGACGCGCACACCCACGTCGACGTGACCGTGCGCCCCCTGACGGCGCCCGAGGCGCTCCGCGGCTTCCTCCTGGTGACCTTCGAGCCCTCCGCCGTCCCCGGGGCCGGCGAGCCCGAGGTCCGGACCGAGGGGCCCCGGGAGCAGGACGGCCGGGCCGAGCTCGAGCGGGAGCTGGCGGCCACCCGGGAGAGCCTGCAGAGCACCGTCGAGGAGCTGGAGGCGTCCAACGAGGAGCTCCGGAGCGCCTACGAGGAGATGCAGTCCACCAACGAGGAGATGCAGAGCGCCAACGAGGAGCTCGAGACGTCCAAGGAGGAGCTCCAGTCCCTCAACGAGGAGCTGAGCACGGTCAACGCCGAGCTGGAGACCAAGGTCGACGCCCTGAGCGAGGCCCGGGACGACATGGCGAACCTGCTCGACAGCATGCACATCGCCACGGTCTTCCTCGACCGGGACCTCCGCGTGGAGCGGTACACCCAGCAGGCGACGGAGATCGTCCGCCTCATCGAGTCGGACGTCGGGCGGCCCCTGGCCGACCTCGCCACCCGGCTCCGGTATGACCGGCTCCTCGACGACTGTCGGGCCGTGCTGGACACGCTGGTGCCCCGGGAGGAGGAGGTCCAGGACGACGCCGGGCGCTGGCTCCTGGTGCGCGTGAGGCCCTATCGGACGACCGGCGACGTCGTCGACGGCGTCGTGGTCTCCTTCATCGACATCGACCGGACCCGCCGGGCGGAGATCGCCCGAGCCAAGGCCGCGGCGGCCAAGGACTTCTTCGAGAGCATCGTCCAGACGATCCGCGCGCCCCTGGTGATCCTCGACGAGCGCCTGACGGTCATCCTGATCAACGAGTCGTTCCGCCGTACGTTCAAGACGAGTCGAGAGGAGTGCGAGGGCCGGTCCATCTACGACCTGGGCGACGGCCAGTGGGACATCGCGCCGCTCCGGCAGCTGCTCGAAGAGATCCTGCCGCGCAGGACGAGGTTGAAGAGCTTCCGGGTGGAGCACGACTTCCCCGTCATCGGCCGGCGCGCGTTCCTACTGAACGCCCAGCGCCTGCGGCAGGAGATGGGCGAGCGGATCCTCCTCGCCTTCGAAGACATCACGGAGGAAGCATGAGTGACCGCTCCGACCATCCGTTCCCCCCCGAAGACTGGGAGCGCCTCCGCCGTGAGGCCCTGGAGCGCCTTCGGGGAAGACGGCAGCCGCTGTCCCGCCTCACCGGCGAGGACCTGGAGGCGCTGGTCCACGAGCTGGAGATCCACCACGTCGAGCTGGAGGTGCAGAACGAGGAGCTGCGCCGGGCGCAGGCGGACCTCGCCGAGGCCCGGGACCGGTATCGCGACCTCTACGAGCTCGCGCCCGTCGGCTACCTCACCCTCGACGAACAGGGGGTGATCGTCCGCGCCAACCAAGCGATGTCGAAGCTGTGCGGCGTGGAGACGGGCGACCTCCTGGGGAGGCGCATCGAGTCCCTGCTGGTCGCCTCGAGCCGCGACGACTGCTATCGGCTCCTGCGGCAGGCCACCGGCGATGGCGCTCCCCGGGACCTGGAGCTCCAGCTCGAGACTCCGGGCGGGGACACGCCGGCCGGGGAGGCGCGGTGGGCTCACGTCGTGGTCGCCCCGAGCACGCCGGGAGGATTCCGCGTCGCGCTCACCGACGTCACGGAGCGGAAGAAGGCCATCGAGGATCGGCTCGAGCTGGCGCGGCATCGCCGCGTCCTGCAGGAGCGGATGCTCGAGCAGCTGGGCGCCCTGGCCGGGGGGCTGGCCCACGACTTCAACAACCTCCTGCAGACGGTCCTCGGCAACGTCCAGCTCGTGCTGGACGAGCAGCCGGAAGACTCCCGGTGGCGCCCGGGGCTCGAGGACGCCGCGGCGGCCGCCCGGGAGGGCGGAGAGCTCACGTACCTGATGCTCGCCTACGCGGGAAAGGCCTCGTCCCGCCCCCTGAGCCTCGACCTCGGCGAGGTCGTCCACGGGCTGATCCCGGTGCTCGAGTCCGGGGCGCCGGACGTCGACCTCGTCTTGGAGCGCGCGCGCGACCTGCCGCCCATCGACGCCGACCTCGGCCAGCTCCAGATGGTGGTGCTCAACCTGGTATCGAACGCCTCGGAGGCGACGCCCGAGGGCGGCACCGTGCGCATCCGGACGGGCACGAAGCGGCTGTCCGCCGAAGAGCCGGAGCAGGCGGTCGGAGGTCAGGCGGAGCCCGGAGAGTACGTTTTCCTCTCGGTCCACGACGCCGGCGCGGGCATGGCTCCCGAGATCCGGCGACGGATGTTCGAGCCGTTCTTCTCGACGAAGACCCAGCAGCGGGGCCTGGGGCTCGCGGCCGTCCTGGGCATCGTGCGGAAGCACGGGGGCGACATCCTGGTGGACACCCGCCCGGGCGACGGGACGACGGTCACGGTGCTGTTTCCTCTCGGGCGGAGGCGGGATCGCGAGGGGCCCGGGCCGGCCGCCGAGGAGACGAAGCGAGGCTCCGGGCTGGTGGTCGTCGCCGACGACGAGCCCACCATCCGCGACATCGCGAAGGCCATGCTCGAGTCGGCGGGCTTCTCGGTCCGGACCGCCGCCGACGGCGCCGAGGCCCTGGACCTGGTTCGGCGACACCGGAGCGAGGTCGCGTGCGTGCTCGTGGACTACTTCATGCCGCGCATGAACGGGCTGGAGGTCATCGAGGCGGTCCGGGCCATGGATCCGGCTCCCCCCGTCCTCCTGATGAGCGGCTATACGCGGGAGGAGGTGCTGTCCAGCGACGCGATGGACGACGTCCCGTTCCTCCCCAAGCCCTTCACCGCTCGTCAGCTCCGGGACGCCGTGCTTCGACGGGCCCGCCGTCCGGGCGCCGAGCCCGGCGCCATATCCACGTGACGGGAGCTGCGACCACGGCCCCGGAGGGGGCGGTGCCCGACGTCACTGCGCGGAGCGCGCCTCGGGCTCGCCCTCGTCGGGGACGTCCTCGTCGACGGCCTCGAGGGTCTTCTCGTGCACGATCTCCTTCCGCTCGACCTTGATCTCGGGGAGATGCGTGTAGCGGATGCGGTCCACGACCGCGTAGGCGATGCCGCGGTCCACGGCGTCCCGGGCGGTGAGGGCGAAGCCGCCCTGCTCGATCTTCGCCCGGAGGTCCTCGTCGTCCATGCGGATGCGGGTCGCGAGGCGCCCGTAGAACCGCTCCAGGTAGTCGGCGCGGGCCTCCTGCAGCATCGCCTCCTGGGGCGTCGGCTCCTTGACCTCGGGGGGCTCCTCGCCCTCCTTCGGCTCCGGGGGCGGCTCGGGCTTCTCGACGCCCTCGTAAGCGACCTCCGTGAAGACCAGCCCCCCGGAGGGGTAGACGACGACCCGGTCTGCGAACGGCGCCAGCGCGGCCCCGGCCCCGTGGACCTGCGTGACCACGACGGCGACCACGGGGCTGGCGAGCGACCGGATCGTGTCGGCCACGATCATCACGCCCTGGGCGGAGCCGTCCGTGGCCGTGATCATCACGTGGACCGGGGCGTCCGCCTGGGTGTCCAGGGTGATGAGCTTGTCGGCGATCTTGGTGGCGACGCCCACGGTCAGGACGCCGCCCACGCGCACCTGGCGCTGGGTGAGCTCCAGAGCGCGGGCGTCCGCGCCGCCGAGCGTCAGCAGCGTGGCCGCGAGGGTGAACAGGCCTGCAAGTCGTCGCATCATCGGTCCTTTCGGCTCCGTGGGGTGGGCGGATCGCCGGACTGCGGTAGCGTGCAACGTCACCGGAGCCTTGGCAAGCTGGCGGCGCACCAGGGTCGGCCTCACCCGGACAGGCGGTCGAGCAGGTCGGCGAAGCGCTGCTTCGTCTCGTCGCGGCCGGGCTCGCCGCCGCCGCGGCTCCGATCCTCGTCCTCGCGGTGATCGTCGGGGATGTCGCCCAGAAAGCGCGAGGGGCGGGCCGGCTCCGCCCCGTGGAACTTGATGCGCAGCCGGCTGTGGGTCAGGAACAGGCGCCGCCGGGCCCGGGTGATGGCCACGTAGAACAGGCGGCGCTCCTCGGAGATGTCCCCGCCGTCGTCGATGGTCCGCTGGTGGGGCATGGAGCCCTCCTGGCAGCCGATGACGAAGCAGACGGGCCACTCCAGCCCCTTCGAGCCGTGCACGGTCATCATGGTGACGGCGTCGGCGTGGTCGTCCTCGGCCTGGTTCCGACGGTCCAGGGTCACGGACTTGAGGAAGTCGCCCACGTCCCCGTCCGGGTTGCGCTCCCGCCAGCGGCGCATGCCCTCCATGAGGTACTCGACGTGTCGCCACCGCGCGTGCCCGCCCGGCCCCTCCGTGGGATCGCGGATCCACGCGGCCCGCGCCCCGATGGCCTCGCAGAGGTCCCCGACGATGCGCGCCAGGTCCCCGTCGCCCTCCTCCAGGCGATCGCCCAGGCGCGAGACCACCTCGTGGAACTCCTTCAGCGCCTCCACCTGCGGGCGCGCCATGCCCGGGATCTCGTCCGCGTGGGCGCAGGCCCGGAACGGGCTCATCCGATGCTCCGCCGCGAAGTCCATGAGCGAGGCCAGCCGCTTCGGGCCGATGCCCCGCTGCGGGAAGTTCACGACGCGCACGAAGCCGCTGCGATCCCGCGGGTTGTGCATGAGCCGCAGGTAGGACAGGACGTCCTTGATCTCCTTGCGCTCGTAGAAGTTGTACGCGCCCACCAGGCGGTAGGGGATCCCCCCGAGCCGGAAGGCCTCCTCGACGGCCGACGCCTGCGATGACGCCCGGAACAGCACGCCGAAGTGCGACCAGGGCCGGTGCTCGTCCACGTGCATGCGGTGGATCTCGCCGGCGAGGAACGACGCCTCGGACCGGGGATCCTTGCAGCGGACCACGCGGACCGGATCGCCGTCGCCGCTGTCGGTCCACAGGCGCTTGTCCTTCCGGTCGGCGTTCCGGGCGATGACGTGGTTCGCCGCCGAGAGGATGTGCCCGGTGGAGCGGTAGTTCTGCTCCAGGGCGATGACCGTGGCGTCCGGGAAGTGCCGCTCGAACTGGAGGATGTTCTCCACGCAGGCGCCGCGCCACCCGTAGATGCTCTGGTCGTCGTCGCCCACGACGCAGAGGCTCCGGTGCTCGTCCGCCAGCAGCCGCACCATCTCGAGCTGCATCATGTTCGTGTCCTGGTACTCGTCCACCAGGATCGTGCGGAAGCGGGCCCGCCACTTGTCCCGGACCTCCGGGTGCTCCCGGAGCATCTGCACGGGCAGGAGGATGAGGTCGTCGAAGTCGATGCACCGGTGGGCCCGGATCCACTCGATGTACTTGCGGTACACCGCCGCCGTGTAGCGACGCCCCGGCTGCCGGGCCAGGTCGTCCGGGGACAGGCCCGCGTTCCGCGCGTTCGAGATGCCGGTGAGAAACGTCTGCGGGTCGTGGCGGCGCGGATCGATGCGGAGCTGCTTGAGGGACTGGCGCACGGCCACCGCCTGATCCGCGGCGTCCAGCAGGGTCACGGGCCGCGACAGGCCGAGGCGACGCGCCTCCTCCTCGACCATGCGCAGGCCGAGGGAGTGAAAGGTGCCCACCGTGATCGAGGACGCCGCCTCCCGGCCCACCAGGCCGGCGACGCGCTCGGCCATCTCGCCGGCCGCCTTGTTGGTGAACGTCAGCGCCAGGACGCGGTCCGCCGGCGTCCCCGTCGCCACGAGGTGGGCGATCCGGACGGTGATGACCCGGGTCTTGCCGCTGCCCGCCCCGGCCAGGACGAGGAGGGGCCCGCCGCGGTGCAGGACGGCGGCGCGCTGCTGCGGGTTCAGTCCTTCGGCGAGCGCATCGGGCGTCATGATGCCGCAACCTAGCGGACCACGGCGCGCGGGGCCACCGCGGGGTGACGACCCGGTGTCGCCCCGGTTTGTGGCGGGACCTCGGGGTTACCTATACTCCGAGCACCTCAGACCTCCCGGGAGAGGCCACATGATCGCCAGCCGCACCAAGAGGCCGCGCGGAGTCGTCGCCGTGCTCACCCTGCTCCTGGTCCTGCCGCTGTCCGCGTGCAGCGACGAGACCACCGGCTCCACGGACGAGTCGCCGGATGCCGGGCCGACGCCGACTCCGGACGTCCCGGATGAACGGGAGCCGACGCCGATCGAGGAGCTCGAGGTGGACACGGGCGTCAGCGACGACGGCCCGACCGCCGGGCAGAAGGTCCAGGTGGTCTGCACGGTGCAGGGCCTCGCGCCGGACCAGGAGGAGCCGGCGACCCACTGGGAGATCTGGAAGAGCCCGCCGGACATGGCCCACCAGCCCGAGCTGCTCGAGGACGACAAGGTCCGCTTCCTCACCGCGGGCGAGTACGTCGTCCGCTGCATCATCGACGAGACCGGCTGGATCGACCCGACCCCGGTGAAGCTCAAGGTGCACGCGGGCGTGGCGACGTCCGTGGAGACGACCGTCGAGCCGGAGGAGATCCAGGCCGGCACCATCGCGCAGGTGGACTGCGATGGCGTCGACGAGTGGGACAACCCCATCGTCGACGACTGGGAGATCGTCGTGTCGCCGGGCGGCTCCGACCCGGGCATCGAGGGCGGCGTCGTGGCGGCCCACGAGCAGGTCAAGGGCCTCAACGTGGGCACCTATCACGTGGCCTGCCAGCAGAAGTCGGGGGAGGCGGACGACACGCCGGCCACGGTGACGGTGACCGAAGGGCAGCCCTATCGGCTGGTCACGACCCTCGGTGACGAAGCCATCGTGGCATGCGACGTCGACGACCCCGAGGCGCCGCCGTGTCAGGGCGACTACGTCACGGCCGTCAACTGCCACGCCGAGGACAAGTGGGGCAACGTCGTCCAGGACTTCCCCATGAACCTCGACCTGCCCACGAAGCTGACCCTCCAGGGCTTCCAGGTCACGGGCTTCACCAGCGGCAAGTACTCGATCCGGTGCGTCCCCGCGGCGATGGACTGGAACCTCTTCTCCCTGGACCACGCCAACCTGGAGATCCTCCCGGACACGCCGGTCTCCATGGACCTGGCGCTCCAGCCGCCGAAGCCGTTCTTCGGGACCTACGAGAAGTTCGGCGTGGTGGCGCTGGCGTACGACCGGTACGACAACCCCATCCCCGACGCCCCCATCGAGCCCATCGTCGTGGCGCCGGCGGGCGCGGACTACAAGGAGATGGTGGGCAACAAGCTGCTGTTCAGGGAGGAGGGCCACTTCGTCCTGACCGTCACCCTGGCGGATCACCCCGACATCTGGGGCGAGATCGACGTGGCCATCGACGGCGCCCCGCCGACCGTCCAGGTGCTCAGCCCGGAGCGCGGCTCGACGGTGAGGAACCCGAAGCCGAGCGTCACGGTGGAGGGAACCGCCGACGACTCCGTGACCAGCGTGAAGGAGGTGCGCGTCAACGGGAAGGCCGCCACCGTCTACGAGGACGGCACCTGGTCGACCATCCTCATCCCGAAGTGGGGCCTGAACGTCCTGGAGGTGGAGGCCGAGGACGCGGGCGGCGACGTCACCTCCGTCACGACGTCCTTCTACTTCGCCGAGCAGTACTACGAGATGGAGCCGGACGTGGAGTACGTGCCGGACGCCATCAAGACGTGGCTCGACGACGAGTTCATCGACGACGGCGACCACAACCCCACCCACCCGAACGACCTGGCGACCCTGATGGAGGGGGCCATCGGGGCGTTCGACATGAACAGCGCCCTGCCCGACAAGGTGAAGGTGAGCGGGGACTACGACCTGAAGATGAAGGGCTTCTCGATGAACCCGCCCTCGCTGTACCTGGATCCCTTCGACGGCGGGCTGAACATCGACATCACCATCAAGAACGTGAAGATCAAGATGGAGCTGGAGGGCGAGTGCAAGGTGCTCGGCATCGACCTCTGCCCGGACTTCGGCGGCAGCGCCAAGGTCGGCGTGATGGAGCTGAACGCGGACCTGCTGGCGGAGGCCGTGAAGGGGAACATGGAGATGGGCCTCGCCAACCCCAAGGTGGAGCTGAAGGCCCTCGACATCGACATCGACGGCATCCTGGGCTGGCTGTTCGACTGGCTCATCGACTTCCTGGTCGACATCTTCACGGACAGCATCGCGGACGCGTTCGAGGATCAGATGGGCGACCTGCTCGCGGACACGCTCTCCGAGGTGGTCAACGCCCTGGCCATCAGCCAGACATTCGAGATGGAGTCCCCCATGCCCGGGGTCATCGGCGACCTGTCCTTTACCCTCGACAGCAACATCTGGTCCCTGTCGTTCACCGAGGACGGCGGCCGGCTCGGCCTGGCGGCGCGGCTCGACACCACCAAGAAGATCCCCCACGACGTCCACGGCTCCATCGCCCGCGGGACGTGCGTGAAGGGCTATCCGCTGACCTACCTGCTGCCGGGCCAGACGGCCTTCGAGGCGGCGCTGTACGACGACTTCATCAACCTGGCGCTCACGTCCATCTGGTACCAGGGCGTGCTGGACATCTTCCTGGACCAGGACACCATCGCGGAGCTGATGGGCGACGGCGGCGACGAGGCCATGCCCATCCCCGTGGACGAGCTGAGCCTGTCGGTGGACTTCCTGCTGCCGCCGATCCTGAACGGCTGCGACCCGGCCGGGCTCATGAAGCTCCAGGTGGGCGACGCCTTCCTGGACATCGACATGGTCTCGCCCTTCTTCGAGGGCGGGAAGGGGGACATCGGCGTCTACCTGTCCATGCAGGCCACCGTCGAGCTGGTGGTCACGGAGACGGACGAGGGGCCGGCCGTCGGCATCCTGTTCCACGGGATCGACGAGATCTGGTACCAGTGGGAGTACGTGCCGGAGCTCTTCGAGGACACGGAGATCCTCGAGGATCTCATCGAGGACGAGCTGTTGGGGCCGGCGCTCGAGGACCTGGGCAACGAGCCGCTGGGCAACATCGTGGTCCCGGAGCTGGACCTGGGCGAGCTGACACCCCTGTTCAACGAGGGCACCATCATCGACCCGGCGGTGGAGGACCTCACCCGGGAAAACGGCCACTCGCTCCTGCAGGGCTACCTGGAGTAGGCTCCGTCCCATGGCCGACGATCGCGTCACCGTGGACTGCCGGCACTGCGGCACGACGAACCGCGTGCCGGTGGAGCGCGCCCTCGAGGACCTGACGAAGCCGAGCTGCGGCCGCTGCAGCGGCGAGCTGTTCCGGGCCCGGGGCGAGCCGCTCCTGGACGTGGAGGCCGAGCACCTCGCCCACCCCTGGGATCGGGAGGCCCTGGAGCGGCTCCGGTCCGTGCCCTACGCGGACAAGCTGCTGTCGCGGGTCCTGGGGTCCACCCTGGACAAGCTGTCCCGCTTCCAGTTCACGGCGGGGGCGCTCCACGTCACGGATCGCCAGGCCCCGCGGCTCCTGCGCCTGTACCACGAGGCCGCCGGCCGGGTGAACGTGGATCCGCCGCCCCTGTACATCGTGCAGACGCCCGCGGTGAACGCCTTCACCAGCGGCGCGGGCCAGCCCATCGTCGCCGTGACCTCCGGCCTCCTCGACGCCATGGGCGAGCGAGAGCTGGTCGCGGTCCTGGGCCACGAGCTGACCCACGTGAAGCTGGGGCACGTGCTCTACCGGACCCTGGCCCAGCTCCTCGTGGGCGGCGGGCTCGGGCTGCTGGGGCGATTCCTGGGCATCGCGAAGCTCCTCGCCATGCCGCTCCAGATCGCCCTGCTCCGCTGGTACCAGATGGCCGAGCTGTCCGCCGATCGCGGCGAGCTGCTGGCCACCGGCTCCCTGGAGACCTGCCTCCGCACCCACATGCTCATGGCCGGCGGCAGCGCGCGCTTCGTGGAGGACCTGGACGTGGACGCCTTCGTCGAGCAGGCGGAGGAGGCCGAGCGGATGCGCGACGGCGACCTGCTCGTGTACGTCATGGAGATGATGGACAACACGCGGCGGACCCACCCGCTCCCCGCGTGGCGCGTGCACCACGCCCTGAAGTGGGCCAAGGGGCCGGACTTCCTCCCCCTCCTGGCGGGACCGCATCGGCCGATCCTCGAGGACCGGGCCGCGGGATAGCATGCTCGAACGATTGTGGGACACGACGCCTCGGAGCGACCGGACGTTCGACCACTCGGCCCTGGACGGCCTGCCGGAGCCCGCGCGCCGGTATCTCGCGCACGCCGTGGCGCCGGGGACGCCGCTCGCTTCGGCCGTGCGGCTCCGGATGCACGGGACCATCAGGCTGAAGGGCTGGTGCTCGTTCCGCGCCGAGCAGGTCATCCGGCCGGAGCGGGGGATGGTCTGGCGCGCCGCCGTGAAGATGGGCGGCCTGCCCGTGAAGGGCTTCGACCGGGTGGTCGACGGCGAGGGCGCGATGCGCTGGAGGCTGCTCGGGCTGATCCCCGTCGTGAACGCCTCGGGGCCCGACGTGGCCCGCTCGGCGGCCGGCCGCATCGCAGGAGAGCTGGTGTGGCTCCCGTCGGCCCTGTGCGGCGACGACGTGATCTGGACGGCCTCGGACGATCGTCACGCGACCGCGGCCTTCACGGTCCAGGGATACCCGCAGGAGGTCACGCTGGCCGTCGCCGACGACGGCAGGCCGGAGTCCGTCCGCTACCGGCGCTGGGGCGATCCCGAGGGCGGCGACTTCCACGAGGCGGACTTCGGCGGCGTGGTGGAGGAGGAGGCCACGTTCGGCGGCTACACGATCCCGACGCGGCTGCGCATCGGATGGCACTTCGACGGCGAGGGCTTCGCCGCGGACGGCGAGTTCTTCCGCGGCGAGGTGGACGAGGCGACCTTCCGGTAGCTCGAGCCTACTCCCAGGAGACGGGATCGAGGAACTGCACCTCCTCCGGGCGGCCGCCGTCGGAGAAGCGGAAGTCCAGCATCTCGGCGCACTCGCGGAACCGGGCCAGGAGCTCGGTCTGGTCCTCGGCCCCCAGGTGCACGGTGGCGATCTCGTAGCTGAAGGAGTCCTGGTCCCGCAGGTCCGAGAGGCGCATGCCGGGCTCGGCTCCCAGCTCGAGCCGGAGCCTGGCACAACGCCCGCCTCCACTTCGCTCGCACCCGCGATCGCGAAGCGCGACCAGGTGTCGCTTCCCTTGGTGTGAAAGAGCCGGGATTCGTTCGGGCCCGCGCGGCGTCGGGGCCTCGCCGCCCTTCGTCTAGCGTCTTCCCAGCGAACTCACCAGCTTGTCGCGCGCAACGGGGTGTCCAGCTCGCGTGCGACCTCTCGGATCCGGGTCGTCTTGTCGTAGGTGACCAGCTCGGCGTCCACCGTGATCGCCTGGGACGCGATCCAGAGGTCGTTTTCCTGGATGCCCAGAGACTCGTCGGTCGCCGGGTCGACGAGCTGGGAGACACTGCGCTTCCTTCGCTTCTTCCTCGGCGCGAAGCGCTCGAACAGCCTCGCCCGCAGGCGCCCATAGGTCTCGGTGACGTGTCGATCGATGGCCCGCACCAAGAACCGCCCCGTCGCGGCCCGCAGGGCGCGGACGGTGCCCGGATCCACCTTGTGGGGCAAGGCCAGGCCATAGTGCAGCTCGGCGACGGTCACGACCGAGAGCTGGACGTATTGTTCCGGGACCTGTTCGAGACCCTCGCGGAGGGGTTCGTGCCGCGGATCCCGCGCGTCGACCCACGCGCGCAAGGCGTTGCTGTCGAGCAGGTAGAGACCGCTCACTCGCGAAACCCTTCGGCCATCCGTTCGAACATCTCCGTGACCGCCGGATCGTCGAAGACCGGCGTCTCCCGCAGCAACGCACCGGCCGTCTGCGACTCCTCGAGGGCAAGGATCTCGTGGAGCGGAAGGGCCGCGTCGAACCCCGGAGGATAGTAGCCGTCGAAGGATGGAAAACCCGGGCGGCGCTCTCCATGAAACGACTGGAGCAGGCGACGCTCCATGCGCGGCGGCAGGTCGTAGCCCTTCAGGATCTCGGCGTCGATCTCCATGGCGAGATCCGGATCCGCGGACTCCTCCGCCGCCCCCACGCGCTCGACGAGGCGCTCGATATCCAATCGCTGCACATCCGGTAGCGGAATCTGCTTCAGCCGCCCCACCTGGATGTCCCGCTTACCTGCTCGCTCGTGGATCCACGCATTGGCCACGGGGCCGTTCAGGACCGCACAGAGCACCTCGAGACGCCACGCCCCCGCGTCGCGCGGCCACACGCCATGCAGTCGCTGGTACGCGAGGAGCCCCTCCCGGTCCGGCGCCGCGCTCAGACACCACGGCCCCCGGCTCCGACGGGCGGCGTTGACGAGCGCCTTGGGGCGGTCCCACGGGAAGCGCCCGCCCCGCCGAACCTCTTCCGACGATTCACACAGGAAGGCGGTACGGTCGATTGCATAAGGGCGGATCCAACCGGCCTGGAGCACGCCGGGGCGCATTCCAGCCCGAGGCTCCTCGCTGACGAGCCCGCTGCCCGCTTGCGCGAGGCTCCTCTTGTACTCGATTCCCTGGTGGACAACCGCGATATCCCCCAGCCTCCGATGGCCTTCGAGGTATCGCCACATCTCCGCCAGCTCGTGAACCCAGAGGCGGCCATCGTCGGCCACGTCCTCCACGGTCCGCGTCTCCTCGCGCCACGCTTCGCGGGTCCAGGTCCCTCGCGCTTCGGGCGCCACACGGGCGCTGCGGAGGCGCACCCGCTCCGTCCCGCTGGCGCCCCGAGCGACGAGGAGCACCGTCTCCACGTCCGAGTGGGCGAACGCCCGGTCCGGTACGCGCACGGTGTCGATCTCGTCGTAGACGGCCGCGAGGCGCACCCGCAGATCCCGCTCCGGCCGACTCGGTCCGTCGAGGACGACGGGGGGAAGCACCATGCCCAGCATCGGGGGCGGTGCGTCCTCGATCACCCGCCGCAGAAGCTCGGTGGCCTTGTGCTTCATCACGGGCCGATAGCGTTCGTGATCAGGCGCCTGGAACCGCTCGAAGGGCGGGTTGCCGAACACCGCCCCGGCCCGGGCCACGGCGTCCTCCACCACGTCAGCGGCGAAGACGTCTCCCTGTTCCAGGTTCCATCCGTTCGAGTTGGGGTAGTCGGCCAAGGTCAGGCAGAGCCGCGCGACCTCGACGGCGAAGGGGTCGATCTCGATCCCCCGCAGTCGCCGCACGAGCTCCTCGTGACGCGCGGCGGGGCTCGTCGCATCGCTCTTCGACCGGAGCCGCCGCATCGCTGCCATCAGGAACGGACCGAAGCCCGCGCACAGCTCCAGGATCTCGTCGCGCACGGGAGGGAGCGCCTCCAGGGGAAGCAGATCCGTCACCATCTCCGCCATGGGTCTGGGCGTGGCATGAACTCCGAGGCCGGCCCGCACCTCGGGATCCACCAGGGTCCCCTCGTAGATGAGAGCGAGGGCGTCCACGGAGAGGTTCTGGAAGTGGAAGGCCGCCCGGATGCGGTCCCAGGCCTGCTGGGCCGCCGGACCATGTTCCGCGAGCATCCGCGTGATCCACCCACCGGGCTGCGCCGGGTGGACGCCGTAGTGCCGGCCGGCCACGCTCAGCGCCTCGCGCACGGCTGTCATATCGCCCCGAACGTCCGGGTGCTCCCGGTCGGAGAGGACCTTCGCCGTGATGAGCCAGAGCACGAGCCGCACCAGGTCCTGGAAGCCGTCCCGGCGACCGAGGAGCGCCGGCGCCGACTCGCTGCACTCGTGGATCACGCTCCGGAGCAGCCGGTCCAGCTTCTCGTGGACCCGGCCCTCGATGACCGCAAGGAGGCCCAGGTCTGCGAACTCCATCTGGTAGGCGCCGACGGGGGCCACATCCTTCGCACGCATGAGGGCTTCGGGCGACCACCGCGCCGGGTTCGTCCGGAGGAGTCGGCCCAACTGCTCGTGGGACACCTCCTCCTCCGGCGTCGGCTCGCCTGCCCCCTCCAGGGTCCACACGCGGGCGCGGTCGCGGCTCAGGCTGATGACCTTGGAAGCGCCGAACCCACGAAGCTCGACGACCCGGTCCGGGGACGCCGCGTCCTCGCCCACGACCTGCACGGCGAGGCAGGCGGAGCGATAGGTCGTCGGAGACTCACCGAAGGCCCCCAGCCCCACGCTACGGAGCCGCTGCTCCTCGCCCAGGTAGTCCGCGAAGGTGTAGTCCTCCACGAGGAGCTCCGGGGCGTAGCCCACGTGGATCAGGGCCTCCCGCACCTCGTGAAGCGCGCGCATCTCCGGGGCCGCGTTCGTCACCGTGACTCCACCTCCGCTCCTGGGCTACCCGCCGGGATCATAGCATCCACCGAGGCCGTCTGCTCCGAAGGACTGCGGGCCGTGCCCCATGGTCGGCTCAGGCGGCTTGCTGGAGGCCGGCCCTTCCGTAGCGGTCCTGGTCGTCGGCGGTGGCGAGGCGGCGGTCGGTGAGGCGGTCCAGGATGTGCCGGAGGCGACGGCGGTTGGCGCGGTGGAAGGTGGCGGCCACGTCCTCCACGGACAGGGGGCCGGTGGCGGCGTCCAGCACCTCGAGGACGGCCAGCATCTGCTCGGTGGGATCCGAGGGCCACGGCGTCCGGGCGGCCTTCCCCACCACCTTCGCCGTGGTACCCCGGGGCAGGAGCTCCACCGGGGTCGGCGCCGCCCCCTCCGGCGGGCGCAGCCAGCGGACCCGCCCGGCCCCCTCCTCGGCGGCCCGCTCCCGATTGAGCGCCACGAGGCGGGTCAACAGCTCCGCGTCGTCCAGGTCCGACTCCCAGCCGTAGGCCTCGAACACGGCGCGATCCAGGGCGTCGTGGAGGGCCCGGAGGCGATTCGTCGCCACCCGGGCGTGGGTCTCCCGCTCCTTGGGGGTCAGCTCCTCTCCCGCGCGGATCTTCTCCAGGACGTTGTATATCCCGGTCAGCGTCACCGAGGGGTGCCGGGCCTGGACGGCCTTCCGGTAGGCGTCCAGCTCCTCGCCGAGCTCCGCGATGCGGGCCCGGAGCTCTGGCGACGGTTCGGGGAAGGGGAAGGCGCCAAAGCAGCGGACGTTGTCGTAGGAGACATCGTTTCCGACCCCGAGTCGCCCGCCCGCAGCGATGGTCCAGAGCGTGTGAGCACGTGAGCACATCACGCCGAAGACCAGGCCGTCGTCGACGGCTATCGCGACGAGCTTGCAGTCCGGCACCACGTTGACGGGCATGAGCACCGCGGTCCGCTGGCGGGCGACCCGGGGGACGGCGATGTACCGCTCCAGCCCCTCCAAGGCCCGGCGCAGCTTCCCGCGGGCCTCCCCGAACATCCACCACTTCTCCCGATAGCCCTTCCGCCGGTTCTGGTCCCGGTGGGGCTTCACGTAGTCGAAGAGCCACTGGTGGACGGTGGGATAGGCGTCCGCCAGCTCCTCGGCCGTATAGCCATAGGCGTCGATGACCTTCCGGTGCTGGCGCTTCCGCATCAGCTCGCTGGCGTTCAGGTACGGGCGGATGACCGGGGGGAGGTCGTCCGGATCGAAGCCCATGGTGCGGATGTCCTCGTCGGTGACCCGGAAGCCCTTGCCCACGAGGTTCATCCCCTGAAAGCTCAGGTTCGCGTTCGCCTCGAGGGGGACGGCGCTCGACACGTCGGCGCCGTAGGACAGGTCGGCGTGGATCCGCTCCACCTTGCGCCAACCCACCCGGACCTCCTCGGGCGCGCCGCCCTCGAACGCCACGCGGCCCAGGAGCCCGGGGTGGTCCTCGCCCTCGGCCGCGGCCTCGCCGACGGTCATGGCGATCCGGACGGCGGCGCTCCCCGTCTCATCGACCCAGGGGTGATCGGCGATGGCCATGGCGAGGCCCAGGGGCGGATCCGCGTCCAGGTGGTGGGCGGTGACCTGGCGGTTGAAGGTCTGGCGCAGGCTGTTGGTCGTGATGAAGCCGAAGCGCCGGGCCTCCCCGCGACGGACCGCCTCCGCCGCCCGGTGCCACCAGTACATGACGAAGTCCACGGTCTCGGCCACGTCCGGGTAGGCCCCGCGGACGGCCTCCACGTAGCCGTCGCCGGCGTACTCCCGCATCTGCTTGTTCCCGATGAAGGGCGGGTTGCCGACGATGAACTCCGCCTCCGGCCACTCGGCGGGTGCCACGCCCAGGTAGGTCTCGTCGTCCACCAGGGCGTCCGGGTCCGGGATGGGCTGGCCGGTGACCGGCGAGGGGATGGTGCGCTCCCGGTCCCAGCGCAGGACCGGCTCGCCGTGCTCGTCGACCCGCGGCTCCGTGGCCTCCCAGGTGATGAGCGCGTCACGACAGCCGATGGAGCGCTCCTCGCCGAGCACGGGATCCGAGATGGTGGAGCGCCGGCCGTGGGCGATCTCCCACTGGAGGTGGCCGATCCAGAGGACGAGCTGGGCGATCTCCGCGGCCCAGGGCTTCGACTCGAGGCCCATGAAGTGGCTCGGGACCACCGTGCGGCCGCCCTCCAGGGCCAGGCCCTCCTGGGCGCCGGCGCCAAGCGCGCGGAGGGCTTCCCGCGCCTCGTGCTCCAGGCCCTTCACGATGGCGTAGCTCACGTAGAGGAAGTTCCCGGTCCCGCAGGCCGGGTCCAGGACGCGCATCCGGGCGAGGCGGTCGATGAAGTCGCTGAGCATCCGGCCCGCGCGCTGGGTGCGGAGCCCGTCGGCCACGTCCTCTTCGGAGAGGATCTCGTCGACCCGGGCCTGGACCACATCCCACTCGCGGCGGAGGGGATCCTCGACCGTGGCCCGGACCAGGCGCTCCACGTAGGCGCGGGGCGTGTAGTGGGCGCCGAGGCGCTTTCGCTCCCGCGGGTCCAGGGCGCGCTCCAGGAGGGTGCCGAAGATCGACGGCTCGACGAGGTCCCACCGGAGCGCGGCGGCGTCGGCGAGCTTGCGGATCTCCTCCGCCCCGAGGGGGAGGGCCTCGGCGTCGTGAAAGAGCGCGCCATTGAAGCGCCGGATGATCTCGAAGTCGTAGCTCCCGCCCTGGTCCATGATGCGGAAGAAGCCCGACACCTCGGGCGCGAAGGCCTCCGGGGCGCGCAGGGCCTTCTGGAGGAGTGCCGTGAACGTGTTGGGGGCCAGGAGGTCCGCGTCCTCGGCGAACATGCAGAACAGGCAGCGCATGAGGAAGCGGGCGACCCGGTCCGGGTCGTAGCGGGCGTCCAGGGCGGAGGCCAGGTCCGCGAGGTGCTTGGCGGCCTCGCGGGTGACGCGCTCCTGCTCCTTGGAGGGATCCAGGCTCCGGGGATCCTCGAAGCAGGCGAGGAGTATGCGCGCGTAGTCCTCGTCGGCGACCCGGTCCAGGGGGATCTCGATGCGTCGCGGGCTGTGGAAGCCCCCGTAGCCCGCCCCGTCGTGGCGCCAGATCCAAAACCGCCAGCCCACGTCGACGACGATGACCAGGGGCGGCGGGCCCTCGTCGAGGCGGGCGGTGTAGATGCGGGCCTGATCGAGGAAGGCGTTTTCGATGTAGCGCCGGTAGCGCTTCGTCCCTCGGATGGGGGCCCGGCCCGGCTCCTCCCGGGTCCGACCGCACTTGGCCTCCAGGACGAAGTGGCCCTTCTTGTAGAGATCGATGCGCCCCCACTCGACGCCCGGGACGACGACGGGCCGCTCGAACTGGTAGTCCGCCTCGGGGAGCGTCCCATCCGTGGGCTTGGGCGTCCCCAGGGCTTCGCAGAGGCCATTGAGGAACGACTGGGAAAGCTGCTGCTCGTTCCCCACCTTGCCGAACCAGTTGTCACCGAACGCGGCCAGGCGGCGCAGCACCGCCTCGTCCACCGCGGTCGCGTCCAGCCCCGCCAGCGGGAGCGGCGTGTCGAGCGGGTTCACGTCTTCGGCCTCCTACCGGGCGTCGTGCCGGCGCGGCAAGATAACCACGGGGTCCGAAGCATCGCAAGGCGCGCAGGCCCCCCGATTCCACAGGCGGATTCGGCATCCGCCCACCGATGCGGTCCCCTCCTCGTGGCGCTCGACGGCCGCCACGCCGACAGCGTTCCCGACGATTGCGCCTGCCATCGTCCGGCCTCATCGTGCTCGCATGGAAGCGTCGGTGGGCCGCACCGCACCACCGGCGCCGAGGCGGCCGCTCCCGGTGCGGCGACCGCAGGCCGACCTCGGGGCGCGACGGCTCGATGCCCTCCCGGGTCGCCGAGGGGACGCCACGGAGGGCGAGATGCTCTTCGGTCCGATCCGTCGGCAGATCGAGGCCATCCAGGAGCACCTCCGGCTCTTGGTTTCCGTAAGTCAGATCCGGCGCATCCCGGACCTGCTGCCCTGAACACCCGTTCGAGCGAAATCGATTTCGCCCCGCCCCCTCCTGCTGCAGGCCCCAGTGGGCGGATGCCCCGCCGGCCCGGTTCCACCAACACGATTCAAGGAGTCCAAGCATGGAGATCCTGAAGTACGGCGACGTGCTGACGCCATCGCCGAGGTCGTCCTCGCTGGTTCGTCGCACACGTGCAACACGCGCAGGGCCCTCGTCCAGCGCTCCACTGGCTTCTGCGCCAGAGTCGGCATCACTGCCGGATACCTGGGCGGCGACGTCGGACCCGGCGGCAGGCACGCGTTTAACGCCGGAGCGGCCCGATGATGATCTGCCCCTCCGGCATGAGCACGCTCCCGTAGACGAACACGTAGCCGTCGTAGCGGTCGGCGATGCGGAACAGGCTCTGCCAGATGGCGTGGTTGTCCTCGAACTCCCGCTCCGTGACGAGGCCCAGCACGGTCCGGGCCAGGCCGACGACCCGGCGGGCGTCCCGCTTCCGCCATTCCTCGGCGTCCAGGGCGTCGATGTAGCCCCGGAGCCCGTCGAGGTGACCGGGGACCTCGCCCTCCGGCATCACCGAGAACAGGACGAGGTCCCCGTCGAGGTTCACGCGGAAGTGCGCGCCGTCTTCGGTCGCTCCGCGCTCGCACGCGCCCGCCCCGAAGACTTGCACGAGATCCACGTCCTCGTACGGCAGATAGAGGGCGGCGTGGGCGGCCATGGCGGCTCCTCCATCGGGTCGCCGGGGCGTGGGTACGCTCCGCCTACTGCTGGGGCAGACCGACGATCAGCATGTAGACGACCCCGAGCGCGAGCACGATGGCGATGGCCAGGACCCCCTTCATGGGGCCGGGCATCCCCTTCTTCCCGGCGCCGGCCGGCTCCTCGGCGGGCGCGCCCGCAGCCGCCGCTTGGGGAGCCGGGGCGTCGAGCTTGCTCTTCACGAACTCCAGGTACTTGGGATCGTCCGTCTCGAAGATGCGCTCGCCGTCGCCCATGTAGGCGCGCGCGAGCTCGTCGGCGGCCCGGTCCATGTCGCCCACCTCGTACTGGCACTGACCCAGCCGCAGGTGGATGAACGGGTTGCCGAGGCCTCCGGGACACTGGACGGCCTCGGTCAGGGCGTCGAGCGCGCCCTCGTAGTCCCCCGCCAGGAACCGGGCGTCCCCGAGCGCGGTCAGGATCCAAGTGGAGGCCTCGTAGTCCGTGATGGGCGGCGGCACGTGGGTCAGCGCCTTCTGGAACATGTCCGCCGCGCCGAGGAAGTTGCCGTCCTCCATCCAGATCTCGCCCTGGTCCGTGTGCTTCCGGATGCGGGCCATGAACTCGTCGTTCAGGTCGGGCATCGCCTCTCTCCTTGTCGGGGGTGGGATGTGGGCTACTCCGTCGGGGCGGGCACCGGGGTGCCCGGGATCGACTAGCGAGCGGGGGGCTCCTACGGACGACTCGCTGGTTCGATCTACCCGGCTTCGAAGAAACCGACCTGGCGGGTGCATACCGCGCGGGACGCCAACCAGCACGGGGGCACGTGAAACCGGGGCGCTCGAAGTCCGGTCGGACGCGATCGCCCGCCTCGGCCATCCCGCCGGCTACCGGTGCCTACTCCCAGGAGACGGGATCGAGGAACTGGACGTCCTCCGGACGGCCGCCGTCGGAGAAGCGGAAGTCCAGCATCTCGGCGCACTCGCGGAACCGGGCCAGGAGCTCGGCCTGGTCCTCGGCCCCCAGGTGCACGGTGGCGATCTCGTAGCTGAAGGAGTCCTGGTCCCGCAGGTCGGACAGGCGCGCGCCGGGCTCGACGGTGACGTGGACCTCGGTGCCGGGGATGGCCCGCGCCACCGCGGCGAGGTTGGCCTCGTCGGGCACCTGCTCCACGACGGCGTCGGCGTAGCGCCGCAGGTGGAACTTGGCGGCGCACTGGAAGGCGCCCCGCGGGCGCGGCACCCTGGTCCGGAGACCCAGGGCCACGTTGATGGCGATCTCGTGGTTCGAGATGCCGTGGACCTTCTCGAACTGGTCGCTGTGGGACTGGGAGATGCGCGTGTTCACCTCGATGAGCCAGAGCTTGTCCCGCGCCTCGTCCCAGAAGAACTCCACGCCGAAGGGCGCCGAGTTGTAGCCCAGGTGCGGCATCAGCCGGCCCACGGCGTCGATCATCCGCTGCTGCACGCGCCGCGGCCAGCGGCTCGGGTACTCGTAGCGGTTGAAGCTCCAGCCGTTGCGGTCCTTGTAGCAGTCGAAGATGCCGTGGACGCGGGTCTGGCCGTGGAGGACGTAGCCCTCCACGCCGCACTGCCAGCCGCTCATCAGCTCCTCGGCGACGCACCAGTTGCCGTCGACCGCGGCGATGTCGGGCGGCAGATCGACGTAGTCCATCACGACGTTGAAGGGGTCGCCGATGCGGCGGATGTTCTCGCGGATCTCGGCGATGGCCTCCCGGAACTGCGCCTCGTCCTCGACGCGGAAGCCCAGGTACGAGGCGAAGGACTTCACCGGCTTCAGCCAGAAGGGGAAGTCGACGCGGAGGCGCTCGAGGGCCTGGTCGTCGAAGGGGTCCACGGCGTCGAACTGCGGCACCAGCTCCGGGAGGACCTTCTTCTGCTCCACCCGGCTCCAGTACTTGTGCTCGCACTTGAGCATGGAGACGAGCGGCACGTACGGGAGCCCCATCTCCCGATTCAGGATCGGGACCATGGTGCTCACCGGGAAGTCCCAGTGGGCGATGATCGCGTCCACCGGCCCCTCGAACGCGCGGAGCTCCCGCAGGGCCTCGTCGACCATGCCCTGGAAGTCGTAGCTCTCGGGCGTGATGAGGTCGTCGTAGTCCAGCAGCCCGTGGAACTCGGTCTCGTCCGCGTCCGTGATCGCCCGGGCCTTCTGGAGGTTGAAGTCGTCCAGGCCGATGATGAAGACCTGTCGCTTCAGCTCGTCGTAGGAGCCCTCCGGATCGTGCTGCTCCCTCCCCGCGATGGGCGGGTTGAACACGCAGACGAGGCGCATGGGCTCCGAGCCGCCCCGGAGGACGTGCCGCTCGTGCTGATCGACCGCGAAGGCCACGCCGTCCTCCAGGCGGTGGACCTCTCCGGTGGCCAGGTCCTCCACGCTCCCGTCACCCCCGACGCAGAAGACCGCCTCCAGGTGGTGCTTGTACCACATGCGATGGACCGCCCCCGGCGCCACGACGGTCTCGTGGAGCGAGAAGCCGAGCCCGTCCCGACGCAGGAGAAGTCGCTTGCTGCTCCATCCCTCGGAGACGACCTGCCGACCCGTGCCCTCCAGGTCGCGGGTGCGGACGATCCTCACGGAGTCTCCTCCCTGCTGCGTCGGACGCAGCGCGGCCCGCCCGGTGACGCCGGCGCGACGTTGGCTCCAACCATGGCTTGTGACGATATGTCGTGCGTACCACGGCGGAGCCCGGCGCAGGAACCCCGGGGATCTACTTCAGGGGCCGCTCCGCGAGCTCGCCGGCCAGGGCGCGGAGCTCGTCGTCCAGGGGATGGCCTTCGCGCCAGACGAGGCGGAACCAGTCGCGCTCCGGCTCCGTGTCCGGGAAGACCTCCCGGAGCCGGCCCGCGTCCAGATCGGGCTGCACGAAGTAGCGCGGCAGGACGGCCACGCCGGCGCCCTCCAGGACGCGGTGTCGGACCGGGCCGATGGTGCCCAGGAGCTCGGAGTCCGCGAAGGCCCACCGCTCCTGACCGGAGCGCGCGTCCTGGAAGTAGCGGAACAGGGGCAGGTCCCGGTGGATGTCCAGGAGCACGTGGCGGGGCGCGTCCTCCGGTCCGGCCAGGGGACGCGCCTCCAGCAGATCGGGCGAGGCGACGAGCACGTAGCGCTCCTCGTGGAGCAGCGCGTAGGCCAGCCCGGCGTCCACGAGGCGGGCGCTGGAGATCATGGCGTCCAGCCGCCCGAGCGCGACCCGCCTCAGCAGGTCCGGGCTGTCCGCGAAGTACAGCTCCAGCTTCCGCTCGGGTCGTGACTCGCGCAGGTCCGCGATGGCGGGCACCAGCCAGCTCATGCCCAGCTCGTAGCGGGTGCCCAGGACCAGCGTGAACGGCACGCGGGCGTCCTCGTCCCGGGCGACCTCCCCACACCGGGCGAGCTCCCGGAGCGCGCGACGTACGTGGGGGAGCAGGCGACGCCCGGCGGCGGTCAGGACGACGCGGCGCGTGGTGCGCTCGAAGAGGGTCACGTCCAGCAGGCTCTCGAGCTGCCGGATGCGACCGCTGAAGGCGGCCGGCGAGAGGTGGACGCGCTCGGCGGCGGCGCGGAAGGTCGGCTTCGTGGCCGCGGCCTCGAAGCAGCGGAGGGTGTCGGGATCGGGGAGCTCCATTCGGTTTCTCCGAACAATCTCGTCCCGACAATACCGTCTCACACCACCTCTGACGAGCGGCACGTCGGACGCCGGCGACCTACTCCGGACGGCCCCGGAGGAGGCGCTGGTAGTCCTCCTCGGTGTCGACGTCGAGGTGGATCGCGGGATCGGCCACCGGCACCCGCAGGATGCGCTCGCCGAACCGGTCGAAGAGCGCCCGGGCGCCCTGGTCCGGGGCCAGCGCGCGCAGCCCCGGGAAGGTCTCCCGATCGAAGACCGCGGGGTTGCCGCGCCTCCCCTCGTAGACCGGCAGCACGATGGGGGTGGGACAGGCCCTGTACGCGCCGAGGATCTCGTCGATGCTCTCCGGCGTGACGGGCGGCTGATCCGCCAGGAGGAAGAGCAGGGCGTCCTGCCTCCTCGTGCGTCGCCTCCACGCCGACGCTCGTGGAGGAGCCCTGGCCGGCCTCGTAGTCCGGGTTGAAGACGGTGGCGACGTCCCGGTCCGCCAGGAGCGACTCCATGCGCGCCGCCTCGTGCCCCAGGACGACGACGCTCCGGGTCAGCGACGAGCCGAGCGCCGCGTCGACGACGCACTCCAGGACGGTCCGCCCCCGGAACGAGAGGAGCTGTTTCGTCCGCCCCATCCGCGTGCCGATGCCCGCGGCGAGCACGATCCCGTCGACCCTGAGGCTCACGCCCTGCCCTCCAGCCGATCGGTGGAGGGCACGCGGAGCCGCTCCAGGGCCTGCCCCACCACGACGCGATCCGCCGGTGGAGCCTCCATCGCCCGCAGCAGCCCGGCGAACCGTTCGCCACTCGCCCGGCGCGTCGGGGTGTCCGCCTTGTCCGCGAAGATCAGGCGATCCGCGCCCGGCGGCGCCCCCTTGAACAGCCCCAGGGGGTGGCTCGCGAGGCGGACGAGCGCCTCCTCCGTGATGCGATCGCCCGGGGCCAGGCCCATGCGCGGCCCGGCGAGGTCGGCCCTGAAGACCAGGTCGTCGTCCAGGGCCGCCCCGATCACGTCGAGCCCGATCACGGCCACGTGGATCGTCGTGTCGGGCGGGACCACCGGCTCGTGATCGGCGGGCGCCTCGAGGGGGCGGCGCGCGGCCCCGACGAGGATCCAGTCGAAGGCGCCGGCGTCCCGGAACGTGGCGATGTCCGCGGCGCCGAACCCCTTCAGCTTTCCCTCGGGCAGCGCGCGCGCCGCGACCGTGACGTGGGCGGCTCCCGGGAGGTCCGCGACCGCCGAGAGGACGAGGGCCGGCTCGGCGTCCACGACGACGGTCGGGCATGGGTCGGCGGTGGGCCGAGACGCACGAGGGTGGGCCCGACGCAGCTCATGGCGGTGCGCGCCTCCCGGCAGACGCCGTCCTCCACCTCCAGGCGGGCCGCGGCGTTGAGCCTGGCCAGATCCTCGTGGACCCGGGTGAGAAGGTGGAAGGCCGAGCGCGTGTCGGGCCCCGGCTCCCGGACGCGGAGGCCGACGGCCAGCTCGTCGGTGCGGCGGCCGTCCGGGCCCTCCAGCTCGACCTCTCCCCCGAGCGCGAGGGCGGCGCAGGAGCAGTCGCGGGCCGGGGAGCCGCGCATGACGTTGCCGACCACGGTGGCCATGTTGCGGATCTGGGGCGTCGCGAAGGTGTAGGCCGCGTCGTACAGCGCCCGGTACCGCTCGGCCACCACGCCGTCCGTGAGCAGGTCCGCGACCTTCGCCTTCGCTCCCAGGTGCAGGCCCGCCCCCCGTTCGCCTTCGAGGAGGTCCAGGCCCTGCAGGTCCTTCAGGCTGAGCAGGGCGGCCGGAGCCACCTTCCGGATGTAGTTCCAGATCAGCATGTCCGTGCCGCCGGCGAGGACGGACACGTGGTCGTGGCTGGAGAGCATCTCGACGGCTTCCGAGACGCTCTGTGGGTTGAGGATGTCGAACCTGGGCAAGACCCGGCTACTCATCAGGATGCTCCTTCGTCAAGCTGTCGCTCTGTCGCGAGCCCGCGATGTCACTCGCTCCGGGCGTTCTGGAACACCGCCTGCCCGCCGTTCTGTGGCTTCTGACACGGAGCGTGCGACCATCCACACGCCACGCCTCCCCGTCGCGGTGGTGGGTGAGCCGCCTCACGTCGGAGGGCCGCGCGCCGCTCGGACATCCCGCGCCCTCCTCCGGCCCGGAGAGCCGGCGGAGGCCTATCGGGCCCGGCCCGCCGTCTCGGGGTTCACGGCTCGCGATGTCGCGGCAACGCAGCATTCCAGTCGTCCTCGCCGGCTCCTCGCTCGAGGCGGCCGACCCCGAGAACTCCTGTAGACGACGTGCCAGAAGGGCGTTCCGATGCAGACTGAGACGGGGGCGCGATCGTGCCATCGCGAGACACCAGGGATTCCCCGGCACGCCCCACGTGAATCGCCCGGGCTACCGGGTCTGGATCCGCTCGGCCCGAAGCTGATGTCGCTCGTTGAACAGCCGCCGGAACGCCAGGAGGGCGACCATCATGGAGCCCAGGGCCGTGGCCGCTGCGAGCATGCACATGACGACGATCTGGTATTTCACGGCGTCGAGCGGGTCCGCGCCGGCGAGGATCTGGCCGGTCATCATGCCCGGGAGCGAGACGATCCCCACCACCATCATGGCGTTGAGGATGGGGATCATGCCCCGACGGACGGAGTCGGCCACGGCGTCGCGCGCCGCCTCCCAACGGGTGGCGCCCAGGGCCAGGTCGGCCTCCACGAGGTCGCGGCGCTCGTCCAGGGACTCCAGGAGCTTGTCCAGGCACAGGGAGATGCCGTTCAGGGCGTTTCCCAGGATCATCCCCAGGATGGGCAGGACGTACTGGGGATCGAACCACGGCGAGATGCCGATGATCCCCTCCGTGACGGCCACCGTCGTGAGCACGCCGGTCAAGGCGAGGGAGCCGATGGCCTCCACGGTGGCGAAGCGATAGGTCCGCTCGGAGCGTCGCACCGCCTCGCGGCCCGCCACCATCAGCATGAGGCCCACCAGCCCCAGCACCGGCACGGCGCGCTCCAGGGCGAAGATCCACTCCAGGACGTAGCCCAGCAGGAGGAGCTGGACGATGGTCCGCACCGAGGCCAGCGCCAGGCGTCGGCCCAGCCCCAGGCGCAGGGCCACGCTGATGACCCCGGCCACCAGGACCAGCGCCCCGGCGAGGACCAGGTCCAGGGTGTCGAGCGGGATCGCGCCGACGGCGGCCTCACCCTCGGACATCGCCCCCCTCCTGCCAGGCCTCCACGTCGACGACGCGATCGCAGAGCCGCTCGGACTGGGCCCGATCGTGGGTCACGACGATCGCCGCCGCGCCGATCTCGGCCGTGGCCTCGCGGACCAGGTCCTCCGCCGCGTCCCGAGCGTCCGCGTCCAGCCCGCTCGTCGGCTCGTCGAGCAGGAGGCACGCCGGGTCGAGGAGCAGCGCCCGCACCAGGGCCACCCGCTGCTGCTGGCCGGTCGACAGGGTCCGCGCCGACTGGTCCCACACGTCCTCGAGGAGGCAGCGGGCCAGCAGGTTCCGAGCGCGGTCGGCGTCGAAGGGACCCGACGCGGTCCGGAAGCGGAAGGGACGCGAGAGGACCTCCGCCACGGGCACGCCGGGCAGGGTCGGCTGCTGCGCGACGTAGACCACCCGGCGGCGGAAGGCCGGCCAGCCGACCGCGTCCGGCGCCCGACCCTCCAGGAGCACCTCGCCGCCGGCCGGATCGTCCAACCCCGCCACGGCGCGGAGGATGGTGGTCTTCCCCGAGCCGGACGGCCCCACCAGCGCCACGCGCTCCCCGCCGCGCAGATCCAGGTCGATCCCGCGCACGAGGACCCGCCCCCCCGCCTCGGCGGCCAGCCCCGACAGCCGCAGGAGGGGCGGATCGAGCGACCGCCCGCCCGCGCCGTGTGCCGTCCCGGGATTCGTCAAGCGCCGCCTCCGCATCGAGGACGAGCGCATACATAGCAGATCCCGGCGCCGCCTTGTGCCGCGACGTGGGGTTCCCTACGGTGCCGGCTCGCGCTGCTGGCGCTGCGGCGGCGACGGGCCGGCCCGCCGAAAACTTGGCGCGCGCCGCAGGACCCGCGACCCTCTCCTGGCGTCTCCCGGGCGAGGAGCACCGATGGTCATCCCAAACCTGATGAAGCTGGGCCTGCGCCCGCTCCGGCGGCCGAAGCACCACACGAGACCGGGAGCGGCTCCCGGCACCCTGTTCGTCCCTCCGGACGCGCCCGAGACGCAGATCCGCGTCATCGCGTACGGGCCGGACGAGCTGAAGGAGGAGTCCCCGGAGACGGTCCCGGAGATCGTCGCGCTGCGGAGCCGCTTTCCCGTCGTATGGGTGGATGTCCGGGGCCTCCGCGCTCTCGACACCATCCGGGACCTGGGCGAGGCCTTCGGGCTGCACGTCCTGGCCCTGGAGGACCTGGTCCACGCCCACCAGCGCCCCAAGGTCGACGTCTACGACGAGTTCGACCTCATCATCACGCGCATGGGCCGCCGGGTGAACGGAGGCCTCGACCTGGAGCAGGTCGGCGTCGTCGTGGGCGACGGCTTCGTGCTGACGTTCCAGGAGCACGAGGGGGATTGCCTGGACCCGGTGCGCGACCGCCTCCGCCGGCACACGGGGCGCGTCCGCGACCACGGGCCCGACTTCCTGGCCTGGGCTCTGATGGACGCCATCGTCGACAACTACTTCCCGGTCCTGGAGCGGTACGGCGACGCCCTCGAGGACCTGGAGGCGGACATCCTCCGGGACCCGGACGAGGAGGTGGCCGCCCGCCTCGTCGGGATCCGCCACGACCTGCTGTCCATGCGCCGGGCCATCTGGCCGCTCCGGGACGCCATGGCGACCCTGCGGCGGGAGGGCTCCCCGCGGTTCCAGAGCGAGACGCTGGTGTTCCTGCGGGACCTCGAGGACCACGTCCTCCAGCTCGTGGAGCTGTTCGAGACGTTCCGGGAGACGGGCGCGAGCCTGATGGACCTGTACACGACGATGATCGGCCACCGCATGAACGAGGTGATGAAGGTCCTGACCATCATCGCCACCATCTTCATGCCCATGAGCTTCATCGCCGGCGTGTACGGCATGAACTTCGAGCGGTCCGTGTCCCGCTTCAACATGCCCGAGCTGGGATGGGACTTCGGGTACTTCTTCGCGCTGGCGCTCATGGGCGGGATCGCCGTGGCCATGCTCCTCTGGTTCCGCAGGAAGCGATGGCTGTGAGCGCGACACGCAGCGTCCTGATGCTCGCGGTCGCCCTCCTGGTCGGGTGCGCCCACGCCGGCCGTGGGAAGCCCACGACCCTGGACGAGCTCCGCGAGGATCCGAAGTTCCTGGTCCACCCGGACCTGGCGGAGGAGCCCGAGCCGGTCGCGAAGGCCTGGGCGGCCTACGCGGTGGGGCGCCTCGTGGGCCGGCATAGCCTGGAAGAGGAGGCCACCGCGTCGCTCCCCTACCTGGAGGAGTGGCTGGCCCGGCGCGCCCTCGCCCGCTCCTGGAAGCAGCAGCGCGAGGCCGGCGAGGCCGACGCCGAGCCCTACCTGGACGCCCTCGTGGAGGTCCTGGACGCAGGGTTCCTCGAGGCCTACACGGTGTTCTTCTTCGCCAGCCCGGGCTGGACCGTGCCGTCGGCCCAACGGATCGAGCTGGAGGGCTTCCTGCGCTGGGCCCGGGAGCACCTGCAGCCCCACGAGCCGAAGACCCTCGCCGCTCCCCGGGACGACCCGGACGCGGAGCCCCCGCCGGTGCTGGGCGAGGACCTGGCGCCGTCCGTGGTGCTGGCCCCCGACGACGAGATCGAGTGCGACCACGTCGTCGCCCGGACCCCGACGGCCGTGACGCGCTGGGACGAGCAGATCGTCGGCGTGGACGCGAAGGTCGTCGGCCCGCCGGACCGGGACGAGCTGATCGCGACCCTGCTCCACCTTCGGCGCGAGATCGACGAGTCCCAGTGGGTCGCGTGGGCCTCGCCGCGAGCGACCCGGCTGTTCATGGCGGCGGGCCTCTGCGCCCAGGATCGCGGGGACTTCCGCGTGGCCCAGGCCTACGCGGAGACGGTGGTCGCCCTCCGGCCGACGTGGTCCGCCGCACGCCGCGAGCTCGCCCACAGCCTGCGCATGCAGGGCGACGCGGAGGAGGCCCTCCGGGAGGTGGCCCGGGCCCTGCGGGTCGCGGACGATCCGTGCGAGCGGGCCGCCGTGCTCCGCCAGCGTGGGGACGTGCTGGTGGAGGACGAACGCCTCGAGGAGGCCCGGGAGGCATACCTGGCGTCCCTCCGCCTCCAGCCCGCCCACCGGGCCGTCCGACGGGTCGTCCGGATGCTCGACGCCGAGCTCGGGGGCCCGGAGACCCCCCTCCCGGAGCCCTCGGATCCCCCCTGCTCGGAGTAGGGACGGCGTCCCATCGGTGCGCCGTCCACGTCCACGTTTCGCCGATCTACGGCAGGATCCCGATCAGCTCCAGGGCCGCGAAGGTCGTCGTGTCCCCCTCGTCGGGGATGTCCGCCCGCACCTCGAGGGCGCCGATGAAGTACTCGTTGAAGTCGAACAGGTACGCGCCCGTGATCTCCATGTCGTCGTCCAGCCAGCTGTAGCGCCCGGTGACGCTCCCGAAGTCGCCGAAGGCGTAGTTGCCCTTCACGGAGGCCCCGAACACGGTGTCGTCGTCCGTGTTCTGGAGGTTCAGCTCCACGAAGCCGGTGAAGTCCCCGAAGTAGACGCTGGAGTCCAGGTCCAGCATCAACCGGGGGTCGTCGGCGACCACGGGACCGTACGTCGACGACAGGCCGACGCCGCCCCAGTCGTCCGACCAGTCCACGCGGCCGCCCACGCTGGCGTCGCGCTCGGTGGCGGGCATGTCCCAGTCGTTGGCGACCCACACCTGGGCCCCCAGGGACTCGCCGCGATAGCCGCCGAAGAAGCCCGTGAGGTTCGTCGGGGTGGCGAAGTCGAAGAGCAGGCTGTGGCTGTACTGGTACATCTCGTGGGGATCCACGGCCTCCACGCCGATGGGCGCGTTCGACTTGCCCGCCTTGAAGAACACGCCGGTGTCGCCGCCGCCGAAGACGTACTCGGCGAAGGCCTGCTCCACGAAGTCGTCGTAGCCCAGTTCGCCCGCCGACCCCGTGTCGGACGGGAACCAGTTCAGGTCCACGCGGACGAGCATCCCGCTCGTGGGGGTGATCTCCGCGTCGATCTCGGCCTGGTCCAGGCCGAGGAGGACCTCGTCGCCGTCGTCCGCGAAGCCCGACATGGGGACGAAGACCGACGTGTCGACGAACCCGGAGAGATCGACGACGCTCTGCTCGCCACCCTCCTCCTGGGCGAGGGCCGTCGACGGCGACAGGGCCAGCGCGGCCGCGAGGAACAGGTGGGTGGGGGTTGCACGCATGCGCACTACTCCTTGGTCTGGCGGCCCGCGGCCGCGATCACGCGATGGGGGACGGGCACTCCGGGCGGCCGTCCCGCGTGCTCCATGGGTAGCGGCCCCGTGTTTCGAGGTCTTTTCGCGCAGGTGAACCCTCCAGACCAATCTCGAAGTCGGAGAAGTGAGGGCCGCGCGGCGGTACGGCGCCCGGCGCCGGATTGCACCCGGTCGGAAACGATGGATATTGCGCGTCTGAGAGCAGGCAAGGGCAAGGGCAAGGGCAAGGGCAAGGGCAAGGGAGGGGTGGACAGGCCGACGCCCCGAGGCGACGCCACGCTCACGGTCTTCGACTCCACCGGCCTGGCCGTCCAGGACGTGGCCGTGACCCGGGCCATCCACGCCGTCGCCCGCGAGCGCAGGGTCGGCGCCGGGGTGGACCTGGTCGGCGTGGGCGACCTCGGCGGCTAGCCGCCGTCAGTCCGAGTCGATCTCCGGATCGAGCTGGAGCGCCGCCGAGTTGATGCACCACCGCTGGCCCGTCGGCTGGGGACCGTCCGGGAAGACGTGTCCCAGGTGGGCGTCGCACGCCGCACACAAGGCCTCGGTCCGCTCCATGCCGAGGCTGAGGTCCGATCGCGTCCGGACGTGCCCCTGGTCGACGGGCTCCCAGAAGCTCGGCCACCCGGAGCCCGACTCGTACTTGGTCTCCGACGTGAACAGCGGGGTCCCGCAGCACGCGCACCGGTAGGTGCCGGGGGTCTTCGTGTCCCAGTACTCGCCGGTGAAGGCCCGCTCGGTCGCGCCCTCCCGGGCGACGCGATACTGCTCCTCGGTGAGGTGCTCCCGCCACTCCTCGTCGCTCTTGTCCACCTTGTCGACCATCGCGCGTTCCTCCCACGTGTCGGTCGATCATAGGACCGTCTCGGAGCCCGGACCAGCCACAGCCGCCGAGCGGACGTCCCCTCTCCGATCGCACATGACCGCGAGGCCAGGCGTCGAAGGTGCGAAGGAGGAGGTCGACGCGCACGCTCGCCACTTGTTCGACTCGCCCCCGCCCCCACATGACGGGGGTTCGCGACCGCCCCACGCCGATCGTACACCTCGTGGCACCGCCTTTGCTCCAGGGGTGGGCGAGGCCGCGGCGCGGTGCCCGGCCCCACTCAGCGACAGGAGAAGGACGATGCGGAACGCACGATGGACACGCGGGCTCGGACTGGCGGTGGCGGCGACCATCGCGCTTGTCGGCTGCTGGGAAGGCGGAATGAACGAGGGGGAGTCCACGCCCGGAAACAAGCCGGGCGGGCAGACCCTCGGGGAGGAGCTGGCCCTGAGCGACGACGGCCGCTACCTGGTGACCAAGTCGGCAGAGGAGCACGGCGCGACCGTGTGGGCGGTGGACCTGGAGGATCTGCGCGCCGTGCGCCTGCCCGTAGGCGACGGCGACGGGAGCGCCACGACGAAGATGGTGTTCGGGGCGAGCGAGCGGGCCTATTTCCTGTCGCACGCCTGGGGTGATCGGGACGAAAGCGATCGGCTCCTGTCCACGGTCCACGAGATCTCGCTCTCGACGGGACGCGAGACCCGGTCCTGGCCGCTCAAGGGCAGCGCGACACACCTGTCCATCGACGAGGAGCACCGCCGGATCGCGGCGTGGACGAGGGGCCCCTGGAAGCTCGACGGGGAGCCGGACGTGCACAGGATCGTCGTCCTGGACCTCGACGGCGGCCAGCCGCGGAGCCTGGACCTGCCGACGCGGACAGAGGACGTGCGCTGGATCCCCTCCACGGGGGATCTGGCGGCCGTGCAGCCGAACGAGAACATGCAGAGCACGGTGACGCTCTTCGAAGGACCGGGCCTGGAGCCGCACGACATCGCGGTCCCCAACTGCGCCTCGAGCCTGGAGGTCGCCCCGGACGGCGAGACGGCCATGCTGGCGCCGACCCACTGCTCGAAGGACCCGGTGTCGGTCATCGACCTGGAGGCCCGGACCTTCGTCGAGAACCTGCCCGGGTTCGGCCCCGTGGACTTCTCGCCGGACGGGCGCTGGGCCCTCGCCTTCGGCCGCCGGGCGGACCTGGAGCGGGTCGCGGGCATCGAGACCGAGGCGGCCTACAGCCTCCTGTTCATCGACACGGAGACCCTGGACATCGAGGTCCTGGAGCTCGGAGCCGACCTGCCGATCTACTCGGTGACGCCGGACGGGCAGGTGGTGCTCATCTACTCGGTGCTCCAGAGCTCGGCGTACGACGGCATCGTGATGGTCGACGTGGAGACGCGCACCCTGCGCGAGACCTCCGGGCCGGAGGTGGACCTGAGCGAGTTCGTGATGACGCCCGACGGCCGCCTCGTCTACCTCGTGGACGGCGGCCTGTTCCGCCTGGACGTGGACACCGGGATGATCACCTACGTGAGCCTGCCCTGCGGCGGCCCCGGGGAGCCCACGCGCTGCAACCCCGACCTGGTGAACCTCCTCCCGGGAGGGGAGACCCTGGTGCTCGGCTTCCGGATGGACGCGGAGTTCAGCCTCTACGACATCCCCTCGAGCCTCGTCACCCTCACCTTCATGATCGAGCCGGACACCGGCGCCGACCCCACTCCCGTGACCGTGAAGTAGCACCCGGGGGGCGTCAGGCGCCCTCGCCGACGTCGTGGGGGAGTCAGAAGGGCAGCGACAGGTCGGCGGGGACCTCGCCGCCCTCGGCGAAGAGGGTCGCGTACTCCACGACGTTGCGAAGCTCGCGGACGTTGCCCGGCCAGGCGTGGCCCTTCAGACGCTCCATGACGGCCGGGCCGAAGCGGGCGCGCTCGCCTCCGCGCTCCTCCACGACCTGCCGGGCGAAGTGCTCCACGAGCAGCGGGATGTCCTCCGGGCGCTCCCGCAACGGCGGCAGGCCCAGGGTCACCGTCTGGATCCGGTAGTAGAGGTCCTCACGGAAACGCCCCTCCGCCACCTCCTCGCGCAGGTCCCGGTTCGTGGCGGCCACGATGCGCACGTCCACCGGCACGCGCTTCGTCCCGCCGACCGGCATGACCTCGCCGGTCTCCAGCACCCGGAGGAGCCGGATCTGCACGTCCGGGGCGATCTCCCCGATCTCGTCCAGCAACAGGGTCCCGCCGTCCGCCAGCGCGAAGTGCCCGCGGCGGTCGCGGTGGGCGCCGGTGAAGGCCCCGCGCACGTGGCCGAACAGCTCGCTCTCCACGAGGTTCGGCGGGATGGCCCCGCAGTTGAGCGCCACGAAGGGCCCGCTGGACCGCGGTCCGTTGTGGTGGAGCGCCCGCGCGACCAGCTCCTTGCCGGTCCCGGACTCGCCCGTGATCAGCACGCTCACGTCGCTGTCCACGAGCCGATCCACCTGGGAGAGCAGCTCTCGCATCGCCCGCGAGCCGTGCACGATCCGGTCGTAGCGGTGGCGCAGCCGGATCGTCCTCCGCTCGGCCTCCACGACCCGCTCCGCGCGCGCCCGCCGGCTGGCCTCCTGCTGCAGCCGGGCCCGCGTCCGCGTCAGATCGGCCTCCGCGCGCCGCCGCAGGCGCTCCAGCTCGTCCACCTGGAGCTGGTGCTGGACCGCGAGCGCGGCCTGGTCCGCCAGCCCCTCGAGCAGCACTCGGCGGTGGTCGTCCAGGCTCGGCGCCGGCGCGGGCCCGTCCAGGTGGATGGCGCCCACGACCCGCTCGCCGTGGTGGAGCGGCACCGCCCACCGGACCCGCGCCGAGTCCGCCTGGACGGCCGTGGCCCCCGATCGCGCCATCCGCTCCAGGAAGTCGGGCTCGGGCTCCGAGGCCTCCCCGTCGAGGGGTGCACGCCCCGCGCGTCGCCCTCCGAGCACGGCGAAGCGCTCGCCCTCCCGGACCAGCAGGTGGGCGCGCTCCAGTCCTCCGTGCCGCAGCGCGGCGTCCAGGGTCACCTCCGTCACCGCGCCCAGCCCGCCGGCCCTCGCCAGGGTCCGCGCCACGTGCACCACGTCGCGCAGGTCCCGCGCGCGGGTCTCCGCGTCCACCGAGCCGCCGGCCAGCGCCCCGGGCACCCCGCCCAGGCGCCGTCCGGCCTCCTCCAGGAGGGCCTCGTTGCCGGGGGTCCCCAGGAAGATCTCCCGCGTACGATCGTCCAGATCCGCGGCCTGGTGCTCGACCTCGTCGACGGCCTGCCGCAGCGCCGCCTGCGCCTCGTCGCGCCGCTCCCGGGCCAGCAGCACCCGCGCGCGGACGTGCAGCGCCTCCACACGCCCCTCGCGCGGCCTCCCCGGCCGATCATCGAGAGCGTCGCAGGCGCGCTCGCTCCACGCCTCGGCGTCGTCCAGGCGCCCGTCGTCCAGCGCGAGCCGGGCGAGCCGCGACGCCGCCAGGGCCACCTCCGACGGCGGCCCGCCCCCTTCGGCGACTCGACGCAGCACCGCCTCCGCCCGAGCGCGCGTCTCCCGGGTGTCGTCGGCCAGCAGCACGGCCGCCTCGGTGCGTCCGAGCCGCGCGGGAGCGGGACGATCGGCGGCGCGGAGGGCCCGGCGCGCGGTCTCCACCAGGGCCGACGCCCCCGTCCGATCGCCGAGGTCCAGCCGACACAGGGCCAGGAGACAACGCGCGTCCGTCGCCATCCCGTCCGCCCGGCCCGGGCCCAACTCGGCCACCAGGGGCTCCAGGCGCTCTGCGGCCGCCGCGGCCAGGCCGAGGTTCCGCTCCACCTCCGCCTGGTTGGCCCGGAGGGTCCTCGCCAGCTCCTCCCAGCCCAGGCGCCGCGCCTGGCTCCGGGCCCGGTCGAAGAGGTCCAGGGCGCGCCCGTAGCCGCCCTGCATGGCGTGGCAGATGCCGAGGTTCATGGTGCAGACGATGGCGGAGCTCCAGAGGGCCTCCCGCCGGGCCACCGCCAGGCCCCGCTCGAAGGCCCGCGCCGCCCGGTCGAGGTGGAGCCGCTGCGCGTGGGCGTTGCCCTCGTTGATGCGGAGCTGGACGCGCAGCTCCACGGCCTCGGGATCCCCGTCGTCGCGGAGGGCCTCGAGGGCCTCCGCCCCCAGCTCCAGGCCGCGCTCCGGGTGCCCCTGGACCCG
The DNA here is from genome assembly GCA_051747385.1 of Myxococcota bacterium. Classification (GTDB taxonomy): domain Bacteria; phylum Myxococcota_A; class UBA9042; order PHBI01; family JACKFB01; genus JBNJGB01. The sequence continues at coordinate 63,899 of JBNJGB010000002.1, forward strand.
CTCCGCCATGGCCAGCACCCAGAGCAGCCGGGCGACCCCGCGGCGATCCCCCACCCGGCGGGCCTCGGGGAGCTGCGCCCCGCAGAGGCGCGCCGCCATGTCGGGGCGCTTCCGGTCGAACCAGTACAGGGCCTTGAGCCCGGCGGCCTCGGCCATCCAATCGGCGCGCCCGCTCGCCTGGGCCAGCAGCGTGAGCCGGTCGAGGCACACGCTCTGCTCCTCGTGCCGACCGCGGTATCGCAGCACCCGCTCCAGCTCCCGGAGCACCTCGGCGCGGAGCTCCTGCCCGGCGCGGTCCGGTCCGCTCCCGCCGTCCTCGCTCCCCAGCAGGCCGTCGAGCTGCTCCAGCCGCGACAGGGCCCGGTCCACGTCGAAGCGCTCCCGCGCACGCCGCGCCGCACGCCGGAGATGGGGCACGGCCCGCTCCGGCTCCCCTGCGCCCACGAGCAGGTCGGCGAGGAGCTCCGCGGGCCGGTCCTCCGCGGCGGGGGTGGCCGCCTCCACCGCGTCGGCGACGGTGCGACATATCGTCGCGTGCCGGTCCTCGTCGCTGCCCAGCAACGCGGCCTCCCGGACCCCTTCGTGGACCAAGGCCCAGGACGTCCCGGCCTCGGCCGAAACCGTCCGCACCAGCTCCCGGGACGCCATCGCCTCTACCCGGTCTCCCCCCTCCAGGCCCGCCACGGCCGCCGCCGGGACCGGGCCCGGCGCCACCGCGAGGTGGAGGAGGAGGTCCCGATCGGCGGAGTCCAGCGCTTCCAGCCTCGCCCGGCACGCGTCCACGAGCTGTGGAGGCACGGGCAGCGGCCCCTCGGCCGACAGCCGCCAGCCGCCGTCCGCGCCGCGCGTCACCGCCCCGCGCTCGACGAGGCCCCGGAGGACCTCCTCGACGAAGCGCGGGTGGCCCTCGGTGGCCGCGTGCAGGCGCGGCGCGACCTGCCCGGCCAGGTCGTCGTCGGCGAACACGGAGGAGAGCAACGCGGCGATCTCGGGCTCCGACAGCGGCTCCAGCGTGACGCACGCCAGCCGACCGCGCTCGACCCAGCGGCGGACCCGGCGCTCCAGGGAGGCGCCGGCCGGGCGGCCCGCCATGACGACCGCCGGCCCCGCCACATCGCCGACGAGCAGCAGGTCCACGAGGGCCAGCGTCGGCGCGTCCGCCTCCTCCAGGCGATCGACCACGACCACCGCCCCCTGGAGGCGCGCGGCCGCCAGCAGGTCCAGCAGCGCGTCCCGATCCCGCAGCATCCCCTCGCGCGGGCGGACCGGCACCGGGCGCGCGCCGCCCTCCCCCGTCAGTCGGCGCACGACGTCCTCGTGGCGCCTGAGCAGCGGGTGTCCCGAGCCGAGCCGCAGAACCACCGCCCGCAGCAGCGGGGCCAGCCCGCCCGGGATCACCTCGCCCCCGTCGAGCTGTCGAGCCTGGCGCCAGGCCTCCACCAGGCGCGTCTTGCCGATGCCGCCGGGCCCCTCCACCAGGACGCCGCGGGTGCCGGAGGCCAGCGCCGAGGACACGGCGGGGAGCGCCTCGTCCCGTCCCACGAGGGGCGCCCCCGCGACCCGCGCCAGCACCGTGTCGCGCGTCTCGGTGGCGAAGGGGATGCCGGAGCCCGCGCCCAGGGCCTCGATGACCGCCGTGGCCGTGGGGAACCGACGCCCCCTCCGGGGATCGCACAGGCGCGCCACCACCTCGTCGAACCAGGGAGGCACGTCGGAGCGGCGCTCGGACAGGGGAGGAGGCGGCTCTCCGGCGGGGGCCAGCGCCCGGGCGAGGACGTGGTGGAAGGTCCGGCCGATGGCGTACAGGTCGGCGTCCGTGGAGGGCGGCGAGCCGCCCAGGACCTCGGGCGGCAGGTAGGCGACGGACCCGGACGGCGCCTGCTCCGACGCCTCGTCGCGGAGGATGGAGATGCCGAAGTCCACGATGCGCGGCCGGCCGTCGGGTCCCACGAGGATGTTGTCGGGCTTCAGGTCCCGGTGGAGGACGCCCCGGTCGTGCAGGTACGCGCAGCCCCGGAGCACCTCGACGAGCCACTCGAGGACCCGCTCGAAGGGCGCGCCGCGCGCCGCGCGGAACAGGTCCTCGCCCCGGACGCGCGTCTGGCTGAACCAGCGCCGGCCGTCCGGCAGGACGCCGTAGTCCCGCACCGGCGCCACGTGGGGATGCCGGAGGCGCGCCCGAAGCGCGAACTCCCTCCGCACGCGGTCACCCTCGCTCCGCGCCAGCACCTTCAGCACCACGGGGTCGGCCTCGCCCCGCCAACCGTCCGAGGCGAGGAAGACCCCCTCGCCGCCCCGCCCCGCCAGGGTCCGCAGCACCTCGAAGCGGGCCGCCAGCCGATCCCCCTCCTCGATGGGGCGCCACGAGGGCGCCTCCTCCGCCTCCTCCGCGGTGTCTCCGTCCTCGGCCCCGAGCAGGTGCCCCAGCACGCCGTCGTAGCGCTTCACCCAGCGGCCCACGGTCTGGCGGTTCGGGCGACGGATCTTCCCCTCCCCGGTGGCGACGCCGACCGCCCCCGCGATGCGGGTCAGCGGCCATCCCTCCCTCCGGAGCAGCAGCGCGAGGACCATGACGCGGGGCGGGAAGATGGGATGACGGAACGGCCCGTCCGCCCCCGCGGCCCGCTTCCGGCCGCACCCCCGGCATCGGAACATCTGGACGTCCAGTCCGTGCCGCCGGCTCGCCCGCCCGTCGCGGACCCAGTCCTCCTGCCCGCAGCCGGGACAGGCCCCGGGATCGTCGTCGCGCACCCGGTCCGCCAGGTCGGCGGCGCGCTCCGCGAGGTCCTCCCAGGTCCGCCGGTCCGCCTGGGCGAGGTCGTCGGGCACGGGCGGGAGGACGGGGACCATGGCGGCATCATCACCCGGCACCCCTCGCGGATCAACCATGCCCCGTCGAGTGGAGCACGAGCCCTCCAACTCCGGACATCCGCGCCACGCCCTCGGCCCGCGGAGAACCGCTCGCGGCGGTTTCCGGGCCGTGGCACGTCGCTTGCTTCGTCGGGGAGCGTGTGACAGACGTTCGCCGTCGGCCGCCGACGGGTCCGCGCCGGATCAAGGAGCCCCCATGCAGCGTCGTTCGACTCCGCGCCTCGTCCTCGCCGTCACCCTCGCCTGGCTCGTCGCGGGGTGCGTCCCCGTCGAGGAGGGAGAGGGCGGCTTCGACGCGAGCGGCCCGGACACGACGTCGGCCCCGGACGCCGTGAGCCGTCCGGACGCGACCTCGGACGCCCGCCTCGACGGCTCCGAGCCGACCTGGCCCCCCGCCGTGGAGGTCGCCACCGAGTCCGCGTCCGTCGGCCCGACCGGCGGCCTCGCGAGCTACTTCGGCGGCCAGCTGACCATCGACTTCCCCCCGGGCGCCCTGGACGACGCGCTGGAGCTGGAGGTCACCCGCGACCTCCTCACCGCGGGCGGCGAGGACCTCGTCGGCTACACCTTCGGCGACCACGGCTACCCGGTGGACCCGCACGCCACCCTGGTGCTGACCGTCCCCGCGACCTGGATCCCGCCCGGCGGGGCCGGCTCCGACACCCTCGGCCTCTACCACGTGGCGAACGACCGCCTCGACGTCGCCCTGACGGTCGACGACATCCGCGTCGAGGACGACCGGGTCCGCTTCACGGCGGAGATCTCCCGCCTGGACCCGTTCGTCATCGCGGCCCCGGCGCCCTGACGGCGGCTACTCCCCGCAGCCCAGCCCCCCGGCCGAGTTCAGCTTCGACACGAACACGTCGCGCCCACCGACGTGGTCCAGCGGCATCGCCTCGGGGACGCCGAAAGTCCCGGCCTCGAAGTGATGACCTCCCAGGACGATAGAGCCATCGTCCGGACGGACCGCCTTCAGTGAGTGGATTCCCTCTCGCGAGCAGAGGGAACCCTCCGCCACCTCGACGGCCCACTCGAGAACGCCCGCAGCGTCGTGGAGTGCGAGGAAGACCGTGTCCTCATAGGGTTCCTCGTTGCCCACCACGACTCCGTCACCGCCGACGTCGGGGATACGCGTTGGAAGCTCCGCGCACCCGACCGAATACGTTCCTCCGAGCGGGCCGGGGAGCAGTGCCCTGAGGTGGCCCTTGCCCACCAGCCTCCGGGCACGCACGATCTCGCCTTCGTCCGACGCGTGCACGACTACGCCGTCCATCCCGGGGTCCGGCTCGCCGGTTTCCAGCGGGACGGTCTCGCCCGCCGAACCCAACACATCCGCCTGTCCGACGACCAGTGACGCGAACGAAACGGCGCCGTCGGAGGTTACGTGGAGCGCCATCGGAGCCTGATCCTCGCCCTCTGCCCGAACCACGGTTGCCCATCGAGGCCGGCCTTCCGCGTCGAAACTCACGACGAACGCATCCTCCTCCGTCTCGGGCGAGCCAGGAATCGGAACCGCGGCGTCGCCGTCGGACGTGTCCAGCCGGAGCGCATGGCTGCCACCGACGATCGTTCGGGTCGGACTCAACGCCACCGCCGTCATGTACCCCAGGCCAAATCCGGTCTCGTCCGGACTGGCGCCGATCTCTCGTACCCAGTCGACAGTGCCGTCCGGCTGGACCTGGACCACGACACCCTTGGGATAGGTGGCGTCGTACGCGACGGGCGCCGCGGCCTCGGCACCCGAGACATCCAGATCACCCACAAACGTGCCGGCAAACACGAGGCGACCATCCGGCACACCATCTAGTGCCAGAGCCGTGGCGCCTCTGGCTAGTGGTTCGGAGCCGCGCACGAGGATCCGCCACAGCACCTCGCCCCCCGCCGACTGATGCGCGATGAACTGGCCGCCCGCCGGGTCGAGCAAATCGTCGGCACCCAAGGCAGCCTCGCCGACCCAGTACCCGGCCACGGTGAACGTGCCGTCGACGTGGGCCACAACACCGCCGAGGCCGAAGTCCTCCACACCATGTCCGACAACGAAGGCGTCCTGGACCTCGCCGTCACCCGACAGCAGGACGGCGAAGCCAGCCTGCGCCGCGCCCTCGGGCAAGGTCAACTCGATCTCCTCGCTCTCGCTGGGAATCGTGACGGACGGGCTGTCGAAGTGGCCCACCGCCAGCACGGTGCCGTCCGGCGCGACGTCGAGTCCCGTCAGGACGTCGTCGCCGGTCCCTCCGAAGGCGAGCGCCCAGTTGCCCGGCGCGTCGTCCGGGGTCTCGTAACCCTTGCATGCGCCGTCGCTGCACACGTCGATCGCCGTGCAAGAGTCTCCGTCGTCGCACTCGGAGCCGTCCTGAAGCGGATCCGGCTTCGCCTCGCACGCCCCTTCCACGCAGACGGCCCGCTCGCACGGTCCCGTCTCAACGCCGGGACACGGCTCTCCGTCGACGCAGCCGGCGTCGACCTCCGCCGTGTCCGTCTCCTGGTCCGGAGTATCGTGGGTGCCGTCCGCATGATCGGTCTCGAACATATCCGCATCCGAGGCGACCTCGACTTCCTCGACATCCGTGTCCTCGACGTCGATGAGCGTGGGGGCCTCGGGGAGCGTGAGGCAGCCCCCGACTCCGAACATCACGAGCGCAAGCGCCGCAGCCCTCCCGTCCATCTCAGTTGTCCCCCCACATGAGGGTGTAGGGCTCACACGTGGTGGCACCGGAGGAGCGCTTGATCTGGACGAAGACGGTGCCCGACTCGTCGCTCAACGGGCATAAGGCGCCGCAACAGGGGTTGAGTCTGACGCTCTCGCTGGCGCTGCCGCTGCTGTTGCTGCAGCAACCCTCGAGCCCGCCGAGCGAAGACTTGCTCCCGCTCTCGCAGCTCACGTCGCTCCCTCCACCGTCGCACTCGAAGTAGGCGCAGAGGCCATAGTCGCTCCCGGAGGGAACGTCGAGGAGGTCCACCCGGGGATACATCGCGCCGCCTGTCTCATCCTCGTCGTGGTAGCGGAACCAGTCCACATCGCCCGACGGGAACAACGTGGCCGTGAGGGTCTTCGCGGTCGTCTCCCAGTCCTGGTTGTCCTTGAAATTCGCGATGGCCTCCGCCGCGCCCATGGAGTCGTTGGCCTCGAAGGTGTCGGTCTTGGGCTCGCCGGAGCAGACGCCGCCGCTGCACATGTCGGACTCGGTGCAGGAGTCGCCGTCGTCGCAGGAAGCGCCGTCCTGGTCGAACCAGGAGGTCTGGCTGGCGGTGGGGGTGCAGGCCTGGCACTCGTTGGCCGGGTTGGTCTCGCCGGCGGTCCAGCACTGGTTGTCGATGAGGCACGTGCCGGCCTCCTGGATGTGCGTGCAGCCGCCGCTGCCGTCGCAGATGTCCTCGGTGCACGGCTTGTTGTCGTCGCAGGAGTAGGTGGTGCCGATGCAGGTCCCCGACGAGCAGGCGTCGTCCTTCGTGCAGGCGTTGCCGTCATCGCAGGAGTTGCCGGTGTTCGGCGACCAGGTCGTCCCGGAGGCGTCCGGGTCGCACTCTCCGCAGGGGTTGCCCGGCTGCCGCGTGCCGGCCGCGACGCAGCTTCCGTCGATGACGCAGGCGTCGACCGGCGTGAACGTGCAGCCGCCCTCGCCGTCGCAGGCGTCCTCCGTGCAGGGCAGCTCGTCCGCGCAGGAGTAGGACGTCCCGACGCACCCGCCGCTGCCGTCGCACGCGTCGTCGTGGGTGCAGGCCACGCCGTCGTCGCACAGCTTGCCGGACGGCGCCGGAGACCACTTCTCCGGGCTGCTCGGGTTGCAGACCTGGCAGGGGTTGTCCGGGTTCTCGGCCAGGCCGTCGACACACTGGTCCCCGATGAGACACTTGTTCGGGACGATCGGGTGATCGCAGCCCCCGGCCCCGTCGCAGACGTCCTCGGTGCACGCCAGCCCGTCGTCACAGCTGTAGGCCTCTCCCTGGCAGACGCCGCCGGTGCAGACGTCATTGGCCGTGCAGGCCGAGCCGTCGTCACAGGCCTTGCCCTCCGCGTCCGACCACTGGTTCGTGGCCACCGCGGGCTGGCAGGTCTCGCACAGGTCCGCCGGGTTCGACGCGCCCGCCTCGACGCACGCCCCATCGATGACGCACCAGCCCTCCTGGAGGTCGTGCCGACAGCCGTCGCCCGGGTCGCACGTGTCGACCGTGCAGCCCAGGCCGTCGTCGCAGGTGTCGTCGTCGGTCTCCCCGTCGCAGTCGTCGTCCACGCCGTTGCACGTCTCGGGCGCCGCGGTGGGGGCGTCGCAGACCACGGCGTCGTCGGGCCCGCAGGTCTCCGTGCCCTCGCAGGAGCCGTGCTCGTTGTTGTTCTCGCAAGCCGCCGGTTCGATGTCGTCGGTCTCGCCGTCGCAGTCGTCGTCCACGCCGTTGCAGACCTCGGTGGCGGGCTCGGGCGCATCGCAGGCGGTCAGCCCGTCCGGCCCGCAGGTGCGCGAGCCCTCGCAGGCGCCGGCGTCGTTGGACACCGTGCACGCCGTGTCGAAGCCCTTTCCGGCCCAGGACGGCATGCACTCGCAGAGGGCGCCGTCGGCCGGGACGCACTGCTCGACCTCGCTGCCGCCGTCCACCACGACGGTGTCGCACGCGTAACCCTCGGGGCACGGCAGGCCGTCGCCGCAGGGCGAGCCGCAGAAGCTCCCCTCGTCCGGGTCGGCGGCCGGGAGGCATCGGCCCGCCTCGCCGGACAGCGCGTGCTCGCAGTCCGCGTCCCCGGTGCACGGCCGGCACAGGCGCACGTGGCGCGGCACGCAGATGCTGACCGGATCCGCCCCCGACATGGCCACGCTCAGGCAGTCGGCCCCCTCGGGGCACGCGGCGCTGCAGGTCTTCGTGCACATGCGCCCGTCGGGCCCCTCGATGCAGTAGCCGGAGCAGCAGTCGTCGTTGCCCTCGCAACCGTCGCCGTAGGACCCGCAGACGGGACCGGCGTCGGCGTCCGGCCCGGCGTCGGCGTCGTCCGTGTCTGGCTCCCGCGTGTCCGGGCCGCCGGGATCGCTCCCCGGGTCGTCCGAGTCGAATCCGGGATCGGGGAGTGGACCGAAGTCCGTGCCGCCCCCCTCGTCGGAGGCCGACACGTCCGGCGCAGCATCCTCGCCCCCGCCGTCCACGCCGCCGTCGGCGCCGCACGCCGCCAACCCGACGGCGAGCACCGTCGCTCCGATCCAGCCGATCCACGTGCCCTGTCGCATCGCACCTGCCTCCTGGCCGCCCGCCACGCCGCGCATTGTAGCGATCCCAGGGCTCCGGCGCGATCCAGCGCGCCCCGCACCCGGCAACGCCCCCTGCGCTGGTATCGTGCCAGTCGCACCGGCGTGCCACCCTGTGGAGGAGGTTCCCGTTGTCCCCGCTGAACGACGTCTTCACCCTCGACCCCGGCGCCCGGGCCTACGAGTTCCTCACCCGTCAGCGGCTCTGGCACGACCAGATCGCCCGGGTCCTGGACCACGCCCCCGATCTCCCCGACGCGCCCCGGGTCCTCGACCTGGGCTGCGCCTGGGGCGTGAGCAGCTTCGTCCTGGCCGAGCGCCTCGGCCCCGCCGCGCGCGTCGTCGGCGTCGACCTGTCCCGCCCGATGATCGCGCGGGCCCGGCGTCACCACGCCGAGCGCTTCCCGCACCTGCGCGGTGTCTCGTTTCTGCGCGCGGACGCCACCGCCCTTCCCTTCGAGGACGGCGCGTTCGATCTCGCCGCGGGGCACAGCTTCCTCTACCTGTGTCCGGATCGGCCGGGCGTCCTCGCAGAGGTCCGCCGCGTCCTCGGGCCGGGAGGCCGCCTGGTGCTCATGGAGCCGAGCGCCGGAGGCTCCCTCCCCCGCGCCGCCATGACGGCCCGCGTCGCGCTCCCCGCGGTGCGCGCCGACCCGATCGCCGCCGCGCGCTTCGCCGCGTCCATGGTCGGCTGGCGCGTGGCCAGCCTGGTCTCCGGCCGCCTCGCCCCGGCCCGCCTCATCGCCCTCCTCCGGGAGGCGGGCTTCGAGTCCGCCACCTGCCGGCCCACCCTGGGCGGCCTCGGCCTCCACGCGTCGGGGCGTGTCCCGTAGCGGCTACTTCTTCACGCAGGCCGCGGACGCGGATGCGCGAAGCGGATGTCGAACCGCCACAGGCCGGCGTCCCGGGCGGCCGCGAAGGCCCGGCGCATCTCCTCGGGGCGGACCCGTCGGTTCAGCTCCGGAAACCGTCCCTCGAGGTCGCCCCCGGCCGGGTAGAACTGGTCCATGACGTTCACGAACGTGTCGGGCGAGACCTCGTCCGCCAGCCACCGGAACAGCGCCGCCGAGTCGGCCACGCCGCCGGGCATCACCAGGTGCCTCACCAGCACGCCGCGGACGGCGAGGCCCCGCCGCTCGACCCGCAGCGGCCCCACCTGCCGGTGCATCTCCCGGACGACGCGGCGGGCCACCTCCGGATAGTCGGCGGCCTTCAGGTAGCGCTTGGACAGCCCGGCGTCCAGGTACTTGAAGTCGGGCATGTAGATGTCCACGACCCCGTCCAGCAGCCGCAGGCTCTCCATGGAGTCGTAGCCGCTCGTGTTGTAGACGACCGGCAGGCGCAGCCCACGCTCGGCCGCGAGGAGGAGCGCCTCCAGGAACTGCGGCACCACGTGCTCGGGCGTGACCAGGTTCAGGTTGTGGCAGCCCTGCCGCTGCAGGTCGAGCATCCGCCCGGCGAGCTCCTCCGGCCGCAGCTCCGCGCCCCCGCCCGACTGGCTGATGTCCCAGTTCTGGCAGAACACGCAACGCAGGTTGCAGAACGCGAAGAACACGGTCCCCGAGCCGTTCCAGCCACGCAGGACGTCCTCCTCGCCGAAGTGCGGATACGCCGTCGACACCCGCGCCCACCGGCCCGTGAAGCAGGCGGTGCCCTTCTCGATGTGCGCCGGGACCTGCCGCTTCCGCGCGAGTCGCGGGTCGATGGCGCCGCGGGACGCGCCCTCGGGCGGGACGGCGTGGAGCCGGTCCACCTCGCAGTCCCGGGGGCAGACCCGACACGACTCCAGGCTCGCGACGGCCTCGTCCACGCGCCGCGCCAGCTCGCCGCTCCGGAGCAGGGACACGTAGGCGGGCTCCGGGGGATCGTCCACCACGAAGCCGCGGATCGCCTCCGGGAGGCGGGCGCCGCGACGGTCGCCGGGGTGCAGGGTCGTGCTCATGGGAGGCTCCTCCGCGCGTCCGCGCCATCCTACACGAGGATCCGCCCGGATCAGGACCGCCGGGCGCGCGGGGCGACGCCGCCCGACACCGAGCGGACCAAGGCGCTGCGCACGTCCACGCGCTCCCGGCGGGCCCGGTCGATCGACTCGCGGGTCGCCCGCTCGATGGAGCCCCGGATCTGCCACCACAGCTCTCCGGCCGGCAGGGAGTTTCCGGTCGCGAGCTGTCGCCCGATCATCCCCACGCTGCCGCTCCCGGCGATGACGTCGGGGATCACCAGGAGCCCACGACCCTGCGCGACGGCGCGGGCCTCCGGGGTCAGGGCGAAGCCGGCCGCCTCCACGACGACGGGGGCTCGCACCCGCCGGATCACGGCCTCGTCGACGCTGTGGGGCGACGCGGCGAGGACGAGCACGTCGGCCTCCACGTCGAACAGGGCGACCCGCGGGGTGATCTCCGCCCCGACGGGGAGCCGGCGCCGCGAGAGGGTCCCGTCGCTCTCCTGGGCCACGAGGAGGCTCTCCACCGACAGCCCCTCCGGCCGGATCACCGCGCCGTGTCGATCGCTCACCGCCACGATGCGCGCCCCCATGGCGCCCATGCGGGCCGCCGATCCCGCCCCGACGCCCCCGAAACCCTGGATGGCCACCCGCACGCCCCGGAGGGATCCGCCGAGGGCCTCCTGCGCCGCCCAGGACACGCCCAGACCGGTCATGTGCGGACGACAGCCGCGCAAGTCCCGCAGTCGCTCGGGGACGGCCCCGTGGGGCGCGCGCCGCCGCGCCACGTGCATCTGGCCCAACCCGATCGCGTCGTACAGGCCGTCCACGAGAGGATCGGCGTCCGCGTCGCCCGAGCCGAGGAGCGTCGAGCTCTCCAGCTGGTCGCGGCACTGCTCCGCGAACACGCGCAGCCGCTCGGAGTTGCGGGGATCGGCCGGGTCGGCCCTCAGACCGGCCTGGGCCCCGCCGACGGGGAGGCCGTGGACCGCCAGCTTCCAGGTGGCGCACCGGGCCATGGCCGCCACCTGGTCCCGGCTGACGTCGCGCCCCACGCGCAACCCCCCGAGCGACACTCCGCCGGCGAGGCTGTCCACGACGAGCCAGCCCTGCGCGTCGTGGGCCCGCTCGGAGACCTCGACCACTTGCAGGGGAGACGCGTCCTGCGAGGGGACCTCGTCCGATGCCCGAGCGATGACCATACCCCCATGGTACGGGAAGCCACTCCAGATCCCGCACGAGGAGCAAGACACGCCGGGGCTGCTCCCGACGCGACACACACCGGGGCGCGCGGTGGGCCTCGCCGCGACACGGGACCGCTACTCGGGCGGCGCCTCCAGGTTCCGGGCGATCCGGGCCACGGCGTCCGCCAGCGCCCCGATCGCCTCGGGCTCCATGCCTGCGAAGGCCGCGTCGAGCACGGCGTTGGACACCCGGATGAACCGCGGCAGGGCGCGGTAGGCGCGGGCCGTCGGGCGGACCAGGTGGGCGCGTGCGTCCCGGGGATCGGGGGTGCGCGAGACCCATCCCGCGGCCTCCAGCGCGTGGACGAAGCGGCCCATGGTGACCTCCGAGACGGACAGGGAGGTCGCGATCTCCCGGGCGTGCATGGGCCGCTTCTCGTGGAACAGGCGCATGAGCACGTTGGCCTGGGCCGGCGTGACATCGTCCAGGCCCTCGCCCTCGAGGAGAGCGCCCACGCGCCGCGTCATCTCCCGGTGGATGCGGCCGAACTCCAGCCAGGTCTCGGACTCCTGGCGGCGGATCTGGAGGGGGAGATCGCTCATCGGGACTCCGGGCGTCGACAGGGCAGCGCACCCGCACGGTTGACAAGCGGGCCGCCGCCGCGGAGGATGCGGCGGAAACTTAGCATGCTCAGTAAGCCCCGGCAACGGGGGCTGGGCCGGCCAGGAGGTGTTTCGTGGGTGAGGCCTGGATCTTCGACGCCGTGCGGACGCCGCGCGGACGCGGGAAGGACAAGGGCAGCCTCTATCCGGTGCGGCCGGTGGAGCTCCTGTCGACCGTGCTCCGCGCCATCCGCGACCGCAACGAGCTGGACACCGCGGAGGTGGAGGACTTCGTCGCCGGCTGCGTCACGCAGACGGGCGACCAGGGGGCCTGCATCGCCCGGACGGCCGTCCTCGAGGCGGGCTGGGACCAGTCGGTCCCCGGCGTGACCCTCAACCGCTTCTGCGGCTCCGGGCTCGAGGCCGTCAACCACGCCGCGTCGCTCGTGGCCGCCGGCTACTCCGACCTGGTCGTCGCGGGCGGCGTCGAGAGCATGTCGCGCGTCAAGATGGGCTCCGACGGCGGCGCCCTGCTCGACCCGAAGTTCGTGCTGGAGTCGGGCAGCGTGCCCCAGGGCATCTCGGCGGACCTGCTGGCCACCCGCCGGGGCATCACGCGGCAGGACGTGGACGCCTTCGCGGCCGAGAGCCAGGCCCGGGCCGCTCGCGCCATCGAGCGGGGCCACTTCGACCGCAGCCTGGTGCCCGTCTACGACGAGTCCGGCCTGCCCTACCTGGAGCGCGACGAGCACCCGCGCCCGGGGACGACGGCCGAGGACCTGGCGAAGCTGCGCCCCTCCTTCGAGATGATGGGCCGGACGTTCGGCCTGGACACCCTGACCCGCAAGGTCTACCCGGAGGTGGAGCGCATCGACCACATCCACCACGCGGGCAACTCCTCCGGCATCGTGGACGGCGCGGCGGCGCTCCTCATCGGCAGCCGCGACAAGGGCGAGGCCCTGGGCCTGACGCCGCGCGCCCGGGTCCGGACCATCTCCATGGTGGGCGACGAGCCCGTCGTGATGCTCGAGGGCCCGATGCCCGCCACGCGCAAGGCCCTGAAGCGGGTCGGCATGACGCCGGGCGACATCGACGTCTACGAGGTCAACGAGGCGTTCGCCGCCGTGCCCCTCGCCTTCATGCAGGAGCTCGAGGTGCCCCACGGGAAGGTGAACGTGGACGGCGGCGCCATCGCCCTGGGCCACCCGCTCGGGGCCACCGGGGCCATGCTGCTGGGCACCTGCCTGGACGCCATGGAGCGCGAGGATCGCTCCACCGGGCTCGTGACCCTCTGCATCGGCGGGGGCATGGGCATCGCGACCATCATCGAGCGCGCCTGAGGGAGGACGACATGGCGAAGCTGAAGCATCGGAACGACGCGGTCGAGGCCGCCTTCGAGACCGACAGCGGCCTGGCGACCCTGACCCTGGCCATGGAGGGCCGGGCCAACAAGATCGACGACACGTTCGCGGACGGCGTCCTCGACGGCCTCGACTGGGCGCTGGAGCAGGAGGGCGTCAAGGGCATCGTCCTGGCGTCCGCCCACCGCGAGTGGTGCGTGGGGGCCGACATCGACTGGGTCTACCGTCTCAGCGACCCGGCCGGCGCCTTCCAGATGGTCCGCAAGCTCAACGAGGTCTTCCGCAAGCTGGAGACCTGCGGGGTCCCCGTGGTCGCGGCGCTGACCGGCTCGGCCCTCGGCGGGGGCTACGAGCTGGCGATGTCCTGCCATCACCGGGTGGCCCTGGACAGCCCGAAGGTCCAGGTGGGCCTGCCGGAGGTCACCCTCGGCGTCATCCCGGGCGCCGGCGGCACGCAGCGCCTCCCGCGGCTCATCGGCCTCCAGCCGGGCATCGAGCAGGCGCTTCAGGGGCGGCCGGTCCGCGCGCAGAAGGCTCGCAAGCTGGGAATGGTCGACGCCCTGGCCCCGACCCCCGAGGCCGTGACGGAGGCGGCGATCGCCTGGATCGACGCCCACCCGGACGCGAAGCAGCCCTGGGACTCGAAGGGCTTCCGATATCCCGGCGGCGTGCAGCCGGGCACCCCGGACGCCACGAACGTCTTCATGGGCGCCTCGGCGATGGTCTACAAGAAGACGGCCGGCGCCATGCAGGCGCCCGAGGTCATCCTCCGGGCCATCCACGAGGGCGCGGGCCTGAGCTTCGACCGGGCGCTCGAGGTGGAGGGGCGGCACTTCGCGAAGATCGCCACGTCCGACCAGGCCAAGGACGTCATGCGCACGTTCTGGTTCCACCGGAACGCCGCGAAGCGGGCGGAGGGACTGCCCCGCCCCGCCGACCCGGACGTGTCGAAGGTGGCCGTCCTGGGCGCCGGCATGATGGGCTCGGGCCTGGCCTTCATCGCGGCCTCCAAGGGCCTCGACGTGGTCGTGCGGGACATCGCGCAGGAGGCCCTCGACGCGGGGCGCGCCCACTGCGAGGGCGAGGCGAACAAGCGCAAGCACCTCTCCCAGGAGGATCGGGACGCCCTGCTCGGCCGCATCACCTGGACCCTCGACGCGGCCGACGTGGAGGGCTGCGACCTGGTCATCGAGGCCGTCGCCGAGAACGACGAGGTGAAGGCGAAGGTCACCCGCGAGGTGGAGCCCCTGCTCGCCGACGGCGCCATCTTCGCGTCGAACACCTCCGCCATCCCCATCACGCACCTGGCGAAGGCCTCCGAGCACCCGGACCGCTTCATCGGGCTGCACTTCTTCTCACCCGTGGAGAAGATGCCGCTGCTCGAGATCGTCGTGGGCGAGGAGACGAGCGAGGAGACCCTGGCGCGGGCCCTGGGCATCGCGATGGTGCTCGGCAAGCTGCCCATCGTGGTGAACGACGGCTACGCCTTCTACACGAGCCGCGTGTTCGGCGCGTACCTCATGGAGGGCGCCCAGCTCGTCGCGGAGGGCCACGACCCGGTCCTCGTGGAGTGGGCCGCGCGGCAGGCGGGCATGGTCGTGCCCCCGCTGCAGGTCTTCGACGAGGTCACCCTGACCCTCGGCGTCCACGCGCTCACGCAGAAGGAGAAGTACACCGGCGAGGCCGTCGACACCGCCGGCATCCGCCTCCTCCGGAAGATGACCGGGGAGCTGGACCGGAACGGCAAGGCCGCCGGGAAGGGCTTCTACGACTACGAGGGCAAGGAGCGCCGCATCTGGTCGGGCCTCCGCGACCTCGCGACCGGGACGCCCGAGGAGACCGGGGTGGACTATCTGGCCGACCGGCTCATGTACGCCCAGATCGCGGAGGTGGGTCGCGCCCTCGACGAGGGCATCCTGCGCCACCACCGCGACGCCGAGGTGGGGGCCGTGTTCGGCATCGGCTTCGCGCCCGGCTCGGGAGGCCCCCTGGCCTGGATGGATCGCCGCGGCCTCGACACGGTCGCGGAGGACCTGCAGCGCCTGGCCGACTCCTGCGGCGAGCGCTTCGCGCCGGCCCCGACCCTGGTCGAGATGGCCCGGAACAACCGGAGGTTCTTCGAGAAGGTGTAGACTCGGGGCATGTCCACCGAGTCGGAGCTCGCCCTGGCCTCCCCCGCGGAGCGCAGCCCGGTCCTGCTGACCGGCGCCAGCGGCTTCGTGGGTCGCCACGCCTTCCCGGCGCTCGTGGAGGCCGGGTTCGAGGTGCGCTGCGCGAGTCGGGATCCCGACCGCGCGGCGCGCCGCTACCCCGACCGCGAGTGGGTGCGGCTGGACCTGGGCGATCCCGGGTCCCTGCGCCCCGCCCTCCGGGGCTGCCGCTCGGCGATCTACCTGGTCCACGGGATGGCCTCGGGCGAGGCGTACGAGGCCCGGGAGCGCGCCGCAGCCGAGGCGTTCGCCATGGCCGCCGGGGACGAGGGCCTGGAGCGCATCGTCTACCTGGGCGGCGTGGAGCCGCGCGGCGGAGCCTCTTCGAGGCACCTGCGCAGCCGGCTGGCCACCGGCGAGCGGTTGCGGGCGGGCCCTGTGTCCACCGTGGAGCTCCGGGCGTCCATGATCATCGGCCCCGGCAGCGAGAGCTGGCGCATCGTGCGCGATCTGGCCATGCGCCTGCCGGCGATGCTCCTGCCGAACTGGCTCCGGAATCGCTCGCGCCCCGTGGGGATCGACGACGTGGTGGTGGCCCTGGCCCACGCCCTGCGGCTCCCGGACGAGGAGGCGGGCGTGTGGGACCTGCCCGGACCGGAGGGGTTGAGCCACGAAGAGGTGCTCCGGCGCATCGCGGCCCTCCGCGGCCTGAAGCCGGTGACCTTCCACGTGCCCTTCGTGACGCCGCGCCTGTCGAGCCACTGGATCCGGCTGGTGACGCGGGCCGACTACGGCCTCGCGCGAGAGCTGGTCGAGGGCCTCACGGCCGACCTGTCGGGCGACGAACCCGGATTCTGGGCCCTGCTCCCCGACCACGAGCGCATCCCCTTCGACGAGGCGGCGCGGAGGGCCCTGGAAGGCGACGACGTCCTCAGCCCGACGGGCCGCGTCGTGGAGCGCTGGGTGCACCGGCTCGGACCGCATCGGGCGGCGCGCCCGGAGGGGTCTTGACGGGCGGGTGTGCCCGTGGTGGCATACTGAACATCCGTTCCGAGCCCCACGGAGGCGCCATGGCCGACGAGAGCCCCATCGACCCCGTCCCACCCAGCGTACAGCAGGTCCTCGACCTCTTCGAGGACGCCCTGTCCGAGGTGACCTTCCCCGACATCGACCGGGAGCGCCTCGGCACCCTCGCCGAGTCCGTGCGAGAGCAGGCCGCCGAGGTCCAGCGCCTCCGGGAGGCCCTGGACGCCGCCCGCCGGGAGCAGGAGGAGCGTCAGCAGGCCCTCCTCGACGCCGCGCGGAAGGGCATCTCCTACGCCCGCGTGTTCGCGGACGGCGACGCGGATCTCACGGCCCGCCTGGACGACCTCGCCCTGGCCCGGGAGGGGCGCAAGCGCAAGAAGTCGCGCCGCCGCCGCCCCGCGGCGAAGGAGGCGCCGCCCGCGGAGACGGAGGGCGGGGAGCGCACCCACGGCCGCGTCGTCGCGGAGCTTCCCCTGGTCCGCACCGGCTGAGCGCCTCTCAGGCCAATCCGACCAGGAGCGCTCCGCCGGTCACCAGGCCTCCGACCAGCATCAGGATCCCCACGGTCATCAGCTGCTTCGCGTGCACCGGGAGCACGTTCACGGCGGCGGCGAGCAGCAGCGCCGGCGCGAAGGCGACGGCGACCTCGACGTCGACGACGCCGGCGACCGCGAGCACGGCGAGGCCCGCCTGGATCAACAGGCCCAGGCCCAGGGAGACGCGCCGCAGCGTGGGATCCGGGTTGCGCTTCTTCGCCATGGCGAGCACGCCGCGGGCCGCGAGGGTCTCGACCACCACCACGGCCGCCCAGAGGCCCCACGCCGTGAGGATCACCGGCAGCGCCACGCCGGCGGCGAGCCCGACGGGCAGGCTCGCCCCCGACAGCGCCAGGCCCGCGAGGACCTCCCCGCGGGTGGAGCGCTCCTTGCGGTCCCGGACCAGGGGCACCACGAACGCCGCCGGCACGACCACGGGGAGCAGGGCCGGCCACACGGTCCACGGGGACGTGGCGAGACCGACGCCGCCCGCCACGGCGGCGAGGCCCAGCATGGCGAAGACCAGCCTCTTCGCGCGCGGACGCTCCTCGTCCCGGGCCCGGCGGCCGCGGTGACCCAGGAGCACGAGGACGGGTTCGTGGGCGAAGAAGACCGCCAGGGCGCCAACGGTCAGCGCCAGGGCGGACACGCCCGGGTGGCCGAGGGCGAGCGCGGTCAGCAGGGGGAGCAGGAGCTGGACCCAGGCGCCGTGCTCCTTCGGGAGCAGGGAGCGGCGCTTGCGTCCGGAGCGGGTGGCGTTGCGGCTCACGTGGGCGATGCCTCCGTCACGAAGGAGAGGGGACCACGACCGTAGCAACCGGCGTGCCACGGGAAAGCCACAGGGTCGAGCATGGGTTCGCATGCTCCGACCCGTGCGAAAGACCACATCGTGCGATATCCCACGGTCCCGAGCGCCACGAGGAGTCGACAACCGCCACGCCCCGTGGTGGGATCGCCGCGAACCGCGGGGGTTGCGGCCCCCGCCAGACCCGGAGGAGGTCCCCCTTGCGCCAGGCATGTGCTGTCGTCGTCTTCGCGCTGGTCGCCCTGCTGTCCGCCGGGAGCGCCTTCGGCCAGGACGCCGAGGCACGCCCGGGAGGTTCTTCGAGCCCCGACGCGGGCTCGGAGGCCGGATCGGACGCGGAGGTCGACGAGGACGCCCGGCCCGCGGGCGGGGCCGCCGCGGCGGCCGACGTGGAGGGGGACGCGGCGGGACCGGGCGTGGAGCCCGACGAGGAGGACCCCGCACCCGACGCCGAGGATCGGGCGGCCGCTGCCGTGGCGGACGAGGTGGACGAGGTCGAGGACGAGGAGGTGGCCGAGGCCCTCCGGGAGTGGAAGCAGGCCCTCCAGCAGAAGCCGGAGCTGGTGAGCCTGGGGAGCCTGGGCGACCTGACGCAGGCCCGGGAGGAGCTCGCGCAGATGCTCAAGGAGCGCCTCAAGCTCCTCGGGCGCAAGAAGATCTCCAACCGGCAGTGGCGGGACTACTGGGAGAAGCAGGCCGAGACGGCCTCGCGGCTCGCGGAGCTGTACGAGGACCGGGCCGGTGAGGGGCTCCCCGAGGCGGCCGACCGGGCGGAGGGCCTCCGGGCCTGGGCCGGGCTCGCCCGCGACAAGGTGGACAACCAGGATCGCTACCTCACCGCCATCGAGACGGAGCGCGACGCCATCGAGGAGCGCGCCGAGGCCATCCTCATGCTCGAGACGGGCGAGGCGAAGGCCGCCGGCGAGGAGGACGCGGAGGAGGAGTCCCTGTCCCTCGTGGAGGAGGCCGGGGAGCGTCTGACGCCGTACGAGATCCGGGAGCGCCGGCTGGCCGAGCTGAGGCACCGGATGGCGACCCAGGAGGCGCGCAAGCGCCAGGCGCAGGTCGAGCTGAAGCTCGTCGACCGCCAAGCCGAGACCCAGCGCATCATGGAGGAGGCGCTGCAGCAGGACGTCGAGCTGGCCCGGCGGGAGCGGGCGATCTCCGCGAAGCAGGCGGACAGCGACGACGCGGGGTGGGCCGCCATCTGGGCCCCCATCGCGCGCGCCACGGCGGACAAGGTGGAGCAGCTCGAGCAGGAGCTCCACCTCGGCCAGCAGCGGGACCGGGACCTGGAGGTGGAGATGAGCCTCCTCCAGTCGCAGATCGAGTATCGCACCGAGAAGAAGGCGGAGCTGAAGGCCCGGCTCGAGAAGGTGGGGAGCGTCTCCGGATGGGCCGAGGTCGTCTGGGAGACCACCGTCGTGTGGGTCAAGACCCGCGGCTGGAAGGTCGTCCTGACCCTGCTCCTCATCTGGTTGGGCCTGCGCTTCGCCCTCCACCTGGTCCACACGGGCACGAACACGCTCCTCCGGGCCGTGGAGGACGATGATCCGGACAGCGTCAGCGCCGAGGAGGCTCGGGCGCACACCATCGCCGCGGTCTTCAAGGGCGTGGCCCGCATCGCGCTCATCGCCATCGCCCTGCTCCTGGCCATGGAGCAGGTGGGCATCAACACCGGCCCCATCCTGGGCAGCGTCGCCATCCTCGGACTGGCCGTGTCCTTCGGGTCCCAGAACCTCGTGCGGGACGTGGTCAACGGCTTCTTCATCCTCATCGAGAACCAGTACACGGTCGGCAACGTGGTGGAGGTGGCCGGCGTCACCGGCGTGGTCGAGGAGATCAACATCCGCTCGACCCGCATCCGCACGCTGAACGGCACGCTGCACATCATCCCGAACGGCCAGATTCCCCAGGTGGCGAACTACACGCGGGACTGGTCGCGCCTGCTCGCGCACGTGGGCGTCGCCTACTCCAGCGACATCGACCAGTGCGCGGCCATCATCGACCGGGTGGGCCGCGAGATGGCCGACGATCCGGAGTGGGGCGACAAGTTCCTGGAGCCTCCGGCCTTCGTGGGCGTCACCTCCCTGGGCGACTCGTCCATCGTCATGCGGGTCATGGCCCAGGTGAAGCCCGGCGAGCAGTGGGGCGCGGAGCGTGAGTTCCATCGCCGCATCAAGATGGCCTTCGACGCCGAGGGCATCGAGATCCCCTTCCCGCAGCGGGTGGTCTGGCACCGCCACGAGGAGGGCGAGGAGGAGACCCCCGAGGGAGGCCCCAGTCCCGGCGGCGAGCCGCCGAAGCGCCCCCGGCGGACCACGCGCCCCCGCCCGGACCAGCCCGCCGACACCTCCGCGGAGGAGGACGAGATCACGCCGAAGGACGTCCCCGCGAACGACTAGGGCCGCCTTCGAGCGGCTCGCGCCAAGGCGCCAAGCCGCAAAGGCACGGAGCTTGCGGGGAAGATGCGGTAGGACCGCCGCCCCCGGCGGTCACCGCCCTCGATGGTCACACCTCGCCGGGAGCCCGCGAGACGTGGACGTGGTCGTGGTCGGCGCTTCGGGCACTCCCGCGGCGACCGCGTCGGGCGGAACCGCCAATTCCGGAACGGGAGCGGGGGTGTGGCGCACGGATGCCCGCCGTCCCAGGAACCGCGACCGGCCTCCGGGACCGCGGGCGTCCCCGCGCGCGCAGAGATAGGCCCCGGCAGGGGCGGACCGTCCACGACCACGTGGCGGCACGTCGCGGTTCGTCGCGACACCGAGCACAAAAAAGGCCCCCGGAGCGGACTCCGGGGGCCTCGCGGCTCGCGACCCCGAGCGGGGCTCGGGGTCACGGGACATCGCGCACCCTTACTGGGCGCCCTCCTCAGCGGAGAGGCCCACGAGGGTGGCGGCCACGGCCTCGAACTGCAGGCCGACCGAGAAGTGGTCCGCCTTGCCGGTGTCGTCCGTGTCGATGTCCGGCTTCAGGACGCCGATCGCCGTGCAGGCGATGCCCAGGTTGTCACCGATCCCGGTGCAGATATCGCCGTCGGCGGCCTCACACTCGGGCGTGGCGGCCTTGGCGGCGGCGGTGCAGCCCAGCTTGTCCTCGGCGGCCAGCTCGAAGGCGGGCCCGTCGATGTTCAGGCAGGTGCAGCCGTCGGCCACGTCGTTGAGGGCCGCCGCGAGCTGGCTCATGGGCACGAGGCCGCCGAGCTTGCCGTTGGACACCTCGAGGCCGCCGTTGCCGGCCACGGAGACGTCACCCTCGATGATGGCGTTCTGGATCGTCAGGTTCAGCGTGAAGCCGAAGTCGCTGATCGGGATGCTGAGGGCGAAGACCGACTCCTCGGTCGTCAGCACGCCGCCGTCGTCCTGGGCGGGGAAGCTGATGAGCGGTGCGCCGGAGGCGTCGAAGCTCGCCGGGTCGACCTCGAACTCCCCCTCGCCGGCGGAGTTGGCGGTCCAGTCCGTCAGGGCGGTGCCGAAGTAGCCGTTCATGAAGAAGTCCATCGGATCGTCGGCGTAGCCCGCGCCCTCGAACAGGATGGCGATCGTGCCCTCCTCGATCTGCTCGGCGAGCAGACCGTTGACGTCCAGGTCCTCACCGACGAGCGGGGCCAGGCTGTCCAGCAGGCCGCCGATGCCGTTGTCGACCTCGCCGTCGTCGTCGAAGTCGAAGCAGCACTCCTCGCCCTCGGCCGGGAAGCTCAGGGAGGAGACGAAGGCGGACTCCGCAGCGAACTCCGTCGGCGGCCCCTGCGGCTCCACGCACTCGGGCGTCCCGCCGGACACCGTGCAGACCGTGGTGCCTTCGCAGTCGGTCGAGGTCTCCCCGTAGTCGCAGCTGTAGCTGTCGCCGTCGGGCGTGCAGGTGCCCTCGGCGTCGTAGGTCAGGATGGCCGACTCGTCGGCGTTGCAGCCGTCGGCCGGCGGCGCCGTGCACGGGTTCGGATCGCACGGATCGGTGTCGACGTCCTCCTCGACGTCGGGACCGACATCGGGGGTCCCGTTCGTGTCGTCCTCGTCCTGGGTGTCCGGCTCTGGCGTCGTGTCGTCCTCGACGTCGCCGCCGACACCGTCCGGACCGCCGTTGTCCGTGGTCACGTCCTCGGTGCCGCCGTTGCCGTCACCATCATCCGAGTCGCACGCGGCAAAGCCGACGGCCAGGGCGGCCGCGGCGAAGACCGCAAGTCCCTTTCGAATCCTCATCTGTGTCTCCCTCCAGCATTTGCTGTCAGACCGCCACGGTCCTAGTGGCCGCGGACTATACGCAGGGAGGATCACCATCGCAACCGGTCCCCTCCCGAGTCGGCGCGATGTATGTCATGAACCAACGCTCGATACAAGAAGGTGAAGGCCCCGATTTCACCGTGCCGGCTACCGCAGCATGTGGACGAGCGTCACCACGGCGCCCAGGTTGCTCAGGACGTAGTCCGCCTCCTGCAGCCGGTCGGGGCGGACGGTGTGGGGCACCGCGGCCACGCGACACCCCGCGGCGCGCGCGCTGGCCACGCCCGCCGGGGTGTCCTCCACGACAAGGGTGTGCTCCGGCGACACGCCCAGCCGCTCGCACGCGAGGCGATACGGCTCCGGGTCCGGCTTCGGGTGATCATAGTCCTCGACGCCGACCACGACGTCGAAGCGCCAGGCCCAGCCGAAGCGCTCCAGGACGCCCTCGGCGATCACGCGCTCGTTCGACGTGACCAGGGCGAACCGGTGCGTCCGCGCCGGGATGTCGTTCAGGGCGGCCTCCGCCCCCCGGACGGGGACGACCCGCTCCACGACGCGGTCCTGCACCAGGTCCAGGCGGCGCTGCAGCGCCTCCTCGAGCCGATCGGCGCGGCCGACGCGCTCCAGGAGTGCCCCGAACAGGGCGCGCGTGGGGTGGCCCCGGTGGGCCTCCAGGACGTCGGGTTCGAACGGCACCCCGAGCTCGGTCATCACCCGCTTCTCGAGGTCCTCGTGGAGGCGCTCGCTGTCGATGAGCGTGCCGTCCATGTCCCACAGGACGGCGCGTACGTTCGTCGGCGCCTGGTGTCGGTCGCGGCTCGGCTGCATGGGCCCCTCCTCGCTCCTCGGCCGGGGCGCGCATGATGCCTCACCGGGGGCGCGGATGCACCGACGGTCGCCGGACGCACGAACGCCGGCGGCCTCGAAGAGACCGCCGGCGCCGGGGTGGAAGGTGGGTCGCGCACGCTGCTGGGGGGTCGGTCCCAGTGTTTGTGTGTTCCGCCTAAGGTTTGTTGTCTCGGGGGCGGACGCGGCGACGACCCGCCACCTTGTCGAGCAAGCCACGTGCCAAGCCCACAACCCACTGAAATCACGAGCGCTGCCCCCTCCGGGGGGTCGCACGGGGGCACCCCGCCCCGCCCGCGTCCTGAGGACGGCTCACCCCGCTGGGGTCCAGAGTCCGCACTCGGCGTCAGAAGGGGGCGGTCCCGTCGTGGCCCCATCGCTGGAAGGCGACCCAGGTGCGGCCGGGGCCGCGGCTGCGCACGACGAGGAAGCGCCGCGAGCGGAGCAGCCCCACGCCCTGCTCCGGGTCTCCCACGGGAGCCCAGGTGCCCAGGTTGTAGTAGCGCCCGCCGTTCCGGAGCGGGCGTCGCTCGGGGCGGTGGCTGTGCCCGAAGGCGACGATGGGCACGCCGAGACGCCCCGCCACCTGCTCGGCCACGAGCCCCCAGCGACCGCGCTCCTCCAGGGCCATGCTGCCGCGCCCGAGGGCGCGCAGGGCGAAGGCGACGAGCGGCAGGAGCGCGAGCATCAGCAGCCCCTGGAACCACGACTCCGCGTTCAGCACCCCCACCAGGAGGATGGCGAGGGTCGCGAACACCAACAGGAAGCGGTCGACCCAGAGCTCGTGGGCCAGGTGCCGCAGCCGATCCGCGATGGGCGCGGAGGACAGGCGCCTGAGCATGGCCACGAAGTCGCCGTCCACACCCTTGCCCGCGGCGTAGCTCCGATAGGCGTCCTCGCGATCCAACGCGGCGGCCAGGGCGCGCCGTCGCCGAGCGCGGACGATGCGCAGGACGCGGAACGCGGAGCGTATGTAGACGGTGAGGAAGGGCCGCTTCGGGAAGTAGTGGTCCAGGGCGTGCCGGATGTAGCCGGGGAAGGACTTCAGGAAGCTCGCGTCGTCGAAGGGGTCGAACGACCCCAGCCGGGAGAGGACCTGCCGCCCGATGACCGAGCCGAGGGAGGCCTCCAGCTCGCGGTCGTGCCGGCGATCGGGCTCGATGAACGGGTGGAGCACGTCCCGATAGCTGCAGGTGGTGTCGTACTGCTGGCCGTGCTCCACGAACATGACGCCGGGCACGTAGAAGAACCAGGGCTCGAAGGCGACGCTGTCCGCCACGCGTCCCCCGCAACCCGGGGGCGCCGCGGCCGCGAGGGCCCGGAGCAGCACCTCCTGGACCTCCGGGAACGCGAACTCCCGATCGTGGTTTCCGAGCACGAACGTCACCTGGTTTCCCCGCGCCAGGAAGCGCGCCAGTCCGGCCACGAACCGGGGATGGTCGCGCACCAGGCGGCGCGCCTTCCACACGCTCCCCGCCACGGTCGTCGGCATCCCCTCCGGCGGCGCGTCCGCGTCCGCCGGGGCCGAGTAGACCGAGTCGAAGTCCCAGGTGTCCCCGTTCAGCACCACGTGCGTGCGCGCGAAGGCCGCCGGCCGCTTCCGCTCCAGGAAGCCGAGGAAGTCGACGAGCAGGTCGTCCTGCCGGGCCGACGGCGACTTGTACGGCCACCAGCCGGGGATCGGCGACACCTCCACCTCGGTGAGGTGGACGTCGCTGAGGACGACGTACTCCACGGGACGCTCGCCCTCTTCGCCCGTCGGATGCCGCGTCATCCCGCCGATCGTCGCCCCCTCGGCGTCTCCCCCCGTGCCGGACCCGCGGAGGGCGGGCCCCCGGCACTCATCGGCCGCCACGCACGCATGTCGCCTCCCTCCTGTCCCGGGCGACCGATCTGTAGCAGCGATGGAGGCGCGTGTCTCCCCGTCGCCGGGGCCGCGAGGTCAGCGGCAGTTGTCCAGGTGCATCGGGTGGTGGCCCTGCTCGAGCACCTCCACGGCGCAGGCCTCGCTCACGCCGGCGCACTCGTCGAGGTGCATCGGGTGGTGGCCCCTGGCCAGCAGCGTCTCGACGCAGCGGGGAGGCAGGCCCGGCTTGCACTCGTCGAGCTGCTGCGGGTGGTGGTCGTGCGCCAGCACCCGCTCGGCGCAGAACGCGTCGACCCCCTCGCAGGAGTCCAGGTGCTGCGGGTGGTGGCCGCCTCGGAGCAGCGCCACGGCGCACCGATCGTCCACGCCCTCACAGGAGTCCAGGTGCATCGGGTGGTGCCCCTTCTCCAGGAGCACCGCCTGGCACGTGGGCTCGGGCTCGGGCTCGGGCCGCGGCTCGGGGACCGGCGGCCGGGGCTCCGGGCGCGGATGGGGGTGCGGGTGCCCGTGCGGCGGGGCCTTCGGGACGTCGACCGACGGCCACAAGGGCTCTCCCAGCAGCGTGATGTCGGGGGAACGGCGGAGGCCCGCGAACCGCCGGACGGCCTTCCGCCTGCTCCGGAACAGCCGGCTCTGCCGGGCGAAGTCGCCGCGCTCCCAGCGGCGGTCCACGTGCACCTTCCGATCGCGCAGGCTGGCCATCCGACCGCGGGGCGGAGCCGGACGGACGAGGATCTGCCGGCCGTCCCGCCGCGCGTACACGGAGCGCAGTCGCCAGACCAGGGCCTCGGTCTTCAGGCGACCGTGCCGACCCTCGACAATCTCGGGCTCCACGATCACCCTGTAGCCCAGCAGGTGCATCCCGGGCACCGGGGCCGGCTTCGCGGAGGCGTCGGCACCCGACGCCAGGAGCCCCCCGGCGACGACGGCGACCACGGCGACGATGGACGAGCTACGCATTTCCAGAACTCCCTTCCTCGGTTCAGCGCGGGCGGCGGCGCCGCCGGCAGCGTACGAGACGGACGCGCGCCCCGCTGCATTCAGTCGCGCGCGAAGAAACCGGAGCATCGCCTGCCCGGCGCCAACGGACAACGGCCGTGTCTGATCTCCTGGCCGGCGCCGGTCAGTGGACCGAACCCGCCACGTCGGGCGAGCACACCGTCGCCACCGCATACGTGGGGACCAGCCGCCTCCACGTGCTCGTCGTCGCCGACGGAGCCACCGGTCCGGTCCCGTCGCGCCTCGCGGCTCAGTCGGCGGTCTCCGCGCTCGTGTCGGCCTGGCGCTCCCGGGAGGGGGAGGCCACCTCGGATCGGCTCCGCGCCGGCTTCCGCGAGGCCCACCAGGCCGTGCGGCGCGCGGCGGTCGGCAGCCACGCCGAAGGCGCAGCGGGGACCTCCCTGGTGACGCTGGTGGTCGAGGCCGGGCGGCTGACCCTCGCCCGCCTGGGCGGGGGCCGCGCCTACCTCGTCGAGCCCGGCGCGGCGGTCACCGCCCTGGGAAAGGGCGCGCCGCCCGACGGCTACATCGGGGATGGGCGCAGCGACCCGGAGATCGGGTCCTTCCCCACCGACCTCGCGCCCGGGGATCGCCTGATCCTGTCCACGGAGGCCACGGCGCGCCCCCTCGCGGGCGACCTGGACGCCCTGTGCCGCGGCAGCTCTCCCCAGCTCGTCGCCCAGGCCCTCGTCTCTGCGGCGCGGCGCCGCGGTGCCTCCACCGCCCTGGCGCTCCAGGTCCTGGAGATGCGCAGCGAGTCTCTGCTGCGGGAGGCCCACCCGGCCGTGGGGCGCATCGATCGCCACCAGGCTCCCACGTTCGACGTGGACGGACGCCGGGTCCGCGGCCTCGCGCGGCGCTCCGGTAGCACGCGGCGGGGCACGCCCGGGGCGAGCGTGGCCGGCGTGCTGGGACTCGCGACCGGAGCCCTGGCTGCCTGGCTCCAGCTCGCCGGACCTGCGGCGCCCCCTCCGGCGCGACCCGATCCCCCGGCCGTCGACACGACGGACGCCGCTGGGGCCGAGCAATCCCCCTCCCTGGTCCCGCTCTTCCGCGAGGGCACGCCCGAGGAGGCAGCCCGTGCGGTCGGAGCGCGCCTGGAGGCGACCTATGCGCGCGAGGGACCGGTGGCGCTCGACGAGGCGGAGGCCTGGATCCGGGCCCACCGCGATCCGCGCGTCGTGGAGGTGCTCGTCGCCCTCCTGGATCAGCGGCCGTCGACCGCCGTGCGGCGATGGGTCCGGGATCTGCTGCCCGGTCTGTGGCGGGACCCGGGGCCGCCGGACGTCAGGTGACGGGCAGGCGGCGCTTCCTCGCCCACCTCTCCAGGACGTCCCGGTAGGGGATGGAGTGATGGTGCTCCGTGACCCGGGCCCAGGCCTCGTCGAGGCTCATGCCCCGGTGGACCATGAGCCAGGCGATCACCACCGACGGGGAGCGGTTCAGGCCCGCGTTGCAGTAGACGTAGGTCTTGCGCCCGCCGGCCACGTGCTCCTCGACGGCCTCCACGGCGTCGTCGAGGCGCCGCCGGAGATCGCGCCGGTCGAAGTCCCGGATGGGGACGCGAGTGGCCGCGATGCCGAGGCGGGTGTACAGCCCCCACAGAATCCCCCAGTCCAGCCCGCGCTCCGCCAGGTCCCGGTCGCTCTGGAGCGAGACGACGGCCCGCACGCCCACGCCGTGGAGGGCCTGGACGTGCTCCGGCGCGTGGGGGTGGCTGCCGAGGGCGAGGAGGTCGTCCAGATCGGTGAAGTGCTCGATCACCCGGCTCCTGTACTCACGACCGGCGGCCGCGGCAACCACCGTTCCGCTTCGTACGCGCGCGTAGCTTGACAGCCGAGGACCCGTCCTGCACCCACGATCCCCGGACAAGGGCGTCGCGGGGGCACCTCGCGAAGGGAGCAAGACATGGCGACGCGAACGGTTTGTCGGGCCACGGCGGCGTGGGGCCTGGTGCTGGCGCTCCTGCTGACGGCCTGCGGGAAGCCCGAGGAGGCGAAGGAGGACAAGCCGCCGGCGGCGGATACGCAGGTCGCGGAGGATCCGTCCACGCCGCTACGGGCCGCGCAGGAGGCGCTCGATATCCCGGCGATCGACGCCGAGGCCATCACACAGCTGCTCGCCAAGTCGAAGGACGTTCGAACCTGGGCAGAGCAGAATCGTGATGAAGAGCAGCACATGCCGGCGCGCCTGCTCGCTCTCCGACTGGAGGTCCTGGCGTCGGCTGCCGCGATCCTCCTCGGAGACGAGGGGATGCAGGCGCTGCGCGACGAGGGGCCTCCGGTCGAGGCCCGGCTTCGGGCAGTCGTCGAGTCCCTGGACGAGCTCGAGGATCCGGCTCCGGAGTTCGTCGGGCGCGGTGCCGCTCCGAAGAACATCCTGGCTGTTCGAGAGACGGCCCTGACCATCCTAGGGGCCGACCCCGGGACCGAGGACGTCGAGCTCAACCGGGAGTCGACCCTCGAGCTCGCCGAGGAGACGACCCAGGAGGGGCTCGCCGTGCGGGCGATCTGGGCGAAGCGTCTCGCCGGGGCGTTGGAGGATCTGAAGGCGCTCCCCCCCGGGCTCCGGACGGAGCAGGCCCTGGCCCGCGCCGGCCACCTCCTCTGCCCGCGCTGCAGGGAGGCTCGGGACGCCGCCCCCGGCGACGTCACGAAGCTCCTGTTGAGCGAGAGCAACGCCGACGGAATCGTGTGCGACACCGCAGTGCGAGCTGCGAGCAGGGCCAGGGCGCAGACCCCTCTGTCCTGGACGGGCGCCCTGTCCACCTGCTCCTCCCTCCTGCCCGAGGGTTCCAGCGTCGAACCCGCGCTGTTGTGGGGCCACAACGCCATCCTGCTCGGACTCACCACGACGGCCCGTCGCCTGGTGGAGGCGCCGGGCGGCCAGGGAGCCCTGGGCGAGATCGCCGAAGCGCAGACGTCCGCCCTCGCGACGGCCCTGGAGCCGCCCGTGCTCCTGCCCGTGGCGTACATCACGGAGCCGCTCCCGGAGGATCTGCCGGAAGACACCGACCGGGAGTTTGTGGCGCCGATCGAGGGCTTGGACAGGGAGAGCCTCACGATCACGCGCCCTGCGCTGGGCATCCTGCTCATCGGGCCCGGGAGTGTACGAATCGGCCTGCGCCCCATCCTCGCGATGGAGGACGGCGCCGCCGTCTCCCTCGGCAGGAAGCACAGCCTGCCGGCCGGTGGACGGGCCACGTTGAGCCTGGCCGACCTGCAGGGGCTTCAGCCCGACGAGGATGGCTCCATCCCGGCCATCACGTCCGCCGCGACCGAGATCGCGAAGGCGGAGAAGGAGGTGGCGGAGGCCCTGCCCGTCGAGGTGGCGCTCGGCTCCGAGGAGGAGGGGCGGTACATGGCCCTCGGCCTCGACGCCCTGGCACCCGGGTGGGCCGTCACCCGGATCCTCGAGGGGCTGCGATCCGCCGGGGTAAGGCACTTCCGCTTCGAGCAGCCGAACGCCGTCGGCGCGTCCCTGCCCCTCCTCGTGCGCGACGCGCCGGAGGGCGTGGCCGAGGTCGTCGAGGCGGGCTACGAGCGCCCCGTGATCACCGTGCTCTCGGCGGACCACGTGGACGTGTGGGCCCCGCGGGGCGCCGTCGGCGACCCCGCCCCGGCGGGCGATCCCGAGGCGGAGCCCCCCGAGGGCGCGGAGCCCGGCTACGACGGCGTGGACCTCGTCCGACTGCGCGTGCCCGCGCCCGAGCCGGAGGGAGAGGAGGCCGAGGACACGGAGCCCGGCCTCGGACGGGAGACCCTGGACCTCGTGCTGGAGACCATCGACTACTTCCAGCGGCGTCACGGCGCCGGTCCGCTGGTGCACGTGGTCGCCGGCGAGGGTGTGCTGGCCGGGGACGTGCTGCGCGTCGCCGACCGCTTCCAGCGCCGGGAGGGCGAGGCCCTGGAGGAGCCGGAGCGCTTCTGGCCCGGGACCGCCTGCGGCACCGAGGCCCACGACAAGCTCCACAAGACCCCGGAGGGGTGCCCGACGGGCGTCGCCGTGGCCTTCTCCTCCATCACGCCGCCGTCCTCGCGCGGCATCCGGGATACGCCCCGCGGCAACGTCCCGCAGCCCAAGCCCAAACCCGCGCCCGAGAAGCCGCAGCTGGGCTACTGCGACAAGAGCGACATCGGCGTGAACATGCGGCGCCGGAAGGGCTCCTTCCGCTTCTGCTACGAGCGCGAGCTTCAGCTCGAGGAGGACCTCGCCGGGCGGGTCGTCGTCCGCTTCACCATCGACACGGACGGCTCCGTGAAGTCGGCCGGGATCGCGTCGTCTACGCTGAAGAGCGACAACGTCCACAAGTGCCTGATCCGGAACGTGAAACGCATCCGGTTCGCCAAGCCGGAGGGCGGCGTCTGCGTCGTGCGGTGGCCCTTCGAGTTCAAGCCGAACTGACGCCGCGGCGGAGCGAAGCGGAGCCCCCTTGCCTTTGCCCTTGCCTGCTCGGACGCTGGCGGGGACGCCGGCGCTCCACGGGGTGGCGCCAATACGGATCTCGCCGGTAGGGCGGCCAGCGACCGCCGGGGACGGCGGTCCTACTCCACGTGCTCCCACGCCTCACGCAGGGCGTCGTCGGTGCGGGTCGGGGTGCGGAGCTTGTCGAGGGCCTTGGCCTCGATCTGGCGGATGCGCTCCCGGGTGAGATCCAGGAAGCGGCCCACCTCCTCGAGGGTGTAGTTCCGGCGCTCCTCGATGCCGAAGCGCTTGCGCAGGATGCGCGCCTCGCGCTCCGTGAGGCCCTCCAGCATCTCCCGGGCGGCCTTGCGGACGCTCTGGCGGGAGGCCATGTCCTCGGGGCAGACGCCCTCGTCGTCTGCGATGAAGTCGGACAGGGGCGTCTCCTCCTCCTCGCCCACGGGCATGTCGAGGCTCACGGGCGTCCGCGCCAGCTTCAGGGTGCGGGACACCGTGTCCACCGGCATCTCCAGCTTCTCGGCGATCTCCTCGTGGGTGGGGGAGCGATCGAGCTGGTGCTCCAGCTCCACCCGGGCGCGGGTGATGCGGTTGAGGGTCTCGACCAGGTGCACCGGGATGCGGATGGTCCGGCCCTGATCCGCCAGGGCGCGGGTGATGGACTGCCGGATCCACCAGGTGGCGTAGGTCGAGAACTTGTGCCCCCGCCGATACTCGAACTTCTCCACGGCCTTCATCAGGCCGATGTTGCCCTCCTGGACCAGGTCCAGAAGCGGCATGGAGCGGTTGGCGTAGCGCTTGGCGATGGAGACCACCAGCCGCAGGTTCGCCAGGATCATCAGGGCGCGCGCGTCGTCGGCCCGCCGGCGGCCCTCGTTCAGCTCCTTGTGGAGCTCTAGCAGCCGCTCCGGTCCGACGCCCATCTCGACGAGCGCCTCGTCGAGCGTGGCCACGGCGTCGCGGACACGTCGGCGACCGCACGCGCTGAGCGCGTCGTCGTAGCGCTGCTCGCGGGCCTCCTCCATCACCTGCGCGACCTCCAGGCCGGCGCCGCGGGCGAAGCGGTTGAGCTGGCGTCGACATCGCTTCACGTCGCGGGCCCGCGCGTTCACCGCCGACACGGCGCGGAGCAGGATCCGGTGACCGAAGCCGAACTCCTTGAACAGCCGATGAAGCTCGTTGCGGGCCCGGGTGAGCCGCCCGCCGTCCTCGTCCTCGCCGGCGTCCCCGGCGGCGCGCGCAGCCTCCCAGGCCTCGCGAGCCTCGGTCAGATCGGCGTGGAACTTCTCCAGCTCCTTGTCCACGAGGCGGGCGTCCAGGTCACCCAGCCCGTCCTCGCTCTCCAGGACGTCACAGCGGTAGCCCACGTCCCGG
This sequence comes from Myxococcota bacterium, assembly GCA_051747385.1. Taxonomy (GTDB): domain Bacteria; phylum Myxococcota_A; class UBA9042; order PHBI01; family JACKFB01; genus JBNJGB01. The sequence goes on from JBNJGB010000002.1 coordinate 95,336, forward strand.
AGCAGGCGGCTGGAAGACTCGAGGAGCTCGCGGCGGCCGAACGGCAGGGCCAGCAGCGCGTCGAAGACCTGGCAGGTGCCCTCCTCGATCTCGCGCGCCACTCGCTGCTCACCCTTCCGGTCGAGGAGGTCCACCTCCCCGATGCGGCGGAGATACGCGGAGACGGGATCGCCGGCGTCCTCGACGGGTGGCTGATAGCGAACCTCCTTCTGCCGCGTGGGGGCAGCGGGTCGTACGGACCGGATACCGCGCGGTCCCTGCTCCGGGTCGACCTGGAGAATCGCGTCGAGTTGCGTCGCCATGGGCACTCCTCGGCTCGTGAACGTCAGCCGGGACGGGCTCGGTGCAAGAAGGGATCCACCGCGCCGTCCCGCGACGGGTGCCGCCCGCCACAACGGGCGCAAGGCGCCATAACTAAAGGCACAGGGCCCATGATCGGGCGCACCGCCCGCCTCCCGCCTCGCGCGCACGGGCCGCCGCGACACCGACATTTCTCGTCAGCGGCATGACATCGATGTCATGGATGTGTGCAGGCCTTGCTCATCGGAGGCCCCGGCCACCGCCCTCCCCGTTGCCGGCGACGCCGGGGGTCGCGCTGGCGGTGATCGATCTCGTCGACTACGCTCCCCGGCATGCGACGATCCGTGCCAATCCGAACGGCCCGGTGCGCCGGCCTGTTCCTCGCCGCGCTCCTCCTCGGCGGCTGCCCGGATCCCTCGTCGTCCGACACCGACGTCACGGGCCCCTCCGGAGCGGATGCGGACGCGGCGGCGGACGTCGGCGCGGAGGACACGACGCCGGAGCCCGACCTGCCCGCCGGACAGTGCACCTCCGACGAGGAGTGCATCCCCCGGGGCGCCCTGCCCGCCTGCCGAGTCCCGTCCTGCGTAGACGGGGCCTGCGCGCTGGTCGCAGACGAGGACGACACGCCCTGCGACGACGGAGACGCATGCACGACCGGCGATCGATGCGTGGAGGGCGCCTGCGTCGGCGAGGCCCTGAGCTGCGACGACGACAACCCGTGCACCACGGACGCCTGCGACCCCGCCGGCGGCTGCGTCCACACCTTCAACCAGAAGTCCTGCGACGACGGAGACGCCTGCACCGTCCAGGACCACTGCTTCCAGGGCGCCTGCGTCGGCGAGGCCTTGAGCTGCGACGACGGCAACCCGTGCACGGACGATCTCTGCGACCCGGTCGACGGGTGCTCCTGGGGGGACCGGGAGGGCCCCTGCGAAGACGGCGACGCGTGCACCGACGGCGACCAGTGCGTCGACGGGGCGTGCGTCCCGGGCGGTCCGACGGACTGCGGCGAGGGCAACCCCTGCGTGGACGCCACCTGCGACCCCGTGGAGGGCTGCCAGGTGTCCATCGTCGACGGCGACTGCGACGACGGAGACGCCTGCACCACCGACGATCACTGCGAGGACGGGGTCTGCACCGGCGACCTCGTGGCGTGCGACGACGGCAACCCGTGCACCAGCGACTACTGCGACCCGGCCGCGGGCTGCCAGTTCACGAACCACGAGGCCGCCTGCGACGACGGGGATCCGTGCACCCTCGAAGACGCCTGCTCGGAGGGCGTCTGCGTGCCGGGCGAGCCGGATCCCCTCTGCTGCGACGAGGCCTCCGGGTGCGACGACGGGGATCCGTGCACGACCGACGCCTGCGTCGACGGCTACTGTGACTTCGCCCCGCTGGACTGCTCCGACGGCTTCGACTGCACGGCGGACTCCTGCGTGGCCGGAGAGTGCCTCCACGAGCCCTACGGCCCCCTCCCCACCGGGACTGTCGTGTCGACGGGCTTCGAGGAGGCGACCGCGCTGGATGCGTGGACGGTGGAGAGCGACAACGCGGACGTGACCTGGCAGCTCGACGTGTCCGAGGCCCACACCGGCGAGCGGAGCCTCTACTGCGGGAGCATCCCGGACTACACCTACGACCACGGCGCCACCGTCGCCCGCGTGACCCGGACCCTCGACGTGCCCATCGGCAGCGCCACGCTGTCCCTCCACGTCATGGCGGATCTCGTGGAGGCGAACTGCAGCTACGACGTGGTGCGGCTCCGGGTGGACGGGCAGACGCTCCAGCCGGAGATCTGCGACTCCGAGCCGGAGTGGGCCCCGCGGAGCTGGGACCTGACGCCCTGGGCGGGGGACATCGTCGAGCTGGAGATCCTCTTCGAGACGGGCGACGGGGTGCTCAACGGCGGCCAGGGCGTCTGGGTCGACGACCTCGAGGTCGTGGCCGACAACCCGTCCGGGTGCTGCCTGGCCGACGACGACTGCCCGCCCCACCCCAGCGACGACTGCGCCGTGGCGACGTGCGACGACGGCACCTGCGGCTACGACACGACGGCCTGTCCGCAGTAGGGCTACGACGGGGCCGCCGCCCGTCCTTGTCACGCCGCTCGGGGCCCCCGTAGGATACTGCGCCCCGCTCGCTGGACCCGCATCGACGGAGGATGAGCCGTGCGCGCCGCAACCCTCTCCCTGCTCGTTCCCTTCTCCACCCTCCTGCTCCTCGCGTGCGAGCCCGGCACCGGCGGCGGAGGCGGCGGCATCTGCTTCCAGGACCCGGACTACCCGGGCTGCAGCCCCGGCGGCTCCGACACGACGGGCGGCGACACCTCCGTCACGCAGCCGGACACGGTCTCCGGCGACGACGTCCCGATCACGCAGCCGGACGCAGAGGCACCGGACGACACCACGAACAACCCCGACCCGGGCGTCGAGCAGGACGGCACGGTGAACCCGCCCGACGAGGACACCGTGACCCCGCCCGACACCACCGCGGACTGCGGGTTGGTGGGCGCCACGCGGTGCGCCGAGGCCGGGGGGCAGATCGTCGTCGAGACCTGCGACGGCACGGGCTGGACCGCGACGGAGGTCTGCACCTCCGGCGTCTGCTCGGACGGCGTCTGCCAGGGGGAGTGCGCGCCCGACTGCTCCGGCATGGAGTGCGGTGCCGACGGCTGCGGCGGCGACTGCGGCACCTGCCCGGGTGGGTTCACGTGCGTCGAGGGCCTGTGCGTGGAGGAGGAATGTGTGCCCGACTGCTCCGGACTGGAGTGCGGACCGGACGGCTGCGGCGGCGACTGCGGCCTGTGTCCGCCCGGCTGGGCATGCGCCGAGGGCCTGTGCGAGGAGACCTGCACGCCCGACTGCGCCGGCATGGAGTGCGGCGGCGACGGGTGCGGCGGCGACTGCGGCACCTGCCTCGGCGACGAGTCCTGCCAGTCCGGCCAGTGCGTGCCCGACTGCACGCCGTCCTGCCTCGGCAAGGACTGCGGCGGGGACGGCTGCGGAGGCACCTGCGGCACCTGCGGGGCCGGCGAGACGTGCGCCTCGGGCACCTGCGAGGGCGGTACCACGACCGGCCTCGACTGCCCGGGCATCCTCGAGTGCGTGAACGGGTGCTCGGACGAGGCCTGCGCCCAGGCGTGCGTGGAGGACGGCTCGTCCACGGGGCAGAGCGAGTTCCTCGCCCTGAACCAGTGCTTCGCGGACAACGGCTGCGAGGACTCCCTCTGCGCCGCGGAGAACTGCGCCTACCAGAACGCCGAGTGCAACTTCGACCAGGCGGGCACCGGGTCCTGCTCGGGCATCGTGGAGTGCCAGCAGGGGTGCACCACGGGCGACAGCGAGTGCGTGTACGGCTGCTATCACCAGGCGAGCGTCAGCGCGCAGGCGTCGCTCATCGCCCTCAACCAGTGCATCGGCCACTACTGCCCGCAGGGCGGCGACACCTGCGTCGAGGGCGCCGTCCAGGATCCCGAGCAGTGCGGGACGTTCGCCAGCGCGTGCTTCGGCGGTTAGACTGACGCCGAACCGCGCGCTCGGAGGACGCCCATGGCCTACTTCCAGTTCCTGGGGACCGGACCGTCGACGCCCATCACGGACGCCGCCGGGCGCAACTACCGGCGACGCTCGTCGGCGCTGATGCAGCACATCGCGACGTACGTGCTCATCGACGCGACCCACGATCTCGAACAGCAGATGGAGCGGGCCCTGTCGGTCACGGCCGTGGTCGTCACCAACTCGAGCCGTGACGCGGCCGGCGGCCTGGGCTCCCTGGACCGGTGGGTCGAGCAGGCGATCACCTTCTACGCCCCGGACGCGCTCTGGGAGGAGGTCGTCGCGCGCTACGGCCCTTTCGAGCGCCTGGAGCACGCCACCCTGAAGCCCCTGGAGCCGGTGGAGGTGGGAGACCTGGAGCTGACGGCCTTCCCCGTGAACCGCTCCGAGGCCGAGGAGTCCCGGCTGACCTTCGGCTATCACTTCGACACCGGGAAGAAGAAGGTCACCTACGCCTCGGACTTCAAGCACATCCCCGAGGAGTCGGAGCGCTTCTTCCGGGGCAACGACATCCTGGTCGTCGACGCGGCCGGCTGGGACAAGGACCTGCCCACGCACCGCGGCGCCCTGAACCACCTGGCGGAGTACGTGGCCGGGGAGAACGAGCGGATCCTCTTCACGGACGTGGGCCGCTCGGCGCCGCCGCACACCCTCGCGAGCTCGTCGGTGCGCCGGGTCTTCCACGGCGCGGACGTGGCCTACGACTTCATGAAGATCCCGCTGGGGCGCTGACGGGGCTCAGCGCCGGCCCGAGCGCGTCACCGGCGGATCCAGCGGGACGTCCGGCCGGTGGAGCACCGCCGTCTTGCCGACGCGCTGGACCAGCAGGCTCCCCGTGCCCCACGCGAGCTCCCGGGCGGCCCACTTCTTGTCGATCTCGGCCTGGGGCGTGAGCTTCACCTTCACCAGGCCGTGCCGCTCCACCGCCTCGCGGGCGGCGGCGAACACCTCCGGCGTCAGCCCGCCGCGGCCGACCAGGACCGAGGGCTCGACGTCGTGGGCGAGGCCGCGGAGGCGCTTCCGCTCGTCGTTCGGCAGCCCCCGGCGGCGCGGACCCGAGACGACCACGGCCCCGTCGGCCGCCTCCCCGTGGGCCCGCGCCATGTCGAGGCACGGCCGCCAGTGCTCGGCGAAGTGCTCCACGCTGCGGGCGCCCGGACCCCGGCGCACGACGACCGCCACGCGACCGCCCGGCCTCACCCGGCTCACCAGGTCCCGCACCCGCTGCGGGGCCGGAGGCTCGTCGACGTGATCGACGTCCACGAGGCCCGCGCCGGCCTCGCGACCCTCGGCGGCCACCTCGGCGCCGGCCGCCTCCAGGAGGCTCTCCACGGCCGCCCGGAGATCCGGGTCCTCCACCTCGAGGGCCACCGCGTCCCCGGGTCGGATCTCCAGCCGTCGGATGGCTGCGCGGGCGGCGTTCTGCATGGCGACTCTCCTGGACAAAAAAAGGGGCCCGCCAGGCTCGGCGGGCCCCATGCTGGTACGCGGTACAGGATTCGAACCTGTGGCCTTCGGCTCCGGAGGCCGACGCTCTATCCAACTGAGCTAACCGCGCGAAGCGGCCGAACAGGTACCACCCGCCCGTGCGGGCGTCAACCGTCGCTGCGCCCCGGCGGGGTACACAGGGCAATCGCAAAGTCGGACAAGTGAGGGCCGCGCGGCGGTACGGCGCCCGGCGCCGGATTCCATCCGCTCGGAAACGATGGATTCTGCGCGTTCGAGAGCAGGCAAGGGCAAGGGCAAGGGCAAGGGCAAGGGCAAGGGCAAGGGCAAGGGAGGGCGGTCGACTTTGCGACCGCCCTGGCGGGGTACACCCGAGGGCTTTCCTTCACCGGCGGCAGTGGGTAGCCTTCCGGCCCATGAAGCTCGCTCATCTCGCCGTCACAAGCATCTTCTGCGGGGCCCTCGCCCTGTCCCCCGTCCTCGCCGGCTGCGACTCCTCCTCCGGGGAGGACGACGTGGCGGACGGGAGCGGCGACGTCGGCTTCGACCCCACGGACACCGGGGATCCCGACGACGGCTCGCCGGGCGACGCGGATGCGGTCGCGGACGCCGAGCCGGACCTCGAGGAGGTGGAGGACGTCGTCCCCGACGTCACGCCGGATCCGGGTCCCGACACGGAAGACGTGCCGGAAGAGGTGGAGGACAACGCCGACGTGCCGGAGGAGACCGAAGGCGACGCGGACGTCGGCGACGAGCCCGACGCCGACGCGGACGACGGGGACGCGGAGCCCGACGCCGATCCGCCGCCGGACGACGGCGAGTGCGTCCCCGACTGCGATGGGAAGGTCTGCGGGCCGGACGGCTGCGGCAGCATCTGCGGCTTCTGCGTCCACCCGGACGTCTGCAGCGAGGACCAGACGGAGTGCGTCGTCGTATGCGAGCAGCAGTGCGAGGGCAAGGAGTGCGGCGACGACGGCTGCGGCGGCACCTGCGGGTCGTGCGCGGAGCTGGGCCCCGACCTGGAGTGCGTCGTGGAGACCGGCCTCTGCACGGACGTGGAGTGCGAGGCCGACTGCAACAACAAGGTCTGCGGCGACAACGGCTGCGACGGGCTGTGCGGCACGTGCGCTGCGCCCAAGCTCTGTAACGACAACGGGACGGCCTGCGAGCTCGGGCCCTGCGGGATGATCACCGAGGTGGGCGAGTGCCAGGGGGACGTCCTGGTCTGGTGCGACAACGCCGACGACCTCCAGAACCAGGAGCTCCAGGAGGAAGACTGCACCGCCCAGGGCGAGACCTACGAGTGCAGCTGGGACGGCTTCGCCCACAGGTACGCCTGCGTGGACGCCGGACCGTGCGAGCCCGACTGTCCGGCGGGTGCAGAGTGCGGCGGCGACGGCTGCGGGGGGACCTGCGGGAACGGCTGCGCCGACGGGTGGTCGTGCCTCGGGAACACCTGCGACCCCTCGGTCGGGGCCAACTGCGGGAGCATCACCGACTTCGGCGAGTGCTCCGACGACAAGACGGCCTTCTGGTGGTGCAACCCCAGCGGCAAGCTCCAGATCGAGGACTGCGCGGCCTTCGGCGAGACGTGCGGCTGGGACAACGCCGAGGGCGAGATGGGCTGCGTCCCGTAGGTCGGAGCCACGCTTGACGGGACGGAGCGTCCCGGAGGTAGAAGGGCGCCTCGAACGGAGGCCCTCGGAGGACGCCATGGCGGAGCGACGCGCGCTGCGGATCGCGGTGCTGACCATCTCGGACACACGCACGGAGGAGACGGATCGCTCGGGCGCCACGCTGGCCGAGCGCCTCCAGGCTTCCGGGCACGTGCTGGCGGACAAGCGCATCGTGAAGGACGAGCCGGGGGCCATCCGGGACGCCGTGACCGCCTGGTGCGAAGACGCCGAGGTCGAGGTGGTCATCGCCACCGGCGGGACGGGGATCACGGGGCGCGACGTGACCCCGGAGGTGTTCGAGGGCCTCTACGACAAGCCCATCCCCGGCTTCGGAGAGCTGTTCCGCTGGCTGAGCTACCGGGAGATCGGCACGGCCACCATCCAGAGCCGCGCCACGGCGGGCATCGCCGGGGGTACGCTGCTGTTCGCCCTGCCCGGCTCCACGGGCGCGTGCCGGACGGCCTGGGACGAGATCCTCGTCTTCCAGCTCGACAGCACGCACCCGCCCTGCAACTTCGCCGAGATGATGGACCGCCTGGTCGAGTAGGCGACGCGCGCGCTCAGCGCTTCGCCTCCAGGGCGCCGCCCAAGAGCTTCGCGAGGGCGTCCGGCGCGTCGACGTGCAGCCAGTGGCCGGCGCCCTCCAGGGTGTGGAAGCGGACCGGGCCGTCCGGGGCCGAGTTCTCCTCCATCCAGGAGACCTCCGCCTCGGACCAGCGATCGCTCCGCTCGGCCCGCACCACGTCCACGACAACGCCGGGCGGGAGGTCCGCCAGGAAGCCGCAGAAGTCCTCCTCGAAGTAGTGCTCGAGCATCTCCTCGACGCCGTCCAGGTCGAACCGCCAGACGTAGCCTTCGCCCTCGTCGGCGCGGCGCAGGTTCGTGGTCATCCACCGCGCCAGGGTCTTCGAGAAGCCCTTGTCCGTGAGGATCCCGACGACGTCCTCCCGGTCCTCGAGGGGCTGCGGGACGTCCCGGAGCTCGCGGAGGACGTGGGCGATCTCGCTGGTCCCCGGGTCGCGCTCCCGGGCGCTCACCGGCGAGTCCAGCACCCAGGCGTTCCGCAGGTCGTCCGGGTAGGCGCGAGCGTAGGCCAGGGCCACCTTCCCGCCGTAGGAGTGGCCGATGACCACCTCGGGCGTCACGCCCAGGTCGTCCGCCAGCCGGGCGAGGTCGTCGGCGCAGGCGTCGAGGGTGTGGGGCGGCGGCGCGCCGTGGGAGTCCCCGTGGTTCCGATGATCCACGAGCACGAAGCGCCACGCCGGGTGGGCCCGGGCGAGGCGCCGGCAGAAGCTGCGCCAGTTGCGGCCGGAGCCCAGGATGCCGTGGAGCACGAAGGCGGTGCGTTCCGGGGTGGACTTCGGGGCCTTCACGTCCAGGTGGGCGGGGAGGAAGGTCATCACGCGGCTCCCGTCGTGCGCCGGTTCATCAGCAGCCGGCGCAGGTGGCTGATCTGGTCCTCGCGACCGAGGGCGATGACGCTGCCGCCGGGCGGCAGGATCTCGTCGGGCCCGGGCTTGTAGGCGTAGGGCGCGCCGGGGCTGCTCCGCACGCCCAGGATGATGCACCCGCTCGCCTCCTCGGCCCCGCAGCGCCCGATGGGCTCGCCCGCCACGGGCGACTCCGCCGAGATGGGCAGATCCACGAGGGCCATGCGGCGGTCGGGCGCGAGCAGGGCGTCCGCGAACAGGGCCAGCTCCGGGCTCACCAGCTCGCTGGCCAGGCGGCGCCCGCCCATGCGCGCCGGGCTGACGACGGCGTCGACGCCGACCTTGGTGAACTTCTCGGCCCCGGCCACGTCGTCGACCTTCGCCACCAGGCGGATGTCCGGGTTGAGCTGGCGGGCGGTGAGCGACAGGAAGAGGTTGTCCCGATCCTCGTGGAGGATGGCGAGCAGCCCGCGGGCGCGCTCGATCCCGGCGGCCCGGAGCGCCGACTCCTCGAGGGCGTCGCCCACGACGACGCCGACCTTGTCGCCGACCTCGTCGAGCACGAGGTCGATGCGCTCCACGTCCACGTCGATGATGGCCATCTCGGCGCCGGCGTACGACAGCTCGCGCACGGCGTGGATGCCGCTCTGCCCGATGCCGGCCACGATGACGTGGTCCGACATGCCCTCGAGCCTTCTGTCCATGCGTCGCCTCCAGAGGCTGTAGCCCAGGTCGCCCTCGATCACCATGGCCGTGAAGGAGGACAGGAAGTACAGGATGCTGCCGCCGCCGATCAGGATGAGCCCGATGGTGAAGACCTGCAGCGCGGGATCGCCGCGGATGGCGATGTGCTCCTCGAAGCCCACCGTGGAGATGGTGATCACCGTCATGAACAGGCAGTCGAGCACCGAGTAGCCCTCGCCTGCCAGGAGGCGATAGCCGAAGGTACCGACACCCAGGACGGTCAGGGCCAGCAGCGTGGCGCGGGCGACCCGATAGCCGCGCTCGCGGCGCTCCGCCTCCTGGGCGCGGCTGGCCAGCCCCGAGCCCATGCCGAAGGTCGGCGGGGGCGGCGGCGACCTCACCCGCCCGGCGAGCCTGTAGCGTCCGGCCATCGCGCGTCTGCTCCTCCGCTCCACGCCCATGTACCACACTCCCCGGTGCGCCGCCCCTTCCGCCCGGCGCCATGGGCCACCGAGCCCCGGGGCCCCGTTGACAGTCGGTCGCGAGTCGCCACACTGGCGCGACGACTCGGAGGGCTCGTGCGGCGCGCATCCTACGCGACGATCCACCTGACGGTGTTCCTGGACCTGATGGGGTTCGGGATCATCCTGCCCCACCTGCCGTACGCCGCGGAGCGCTTCGGCGCCTCCGGCGTGGGCGTGGGCGCGCTGCTCACGTCCTACTCGGTGGCCCAGCTCCTGGCCGCGCCGGTCCTCGGGCGCGTCTCGGACCGCTTCGGGAGGCGGCCGGTCCTCCTGCTCGCGCTCACGGGGTCCACGCTGTCCCTGGTGCTCACCGGGCTGGCGGGGACTCTCGCCATCCTCCTCGCCGCCCGCGCACTCGCCGGGATCTTCGCCGGCAGCATCTCCACGGCGCAGGCGGCCATCGCCGACGTGACGGAGCCGGAGGATCGGGCGAAGGCCATGGGCCTCCTGGGCGCCTCCATCGGACTCGGCTTCGTCATGGGCCCGGCCATCGGCGCCGCGCTGGCGCCCATGGGCTTCGCGTTCACGTGCTTCGCCGCCGCCGGGCTGACCGCCGCGGACCTGATCATGGCCGCGTTCGTCCTCCCCGAGACGCGCACGGCCGAGGCCCGGAGCGCCGCCCGCCCCACCCTGCCCCTGGCCGAGGCCGCCCGGCGGCCGGTCCTGCGGCCCCTGCTCCTGTCGCTCTTCCTGGGCACCTTCGCCTTCGTGGGGCTGGAGGCCATCTTCCCCCTCCTCGGCGAGCACCGCTTCGGGCTGTTCGAGCGGGACATGGGCCTGGTCTTCGCCTACATCGGCGTCGTCATCATCGTCATCCAGGGCGGCGTCGTCGGCCGCCTGACCCGGCGCCTCGGCGAGCGGCGCGTGGTGGTCGTGGGCGGAGGCCTCATGGCCGTGGGCTTCGCCGCCATCGCCTTCAGCGAGGCCCTGGCCTTCACCATGGTGGCCCTGGGCGTCCTCTCCGCCGGCCAGGGCCTGCTGCGCCCCGCCCTGTCCGCGCTGGTCTCCATGAACGCCCACGCCGACGAGCAGGGCGCCGTCCTGGGCCTCGGCCAGAGCCTCGGCGCCGGCGCGCGCGCCCTCGGTCCCCTCGTGGCGGGCTGGCTGTGGGATCGACAGCAGGGCGCGCCGTTCGTGCTGGGCGCCGTCCTGACCCTCGCCGTGGTCCTGGTCATGCGGACGGCTCGGACGCCTCGCGAATCCGGTCGTCGATGAGCCCGGCGAAGGCGTCCCCGCCCCGCTCGAACAGCCACCCGACGTGGCGCCCGCACCCGGCGCAGCAGGCGACGCGCCAGCCGTAGCCCGGGAACCAGGACCAGTAGTGCTCCAGCGCGCCCATCCCCTGGACGCCGTCGGCCCGGGCGAAGCAGCGCACGTCGAAGACCAGGCCGTGCGGGTTCACGAAGCTGTGGGCGTGCTCCCCGTCCACCTCGATGCGCGCAGCCCCTTCGGTGAGCCTGTGCTCGCAGGATGCGCACACCACGGTCCGCCGAGGCTCGGGGCCGCCCCCCGCCGCAGCCTCGGGGGCCTCGTCACCACGCTCGGTCCGCTCGGCGCGGCGCAGGCACCAGCGCGGCGGTCCGCTCCACGGGGTCGTCGTCCGCAGCATGGGCTCCTCCCGACACCTCGATCCAAGCACGAGACGGCGCTTCCGCAAAGTTGCAGCGACGCACGGCGACCCCGATCATGGTCGCGTGACCCGCGCGCTGCCCACGACGCTCCTGCTGCTCCTCCTCGTCCCGGTCCTCCCGACGACGGGCTGTGGACGGCCACCTGCCCGCGGCGCCGGACCTGCGGCCGCCGCGGCCACCCCGGCGCCGGAGCCGAAACCGCCCGCCCCGCCGCCGCTGCACGGGATCGCCGCCGGAGCCACCGTCGCCCGCGCGGCGCGCGACATCCCTCCCGTCGTGCAGGGCCGGAGTGGCCTCCTCCAGGCGATCCCACGCGTGGAGACCCGCTCCCCCGACCGCATCGAGGACACCTGGCTGCGCATCAAGCGCCTCGGGAGCGTCACGCGGCAGTTCCGCGAGATCGCCCGGCGGGACCTGGCGTCCCAGGCCTGCGACCGCCTGGTGGATCTGCGCGCCCTGGAGGGCGAAGGCCTGCCGCCCTTCCGCTGGCGTGACCGGGTGCGGGGACGGACCTGGACGCGCCCCACCGTGGCGGCCGTCCTGATCCGGGCCTACCGGACCCTCCGCAGCGAGTATCCGCGGGCCTTCGTGTCCCTCGGGGATCTGGCCCAGCCCGGCTGCGGCTCCCTGGAGCACGGGACCCTGGTGCGCGTGGTCGAGGACGACGGGCGCGACCGCGCGGCCACGAGGCTGCTCAACCGCGCGCGCCTGGTGAACGGCGTGCCGACGGTGGTGGAGCGACGCCCGGGGGCGGACTTCCTGCTCGAGTGGGAGCGCTTCGAGCACCCCCTGGAGCCCGTCGAGGTGCGCCACCGCCTCGTCGCGTGGGACACGGACGCCGGCGGGGACCTCCGACTGAGGGTCGAGACCCGCCGCTACCGGGGCCACGACACCCCCGACGAGGGCATGACGCAGGCCCTGCTCGAGGACGTGGAGCGCGCCGTGTCGCGCGGCGTGCAGGTCAGGACCCGACGGGTGCGCTCGTGGACGCCTGAGGAGGGCACGGTCACGCGCTGGCTCCAGCACTGGGTGGACCGCCGCGAGCGGCGACAGGTGATCCTCGTGTCCCGCGAGCGCATCGGGCGCCGGCTGGACCTCGACGCCGTCGAGGAGATCCGGGTGGCCGCCTGGCAGCGCAGAAAGCCGGGGAGCTTCCCCGGCGAGACCCGCTGGCGCGCTCGCCGCGACGACGAGGTGGGCCAGGTGGCCTGGACCCGCGCGCTCTCCCTGTACGAGGCCGGCCACATCAGCCACCTCTCCGGCCGCGACGTGGACGCCTCCTACGTCACCGGGGACAACGTCCGGCACTTCGCCGTGGACCTGGAGGGCATCGACGTGGCGGCCACGTGGGCGTGGTTCCGGGCCCTGGACGCCGCCGCCCGGGACCTGGGCGTCGAGATCGATCGCATCCTGGTGGACCCCGCCGTGAAGCGCCACATGGCCGAGTCGCTGCCCGCCGAGGCGAAGCGCACGTCCCTGTGGCGAGACCGCGTCCGCCTCGCGTGGGGTCACGACGCGCACCACCACCTCCGCCTGGAGCCCGCGGGCGAGGAGTCGGAGGCCCTGGCCCGGCGCATCCTGAAGGCCCTGCCGACCGCGGTGGCCGGGGGCGTCAAGGAACCATCCACCTCGGCCGCCCTGGAGCCGACTTCGGACGAGGCCACGACGACGGCGACACCCTGACGATCGCCTGCCCTTCCGGGCCGGAGCGACGTCGTCTACACTCGAAGCTGCCCGCCGTTCGAACGAGAGGCGTCATGCGGCCGAAGTGGACATGTGGAGTCTGGACCGTCGCGTTCCTCGTCGCCCTGGGCGGGTGCGGCGACGAGGCCGCGGAGGGAGCCGACCGGGGAGACCTCGACACGATCGGCGCGGGGCTGGACACCTCGGACGACGCTTCCCGGGTCGCGGAGGACGTCGCAGCCTCCGAGACGACGCAGCCCGACGACGTGGCCGCACCCGACGCGCCGGACGAGGGGAACCCGCCCGGGCCCGACGCCTCGCCGCAGGACACCACCGCGACGCCGGACACCCCGGACGCTCCCGAGGACGTCCCAGGACACGAGGTCCACGACGTGCCCGCGAGCGATCCCGGCTCGCCATCGCCGGACGCCGGGGACGGGGACGCCGGCGCGGACGGCCCGGACGCGGACGCCTCGGACGCAGACGACGCCGTGCTGCCGCCTCCGCCCGAGGAGACGTGCTCGCCGCCGGCGGGCTGCGCGGAGCTCGGCGGCCCCTGGCCGGCCAGGACGGAGCTCCCGATCATCCTGGTCCACGGGATGGCGGGCTTCGAGAACATCGGCCCCCTGGAGTACTACTACGGCGTCCCGAGCCACCTGCGCGCGCACGGCCACGGCGTCTGGGTGTCCGTGACGGATCCGTTCAACGGCACGCCCTCGCGCGCCTCCCAGCTCTCGGGCTTCGTGGACGAGGTGCTGGCGTGTACCTGCGCGGAGCAGGTCAACCTGATCGCCCACTCCCAGGGCGGCCTGGACGCCCGCTATCTCGTGTCCGCCCTGGGCTACGCCGACCGGGTGGCCTCCGTGACCACCGTGGCCACCCCCCACCACGGGATCCAGCTCGCGGACATCGCCCTCGGCCTCGTGGACGGGCCCCAGTCCGCCGTCGTGGACGCCCTGGCGAGCATCCTCGGCGGGCTCTACACGGATCCGGCCGACGACGCCGACGTCGCGGACTCGCTGTACTCCGTGTCCACCACGGGCGTGACCCAGATGGCGGAGGAGTGGCCCACCCCGAAGGGCGTCGTCTGGCGCTCCTGGGCGGGGATCTCGGGGCTCTTCACCCCCGTGTCCCCCGCCTGCGACGGCGCCGAGACGAAGCCCCCCAAGCACGGCGACATCGTCCCGCCCGCCCTGTACGCCGCCTGGCTGCTGAACGGCGGCAACCTGTCCCCGAGCGACGGCCTGGTGCCGGTGGCATCGGCCCGCTTCGGGCGGTTCCGCGGCTGCATCGCCGCGGATCACCTGGACGAGATCGGCCAGATCGCCGGAGCGACCGACTTCGACTACCTGACCTTCTACCTCGAGGTGGCCGACGCGCTGGCCGACGAGGGGTTCTGAGCCCGGAGCAGGGTCTCCGCCGCGGCGAAGCCCGTACCCACCGACGGATCCACGCCCACGCCCTCCAGGTAGTTGCCGGCCAGGAGCAGCGGCCCCAGGCCCGCGATCCGCTCCAGGACGCGCTCGATGCGCCTCGCGTGGCCGGGCTCGTACTGGGGGATGGCGCGCGGCCAGCGGTTCACGGCCACCGCCGTCGGCTCGCCCCGCGCGCCCACCAGGGCGGCGAGGGCCTTGCGGGCGCGGTCCACGAGGGCGCCGTCGGAGGCCTCCCTCGCGTCGGGATCCCGCGCCCCGCCGATCATGACGGTCAGCGTGACGTGGCCCTCGGGCGCCCGACCCGGGAAGATGCTGCTGTTGAACAGCACGCCCAGGATCGGCTCGTCCTCGGGGATGGGGCTGTCGCTCGCGGTGAGGAGGCCGAAGGCGTTCAGGTCGCCCTCCACCGCGTCCTCCGGGTAGCCCAGCCCGATGCTGGCCACGTGGGGGTGCGGGATGGGCTCGAGCAGGCCGGCCGCCTCCTCGTCGAGGGGCTCCAACAGGGTGGCCGCGGCCCAGGCCGGCGTGGCCAGGACCACCGCCGCCGCGTCGTAGGTCACGCCCCGTCCGTCGGCCTGCGCGTGCACGCGCCACGCCACCGCGCCGTCGCCCTCCACGCGCTCCAGCCGGGTGACGTCGTGGCCCAGCCGCACGCGCGTGCCCAGGGCCTCCCGGATCGCGTCCGGAAGCTCGCGCAGGCCCTCGGGGAACGTGAGGAGGCCCTTCTTCCTGGGCCCGCCGTTCTTCCTCTCCTTCCGCTTGGCGAACATCCCGCGGACGAAGCCGCCGTGCTCCCGCTCCAGGTCCCGGAGCTTCGGGAAGGCGTCCACGCCCAGCTCGTCCACGCGCCCGGCGAAGACGCCCCCGACGAAGGGATCCACGAAGCCCTCGACGGCCTCCGCCCCGAGCCGTCGCCGCAGCATCTGGGCGAGGGTCTCGTCACGGGGCTCCTTCGGGGCGGAGACGAAGGGCTCCGCCAGCAGCCGGAGCTTTCCCTTCCAGGTCATCAGGCCCGAGGTGGCGAGCGCCGCCGGGTTGGACGGAAGCTCGTGGAGCCTGCCGTGGCGCCAGATGAGCCGCCGCTCGGCCTCGGGGCGGCTCTTCACCACGTGCTCCCGCAGACCCACCTCGTCGATGAGCCGGCCGATCTCCTCGGCCGAGGCCATGACCGTGGTGGGGCCGGTCTCGAAGCGGTGCCCGCCCACGACCCGGGTCCCCATCACGCCGCCGACCTCGTCGGTGCGCTCCAGCAGCATCACCGGCGCCCCGGCCCGCTGCAGCGTCCACGCGGTCGCCAGGCCGGCCACGCCCCCGCCGACCACGACGACCGGCGGTCCCTCCGGTCGCAGCGCCACCGGGCTCACGGGGTCCCTCCGAAGGCCTCGCCGAACTCCTTCGCGGCGTCCACGAAGGCCTTGGCCGTCTCCACCGTGGCGTCCGGCGTGATGCCGTGGCCCAGGTTCATGACGTGCCCGGGGTCCGGGCCGTAGCTCTCCAGGCACTCCCGCACGGACTCCCGGATGACGGGGATGGGCGCCCGGAGGATGGCCGGGTCCACGTTGCCCTGCAGGGCCTGGCTGTCGCCGATCCGCGCCCGGACGTCGGCCAGGGGCGTCCGCCAGTCCACGCTGAGGACGTCGCAGGGGAGCATCGAGAGCTCGTCCAGGAGGTGCGCGCCGCCGTTCACGTAGACGATGGTCGGCACGCCCGTGTCCCGGATGTCCTCCAGGATGCGGGTCAGCCAGCGCCCCGAGAAGCGCTGCCAGCGGGCGGGGTCGAGCAGGCCGCCCCAGCTGTCGAAGAGCTGGACCGCGTCGCAGCCCGCCTCGATCTGCCGCCGCAGGTAGGCGGAGACGACCGTGGAGACGCCGTCGAGGAGGCGCTCGAGGGCCTCCGGCTCGCCGTACATCAGGGACTTCAGCTCGTGGTGGTGCCGGCTGCTGCCGCCCTCGACCAGGTAGCTTGCAAGGGTCCAGGGGGATCCGGAAAAGCCCAACAGCGGGAGGCTATCGCCCAGCTCGCGCCGGATGAGCTCCACGGCCTCGTAGACGTAGCCCACCTCGTCGGCGACCCCGGCGTCCATGCGCAGCCGATCGACGCCGGCCGCGTCCCGGACCGGCGGGGCCACGTTCGGCCCGCCCTCGAACCACACCTTCGCGCCCATGGGCTCCAGGGGCACCAGGATGTCGCTGAAGAGGATCGCCGCGTCCGCCCCGAGCTGATCGAGGGGCATCATGGTGACCTCGCAGGCCAGCTCCGGCGTGCGGCACAGCTCCATGAAGGAGACCTTCTTCCGCACGGCCTGGTAGGTGGCCTGGTAGCGGCCGGCCTGGCGCATGAGCCAGACAGGCGGACGATCCACCGGCTCGCGGCGGCAGGCGTTGAGGAACCGGGTGATGGCGTCCATGGGGCACTCCTAGGAGTCTGTAGTGTATTGCGGACCGAGCGAGCCCGAGACGATTTCGTCCAGATCGGCGTTCGACGGTTCCGTTGGCAGCGCGGAGCGCTGCCGCGCTGGCCCGAAGGGCCAGGAGAGCCGGCGACCAAAGGGAGCCGGGGAACCAGTAGGTTCGGCGGAGGGTTCTCGGGCGTCGAGCAGCGCGGAGCGCTGCCGCGCTGGCCCGAAGGGCCAGGAGAGCCGGCGACCAAAGGGAGCCGGAGGGCGGAAGCGGCCGGGAGTCGCGACGGGAGCATATGCGCTACAGGCTCCGCAGCACCGGGGGGTGTCGAGCCGGGGATTAGCACGGCCCTCGCGACCTCGTCCAACCCTGCTTGTACGGCGCGGCCCGGGCCGCGTCGCAGGTCACTCGCCGCCCTCTCCGGCGGCGTCGCGCCACATGCGGGCGATGGACGCGTGGGTGGGGTTGTCCTCCGGCGCGTTCGTGCAGTCGTAGCGACGGCACTCCAGGGGGCGGGCCTCGTAGATCCCGCAGCCTCCGTCCCCGTAGAAGATGCAGGTACCGCGGAAGGCCTGGTACAGCACGTCCACCCGCGTCGCGGGCTCCACGAGGGGCTCCCCGTCCCGCCCGACCTTGGCCGGGGCGAAGACGTGCACGCGCTCGCCGTCCACCTCGATCCAGTCCACGACGAGGTACGTGCGGACGAAGTCGTCCGGGGTCATGTCGCGGAGTTCCGCGGCCCGCTCGACCCCTCCCGGGGCGAACCATCCCGGGCTGGACCGGCAGCAGAGCCCGCGCCGGATGCAGCCCAGGGACGGATCCGGGTGGGGCTGGGGCTCCTCGAGGTCCCAGTACGGGTTCTCCACGTCCGGCCGCCCCTCCAGGTGGATCGTCCGCTCGCTCCGGACCGCGCGGGTCCTCTTCGGCGCGTCGCCCCCCACGGTCAGAGCGAGTTCGCGACGATGTACCAGTGCCCCCGGCGCTTCTCGAAGCGCACCGGCACCGGCATCCGATCGGAGTGGTCCTGGTCCTTCACGAACAACCGCACCCGCTCCTCCCCGTCGCCGGTCCGCCGCGCGACCTCGAACTCGGGCGGATCCTCGGACGTCAGATACCAGGAGGCCTGCTCCCGGAAGCGGCTCCACTCGTAGCGCTCGATGGCGTCCCGCTGCATGGCGTTCTGGCGCTTCGCGGGGTGGACCGTCTCCAGGTAGGCCTCGAAGTCGTCGCTCAGGGCCGCCCGGAACGCGCGCTTCAGCACCGCCTCGGCCGTGTCGTCCGCGGGGCGGACGACGCCCGAACCCCTCCTCGCGGAGGCGTCGCTCGTCGGCCCGAGCGTCAGCGCGAGCGCCACCACCACGACGCCCGACACACCGACACGGATGCCCATCGCTCCCTCCTGGATGCAGGCCACCCCTGCAGGGTATCGGGGCCTGCGCGGCTCCGGCAACCACGCGCGACCCGGGCCCCCCGGTTACTGCGCCCGGGTGATGGTCCGGGCAACGGGTGCCCGGATCCGGGATGATGCGTGTGGAACCGCACAGGATACTGCACGACACCCGCCCGGTGAAGGGGGCTGAGCTGGGCCGTGAGCGCATGGCATTCGACCGCGCGCTGCGCGTGCTGGGCGTCGACGGGGACGCCGGCCCGCGAGAGGCGAAGCGCGCCTACCTGCTGCTGCTCCAGCGCTACGGCCCGGAGCCGGCGCCGGAGATCCGGCGGAAGCTGACGGCGGCCTGGGAGACCCTCCGGGATCCCGAGAGCTGGACCCAGCGCCCCCGCCGGCGCGTCGTCCGTGGGCGCGTCCAGGGCGCCCCGCCGGTGGACGACCGGGTCGACGTATCCGTCGTCGCGCCGCTGCCCCGCCGCAGCGAGCCGGTCTGGAGCGACCGCTCCGGGAGCGCGCCGGAGACGCCGCCGGCGGCTCCACGGGGTGCTCGCCGGCCCACGTCCTCGCCTCCGCGCGCGCGCCCGGCCGACGCGGCCCGCGAGCTGGAGGCGGCCCTCGGGCGACTCGCCTCGGTGCACGACACCATCGATGCGGACGCGCTCCACTCGGCGATCGTCGACGGGTCGCCCGAGGAGGTCGCCCAGATCCTGCAGCACCTGGCCTTCCGGGGTCGGGTGGCGGCCGCCAGGGACACGACGGTCACCCTCCTGCGCCTGATGAGCGGCCACCCCGAGCGACGCTGGCTGGAGCCCCGGGCGGTGCTTCGCCTGGCCCTCAAGCTGCAGGAGCATGGGTCCGACCACGACGGGGCCCTGCCGGCGGCGCGCGACGTGCTGGCAGCCCTGGCGAAATGGCGCTCCCGTCTCGGGCCCGACCGGGTGGTCCTGGAGCCCGCCACGGCGGATCGCCTGCGCTGGTGCCGGGACCTCGCGTCGCTCCCGGTCGACTTCCCAGCCGACCTCCGGACCGCGATCGCGCGGGCCGTCGGCCGGGGGACGCCAGCGGTGGCCGGCCCGGCCCTTCGCGACTGGGCGACCCGTCACAAGCGCCGGGCGAGGACGATCCGGCGACTGCTCGAGGATCACGCCCCGTCACTGGTGCCCCTGTACGGCCACCACCTCGACGTACCCGCCACCCGCCGAGGGGTGGATCCCTCCGCCACGACGCGCCGCACGCGCCGCGCGGATCCGGACGCCGCCGTCCGTGCGCCCGCCGTCCCGCGGTGGGGCCTGCCGGCGCTCCTCGCCACGGTCGCCGTCGCGGCCGTGCTCTGGGTGATGGCGAACCGCAGCGTCGGCGGGGAGGCGCTCGATCCCGCCCTGTGGTCGGCCCGCGCGCAGATCTGCAAGCAGGCGGGGGCGGACGAGCCCGCGTGCGCCTGGGCGCGGGTCGTCACCCGCGGCCTCGCGGACGAGGACTGCTCCGTCCTGGAGCGCGCCCTCCCCCGCCTCGAGGGCGAAATCCGGCAGATGACCCGCCCCGGGTCCCTCGCCCGCCTGGACGCCGAGGGCCGCGAGCGCCTCGAGGGCGCAGAGGCCGCCCTGCTGGAGCGCCACGCTGCACGTTGCTCCGCCGCACGGTAGCCGCCTTCCTACTCGCCGAGGCATCGAACGTGCTCCTCCAGGAGCACGAGCCGATCTACCCCCGAAGGAGGACGCGGGCCTCGTCCGGGCCGGCGATCTCGCGGCCGGCTTCGCGCGCCACGTCCGCCAGCGCCTCGATGAGGGGGCCGTTGGAGTCCACCTTGTCGCCCGACGGCAGGTAGAAGGTGTCCTCGACGCCCGTGCGCAGGTGGCCGCCCAGCTCGGCGGTGCGCCGGTGGACGTCCCAGACCTCCCCGCGGCCGATGGCGATGGTCTGCCAGTGCGCGCCCTCGGGCATCTCCTCGATGAGCAGGGGCAGCCACTCCGCCTTGGCGGGCATGCCCGAGGCGACGCCCATGACCAGGGAGATGTGCACCGGCGGCTTCAGCATGTCGTTGTGCAGGTACAGCCCGACGCTGCGCACGATGCCCGTGTCGAAGCACTCGCACTCGGGCACGACGCCGCGCTCCTCCATGGCGTCGAGGAAGCGCTTCACCTTGGGGACGTTGTTGTCGAACAGCAGCGGCGGCCAGGCCCAGGAGCCGTCGCGCCGCGTCTTCAGGTAGTTCAGGGAGCCCGCGTTGAGGGCGGCCATCTCGGGGCGCACCCGGTCGAGGCAGGCCACGGGACCGGAGATGTCGTCGCCCAGGACGCCCGTGGACATGTTGATGACGATCTGCGGGACCTCGGCGCGGATGGCGTCGCAGACGGCCCCCGCCACGTCCGGCTCCCAGCTCGGCATGTGCCCCATGCCCGGCTGCTGGCTGCGGAAGTGCACGTGGACGATCGAGGCCCCGGCGTCGTAGGCGCGGCGGGCCTCCCGGGCCATCTCCTCCGGCGTCACGGGCACGGGGTGCTTCTTCGGGTTGGTCAGCACGCCGGTGAGCGCGCACGTCAGGACGGCCTTGTCGCTCATCGTTCACCTCCCGCGCCATGTTCAGCACAGCGGGCGGGCGATGACAACCGGGCCTCCCCCGCCCAAATCCGCCGACTGGGCCGAGCACCGAGCGCGCCGAGGCGGGTCCAGGTGCAAGGAAACGTGGCCGATTCGCGCGGATGCGCGGCGAAGCCGCGCGGCGGCTGGCCCCCAGGGCCAGCGAGAGCCGGGGTGCTTTGCACCCCGGAGTAGCAGAGCTACCTCGAGCACGAATCGGTGACGGTGACGCCGCAGATGGGCCCGAATCGGTGGGCGAATGCCGGAACAGGCGGCGGATTGGGGCCCCGGGAGGTCAGACCCGCGGGACGAGGTCCTCGGCACGCCAGGGGCCGCCGGTCTCCAGGTAGCTCTCCGCGGTCACCTCGTCCACGGGTCGCGAGAAGAGATAGCCCTGCACGACGGGGCAGCTCATCCGCCGGAGCGCGCGGAGCTGCTCCACGGTCTCGACGCCCTCCGCCACGACCCGGAGGCCCATGCTGTCCGCCATGCCGATGATGGTGCGGACGATGGTCTCCTTGTCGGGGTCCGACTCCAGGTCGCGCACGAAGGAGCGGTCGATCTTCAGGATGTCCACCGGATAGCGGTGGAGATAGCCCAGGGAGGAGTAGCCCGTCCCGAAGTCGTCCACGGCCAGGTGGATCCCCAGCTCGCGGAGCAGCTTCAGGTTGTCCGAGGTGCAGGCGGTGTCGGCCATGAGCGCGCTCTCGGTGATCTCGATGCACAGGGCGCTCGGCGGGAGCCCGGTGTCGTCGAGCACCTCCACCACGTAGGGCACGAGGTCCGGGCACGCGAACTGGACGCTGGAGAGGTTCACCGACATCCGGAGGCCGCCCATGTGCGGGAACCGCTCGCGCCAGCGCTGGAGCCGCGCGCAGGCCGTCCGCACGACCCAGCGATCCATCTCCACCACCAGGCCGCTCTCCTCGGCCATGGGCACGGGCGAGATGCGGCCCCGCTGCGGATGCGTCCACCGGACCAGCGCCTCGAACCCGTCGATCCGCCCCGTGGCGATCTCCACCACGGGCTGGTAGGCGACGTGGAGCTGATCGTCCTGGTCGAGGGCGCGCCGCAGGTCCGTCTGGAGCTCCAGCAGCGCCACGGCCTCGGAGTGCATGTCCGGGGCGAACTCCTCGCAGCGGTCCTTTCCCAGGGCCTTGGCGCGGTACATGGCGATGTCCGCGTCCCGAAGCACGTCGTCGGCGGACTCGTAGGAGCCGGCGCCGGGAGCCAGGCCGATGCTGGCGGTCACGTAGACCTCGCGCCCGCCCAGGAGGAACGGCTTCGACATGTGGTCGCGGACGCGCTCCACCACCCCGTCCACGTCGTCGGGATAGTCGATCCCGTCGAGCAGGATGGCGAACTCGTCGCCGCCGAGGCGCGCGGCCGTGTCGGAGGGGCGGAGGCCGTGCTGCAGGCGCCTCGCGACGGCGGTCAGGAGCTCGTTGCCGGCCAGGTGCCCGAGGCTGTCGTTGATCACCTTGAAGCGGTCCAGATCGAGGAAGAGGACGGCGTAGCGGCTCTCCCCGGTCCGGCGGCTGCGCATGATGGCGTGCTCGAGGCGATCCAGGAACAGGGCGCGGTTCGGCAGGCCCGTCAGCGCGTCGTGGAGCGCCGCGTGCTCGAACTCGCGCTCCACCATCTTGCGGCTGGTGATGTCCGACTGGGAGCCGGCCATCCGCAGCGGCTCGCCGCCCTCGTCGCGCACGGCGAGGCCCCGGGTCAGGACCCAGCGATAGGTTCCGTCCTCGTGGAGGATCCGATGCTCGCTCTCGAAGTGCGCCGTGGCGCCGGCCAGGTGCGCGTCCAGCTCGGCGCGTACGCGCTCCCGATCGTCCGGGTGCAGTCGACAGAGCCACGCGCTGGGGCTGCGCTCCGGCCGCTCCGGGTCGAGGCCCAGCATCTCCTTCCAGCGCGGCGAGTAGTAGACCTCGTGGGTCCGCATGTTCCAGTCGAAGATGCCGTCGTTGGCGCCGCGCGTCGCCAGGGCGTAGCGCTCCTCGCTCTCCCGGAGGGCCTCGCGCGTCGAGCGCAGGCGGCCGAGAGTCTCCCGCATGTTCCGATCCGCGAGGAGCAGCAGGAGGCCCAGCACCACGAAGAACGAGTTCATCCCGGCCCACAGGAACCCGGAGACGGCCGGGTCGAGGTCGTCGGGCAGGAGTCCGGCCTCCGCCGCGTTCACCATGCCCCAGCCGACGGCGATGCTCGCGGCCGCGGTCCCCAGGGCCGCCCGGCCGCCGAGGAGCACGCCGGCCATGACGATGGAGATCGCGTAGGTCCCGTACAACGCCCCGCCGAGGCCGTCGAAGAGCAGGACGGACGCCGTCGTGAGCAGGAAGACGACCGTGACCAGGCCCATCGCGGCGACCTCCGCGTGCCCCCGGCGGAGGACGCGCAGGAGGCCGATCGACGAGACGCCGAGCACCAGGAACGGGGCCGCGACCGTCACGCCGGGAGCCGCCAGGGCGTAGATCGGGCCACACACCAGCGCGACACCGGCCATCGCCAGCAGCACGGTGTTCAGCAGCCGCGCCACGCGTGCGCGCTCGTCGTCGTAGATCGGAGGCGCGAGCCATGACTCGAGCCGGTCGCGCAAGGTCCCTCCAGGTCAGAGGCAGGGGGTACGAACGTCTCAACGGGACATTCGTCCGATTTCTTGAGTCCGACGTTCGGGTAGTCTCTCGACATGGCCCGCGAACCCCGCACCGCACCTCCCGCGCCGGCCGTGCCCGCGCTCCTGGTCGCGGTGGTGGCCATCTCGTTCGCGGCCATCTTCTTCCGGCAGGCGAGCCCGACCCATCCGCTCGTGTCGGCCGGTCTGCGCCTCGCCGTCGCCGCCGCGGTGCTCTGGCCGACGCTCCTCCGCGCCCGGCGCCGGGGCGTGCTCCGGCCGCGCTTCGTCCGGGCCGGCGTCCTGGGCGGGCTGCTGTACGGTCTCCACTTCGGCGCCTGGGTGACGTCCCTGACCCTGACCTCCGTGGCGGCCTCGGTGACGCTGGTGACCGCGACTCCCCTCCTCCTGGGCCTCGTCGCCATCGCCACCGGCCGGGATCGCCCGGAGCCCCACCACTGGGCGGCCCTCGCCATGGCCGCCGCCGGCGTGACGATCATCGGCTGGGCGGACCTGTCCCTGCGCCCCGGAGCGCTGCTGGGCGACGGCCTCGCCCTGGTCGGCGCCGCCGCCATGGCGGGCTATCTGCTCGCGGGCCGCTCCCTCGGCTCCGCGATGGACGTCTGGCCCTTCACGGCGCTGGCCACCTCCGTGGGCGCCGCGGCCCTCCTCGGCACGGCCTGGATCGCCGGGATCGACCTGCGTCCGGCCTCGGCCGAGGCCCTCGGCTGGCTCGCCCTGGCGGCGCTCGTGCCCCAGCTCGTGGGCCACTCCCTGCTCACGTGGTCTCTACGGCACACGCGCCCCACGGTCGTCGGCATGGCGACCGTCGGCGAGCCCGCGGGCGCGACCCTGCTCGCCTGGATCTGGCTCGGCGAGGGCGTGACCGTGACCACGGCCGTGGGCTGCTCGATCACCATCGCCGCCGTGCTCCTCGCGATGCGCCGGCCGCCCCTACGGAGCTGACCCCGCACCCCGGCGGAGCCCGGAGAGCACGCAGGAATACCGGCCCACGTCTCCGTTCAGATACATGTCCATGGAGAGGTTGCCGGCCGCGATTGATCGGGGCCGCTCCTTGGGGGAACCTGCTCCCATGGACTTCTTCGACAACCTGCTGGACGACGAGCATCGCCTCGTCCGGGACACCTGCCGCCGCTTCGCGGAGCGCGAGATCGCGCCGCACGTCGTCGAGTGGGAGGAGGCCGAGTCGTTCCCCCGGGAGCTGTATCGCAAGGCGGCGGAGGCCGGGGTCCTGGGCGTGGGCTTCCCCGAGTCCGTCGGGGGCGACGGCGGGGACGCGCTCACCATGGTGGCCGCCATCGAGGGCCTCATGCGCGGGGGCTCGACGGGGGTGGCCGCGGGGCTGGGGTCGGCCGGGATCGCCCTGCCGCCCATCGTCCAGACCGGGGACGAGGCGCTGATCGACCGGTTCGTGCGGCCCGTCCTGGCCGGCGAGAAGGTCGCCGCGCTGGCCATCACCGAGCCGAACACCGGCAGCGACGTCTCGCGCGTGCGCACGCGCGCGCAGCGCGCCGGGGATCACTACGTGCTCCGGGGCTCGAAGATGTTCATCACGTCGGGCGTGCGCGCCGACGTCGTCACGACCCTGGTGCGGACCGGCGACGATCCCCACCGGGGCCTGACGTTCGTGGTGGTCGAGGGCGACGCCCCGGGGCTGACCGTGTCCCGGTCCCTGAAGAAGACCGGTTGGCGCGCGAGCGACACGGCCGAGCTCGCGTTCGACGACGTGCGGGTGCCCGTGGAGCACCGGCTCGGGCCCGAGGGCTCCGCGTTCGTGACCCTGATGCGCAACTTCCAGACCGAGCGCCTGGCCCTGGCGGCGTACGGGGCGGCCACGGCGCAGATCGCCTACGAGGAGTCGCTCCGCTACGGACGCGAGCGCGAGGCCTTCGGGCGCACCCTGACCGGCTTCCAGGTGACGCGCCACAAGCTGGCGGACATGGCCACGCGGGCCTTGGCGGCGCGCACGCTGGTCTACCAGGTGGCCACGCGCATGGCCCGGGGCGAGGCGGTGGTGGCCGAGGTCTCCATGGCCAAGAACCTGGCCGCGGAGACGGCCGTGAGCGTCACCTACGACGCCGTGCAGATCCACGGCGGCATGGGCTACATGCGGGAGACCCTCGTGGAGCGGCTGAGCCGAGACGCGCGCCTGCTCCCCATCGGCGGCGGCACCCAGGAGATCATGAAGGAGATCATCTCCCGGACCCTGGGCTTCTGAGCCCGTTCCCGTTCCCGTTCCCGCTCCCGTTCCCGCGCGACCGGCGAGCCCGCCCCTCCCCCGGCCGGGGCGAGGGGCGGTCACCTTCGCTAGATCTTCGCGCCGATGTACGCGGCCATGTCCACGAGGCGCGTGGCGTAGCCCGCCTCGTTGTCGTACCAGGACAGGACCTTGTAGAGGTTCCCGACCTTCATCGTCATCTTGCTGTCGACGATGGAGGAGTGCGGGTCCCCGATGATGTCCGTGGACACCAGCTCCTCGTCGCTGAAGGCCAGGATGTCCGGGTACTTCTCCGCGTAGGCCTCGAGGACCGCGTGCAGCTCGTCCGTGCTCGGGGAGTCCTCGAACGTCAGCGTGAGGTCGGCGATGGAGCCCGTGGGGTTCGGCGTCCGGATGGCCAGGCCGTCCAGCTTGCCCTTCAGGTCGGGGATGACCAGGCCGACGGCCTTGGCGGCGCCGGTGCTCGTCGGGACGAGGTTGATGGCCGCGGCCCGCCCGCGCCGGAGCTTCGACGACGGCTTGTCGAGCAGCCCCTGGCCCATCGTGTACGCGTGGACCGTGTTCAGGACGCCGCCCGTGACCGTGAACGCGTCGTGGAGGGCCTTCAACGGCGGCGCCACGCAGTTCGTGGTGCAGGAGGCGTTCGACACGACCGCGTGCTCGGCGGGATCGAAGTCCTCCTCGTTCACGCCGAGGCAGAAGGTCCCGTCGACGCCCTTGCCCGGCGCGCTGATCAAAACGCGCTTCGCGCCGCCGTCCAGGTGCATGGCGGCCTTGTCGCGCTCGGTGAACACGCCCGTCGACTCGAGGACCAGGTCGACGCCGAGCTCGTCCCATGGGCACTCGCGCGGATCGCGCTGGCTGCTGAAGCGGACGGAGCGTCCGTCGATCACGAGCTCGTCGTCGCGGAGCGACACGTCGCCCGGGAAGCGGCCGTGCACCGAGTCGTGCTCGAACAGGTAAGCCAGCGCCTCGCGGTCCTGGAGGTCGTTCACCGCGACGACCTCGAGATCGTCGCGTCCCAGGGCGGACCGCAGCGCCAGGCGCCCGATGCGGCCGAAACCGTTGATCGCAATCCTCGTCGTGCTCATGGCTCCTCCTGCGACGATGGGGGGGGCGGGGGGATGGGGCCGGGCCGCCGTCCGTCGCAACGACCCGAGTGTCCCAACTTGCGCTCGATGGGAATGGATGGCAAGGGCAGTGCCCTTCACGGAATGCGGGCGCCGGAGGTCGGGTTCGTGACGACCGGCGAAGGGCGTCGCGGCACCGGCGGCCACGCCGATTCCGAACCAATCCATTGACGTGCCCTGCCGGGCATCGGTATATGGCGCGCCCCCGAATTGATGGGGGGTCGGACGCCCGACCCGACGAGCGGACGCGAACTCGAGCCTCCAAGCGGAGATAGCAATGGCCCTGCCTGTCCATCAGCTACGAAACATCGGCATCAGCGCCCACATCGACTCGGGCAAGACCACGCTGACCGAGCGCATCCTCTTCTACACCGACCGGATTCACGCCATCCACGACGTGCGTGGCAAGGACGGCGTCGGCGCGAAGATGGACTCCATGGAGCTCGAGCGGGAGCGCGGCATCACGATCCAGTCGGCCGCGACCCACGTCATCTGGGACGGGCGCCACATCAACATCATCGACACGCCCGGCCACGTGGACTTCACCGTGGAGGTGGAGCGCGCGCTGCGCGTCCTCGACGGCGCCATCCTGGTGCTCTGCGGCGTCTCGGGCGTGCAGTCCCAGTCGTTCACGGTCGACCGGCAGATGAAGCGGTACAACGTGCCGCGCGTCGCGTTCGTCAACAAGCTCGACCGCTCGGGCGCCAACCCCTTCCGGGTGACCAAGCAGCTCCGCGAGAAGCTGAACCACAACGCCGTGATGCTCCAGATCCCCATCGGGGTGGAGGACAAGCACGAGGGCGTCGTGGACCTCGTCACGATGAAGGCCCTGTACTTCGACGGCGGCGCCGGCGAGCAGATCCGCGAGGCCGAGATCCCCGCCGAGATGCAGGAGCAGGCAGAGGAGTACCGCGAGATCATGCTCGACGCGGTCTCCATGTACTCCGACGAGCTGATGGAGGCCATGCTCGAGGACGCGGTGACCGAGGAGCTGATCCACAAGGCCGTCCACCGGGGCGTGATCGACCTGAACCTCACGCCGGTCTTCATGGGCTCCGCCTACAAGAACAAGGGCGTACAGCCGCTCCTCGACGCCGTCATCAAGTACCTCCCGAACCCGACCGAGGTGGCGAACGAGGCCCTCGACATCGACAACGAGGGCGCGCCCTTCCCCGTCAAGGTGGACGACAAGGAGCCGCTCATCCTCCTGGCCTTCAAGCTGGAGGACGGCCGCTACGGTCAGCTCACCTACGTGCGCCTGTACCAGGGCACCCTGAAGAAGGGTGACACCATCTTCAACATGCGCACGGACAACAAGATCAAGGTGGGCCGCCTGGTCCGCATGCACGCGGACGAGATGGAGGACATCCAAGAGGCGCAGGCCGGCGACATCGTCGCGCTGTTCGGCGTGGACTGCGCCTCGGGCGACACGTTCACGGACGGCTCCATCCACGCCACGATGACCGACATGTTCGTGCCCGAGCCGGTCATCGAGATGTCCATCAAGCCGAAGGACAACAAGTCCCAGACCAACCTCTCCAAGGCGCTCCAGCGCTTCACCAAGGAGGATCCGACCTTCCGGACCTTCGTGGACCCGGAGAGCGGCGAGACCATCATCGCCGGCATGGGCGAGCTCCACCTCGAGGTGTACATCGAGCGCATGCGCCGCGAGTACGCCTCCGACGTCGAGGTCGGCCAGCCGCAGGTGGCCTACCGCGAGGCCATGACCCAGCGGGCCGACTTCAACTACCTCCACAAGAAGCAGACGGGCGGCTCAGGCCAGTTCGGCCGCGTGATCGGCTACATGGAGCCGATCAGCGAGGAGGAGGAGGAGGAGTTCGAGTTCGTCTGGGAGGTCACCGGCGGCAACATCCCCACCGAGTTCAAGAGCGCGGTGGAGAAGGGCTTCAAGGAGTGCATGCCCAAGGGGCGCCTCATCGGCTTCCCGGTGGTGAAGGCGCGCTTCGTGATCAAGGACGGCCAGAGCCACGCCGTGGACTCCTCGGACAACGCCTTCATCTCGGCCGCAAAGGGCGCCTTCCGCGAGACCTACGCCAAGACCAGGCCGGCCATCCTGGAGCCGGTGATGCGCGTGTCCGTCGAGGGCCCGACCGAGCACCAGGGCGCCATGATGCGGACCATCAACCAGCGCCGCGGCATCATCGTCGGCACCCACGAGGAGGAGGGCTTCGCCCGCGTCGACGCCGACGTGCCCCTCGCGGAGATGTTCGGCTACTCCACGGACCTCCGCTCGGCCACCCAGGGCAAGGCGGAGTTCTCCATGGAGTTCTCCAAGTACGCCCCGGTGCCCAAGGAGGTCGCCGAGGAGCTGAAGAAGGAGTACGCCGAGAAGGTCGCGGCCGGCGAGGCGTAGGCCTCCGGTCCCGACGCGGCATCCTCCGGACGCCCGGGGCGCCACGCGCGCTCCGGGCGCTCGTGCGTCCGAGGGTCGTCGGCACGGCTTGACCGTCCGTCGCGTCTGCGGCCAATCTGGGGGTCGGGGTCGACGCCCCGCCCTGCCCGTCGCCGGCCCGTGGAGGCGCCCCATGAAAGAGATCCCCCCCGTCTCGAAGGTCATGACGCCGTTCCCGTGGGCGATCAGCGTGGATCAGCCCCTCGCGGAGGCCCGGCAGATGATGGACGAGCACGACATCCGCCACCTCCCGGTGACCTGGGGCGGCGACGTCGTGGGCCTCCTCTCGGACCGCGACCTCTCGGTCGTCGAGGCCACCACCCGGGAGCACGGCGGGAAGGAGTCCGACCTGAACGTCGGCCTCGTCTGCACGGCGGATCCGTACATCGTCGAGCACACCGAGCGCCTGGACAACGTCGTCCTGGCCATGGCCGACGAGCACATCGGCTCCGCCATCATCACCCGAGAGGGCGAGCTGATCGGCATCCTCACCACCACCGACGTGTGCCGGATGCTCGGCGAGGGCCTGCGCGACCGGCAACTGTAGCCCGGAGCACGGGGCCACGCGGTCGCAGGAGAACCCTCAAGCCGGCGGTAGCTCATCCCGCGTGTCGCTCAGGAACGTCACGAGCGCGTCCAGGGCACGGTCCAGGGCCTCTCGGTGAGCGGCCCAGGCGTCCGTGTGGGCGCTGAGGTGGGATGCGCAGGGCCTGACGCTCGACCTCGATCTCGCGCAGGAGGCGCGCCAGTCGGGTCCGGGTCATCGCCGCGGCGCTCACGCGAGCACCTCTCCCTCCGTCTCGATGCGCCGCCGGAAATCCGGGGGAAGCTCCTCGAGCAGGAAGACCTCCACGACCGCGTCGAAGAGGCGCCCGAGGTCGTACATCGCCTCGCCGCGGCGCGAGTACGGGACCCCTTCGACCGCCAGGTCGACGTCCGAGGAAGCGTGGACGCCACCCCACGCGAGCGAGCCGAACAGGATGACCCGCCGGGCTCCGTACTCGTCGCGGAGGCGCGCCGCGGCCTCGGGCAACCTCCGCCGCAGCTCCTCGGCCCGCGCGTCCCGCGCACGCAACTCGCGCTCGGCGCGCGCCATGAGCGCCCGGGCAGCGTCTCGGGGCGTAGCGGACATGAGAGGAGGCTAGGACGCCCGGCCGTCCCCGGCAAGGGGCAGGTGCCTCTCGAAGGCGCGGGCGACCTCGCGGGCGGCGAGGGCCTTCAGCTCGTCGAGGGGCGGGACGCGGCCCCCGAGGGAGGCGATGGAGCCCATGACGCCGGCGGAGAGGCCGCAGGGGTTGATGCGGCGGAACCAGCCCAGGTCCGGGTCCACGTTGAGGGCGAAGCCGTGGAAGGTGACCCAGCGGCGGACTGCGACGCCGAGAGAGGCGACCTTGACGCCCCGGCACCAGACGCCCGTGTGACCCTCCTTGCGCTCGCCGGAGAGGCCGCAGGCGGCAAGGACGGCGATGAGGGCCTCCTCCAGGCGGCGGAGGACGAGGTGCAGGTCCCGCTCGTCCTCGCCCAGCTTCAGGATGGGATAGCCGACGAGCTGTCCCGGGCCGTGCCAGGTGACGTCGCCGCCGCGCTCCACCTCGACGACCGGGGTGTCCCCGGTGGCGAGCACGTTGGCCTGTGCGCCCCGGCGGCGGCCCAGGGTGAAGACCGGCGGGTGCTCGACGAGCAGCAGGGTGTCGTCGATGCGGTCCTCGGCGCGGGCCTCGGCCAGCTCCCGCTGGAGCGCCAGGGCCGCCTCGTAGTCCAGGACCCCGAGATCCCGGACGCGCAGGACCGGGCGCTCCGTACTCACCGATTCATCGCGTGGATGGCGTGGCCCAGGACGGCGTTGGCGGACTCCATGATCGCCTCGGGGAGCGTGGGGTGGGCGTGGACGGTGAGGCCGATGTCGCTGGCCAGGGCGCCCATCTCCAGGGCCAGGCCCAGCTCGGCGATCAGGTTGGACGCCTCCGGGCCGACGATCTCGGCGCCCAGGAGGACCTCGGTGTCCGCGTCGACGATCAACCGGACGAAGCCGTCGGAGTCGTTCAAGCTCAGGGCGCGGCCGTTGGCGGCGAAGGAGAACCGGGAGCTCTTGACCGAGTGGCCCGCCTCCTTCGCCTCCGCCTCGGTCATGCCCACCGTGGCGATCTCCGGGTCCGTGAAGACCACGGCGGGCACGCCCCGGACGTCGTAGGCGGCGGGCTCGCCGGCGATGACCTCGGCCGCGACCTCGCCCTCCTTGGTGCCCTTGTGGGCCAGCATGGGCTCGCCGGCCACGTCGCCCGCCGCGAAGATGTGCCTCGCGCTGGTCCGCTGCTCGCCGTCGACGATCACGAAGCCCTCGTCGTCGACGTCCACGCCGGCCGCCTCGAGGCCGATGCCCTCGCTGACCGGGCGCCGCCCCACGGTGAGCAGGATGACGTCCGCCTCCAGGGTGGAGCGCTCGCCGCTCTTGCGGTCCTCCACCTCCACGGTGACGCCGCCGCGGTCTCCCTTCTCCCACGAGACGGCCTTCGTGTGGGCCAGGACCTTCCCACCGCCCTTCTCGAAGCGCTTCTTCACCGGCCGCATCAGGTCCTTGGCGAAGCCGGGCAGGATGCGTTCCATGAACTCGACGACCGTGACCTCGCTGCCGAGGCGCTGCCAGACGCCGCCCATCTCCATGCCGATGTAGCCGCCTCCGATGACGACGAGCTTCTCCGGGGCCTCGGTCCACTCAAGGGCCTGGGTGGAGCTGACCACGTGCTCGCCGTCCAGCTCGAAGCCGGGGAGCTCCGAGGGCCGCGAGCCGGTGGCGACGACCGCGTGCTGGAAGCGCACCTCCGTGGTGCCGCCGTCCTCGCCCTCCACGGACAGGGTGCGCGGGCCGGTGAAGGCGCCGCGGCCCATGAGGACCTTCCCGCCGTTGCCCTCCACGAGCTGGCCCACGCCGGAGGTGAGGCGGTCCACGATGCCGTCCTTCCACGCCATCATCTTCTTCAGGTTCACGGAGACGTCGCCCGCCGTGATGCCCATGGCCTCGGACTCGGCGATGTCCTGCACGCGCTTGGAGGCGGTGATGAGCGCCTTGGACGGGACGCAGCCCACGTTCAGGCAGGTGCCGCCCAGGTAGCGCGCGTCCACCAGCAGGACGTCCACGCCGAGCTGGGCCAGGCGGATGGCGCAGGGATAGCCGGCCGGGCCGGCGCCCAGGACGACGGTGTGGGTCTCGATGGGGGCTCCCATGGGGGCTCCTCTTCGGTCAGTGGGGTGGGGGCACGGGGAAGCGGGCGGCCTCCTCGGCCTGCTCCCGGAGGAACCAGGGCCGCTCCACGAAGACGTCCTCGAACATCGTGTCCAGCGGGACCATGGCGTCGGCGGCCTCCACCTCGGCCAGGACGTCGCGGATCTCCTTTCGCAGCCTCCTGTCCAGGTCGTCCGCGTCGTCCTCGGTGGTCAGGCCCTCGGACACGAGGAAGGTCCGCAGCCGCTGGACCGGATCCTTCGCCCGCCAGGCGTCGGTGACGGCCTCGTCCCGGTAGCGGCTCGGGTCGTCGCTGGTGGAGTGGGCCCCGATCCGATAGGTGAGCGCCTCGATGAGCGACGGGCCGTCCCCGGCGCGCGCCCGCTCGGCCGCCTCGCGCGTGACCTCGTAGCAGGCCAGCACGTCGTTGCCGTCGACGCGGCGCCCGGGCATCCGGTAGGCCTTCGCCCGCGCCGCGATGGACGACGCGCGGGTCTGCCTGTCCACCGGCACGCTGATGGCCCACTGGTTGTTCTGGCAGAAGAAGACGGCCGGCAGCCGGAAGCGCCCCGCAAGGTCCAGGGACGTGTGGAAGTCGTTCTCGCTGGTGGCCCCGTCGCCCATGTAGCCCATGCACAGGGCGTCGTCGCCGCGGATCTTCATCGCCCAGGCGACCCCGACTGCGTGGGGGAGCTGCGTCCCGATGGGTGAGCTCAGGGTCGCGTAGTGCTGCTCGACGGCGCCGTAGTGACACGGCATCTGCCGGCCCTTCGTCCGGTCGAGGCTGTTGCCGAAGCACTGGGCCACGTAGTCCCGCAGCGGATAGCCCCGCATGAGCGCGACCCCGCCCTCGCGCAGGGCCGGCAGCACCCAGTCCCGCGCCTCCAGGGCGCGGCCGGAGCCGAACACCGCCGCCTCCTGGCCCGTCGCAGGCCCGTAGAAGCCGATGCGCCCCTGGCGCTGCAGCGTCAGCATCAGGTCGTCCAGCAGGCGCTGCTGCAGCATCAGGCGGTACAGGTCCCGCAGGTCGTCGTCGCCCAGGCCCTCCGGGACCCGCGCGCCCTCCACCAGGCGCCCCTGCTCGTCGAGGAGCTGGTGGACCGTCTCGTCGACCTCCGCCATCGCGCGCTCCTGCCTATGCCATCTCGAGGAGCATCAGCTCCGGGTCCTCGAGGTACTCCTTGATGCGCTGGGCGAAGGCCGCGCCCTCGTGCCCGTCGATCACCCGGTGGTCGAAGCTCAGGCTCAGGTTCATCATCGGCCGCGCGACGATCTGCCCCTCCCGGACCACGGCCCGATCCTCCATCTTGTGGACGCCCAGGATGGCCGTCTCCGGGTGGTTGATGATCGGCGTGGCGTGGAGCCCGCCGATGCGCCCCAGGCTCGTGATGGTGAAGGTCGAGCCCTTGGCCTCCTTCGGGGACAGCTTGCCCTGGCGCGCCTTGCCGCTGACGTCCGCGATGCGGGCGGCGAGCTCCACCAGGGTCAGCCCGTCGGCGTGGCGCACCACCGGGACCGTCAGACCCTGCTCGGTGGCCGCGGCGATCCCCAGGTGGTGGTGGTGCTTGATCACCAGCTCCCGGGCCTCGTCGTCCATGACGGCGTTCATCTTCGGGAAGTACCGGAGCGCCAGCAGGGACGCCTTGGCGATGAACGGCAGGTACGTCATCCGCACGCCGGCGGCCTCCGCGGCCGGCTTGAGCCGCTTCCGCGACGCCTCGAGGTTCGTGCAGTCGATCTCCTCGACGTAGGTGAAGTGGGCGGCCGTCTGCTTCGACCGGGACATCGTCTCGTAGATGGCCCGGCGCAGGCCGCGGATCTTCACGCGCTCCTCGCGCTCCTCTCCCGACGGCTTCCGCTCCAGCAGCGCGCGGGCCGGCTGCTGCGGGGCCGGTGCCGGCTGCGGAGCAGCCTGCGGGGCGCGCGGCGCAGCGGGAGGCGCAGTCGGCGCGGCTGCCGGCTCCCCCTCGGCGTGATGTGCGCGGACGTCCTCCTTCGTCACGCGGCCGGCGGGCCCGGTGCCGTTCACCTGGCCGATGTCGATCCCCAGCTCTCGGGCCAGGCGGCGCGTCGCCGGTGTGGCGAGGACGCGACCGGAGCCCCGCGGGATGCCCGGTGGCTCGGTCTCCTCGGGCTCGGCCGGCTCGGGAGGCTCCTCGACCTTCGGGGACGGCTCGGGCGGCGCGCCCACGTCCGCCTGGGGCTTCTGGGGCTTCTTCGGCGGGGCCTTGGCGGCCTCGACCTCCTCGTGGGCCTCGCCCTCCACGTCCAGCACGAACAGCACCTCCCCCACCTCGACGATGTCCCCGGACTCGTGGGGGATCTCGAGGACCTCGCCCTCGCGGGGGCTGGAGATGGTGACCGTCGCCTTGTCGGTCATGACCTCGACGACGGGCTGCTCGTCCTTGACCTCGTCGCCGGGGGCCACGAGCCAGTCGACGATCTCGCCCTCGACCATGCCCTCGGCCAGGTCGGGCAGCTTGAACTCGAACCGCATGGGGGCTTCCTTCGCGTCGGGGTTCTTCGGCGGGTTCCGGGCGGCGGAGGCGCGCTCAGTAGTGGATGGAGCGGTCGATGGCGTCGAGGACGCGCTCGACCGAGGGGAGGTAGGCCCGCTCCAGCGTGTACGGGAACGGCGTGTCGTAGCCCGTGACCCGCACGATGGGCGCCTCCAGGTACAGGAAAGCGCGCTCCTGCACGAGGGAGGCCACCTCCGCCCCGAACCCGCAGGTCCGCGGCGCCTCGTGGACGATGACGCAGCGGCCGGTGGCCTTCACGGCGTCCACGACCGTGTCCACGTCCAGGGGCCACAGGGTGCGGGGATCGATGATCGTGCACTCGGTCCCGTCGGAGGCCGCGCGCTTCGCCACCTCCTCGCAGAGCGGGACCATGGCGCCCCAGGCGACGAGCGTCACGTCATCGCCCTCCCGCACCACCCGCGCCTTCCCCAGGGGGACCTCGTAGTCCTCGTCCGGGACGTCGCCGGTGGCCCGCCGGTAGATGGGCTTCGGCTCCAGGAAGAGCACCGGGTCGTCCGACCGGATGCTCGCCAGGAGGAGGCCCTTGGCGTCGTACGGCGTCGACGGGCAGACCACCTTCAGGCCGGGCGTGTGGATGAAGTACGCCTCGGGGCTCTGGGAGTGGTAGTGCCCGCCGCGGATGCCGCCGCCCACGGGCGTCCGGATGGTCACGGGGCAGCCGAACTGGCCGCCGGAGCGGTACCGGTACTTCGCCAGCTCGTTCACGATGTGATCGAAGCCCGGATAGATGAAGTCCGAGAACTGGATCTCCGGCACGGGGCGCATCCCGTACAGGGCCATGCCCACGGCGGAGCCGATGATGCCGGCCTCGTTCAGGGGGGTGTCGATGACCCGGTCCTCGCCGAACCGCTCCTGGAGGCCGGCCGTCGCCCGGAAGACGCCGCCGAACTTGCCGATGTCCTCGCCGAGGAGCACCACGTCGTCGTCGGCGCCCATCGCCACGCCGAGCGCGTCGTTCACGGCCTGCACCAGGTTCGTCGTGGTCATGCGGGGGCCTCCGTGTCCCCGGGGTCGGTGAGGAACCAGGGTCGGTCCGCGAACACCGCCTCGGTGAGCGTGTCGTCTTCGATGGGCTGCGCCGCCTCGGCCGCGGCGCGGGCTGCCGCCAGCCGCTTGCGGATGTCCTCGTCCACGTGGTGCTGATGGTCCACGGTCCAGCGCCCCGCCGCCTGGAGCGCGCGGACGTCCACGGGCTCGGCCTCTCCGGCCAGGCGGGCGTCCACCACCGTGGGGCCCTCTCCCGCGACGGCCCGGGCGCGCGCCTCGCGCACCGCCTCCAGGATCGCCACGCCGTCGTCGCCGGGCACCGCCTCGACCCGGATGCCCCAGGCCTCCCCGGCCTCCTCGAAGGGCACCTCGTCCGCGAGGGGCCCGCGCGCCACGAACACGGCCTGCGCCCGGTAGACCGCGGCGAAGTTCAGGCCCGCGTGGATCTCGCCGTTCGCCTGCGCGCCGCTCCCGAACAGCGCGAACGCCACCCGGTCGTCTCCACGCAGGCGCGCCGCGTGGCCGAAGCCCGCCGCGTGGACCAGGTGCGCCGCCGGGCTCCCGTCCGTGAGCGCCACGCCGTGCTCCCGGTCCTGCAGCGCGCCCGGCATGCCGCGCCCCAGCGCCGGATCCCCGGAGACCGCGAAGGCCTGGCGGAGGATCGCCTCCACCCCGACGCCCCGGGCCAGCGCCGCCGGGACGTCCCGGGCCGTGCCCAGGAGCAGATCGCGGTCGGAGGCCGCCAGCCCCGTCGCGACCATGGCCACCCGCGCGTCGCCCGCCGGGCTGGGCGTGCCGATGCGGCCCGTCCGGCCCAGCCGCTCCAGCAGGTCCTCGAGGGCGGCCGCCTCCACCTGGAGGGCGACCCCCCGATCCAGGTCCCCGTCCGCGACCTCCGGCGCCGCGCTCACGACGCCGCCCCGGCCTGCTCGCGCATCCTGTCGATGTGCGCCTCGAGGTAGAACTCGCCCGCCTTGTAGCTGGACCGGACCAGGGGGCCCGAGGCCACGTAGACGAAGCCCATGTCCCGGGCGACGTCCGCGTACCGGTCGAACTGCTCCGGCGAGACGAACTCCGCCACCTCGATGTGCCGCGGGCTGGGCCGCAGGTACTGCCCGAACGTCACCACGTGCGTGCCCACGGACCGAAGCTCCCGGAGGCACTCCACGACCTCGTCCTCCGTCTCCCCGAGGCCGAGCATCAGGCTCGTCTTGGCCAGGATGTCCACGCCGCCCGGGGCGCGCCCCCTCCCCGCACGCTGGATGTGCTCCAGCACGGCGAGGGACTGGTCGAAGCTCGCGCGCGCGTCGCGCACCCGGCGGGTCAGGCTGCGGACCGTCTCCACGTTGTGGGCGATGACCTCGGGGCCGGCCTCGATCAGGCGCTCCACGCCCTCCATGCGGCCCTGGAAGTCCGGGACGAGGACCTCCACGAGGATGCCGGGGTCGATGGCCTTCAGGTGCTCGACCGTCTGCGCGAAGTGGTCGGCGCCCCCGTCCGGCAGGTCGTCCCGGTTCACGGACGTGAGCACGATGTAGTCCACGCCCATGGTGTGGACGGCCTCGGCCGCGTTCCGGGGCTCGTCGGGATCCAGGGGCGCGGGTTTGCCCGTGATCACGTTGCAGAACCGGCACCCGCGCGTGCAGGTCCCGCCCATGAGCATGATGGTGGCCGTGCCGCTGCCCCAGCACTCGCCGATGTTGGGGCAGGACGCCTCCTGGCACACGGTGTGGAGGTTCAGGTTCTCCAGCCGCTCCCCGATCGCCTCGTAGCGCGGGCCGACCGGAGCCTTCACCTTCAGCCACCGCGGCTTCGGCTTCTTGGGCCGCGGTCGATTGTCGACAATGGTGAACCTCGGCATGGGTGCCTCCGCCGGTGGGCGCCCCCTCTATATGCAGGGGGTCCGAGGATTGTCAAAACGGTCCGGGGCGTCGTGGCGCGCCGATCGCTCGCCTCGCCCGGGCCCGATCGTAACGAGGTGCCCGACCGGACGACGAGCCTCCGGCGCAGAGCCGCCCGCCACGCCTTCACCGGAGGCAAACCCGCCATAACCGCAACGCAACACCGCCGCGCGGCGACCCGATCCGGCGATGGGGTTCCCTGTGGCCGTCGCCGTGATACCATGCCCCTCGATCACAGGTATCACGTCATCCGGGGGGCGGGGCCGGCCCGCCCTGCTCCGCCCCCGTTGCGCATCGCCATACGGGAGGGCGGCATGGGCAGGGATCGGGACGACGAGGGACGCCGGGGACGCGGGGTGACGCGTCGCGGCTTCATGACCACGCTGGGCGTCGGGGCCGCGGCCACGGGCGCGCTCCTCGGAAGTGACCCCGCTCGGGCGGAGGACCGGGAGGAGGCCATCGCGGACCCGCTCGAGATGGTCCGCGCCAAGCTCCGGATCAACGGACGCACGCACCGCCTGCTGGTGGAGCCGCGCTGGAGCCTGCTCTTCGTGCTCCGCGAGCGGATCGGCCTGACGGGCACGAAGGTCGGCTGCGAGCGCGGCGAGTGCGGGGCCTGC
This sequence comes from Myxococcota bacterium, assembly GCA_051747385.1. Classification (GTDB taxonomy): domain Bacteria; phylum Myxococcota_A; class UBA9042; order PHBI01; family JACKFB01; genus JBNJGB01. The sequence goes on from JBNJGB010000002.1 coordinate 133,730, forward strand.
ACCGTGCTGATAGACGACGAGCCCCGCTATGCGTGCCTGACCCTCGCCGTCGAGGCGGAGGGCCACGACGTCACCACCCTCGAGGGGCTCATGAAGGGCGAGGACCTCGGCCCGACGCAGCAGGCCTTCCTCGAGGAGGACGGCTTCCAGTGCGGCTACTGCACGCCGGGCCAGATCATGGCGGCGGAGGGCCTCCTGCGGGCGAACCCGAAGCCGTCCGAGGCGGCCGTCCGATCGGCCATGAGCGGCAACCTGTGCCGGTGCGGGGCCTATCCGAACATCGCGAAGGCGGTCCGGCGCGCGGCCGAGCTGAAGCGCGGGGGAGGTGCGTGATGAGCGGCGATCAGGGCTACTACCACGTGGCCGGCGTCTTCGTCCCCGAGACGCCTCCGAGCCAGGGCGACGCGACCCCATGGAGCGAGACGAGGGTCGTGGGGAAGAGGCGGCCTCGCGTCGACGCGTACGAGCGGGTGAGCGGGACGGCGGTCTATCCGTCCGACGTGGTGCTCCCCGACATGCTCTACGGGGCCATCCTCCGGTGCCCGCACCCCCACGCGGTGGTGCGGAAGGTGGACACGAGCCGCGCCGAGGCGATGCCCGGCGTGCGCGCGATCCTCACGGCGGACACGCCCGGGGCCGACGTGGACTACACGGGCTACCGGCAGGGGGTGACCGACAAGCTCTTCCCGAAGCGCTGCCGCTTCGAGGGGGAGGCCGTGGCCGCCGTGGCCGCGGAGACCCCGTACCAGGCGCGCGACGCGCTCCGGGCCATCGAGGTCGACTACGCGAAGCAGTCGTTCGTCAGCGAGTACCGGGACGCCCTCGATCGCCGGGCGCCGAAGGTCCACCGGGACGGCAACCGGGTCGGCGAGCCCGCGAAGTACACGCGCGGGGACGTGGACCGCGGCTTCGACGAGGCGGACGCGGTGGTGGAGCGCACCTACTCGACCGCCTGCGAGATCCACACGCCCCTGGAACTCCACGGGTGCGTGGCCCGCTGGGACGGGGGCGCGCTGAACGTCTGGGAGTCCACCCAGGGCGTCTACCGGGTCCAGCAGGACCTGTCCGAGATGCTGGGCCTGCCGCTGGCGGACGTGCGGGTCATGGGCCACTACATGGGCGGCGGGTTCGGCTCGAAGCTGTGGGCCGGCAAGTACACGCCCATCGCGGCCCTGCTGGCGAAGCAGGCCGCGCGGCCGGTGAAGCTCTTCCTGAGCCGCGAGGAGACCTGCCTCACGGCTGGCAACCGCCCTCCCTCGCGGATGACGGTCAAGGCCGGCGTGAAGAAGGACGGGACCCTGACGGCGATCCGGTTCGAGGGCCTGGGCACCGGCGGCGCGTTCCCGTCCGGCGGCACGTCGCTCCTGGAGTGGCTCGCCAAGGACCTGTACGTCTGCCCCAACGTGGAGACGGAGACGACGGACGTCTTCATCCACGCGGGGCCAGCGCGGCCGTTTCGCGCGCCGGGACATCCCCAGGGGGCCTGGGCGCTCGAGCAGGTGATGGACGAGCTCGCGGAGGCCATCGGGATGGATCCGGTGGCGCTGCGCCTGAAGAACATCCCCACGGTGAGCCAGGCGCGCCCGGGGCAGCCGCCCTACACGACCACGGGCCTGAAGGAGTGCCTCGAGCGCGGCGCCACGGCCTTCCGCTGGAAGGAGGCCCGGGAGGAGGATCGTGCGGAGGGCCACCTGAAGCGCGGCGTCGGCGTGGCGGCCGCCGAGTGGATCGCCGGGTCGGGCGGGCCGCCGTCGACCGTGGTGGTGAAGCTGTTCTCGGACGGCAGCGCCAACCTCAACATGGGCGCCAGCGACATCGGCACGGGCACCAAGACCGTCATGGCGATGGTGGTGGCCGAGGAGCTGGGCGTGCCCGTGGAGCGCATCCGGGTCGAGAACGCCGACACCGGGACGACCCAGTACGCGACCCCGAGCGGAGGCAGCAAGACGGTGCCCACCGAGGCCCCGGCCGTCCGCCACGCGGCCCTGCAGGTGAAGGCGCAGATCCTGGAGATGGCCGCCGAGCACCTGGACGTGGACGCCGACGACCTGGAGCTTCGGGACGGCGTCGTCGCGGGCCCCGGCAGCGAGCGCGTCGAGGTGACGAAGCTGGAGGGCCTGAACAAGCGCGGCCTGGTCGTGGGCGTCGGCTATCGCGGCCCGAACCCGGAGGGCAAGGTCGTGAGCCCCTTCGCCGCGCAGTTCTGCGAGGTGGAGGTGAACACCCGCACGGGCGAGGTCCGGCTCCTTCGCTTTCTGGGCGCCCACGAGAGCGGCCGGGTGATGAACCGCAAGACCTTCGACAACCAGGCGTTCGGCGGCATCGTGATGGGCATCGGCCTCGGCCTCACCGAGGAGCGCATCCTGGACCACGGGCAGACGGGCCGGATGGTCAACACCGCCTGGCACGACTACAAGGTGCCGACCATGCAGGACACGCCGCCGGAGATGACCTCGGTGGCGATCGACATGCCCGACCCGGAGGCCAACGACTCGGGGGCCAAGGGGCTGGGCGAGCCCGTGACCATCCCGACGGCGGCGGCCATCGCCAACGCCGTCTACGACGCCACGGGCGTCCGTGTCACCGAGACGCCGGTCCACCCGGCCCGCATGAAGGCGCTCCTCGCCGAGCGCACCGAGGAGGGGGAGTAGCCATGCTTCCGAACTTCGCGACCGTTCGCCCGAAGGGCCTGAAGGAGGCCTCCCGCCACCTGGTCGAGCGCGAGGACGCGCACCTGCACGCCGGGGGCACCGACCTGCTGGGCTGCCTCCACGACGGGGTGTTCGACGCCTCGCTGGTGGTGAGCCTGGGCGCCCTCCGCGACGACCTCCGCGGCATCGAGCGCACCTCCGACGGCGGCCTGCGCATCGGAGCCATGACGACCATCGCCGAGGTGGCCGACCACGAGGACGTCCGGACACGCTATCGGGCGCTGGCCGACGCGGCCTCGGTGGTCGCCAGCCCCCAGCTCCGGAACCAGGGCACCCTCGGTGGGAACCTCTGCCAGAAGCCCCGCTGCTGGTACTACCGCGGCGACTTCCCCTGCCTGCGCAAGGGCGGCTCGCGCTGCTACGCCATCAACGGGCAGAACCAGTTCCACTGCATCTTCGGCGGGACGGCCTGCTACATCGTCCACCCGTCGGATCCCGCTCCGGCGCTGGTGGCCCTGGACGCGAAGGTGGAGATCGCCGGTCCGAAGGGCCGCAGGACCCTCCCGGTGGCCGACCTCCACGTCCCGCCGAGCGAGGACCCGATGCGGGAGGTCGCCCTGGAGGACGGGGAGATCCTCACCTCCGTCGTCCTGCCACCGCCGCCGGAGGGCCTGCGAAGCTCCTACCGGAAGATCCGGGCGCGCGCCTCCTGGGACTTCGCCCTGGCCGGCGTCGCCCTGGCCCTGCAGATGGACGGAGAGACGGTGAAGGACTGCCGCGTCGTCCTCGGCGGCGCCGCGCCCGTCCCCTGGCGCTCCAAGCCGGTGGAGGAGGTCCTCCGGGGCGCCGCGATCGACGACGCCACCGTGGCCAGGGCGCGGAAGGCCGTGATCCGGGGCGCCCGGCCGCTGGAGCACAACGGCTACAAGCTGCCGCTATTCCAGGGCCTCGTCGAGGACGAGCTCCGGGCCATCGCGGGGACCTGAGCGCCCCGCCCGCCTCCCCGGCCTCTGCTACCATCCCGGGACCGAAACGTGTTCCGTGCCATCGGCCATCCCGAGGAGGCGGGTGAAACAGGTGCTCCACAAGGCGACGCTCGGGGTCGCGCTACTGGCCCTCGTGGCCGCCGGGTCCGGGATCGCGCGCGCCGACGACGCGCCACCGCCCGACCGCCCCGTGCCGAACTACGACGGCCGGGAGGAACCCACGACCGCGGCCGACGTGATGGTCTGGATCCCGCGGGTGATGTTCTACCCGGTCTACGTCGTGACGGAGTACGGCGTCCGGACGCCCCTGTCCTGGCTCTTCCGGACCGCCGAGGAGAACCACTGGCCCACGAAGGTCGTGGACTTCCTGACCGTGGGCCCCGGCGAGCGAGTCATGCTCGTCCCGTCGGCGTTCGTGGACTTCGGCTTCCGCCCCAGCGTCGGCCTGTACGTCCTGGCCGAGCGCGTGGGGCGTGAGGGCCACAGCATGCGCTTCCACGCGGCCACGGGCGGCAAGGAGTGGTTCACCGTCGCCGCGGACGACCGCCTGGAGATCGGGCGCGAGACGGCCTTCGAGGCCCGCGCGGAGTTCACCACCCGGCCCGACTTCCTGTTCCACGGGATCGGCCCGCGCACGCCGGGGGAGGAAAACGAGTCGCGCTACGGCAAGACCCTCTGGACGGTCGGCCTCGGGCTCGAGCACACCCTGGGCCTCCGCTCCACGGTGCGCACGGACGCGGCGGTCCTCGGCGTGGACTTCGACGCGGACGACCGCTGCTGCGGAGAGCCGAGCCTGGCGACCGCCGCGGAGGAGGGGCGCTTCCCCGTTCCACCGGCCGCCGACACAGGCTTCCTCGTCTACGAGCACGGCCTGGTCCTCGACGTGGACACGCGCCCGCCGCGACCCCAGCCGGGCGGCGGCGTCCACTTCAACCTCGACACGGCGGTGGGCGCCGACATCCGGAGCGGAGACGGCGACCACGGCTACGTCCGCTACGGCGGCACCCTGGGGGGCTGGGTGGACGTGACGGGACACTACCGCCTGGTGGGGCTGTCCGTGACGGCGCGCTTCGCCGACCCCCTGGGCGGGGAGGTCCCGTTCACCAGGCTGATCGATCCCTCCGAGGTGGGCCCCCTCCCGGGCTTCCGTCCCGGTCGCCTCCGGGACCGCAGCATGCTGGCCGCCCGGCTGGAGTATCGCTGGCCCATCTGGATGTTCCTGGACGGCACGCTCCACGCCGCCGTGGGGAACGTCTTCGGGGAGCACCTGGACGGCTTCGACCTCGGCGCCACCCGCATGTCCATCGGGATGGGGATGAAGTCGGCGCTCCGGCGCGACCACCCCTTCGACCTGATCCTGGCCTTCGGCACGGAGCCGCTGGACCAGGGCTTCGCCGTCGACAGCGTCCGCTTCGTCGTGGGGACGTCCCGTGCGTTCTGATCGCCGCCCCGGCCCGATCCCGGCGCTCGCCGCTCTCGTCCTCCTCGCGGGGACCCTCGTCGTCGGATGCGCCGCCGACCTGCGCCGCTTCCCGGCCGAGGAGCCCATGTGGGAGGACCCGGATCGTCGCCCCTTCCTCCCGAAGCCGGAGGAGTACTTCTCCCCGTTCGCCTGGGACGCGGTGGATCAGACCATCTTCCGGCCCTTCACCCGCCTCTGGAAGGTGGAGCGGCCCGGGGAGTCGGTGAACGTCAACGCCCTCGGCGAGGTCCCGGACTCGTCGTGGTTCGAAAACCGCCTGGGCCACCGGGACATGACGGTGGAGGAGGTGGCCGAGGGCGCCTGCGGCGACGACGTCCTCCAGCCGGAGGGGCCGTGGACCGTCACCTCGGGCAAGCCGGGCGGCGCCAACCCGGGCTTCGTCATGGAGGCCGCCGACGGCCGGCGCTACCTCCTGAAGTTCGACGGCCTGGAGCAGCCCGAGCGGGCCACCTCCGCCGACGTCATCGCCTCGCGCATCTACTGGGCGCTGGGATATCGCGCGCCGTGCAACGCCACCGTGTTCTTCCCGCGCGAGATCCTGAGCCTGTCCGACCAGGCCACGAAGGAGGACTCCCTCGGCCGCGAGGTCCCCCTGGGCTCCGAGGACGTGGAGGCGATCCTGGCCATGGGCGTCCGCACGGACGACGGCCGCTATCGCGCCGTGGCCAGCCGCTACCTGGAGGGAGAGCCCCTCGGCCCGTGGCGCTACCAGGGCACGCGCGACGACGACCCGAACGACGTGATCCCTCACGAGGACCGGCGGGAGCTTCGCGCGGGCTACGTGGTCGCGTCCTGGATCAACCACTTCGACACGCGCGAGCAGAACACCCTGGCGATGTTCGTGCGGCCGGACGGCGAGGACGGGCCCGGGTTCGTCCGCCACCACATGATCGACTTCGGGGACTCCCTCGGCAGCCTGTGGCGCTTCGACGGCATGTCCCGCCGCCACGGCCACGCCAACTACCTCGACGTCGAGTACGTGCTCGTGGACTTCTTCACCCTGGGCCTGTTCCACCGCCCCTGGGACACGGACGTCGCCCGCATGGACCCGCGCACCGGCAAGGTCTTCGGCTACTTCGGCGCCGAGCGCTTCGACCCCGCCCGCTGGGAGCCCGGCTATCCCAACCCGGCGTTTTCGCGCATGACCCGCCGCGACGCCTTCTGGATGGCCCGGAAGATGGCGCGCCTGTCCGACGCCCACGTCGAGGCGATCGTCGCGCGGGCCCGCTTCCTGAACCACACCGCGGAGCGGGTCCTCGTGGAGTTTCTCCTGAAGCGCCGCGACGCCATCCTCCGGCGCTGGATCGGCGAGGCTCCCTTCGCCCCGCTCGACCGCCCCGAGGTCCGCCCTTCCCCGGACGGCGCCACCCTCTGCATGGTCGACGTCGCCCGCCTCGCCGGCCTCGTCGAACCCGACGCCCGCACGTACGCGGTCACCCTCCGCGACGCCGGCGCCCGAGCCACCGCCGGCCGCCCGGAGGCGCGCCGCGAGGCCGACCACGAGATCTGCGTCCCTCTCCCGGCGGCACCTCCCGCCGGCACCTACCTCCTGGTCGACGTCACCCCGAACCGCGAGGGCTCCCCCGACGCCGCCCCCGCCCGCGCCCACCTGGTCCGCCAACCCGACGGCTGGCTCCTCGTCGGGCTCGAACGACCCGAGCGCCCCGGCCCGCCGGACTGGTAGACGCCGGTCCGCCCCCCGCTCGAAGACCCGACCCGCGCCCACCGGAAGCCCGCGCATACTCCCCGGGGTACGCTCGTAGCAGCACCTCTCGTGGGCCCGCTGGACGACGCCGAGCGTCCGAGTCTACTATGCCGAGCCTCGCTGAGCGAGCCAGGGAGCCCGTCGCATGGGACGACCAGGACAATCCGCGATCGCCATTCCCCTGGCGTGCCCGAACTTCTCGAGGATCGATCCCGACACGCTGCTCAGCGTCCTCGCGAGCGGTTGGGCGACGAACGGGCCCGAGGTGCGGACCTTCGAGGAGGAGTTCGCTGCCTATCAGGGCGTCGACGAGGCCGTGGCGGTCTCGTCCGGCTCGGCAGCGCTGCACCTCGCCCTCCTCGCGTCCGGGGTCGGACCGGGCGACGAGGTCATCACCAGCGCGACGACGTACGTGGCGACGTGCAACGCGATCGTCCACTGTGGTGCCAAACCGATCCTCGTCGACGTCGAGCCGGGCACGCTCCTCATGGACGCCGAGCAGGCCGGCGCGGCCGTCACCGGGCGAACGCGAGCAATCATCGCCGTGCATTTCGCCGGTCAACCCGTGGATGTCACGGCGTTCGAGGAGCTGCGGGACGAGCACGGGCTGGCGTTGATTCACGACCTGGCCCACGCCGCCGAGACGCACTATGAGGGCGCGAGCGTCGCCAGCCGCGGAGACGCGTGCTGCTACAGCTTCTACGCGACCAAGAACCTCGCCATCGGCGAAGGTGGAATGGTGACGACGGCGGACCCCGCCCTGGCGCGGAGCGTTCGCATGCTCCGGGCACACGGCGTGACTCGGGACACGTGGTCGCGCCGCCAGCACTCGGGAGCGAGTGGCTACGACGTCTCGACGCCGGGCTTCAACTACAAGCTGACGGAGCTCCAGGCAGCCATCGGGCGACAGCAGCTCCCGCACCTCGAGGCCAGGAGACGGCTGCGCGCGGAGATCTGCAGGGCGTACGACCGGGCGCTCGGGGACCTCCCGGCCCTGCGCCTGCTCGACAGGGCGCCTCGATCCAGATCGGCTCACCACCTGTACGTGGTACGTCTCACCGAGGCGGCCGGGATCGGTCGCGAGACCTTCATGGTCCGGCTCGCTGAGCTGGGCATCGAGACCGGCATCCACTTCCCGCCGATCGCGTCATTCACATGGTATGCTCGCCGCTACGGTTGGCGCCTCGAGGACTGGCCCGTCGCCTGGTCGGCGGGCGAGACGTGTACCTCGCTGCCCCTCTATCCCGAGCTGACCCGCGAGAAGGTCGCCCGGGTGGTCGAGGCGGTCCGGCGAGCGCTCGGCGCCTGACTCCACCTTCAGCTCGCCGGGAGACCTTCCGGCCGGCAGCGGAAATGTCGGCGCCCCCGCGATCGTTGCCACGGATCGGCAACTTTGCTAGCAAGGCTCGAACCTTGCGGCCCCCCGGAGGATCGCCCATGCGCCGAGTCCTGCTGCCGTCCGTCGCGGCTCTCCTGGTCGTCGTCGTCTCGACGCCCGCGTGCGAGCCGGACAAGCCGGACGTGCTCGAGGCCAAACGCGAGGAGGCCATCCGGCGCGCGGACGAGGCCCGCAAGGCCGCCAAGGAGGGCGCCGGCGCCGTGGAGCGCCTGGCCGCCCCCGCAGGGATCGACGAGGAGACGGCCGCGAAGCCCGTCGCCACCCTGGACGGCCGGACCGTCCTGACCGTGGGGGACCTGGCGCGCTACATGGCCCGCCTGCCGACGCACCTCCGGGCGCGATACGCCAGGGCCGACCAGCGCGAGGAGCTGCTGAAGCACATGGTGGAGCTGGAGGTCCTCGCCCGGGAGGCGAAGCGAGAGGGGCTGGACGAGCACCCGCGGGTCCAGCACGCGCTGAAGGAGGCTCTGGCCCGCCAGCTCCTCACCACCGCCCCCCCCCTGACCGGCTCGGTGGCCGACATCCCGGAGGAGGAGGTCGCCGCCTGGTACCAGGACCACCGGGACGAGTTCGTGCAGCCCGAGCGGCGGCGCGTGGCGCTCCTGATGGTGAACACGGAGGAGGACGCGCGGCGCCTCCGCGGGCGGATCACGGACGCCATCTCGGAGCAGCCCCGGATGGCGCGGCAGATCTTCGGGGACTTCGTGGAGGAGCACTCCATCGACCGCGAGACGCGGCCCGACAAGGGCGACCTGGGCTGGTTCGACCGTCAGGGTCTGAGCCCCGAGGGGCAGACCCGGGCGGACGATGCCGTGACGAGTCACGCCTTCGACCTGGACCGCGTCGGCGCCGTGAGCGAACCCTTCCAGCTCTCCAACGAGGCCTGGGTCGTAGTTCAGCTCACGAACCGCCGGCCGCGGCGGGCCCAGGACCTGGACCAGGTGCGCTTCCGCATCCAGAACGCCATCCTCCAGGAGCGGCAGGCCGAGGAGCGCGAGCGCTTCATCGCCTCCCTGAAGGAGGAGGCGGAGGTGGAGGTCCACGCCGACCGGCTGGACCTGCTCCCGGGCGGCGCCCCGGACGGAGAGGCCGGCGACGAGGACGCCTCGTCCGAGGAGTCCGGGGAAGGGTCGGAGGCCTCCGAAGAGCCGAGGCTCAACCTGGATCCGCGGGCGCTGCGGGGGCGGCCGGACCTGCGGCCCACCACCGAGGACGCCCGCCGACTGCCCGCGGAGGTGCAGCACGAGCTTCGGCTCCGCGGCGAGGAGGTCCAGGAGAAGATGCGCCCGAAGAATTCCGAGGAGGAGTCCCCGTGAGGCACCCGATCATCGCCCTGCTGGCGACGCTCTTCGCCCTGCCCGGCGCGGCCGTCGCCGCGGAGCCGGAGTGGCCGCCGCCCGGCGGCCGCGTCGTGGACGGCATCGTGGCCGTCGTGAACCAGGAGCCGGTCACGCTCTACGATCTGGAGCGGGCCATCACCCCGTTCGAGGCGCGCGTCCAGGCGAGCGGCGAGGTGCTCGACGACGCGAAGCGCGGCCAGATCCGCGAGCAGGTCCTCGAGGGCCTCGTCAACGACATCCTCATCCTGGAGAAGGCCCGCGAGATGGACCTGGAGGCGGATCCCTCCCAGGTCGAGGCGCAGATCGACCGCCTCAAGGAAGAGAACGGCTGGACCGACGAGCAGCTCGCCCGGGCGCTCCAATCCCACGGATTCCCCTCCATCGGGGCCTATCGCCGCCACGTGGAGAAGGAGGTGCTGAAGAACGAGGTGCTCAGCATCAAGGTGGCCTCGAAGGTCCAGGTGGACGAGGCCGAGGTGGAGCGCCTGTTCGAGCAGGAGCTCGGGGAGACGGGCGCCGTGACCCAGCGACGCGCCGCCCACATCCTCCTGCGCCTCGACGAGTTCGCCACGCCCGAGCAGGAGGCGGTCGCCGAGCGGAAGCTCTTGGAGATCCGAGAGGAGATCGTGTCCGGCGAGGCCAGCTTCGAGGAGATGGCCCGGCGGCACAGCGACGACACCAACGCCCAGTCCGGCGGCGACCTGGGGTGGTTCTCGAAGGGCGACCTCGACCCGAGCTTCGAGAGCGCCGCATGGCAGCTCGACGAGGGCGAGGTGAGCGAGCCGGTCCGCACGGACTTCGGACTCCACCTCATCAAGGTGACCGGCCTCCGGGACCGACAGATGGTGGACGAGGAGGAGAAGGACAACCTCATGCGCCAGATCCGCTACCGGGTGCGCGAGAAGGAGCTGGAGCGCGTCTACGAGCAGTGGGTCGAGGGGCTCCGCAAGAGCGCCTACGTGGAGATCCGGCGCGACGTGGCGGGGGTCGAGTGAGCCGCGTCGGAGCGGGCCGCCCCCGTATCGGCATCACCATGGGGGATCCGGCGGGTATCGGGCCCGAGATCACCCGCGCCGCCCTCGCCCGGCTCGGCGATCGCGCGGAGTGGACGATCTACGGCCCGCCGGGCCTGTACCCCGGGGTGGAGGCCCGCTTCGTACCGCCGCGGAGCAGGCCGCCCGAGCGGGAGGCGGTGGAGCGCTCGGCCGCGGACCTGCGGGACGGAGCCATCGACGGCGTCGTGACGGCGCCCGTGACCAAGGCCTGCTTCGGCGGCGACTTCCCGGGTCACACGGAGCTGTACGGCGCCCGCCTCGGCGTCTCCGACTTCGCCATGATGCTCGCCGGTCCGAAGCTGCGGGTCGTGCCCGTCACGACCCACGTGGCGCTCCGCGACGCGCCCGACCTGTTGAGCCGCGACCTCCTGGTCCGCGCGGGTCGGCTCGTCCACCGAGCCCTGCGCGACCGCTTCGGCATCCCGACGCCCCGCCTGGCGTTCCCCGGCCTCAACCCCCACGCCGGCGACGGCGGATTGTTCGGAGACGAGGAGGCCCGGCTCATCGCGCCGGCGGTCGAGGCCCTCCGCGCCGAGGGCGTGGAGGCGACCGGCCCCTGGTCGCCGGACACCGTCTTCCATTTCGCCGCCCGCGGCGACCACGACGCCGTGATCTGCGGCTATCACGATCAAGCGCTCATCCCCTTCAAGATGCTGCACTTCAGCGACGGGGTGAACGTCACCCTTGGCCTGCCCCGGCCCCGGACCAGCCCGGACCACGGCCCCGCGCTCGACATCGCGGGGCGCGGAACCGCCGACCCGACGAGCATGACCCGAGCCATCGAGCTGGCCGTCCGACTCGCGTGACGACAACGACACGTCTCCGCGGCCGCCACATGCGGCGCGGAGACGTGATGGGCCTGCGTTACAGGCAGTTGACACCCTCGAAGGGCGCGTGCTACTCGCCCGAATGCGCTGGACACGAGTGCGCCTCGGTCCTCGCACCGGTCTGCCAGCCACACCAGCCGGAGTCCACAGCCGCCGATGTACCTCGACAAGCCCACACCCGTGAGGAGGACCTACCGTCGAAGACGGCGGAGTGCGGCCTCCTCCAAGGGAAGCGCGGTGATTGTCGTGCTGGCTCTGGGGCTGGTCAATTATCTGCTCTTTTTCGGCCAGGAGACCGGCGTCGCCCCACCGACGCTGGAGGAGCGGCTCCAGCGCCCCGCCTCGGCGCCGTCCGACGAGGCGGCCGAGGAGCCGGGCGGCTCCCAGGGCCGTGACGACGGCGCGGCCCCCGCTCCGGACTTCGAGGACGGCCGGCCGGTCGACGACTTCGGCGAGCCCATCGGGCACGAGGTGGCCGGGGAGATTCGCCGCGGCCAGACCATCCTGAAATCGCTGAAGAGCCAGGGCATCGACAACCGCACCGCCCTGCCGCTCATCCACGCCATGGAGGAGGTCTTCGACTTCCGCCACGCGCAGGTCGGCGACGACTTCGTGGCCTGGCTGGACGACGAGGGCCGCATCCAGCGCTTCCGGTACGTGCAGTCGCCCCTCGACGTCTACGAGGTGGACCTGGAGGACGGCGGACGGTACGCGGCGCGCAAGGTGGAGGTCCCCACCCGGGTCGAGGTGGCCAAGGTCGGCTGCGCCATCAAGAACAGCCTCTACGGCTCCGTCGCCCGATGTGGAGAGGGTCCCCAGCTCGGGACCCGCTTCATCGACCTGTTCGCCTGGGATGTGGACTTCTTCCAGGACGTCCGCCAGGGCGACGAGTTCCGGGTCCTTGTCGAGAAGATCTCCGTGGACGGGAACTTCCTGAAGTACGGTCGCATCCTCGCCGCCGAGTACGACGGCAAGTTCGGACGCCACCGCATCGTCCACTACACGGATCCCGAGGGGAACAGCGGCTACTTCACGGACAGCGGCCGGGCGGTCCGGAAGGACTTCCTCAAGTCGCCGCTCAAGTACACGCGCGTGTCGGCCCGCGGCAACAGCGGCATCCGCGCTCGCCTCAAGAAGGCGTCTCCGGTGGTCTACACCGCGGGCGAGGGCACGCCCGTGTGGGCCGTGGCCAGCGGCACGGTGGCCTTCGCCGGGGAGAGCGGCTCCCTGGGCAACACGGTGACCATCCGCCACGACAACGGCTACACGAGCACGTACGGTCACCTGGAGGACCTGAGCGAGCACATCGAGGTGGGGGCCCTGGTGAACCAGAAGACGGTCATCGGCCAGGTGGGCACCAGCGGGCGGGCCGACGAGCCCAAGCTGATGTTCAGCCTTCGGAAGAACGGCCGCCTGGTGAACCCGCTGAAGATGAAGTTCTCGGAGGCGGATCCGGTCCCGGCCCGGTTCCGGGAGCACTTCGGCCACCAGGTCCACACCCTGCTCGAGGATCTCGAGTCCACACCGGTCATCGGCATCCACGAGCGCCGCTCCTAGCAGGGAGGGGCCGTCCATGCGCGACGGGGAGGAGCCAGGCGAGCGGGGCGGGAGGCTCCTCCGCTGGGCGAACCGGCGCTGGGTCCGCGTGCTCATCACCGCCTTCGTGGGTCTGGCGCTGTTCGTGCTCGGCGCCGTCTACCTGAGCCTCGGCCGCCAGCCGGACATCCCCACGTTCATGGTCGTGGGCGGGGATCATGTGCAGGCGGGCCTCGAGGGCCTCGTCCGGGTGAGCGCCCGGTACGCGGACAGCCGCGATACCGTCCCCGTCGAGGTCCGCGGCGTGACCCTCGGCGGCGCCCCGGTGGACCGCGAGGTCGAGGCCGGAGCCCCGGCGATCGTGCGCTTCCGGGTCCCGGCGGACTCCGGCGAGGAGATCACCCTGGCCTTCGACGCCCGGGCCGGGGAGCGGCAGGAGCACCTGGAGGTCGACCTCCCCGTGCTCCGCGACGGCGCGGTGGTGGACGTCATGGGCACCACGCCGCCCACCCTACCGGACGTCGCCACCGACCACCGCGTGCGCGTGCTCCCGGAGGCGGGCGTCCTGGCCGGGAACATGGACAACCGGGTCTTCGTCCGGGTCCTGGACCAGGAGGGGCGGCCGGTCGGCTCCGCGAGGGTCGTCGTGACCCACCCCACCCTTCCGGACGGGCGCGTGGAGGGATACTCGGACGCCAGCGGCCTGCTGGACCTGCGGCTGACCGCGAACCGGCCGAGCTTCCGCCTCGGCGTCGAGGTGATCGAGGGGGAGCGGAGGACGCGGACGGACCGCCTGCTGCGCCCACGCGGCCGGAAGCTGAAGCTGCACCAGGAGCCCGCCGTCACGCCGCCCGGAGAGCCCGTCCGGCCCACCCTGCTCACCTGGGAGCCGGACGTGCAGGTCTTCTGCGATCTCCTCCGGGGCGACGCCTGGATCCGCAGCGAGCGCGTGGAGGCCGTCCACGGCAGCGCGACCATCGACCTGGGCGCCCTGCCGGAGGGTCTGCAGCGCCTGCAGTGTTACTTCCATCCCCTGACGCCGGGGGAGTCGTTCGCCACGGTGCCCCTGCCGGTGAGCGACCGCCCTCCCCTGGAGGTGCTGCTCGACGAGGTGCGCGAGCGGGGGCTGGTCCACCCGAACGCGGCCGTGGCGCCGGAGGGCACCGACGACGAGCTCGCGGCGGCCTACTGGCAAGCGGTCCTCCGCGAGTCTCCACAGGAGCCGGAGGTGCTCCTCAGCAGCCGCGCCGAGGACCTGGCCGCGCGCGCGGCGGCCCGGGAGCAGGTCAAGAGCCGCCTCCTCCTCGCCATCGGCGGCGTGGCCGTCCTGGTGCTGCTGTGGGCGGCCGACAGCATCCTCAAGAACGCCTTGAGCACACGCGACAAGATGCGCGCGTTCGCCATCGAGGCGGAGGCCGACGGCGTCGACCTGGACGTGGAGGTCGAGGATCTGTCCGTGGCCGGCTTCCAGCAGCGCGAGACCCTGGTGAAGACCCGCGGCGTCCTGCTGGCCATCGTGCTCTTCGGCACCATCGTGGCCAACATCCTCGCCGTCCTGGGCCTGCTCTACCTCATCCGCTGATCGCGAGGAGCCTACTTCCGGGCGCGCAGGCGGTAGTCGGGGCCCTTCACGCGGAGCACCTCGCACATCTCGGCGAGCCGGCTCCAGGCGCGCACGCCGATGCGCTCCTCCAGGCTCTCGTCGATGTGGGCGCCCCGCGGCGCCGAGCCCCCGTTCCGTCCTCGCTTCCCGCCGGAGGACTGCAGCCACGCCGCGGGCGGATAGTTGGTCGTGGCGACGATGACGCGCCCGGCGTTGTAGCGGCGGCTGATGAGCTCGTCGACGATGTTCAGCTCCCATGTGGTCCCGAGGCCCTTGCCGAGCTCGTCGATGGCCAGGACGGGCACGTTCACCAGGGGGCGCAGGACGTCCTCCTGCGTCTCCCGCGCCGAGCCGTCGTAGGTGGCGCGGATCCGGGAGGTCAGGTGGAAGAAGTCCACGAAGCGGCACTTCACGCCCCGCTCCAGGCAGAGATAGTGGAGCAGGCCCGCCACCAGGTGGGTCTTGCCCGTGCCCACGGGACCGATGAGCACCAGCCCCCGGGAAGCGTCCGGGTCGAACTTCCGCTGGTAGCGCTCCATCAGCGTCTTCACGCGGCCCTGGTTGCCCCCCGCGTTGCTGTAGCCGGGGATGGACTTCGTGCCGTAGCCGGCCGGGATGCCGGCCTCGTTGAACAGCGCCACCCGCTGGAAGACCCCCTGGCAGCGGCACGGGCGCGCCACCTCGTAGCCGCCGTCCTCGACGATGACGAACCGGGCGCCGTGGCATGCCTCGCACTCCCGGCGGCAGGAGCAGACCTCGGCCTTCGCCATGTCGCCTCCCGCCACGTGGAAGTAGCCGATGCCGTGGCACCGCTCACAGGTCGTCGTCACCCAATACCTCCACGAGCTCCGGGAGAGCGAACCGCGCCCTCACGCGGCGCTCGACCTCCACCTGAAGCTGCTCCGCGCGTGCCGCCTCGCTCATGGCGTCCCCACCGGCCGCCTCCACGGCGGCGGCGGCTTCGGCGCGCAGGGCCTCGCGCTCCGCGGGGGCCAGCGTCGCCTCGAGCCCCCCGACGATGGTGGCCTCCACCCCCGGCGTCAAGGCCCAGGGATCCTCGTCCGGAGCCGCGTCCTTCACCAGGCGCCACGCGCGGCGCAGGACCCCCCGGGCCGCCTCGTCGTCCTGGGCCCGGCCGATCTCGGCCAGGGCGTCCAGCAGGCGACGGCGATCGGCGTCGGGATCGCCCGCCGCCTCGTCCTGCTCGTCGTCCGCCGACCAGGCGAGGTTGCGCTCGCGCCACAGGACCACCGCGTCGTCCACCTGCGTGGCGAAGTACGCCAGGGTCGAGGGCAGCGGCGTACCCGGCGGGTGGGAGGCCGCGAAGCGCTCCGCGCCCTGCTCCACCGCCCGGATCACCACGCGCACCGGGACGCCCCGCTCGCGCCACGCGTCCACGAGCGCCACGTCGCGGGGCGACAGCATCAGCCCGCGACCCCGCAGGGCCACGAAGGCCTCCTCCACCGCCCTCAGGTATCGGGCGCGGTCCGGGTCCACGGGGTCAGATGTCGAGGTTCGTCGCGTTCAGGGCGTTGGCCTCGATGAACTCGCGGCGGGGCTCGACCTCGTCGCCCATGAGCACGTTGAACATGTCGTCGGCCGCGACGCTGTCGTCCACCCGGACCTGGAGCAGCGTGCGCGTCTCCGGGTCCATGGTCGTCTCCCAGAGCTGATCCGGGTTCATCTCGCCCAGCCCCTTGTAGCGCTGGACGCTGAGGCCCTTGGCACCCTCGGTCTGGATGTGGTCCAGGACCTCCTCGAGCCGCGCGAAGACGAGCTCCTCGCCCTCGTCGCCCTTGCGCATCCGGTAGGGGGCGGCCGCCAGCGCCGCGATCCTGTCGCGCAGGTCCTTCAGCTCCACCCACTCCTTCCAGGACATGAGCGGCTCGTCGATGACCGTCTCCCTCGGGACGCCGTTGACGAACGTCCGGAAGGACACGCGCCAGCCGCCGTGGGCGTCCTCGGCCACGTCGTAGGACAGGGGCAGGATCTCCGGGTGGTTGTCGGTGAGCCACGCCTCCATGGCGTCCACCGCCTCCTGGAGGCTGGCCTCGTCGCGCAGGGTGTCGGCGCCGAAGGTGGCCCCCTCCAGCGCCGCCGTCAGCACGCGACGATCCCGCCGCCGACCCATGGCGTCCAGGCGATCCCGCATGCGCATGATCTGCTGACACAGGGTCTTCAGGTCGTCGCCGGTGGCCACGGTCCCCCCCGGACCCATGAGCTGCCAGTTGCGGACGCCCAGGTCGAGGAGCCACGCCGCCATGGCCGGCTCGTCCTTGAGGTAGTGCTCCGCCCGGCCCCGCTTCACCTTGTACAGCGGAGGCTGGGCGATATAGAGGTAGCCGCGCTCCACCAGCTCGGGCATCTGCCGGTAGAAGAACGTGAGCAGCAGCGTCCGGATGTGCTGCCCGTCCACGTCGGCGTCCGTCATGATGATGATGCGCCGATAGCGGGCCTTGTCCGGGTCGTAGCTGTCGGGGCCGATGCCCGTGCCGAGCGCCGTGATCAGCGTGATGATCTCGTTCGACGTGAGCATCTTGTCGAACCGGGCCTTCTCCACGTTCAGGATCTTGCCGCGGAGGGGCAGCACGGCCTGGGTGGCCCGGTCCCGCCCCTGCTTGGCGGACCCGCCGGCGGAGTCACCCTCGACGATGTACAGCTCCGCCTTGTCCGGGTCGCGCTCCTGGCAGTCCGCCAGCTTGCCGGGGAGGCTCGCCGAGTCCAGCGCCCCCTTCCGGCGGACGGTCTCGCGCGCCTTGCGGGCCGCCTCCCGCGCCCGGGCGGCGTCCACGGCCTTGGCGATGATGGACTTGGCGACGCCTGGGTTGAGCTCGAGGAACTCGGAGAGCTTCTCGTTGAGCATCGTCTCCACGGCGCCCTTCACCTCGCTGGAGACCAGCTTCTCCTTGGTCTGCGAGGAGAACTTCGGGTCGGGCACCTTCACGGAGACGACCCCGATGAGGCCCTCGCGGATGTCGTCGCCGGACAGGCTCATCTTCAGGTTCCTGGTGAGCCCGTACTCCGTGGCGTGGGCGTTCATGGTCCGGGTGAGCGCGGCCCGGAACCCGGACATGTGGGTCCCGCCGTCCTTGTTCCGGATGTTGTTGGTGAAGCAGAAGATCTGCTCCTGGTAGCTCTCGTTCCACTGGAGCGCGACCTCGACCACGATGTCGTCGCGCTCGCCGAGGACGTGGATGACCTGGTCGTGCAGCGGCTTCTTGGACTTGTTGAGGTTCTCCACGAACGACCGGATGCCGCCGTCGTAGCGAAAGGTCACGTCCCGGTCGTCGGTGCGCTCGTCCACGAGCCGGATGGTCACGCCGCTGTTCAGGTACGCCAGCTCGCGGAGCCTGCTCGCCAGCACGTCGAAGCTGAACTCGGTCTTCGTGAACATCCGCCGGTCCGGCCGGAAGGTGATGCGCGTGCCGCGCTCCGCCGTCTCGCCGAGGATCTCCAGGCCCCCCTCCGGGATGCCGCGGACGAAGCGCTGCCGGTGCAGGCGCCCCTCGCGGCGGACCTCCACCTCGAGCGACTCCGACAGGGCGTTGACCACCGACACGCCGACGCCGTGCAGGCCGCCCGACACCTTGTAGGAGTTGTCGTCGAACTTCCCGCCGGCGTGAAGCTCGGTCATCACGACCTCGACGGCGCTGCGGCCGTCCTCGTGGAGCCCGACCGGGATGCCGCGGCCGTTGTCCTCGACCGTCACGGAGTTGTCGATGTGGAGGAAGATGGAGACCGTGTCGCAGTGGCCCGCCAGGGCCTCGTCCACGGAGTTGTCCACCACCTCGAAGACCATGTGGTGGAGGCCCGAGCCGTCGTCGGTGTCGCCGATGTACATGCCGGGCCGCTTCCGGACCGCCTCCAGGCCCTTCAGGACCTTGATGCTGGTCTCGTCGTACGCGGCCCCTTCCATGTCGCGTCCGTCACTCATGCAGGCTCCGTGTGGTCGGCAGAATCGGCCCCCGGCCGAGGGCGGTACTGGATACCACGCGGATCCCGTGAAGTAAAGGCACGGAGCACGGCAAAAGACCCTTTGATTCCGACCACTTGGCGTCTCAGAGAGGGCCCTCCCGGCCGACGCCCGGTCGGGCGGCCCTCAGCGCGCCGGGATCGACAGCCTCTCGCCGGCGTAGAGGCGGTCCAGGTCGCGGTCGGAGTTGGCGGCGCCGAGGGCCTCCTGGGACACGCCGTAGCGCGCAGCGATGCCGGAGGCGGTCTCTCCCCGCCGGACCTCGTGGACGACCTTCACGGCCGGGGCCGAGCCTCCGGCGGAGCCCCCCGGTCCGGGGGCGATGCGCGCCGTCGGCGGGCGACGGGGGCTCGGCGCGGGCTCGTTCGGGAGGCGATCCCGTCCGCGTGCGTCAGCGGCGCGACGCCCACCGTCCTCCCCGGCACGGCCCAGGACGAAGCGGGCGTAGGCGCTGTCGGTGAGCGGCAGGATCACTCGCTGGCCCACCGACATGCGGGTGGGATCGAGGCCGTCGTTGGCCTCCAGGATGCCGGCGACGTCCAGCCCGGACCACGCCGCAAAGTGGCTCAGGGTCTCGCCGGGGCGGACCGTGACCTTGCGCGGCGACGGCTCTTCGTCGGCCCGGGCGGGACGGGGGGCGACCTGCCTACCTCCGCCGCCTTGCCGCGGACGGGCATCGGGCGTCGGGAGGATGCCCCGCGCGGCGGCGCTCGCCCGGTCGCGCTCGAACACGTTGGAGTCGTCGATGGCCAGGCGCGCGCGCCGCAGCAGGTCCTCGGGCATCCGATCGCTCAGCTTGCCCCGCTGGCCGGCGGTGAGCGGCCGGCCGTCCTTATCGACCACCTGGAGCTTGGGTGGCTTGTCCCGGCCGTCACCCACCTCGGCGACCACCGGGATGAGGACGGTGTCGCCCGGCTGAAGGGTCCGGAAGTCGGCCTGGTTGAACTCCTCCAGCAGCCACATGGGCACCTCGCCGTACCGCCTGGCCACCTTGGAGATCGCGTCGCCGCGCTGGACCACGTAGACCACGACCTCCTCGATCCAGTGCTTCGAGAAGTAGCCTTCGAGGCGCTCGGCCCGGAAGCCCTCCCGGGCCTGGTCGAACGCCAGCTTCTGGTTGGCGCTCATGGTGATCCGCAGCGGGTCGCCCACGCGCAGATAGCGCCGCCCGTGGAGCACCTCCCGGTTGTCCTCACGGATCCGGTCGGACTCCTGTCCGGACCACCGGGCGAGCAGGGCCACGGTCTCGCCGCGCTCCACCTCGACGATCCACTCCTTCGGCAGGTCGTGTTTCACGGAGTCCGGCCGGGGCGGCGCCCCGTGCCACCACTTCGGAGGCTCGTCGCCGCCGGCGGCCCGGGCGCCGTTCCGGATGGCGGCGAGGACGGTCCGGCTCATCTCCTCCGTACCGTAGCCCTCGTTCGGCATTCCGGATGGCATGGGATCCGGCACGAACAGCCTCCGGGCGAACTGGCGCCCCTCGCGCTGCACCAGGGCCTCGACGGCGTCGCGGCGCGGGCCCTCCTCCCACCGTCGCGCGAGCAGGTCGGGATCCACGTCCAGGGACAGGCCGCGCGGGCGCTCGTCGGGTCCGCGGCAGCCGCTCGAGGCGGTGCACGCGACGCCCAGCGCCAGGGCGGTGAGGAGGAGTCGGCGGCGGGGGGACGATCCGATCACGCGCTCGGTTGTAGAATCGGTTTCGCCTCCGGTCCAAAAAACGGCCGACTCGACCTCACCTTGCGTCGACGCGAGCCAAATCGATCACGTGCTCGTTCACGGGGCCCCGCGGATGTGGTAAGCCCCGGCACCCATGACACGTCCGCCGGAAGCCCCCGATCCCCGCACGCTCGTCGGCTCGGCCATCGTGTTCTACCTGGTGATGACCCTGCTCGGCCTGGGCCTCATCCGATGGCAGGACCTGGACCTGGGCGTCGTGATCTTCGGCACGGGCGAGCAGGTGGTGCGCGACACCCTGATCGGCGCGGGCTCCGGGCTGGCCGTCGTGCTGCTGACGCGCCTGGCGCTCCGGCTCGAGGCCGTGCGGAAGCTCAACGAGGACCTGGGGACCATGCTCGGCCGGCCGAGCAGCGGGGCCATCGCCGTGCTGGCCGTCACGAGCGCGGTGGGCGAGGAGATCCTCTTCCGGGGCGGGCTGCAGCCCCTGATCGGCTTCTGGCTCACCGCCCTGGTCTTCGGCCTCGTCCACGGCGGCACGGCCCACCGCTACCGCGCCTGGGTCGCCTTCGCCTTCGCGGCCGGCCTGCTGCTCGGGGGCCTGATGGAGCTGACGGGCAACCTCCTGGCGCCCATCCTGTGTCACCTGACGGTGAACTACTTCAACCTCCACCACGTCACGAGGAGCGCGTCGTGAGCGGGCTGGTCGCCACCACCCTGGCCGCCGCGGACGGCTGGCGGTACGCCGCCTGGGTCGCCGTCGACCTGCGCCTGCTGCTCTTCCTCGTCCTGGTCTCCGCGCTGGGCGCGACCGGCACGTGCATCCTCTTCGTCCGCAGGCGCCACCCGCTCCACCTGGCCGCGGCGTTCATCGTCTCGTTCGTCGCCCTCTTCGCGGCCCTCGTACTGATCTTCAACGGGATCGCCCACTACCCCGTCTTCGTGGTGGAGCGCTTCTTCCCGTTCCCCTGAGGGGCGCAGCGACGCCCCCGGCGATCGCACCTTCGTGGACGTGGACGTGGTCGGGCCCACCGGGCGCGGCGTACCGGTGCCGTCGGGAGTGATTCGGGACCGGGCACTGACCGCCGAGGACTGGCGGTTCTGGCGCATCTTCCCCGGGTCCTCCGTGCCTTGCTCGGCGCCTTCGCGCGAGGCCTGCGGTGACGGCCGGGTAGCGTGGGCGCTACTTCTCGAGGATCTCCGAGGGGTCCTCGAGGAGGGGGCACTGCTGCTCCTGGATGCACAGGTCGTCGACCACGACCCGGCCGCCGGAGAGGTGGTACAGCACGAGCTGGCTCTGGCTGTAGGTGCCCGCGTCGAACTCCACGTCGGGGCCCGCGGACGGCACGTCGTGCACGTGGCCGGCGATCCACTCGTGGTGGCCGTCCACGTCCGCGAAGCGTACCGTGGACACGCCGGAGCCGCTCGGGACGGGCTCCAGGGGGCCGATGGGCGGCTGGTCTTCCGGGTTGTCGTCCCAGAGGTCGTCCACGTCGTAGTCGCCGTTCAGCATGGAGCCCTGGTCGATGAGCGTGTCCATGATGGGCTCCCACTCCTCGCGCTCCGTGCCGAACACGCCGGAGGCCAGCGCCAGCATCATGCCCGTGGAGATGGGCACGGTCCGGTCGCCCAGGGCCATCTCGAAGAGCACGTTCGTGGGCGGGTGGCCGGGCAGCGGGTCCACGAAGAGGTTGCGCGCGAAGCTGATGGGATCGCAGCGGTCCAGGACGTGCTGCGAGATGCCGAGGAAGCGCCGGAAGCGCGACGTGTTCCGCTGGAAGGCCGTGCCCTCGTAGGGGCACTGGACCGGGATGACCCGCTCCTCGCCCTCCGGCTTCCGGATCGTGATCTCGAGCTGATCCCACCGGTCGGACGGGATGGCGAGGGAGAAGCCCTCGTCCCGCACGTGCATGGCCGACGACTCGCCGTTGTCCACGTTGTCGATCCGCACGAACGTCCCGTGGGGCAGCGAGTCGAGGTGCGCGAAGCTCTTGGCCTCCAGGAGATCCTCGTCGCACTGGTCCGTGTCGTCGTTGAAGGACAGCCAGACGCCGCCCTCGCCGTCGGGGCAGCCCACGACCAGCGGTCCGAACGTCTCCAGGAAGATCCACTGGGTCTGCGCACGCTGACGGGACCGCGTCATGATGTCCATGAAGCCGCCGCCCGCCACGATGGGCGTGGCGACCGTGATCTCCGGCTCCAGGGCCGCAGCCAGGGTGGCGTGGAAGCCGCCCAGGGAGGTCCCGGCCACGCTCAGCTGCACGTCCGGCCCGCCGATGTCGAGGACGCCGTCCGCGTTGAAGTCGCCCGCCAGCAGGTTCTGGCGCAGCCGGTCCGGATCGGCCTCGGAGGGGACGTCCAGGGCGTCCGGCACCGCCTCGGGATCCAGGCTGCGGACGATCCGCACCAGCCGGAAGATGTCGACGATGTCCTGCCAGAACGAGGCGCACTGGCGGAAGGGATCGGCGAAGAAGAAGCTCTCGCTCGACTGGAGCGAGCCGTCGCCGTTTTCGTCCTCCGTCCGTCCGTACAGGGCCAGCTCACGCCACAGGCCCACCTCGTTGAGCTTGTCGATGGCCTCCCACCACTCCAGGTCCTCGTAGTCGTCGAGCTGCTCGGGGACGAGCATGTTGACGATGAGCGGGACGAGGCTCTTCACCAGGCTCGGCTCCAGCCCGGACTCCTCCAGGGCGAGCGGGATGCTGGGGATGATGGGGCCGTGGCCCACCTGGTCGAAGGCCACGGTGGCGATGCCCTGGCGCGCGAACGCGTCGCAGATGGCCAGGGCCTCCATGCGGCTCGTCGCCGTCCCGTGGAAGTACAGCGCCACCGGGAACGGCGGCTGGTGCTCGGCGGTGGTCTTGGGGATGGAGGCGAAGAACGGCACGCTGTCGCGCTCGATCTCGCCCTCGCCGGTGAACGGATCCACGCCGAAGGTGTTCGCCTCGCCCGTCCGCATGTCGGGTGAGTCGAACGCGCCGAACACGAAGTAGTCCACGTAGTCGAACTGCGGCGCCTGGGCCCCGCCGAAGGCGCCGGACTGCCCGGCGACGGTGTTGAAGATCTCCCGCAGGACGACCGGCTGCAGGATGAAGCGGTGGTCCTGGTCCACCTCCACGACGCCGTCCTGGTCCGGGTCCCCGTCGATGGTCACGGTGTTGTCGTGGACGTCCGAGATCACCGGTTCGAACCGCTCGCCGATCCAGCCAAGCGGCCCCTCGCCGTAGACGGCGTCCCGGTAGGACATCATGGAGGAGGCCAGGTCCGCCGTGGTGTAGGTCCATCCGAAGGCCAGGTCCTCGCTGTCCATGTCCAGCAGGTCCAGGGCCCCGGCCACCAGGTCCTCCTGGGCCGCGTGGGCCTTGTACGCGAAGGGCGATCTCACCGGCGCGGGATCGGCGAAGTCCGGGTCCTGGTCCGGCGCCCAGCCCATCACGTCGCGCGTGATCAGCACGGCGTGGGTGGCGTCCTGCGCGAGCGGGATGACCGGCCGGAGGATGAGGGTGTGGGTCGCCACCTCGTAGTGGCTGACGAACTCCTCGTCCCCGTCTCCGTCCTCGTCGGCGAGGTTGTCCGGCGGAAAGAGCAGGTTGGTCACGTCCGCGTTCGGGTCCTGCCCCCAGAACGGCGGGAGGTCGCGCTCCACGGGGAAGTAGCCGCGGCCCAGGTCCAGCGGGACGATCTCGCCCTCCCGCGGGTGGCCGGGCTCGATGTTCACCACCCGCACGGACTCCTCGTCCACGGTGGACAGGTCCAGCGGTCCCTCGAAGGAGACGAAGATCGGCGCGAACGTGCCGAAGCCGTCCAGCTCGTTGAGCTTCCGCCGGACACGCCGCTCCACGCCCGTGGGCGCCTCCAGGGAGAGGTTCCAGGCCTTCCCGCTGACCGTGTCGTCCACCGGGTGCAGGAGCAGGTCGTTCGGGAAGGGGACCTCGGCGATCGGGCGCCGGAGGGGATCGTAGACCACCTTCGGGCCGAAGGGCGCCTGGTCCGCCGTGACGGCCCCGGCGCTGCTCTTGCTGTCACCCCCGTCCAGGCAGCCGGCCCCGAAGAGGGCGACCGCGACGCCGGTGACGACGATCGTCTTCGCCTGCGCGACTACCAAGACGCCTCCATGTGCAGCCAGAAGCCCGTCACGTCGCCCGGGGCTTCCCCCTCCTCGTCCGCGAAGGCGTCGCCCGGCGAGAACCAGGCGAACTCGGCGCGGCTCCGCAGGTTCAGGTGCTCGAGGCTCCAGAGGTACTCGACGCCCAGATCCACCTCGTGGCCCAGGTCGTTCGCGGTCACCGCGCCGTTGGGCCCGGTCGACACGCCGCCGTTCACGCCCGTCCGGAACGCGTCGGTGAACTCGGCGGTGGCCCGCCCGTTCAGGTAGCCCGCCAGGAACGTCAGCCCGTCGACGGGCTCCAGGGCCAGCCGCGGATTCACGTACATGGCGCCCTGGACGGCGCCGCCGGTGGCCGTGCGGTCGAAGCCCCGCGAGGGCTCCATCCGGAAGCTGGGATCGGAGACGTTGAGGGCGGTGATGGCGCTGGTCTTCCGCATGTACTCGCCGAACATCAGCAGGCCGACGCGGTACTCGCGGTCGAAGGTGAAGGAGCGCACCTTGGCGTCGAACGGGTTGTCGTCGCCGGAGGCACCGCCGACCTCGAGGACCGCCTCCAGCCACTCCCAGTCCAGCCCCAGGCGCCCGACCCCGCCGATGGCGCCGACGTCGAAGGAGCCCTCGCGGATGGCGCTGCGGCTGTAGGTCGTGGTGCCGACCATGGCGGCGATCTCCGTCTCGACCCAGGCCGAGAAGTCGCCGCGGAGGATGTCCTGGTGGGCCTGGACGTCGAAGACGGTCACCTCGGTCCGGCCGCCCTCCCAGTGGTCCTGGTTGCGGTGGACGGTGTAGAGGCCGCCGTGGAACCAGCCGACCTCGCCCATCACGGCGCCGATGAAGTTGTAGGCCCGATCCCCGTCGTCCCACTCGGCCGTGTCGTCGTCGATGACGGCGTCCGCGGCCAGCGCCAGCGTGAGCGGCGGCCCACCCGTCGTCCGGCCGCCCTGCCCCGTCGGGCGATCCAGGGGGAAGAAGGCGAGCTGGAGCCGCAGCACGCGGTCGGCGGTGCGCGCGAAGCCGAACGGGCTCTGGCGGACCCCCACGTCCTCGGGATCCTCGCCCGTGTTCGCCAGGATGCCCGGCCCCCACCCGGACCGCATCAGGCCGGCCTTGACTGCGACGCGGCTGCCCCCGGCCAGCAGGTACGCCTGCATGAGCCGCGGATCCGGCATCTCCGTACGCTCCTGCTGGACGGGGTCCCAGGTCAGCGGGGACTCCAGGGAGTCGTCGAAGGCGTGGGCGGTCACGTCCACGTCCACCAGGGCCTGGTAGGCCTGGAACACGGACCAGGACCGCCCGTGTAGGGTGAGCGACGGCGTCAGCCGGAGCCGGAAGTGCCCGAAGTCGTCGTCCGGTATCTCGGCGCCGACCTCGGGATCCTCCGCTCGCACGGGGACGGCGTCGACGTGGCCGCCGACCGCCCGGACGGAGCCCGGCAACGCCACGACGCCGTGATCCCCGAAGGGCACGTAGGCCCTGTCGAGGTCGAACGGAGCCCCGGAGGCCTCCTGCGCGTGGGCGGTTTCGGGAACGACGCCGATGAGCGCCAGGGAGACCGTGATGACCGGGAGCGTCGCTCGCATGGCGCAAGGTTCTACACGAAGCGACCGGCCGAGCGCCACCCCGAGTTTCACGTGCCCCAGGGCGGTCGCAAAGTCGACCGCCCTCCCTTGCCCGTGCCCTTGCCCTTGCCTGCTCTCGAACGCGCAGAATCCATCGTTTCCGAGCGGATACAATCCGGCGCCGGGCGCCGTACCGCCCCGCGGCCCTCACTTGTCCGACTTTGCGATTGCCCTGTCACGTCCCCCCGAACGACAGCCGGGGCGAAGCACGGGCCGCCTGGACCCGGCTCCGCCCCGGAGCAGGACCGCACACGACCCGCAGGTCGCATCCGGGACGCAGCTTCACGCCGGGGGGCGCTACTTCTTCGCGGTCGACTTCTTGGCCGTCGACTTCTTCGCGGTCGACTTGCTGGCCGTCGACTTCTTCGCGGAGCCACCCTTGGTCCCCAGGGCCTTCTCCAGGGCGGCGACCCGCTTCTCCAGGTCCTTGACCTCCTTGGTCTTCGCGGAGGAGCTGGCCCGCTTGCGGACGGTCTCGAGCTTCTTGGACAGGCCCTCCACCTCCTCGCGGGTCGCGAGGCCGAGGCGCTCGATCGTCTCGTTGGTGAGCCGTGCGCCCTGCTCGAACAGGTCCGTCGTCCGGATTCGCCCGACGACGTCGTCGACCTTGAGCTGGCCACGGATCGTGTCGATCCGCTTCCGGCCGTCCTCCTCCACCTTCTTCACGAACTCCCGCACGTCGTCGTTGACGTCGTGGAGCCGCGTGTTCACCTGGGTGAAGGTGTCGTTCCAGATCTTCTCGACCGCCTCGAAGCGGTGCTGGATGTTCGCGACGGCGTCGCCCCAGACCTTCTTCAGGCCCGCGGTGTCGGTCGTCGACTGCGTGGTCTCCGCCATGATGTACCTCCTTGTGGACGTACGGGAGAGATAACGCGGCGCGTTACCCGCGTCAACAGCTTTTGACACGGCGCGTCACGATTCCGCGAAGACCGATGAAACCGTCGCCTCGACGGTGGGTTACGGATCGCCCGCGTCCCCCTTTACCTTCTTGACGCGCACGTTCGGGGTGGCCCCCTCCCCGCCTGCGTCATGACGCGCGTCATCGGTGGACCCGGCGTCCGGCCGCGCGGCGCCCTCGCCCGCCACCGTGCCGAAGCAGCCGGCGGCGCCCTCCGCGAGCTGGTTCCACAGGACGAACAGCATCACGAGTGCGATCACCGCCATCACGAGCTGCATGAGGGAGCGGCGCTGGCGGCGGGCGATGTCCGCGGCACGCCCCCGGACGTGTCGGCGGCGGCGGCGTGCCATCAGTCCTCGTCTCCCAGATCGACCCGGTAGGTCTTGAAGTCGAAGGCGTGGACGAAGTCCCCCTCCCACTCCAGGGGATCGGCGATCTTCTGGTGATAGACGATGGCGGCGTTCTTGCCGCGCGGGCCCCAGGCCACCTGCTTCACGAAGGCCTCGGCCGGCTCGCCCTCCTCGGTCTCCATGAGGTCCACCCGCTCGTACTCGCCGATGCGCTCGCCCTTCATCACGTAGATGACGAGCTCGCCTCCCTTGACCGCGGTGAGGATCGTGTACGGCTTGCGCGGGTTGTCGGGCTTGGCGTGGAGCTCCTCGTCGATGTCGTGCTTCCGCACCACCCGGCGCCACACGACCTCCTCCGCGTCCTCGCGGAAGGGATAGGCCTTCAACAGCTCGTTGCGCCTGGTGTCGCGCACCTGGAACACGGTCCCGACGTTCTCGTCGACCACGCGGAGCACGTACTCGCGACCGCTGTCCGAGAAGCCGACGATCTCCATCTGCTGCTTGCTGGACGGGACGCCGGCGGCGCCGCGGGGCTCGGCCGTCGCGGCGGCGGCCGAGAGGGTCACGACGGCGGCGAGGCACGAGACGATGAGGGGGCGGCGAGCGCGCATGGGGACCTCCTTGTCGCGCGGGGATCCGATCGACGTCCGGGAGCGCGCGACATTCCCCCGGACGCCCGGCTGCATGTTATCGCCTCCGGAACAGCGCCGCGCCGAGGGCCGCGAGCACCAACCCCAGCCCGAACCACATCCACAGGGGGATGTCGGAACTGCCGTCCTCGGGGGGCTCCTCGTCGGCGGAGGTCTCCGGCTCCGCGCCCTCGGGCTCCGCGGCCGGCGCCTCCCCCTCCAGGGCAGCCAGGCGTGCCTCCGCGTCGGCGCGGGACACGGGCCCGCCCCCACGCTCCAGGGCGGACAGGTAGGCCTCCACGGCCCGGCGCTCGGCGTCCTTCTCCCCGTCCGCGCGCGCGAGGGCCGCCTCGGCGGCCACGGCCTCCGGCCCGGGGCGCTCCTCGTCCCACGCGGCGTCCAGGGCACGGCGGGCGTCGTCCACCTGCCCGCTCCTCGCCAGCGCCAGGGCGTGGAGCGCCGCGAGGCCCTGGGCGCCCGGCGGAGCGAGATCCCTCGCGTAGTCGAAGCGCTGGGCCGCGCACTCGTCGTCGCCGCGCGCCAGACAGCTCACGGCCCCCAGGACGAGCGCGCCGGCGTCGTCGGGCGAGGTCGCCGCCTCGCCGTCCCAGGCCTCCAGCGTGCCCTCGTCCACGACGTCGGCCGCCGCCACCGCCGCGAGGGTCGGGGCACTCCGACCTGCCGCATCGCCCCGCTGGGCGGCGACGCGGGCCGGGGTCACGGCCTCCTCCGGCCGCCCTCCGGCGAGCGCGAGCCGCGCCTTCGCCGTCCGCAGCGTGATGGACCCGGGCGAGGCCTCGAGGCCGTCCTCGATGATGCGCCGGGCCGCGTCGCCGTCGCCCGACCGCCGGGTCACGTCGGCCCAAGCGGCGCGGACCTCGTCGCAGTCGGGCGCCGCCTTCAGCACGCGCCCGGCGACGGGGGCCACCTCCTCCGCGTGCCCCGACAGCTCCAGGTCCAGCAGGACGGCGTCCAGCTCGCAGGCCACGTGTCCGGTCTGGAGCACGGCGGCGACCAGGTTCCTGGTCGTGCGGAGATCCCCGGCCAGCGCAGCCGCCGAGGCGGCAGTCGCGCGCGTGCGCGCGCCCATCTCGTCCGCGCCGACCCCGTCCACTGCGCCGGCCGCCCTCGTCACGGCGCGCTCGGCGATCCCCCGGGCCATGTCCCCGGCATCCGCCAGGTGGAGCGCCCGCGCCGCGCGTATGAGTGTCGGCAGGTCCTTCGGGGCCCCGGCGACGGCCTCCTTCGCCTTGTCCAGGACGGCCCCGCGATCCCCCATCCAGGCCAGGCGGCGCGCATCACGTGCCAGGGCGCGGGCCTCCGCCACCCCCTCCTCGCGCTCCTCGGCGTCCGGGGGCACGCGGAGCCAACCCCAGCCGCCCTCGCGATCCTCCAGCAGCTCTCGGAGGCGCGCGACGGCGCGGTCGCGGGCTTCGTCGGACAGATCCGTGGACACGACCCCGAGGGCCAGCCGCTCCCCCGTCCAGAGCGCGTCCTCCGGGTTCGTCTCAGCCGGCGCGACGTACGCGGTCAGGGCCGCGTCGTCGCTCCGATAGGTGGCCGTGATCCGATTGCCCAGCTCCAGGTCCTCCAGCACCAGGCCGCCGGGGAGCCCCGACCGGCCGGGATCCACGAGGCGACGAGCCTCGTCCCTGCGGGACTCCGGCACGATCCAGGCGCGCGGGTCGGACGTGATCTCGTCGGCGTCCGCGACGGGCGCGGCCCACGCGGGCAGGGTGAGGAGGACGGTCGACAGCGACAACACGAGGCGAAACGTGATCATGGGCCGGGAGCCTAGCAGAATCCCCGCCGGTGTGCCGCTTCATGGGCGATCTCTTGCCCTCGCCTGAAAGAGCGGCTCCCGCCCGGAGATCCGCTGCGCGGGCGGGGACGCCCGAGAGGGTTCCAACCCGGTCGGCCGCGGCGTTCGGGCCGGCTGGCAGCTGTTCGGAGTCACTTCGCCGCGCGCGGGTCCCTCGTGGCCGGCCAGAACCGCGCACCTCCCAAGCGAACGCGAGCGCCGACGATCCTGTGACCGTACTTCCTGGCCGCGCGACCGGCGCCACGGCCGGAGGAGAGCCGGTCGACCACGACCACGTCCACGACCACGACCACGAGTGCTCATGCCGAGATGTGTGGGATCGAGGGACGTTCACGTCCACGCGGCGTGAAGCCGCCTCCGGCGGCGGACATCCCGAAACCGGACGTTCCCCTCGGCGGCGTACCTGCTACACTCCGCCGGTCATGGGGCTCCGGCAGGTCATCGGACACGAGCGGGTCGTCGAGGCGCTGGTCGCCGCGAATGCGCGGGGGACCGTGCACCACGCCCTGCTCTTCGCGGGGCCGGACGGCGTGGGGAAGCGCCGGGTGGCCCTGGGCTTCGTCGCGCTGGTGAACTGCACGGGCGACGCCCCGACGGACGAGGCGGGCCGGCGCGTGGACGCGTGCGGCACCTGCCGGAGCTGCCGGCGCATCCTGGCCGAGCTCGAGGCGGAGGACGCCCCGGAGGGCGAGGAGGGCGAGGCCCCGACCCACCCGGACGTCCTGCACCTGTCGCCGCAGGAGGGGAGCCGCCAGATCCGCATCGACCCGGTGCGGGAGATCCTGCGGGTGGTGCCCTTCCCGCCCATCGAGGCCGCCTGCCGCTTCGTCGTCGTGGATCCGGCGGACACGTTCACGGACGAGGCCGCCAACGCGCTGCTCAAGAACCTCGAGGAGCCGCCGTCCCGGACTCGGTTCATCCTGCTGACCAGCCGACCGGACGCCCTGCTGACGACCATCCGCTCCCGGTGCCAGAAGATCACCTTCGGGCGGCTGGAGGAGGAGCAGGTCGTGCGGGGCCTCGTGACGCGCCAGGGCGTGGGCGAGGAGGAGGCCGGGCGGGTGGCCGGGCTGGCGGA
The DNA here is from genome assembly GCA_051747385.1 of Myxococcota bacterium. Classification (GTDB taxonomy): domain Bacteria; phylum Myxococcota_A; class UBA9042; order PHBI01; family JACKFB01; genus JBNJGB01. The sequence continues at coordinate 164,466 of JBNJGB010000002.1, forward strand.
CGGGAGCCTGGGCGCGGCGATCGCCCTGCTGGACGATCCCGTCATGGGGCGGCGGGACGAGATCGTGCGCCGGATCGCGGCCGTGGAGCCGGGGCGGGCGGCGCCGGCCTTCGCCATCGCGGCGGACCTGGGCGAGCCGAAGGACGCCCTGCCGACGGTCTTCGAGGTGCTCCGCCGCCTGTACCGCGACCTGCTGCTGCTGCGGACCGGGGCCGCGGATCGCCAGGGCCTGTCGAGCCCGCACCTCCGCCAGGAGATCCTCGAACCCATGGCGGCGCGGTACGGCGTGGCCGCGCTGCTGCACCGCCTGGACCTCATCGACGAGACGGAGCGCGGCGTCCTCCGCCGCAACCTGAACGCGCGCCTGTCCATGGAGCGGCTCATGGCGGCCCTGACGGCGCCGCCCGGCCGGGAGGGCGCGAGCACGGGAGCCCACGGATGATCATCGACAGCCACTGCCACATCGACGCCGAGCGCTTCGACCGGGATCGCGCCGAGGTCCTCGCCCGCGCCGAGGAGGCGGGGGTCGGGCGCATGATCGTCATCGGCGCGGGGGCCGACCTGGACAACTGCCGGAGCGCCGTCGCCCTGGCCGAGGCCCACGATCACGTCTGGGCGACCGTGGGAATCCACCCCCACGACGCGCGCCGCTGCGACGAGGACGTGTACGCCACCATCCGCGACCTCACGGCCCACCCCAAGGTGGTCGCCGTGGGGGAGACCGGCCTCGACTATCACTACGATCACAGCCCCCGCGGGGCGCAGGTGGAGGCCTTTCGCCGCTTCATCGCCATGGCGCGGGACGTGTCCCTGCCCCTGGTGCTGCACATCCGCGACGCCCACGAGGAAGCCCTGGCCGTCCTGCGCGAAGAGGACGCGGGGGCGATCGGCGGAGTCGTCCACTGCTTCACGGGCACCAGCGCCGACGCGCGCGCCTACCTGGAGATGGGCTTCCACCTGGGGATCACGGGCATCGTGACCTTCAAGAAGGCCGGGGACCTGAAGGACGTGGTGCGGGAGGCCCCGCTGGAGCGCCTCCTGGTGGAGACGGACAGCCCGTACCTCGCCCCGACGCCCCACCGCGGCAAGCGAAACGAGCCGGCCTTCGTGGCGCGGGTCGTGGACGCCATCGCGGACCTGCGCGAGGCGACCGCCGGCGAGATCGCCCGGCGGACCACGGCCAACACGAACCGCCTCTTCGCCCTGCCGGCCTGAGCGCGCCATCCGCGAGGAATTCCGGGGCGTTGCCGAGCTGTTTCAGACTTTTTTGACAGACCCGTCACGAGCCCCTTGACCCCCTTCCGCGGCCGGCGATACAACGCACCGCACCCCAGGGGACGAAGACTCGCCGTCGCCGTCTCCCGGGTGTTTGTCCACAGCAGGCCCACCGGCCTCCTCACCTGTGGATAACCCGTGGGAAACCCCCGATTCCCACCCACGAATCCCCGACAGGGTCCAGCAACGACGCGACGTTCCGCTTCTGCGTGCGTGGTGCGTGCGATTGTGGAAAACCTGTGGAGCAACCGCACGTTCGGCGGATTTTCCACAGGTTGTGCACAGGACGCCTCGGGGCAGCCCGCCGCGGGGCGGAACCGGGCCTACGCGGTCCCGCGCTTGCGGTCGATGAAGCGCAGGACGCGATCGTAGACGAACATCGCCACGATCGAGCCGAGGCCGATGAGGGCGATGTCCCACCAGATGGCCTGGGGATCGTAGGTGTCCAGGAGGACCTGTCGAGCCCCCGCGACCGTCGTGTCCAGCTTCGCGGCCAGGACCGTCATGACGTCGGAGCGCTCGATGGCCTCCACCTTCGACGGCTCCATGCCCACGACGTCCGCGAGGTGCTTGCGCGCCAGGTGGGCCTTGTCGCCGTGCTCGTCGTAGGCGCTGCCCGCGAACAGGGATCCGGCGATCCAGCCGATCGCCACGGGCACGTTGGCGTAGCCCATGAACAGGGCCTTCTGCCCCTTGGGCGCCAGGCCGGAGAGGTACTCCATCTTCTTGGGCGAGGAGAGCATCTCGCCGATGGAGAACACCGCGATGCCGCCCAGGCAGAGCCAGCCGAACGTGGCCGTGCCGGCCAGGTACGCGCCCGTGGTGGCCACGACCATGCCGACGATGATGGAGGTCAGGGGGCGGAGGAACGAGGTCAGGTAGCCGAAGAAGACCATCGTGAAGACGATGAGCCCGGGGTTGAGGTTGATCATCCACTCCGGGTTCACCTGGGCGCCCTCCGCCGCCAGGGCCTGGAGCTCGGGAGCGGCGGCCAGGGCCTCCTGGCGGATGGCGAGGAACGCGCCGATGGCGCCGACCAGGAACGTCGGCAGGGTCACGGCCTTCGACGAGAGCTGCAGGCGGGCCGCCGTGAGAGCCAGGGCGCCGGCCGCGGGGACGGAGGCGGCCCACACGGTCCCGCCGGACGCCATCAGGGTCGCCGGGAGCCACACCGCCCCGAGGATGGCGAGGGCCACGACGACCCAGGCGGGGGCCGGAACATCGGCCACGGAGCGCCGATCCGGGCGCATGGCCAGGAAGACGCCCGCCGCGCACACGCCGCCGTAGACGAGCCCGAGGACGACGGCCAGGGCCGTGGGGACGAGCGGGTTGGAGAAGGCCTCGCCGAGCGTGGCGATGATGCCCGAGGTGTCGATCCAGTCGTCGATGACGTTCGGGAGCAGGTCGAAGACCTGGTTGAACATCAGCCAGAAGCCCGAGAAGACGATGCAGAACCAGAGCACCCGGTGCTGGAAGAGGCCCACCACGGAGAGGACGAAGATGGCGAAGGGGTCGTTCCGGCCCGCGTCGAAGCGCTCCTTGAACAGGCCGAAGAGCACGAAGACCGCGCCGAAGGCCGCGAACGCGACGCTGGTCCAGGGAGAGAACGCCACGAACCCGACGGCGCCGCCGAGCAGCAGCGCGGCCCACGTCCAGATGAAGCGCCGGCTCAGGGTGCGGGACCAGGCGCCCCAGGTCTCCGCCTGCTCGTCCAGGTCGCCGTGCTCCTCCTCCTCGGTGGGCTCCTGGTAGAAGGGGAGCCAGAGGAAGTTGATCGCGACGATGCCGCCGCAGGCGTAGAAGACGTACTGCCAGTCCATGAGGCGGAGCACGCCGGCGAGGACCGGGCCGAGGAAGCCGCCGATGTTCACGAGCTGGTAGAAGATGCCCCAGCCGACGGAGGCGTTGCCCTGCTTCAGGCTGGAGGCCAGCGTGCCCTGCACGCCCGGCTTGAACACGGCCGTGCCCGCCGCGAGGAACATGGCGCCGGAGAAGAAGCCCCAGTAGTCCTGGAACATCCCCATCATCACGTAGCCGACGATCTTGAGCACGATGGCCACGGCGACCGTGTTCTTGTGGCCGTAGCGGTCCGCGTAGCCGCCGGTGAAGGCGGGGAGGAGCGACTGGACGGCGGCCCAGGCGGCGAAGATCCAGCCCTTCTGGACGTGGCTGAACTCCGGCCCGCCCAGCTCCACGGCGAGGACCATGTAGATGGCGACGACCGAGCGCACGCCGTAGTAGGCGAGCCGCTCGAACATCTCCATCACGTTGACGATCCAGAAGCGGTTGTCGAGGCTCAGGATCTGCTGCTTGAGGCCTTGTCGCGCCGTGTCGCCCATTGCTGCGCTCCCGCCGGGGCCGTGACCGCGGACCGATAGCACGGATTCCGCGCGGGGGTCACGGCGGACCGTGGGCGTCGTGTGACGATGGGAAGTGGCCCGGTTGCGGGGCGGGCCGCGCAGGCGATATCGTTCGCGCGCCTTCAGGAGGAGAGCCCCCATGTCCCAGAACATCCGCTACCGCAGCTATCCCCAGTTCACCGACGACCACGAGCTTCTCCGCAAGACCGTCCGCGAGTGGGCCCAGAAGGAGCTGTACCCCCACCGCGAGGAGTGGGAGGAGGCGCGGCTGTTCCCGGACTGGGTCTTCAAGCGGGCCGGAGAGCTCGGCCTGCTGGGCATCCGCGCACCCGAGAAGTGGGGCGGTCAGGGCCTCGACTGGTGGTACACCACCTGCTACGCGGAGGAGATGGTCCACTGCGGCCTGGCCGGGCTCACCATGGGCGTGCTCGTCCAGAGCGACATGGCCACGCCGGTCATCCACGAGATCGGCACGGACTACCACAAGCGGAACTTCCTGATGCCGGCCGTGAAGGGCGAGGCAATCGCGGCGCTGGGCATCTCGGAGCCGAACATGGGCTCCGACGTGGCCGGCCTGGAGACCACCGCGGTGCGCGACGGGGACGACTACATCGTCAACGGCGCCAAGACGTACATCACCAACGGCACGCGCGCGGACTTCATCACCCTGGCCGTGCGGACGGGCGACAAGGGCTACGGCGGCATCAGCCTGATGCTGTTCCCCACGGACACCAGGGGCTACCAGGTCACGCGGAAGCTCGAGAAGCTGGGCAACCACTGCTCGGACACGGCGGAGCTGTACTTCGACGACTGCCGGGTCCCGGCGAAGAACCTGCTGGGCGCGGAGAACGCCGGCTTCTACTACATCATGCAGAACTTCCAGGGGGAGCGGCTCGTCGGGGCCCTCTCGGCCGTGGCCGGCGCCCAGCGCCTCCTGGACCAGACCGTCGAGTTCGTGAAGGACCGCAAGGCCTTCGGGCGCCCGGTGGTAGGCTTCCAGACCGTGCGGCACCTCATCGTGCAGCTCGAGGCCGAGCTCGAGTCCGCGCGCCAGCTCTGCTACCGGGCCGTCGACCTCCTCGTCCGCGGCGAGAACGCCACCCGCGAGATCACCATGTCGAAGCTCATCGCCGGCGAGCTGGCGAACCGCGTGGCGGATCGGTGCCTGCAGCTCCACGGGGGCGCGGGCTACATGGCCGAGTACGAGGTCAGCCGCGTGTGGCGAGACACCCGCCTCATCACCATCGGCGGCGGCACGAGCGAGATCATGCGCGAGATCCTCACCAAGCTGCAGGGGCTGTAGACCCGTGGCCGTCCCCGTCGTCGACGCCTGGATCCAGCACCCGACCCCGCGGATGCTGCGCGATCCCATGTTCGACACCCTGCGGCGGTGGATGGGGGTCGACGCCATCCCCGACACCATCCCGCCGGAGATGACCCTGGGCGCCCTGGACGCCGCCGGCGTGTCCCGCGCGCTGGTCACGGCCTGGCACGGGCCCCAGGGGGCGCTCGTCACGAACGACGAGGTCGCCGCGGTGGTCGAGCGGGCGCCCGATCGCCTGGTGGGGATCGCCTCGGTGGACCTGCACCGTCCCATGGAGGCGGTGCGGGAGCTGCGCCGCTGCGTGAAGGACCTGGGCTTCCGCGGGCTCCGCATGCTGCCGTGGCTGTGGGGCCTGCCGCCCGACGACCGGCGCTACTACCCCGTCCTCGCCGAGTGCGTCGAGCTGGGCGTGCCGTTCTGCCTCCAGGTGGGCCACGCCGGGCCGCTGCGGCCGTCGGAGCCGGGCCGCCCGATCCCGTACCTGGACCACGTGGCCCTGGAGTTCCCGGACCTGAAGATCCTGGGCGGCCACCTGGGCTATCCGTGGATGGAGGAGATGCTCGCCCTCGCGCGGAAGTACCCGAACGTCCACATCGACACGTCGGCCTACAAGCCGAAGCGCTTCCCGGCGTCGTTCGTGGACTTCATGAAGAGCCGGGGCGGGCGGCGGAAGGTGCTCTTCGCGAGCAACTTCCCCATGCTCCAGCCCAAGGCGTGCCTGGACGAGGTGGAGGCGCTGGGCCTCGACGAGGAGACCACGCGCCTGTTCCTCCACGACAACGCGGTCAGGCTGTTCGGCCTCGACGCCGGCTGACGAGCCACGCCGCGATCGCCAGGGCGGTCCACCACGGGAGCGCGCCGCCGCCGCCCGCGCAGCCCCCGCCGTCCTCGGAGCCAGCCTCCGAGCCGACGTCGGGCTCCTCGCCCCCGGCCGCGTCGTCGGACTGCGCGTAGGAGGTCGTGGTCCCGAACTCCACGAGGCTCGGCTCGTCCAGCGTGTCGGTGTTCCACGTCACCGCCGCCGTGTGGGCCGTGTCCGGGTCGCCGAAGGACACCCGGACGTACTGCGGCGCGGCGGCGGCCGTCGCGGCGCTGGCGGTCAGGCCGAGGGCGGCGGCGAAGGCGAGCAGGCGGGACATGGCTCCTCCCGGGGCGCGGACGGGCGGAGCATAGCGCCGCGCGCCCCCACCGGGCGAGCCATGCCCGTTACCCCTTACGCTTCGCCTGCTCCGCCGCCCAGTCCGCGTCCCGCTCCAGGTCCGCCATGAGCCCGTCGGCCTCCATGCCGCGGACGAGCCGGCGCCACCGCGCGTCGTGCGCGTCCGCGGCCTCTGACCGTCCCAGGGCCCGCTCAGCTGCGGCCAGAGCCACCAGCGCGGCGGGCTCGTCGAGCCGGGTCTCGCACTCCCGGATCAGCTCCAGCGCGCGTCCTGCCTCCTCGCGAGCCGTCCTCGCGTCACCACGCCCCAGGGCGATGAGGGACAGCTCGATCCGGTCCCGCGCCTCGGCTGGCCGTGCGCCCTCCGGCTCGTGCCAGGCGAGCCCCTCTTCGACCCGGGCCTCCGCGTGATCCAGGTCGCCCTCCAAGCGGTCCAAGCGGGCGAGCCATCGCTCCACCTCGGACAGGTAGAGCCACCCCTCCATCGCCCGGTACCGGTCCGACGCGTCCTGCAGGTGCCGCCGCGCCTCCTCGTCGGTCGCCGCCGCCAGTCCCCGGGCGAAGGCCAGCTCCGCCGCCGGGATGGGGGCGTCCCACCCGGCCTGCCGCTCCTCCTCATCCGCCACGACCTCCCGGACCGCCTCCGACCCGCCGAGCACCCGGGCGAGGCGGGCGCGGAGCCAGGCGTGCTCGATTTGATAGCCGTCCGCCATGACAGATCGTGGGAGGAGTTCGCTCCGCAACAGCGCGCGTGCCACCCCCGGCCGCCCCTGGTCCAGCGCCAGGCCAGCAAGCCCCCGCAGCGCCTCTTCCAGGGGCTGCTGGTATGCGCCCGTCCGGAGGCCTACTTCGAGCGCGTGGGCGAACGCTTCTAGCACGTGGGCGAACGCCCGTGAGGCGTCCCCCGCCCGACCGGCCTCTCTCCGCGCCGAGGCGTGCTGAACGAAGACACCAGCGAACTCCGCGGAGGGGGACTGCACTGCCCGCCGAGCGCTTCTCCCAGCCTTGCGGACCTCCCCGAGCCACCGCTCCACCTCGGACCGATTCCCCCAGGCCACGGTCACCTCGCCGGCTGGCAGACACTCGATGGCTTGTCGAAAGGCCGTCAGCGCGAGCCGGGGTTCGCCCGAGTGAAACGCATACACTGCCCAACTGGTGGCGTAGAGACCTGACCACGGGGCCGAAGGGCCTGCTGCGAGAAATTCCCAGGCCTCTTGAGGACACCCTCGGAGGAGCTCCAGGCTCGCCCCTTGCCACGTGACCCAGTACACGTCGTCGTAAGAAGCCCTGTCGACGACCTCGTCGATGGCCGCCCGGGCCTCGTCCAGGTGCCCGCAACGCCAGGCCATGCCGGCGACGCTCGCAAGCGCGCCAGGCAGCTTCGCCAGGTCCCCCAGGGTCCGCAGCGTCTCCACCCTGGCCCTGGCCCGTCGAAGACGTTGCTCGTGGGAGCCCGACGCCTCGACCTGGACGTCCGCCGCGGCGCGCGCCGACTCCAGCACGTCCTCCCAGTCCACGAAGCGGAAGTGCTGCGCGTAGCGGTGGAGGTCCGGGAGGAGCCGCAGCCAGGCGTCCATCGCCTCCATGGACAGCACGAACAGGTAGGCCTCACCCGGCCGCTCCAGCTCCTCGCGGCGGAGGTTCAGCCACGTGGCGGCGCGCTCGGCTTGCTCCCCCTCCAGCAGCTCGGACAGGCCCCGGACGATCGTGACGACGGGCCCCTTCACGCGGCGAAGCTCCAGCAGGTCCTCCAGCCTGCCGGGCGGTTCGTGCCCGTCGACGCGGAGGGTCCTCAGGTGTACGTCGGAGAGGCGCGCGCGCAGGTCCTCCGACACCTCCGCCTCGACGCGCGGTCCCGAGGTCTCTACGACCGCCCAGGCGGCCTCGCCGCCGGCCAGCGCCGCGCGGAGGTACACGACGAGGGCCTCGAGGGTCTCGTCGTGCCAGGGGTCCCTCACGCCTCGTCCTCGTCCGGCGGGTCCGGCTTCCAGCGATCCAGGGTGCGCAGCAGCAGCGGGTTCACGTCGCACCAGCGCTCGCTGTTCCGGTACTCGACGAGGTGCAGGTAGTGCAGCAGATCGAGGGTCGCCTCGTCCGACGAGGCCTGCAGGGTGTCGTGGACCTCGTGGAGGATCGTGATGTCCTCCCGGGAGAGCTGGCGCTCCAGCTCGGCCCGGAGGTCGGCGGCCGCGCTCTTCACCTCGTCGAGCCCCAGCCGTGTCAGCTTGCTCCCCACGGACTTGGTGCACGCCTTCTGGAGCAGCCGCTGCATCTGCTGGAACAGCCCGCCTCCCAAGTCGACCGCCGCTTCGAGGGCGCCCTCGTCCACGAGCGAGGCGTCCATGCGCTTCAGGGCGAACTGCCGCATGGTCTCGCGGCCCGGCTCGAAGGCCTTCCCATCGCGGTCGTAGCTCACCAGGCGGACGTTCGGCAGGAAGACGCTCTCGCCGAAGCGGCCCGCGACCTGGGCGAACTTCTTCGAGTAGTGGAGCGCGATGGGCACGGTGTACACGATGCGCACGGGCGGCCCCGACAGGTAGGGCTGCTTGTCGTGGAAGAGGGTCTCCGCCTGCTCGATGTCCGGCAGCTTGTCCAGGTCCTCCACGAGCACCAGCAGGCGCTTCCCCACCTTTTGCAGGGCGAGCTGCACGTCCAGGAAGAAGTCGTGCACGTCGTGGAGGAACTCGCCGATCCGCGGCTCGATGGTCTCCCGCGTGACGTCGCGGGTCGTGTGCTCGAAGCGCAGCCGGCCGCTGAACTTCGTCAGGAAGCCCAACAGCCCGACGTCCGCTCCGGCCCCGAGCTCCGCCGCGGAGCCCTCCACCCGCCTCTCCATGCGCTCCACGACCGTGTTCCGCCACCGCTCCAGCCCGCGGACCGTCTCGTCGGACAGCGCCAGCGGCGCCTCGTCCGTGGACAGCTCCTCGTAGGTCCGCGCGACCAGGGTCAGGAGCAGGTCCACGTGGTCGACGTCGGTCAGCTCCAGGGAGTCGCGCACCGAGAAGCTCACGATGCGATACAGGGCCTGGATCTCCGGGTCGGCCGCCAGTCGATTGAGCTCCGTGCTCTTGCCGCTACCCCGGTGGCCGGCCAGGAGCGTCTTGTCGCTGGCCTCCTGCGAGCTGATGAGCTGCACCCGGAGATCCGACAGCGGATCGTCGATCCGCTCGACGTAGAACCTCTCGTTGGTGCTGTTCACCCCGAACTCGATGGGGCGCGGGGAGAAGCGCTGGATCGCCTCGACGAGGGTGGTGGCCCGTTCCATGGATCGGACGCTAGGAGCGGCCCCCGGGGGTGTCAAGCAACCCTCCCCGTCAGTCCGGGGCGGAGCGACGCTCCGGCGGCGTGCCGCCCAGCTTCCGGGCCTCCTCGTTGTCGGGCTCGAGGATCAGCGCGGACGTGGCCTCGAAGCGCGCCCTGTCGTCGAGGCCCAGGCGCTTCAGCTCCCGGGCGAAGAGGAGGTGGTGTTCCACCGAAAACGGCGCGATGTGGTTGCCCATCTCGCCCCAGTGGAGGATGTCCTCCTTCGACGCGTCGTGTTCCTTTGCGCCCTCCAGCAGGGACTCCACCAGCTTCACGCTCATCTGGTCCACGGCGAGGGTCTTCTTCCGCCAGGTCCAGGCGTCGTCGTCGCGCCCGAGCTCGTCGAGGAGCTCCACGAGGGCGTAGTAGAGGCTCCCCTGCTGGGGATCGAGGGCGATGGCCCGCTCCAGGTGCTCCACCGCCTGCTCGGGCTCCCCGCGCTGGCGGGCGATGACGGCCAGCAGCTTGCGAACGCGCACGCCGTCGTGGCCGGCCTCCAGGAGCGCCTCCAGGTCGGCTCGGGCGCCGTCCGCCTTCCCCTCCCGGTGGCGGAGCATCGCCCGGACCATGCGGGCTTCGGCCTGGTCCACGTCCAGCTCCAGGGCCCGCTTCGCGTACAGGGCGGCCCGGCGCGCGTCGCCCCGCCCCAGCCAGGCCACCGCGGCGGCGGCCTGGGCGCTCGCGTCCTCCGGGGCGGCGTCCGCCTTCTCCGCGAGCGCCTCCGCCTCGGGAGCCACCGCCTCCTCACCGAGCCGGAAGCCCTCGCGGAGGTGCGCCAGCTTCTCGTCGAGCCACGTGAGGAATCGCCGGTCGAAGGCGTCCAGGTCCTCGACGCCCAGGGCCTCCCGGAACACCTCGGCCGTGGGCTTCTTCTCGCCCCACAGGACGAGCATCCGCTTCATGGCGTCGGTGCCGAACTCCGCGTCGATGAACTCGGCCATCCGATAGGCGTGGTAGTAGGCCACGAGGATGTCCTGGAGGCGCTCCGCCCGGGTGAACGACAGGTTGAAGTCGTCCACGCCCCTCAGGCGGCCGGCCTCGCGCCAGGCGAGGAGCTCCTCGTCCATCTCCCGGCGCCACTCGGGCCGACCCTCCGTGGCCTCGTAGACGGCCAGCCCCTCGGTGAACCACCGCGGCACCCGGCTGTTCGACATCTGGATGTGGAAGACGTGGCTCAGCTCGTGCCACAGGACCTGCGCCCAGTTGAAGTTCCCCGCCGACGGCGAGCGGGCGGTCACCACGTGCCCGAAGCAGATCCCGTGGGCCTGCAGGCGCGGCAGGCCCGTGGAGCGCACGGCGAACAGCTCCTCGGAGGGGAACAGCTCCACGTGGAGGGGCTCGTCGGGCTCCATGTCGTACTTGTCGACCAGGTGGTCGTACGCCTCCTTCAGGAGCCCGGGGACGTAGCGCTCCAGGATGGCGCGCTCCCCCTTCCGGACGCGGACGCGCATGGGCGGCGCCTCCACCCACTCGAAGTGGCGGATGGCCCCGTCGTAGAAGAGATCCAGCAGGTTGAAGGTCCGGACGTCGTAGGGATCGCCCCGATACGCCTTCTTCAGGTGCTCCAGGGCCTCGTCGTCCCGGCCCAGGCGGCTCATGCCGATGCCCAGGTTCACGTAGGCCGGCCAGTGCTCCGGGTCCAGCTTCAGGGCCTCCTCGTCGAGCGCGGCGGCCTCCTCGTAGCGGTGCATCCGCGAGGCGTGCTCGCTCGCGGTCGTGTAGAAGCGGGCGAACCGCGGGTCCAGCGCCAGGGCGCGCTTCTCCACCTCGCGGAAGCCGGCCCGATCGTCCGCCAGGAAGTACGCCGCCCCCAGCAGGGCCAGGGCCTCCCGGTCCTTCGGGGCCACCTCGAGGCTGCGCTCCTCCAGGCGATCGATGGCCGCCCGGTGCCGCTCGTTCTCCAGGTCGATGCGCGCCAGGAGGTTGTGGGCCGGCACGGCCTTCGGCGCGTCGGCCAGGACCTTCGTCGCCTTGTCTCGCGCGTCCGAGAAGGCGCGGTCGCTCTCGATGTCCACGCGCGCGAGGCCCAGCAGGGCCCGCGGGTCGTCGGGGTGCGCGTCCAGCACCTCCCGGTACAGGGCGTCCGAGTCGCGGAAGTTGTACTTGTCCACGAACAGGTCCGCCCACAGGACCCGCGCCCGGTGCAGGTCCGGATCCCCGGCCAGGGCGTCGCGGTACACCTGGTTGGCGTTCTTCGGATAGTCCGTGAGGTGCAGCCCGGCGCCGAGCCACATGAGATCCTCGGGGGCGGTCACCTTCCCCTCGTTGTAGGACGTGGCCATCTCGTCGAGGACCTCGAAGCCCCGGGTCGCGTCGCCCGTGGCGTACAAGGCCCGCCCCAGCACGACGCGGGCCTCGAAGAGATCCGGGTGCTCGCGCACGACGGGGGTCAGCCGCTCGACGACCTGCTCGTAGCGGCTCCGCTGCAGGTCCAGGCGCGCCAGGAGGACGTCGCGGTCCAGCCCCAGCCGTCCGGGGGCCTCCGCGTCGAGGGCCTCCTCGGCCTCGTCCAGGCGCCAGCGCCACAGGTCGGACCGCGCCTGCTCCAGGCGCTTCGAGGCCGCCTCGACGCTCGCCCGATCCGGCTCCGCCGCCGACACGGGCCACGCCGCCCCCAGCGCCACGACCAGCGCCAGGAGTGGGCCCCTCAGAGGCCCGAGACGATCATCCACTCGCCGTCTTCCCTGCGGAACTCCAGACGGTTGAAGTCGTTCTTCTGGGCCCAGCCGTCGTTGCCGCCCTCGACGAACTTGAAGCGGAAGAAGAACTCGTAGGCGGCGTAGGCCCGGTCGCCCTCGACGACGATGTTCCGCGGGATCACGCGGTAGTGGACCGCCTTGATGTTCTCCCGGAGCTTGGGGAGCACCTCGTCGCGCAGGGTCTCGTAGCCGTAGTCGTCCGTGTCCCGGTCGGTGGTGCCGGCGTTCTCGTAGTAGTCCCGGCTCGTCATCGACAGGATGCGGTCGATGTCCCGGGCCTCCATCGCCTGCTTGTACTCCATGAGGCGCTCGTAGATGGCCCGGTTGCCCTCCGTGTCGGGGATCTCCGTCCCCGGGAGGTGCGAGTTCCGGCACCCTGCGGCCGCCACCGTCGTCAGCAGCAGAGCCAGCAGCAGCCCGCTCGCGCGTCTCGCCATCCCCGTGTCCATCCGCTGCGGCTCCCGTGTCCCGGCGTGGGGGGCCCGCGCAGGCCCTGCGCTCACCTAGCCCGCCATCCGCGCCTTTGTCAAAGTCTGTCGACACGGCTCGGGAACGCCCGACCCGCCCCGTGTATTTCGTCCGACCTGCCGGGACGTCTCCGCCCACGTGCGCGCCTCCGTTCGCCGCCAGGGCGGTCGCAAAGTCGACCGCCCTCCCTTGCCTTTGCCCTTGCCCGTGCCCTTGCCTGCTCTCAGACACGCAATATCCATCGTTTCCGAGCGGGTGCAATCCGGCGCCGGGCGCCGTACCGCCGCACGGCCCTCACCTTTCCGACTTTGCGATTGCCCTCCGCTCGCCGTCCGGATCCGGGTGCCCTCCGCCCGAGCCTATGGTACAAGCGAGGCATGGTGAACCAGCAGGGCGAGAGAGGGCCGGCGCCCCTCGATCCGGCCCGCGTCGGTCGCCGCGTCTTCGTGACCGGCGCGTCCGGCTTCATCGGCTCGCACCTCGTGCGCGAGCTGCTGGACCTGGACTTCCAGGTGACGTGCCTGGTGCTGCCCCACGACCGCGCTCCGCTGCTCGGGGGCCTGCCCGTGGAGCGCGTCACGGGGGACCTCTCGGACGTGGACGTCCTGGCGCGGGCCATGGACGGGCTGCAGCTCGTCTTCCACGTGGCGGCCATCTACGCCATCTGGCTGCCCGACCGGCGCCCCATCTGGGAGGTGAACGTCGGCGGGACCCGGCGCATGATGGAGGCCGCCCGCAAGGCCGGCGTGCGACGCGTCGTCCACACCAGCTCCATCGCGGCCGTCGGCCATCGCCCGGACCGCGCCCTGTCCGACGAGACCATGGGCTTCAACGACTGGGGCGTCGCCGACGACTACGTCTTCTCGAAGTACGTGGCGGAGCTGGAGGCCCTCAAGGCCGACGGCGACGACCTGGAGGTGGTGGCCGCGAACCCCGCCTTTCCCTTCGGCCCCCACGACATCGCCCCGACGCCCACGGGCCAGACGGTGCTCGACATCCTCACCGGCCGGATGCCCTTCATCACCGAGGGCGGCCTGAACGCCGTGGACGTGCGCGACGTGGCCCACGGGCACCTCCTCGTCGCCGCCCACGGCAAGCCCGGCGAGCGATACATCCTGGGCGGCCACAACGTCACCTACCGCGAGCTGGCCGAGGCCATCGGCCGGGTGGCCGGCCGGCGCCCCCCGCGGCTGTCCATCCCGCCCGCCGTGCTCCGCCGCTTCGGCCAGGCGGCCGAGCAGGTGGCCGACCGCATCACCCACCGCCCGCCGCTGATGACGGCGCGCTCCGCGGCCTACACGGTGGGGCGCTACCTCTGGTTTTCCATCGAGAAGGCCCGCACGGAGCTGGGCTACGAGCCGCGACCCCTCGAGGAGGCCATCGCGGCCTCCGTCGCCTGGTTCCGGGATCGTTTCGGCGCCTGAGCCCGGGGAGGCCTCGCGCCCCTACCCTTGCCCTTGCCCTTGCCTGAAGGATCGCCTCCCGCCGGGCTATCCGTGCGCGGGTCGCGTCCCCTGGGACGGCGGGCTTCCAGCCCGCCAGACGTGCCGTGGCTCATCGCTGGGGAGTGCATCGAGGGCATGCCGGCCCGTCCACGTCCGCGACCACGTGGTATGGCGCTCTTCAGGTCGTTTCTCCACGGCGGGGAAACCCGACGCTTTCAATTTGTTGACTATTTTGGTCTACAATCTCACCGCCAACGACGTCGCGGGAGAGGCAACGTGTATCGGTACAACGAGGTGGACAGCCGGCTCGTGCACGAGCGGGTCGCGGAGTTCCGCAGCCAGACGACGCGCCGACTGGCGGGCGATCTGAGCGAGGACCAGTTCAGGCCCCTGCGGCTCATGAACGGCCTGTACCTCCAGCGGCACGCCTACATGCTCCGCATCTCGAACCCGTACGGGCTGCTGAACAGCGCGCAGATGCGGAAGCTCGGCTTCATCGCCCAGCACTTCGACCGGGGCTTCGGCCACTTCACGACCCGGCAGAACATCCAGTTCAACTGGCTGCGCCTGCCGGACGTGCCGGACGTGCTCCAGCACCTCGCCGAGGTGCAGATGCACGCCATCCAGACCAGCGGCAACTGCGTCCGGAACATCACCTGCGATCCCTACGCGGGCGTGGCCCCGGACGAGCTGCTCGATCCGCGGCCGTACGCGGAGATGATCCGCCAGTACAAGGAGCTCCACCCGGAGTTCATGTACCTGCCGCGGAAGTTCAAGATCGCCATGTCGGGCGGACGGCAGGACCGCGCCGCCACGGCGTTCCACGACATCGGGCTCCGGGCCACGGAGCGCGACGGCGAGCCGGGCTGGCGGGTGCTCGTGGGCGGCGGCATGGGCCGCACGCCGCGCATCGCCCCGGTGATCCGGGAGTTCCTGCCCCTCGACGACGTCATCTCGTACATCGAGGCGATCCTGCGCGTCTACAACCTCCACGGACGGCGGGACAACAAGTTCAAGGCCCGCATCAAGATCCTCGTCGGCGACATGGGCGTGGAGGCCTTCCGCGCGGCGGTCGAGGAGGAGTGGGAGGCCGTCCGCCACAAGAAGCTGGACCGGGATCGCCTCGACGACGTGCGCCGCTACTTCGACGCGGCCGTCACCCACGACCCGGCCGCCGCGGACTCCACGGCTCACGAGGAGCGCGCCGCCCGGGACCCGGCCTTCGCGGACTGGCTGCGCTGGAACGTGAAGCCCCACAGGGTGCCGGGCTATCACGTGGTCTACGCGTCGCTGAAGTCCCCCCGACGGCCGCCCGGCGACATGATCACCGAGCAGTTCTACGCCGTGGCGGATCTCATGGACCGCTTCAGCCAGGGCCTGGCCTGCGCCACGTACAACCAGAACATCTGCCTGCAGCACGTCCGCAGCGAGGGTCTCCCGGAGGTGTTCGACTCCCTGCGGGCCATGGACCTCGCCACGGCGAACATCGACACCCTCACGGACCTCATCTGCTGCCCGGGGATGAGCTACTGCAACCTGGCCAACGCGGGCTCCATCCCCATCGCCGAGCAGATTTCCTGGCGCTTCGAGGACCTGGACGAGGTCTACGACCTGGGGAGCATCCACATCAACGTGAGCGGCTGCATCAACGCCTGCGGCCACCACCACACGGGCCACATCGGCATCCTCGGCATCAGCAAGCGCGGCGAGGACTACTACCAGATCATCGTCGGCGGCCACGCGGGCACCGACGAGCGCCTGCCGGCCCGGATCGGCGAGATCCTGGGACCCGCCGTCCCCGCGGGCGAGGTCGTCGACAGCCTCGAGCGCCTGCTCGAGTGCTACGTGGACCAGCGCACGGGCGTCGAGGAGCCCTTCATCGAGACCCTGAAGCGCACGGGCGTCGAGCCCTTCCGGGAGGCCGTCTATGCTGGTTGAGCACATGATCGAGGGCGGCGAGATCGTCCCGGCCCGGTACGCGCTCATGGACGAGGTGCCCCAGGACTTCGAGGGGGCGCCGGACACCGCCATCCCCATGGACGACTGGCTGCGCCTCCACGCGCGGGGCGCCCACCTGGAGGGCACGGGCGTGATCGTCCCGCCGAACGCGGAGCTTCGCTCCCTGCGGGCGCACCTGGACGAGGTCCCCTTCGTCGCCGTGCACTTCCCGAAGTTCACCGACGGGCGCGGCTACACCCACGCCCGCCGGCTCCGCGAGATGTGGGGCTACGAGGGCACCATCCTGGCCTACGGGGACGTGCTGCGCGACCAGATCGTGCACATGGCCCGGTGCGGGGTGGACGCCTTCTACATGGCGCCCGGGTCGGACCTGCACGCGGCGCTGAACGCCTTCCAGACCTTCAGCCGGTTCTACCAGTACTGCGAGGACACGGTCTCGGTCGTGGGTCAGTAGCCCTTCGGCATGTACAGCCGCTCGCCCCGCTTCAGCTCCTCCACGGCGCGGCTGATGATGCCCAGGCTGGTGTCCTCGAAGGCCTCGACGACCATGACCTCGCCCAGGTTCTCCCAGGGGAAGTCGTCCATGTCGGCGTCGTCGTCCCCGTGCTCCGCGCCGTACCAGAGGCCGTCACCCCGCCTCTGGACGATGAAGCGGTTGCCCTGTTGGACGCCGTCGTTCCGGCCCTTGTCCAGGAAGACATACTGGTACTGGCCGGCGTAGTTCACCGGGTCGTCCAGGGCGACGATGCTGGCCACCACCTCCTCCGCGCCCTCGGTCGGCGACACGATCCAGCTGTGGGGGAAGAGGCTCGTGATGAGGTCCCCGCGGTGGATCTCCTCGTAGGACTCGAGGATGAGCGCCTTCACGTACTTCTTGTCCGCGTTCAGCACCTTGGCGATGCCCAGGTGCTTGATGCGGTGGCCCACGACGATGTCGTCGTCGTGGGGGTGCTCCACCGGGCCCAGCTCGCGATAGATGGTGAAGCGATCCCCCTCCTTCACCTTCGTGTCGGTGCCGAACTCGATGTAGATCTCGTGGTACTGGCCCATGTTCTCGTAGGGCGTCCGAGCGTGCGCGATGCGCCCCGACTCGCGGAAGGGCCGCTCCGGGAGATAGCCGACGTAGCGAGCGCGGATCTCCAGATCCGTCTTTCGGTCGGTCGTGATGGAGTCCGTCCACACGATGGTCGTCTGGGACAGGGGCTGCGGTCGCCGCACCTGGATCATGTCGCCCGGGTAGACCCAGTGGGGGTTCGTGAGCTGGGGGTTGTACGACCACAGGGACGGCCAGGCCCACGGCTCGCCCAGGAAGATCTCGCTCAGGTCCCACAGGGTGTCGCCGGGTTGGATGAAGTACAGCCCCCGCGTCCCGATGGTCGGGTTCTTCGTGATGATGGAGGGCGTGTCCATGTCGTACGCCGCGGCGGGCGACATCCACGCCGTGAGCGCGGCTACGCCGGCGACGCCCATCATCAGCGTCCGGGTGAGGGCTCGCGCGGTGTGTCGCATCATCCGTCATCCCCTCCGGCCAGGGCCATCCGCCGCTCCCGGGCGACCTCGGCCACCGGCGCCGAGCTGAAGAGGGTCTCGACCTCGGTCAGCATCTGCACCGCATAGGACGTATCCCCCAGCCGCGCGTAACACAGGGCGGACTTCAGCATGGCGTCGGGGAGCTTGTTGCCCTCCGGGTAGCGCAGGATGACGTCCTGGAACCACGCGAGCGCCTGCTGCCACTTCCCCTTCGAGTAGGCGGTCTCCGCCAGCCAGTACAGCGCGTTGTCCGCCAGGTCGTGGTCCGAGTGGTCCACCAGGATCGTCTCGAAGAGCTCCCGCGCGCCGGCGTGGTCCTCCGCCCGGAACTTCTCCATGGCGCGCTCGTACAGCCGCTTCACGCGGCGCTGCTTCTTGCCGCGGTACGTCTTCTGGCGGATGAGCCGCTGAGGCCCCGGGGCCCGCTCCGGCTCCTCGGCCGCCGGGATCTCCGGGGACACCGGCTCCGGCAGCGGGGCCTCTTCCTCTGTCGTGGGCGCCGGCTCGTCGGCCGAGGGCGCCTCCTCCTCGGCGGGCGCCCCCTCCTCGGCGGGCGCCGGCTCCGGCATCGGGGCCGCCTCCTCGGCGGGCTCCGCGTCCATCTCCGGGATCGGCGAGGCCTCGGGCGGCGCCATCCGCACGGGCGGCTCCTCGGACCCGGCCCGATCGCCGGCCTGCCTCGACGGCTTCACGTTCACGGGCGGCTCGTCGGGATCCGGGCGCGGGCGATCCTGCACGATCACGTGCCGATCCCGGTCCGGGGAGAGCTCCGGATCCCCGATGGTGAGCTGCTTGAGGCGTGGACGGCTCGGCTCCGCGTCCCCGCGGTCCCTCTCCTCGTCGAGGGGCGTCACGCCGGGCCGCACGGGCTCGTCCTCGCCCCAGGCGTCGTCGCCCGCCCTCTGCACCCGCGGCACCCGCAGGTGACGGGCCACCTTGGCCGACGGCGACTCGTGGGGATCCTCGTACAGCCGCTCCTCGCGAGACTCCTCGTCGGGCACCGTATCGATGGAGGGGCTGTTCGTGCCGGCCTTGTAGACGATGCGCCCGTCCCGGTCGACCAGGTTCCCGTGCTCGTCGATGTGGTGATACTCGAGGGGGGCGTTCGGGTCCCGCGTAGAGACCGGCGGCGCCTCCCGGCCGTTGCGCCCGATGCGGATGGTCGGCTCCCGGCCGTCCTCGAACGGATCCTTCGGCCGCAGCTTCACGACGGGCAGCGGCGGCGGCGCGCTCGGATCCGGAGCGCGGGCCACGGGCGGGGGCCCCGGCGGCGTCGTGGCCCGACGCTCCGATCGGGCAGGACGACGTGCGGCCGATCCGCGGGGTCGCTCGGACCGCGCCGCCACGCGTCGGGGCTGCTCCTCCGGCGCCGGACGCTCCGCCCGGTCGGCCCGGAGCGCCGCGAGCTCGCGGCGGAGCATCTCCAGCTCTCGCTCCACCGTGTCGCCGCGCGTCTGGCACGCCCCGAGGGCGAGCGACAGCGCTACGCTCAGCGCGACCGCCGGCCCGCCTGCTGTTCCTCCGCCCATGGGACTCCTCCGCGCATCGACCGGGATGCTAGGAGGCCCTCCACGGGTGGTCAAAAAAGCACCCCCTCCGCCACGCCGCCGCCAGGAGCGACAGCGGGCGGCCGAGCCACGGAGAGGCGCGCGCCACCAGCCGGTCCCACGGGCGGCGCCGGAGCCGGCCCAGGATGTGCGATCGGGGCACCCAGCCGTCCGGGGTGCGGCGCGCGTCCCCCTCGAGGAGCACCTCGTCCGCGGTAGCCGCCACGACCCTGTGCAGCACGAGCGAGCGCTCCGCTTCGGCCAGTACGACGTCACCGCGGCGGACCGACGCCGGCTCGCACGGCTGGATCGCGACGACGGTCCCGGGCCGCACCAGGGGCCACATGCTCCACCCCGCCGTCCTGGAGCGCAGCACGCGGCCGGCAGCCAGGTGCTCCCGCGCCATCTCCACGCGGACCTGCCCCAGGTCCGGCGTCATCGCCCGGCGGCCCGGGCCTCGACCGACGTGAGGATGCGAAAGCGGGGCCTGCGGCGGTCCTCCGCCAGCGGCGGCGGCGGCGCCGGATCGTCCTCACCCGCCTCCCGCGCGGCGGCCGTGGCCTTCGCCCAGGTCGCCTCGCACACGGCGCGCGGCGGCTTCTCGGCGTCCCGGTGCTCCAGCCAGGCCTGGCCCGGGCAGAAGTCGCACTCACCGCGGAGGTGGCACCCGGCGCACACGGAGCGATCCCCGCGGCGCATGTCCCGCACACGCCGCAGGCTCGAGGATCGCTCCCAGATGTCCGCGAGGCGCTCGCCGGCGCCCAGATCGCCGACCGGCATGGGCCAGGCGCCGCACGGCGTGACCCTCCCCTCCGGGTCCACGTACAGGATGAGGTGCCCCGCGGAGCAGCTCTTCCGCTCGGCCCACCGCTCGTCCGGCGCGCCGACCCCGCAGCCGTCGGAGCCGGCCCCGCGCAGGCGCTCCAAGCTGATGCGATCCTCGCGAGACAGGGCCGTGTCCTGGGGGAAGGTGTCCCCGCTCTTGGCGGCCCGGATGGTGCCGTCCACGCGGGGGATCACCCCCAGCTCCCGGCACTGCTCGAGGACGGCCGGCACGTCGTCCTTGTTGCGCTTCATCACCGACATGGCGGCCAGCACGGGCACGCCCGCCTCGCGCAGGGAGCTCATGGCTGCCAGGGTCTTCGCATGGCTGCCGGGGCGGCGGGTCACCGCGTCGTGGACCTCGGGCCGGTGGGAGTAGTAGCTCACCTGCACGCTGGCCACGCGGAGCTCCTCCAGGCGGCGCACGTCGTCGGCGTCCAGCCGCCCGCCGTGGGTCTTGCAGTGGACGACGAGCCCTCGCCGCCGGGCGTGCGCGATGATCTCGAAGGCGTCCGGCCGCAGGAACAGCTCGCCGCCGGACAAGGTGACGTAGAGGACCTGCATCTCCGCGGCCTGGTCGAGGAGGTCCTTCCAGAACGACGTCGGCAGGTTCCGCGTGGCCTTGTCGTCCAGGTAGCAGTGCTCGCAGTCCAGGTCGCACTGGTACAGCAGGTCGCAGTGGAGCTCGAAGAGCATCCCCTCGCGGGCATAGGCCACGCGAAGCTCCTCGACGAGGCCGAGCATCAGGCCACCTCCCGCGCGTGGGCCTCCAGGACGGGCGCCGGGTCGTGCGCCAGGTCCGAGGCCAGCCGCTCCACGCCGAAGCGCTGCACGAGGCCGTCGGCCAGGTCCATGACGCGGGCCACGAGCGGGCCGTCCCGGAGGTGCCAGAAAGTCCGCCGGACCAGCTCTCCGAACGCCTCGGCCGGATCCATCGGCTCCACGGCCAGCCGCCCCGCGCCGGGCCGGAGCGCCAGAATCCGCCCCAGCGGCGCGGGCTCGCCCTCCCTGGGGACGCCCTCCTTGCCGGCGAACGGGGTCCCGGCGACGGTGAAGCCCCGCCCTCGCCGCGTGACCACCACGGTGTCGTCCCCGAGGACGGTCCAGCCGGCCAGCCGCCGGGTCATGGTCGTCTTGCCCGCGCCGCTGGGACCGACGAACAGGGCGGCCGGGCCGCCGTCGGGCGGCACCATGGCGCAGCCGTGGACCAGCAAGGCGTCCTCCAGGACGGCCGCGGTGGCCGCCATGGTCCTCGTGGCCAGCTTCCACACGAAGAACCACTGGTGGGCGGTGTCGAGCGAGCGCCGGACGCGGATGTCGGCGACGGGTCGGCCCTCCGGTCGCACGTCCCGCAGCCTGGCCTCCCACACGCCGCTGTCGCCCACGTAGCGGCCGTGGCCGCGATAGAAGAACGACGGGAACTCCTCCGCCTCCAGCGGCGGGGCGTCGTGTCGGAGCTGCACGTCCACCCGCCGACCGGATCCGCGCCGACGCGGCGGCGAGTACCCCTCGGTCAGGCGGGCCGACGGGATGGGGCGCGTCGGGCCGGCGCTCGCGAGGTGGAGATCCAGCGGGCCGACGCGAATCGGCGCGGTCAGCACGGGTTGTCGCACCCCGACAGCGAGTCCGGGCTGCAGCTCTGGAGCTCCACCGTCTCGAACGCTGGACCGCTGCGGATCCGCGGCGGCTCATAGGGGCGGCGCCGTGGGGCGCGCCGCGTCCGCTCGTCCGTGCCGATCTCGTTGTTCGCCTCGGTGCTCAATGGCCACCTCGCTTGCTCGGGGGGGCTCCCGTGGGTCCGTTGCCGGCGTCGGCTCATCGGATCAACAGGATCTCGCCCTTGGCCGTTCCGAGGACGATGTCCGGCAGGCCGTCCCCGTCGAGATCGACCCCACCGTCCACGGACGTCCCCAGGGAGAAGGTCCCGCTCTGGAACGGGTTCGTGTACAACGCGTCCGCGAACGGGTAAAGGCCGAGGAACGAGGCCCCCTCGTCGGTCTCGTGATTCGCGCGGAACTGCACGCTCTCCGCGGTCGTGTCGCCGCCGACCGCGTAGACCAGATCGGGCGTCGACACGTCGCCGAACAGCCAGCCGTCGAAGTTGCCGACGACGGCCACGGCGCTGTGGAGACCCGTCGGCTCGGCGTTGGCGATGAAGCCGTTCGCGCCCACCCAGGAGCCCGAGACGGTGTCACCGCTGGCCTGGATGCGGAGGTCACCGCCCGCGCCGCTCTGGATGGCCGCGCCGTCGAAGACGTAGACGCCCTTCCCGTCGCTGCGCCCGCTCTGGGTGAGCACCACGTCGGCGACCCCGTCGCCGGTGACGTCCTCAGTGCCCACGATGCTCTGCGCGAAGCCGTCGCCGATGCCGGCGGCCTCCTGGCGGAGGCGGACGCCGATCTGGTCCTCCGGCGTCGGGGAGCCGTCCAGCGGGGTGAGGGTCACCGTCTCGCCGCCCGAGAACGAACGCCCCGGAATGACGAACAGGCGCCGATCCAGGGCGACGCTCTGGAGCACGAGGAGCTCGTCGGTCGTCTCCGCGCCGCCGCCCGGGGTGGGCAGGATGTCGCCGGCGGGCTTGCACCGGCTGCCGAACTGGATGGGCTCGTCGAAGTCGGCCTCGATGGTGAAGGCCCCGGAGGCCGTCAGATCCTCGGGCACGTCCAGGTCCCAGAAGAGCTGCGTGTCACTCGTCCAGGCCGGGTCGCCCGGGATGACCCGCAGGAGGTCCAGGCCCTGCTCGCCCACGGCGATGTCGTCGACGGGGACGTCCCCGTTCAGGTCGCCGGTGAAGTTGCCGGCGCCGCAGAAGTCGGAGTACGCCGCAGAGGAGGCGTCCGCGCCCGCGATGATCAGGTTCGGGTTCGCCAGGTCCGGGCCCGCGTCCTGCACACCCAGGTACACGGCCACGAAGCCCTTGGAGCCGATCTTGCCGGACACGCCGAAGTCGGCCAGGCCGTCGCCGTTCACGTCCCCCACGGAGTCGATCCACGATCCGAGCTGCTTGGCCGTGCCGTCGCCCGTGACCGTGTCCGCGCCCACGACGCACCGGTGGGTCGGGCCCTCGAGGGACTCGATCACGAGATCGTCCGACAGGTCCCCGAAGACCACGCAGAAGGCGTTCGGGATCTGGTGTCCCACGGCCACGTCCTGCGCGCCGTCGCCGTTCACGTCGCCGATGACGGGGGCATAGACCGTCATGAAGTTGCGGTCGGAGTCCGTGAAGTCCCCGCCCACGGCGCTGACGAAGCCGGGCCCGAAGCGCACGCGCGCCACGTCCGTCTCCACGAGCGTGGTGGAGGCGACCGAGGCGCCGGTCACGTCCGACCAGTTTCCGGCGTCGTCCACGGCGCGTACGGCGAAGTGGAAGGTCTCGCCGTCCAGGCTCGGGGCGAACTTGCAGCGCTGGCCGTCGACCTTCACGTTCAGCGGCCGAGGATCCGGCCCGGTGACGGCGTAGCCCTGGCTCAGACCCGCGCTGACCGGCTCCGGCAGCGGCTCCGTGTGCGCGAGGTCCGTGACCGGACACGCCGCTTCGAACTGATCCGCGGTGTCGATGGGGTTGCGGCTGTAACGGATGTCGTAGGCCTCCGCGAAGCCATCGTCCGTGCCGTTGTCCCCCACGGCGGACCACTCGAGCGCCACGGAGGGCAGGCGCGGATCCACGTCCGCCTCCCCGATGGGGTTCAGCTCCACGGCGGCCGGCGGCACGATGTCGACCTCGGCCGTGAAGGACGCCACGCCCTCGTTCCCGGCGGCGTCGGAGGCCGCCACAGTCACGACGCTGGTCTCCTGGTCCGGATACGTCAGGTCGCGCAAGGAGCGCTGGACCGGAGACGCCTGGGTGAGCGAGGACGGCAGGGTGACGTTGCTCGGCGTGAGGTCCGTCTCGGTCCCGTTGGTGGTGGCGGTGGCGGACAGCAGGCTGCCGCCCTTGGCGTTGGCGTCGGTGATGAGCACGGCCACGTGGCCCTGGAACCCGGCCAGCGACGCGGAGGCGTCCGCCTCCAGGTTGTAGACCTCCTCCGCGCCCTCGGAGGGGGTGATGAAGCCGGCCACGTCCGTGGCGGTGAAGGAGACGTCGGGCGGGGTGAAGTCCACCTTCCGCGTCTGGACGCCGCTGGAGCCCACCTCCACGCCGCCGGAGAAGAGCTTCAACTCGAGGTCCAGCACGTCGCCGTCCTGCAGCGGCAGGTCGAAGACCGCGCCGTCGGCGCCGACATCCGTGGTGGAGTCGATGACGGTCGAGTCGTCGAGGAAGCGGATCTCGTCCACGTCCCCGCAGGCGAAGAACTGGGCGGTCACCTGGACCGTGGCCTCGCTGCAGGACACGCCGTCGGCGCAGAAGGACCCGTTGTACCAGGTGCCCCCCACCAGGTCGGTGAAGCCCGCCACGCAGTCCGCGATGTCGAAGGTCACGCCGGCGGACCCCGTGCCCACGTTGCCCACGTCGTCCGTGGCCTCCACCACGATGCGCTTGTGGGACAGGCTCTCGGTCAGCGGCACGGTCACCGTGCGGGTGAGGTCCGCGCCGGCGGGATCGGACACGGTCCCCGAGGCCACCTCGGTCCCGGTGCCGCAGCCCGTGTACGCGGCGTCACAGCCGGATGCGATGAGCAGGCTCCAGCTCGTCGTCCCGGAGCCCACGCTGAAGTCCACGTCCACCTGGAAGCCCGGCGCCTCGGGGTCGGCGTCGTCCGCGTCCGCGAAGGTGGTGCCCTCCGCCGGCGAGGCGATGACGGCCTCCGGCGGCGTCGTGTCGACGAGGATCTCCGCCGGGCTGGTCTGCGCCGTGTTGCCGTTGCCGTTCGGCCCCTCGATCTCCGCCGTGAGGGTGTGGGTCCCGTCGGCGAGCGTCCCGTACTCGGCGTGGGGGAACACAGCCTGGCCGTCGACGACCATCTCCGTGCCCACCTCGACGCCGGCGTCGAACAGGGTGACCTGACCGCCGTCCTTGTCGCTGCCGAGGATCACGTCGAGGATGTCGCCCGCCACCACCGGAGACGCGTCGGGGTTGGCGAAGGCGAGCGTCGGGCGCTCGCGGTCCACGAGCACCTGGACCTGCACGGTGTCGGGCGGCTCCGGGCTCTCGTTGCCCGCGGCGTCCTTCACCACGGCGTGGACCGTGTTCTCCCCCTCGTCGAGGACGACCTGGAACAGCGCCAGCCCCTCGTCGAGCGGTGCCGTGGCGAGCTCCTTGTTGTTGGTGAACAGGGTGGCCATGCCGTCTTCGTTGGACGACACGCGCACCTTGTAGTCGCCGGCCGGCGAGGCCTGCTCGGAGATGCTCAGGACGTCCTGGGGCGCGTCCGTGTCGCCGGGGAAGGCGATGCCCTCCACCTCGGGGGGCACGTCGTCCACCAGCACGCGCCGCAGGCGCCCCGAGGCGTCCGACTCCTCGAGGCTGCTCACCCACGCCCCGCCCTCCTCCGGCAGGGCCTCGGCGATGAGCGCCTGGAAGCCCTGAGGCAGGTTGTTCACGTCGATGAAGACGTTGTCGCCCGTGACGCTCGCCAGCGCCACCCGGTGGTAGCCCTCGGACTGGCACTCGATCCCGTCCACGGCCAGGTCCGGGTGATCGCTGCACACCCGCACGTTGTCCTGGGACGTGATGAGCCCGGCCACGTTGACGGACAGCTGCTTCGTGGCGTCGAGACCCCACGGGTGCCAGCACTGGCCGCTGGAGCAGACGCCGTCCTCCGGGCAGGGATCGTCCACGCTGCAGCCCTCCTCGCCCAGGAAGGACGGGAAGATGATGCGCGCCTTGGGCGACTGGGGCTCCACGACCACGGTCCGGGTGGTCGATGCCTCGTTGCCCGCCGTGTCGGACAGGCTCGCCGAGAGCGTCACCGTGCCGGTCGGATACACGACCGTCGAGCCGCCTGTCTCGTTCTCGAAGGTCACCGTCAGGCTTTCCCCCTCCGGGACGTCCTGCGGGACGGTCGCGGTGAAGGTCTTCGACTGGGCGCCCAGGTCCGGATCCTCCCACTCGAAGACCACGGTGATCTCCTGGCCCTCCTCCACGCCCGACACCGTGACCGACAAGGCGTGATCCATCACGTCGGGCGTGCCCGGGTTGGCGTCGTCCGAATTGAGCAGCTCGGACACGGCGGGCGCCTTGAAGACGATGCTCGGCGCCACGCGGTCCACTCGGATGGAGACGGTGTCGCCCGCCACCTCCTGTCCGGCCAGGTCGACCACGGACGGGGTGACGTCGCAGGTGAACCCGTGCAGCAGCGCGATGTCGCCGAAGACGGCGGACCCGTCGGAGACCTCCTCCTCGAAGGTCTCCGTGACCCCGTCGCAGGTCACGTCCAGACCGGCCGTGCTGCCGTCCTCGGCGTCGGTCGTGGCCACCTCCACGGAGAGGTGGCAGTCCTTCTGCGTCCCCAGGCAGGCGTCCGACGACAGATTCAGGACGTCACCGGGCGGCAGATCGACCACGCTCACGCCGGGCACGGAGGTCTTCCAGGTGACCGAGCGGACCGCGCTGGCGCCCTCCTCGCCCGCGACCACGGCGACCACCTGCAGGCCGACCTCCACGTCGGCCTCGAGGGGTACGCCGGAGAAGGTGTACGTGCCGTCCCCACCGTCGATGCCGGTGAGACCGGAGCCCTCTCCGTCGATGAGCAGGCTCGTCGAAGCGCCCGTGATGGCGTCGCCGCTGTTCGGGTCGACGACCTCGGCCACCACGGCGACGGTGGACTCGGTGGTGACGGTGTTCGGGGCCGGCTCGAGGATCCGGACGATCGGGGCGTCGAGGACCACGTCCACGGTCTGGACCAGGGGTGCCGCCGCGTTCCCGAACGCGTCGACCGCCGTGGCCTCGACCGTGTTGTCGCCCGGGTCGAGGGTCACGCCGGTCCACGTGGCCTCGAAGCTGGTGTCGGCGACGGGCTCGCAGCCCAGGTCCGCGCCGTTGACCGCGACGCAGATCTCCGCACCGTCGGCCTCCGTCTCGCCCTGCAAGCGGAACACGAAGTTCTGCTGATAGCCGGGCGTCGTCGGATCCGTGTCCGCATGCGCCGGGTCGGCGACGGGGTCGAGCACGCCGGCGCTCGGAGAGACGCGCACCACGGAGGGGGGCGTCGTGTCGACCGTCACCAGGACCTCCGGCGACTTGCCCGCCACGTCGGAGACCACGTTCCCGTAGACGTCCTCGCCGTCCACCTGGAGGAAGTAGGAGCCGTCAGCCAGGCCCTCGCAGGCGGCATCGAGATCCACGGACACGGTGAAGGCGCCCTCGTCGACGACTCCCTCCTGGAGCGAGCAGAGCAGCTCGCCCTGCTCGGAGAAGACGCGGATGTCGATGGGCCGCCCGTCGAGACCGCTCGCCTCGCCGACGAAGGTCACGAGGGCGTCCGCCAGGCGCGCGCCGTCCTCGGGCGACGCCAGATCGATGGACGGGGCCGGCAGGCCCACCGTGAGGAAGATGACGGCCGACATGGACGGGTTGGGTCCCGCCACGGCGGCGCGGCACTCCACTTCGTTGCCCAGGCCGCCGACGTCCAGGGCCACCGGAACCGCGTAGACGTCATCCTCCGGAGCCTCCCCCACCTCGATCTCGCCGACCGGGACGAAGGGCGTGTCCGCACCCTGCGGACGACACTGCACGGTGATCGCGGTGCCTTCGACGACCCCGGCGGCCTCCACTTCGAAGTCCCGCTCGTAGACGGCGGCGGTCGAGGTGTCCTGATCGCCCACGGCATTGAGGATGCCGCCGGACGAGGGCGCCGTGATGGCCACGTCCGGGGCGACACCGAACACGTCCACGATGACCATGGACTCGCCGACGTTCCCGCACGGATCCTCCGCGCTCGCGGTGAGGGTCACGGGCCCACTCTGGGTGAAGGTCACGTCCTCGAAGACGAACACCCCCCCTTGGTGGGGGACCTGTTCGACGAGCGTCCCGTCCACGAAGAGGCTGACGAGGGCGTCCGGATCCCCACCCAGGCCGCTCACCTCGCCGCGCACGTCGTACTGGAGGCCGTCGGCCGGGTCGTCGTTGTGGTCCATGCCCAGCGTGATCGGGGAGTCGTCCTCCGTGGGCTGCGTGATGGCGAGCTCGGGCGCGGAGGCGTCCACCGTGTAGGCGGCGTTCAGCGTCCCGTCGAGGCCCTCCGACTCCGGGTGGAGCGCGGCCGCGGTCGCCTGCAGGACGCCGGAGCCGTCCTGGTCGTTGCCCACGGTCACCTCGAAGGTGGCCGTGCCGTCCTCGTCCAGGTCGACGGGGCCGTGGGTCTCCTCCACGTCGTCGAAGGACGTGGTCAGGCTGGCCCGATCACAGGACCCGCCCTCGTGGACCACGGTGAGGGACGTCTGGAAACCGGGCGTGTCCGGGTCCACGTCCTCGGTGAGGCAGCCCTCGGCGGACGGCGGCTGCAGCGCCACGTCGCAGGCCTCCGTGGCCATGGTCACCGTCTTGCAGCAGGAGGCGGCGCCGTCGCCCGTGGGCACCTCGACGCACACCTCGTAGCCGCCCTCGTCCGACGGCGGGAAGGTCATGGCGGTGAAGCGCGCGCGGCCTGCGTCCCCCTCCAGGCCGAGCACGGACTGCTGGC
This sequence comes from Myxococcota bacterium, assembly GCA_051747385.1. Classification (GTDB taxonomy): domain Bacteria; phylum Myxococcota_A; class UBA9042; order PHBI01; family JACKFB01; genus JBNJGB01. The sequence continues at coordinate 192,918 of JBNJGB010000002.1, forward strand.
CCACCTGCTGGCCCCGGATGGTCAGCGTCGCCAGCGTGCCCGCACCCACGCACGCGGTGTCCGCCTCCACGTCGAACTGGAGGGCCGGGAAGCCGAGGTACTGCGACGGCTCGTCGTCCGGATACAGGACGACCTCGTCGGCGTCGGCGCCGACCAGCCCCCCGCTGGTGCCGATGCCGCACGACACGATCTCCTGGGGAGTGCAGGCTCCGTCAGGGGCGTCGGGCCCGTCGTCCGGAGAGACGTCGCCGTCCACCGGCACGTCGGACGAGACGTCGGCATCGGGTCCACCCCCGTCACCGCCGTCGTCCGAGCACGCGCCCGCGAAGAGAAGCGTTGACGCCGCGATCATCAGGAGCAGACGATTCATGGTTTCCTCACCTCTGCCGGCGGGTGCGCTCGGGACGCCCGTGGGACGCGTGGCGCCCGCTCGTCACCACTGTGTGTTGCCGCGCCCACGGGTGACCGATCACCGGCCCCGGGGCGAGACGCCCGCATCCCCCGCCTTGCATGCCATGGGGACGGGATCTTGTGACTGGGGGTGTGGATCCTGCAAGAAAGGGCGCTCTCGGACTGCCGACCCGCCGCCCGGCGACGAGCACCGTAGAGAACCTTAGCATGTCGATCGTCTCGTTTGGACGCCCGCCCGGCGGTTTTTTGCGGCCGAGGGCGCTCCGGAGTCCCACCGAACGCGGCGGCGATCAGGCGACCCGCTCGACTACCCCGACGGCCAGGAGCTCCTCGGCGAAGGCGCGAGCGTCCCCGCCGGCGCGCTCCTCGTCGACCTCGAAGTCTCTCGCGAGCGCGCGAGAGAGGGTTGCGGCCGTCACGCCCGCTTCTCCGGCGTCCCGGATGCACCTCCAGAGGAACACGGCCGTGACGTTGTCCAGGACGTGCATGCGGCTGTCGGGCGTCAGGACGAACACCTTGTCACCGACCTGGCGCTCCACGGGAGAGCCCGCCGCGCGGAGGCGGTCGTGGGGTCGGACGGTGCGGGGGGCGGTCATGGGGTCCCTCCTTCGGGAAGCGGGGCGGCGGGAGCCGGGAACAAACGAGGCTTCACGACGCCCCCGGTCGGGTTGATTCCTCCGTAAGACCCTTCTAATGTGGGCGCCGATGTTTGCAAGGCCCGACAGGCTCGAATCGGCGCTGGATCGACGGGCTCGGAGGTCCGAACCGATTCGGTGGTCATCCAGGAGATCGTCAGAATGAGGAAGGCGTCCACCGCGTGTTTCGCGCTCGCGCTCGTGCTCTCCCTGACCGCTTGTGGGGGCGGGGGCAACGGCGGCACTTCACTGATTCCCGACGGCGACGAGGACGTCACCGAAGACACTGGCGAGGTCAGCCCTGACGTCGGTCCCCAGTGCACGGAGGCCACGGCCGCCGAGGACTGCGAGGGCGTCCTCGACCTGGACGCCTGCGAGGAGGCCGCCTGTGAAGGTGGCGAGTGCGTCGCGCAGGCGATCCCGGACTGCTGCGAAGCGCCCGCGGACTGCGAGTCCCCCGGCGCCTGCGAGACCGTCGACTGTGTCGCCGATCAGTGCGTCTACGAGCCCGTCCCGGACTGCTGTGAAGCGCCCGCGGACTGCGAGCCCCCCGGCGCTTGCGAGACCGTCGACTGTGTGGCCGACCAGTGCGTCTACGAGCCCATCGCCGACTGCTGCGAGACGGCCGCGGACTGCGAGGGCCAGGTCGACGCCGGCGCCTGCGACGTCGTCGAGTGCACCGAGGACAACACCTGCGAGGTCCGGGACGATGTCGTCGAGGGCTGCTGCGAGTCCAACAACGACTGCGCGGGCCTGGGTGACGGCTGCTGCAACGTCGCCAGCTGCTCGGGCGACAACGTCTGCGTCGTCGAGGAGCTCGACGACTGCTGCGCGGCGAGCGCGGACTGCGACGACGGCAGCCCGGCCACCACGGACATCTGCGAGACCACGTGCGTGGCGGAGGGCTGCGTATACGAGGCGCCCGTCTGCGAGGTGAACCAGGTCTTCACCAGCAAGAACTTCGACGACGGGACGTTCCAGCTCCTGAAGACGGCCGACGACGACGAGGGCGACGCCGTGGGCATCCAGGTGGTCGACGACACCGCCGTGAGCCAGGACCACAGCCTGTACTTCGGCGACCCCGAGTGCATGACCTACTACGACGCCGACCTGAGCCCGTCGTGCACGCCCATCGACGCGTTCGGCGCGGCCGACGGAGTGCAGCTCGCGGTGGAGACCAGCGAGATCGAGCTCAACGAGGACACGGGCGCCTACCTGGGCTTCTGGGTGAAGATGGCGGCCGAGCCCGCGGCGGAGATCCCCGGCGGCACCTTCGTCTCCACGGACTTCCTCGCAGTGGACGTGGACGACGGCAGCACCGTCCAGGAGGTCTGGAAGAGCACCGACGAGCAGGCCCTGGGCCTCGAGAACACCACGAACGGCGAGTGGGTCCACCAGGCCGCGGATCTCACGCAGTACGCCGGGGAATCCATCACCATCCGCTTCCGCTTCGTAAGCGACGGCGACGCCGACTTCAACTCGGACACCGAGGGGGAGCCCTGGTACGGCGCCTACGTGGACAGCCTCCAGGTGAAGGCGAGCTGCCAGAACGCCGAATGCACGGCGGAGGACCCGGCCTGTCCCGACGACAACGACGGCTGCACCACGAACGCCTGCACGCTGTTCGCCAAGGGGACCAAGGGCGTCTGCGCCTACGAGACCAACGCCCCGGGCGGCACCTGCACGAGCTGCAACGTCCCGGCCGACTGCGGCAGCGACGCCTGCCTCGACTACATCTGCACGGCGGAGGGCACCTGCTCCTCGACCCTCAAGGACGAGTGCTGCCAGCCCTCCTCGGACTTCCCGGAGGCGACGGAGCCGCCCGACGTGGCCGTGGAGGGCTTCGAGGACGGCGACATCTCAGACTGGGAGATCGAGGATCCCTTCGACGACAACGTGACCTGGCAGCTCCTCCAGGCGCTGGCCTACGCCGGCGAGTACACCCTGTACTTCGGTGACCCGGCGAGCCTGAGCTACGACGCAGACGACGGCAACGCGGCCGTGGCGACCGCCTGGACCCCCGCCATGGAGCTGGACGACGACCCCTTCCGGATTCCAGTCCTCCAGTTCTGGCTGTTCCTGTCCACCGAGTTCGACGGTGCGGCCGAGCCGCCGGAGGCGGACTTCGACCAGCTCACGGTGCTCGTGGACACCATGACGGACGCCGAGCCGGTGGTCGTCTGGGAGTCCAACGACGCCATCCAGGGCTCCACCCGCAACGAGTGGGCCCAGATCGGCGTGGACCTGGACGCCTGGGCCGGCAGCACGGTGCGCGTCGGCTTCCGCTTCGACAGCGTGGACGACGCGAGCAACACCCACGGCGGCGTACGCATCGACGAGCTGACGGTCACGTCCATCTGCACGGGCGAGGGCACCTGCCTCGGCCAGGCGGACTGCGACGACGGCGACGCCTGCACCACAGACTGGTGCGTGCTCGGCGAGTGCCAGAGCGAGAAGACGGATCCCCTCTGCTGCGACGCCGACGAGGACTGCGACGATGGCAACAATTGCACGATCGACACGTGCAGCGAGGAGGGAAGCTGCACCTTCGCCTACGACGAGACCAAGACGAACTGCTGCTCCGAGGCGCCGTGGGTCGACGCCTGGACCGCCACGTTCGAGGACGGCGATGACGGCTTCACCGTGGACACCGACTCGACCCCGGTGACCTGGCACCGCACCACGGACGCGGCCGCCTCAGGCGAGGCCAGCTTCAACTTCTCCGACCCGGCCACGGGGATGTACGCCACCGGCGACGACACGGCCAGCAGCGGCCGGCTGATCAGCAAGCCCATCACGGTGCCCCCGTTCGAGGTCGGCACGCCCTACGCCGAGTTCGAGCTCCTGATGGCCACCGAGTGGGACGACAACGACCCGACCGAGTTCCAGCCCATCTTCTCCGTGGACGACTTCCGCGTCCTCGTGGCGCCGGCCGACGACCTGGAGGCCGCCGAGGAGTGGTGGGTGAGCCACTACCTCACGAACACGACGCGCGGTCAGTGGCTCCACAGCCGCGTGGACCTGAGCGACTGGCGGGGCGAGGACGTCCGCCTCGTCTTCGAGTTCGACAGCGGCGACGAGAAGAACAACGGGTACGCCGGGCCGTTCGTCGACGACGTGGGCTTCGCCACCACGTGCAAGGCCGCCGCGGGCGTCGAGTGCGTGTACGGCGGCGACTGCGAGGCGTCCGACGCGTGCAAGGAGCCCCGATGCACCTCGGACTTCCAGTGCACCGAGGTCCCCAAGGACGTGCCGCAGTGCTGCGAGCCCTTCCCAGTTCCGGAGCTCTCGCTGACCTTCGAGGGCGAGCCCGGCGAGGCCTGGAACCTCACCTCTTGTGAGGCCGAGAGCCCGACGGCGGAGACGGATCCCGACTCCGTCTGGCAGTTCGCGGACGCCCAGGACGCGGCGGGCATCTCCCCGCAGCAGGGCTCCCAGGTCCTGTACTTCGGCAACGGCACCGACTACGGCGGCAGCGCCGGGATGGCAGCCTGCGGCATCGCCGAGACCCCGACGGTGACGCTGGGCGACAGCACGCCGTGGGACCTGGAGTTCCAGCTCTACCTCGACGTCGAGAAGAGCAACGACTGCGACAACGGAAGTCCGGACTTCGGGGACGTGTTCACCATCGAGGTCGTGGACGCCGAGACCGAGGTGGCCACCGAGATCTTCGACAAGGTGAGCAACGTCGGGTGCAACGAGTACGACACCTGGACGAGCCACACGGCCGACCTGGACGCCTTCGCCGGGAAGACGGTGTACTTCCGCTTCTCGTTCTCCACGTTCGACGCCATCGAGAACACCGGCAAGGGCATCGCCCTCGACGACTGGCAGCTCATCCAGGGTTGCGCCGCGCAGTGATGGGAACAGCAGGCGGCGGGGGTCGGCGTCCGTCGGCCTCCGCCATCGGCACGCTCCTGGCGCTCGGCCTCCTTGTGTCGGGCTGCATCGACGTCCCGGACACGAGCGGCGGCGCGGACGTCCCGCCCGCAGGGGATGTCCCGAAGGATCCGGGGGGCACGGACCTCGCCGACGCGCCCGAGGTGCCGGACGGCGCGGTGCCGCCCGATCCGGGACCTCCCGACGCCGGCTCGGACCCGGGGCTCCCGGACGCCCCCGTGGACACCGGGGACGCGGCGGACCCCGGCCCCACCGCGGACGTCCCGCCGGAGGTGGACGGCGGCTGCATCCCCGACACGGCGTGCCCCCTGAGCACGGGGAGTCCGTGCCTGCAGGGCCGCTGTAACCAGGTCGGCGAGTGCGTGGCCGTCCCGGTGCCGGGGTGCTGCCTGGAGGACACGGACTGCGCGGACGCCACGCCACCCGACGCCTGCCACGACATGCGCTGCGTGAACCACGCCTGCACGCCCGTCGCACGCCCGGGGTGCTGCGTGGACACCGCCGCCTGCGACGACGGGGAGGCGTGCACCCTCGACAGCTGCCCCGGACCCGGCGGCCGGTGCGTACACTGTCCCCAGGACTGCGCCTGCCCCATCGGCGTCCACCCGCTGACGGCGGACTTCTCCGCAGCGTCCATCAGCATGAGCGGCTTCATCGTCAGCGACGAGCAGCCGTCGGACGACGTGACCTGGCGGACGTCCGACCGCCGCTTCCTGAGCCCGCCGCGCGCCGCCTGGCTGGGCGACCCGACCTGCGGCACCTACTTCAGCGGGCCTCTCGGCGAGGACTGCCAGCCGACCGGCGAGGGGAGCGGGCCGGTGCGCGCCGTCCTCCGCACGCCCGCCTTCGACCTGTCGGAGGTGCCAGCCGGCCACGTGGCCCTGTTCTGGGTCTGGGCCGACGTGGAGCCCGCCCAGACGGGGGGACCCGAGGAGCGAGACGCCCTGCGGGTCTCCCTCGAGGAGGCGCTCTCGGACGACCGGTGGCCCCTGACCAGCAGCGTGGCCGTCGGCAAGGACACGGGCGGGCGCTGGCGCCTCCTGTCGGCGGACCTCTCGCCCTGGGCCGGCGAGTCCGCCCGCCTGCGGTTCACCTTCGACACCCTGGACGGTGAGGACAACCACCACGAGGGGGTGTACCTGGACGACGTCTCGGTGGTCCCCCGCTGCGAAGGTGGGTGCTGCACCGAGGACGACGAGTGCGCCGACCTGGCGGCCGGGGATCCCTGCGCGGAGCCGCGCTGCGTGAGCCTGAGCGACGGCGCCGGGAGCGTCTGCGCCGCCGTGCCCAGGGACCCGGGGAGGCCGTGCGAGGCCTGCACCGACGACGGCGACTGCGACGACGACAACCCGTGCACGACCGACACGTGCGGCGAGGAGGGCCGCTGCGAGCACGTCGCCTTCTGCTGCTTCCAGGAGGCCGTGCTCGCCGACGGCTTCGAGGACGGCCTGTCCGCCTGGTTCGTGGCCGACGATCAGCCCGGAGACGGGATCACGTGGCAGACGACGGAGACCCTGGCCGTGGAGGGGAGCGCCTCGGCCTGGCTCGGGGATCCCGACACGGGCACCTACGGCGACGCCGGCGCGGTGCGTGTCCGGATGACCAGCCCGCATGTCGCCCTCCCCCAGCCGGGAGGCCCCGAGGCCGTCGTGGGCCTGTCGTTCTGGCTCCGCCTGTCCACGGAGTGGGACGACCAGGTCTACGACAACCCCGCCGGCATCGATCGCCTGAGCCTCCGGATCCTGGCGGGCGGCGAGGAGGTCGAGGTGTGGTCGTCCGACGACGTCGGCGGCTCCACGGGGGGCCTTTGGGTACCCGTGGAGGTGGACCTCGGCGACTTCGCCGGAGAGTCCGTCCAGCTTCGGTGGACCTTCGACACGGTCGACGACAACGCGAACGACTTCGCGGGGCCGTACCTGGACGACCTGGTGGTGGGCACCCTCTGTCCCGAGTAGAACCGCCGTCCCCGGCTCACAGTCCTGCACATCTCGGGATGCCGCGATCTCACGGACAATCGCGCGCCAAGCCGCCAAGCCGCCAAGCCGCCAAAGGCCACCGAACCGCTTGCACACAGGGTCGGCTGAGGCTGTCGGGTCACCGGCAGGCCAACAGCGAGCCCACGGAGCCGAAGCATGCCGTTTTTCTTTGCGTCTTCGCGCCTTTGCGCGAGCCCCTCGTCTTGAGACATGTGACGCACTGTGAGCCGAGACGCAGGTCCTACTCCCGGGCGAACCGCTCCGCGACGGCGCGGTGGAGCCCGCAGGCGATGGGCAGCACGTCCTCGCTGATGGCGAAGCGCGGGCTGTGGTGCGGCTCGTCGATGCCCCGGGCCGGGTCGGCGCTTCCCACCAGGGCGAAGCACCCCGGGACGTTCGCCAGGATCTCCCCGAAGTCCTCGCCGGCCATGGTGCGGTAGTCCCGGCGGACGTCGATCACGCCCGGGACACCCTCGGCCGCCTCGGCCACCAGGGCGGCCACCTCCGAATCGTTGACCGTGGGGATGGCGTAGACCTTCCAGTGGACGTCGATCTCCGTGCCCGTGGCCGCGCCGACGCCCGCGGCGATCCGCAGGACCTCCTCGCGGACGCGCTCCTGCTGGGCCTCCGAGAGGGTGCGGACGGTCCCGCGCAGCTCCGCCTCGTCGGGGATGACGTTGAAGGCGTCGCCGGCGTGGATGGCGCCGACGGTCAGCACGACGGAGTCGAAGGGAGAGCTCCCCCGACTCACCACGGTCTGGAGGGTGGTCACGAGGTGGGCGGCGGCCACGACCGGGTCGCGGGTGCGGTGGGGAAGCCCGCCGTGCCCTCCCCGTCCCCGGACGCGGAAGCCGAGCTCCACCACGCCGGCCATGATCCCGCCGCGGGTCGCCGCGACCGTGCCCACCGGGAGCTCGTTCCAGACGTGGATGCCGAAGGCCGCGTCCACGCCCTCCAGCACCCCCTCGTCGATGCAGGCGCGCGCTCCGCCCTTCCCCTCCTCGGCCGGCTGGAAGAGCACGCGCAGGCGCACCCCGGGAGGCAGCGCCTCCGCGAGCAGCCGTCCCGCCACGGACAGGGCCGCCATGTGCGCGTCGTGCCCGCAGGCGTGCATACGGCCGGGGTGGGTCGACGCGTACGCCAGCCCCGTGGCCTCCGCGATGGGCAGGCCGTCCATGTCCGCGCGCAGCAGCAGGGTGTGCGGGGCGTCCTCGGGGCCCAGGTCCACGACCATCCCCGTGCCCGCGATGGGACGCGCCCTCCCCCACCCCGCCACGTGCTCACGCAGGACGTCGCGCGTGGTCCGCTCCTCGAAGCCGAGCTCCGGGACGCGGTGGAGCGCGCGCCGGAGGGTGATCAGCTCCTCTCGCAGGGGCTCGCCCGCGCCGCTCACGACGGCTCCTCGTCCCCGGCGGGGGCGTCGTCCGGCTGGACCTGGCGCTCCTCGGCGGAGGCCTCCTCCATGGGGCGGCGCCACAGGGGGCCCTGCGTCTTCTCGCGGATCTCCCGGGAGAAGTAGCGTTCCCAGCAGGCCTCGTCCGAGTACCAGCGCCGCCACCGGAGCTGGGCACGCACCACGTCCAGGTTCATCTCCTCGAGGAGCTCGGGCGGCTCATGCCGGTACGTCCGGGCCTCGTCGACGCCCTCCACGTGGAAGCCGTACTGGATGCGGTCGTGCTCGTAGCCCAGGCGCTCCTCCGGGTCCGCGTAGCGCTCCACGCGCGGGATGTTCCGCAGGATGAACTGGGGCTCCCGCTCCTCCATCGCGCCCTCGAGATCGGACGGATAATCGTCGTCGCGCATCTCCCGCGGGGCCTTGCGCAGGCCCTGCCACGAGGCGATGGCCTCCAGCTCGTCCAGGTCGACGAGGCGATCCGCGCGGGTGTCGATGGGCTCCGTCGGGGTGATGGCGGCCCCGCGCGGGCGGACGTCGCGGGCCACCCTGAGGGCGCGCTCCGCGAACGCCAGATGCGGCGCGAACGGGTCCATGGCCGGGTCGTCGCGCTCCGCCACGGCGGGCGCCTACTCTCCCACCTTGATCTCGGACTCGACCTCGCCCTCCTGGTAGTACTCGCTCGTGAACTCACGCTCGGTGACATCCCCGAGCTCGTCCTCCAGGAACTTGCTGAAGTCGACGCAGTCCTTGCCTCCGACGCCTTCGACCTGGATGTTCACGTTGCCGTCGGGGTCGATGGTGATGACGAGGTCGCGCTTCTTGGCCATGTGGGGCCTCCCTACTTCCCGTTCCCGTTCCCGTTCCCGTTCCCGTTCCCGTTCCCGGGCTGGTCCCGTTCCCGTTCCCGTTCCGTTCCCGGGCTGATTCCGTTCCCGTTCGGACTCAGCTCCAGGTCCGGACGCGGACGTGGATGGTCTCGTCCTCTTCCTGCTCCTCGCTCTCGAGGGTGAACCCGCGCTTTTTCACCTCGCTCATCACCTTGTGATAGCTGTACCGCTGGGTCACGGCCTTGACGAACTCGTCCTCCGTGACGCCGCGGGTGGTCTCCACGCCCCACCAGTCGGCCACGAACTCGTAGGTGCCGTCGGCGGTGAGCTGGACCCCGATGTCGTAGGTCTTCGACGCCTTGACGGACAGCACGGCGTCGGTGGTCTGGCCCTGGTAGCCGCGCACCTTCACGAGCTGCTCGGCCTCGGCCTCGGTGTACTCGTAGCCGAGGTCCTCGAGGGCCCTGACCAGGCACGCCAGGTCCCGGATCTTCGTCTTCACGGACGTGAAATGCGACACGTGCGACTCCCTTCGCTCGACCGACCGACACTCCCCCGAGACGGGGGCGAGTCTGCCGGGCGGGGGCTCAGATTTCCAGCTTCCGGCCGACGCTCTCCTTGTCGGAGTCGTCATGGTGGCTGGCCCGGCGCGCGCGGGACCTGGACCACTCGCGCATGCCGTCGATCCCCTCCTTCATCGTGTAGCTGAGGGGGATGATCTCCTCGATGGACTTGAGCAGCCGCTCGGTGGTCAGGTCCGCCTTGTCGTCCTCGTAGCAGTCGTACAGGGCGCTGATGACCGCCTGCTCGATCTCGGAGCCGGAAAATCCCTGGCTCGCGTTGACCAGGGCGTCGAGGTCGAACTCCTGCGGGTTCCGGTTTTTCTTCTCGATGTGGATCCGGAGGATCTCGCGGCGCTCGGTGGGGTTCGGCAGATCCACGAAGAAGATCTCGTCGAAGCGCCCCTTCCGGAGCAGCTCCGGCGGCAGGGCCTTCACGTCGTTGGCCGTGGCGATGACGAAGACCGAGGAGGCCTTCTCCTGCAGCCACGTGATGAACGTGCCGAACACGCGGGCGCTGGTGCCGCCGTCCGTCTGGCCCGAGGAGCCGGTGCCGCTGAACGCCTTCTCCAGCTCGTCCAGCCAGAGGATGGACGGGGCGACGGCCTCGGCCGTGCGGATGGCGCGCCGCATGTTCTCCTCGGAGGAGCCCACGAGGCTCCCGAAGACCTTTCCCACGTCCAGGCGCAGCAGCGGCATGTGCCACATGGCGCCGATGGCCTTGGCGGTCAGCGACTTCCCGCAGCCGGGCACGCCGATGAGGAGCATGCCCTTGGGCGCCGGCAGGCCGAACTCCCGCGCGTCCCGGTAGAACGCCGCCTTGCGCTTGCTCAGCCAGGACTTGAGGACCTCCAGGCCACCCACGTCGGAGAAGCGCTCGTCGGCCTGGTAGAACTCCAGGATGCCCGACTTCCGGATGATGCCCTTCTTCTCCGACAGGATGGTGTCGATGTCGAAGTCGCGCGTCTTCACCAGCGACTTGGCGAAGACGCTCTCCGCCTCCTCGGCCGTCAGCCCCAGGGCGGCCTCCACGACCGCCTCCCGGAGCTGCGTGTCCCGGGTCACGGTGAGGTCGACGCTGTCGGGCACGCTCTGGGCGACCTTCCAGACGATGGACTCGAGCTCCTCGCGGTCCGGCAGGTCGAAGTCGACGACCGCCAGCTCCTTTTCGATCTCCTGCGGGAAGTTCGGGAGCGGGCTCAGCAGGATGGCGTGCTGGTTGTAGTCGCTCTCCTTGAACTGCCGGTGCAGGTCGCGGAGGCGCCGCACGATGGACGGATCCTTGAGGTACGGGTGGTAGTCCCGGAAGACGCAGATGACGTCGTCCTCGAAGTTGGCGAGGAAGTGGAGCGCCTTCAGGGGGTCCTGGATGTCGCTGTAGCTGGACCCCCCGTCCAGGCTGGTGAAGCCCTCGGTGATGGACCAGGCGATGACCTTCCGGTCCCGGGCCTCGCCGATGCTGCGCACGGCCGCCTCGACCCGCTCCTCCTCCGGTGAGACCACGTAGATGAGGCCGTACCGGGCGCGGATCAGGTACTCCAACTCCTGGCGGCTGTTCGACTCGGGCTGCGACATCCAGATCTCCTCGGGGCGATGGATCGGGCCGATCCGGCGTGCCCCACGCTATCCGTCGGTGAACATGTGCTTCAAGGCGCCCAGCTCGCGACGGAGCGTGGTCGCGTCGGAGAGCACCAGCACGAGCAGCTCGTGGACGCTCTCCAGGGCCGCCTGGACGTCGCCGTCCCCCGCAGCGGCCTCGTCGGCCTCCTCGATGTAGGTCTTCAGCAGGCTCAGGTTCGACTTCCAGACCGCGAAGCTCTCCATGGCCTGCTCGGCCTGCTCCAACCCCTGCGCGCGCAGGGCGGCCGCCTCCTTGCCGTCTCCGGTGGCCGTGACCTCGGGCTCGGGCGCCGTCGCGGCGGCCGACGTGGCCTCCCGCGCCTCCTGGCGGGCCTCCTCGACCTCCGCCTGGACGGCCTCCAGCTTGTCCTGCAGCGCCCGGTTCTTCCGCTGGAGGAAGTTGATCTCCGCGTCGAGCTTGCCCCTCTCCTCGGGGCCGAACTCCTCGAGGCGCTCCTCGAGGCGCTCGATGGTGGCCTGGGCCTCCTGGAGGTCGTCCTGGGCGCGCTCCAGCTCGCGGAGCTTCCGCTTGTAGTCCGGGTGGGCGGTGACGTCCCGCTTCTCCTCGACCTGCTCCTGGAGCTCCTCGATGCGGTCCCGGAGCTGGCCCGTCTCCACCTCGGCCGTCTTGAGCTGCTCGCGCAGGTCGTCGGCCTCCCGGTTCTTCTCGAACAGCTCCTCGAGCACGTCCCGGCGGGCCTCCTCCAGGTCCTTGATGCCGGTGCCCATCTTGAGGTCGTAGATCTCGCGCTGCTTGTCCTCCAGCTCGAGCTTCTGCTCGCTGATGATGTTCTCCTTGTCGGAGATCACCTCCCGGAGGAGCTCCAGCTCGCGCTCGACCCGGCGCTGCTCGGAGTTGTCCTGGTTGAAGGAGTCCTCGAGGGTCTCGATCTGCTCCCGGGCCTCGCGCAGGTCGTACTCCATGAGGTCCAGCTCGCGCTGGAGCTCGTCGATGCGCCGATCCTTCTGGACGACCTTCGACTTAAGCTCGCCGAGCTGATCGCCGCTCTCCTCCTTCGCGGCCTCGAAGGCGGCGACCTGGCCCTCCAGCTCGCCGACCCGGGACTCCAGGTCCTCGATCTCGTCGTCCTTGTCCTGGACGTCCTCCCGGGCCCGGTCGAGCAGGCCCTGGTTGTGGTCGAGCTGCTCGCGGACGCGGTTGTAGCGCTCGTGCCAGCCATCCAGCTCCTCGTCGAAGCGCGCCTCGCGGGTCTCCAGCTCCTCGCAGCGGCTCTCCAGCTCCTCGATCCGGCCCCGGGACTCCTCCAGCTCCGCGCGGAGCTGCTTCGCCTCCTCCCGGGCCTTCTTCAGGGCCTCCGGATCCGCGCCCACGGCCCGGGCGCGCGGACGCGACGGGCGGGACGGCTCCCTGGACGGCTTCGGGGCCGGCGCGGGTTTCGGGGCCGGCGCGGGCTTCGGGCGGGCCGCCTCGGCCTTCGCGGCGGCCTCCTTCTCCCGCTTCCGGCGGATGCGGGCCTCGCGCTCCCGGCGCAGCCGCGCGCGCTCCTCCTCCCGGTCCTGGTCGGAGGGCTTCGGGGCCGGCTCGGGCGCGGGCTTCGGCGCCGGTCGCGGGGCGGCGTCGCGTCCCTGCTGCACCTGCACGGGATAGTCCCCGAAGCGCAGCCGATCGCCCACGGAGATGGAGGCCTCGTCCACCTTCTCGTCGTTGACGAAGGTGTGGTTGGAGCTCCCCAGGTCCTTGACCCGCCAGCCGCCGCCGCCCTCGAAGACCTGCGCGTGCTTGCGGCTGACGGACGGGTTCTTCACCTGGATGGTGGACCCCGGGTTGCGGCCCACGGTCACGACGGTGCCCGCCTTCAGGGGCACCACGACGTCCTCACCCTCGATGTTGCGATAGACAAGCTGGAGCACGTGTCTCCCGACTCCCGGCAGCGATCTCGGGCCGCGCGCGGCCCGGTTGTGGGGCTCGAAGGGCTTCCCCCGGGTCCACCCTCGCGGCAGCGGAGGATACGATCGGGCGTGAATCGATGTCCACGCCCGAACCCGTCGTCGTGAAGCCGGTCGCAGGCCCCTTCGCGCGTCCGAGGGCGGCGTGCTAGGATGCCGCGACCGTGCGAGCGGTCGAGATGGAGCAACCGGAAGGGATGGGATGAGCGACGACAACGTGCTGCGCAGCCCCCAGGAGGTCGGCGCCCGCCTCGCCGAGGGGCGACTCGAGGGCTGCCTGGTCCAGGACGTGGATCTCTCGTCGACCGGCCTCCCCGCCGCCACGGCGTCCGACGTGACCCTGCGGCGTGTCGGACTCCACGACGCCGACGCCACCGGCGGCGACCTCGCTCGCGTCCGCTTCACCGAGAGCAGCATGCGCGGCGCCCGCTTCAGCGGCAGCCTGATGCGCGGCTGCTCCTTCTTCTCCAGCGAGCTCATCGAGGGGCGCTTCGACGGCTGCACCATGTCGGGGACCAGCTTCTACGGCACCTCCATGGGCAACGCCGACTTCAGCGGCGCGCGCATCCAGTCCGCCACCTTCAACAACAGCGAGCTGTTCGGCGCCCGCTTCCCCCGGGCCCTGCTCCTGAACACGCGCTTCGACGCCCAGGAGCGCGGCAACGTCGCCCTGGACCGGGCCGACTTCTCCCACTCGGTCCTCGTGGACTGCGACCTGCTGGGCGCCAACCTGTTCGGCGCGAACTTCGACCACGCGCTGCTCATCAAGGTGGATCTGCGCCACGCGAACCTGGTGAACGCCAGCTTCCGCGGCGCCCACCTCATCGACGTCCAGGTGGACCTGTCCCAGCTCGAGCCCGAGACGCGGGAGCAGGTGGAGGCGGCCCGCGTCGACGATCCCTGGCGGCGCCACGGCTTCATGCGCGAGGTGCTCGCGTCGCACAGCCCCGAGGAGATGATGCTCCTGCTCGAGTACGTCATCCGCACCTACGTCATCGAGGGCGCGGAGCCCTCCGCGGGCGCGGACACCTTCGCCGGCCTGGTGGCGCAGATGAAGTCGAAGCACGACTTCTCGGAGCTGGACGCCCTGCGCATCCGCGGCACGGAGGTGCAGGCCCGCGTCGGCAACACCTGGTCCCCCCTCGGCGGCGAGGCCCCGACGCCGGTCGCGACCCCGCCGACCCCCGAGCCGGCCCCGCCCGAGGCGCCGACCGCTCCCCCCGCCGCACCCCCGCCGGGCCGGGACGAGCCCGCGCCGTCCGAGCCGGCCCCCGCCCGGGCGGAGGAGCAGGAAGAGCCCAAGCGTCCGCCGAGGAACGTGGGGCGCTCCAAGCGCTTCAAGCGCCTCGAGATCGACTGACGAGTGGGGTCAAGCCTACTCACTTCACACTTTCGTCACGAGTGGACGAGTGGGGTCAAGCCTACTCACTTCACACTTTGCGACCGCCAGGGACGGCGGTCCTACTCGTATCCGTCGTCGATGATGACGCTGGGCTCCTCGACGATGACGCTGGGCCCGTCGTCCGTGTCGGGCCGGGTCGCTCGCCTGGCGGCCCGGCGCTTCCGGTCGCGCTCCGCGACGGAGGTCGTGCCCGAGCGCACCTTCACGCGACGCTCCGTGGGCCGCGTGCAGACCTCGTGCCCGAGGAAGGGCGTGCCCTTCCGGGAGCGCCCCGGCGAGTCCCGCGCCCACTCCTCCAGGTCCACGGGGCCATCGTCGTCCTCCACGGGCTCGAGCGGAGCCGCGTCGGGATCCGCGTGGTCGTCCCGGCCCCGAGCGTCCGCCGGGGGGGCCTCCCGGGAGACCCGGGGGATCGTCGGCTCGGTGTCCTCCATGGCGCGGACGCCGGAGGGCTGGGTGTCCTCGTCGTGGAATATGGACACGCCGGCGGGATCCGTCTGCTCGACCCCGGCGGGCCGATCGTCGACCCGGATCAACATCACGGTCACGTTGTCCTTGCCGCCCCGGTCGTTGGCCATGCGGACCAGGGCCCGGGAGGCCTCCTCCAGGTCGTCGACGTTCGCCTCGACGACGTTCTGGATGAGCCAGTCCTCGACCATGTCCGTCAGGCCGTCCGAGCACAGCAGGAACAGGTCCTCCGGCCGACGATCGACGGTCTGGACCTCGGGGACCACGTAGTCCTTCAGGCCCACGGCGCGCACGATGATGTTGCCCTGGGTGAAGGCCTGGATCTCCTCGTCGGTCCGAAGCTCGCCCGTGTCGATCTTGTGGTTGAGGAGGCTGTGGTCCCGGGTGACCTGCTCGAGGCCGTCCTCCTCGCACCAGCGGTACACGCGGCTGTCGCCGACGTGCGCCATCACGAGTCGATCGGGCTGAGACATGACGGCGACGACCGTGGTGCCCATCCCCTCCAGCTTGGGATCCTTCATCCCCTCGACGTAGACGCGGTCGTTCGCGTGCTGGATGGCGTTCGACAGCAGCGCTTCGGCGGGCGTCGTCGCGCCCGGGGCCTTGTACGGCAGGTCGTCCTCGACCGCCTCGCGGTGGCGCCGCACGAAGTCCACGATGTGGTCACAGGTCAGGCGGCTGGCTACCTCGCCCGAGGCGTGGCCCCCCATCCCGTCGCAGACGACGTAGACGCCCAGGCCCTCGTCGTCGGTCCAGGCGTCCTCGTTGTGATCCCGCCGGCGTCCCACGTCCGTCAGGGCGCAGGCGGTGAGCTTCCTGGGATTGGAGCGGCTGGTGGACACGGGAGGATCGCCTGAGGGCACGGTGGGTCTGAGGGGTCGGCGCGTCATGCAGGGAGGTTGTACCGGAAGATCGGCCTCACGCGGAGTATCGAGCAGGCGGCGCGGATCTCAGAAGCCGGGGCGACCGGCACCGCCGGCGTCCGCTCCGCCGAGGGAAGCGCGGATCATGTAGCTGGTCGGGGGACCGTCCGCCTCGCGGATCATCACGAAGTGGCGGCCGGCGCTGCGGATCGGGATCTCGGCCTGCACGCGGCCCTGGCCCTCGCCCCGCTTCAGGTCCCCCAGGGGGCGCCCGTAACGGTCGAACAGCCCGACGGTGATCTCGGCCTCCGGCTCGTCGGCGTGGAACTGGATCGTGAGCGTACCCGCCGAGGGGACGTCGAGCGCCTTCCAGTCGGTGCGATCGGCGTCGTCGACGGAGATGTCGTCCGTCACCCACTCGTCGAGGGGAATGAGCTCCGCCTGGTGACGATATGCGTCGCCGCCGCTCTGCGCTTCGGGATCACCACCGCAGGCCCCCATCAGGAGGCTCGCGAGCACCAGCAGACGAACGGCCTTCATCGGACGCAACCCCGGGTCGCCACCAAGAACGGCCACGCTAGCACCGGCTCGTCCGCGGTGTCAACTGGGCCACTCCGCCGATTCCGGAGTGTTTCCAGGAGCTTGCCCCTCGAACAGAATTGCCGGGGCCGCGGTGTGGGCCGCGACCCCGGCGCTGGTCGGGGCGACTGGATTTGAACCAGCGACTCCCTGCTCCCGAAGCAGGTGCGCTACCAGACTGCGCTACGCCCCGGCGTCGAGTGGGGGAGTGTGTAGGGCGTCCCGCCCCGGGTGTCAAGAGCCGATCGCGTCCGCGGGGGCGCCGCCTCGGTCGCGGCTTGATCGGCGGCGCCGGCGGGGCGAGCATGGCGCGGGCCCGGGCGCCCCGGGTGGACACAGCGCGAGGAGCGGGAGGCCGAGATGGACGTCAGGCGTACGTGGGAGTTCGTGGAGGGCATCTGGGAGGACTCGATCCTGCCGGCCCTGACCGACTACATCCGCATCCCCAACGAGTCCCCGCTCTTCGATCCGGACTGGGAGACACACGGTCACATGGACGAGGCAGTCGGTCTGGCCGAGGCCTGGGCCGCAGAGCACCTGCCCTCCTCCGCCACCGTGGAGGTCTGGCGAATCGAGGGGCGCACCCCGCTGCTGTTCATCGAGGTCCCGGGAGAGGGCGACGGGACCGTGATGCTCTACGGGCACCTGGACAAGCAGCCCCCGATGGAGGGCTGGGAGCCGGACCTGGGGCCGTGGAAGCCCGTGCTCCGGGACGGGAAGCTCTACGGCCGCGGCGGCGCGGACGACGGCTACGCGGTGTTCGCCTCGGTGGCCGCCGCCCGGGCGCTCGCAGAGCAGGGCCGGGACCACCCGCGCCTGGTGATGCTGATCGAGTGCTCCGAGGAGAGCGGCTCCATGGATCTGCCAGCCTACATCGAGGCCCACGGACATCGGATCGGCTCGCCCGACCTCGTGGTCTGCCTGGACTCGGGCTGCGGCGACTACGAGCGCTTGTGGCTCACCACCTCCCTGCGGGGGAACATCGTCGGCCGGCTCCGGGTGGACGTTCTCGGCGAGGGCGTCCACTCCGGACGGGCGAGCGGCGTGGTGCCCTCGTCGTTCCGGATCGCGAGGCGCCTGCTGTCGCGGATCGAGGACGAGGCGTCCGGGGCCGTCCTCCTGCCGGAGATGCAGGTGGACATCCCGGCGGAGCGCGTCGACCAGGCCCGTCGGGCCGCCGACATCCTCGGCGACGGCGTGCGCAGCGAGATGCCCTTCGTCGGCGACACCCGACCCGTGGGCGAGGGCGCCGTCGAGCTCATCCTGAATCGCACGTGGCGGGCGGCGCTGTCGGTGACGGGGGCGGACGGCCTGCCCTCCGTGGCGCAAGGCGGCAACGTCCTCCGACCCTCCACCGCGCTGAAGCTCTCCATGCGGATCCCGCCGACCGCCGATCCGCAGGCGGCCGCGGACGCCATGAAGCGCGCCCTCGAGACCGACCCGCCGTACGACGCCCCCGTCCGCTTCGACGTGGAGGCGCCCAACGCCGGCTGGCACGCCCCGCCCCTGGCGCCCTGGCTCTCGGACGCCATCGACGCCGCCTCCGAGGACTTCTTCGGGGAGCGCGCGGCGCACACCGGCGAAGGAGGCTCCATCCCGTTCATGGGGATGCTGGGGGAGGAGTTCCCCGAGGCGCAGTTCGTGATCACCGGCGTGCTGGGGCCCGGCTCGAACGCGCACGGCCCGAACGAGTTCCTGCACGTGCGGACGGCGAAGCGCGTCACGGCGGCGGTGGCCCACCTCATCGCCGCGTTCCGGGAGCAGCGCGCGGAAGAGGCCGGGTGAGCGTCGCCGACGTCGCCCTGCTCGTCGGGAGCGGCCTCCTCGCCGGCTTCATCAACACCGTGGCCGGCGGCGGATCGCTGCTCACGCTCCCCGCCCTGATGCTCACCGGACTCGACGCGTCGGTGGCGAACGGCACGAACCGGGTGGGGATCCTGTTCCAGACGGGGACGGCGACCCATGCCTTCCTCCGCTCGGGGCACCTGCCGGTGCGGGCCGCGGCCCGCCTGCTCCTCCCCGCGCTCGCCGGGACGGTCCTGGGGTCCTGGTCGGCCTCGGTCACGCCGGACCGCATCCTGGAGCCCGTGCTCCTGTCGGTCCTGGTGGGGATGGCCCTGCTCATGGTCGCGCGCCCGGCCCTTCTGACGCCGCCGGGCGACGAGGAGATTCCCAGGCGCGCCAGGGGCCCGGGAGCCATGCTACAGCTCGTCGGCGCCGGCTTCTACGCGGGCTTCGTGCAGGCCGGCGTGGGCTTCGTGCTGCTCGCGGTCCTCGCCGGCGGCCTCCGCTACGACCTGGTGCGGTCGAACGGGATCAAGGTCGCCCTGGTGCTCGTCCTGACGGTGGCGAACCTGGCGATCTTCGTCGCGGCCGGCCAGGTCCGGTGGATCCCCGGCCTGGTCCTGGCGGCCTCGGCCGTCGTCGGGGCCCTGCTGGGGGTCCGGCTGGCCGTCCGGCACACGGGCGCCCTCCGCTGGGTGGTGCTGGTGGCCGTGATCGCCGCGGCCGTGGCGGTGGCCCTGCGCTGATCGCCGCTACTCGCCGCCGTCCGCCTCGGGCTCCTCGTCGCCCACCCGGATGATCCTCCACCGGCCCTCCTCCCCCTCGGCCGGGACGGCCCTCAGGCGCCCCCGTGCGCGGACCCGCTCGCGGGCCTCCGAGGCCACCTCGGACGCCTCGGCGCACTCGGGCGCCGCCTCGCGGCAGGCCTCGGCCAGCCGTGCCGCGGGACGCGACGCGTGGGCCCGCAGGTAGCCCCGCGCCACAGACGCCAGCTCGCAGGCGATCTCCGGCCGCACGACCGCCCGGCCGGCCTCCGCGCCCGGCCCCGCGCCCATGAGGAGCGAGACGCGCAGCACGGTCACCACCTCGGCGCCCAGGGTCGCGACGCGCTCGCTCGTGACGACACCCCAGGCGTCGCGCGCGCTCCCGAGGCTGGGTGCCAGCGGAAGGACGTCCAGCAGGGCCTCCGGCGGCGCGTCCTCCGTCCGGATGGCCTGGGCGAGGGCCTTCTGCGCCGTCTCCGTGTCTCCCGCCTCGAGTGCGTCGATCAGGCGGGTCCGGAGCGCTTCCATGCGCTCCTCGGCGTCCTGGACCTCGCCCTCCTCGTCGGGCATGCGCCAGGGGAGCGTCAGCCGACCGGCCGCCTCGAGGGCCGCCTTCTGCGTCGCCTCCGAGGGACAGCCCGCCCCCTGCAAGCAGACGACGGAGTTGCCCAGGGTGCGCACCCTCGTGCAGGCCGGGTCGGCCGGGTGCGAGATCAGGATGTCGCAGTCTCCGGCGAGCTGGACGACGACCCGCTCGCGCTCCGACTGAATCGAGACGACCTCGACCCTCTCCAGCCGCTCGGCCCATCCCTGGACGGCCTCGGTGGCGTCCTCGTCCAGGTGGGGCGCAGCGGCCCCGGCAGGGGGCGCGAGCAGGGCGCACAGCAGGACGACGAGCGCGGCGTGGCGAACGATCTCCATGGGAGGAGAACCTGCCCCCGTCCCGCTGCAGAGTCAACGGCCGGGGGCGCGCGGCCTGTCAGCCTCCGGCGGACTCCCGGAGGCCGCGGATGACCGCGGCGTAGTCGTCCTGGGCGAACACGGCGCTTCCGGCGACGAAGGTGTCCGCGCCGGCGGCGCGGACGCGGGCGATGTTGTCGGGCTTCACGCCGCCGTCCACCTCGATGCGCAGGTCCAGGCCACGGCACACGGCCCACTCGCGGATGCGCTCGATCTTGGGCAGGACGGACGGGAGAAAGCGCTGCCCTCCGAAGCCGGGGTTCACGCTCATCACCAGCACGTGGTGGCAGTCCTCCAGGACGTACTCGATGGCCTCCGGCGGCGTGTGCGGGTTGAGCACGACGCCCGGCTTCGAGCCGACCTCGCGGATCTGCGTGAGCACCCGCTGGAGGTGGACGCAGGCCTCGGCCTGGACGCTGATCCAGTCGCTGCCGGCCTCCGCGTACGCCTCCACGTACCGATCCGCGTTGGTGATCATCAGGTGGGTGTCCAGCGGGGCGTCGGTCACCCGACGGACGGCCTTCACCACCGGCGGTCCGATGGTGAGGTTCGGCACGAAGTGGCCGTCCATGACGTCCACGTGGATCAGGTCGGCCCCGGCCTCCACGACGTCCTCGACCTCCCGGCCCAGGCGGGCGAAGTCGGCCGCGAGGATCGACGGCGCGATGAGCGGGGCGGGCAGGTCGGCGGTGGCGCGGGTGGTCATGAGCGATCGTCCGGGGCCGTGGGCACGGGGGTCCTAACCCGCCCCGGCGCGTCGCGTCAACGCCGCCAGTCCGGGGCGAACGTGGGGCGGTCCGGAGCGCCCAGGGGGCGATCATGGCTGCCGTCCAGGCGCATGATCCACAAGCGGGGCTCCTCGTCCCCCACCCGGCGCGAGTAGACGACGTAGCGCCCGTCGGGCGAGAAGGTCGGGCCCTCGGCGCTGCCCCGCCCCGCCGTGAGGCGCGCCACCGTGTCCGTGTCCAGGTCGTGCCGCATGACGGCGAAGCCGCCGCCCTCCACCTGCTGGGTGTAGACCAGCGTGTCGCCGAGCGGCGACCAGTCGGGCGAGGTCTTGTAGCCCCCGGTGGTCACGCGCCGCAGGCCGCCCCCGCCGAGGGACAGGATCCAGATCTGCGGGCTGCCCGTGCGGTCGCTCACGAAGGCGATGCGCTCGCCGTCCGGCGACCAGGCCGGTGACGTGTCCACCCCGGGGTCCGTGGTCAGCCGAGCGTGCTCGTGGCCGTCGGAGCCGTCGAGGAGCAGCAGGTCGGAGTTCTCCCCCTCGGCGACGCTCAGCGCCAGGAGGCTGCCGTCGGGCGACCACGCCCCCGCGGCGTTCAACCCCGGCCGCGCCGAGAAGGGGCGCCCGTCGACGACCCAGTCCGGGTTGCCACTCCGGTACGACATGTAGCCGACGCGCCCGTCGGGCCCCCAGGCGGGATTCAGGTTCAGGCTCTCGTTGGCGGTGACCCACCAGCGCGCGCCCCCGTCGGCCGCCAGGGCCAGGATCTCCTTCCGGGCGGGCCCCGTGCGGACGCTGGCCAGAAGACGCGTGCCCACGGCGCCCGCGAGGCCCGTGTCGTGCTCCACCAGGGCGTTCACCCAGGCCGCCGACGCCCGGCGCGTCTCCCCCGGACGCACGACGACGTCCCCCTCCGGCAGGTCCACCACCTCGTAGCGCTGAAGCTCCACGAGGCGCAGGCGCAGGCGATAGGTGCCGGGGGCGCCGGTCGGGACCAGGCTGGCCTTCAGGACCCGCCGGGCGCCGGCCGCGTGCCACACGGCGCGCCCCGTCTGCGCCGGGCTCACGCCCTCGGCCCGCCAGGCGGCCGGCATCTCCTCCTCCGGCAGCACCCCGTAGAAACCGGTCCAGATCAGATCGCGGCGGATCTGCTCCGTGAGGCGCTCGGCCTCCCGGTGCAGCCACTCGGCCTCGCCCACCGGCAGGGCCGGCGGAACGGCGACGGTGTGCAGCCGCTCCACCAGGGCGCGCTCCGAGCCCTCGCGACACAGCCCGCCGACGCACACGCCCTCCTCGCCGCAGTGGGCGGGCCGCTCGCAGAACTCCGGCTCGGCGCCGGACGTGGCGGCCACCACGAGCATGCCGGCGACGAGAGCCGCTCCGCTCACCGGCTCATGTACCGGCCGTCGAGGTCGATGCGCATCCCCTTCGTGTTGATCCAGCGCAGCACGTCCGGGTCGGGCGCCGGAAGCTCCTTCGAGCCGCCCTCGGACGGCACGAACCGGCGCACGGCGTCCACCGCGGCGTCGTTGAAGGCCCGGCTGTCGCTGTCCTCCACCACGCGATAGGAGACGATCTCGCCGTCGTGGCTCATGCGGGTGACTCGCACCCGCACGCGGAGGTTCTTCAGCTCCCCCTCGTCGAGGAACGGCGGCACCGTGAACACCTTCCGGACGGCGCGGGAGACCTTCGCCGCGTAGATGTTCCCGGCGCGGGCCTCGGCGCCCTGGCCGCCGACCTCGCCCTCCTCGTGGCCGATGATCTCGTCGAGGCGGGTCGCGCGCTTGCGCGGATCGTCCTCCTCGAAGTCCTTCAGGATGTCCTGGAGATCCTCCTCGGACTTCGGATCACGGTGCGCCTCCCTGGGCTTGCGCCCCTCCTTCACCACCTCCTCCGGTTTCTTCGACTCCTCGAGGTTCACCGCGTCCTCGACGACCTCCGGCTGCTCGTAGGTCTGGAGCTCCGGAAGCTCGCCGGGATCGGGCTGCTGCGAGCCGAGCGCCGGCATGAGCGCCGCCTCCAGCACCTCCACCTCCCCGACCGGGTCCGGCGCGGGCTCCCGCCGTGGGCGCATGTCCTCCGGCAGCGCGCAGCGGCGCTCCCCGCACAGCCCGTAGCCGAACGAGCCCGTCGCGGGAACGGCGCGCAGGGCCTCCCGGCGCTCGGTGCCGGCGAAGAGGAGGATGGCGACGATCACCGCGTGAACCGCCAGCGTCAGCGCCAGCCCCACGGTGATGTCCTCCGGCCTCATTCGAGGTCCTCGGCCGTGGGCTCGACCTCCGCTCCGCCCAGGAGGCCCGGCTCCGCCACCAGCCCGAACTTCGTGACCCCGGACTGGCGGACGGCCGCCATCACGCGGAGCACCTTGCCGTAGTCCAGGCGCCGGTCGGCGAGGACGTAGATCTCCTGGTCCTCCTGGAGTCGCCGGTTGTCCACGAGCCTCTCGCCGAGGGCCTTCAGGCACGGCTCGAAGGCGACCTGCCCGGCCTTCGCCTCCTCCTCGCTCCCGGGGGCGCCCAGGTGGCGCTTCATCTCGGGGGAGACCTCGAGGCAGTCGACCAGGGTGGTGCCGTCGATGGAGAACTCCAGCTCATGGCTCACCGTGAGCTTCAGCTTCTTCACCTCGCTCAGGTCCAGGGCCTCGTTGTCCACCTTCGGGAGGTCCACGCCGACCTCCTGGTGCTTCGGCTCCTCCTGGTCCTTCAGCGCCCGGGCCTCCTCGAGGATGCGCTCGGCCTCCTCGAGGGTCTGCTCCCGCTCGGCCTCCATCTCCACGGTCTGCACGCCGGCCGCCACCATGAAGATGATGAGCAGCACCAGCATCACGTCCACGAGGGGCGTGACGTTGATCTCCGACAGGGCGCCCTTCCGGCCGTCGCCGCCGTTGCCGCTGCTCATTCCCATGGGTCGCCCTTCCGGCGCATCTCGGGGATCAGGAGAAGAAGTGACGCCGCAGGATGTTCAGGTAGTCGGTCCCGAACTCCTCCAGGTGCACGTCCAGGCGGCGCAGGCGGCCCAGCAGGCCGTTGTAGGCCATCACGGCCGGGATGGCCGCCAGCAGCCCGATCGCCGTGGCCACCAGGGCCTCGGCGATGTGGGGGGTGACCGTCTCCAGGATGGGCCGCGACGGGTCGATGTAGGCGAAGGCGTTCATGATGCCCCACACCGTCCCGAACAGGCCGATGAACGGGGCCGCGCTGCCCACCGTCGCGAGGAACGACAGCATGTACTCCAGCCTGGAGCGGGCGGAGGCCGCCGCCTGATCGAGGCTGCGCTCGACGTTCTCGAAGGCGGCGTCGGTCCCCTCCGGGCGGGCGCCCGGCCCATCCCCGGCGGGGCGTCCCCGCCGCCCCTCGCGCTCCCGGAGGATGAGCTCCAGCTCCTCGTAGCCGGCGCGGAACATGTCCCGCGCGGGCGAGTCGGGCAGACCGTCCGTGTGCTGGTACAGCTCCGCGAGGCGCGTGGCCATCTGGAAGGTCTCGACGAACCTCCGGCTCCGGCCGATGGCGCGGCCGATGGAGAAGTACTTCACGCCGATGACGAACCAGCAGGCCAGGCTCAGGGCGACCAGCACCAGGAGCACGGCGAAGACCACGCCGCGGGACTCCAGCACCATCTCGAAGACGTTGGCCTCCGTGGCGGTCGCGGCGGCGTCGGCGACCAGGATGGGGAAGGTGGCGAGGCTCATCGTGGCGCGCTCCTCCGGAGCGAAGGCTGGTCCTGGAAATCGCCGGCAAGCGCTATCACGCACCCTGGGCGGTGTCAAAACCGGCAAGGACCGAGCGTCGCCGCCTATTCCGGGCGTTCACGGGCGCTCCGGGGGAGCGCGGGGCGGCCCGGTGGCCCCCGCAGCGGCGAGGTACGTTGACAGCCCTCGTGCGCGGGCGACATTATCTGCCGCGCAAAACCGCTCGATTTCGCGGGATTCGGACGGAAGTACCGGGAGCACCCATGGGCGAGAAGGACGGGGCCGGCGGGGGACACCCCGAGGAGCCGGAGAAGACGGCCGCGATGGACCTGGCCGACCTTGACCTCGAGCCGGAGGAGGACGAGGAGGAGGTCGAGAAGACCGGGGCCATGAGCCTCGACGACCTGAAGGCCGCCGGCTTGCTCGACGAGGAGGAGTCGGCGACGCCCGCCGAGGAGTCGGGGTCGCCCGAGAAGACCCAGGCCATGGCTCTCGACGACATGCAGGGCCCCGACGAGGGCAGCGAGGAGTCCGGACCGCCCGAGAAGACCCAGGCCATGGCTCTCGACGACATGCAGGGCCCCGACGAGGGCGGCGAGGAGTCCGGACCGCCCGAGAAGACCCAGGCCATGACCCTCGACGACATGCAGGGTGCCGGCGGCGCCGAGGAGGACGGTGGCCAGGCGACCATGATGCTGGAGTCGCCGGTCCAACAGGGCCCGGCGGCGGCCCCGCGCGCGCCGACCCGCCCAGCCCGCCTGGAGGTGGTCGGGGGGAACGACCAGGGGCGCTCCTTCGACCTGGACAAGGACGCCCTGCTGGTCGGGCGCGGCCTCGACTGCGACGTGGTGCTCAACGACGCGAGCGTGAGCCGGAAGCACTTCCGCTTGGAGAAGACCGCGGGCGGCTGGCGGCTCGTGGACCTGGGCTCCGGCAACGGCACGAAGGTCGATGGCCGCCGGGTCCAGCAGGAGGACCTGCGGGACGGGGCCACGCTGGAGGCCGGACAGACGACCCTTCGCTGGCACGCGGAGGAGGCCCCGCCCGAGCCCGCCGCCCCGCCGGCCGCCGAGCGCACCATGGCGCTCGACGCCTCCGGCGCGGACTTCAAGGGCTTCGGCGAGGAGGAGGAGGAGGATCGCACGCGCATCGGCGACATGGCCGCCCTCGAGGTGCTCCCCGAGTGGGCGGAGCGCGAGGCCGCCGGGCGCGAGACCTCCCACCAGGTGCCTGCCCCGCCTCCGAAGAAGGGGGGCGCCGGGAAGGCCGTCGGCCTCGCGGTCGGAGCCGTCCTGATCCTGGGCGGCGGCTTCCTGGCGGCCGACAAGCTGGCCGGGCTGGGTGTGGTCTTCGACGCGGGGGACGAGTCCGCCGAGACGACGAAGGCGCCGATCCCGGTGAAGGAGGGCCCCGACCCGGAGGCGGTCGCCCTGGTCGAGGAGGGCATGGCGGCCTTCAAGGACGAGCGCTGGTACGACGCCCGGGCGCGGTTCCGGGAGGCGGTCGACGTCGACCCCGAGGTGCGCGGCGGCGAGGCGGGTCTGGCCGGCGCAGAGGCCGAGATCGAGGCCTGGAAGGCCTTCGAGACAGCGGACAAGGCCCTGGAGGAGAAGGAGTTCCGGGAGGCCATGACGAACCTCCGGGAAATCGACGACACGTCGAGCTACTATCCCCAGGCCCAGGACCTGCTGAAGCAGGCGCGCGACGGGCTGGTGCAGCAGCAGCTCGCGAAAGCCCGGGAGCTGGAGGCCGAGGGGAAGCTCGAGGAGGCGAAGGCCGCCGTGGCCGTGGCGCTGGAGGTGGCGCCGGAGGACACGAGCCTCCTGTCCATGCAGAACCAGCTCGCCCACGCCGAGGCGGAGCCGAAGGAGGAGGCCGAGCCCAAGGCGCGCGCCCGCCCGCGCCGGCGCAAGCGTCCGCGCTACGTGGAGGCGGACTTCGGGCCGGGACTCGAGGCGTACGCGGCCAAGGACTTCGACGCCGCCAGCGAGGCGTTCGCCGCCGTGGCGGACGAGCGCGTCTCCAAGCGGGACGAGGCCAAGGCGAAGCGACTCGGCGACACCGTGGGCCGCTTCGAGGCCGCGTGGAACCAGGGGATGAAGAGCGCCAAGGCCTACAACGCCAAGAAGGCCATCACCCGGCTCACCGAGGCGCGTAAGCTGGACGCGTCCATCAACGGCGCCCACCAGGGGGAGATCAAGACGACCCTGTCCAAGCAGCACGCCTACCTGGCGAGCATGGCCTATCAGAAGGGGGACTTCGGCACGGCGGGCAACCAGGCCCGCAAGGCCCTCGCCCTGGACAGCGGCCAGCAGGCGGCGAAGAAGATCTACACCGAGGTCCAGACCAAGGCGCAGACCTGGCTCGACCAGGCGAAGCAGATGTCCGACTCCGACCCGGACAAGGCCATGCAGCTCCTCAGCAAGGTCCTGTCGGTCTATCCGCGCGGCGACGCCCGGTACAAGGAGGCATACGAGTTGCTGAACGAGCTGGGGGAGCAGACCGCGCAGTAGGACCGCCGTCCCCGCCGGTCGGAAAAATGTGAACTGAGTAGGCTTGACCCCACGCGTCAGGCTCCGGTGCGCGACCCGGACAGCGACGCGCCGAGCAGCCAGCCCGCCGCCACGGGCAGCAGCAGGAGGCCGGCGGCAAGGACGCTGGTGGCCTGGACGGGCAGGAGGACGCGGTACCAGGCGTCCGTGGAGGCGACGAAGAGGGACAGGGTCACGAGCGGGGCGGCCACGCCGAGCCAGGTGAGGAGGCCGAGGGCCAGCGCCTGGGTCCGATCCGGGGCGCGGCGCAGGGTGACCAACGCCACCGGAGCCACGGCCAGGGGGAGGAGGGCGAGCCACGCGGCCATACGATCCCCCAGGAACGGCGCCTCCGCGCCGGTCCGGAGCAGGATCGCCAGCGGCGCGGCGTCCAGGCCGGGGAGGACGTGCAGGCCCAGGTAGGCGAAGGCCAGCAGCGCCACGCCGGTGCCCACGAGGATCCGGGGTCCCAGGCCGGTCGGCTGCCGCGCGCGCCAGAACAGGGCCCCCGGCAGGGCGCAGGCCACGACGAGCAGCACCACGCGCAGGCCCACGGCGCCCTGGAGCACGGCGGCGAGGGCCGGCTGAGCGTCGAAGGCACCCGCGGCGGACGCATCCCGCGACAGCGCGAGCCCGAAGGCGAGCAGCGCGACCCCCAGACCGGTGGCCAGGCCGGCGCGCAGCCGCTCCCGCATGGGCAGGCCGACCACCAGACCCAGGAGCAGCAGGAAGGTCGCCGCCACGAACCCGGCGCTGCCCGGGCTGGTCAGCTCGCGCCAGGGCGCGACGACCGCGTCGCCGCGCGTCGACGGGAGCGCAGCCACCTCGACCAGGAGCAGGAGCACGACGCCCAGGAGGCGACGCAGGCGACGGTCGGAGGCGTCGTCGGGGATCGGGCCGGGCTCCGGAACCCTCGCCGGGGGCCGGGTCACCTCGATGCGCGGCCGGGGTCCCACCGGGGCGCTGCGGACGTGGCGGAGCCGGCCCGAGCGGATGCGTGGCGCCCGCTCTTCGTCGCGACCGGGCGGGCGCGGGGCCGCCGGAGGAGCCCCTTGGAGTGTCTGCAGGCGGCCCTGGCGCGGCCGGCGACGCTCGGTCGGCTCGGGCCGCGTCGCAGTGGGAGCGTGGTCGGGGACCTGACCCCAGTCCAGGGTGCGCTGCCGGCGGCGGGCCGGCCCGTCTGCGCCCGTGCTCTCCCCCGCCGAGCCTCGGGCGTGCAGCGACGCGATGCGCGCCGGCAGGTCCTCCTCCGGGAGCGTGCGATCCGACGACGGCTCGTCGTCTCCCGGCTCGGTGTCGTCGGCGGTCGCCCCGCGGCGTTCGTCCATGGGCCTCATCTTAGCCGGCGTCGCGCCCGGAGCAAGTAGGGCGCCGTACCGCCCTGTGCGGGCCCAGGGCGGTCGCAAAGTCGACCGCCCTCCCTTGCCCTTGCCCTTGCCCGTGCCCTTGCCCTTGCCTGCTCTCGAACGCGCAGAATCCATCGTCTCCGGGCGGATACAATCCGGCGCCGGGCGTCGTACCGCCGCGCGGCCCACGCTTCTCCGACTTTGCGATTGCCCTGTGCGCGGGCCCCGGGTGCCTTGTCACCTCCCGCCGGGCCGTGCTAGCGAACGAGAGGAGGGGAGCCGGGCTCGGCCGGTCCCCGAAGCGGGGGAAGCATGCCCAAGAAGCGCATCGTGTACGTGGACGACGACCTGGAGCTCACCGAGCTCGTGCGAGGCACGCTCGAGGAGGAGGGCTACGAGGTCGTGGTCGCCCACGACGGCGAGGAGGGGCTCGGCGCCGTCCTCACCGAGCAGCCGGATGCCGTCATCCTCGACGTGATGATGCCCAAGCTCAACGGGTGGGAGATCCTGAAGTACCTGCGGGAGCGGGACGCGTTCGCGGAGCTCCCGGTGCTGATGCTCACGGGCGTCGGGCCGGCCCTCAACGAGATGACCGCGCCGCTGTACGGGGCGAACGACCACCTGGACAAGCCGTTCGACATGGACGACCTGCTCGAGCGGGTCGACGGCCTGGTCGGGGGGCGGACGCCCTCCTCCTGACGCCGGCCGTCCGGCTCAGGACCAGCCGAGGACCGTGGCCAAAAAGGGCGCCGAGAAGAGGAAGCCGTCCAGGCGGTCCAGCACCCCGCCGTGGCCCGGCAGGAGGCGCCCGGAGTCCTTGACGCCGAACGTGCGCTTCAGGACCGACTCCACAAGGTCGCCCACCTGAGCGATGGCGCCGCCGCCCGCGCCGAGCACGAGGCAGGTCCCCACGTCCAGATCCGGCAGGAGCCACGCCCGGATGAGGAAGGCGCCGCCGACGCTGGCGAGGAGCCCCCCGACGGAGCCCTCGATGGTCTTCTTCGGGGAGATCAGCTCGTAGAGCTTGTGCCGCCCCAGGGCCCGCCCGGCGAAGTATGCGCCCGTGTCGCCCAGCCACACCACCGCGAAGGACAGCATGAGGTGGCCGGGGACCTCGCCCAGCTTCAGCACGAAGGCGAAGGTGCCCACGACGTAGAAGAGGCTGCCCATGAGCGCCAGCATCCGGACCCCGGCGCGCTCCAGGGGCCTCGGGAAGGCCAGGGCCGCGAGGCCCGGCGCCGCCAGGGCGACCACGCCGGCCACCGACCAGGCCCGGGGAGAGCCCCAGGCGAACAGGGCCAGGAGCGCGCCGCCGAGGGCCACCCCGACCGCCCGCTCCACGCGGCGCTCCGGCAGCGCCATGGCCAGGAGCTCCGCCAGGGACAGGACGCCTGCGGCGACGAGGAACAGCGCCACGGCCCAGGGCGGGCCCGCGAGGACCAGCCAGATGATGAGGGGGGCGAGGGTCAGGCCCGTGATGATGCGCGTCAGCAAGGCCTCAGCCTCCCTCCTCGTCGGACACGCCGCCGAACCGGCGATCCCGTCCGCCGAAGTCCCGCAGGGCCTCGAACAGGTGGTCGGCCGTGAAGTCCGGCCAGTTCACGGGCGAGAAGCACAGCTCCGCGTAGGCGATCTGCCACAACAGGAAGTTCGACACCCGCTTCTCCCCGCTGGTGCGGATGAGCAGGTCCACGTCGGCCGGCAGATGCCGCGTCCAGAGCGCGTCCTCGAAGCACTCCGGGCCGATGTCCTCCGGCGCCAGCCGCCCGGCGGCGACCTCCCCGGCCAGGTGGCGCGTCGCCCGGAGGATCTCCTCCCGGCCGCCGTACGACAGGGCCAGGGTCAGGCTCATGCGCTCGTTGTGCTTCGACACCTCCGCCAGGTCCCGCACCGCGTCGGACACGAACGACGGCAGACGGTCAAGGTTGCCGATCCACCGGAAGCGGATGTCATTTTCGAGGATCTCCTCGCGCTCCTGCACCACGTAGTCGTGCAGAAGCTCCATGAGGGCCGCGACCTCGCGGGGCGGCCGCTGCCAGTTCTGCGCGGAGAAGGCATACAGCGTCAGGGCCTCGATGCCCAGGCGGCGGGACGTCCGGACGATGGTCCGCACGGTGTCGGCGCCCCGGCGGTGTCCCTCCACCCGCGGCAGTCCCCGGCTCCGCGCCCACCGGCCGTTCCCGTCCATGATGATGGCCAGGTGGCGCGGCAGCGGGCCTTCCCAGGCGATGGGCTCGTACATCGACATCCTTGGGGGCAGCATCGAACGGCCGCGCCGCCTTAGCACCCGGAAGCGGCGCCGGTCAACCGGGCCTTCGCACCGCCGCGTCGCCGGGACGCCGGGCGCTCCCCGGGGAGCCCAGGGCAATCGCAAAGCCGGAAGGGTGAGGGCCGTGCGGCGGTACGGCGCCCGGCGCCGGATTGCACCCGCTGGGAAACGATGGGTTTTGCGCGTCTGAGAGCAGGCAAGGGCACGGGCAAGGGCAAAGGCAAGGGAGGGCGGTCGACTTTGCGACCGCCCTGCCGCGGGGCCGTCGACCCGGTTGCGGTCCTCCCGCGGCGGGGGCTATCCTCGAAGGTCCACCGCCCGGCGCGCCGCCCGCGACCGGAGCCTGTCGAGGAGCGCCGCGACGTTGCAAGCCGCCGCATCCCACCCGAGTCGTCTGCACACGACCATCCGGCACGGGGACGGTTGGACCGCGCTGGCCCTGGAGGGCGTCGTCGACGAGCACAGCGCCCTGGACGACGTCGTGGATGCGCTGCAGGGCCCGCTGGTCGTCGTGGACGCCGCCGGCGTCGCCCGGATCAACTCCGTGGGCGTCCGGGACTGGATCCACTGGATGCGCCGGATCCAGGAAGCCGGCCACCGGGTGGTCCTCGTGGATCCCTCCCCGGCGCTGATGGACCAGGTCAACCTGATCCGCAACTTCTCCGGGGGCGCCTGGATCCCCTCCTTCATGGCGCCGTACTACTGCGATCGCTGCGCCCTGGAGGAGGACCGCCGGCTGGACACCCGCGCGCTCCTCCGCACCGGTGCCCGGAGCGCGCCGAGCTTCCCCTGCGGGAAGCCGGCCTGCGCGAAGACCTTCGACGACGTCGAGGACGGCTACTTCGCCTTCCTGGAGGACCAGGAGGTCCCGGACGACGCGGATCGCGTGGCGGCCATCGTCGAGGAGGCCCGCGCCGCCCTGGGCGGGGACGAGCGCACGACGCGGCCTCCACCGCAGGTACCCATGGAGCCGGCCGCACCGAGCGGCCACGTCGAGGGGCCGCCGCCCGCGCCACCCGGCGAGGGACCGCCCACGCGATCCCGGACGGCCGACCTGGCCTTCCTGGTCGTCCTGGTGGCCCTCGGGAGCCTCCTGGGCGTGCTGATCTACCTGATGCTGACCCTGGAGTAGACGCATGCGGCTACCCATCGGGGTCAAGATGACACTCGCGTCGACCCTCCTCGTCGCGCTGCTGGTCACGGTGCTCGGCTACCTCCACGCCGTGAAGATCCGCGACATCCAGGCCGAGCGGGCCGAGGAGATGACGGAGGCGTTCCACAAGCTGGCCATCCGCCGCGCCGAGTCCAGCGCCGCGGTCCTCGCCGTGGCCCTCCGGGACGCCCTGGAGGGCACCGAGCTGGGGACCCTGGACTCCGTGGCGCGCCGCCTGGTGGAGCAGGACCCGCAGGTGCTCTGGGCGAAGGTGGCGGACCGGGAGGGCCGCGTGCTGGCCGACTCGGAGGAGCGCGTCCACCCCGGCGACCTGGCGCGCCTGGAGCCTCCGGACGGGGGCTCGCTCCTCGGCGCCGCCCTGGACGAGATCCGCGACGACCAGGGCCGCCGGGTGCTGCGCGTGCGCCAACCCATCCTCGCGCCGCAGACGGGGGACGTTGCCCCGGAGCCGCGGGGCGCGCTGGTCTTCGCGTACGACCTGAGCCCCCTGGAGGGGAAGCTGGCGCAGATCGACGACGCCCGCCTGGAGGGGACGCGGGACTCGCTGCGCTACACCTTCGTCATCGACGGCGTGGCCCTGCTCCTGGGCGCGCTCTTGAGCCTGGTGGCCGCCCAGCGCTTCACGTCGCCCATCCGCCGGCTGGCCCGCACCGCCGGCCGCATCGCCCAGGGGGACCTCGGCGCGCGGGTCGCCATCTCCAACTCCGACGAGGTGGGCACCCTGGGCGCCCAGTTCAACCACATGGCCGAGCGGGTGCAGCGGCTGCTGCACGAGACCGTGGCCAAGGCCGAGCTGGAGCGGGAGCTGAACCTGGCGCGCGAGATCCAGAGCGTCCTCGTCCCGGCGCCCGGGCAGCACGAGGCCCCCGGCCTGGACGTCGCCGGGTACTACGAGCCGGCCTCCAGCTGCGGCGGGGACTTCTGGGACTTCGCCGCCCTCCCCCGCGGCCGCGCGGCCCTGGTGGTGGGAGACGTGACCGGCCACGGCGTCCCGGCCGCCATGCTCACCGCCACCGCGAAGGCCTCGGTGGACACCCTGCGCCAGGTCCACGGCGAGGACCTGCGGGTCGCGGAGACCATGCGCGTCCTCGACCGCGTCATCCGGGACACGGGCCACGGCGCGTTCTTCATGACGGCCGCCGTCGCCGTGCTCGACAGCGCGCGGCACACGCTGTACTTCGCGAGCGCCGGCCACCCGCCCGGGCTGCTCCTGCGCTGGACGGAGAGCGGCGTGAAGCTCCACCGCCTCCTGTCGCGGGGAAACCGCCTGGGCGACGCGACACCCCAGGGCTACGAAGCGAAGCGCGTCCGGGTGGCGCCGGGCGACCTCCTCGTCTGGTACACGGACGGACTGGTCGAGGCCCTGGACGCGGAGGGCAACCAGTTCGGGGCCCGCAGGCTGCTCCGGGTCCTGAGCCGCCTGGAGTCGACCGCGGAGCCCGGGCAGGTGGTCGAGGCGGTGTCCCTGGAGCTGCAGCGCTTCCGGGGCGAGGTCCCGCTGGAGGACGACGTGACCATCGTGGCGGGGAGGATCCGGTGACCGAGGCCGCCCGGTCCCGGTGGCTCGCCGCCGGGCTGGCGCTGGCGGTGCTCCTGGCGGCGCCGGCGCCCCGGGCAGCCCAGGACCTGCCGCCGCGCGAGGTGGAGCGCCTCCTGCGGCAGGGGAGTCGGGCGCTGGAGTCCGCGCGCAACCAGCTCCGGCGGGAAGAACGGGACGTGGCGCGGCGGCGGATCGAGGAGGCCGGGGAGGCCTACGGGCGCATCCTCGACGCCGATCCGACCCACCCGGAGGCGGCCGTCGGCATGGGCGCCGTCTACTATCTGACGCAGCGCCACGCCGAGGCCATCGATCTCCTGCGTCCGGTGGCCGCCCGCCACCCGGACGACGTGGACCTGGCGCACCAGCTCGGGCTGAACCTGTACCGGGAGGGCCGGACGGACGAGGCGATGCCGCTGCTGACCCGCGCCGCCGAAGACGGCGATCGACCGGACGCCATGTGGCTGCTGGCCGTCCACCACTACCGCGCGGCGGACTGGGAGCAGGGCCTCGGGTACCTGGAGCACTACACGGAGGCGCGCCCCGCCGACGCGCGCGCCCTCGGCCTGCTCGGCACCTACTACCTGAAGCTCGGCCGCTACGACGACGCCGTCGAGGCCCTCGACCGCTTCCTGGTCACCGCCCCGGACAACGTCTCGGCGCGCATCAACCGGGCCAACGCGCTGCTCCGGGCCGGCCGGACGGATGACGCCGGGGAGGCGTACGAGGCCCTGGTCCGGGAGCACCCCGAGCGCCTCCGCCTGCTCTACAACCTGGCCGCCGTGCGGATCCGACAGGATCGCTGCGCGGACGCCCTGCCCCTCCTGGAGCGCTTCCTGGCCGAGGAGCCCGGGCACGCCACCGCCCTGTACTTCGAGGCCGACTGCCTGCTCCGGACGGGCCGGCTCGAGGAGGCCCGGGAGACCTTCCGCCGCGTCGTGGAGCGCTCGCCGAACAACCCCTGGGCCCACCACGGCCTGAGCCGCATCGCGGAGCGCACGGACCGCCCCGGGGACGCCTTCCACCGGGCGCGGCAGGCCGTGGACCTCGCTCCGGACGAGTGGGAGCTGGCGAGCCGCTACGGGACGCTGCTCCGCCGCGGTGGGCGGCCGGCGGAGGCCCTCGAGTGGCACGACCGGGCCGCCGGGCAGGCCCCGGAGCGTCCCGGGATCGCGGTCGAGCGCGGCCGAGACCTCTGGGCGCTCGGGCGGATGGAGGACGCCGGGGGGGCCTTCGCCCGCGCCGTGGGACTCGCTCCCGACCACGCCGTCGCGCGGGAGTCCCTCGCGGCGGTCCGCACGACCCTGGGCGTGTCGGCGCGCCGGGCCGGACGTCTCGGCGCCGCACGCGACCACCTGGAGGCCGCCCTCGAGGCGCGCCCCGGCTACGGCCCGGCCGTCGCGAACCTGGCGCTGCTGGAGCTGGAGGCAGGGCAGCGCGACGCCGCCCTGGAGGCCCTGGCACACGCGCCGGAGGACGCCGGCCCCGACGTGGACGCGGTGCGCGCCGCGGTCCTGGCCGACGCCGGCCGGGTGGACGAGGCGCGGGACGCCGTGGACCGGGCCCTGGCGGGGGAGACCGCCCTGCGTCCCCTGGCCCTCCGCGTCCACGCCCGCCTGGCGGCGCGCCGCGGCGACTGGTCGGCGGCGGCGGAGGCCTTCGAGGAGGCCGCGGGGGACGCGCCGTCGGAGTCGCTCCGGTCGGCCCGCGCCCTGGCCCGGCTGCACGTCGGGTTCGATCACCTGGCGGCGGGGCGTGACGCGCGCGCCCTGGACGCGCTGGAGGAGGTGGCCGCCGACCGGGATCTGCTGGCCACCGACGATCGGCGACGCCTGGACCTCGCCCGGGCGGCGGCCGCCGTGGGCGCGCACCCGACCGAGGCTCGGCTCCGCGCCCTGGAGGACCTGCTGGAGGATCGGCGCGTCCGCACGGCGGCCGGACGGGGGGCCGTCGACGCTGCGCGGCTCCGCCTGGCCCGGGGTCTGCTCCGCCTGGACCGGCACGAGGAGGCCCTGGCGGCCCTGGACACAGTCCGGGCCGGGTCTCGGGCGGACGCGGCCGCGCGGGCTCTCGAGCGCGCCGCCCGGGACCGGAGGGCGCGCGACCTGTTCGCCGCGGGGAAGCCCGACGAGGCCGCGCGGATCTGGCGGAGCCTCCAGCAGGGTCACGAGGACCCGCGGATCGCCCACGACCTCGCCGCGGCCGACTTCGCCGGGGGACGAACGAGCGAGGCGGCCCGCACGTGGCAGCGCCAGGTGGAGGAGGAGGGTACGGCCGAGGCGTGGTTCAACCTGGCCCTCGTGATGGATCGCCGCGCCGAGTACCGGCGCGCCTGGGAGCTGATGCGCGGCTACCTCGATCGCGGCGGCGTGGCCGCGGAGCGCGCCCGGCGCCGCGTGGAGGACAAGGAGGCCGTCTTCGGCTTCCGGGAGGGGGCGCAATGAGGGCACGCCACCTCCTGCTGGCCGCGATCTCCGCCGCCCTGCTCGCTTGCCCGGCGGTCGCCGGGGCCGCGGAGCCGCGCGAGATCGTGGTGGGCGTCTTCCTGCCCCACGCCGCCTTCGACGACAACGCCGCCCGCAGCACCTACGCCGAGCGCGTGGCGCGAGCCGTGGCTGAGGCGACCGGGGAGGGCTGGACGGCGAGGGGCCGCGCCTTCGCCCGGCGCACCGACCTGGTGGCGTTCCTGAAGGCCGGACGCCTGGACCTGCTGGTGGCGGATCCACTCTTCCAGCACGGCCGACCGGGGCGCGTCCTCGCCCACGCCGTGGACGACCGGGGACGCCCCGGGACGCCCGACGCCCTGTACGCCTCGCCGGGGACGCCCGACGCCGGGGCGCTCCGGAGCGCGACGGTGAGCGTCGTGGACGCCGGAGACGACGACGCCCGCTTCCACGCAGCGGCGGCCCTGCGCGGAGAGCTGGAGCCCGGCCGCTGGTTCGGACGACTCCGGCCCGCCAAGGACGTGGAGGCGGCGCTGGGCGCCGTGAAGGCGCGCGCGGCGGCCGCGGCCTTCGCCCCCCTCGATCACCCCGCCGCGGAGGGCCTCGAGCCCGTGCTCGCAGGTGGGGCCCGGCCGCTGGCCGTGCTCGTGGGCGGCCTGGACTCGGACACGCCGCTCCCCGGGGAGGTGGAGCGGGCCGCCGCCCGGGTCCTCGTCGCGGGCGCCGGGCGTGGGGGCGGCATCGCGTCGTGGCGCACCGGCGCGGGCGACGTCATGGCCAGGGTCGGCGAGCGGCGCCTGGACGTCACCGCCGCCGAGCCGATCCTGGCGCCGCCCCGGCGAGCCGACGTCCCCCTGCCCGCCCTGCGGCTGGAGGCGGAGGGGAGCCTCCCCGCTCCCGACGTGCGCGGCGTCGCCGTCCGCCCCGCCCTACCCGAGGAGGAGTCGCCATGACCGAGCCGACGCCCGCCCCCGACGAGGCCCTCCTGCTGGTGGGGACGCTGGACCAGGCCCGCGTGGTCGGCGCGCTGCACGAGCTGGGCCTGGAGGCCGAGGTGCCCGTCGACCCGACGCTCATCCCCCCGGCGCGATACGCCGCCGCGGTCGTGGACCCGGACGTCCTGGGCTCGGATCCGTTCCCGGCGCTGGGCCAGGCCATGGCGCGCATCGGGGACACGCCGCTGGTCTACCTGTCAGGCCCCTGCGGCCGGGAGCGCATCTCGCGGATGGTGGCGGCCCGCTGCCTCATGGCCCTCGTGGCCCGGGATCATGTCACCAGCGACGAGGAGTTGAGGCACGCGCTCCGGTGCGTCACCAAGGGTCCGCGCTTCGGCTGGGAGCACCTCATGGCCCCGGACGCCGCGGAGGAGAGCTGGACGATCCGGGGCAGCGCCGACCGGGACGGCTGCCTCGACGCCGTCGCGGACTTCTGCGGCGGGGCGGGCGTGCGCCGGCGGATCGCGCGGCTGGTCCAGGACGTGGCCGACGAGTTCATCACCAACGCCGTGTACGACGCACCGATGGACGCCTCGGGCCGGCGGCCCTTCGCGAGCCTGGACCGGCGCGAGGACGTCACGCTCCCCGCGGACGGCCGCCCCACGGTCCGGGTGGCGCGGGACGCCTCCCACGTGGCCGTGTCCGTGACGGATCCCTTCGGGAGCCTCGCCCTGCCGACGGTCCGCTACTACCTGGCCAAGGGGCTCCGCGCCGGCCCCGACCAGGTGGACGAGAAGCAGGGCGGCGCCGGCCTGGGCCTCACGCGGGTCTACGAGAGCGTGGACCGCATGACCGTCAAGGTGGCGCCCGGCGTCCGCACCCAGGCCATGGCCTTGATCGAGATCGGCGGCGCCCGCCTGGACATGGCCTCCCGCCCGCCCGCGCTGGTGCTGGCCGAGGGCCCGGACCGCTAGGATGACCCCGTCGATCAGGGCGCGCGCCGAGGCGCCAAGCCGCGAAGGTGCGGAGAACACGGGAAGATGCACCAGGACCGCCGTCCCCGGCGGTCGCTTCTAGATCCACCGGCCGGCAGCAGCACGAGGCCCGGCGGTCAGACGCTCCCGTCCATCAGGGCGCGCGCCAGGAGCCGCACGACGATCTGGTTGTCGCCCTCCCCCGGGACCACGAGATCCGCGTGGCTCCGGGAGGGAGCCACGTAGTGCTCGTGCATGGGGCGCACGGTGTCGAGGAACTGCGCCAGGACGCCGTCCACGTCGCGGCCGCGCTCCGTGATGTCCCGGCGGACCCGGCGCGCGAGGCGCACGTCGTGGGGCGTGTCCACGAACACCTTCACGTCCAGCTCGGAGAGGACCTCCGGCCAGACGAGGACCAGGATCCCCTCCACCAGGACCACCGAGCGCGGCTCCAGCGGCTGTCCGCCCGGCGCCCGGGTGTGCCGTGTGAAGTCGTACCGGGGCATGGTGATGGGCTTGCCCGCCTTGAGCGCTCGCAGGTGTCCGGCCAGGTAGTCGGCGTCGATGGCGTCCGGGTGGTCGAAGTTCACCCGGCTCCGCGCCTCGACGCCCATGTCGGACAGGTCCCGGTAGTAGTGGTCCTGGGACACGAGGGCGCAGCGCTCCTCCCCCAGGGCGCGGAGGAGGCGACGCGCGAACGTACTCTTGCCGGAGCCCGTGCCGCCGGCGATGCCTACCAGGATGGGCACGCCGACAAGCTAGCCATACTCGCGGTCCGCGTCCAGATCGGACATGGCGCGGATGTCCGAGGGCGTGGTGACCTCGCGCCGGCGGATCTCCTGGGTGGCCTCGCGCCCCCAGCCGAGCCTGGACAGGGCGGCGATGTGGGCCTCCACCTCGGCGCGCTGATCCTCCGCCCCGGGGTCGTTCACGTAGGCGCGGTAGTGATGGAGCGCCTCTCGCACGCGGCCCACGGCCTCGAGGGCCCGCGCGTACGCCAAGTGGCACTCGGGGAACTCGCCGCGGAGGCCCAGGGCCTCCTGGAACGCGAGCAGCGCCTCGGGCAGCCGGCCGCTCCGGGCCAGGGCCTGCCCGATGGCGAAATGCGCCCGCGCGTGGCCGGGATCCAGCTCCAGGATGGTCTGGTAGGCCTCCAGGGCGTTCTCGATCCGTCCGCTCTTCAGGTAGCAGTTGCCCAGGTTGTAGTACGCCTTCACGTACCGCGGCGACTGGTGGATCGTGCGGCGATACTGCTCGATGGCCTCCTCGTTGAGGTCCATGAGCGCGTAGACGTAGGCCAGCATGAAGCGCGCCTTGTAGAAGCGCGGCTCCGCCGCGAGCGCCCGGCGGAAGGCCGCGGCGGCCTGCTGCAGGAGGCCCTTCTCCTTGAAGGCGTGCCCCAGGTTGAAGTGGGCGCGGGCGTAATCCGGCTCGAGGCGGATGGCCTGCTCGTAGGCGCGCACGGCCAGGTCGATGTCCGAGCACTCGAAGTAGATGTTGCCCAGGGCGAACGCCACCTCGGGGTTGGAGGGCTCGAGCCGCTGGGCCCGCGCGAAGGCGATACGCGCCTCGGGCAGGCACCCCAGGGCCGACAGGACGCTCCCCAGGGCGAACCGGGCGTCCGCCCGCCGAGGCCCCAGGTCCACCGCCTGCTCCAGGGCCCGCCAGGCGGCGTGGAGCCGCCCCACCTCGTGCAGGGCCCTTCCGAGTTGGAGATGCAGGCCGGCGTGGTCGGGCGCCACCTGGAGCAGCGTCCGAGCGACGACCGCCTTGAGTCTCGGTCCCACGCTCGTCTCCCTCCACACTGCGCGCGTCGAAACCGGGGGAACGCGCGACCTGATCGTAGCATGCCGGACACCCTCGCCGACAGGAAGGCGCACGCGACGCTCGACATGGCGCCCACTTCCATGGTGGCCGCGACCCGCCCCGGCTGCTAGCCTCCGGCGTCCGCTTCGGAGGAGGAACACCATGGCCGAGGAGACCTGGACGGTGGGGCTGTACGGAGCCTCGGGCGCCCTCGGGCGCCAGGTCACCGCCGCGCTCGAGGGCGAGGGGCTGCCCGTCGACCACCTGGTCGCCGTGGGTGGCGCCCGCTCGGCCGGCACGCCGGTGGGGTGGAGAGGGCGCCGGATCGCCCTGGTGAACCCGGGCGAGGTGGATCCCTCGGACCTCGACGTCGCCATCCTGGCCACGCCGGACGACGTGGCGGACGATCTCCGGGGGCCGCTGAGCCACGCGGGCGCGCTCGTGATCGACCTCTCGGGGACGGGGACGGCCGCCGGCCTGCCGCTGGTGTGGCCCAGCCTGGATCCGGAGGCCCTCGAGGAGCACCCGGGCGGCTTCGCGGTCCCGTGCGCGCCGGCGGGGACCCTCGCCCCGGTGCTGGACGCCCTCGCGACCCTGGGCGCGCCGGCTGAGGTCCACGCGACGGTGCTCCTCGGCGCCGCCGCCTCCGGCCGCGAGGGCGAGGAGGCGCTCTCGCGGCAGACGTTCGCCCTGTTGAACCATCAGCTTCCCGATCCCGCCCCCTTCGACGGGGTCCTGGCCTTCAACGCCCTGGCGGGGTCGACGCCGGGCGGGATCTCCGACGACCCCTGGGAGACCCACGCCGTGGACCAGGTCCGGCGGCTGCTCCCGGGCCTCGCGGACACCCCGCTCCTGCTGGACACGGTGCAGGTCCCCATGTTCTCGGGCGTCGGCGTGACCCTCGCGGCCCGGTGGGAGGGCGACACCCCGACCCGCGCGCAGGTCGAGGAGGCTCTGGACGCGCGCGACGACCTGATCCGCGCCCCGGGACGGACCGCCGTGCGCGACGCCATGGAGATGGACGAGATCCTGGTCGGCCGCCTGCGCACCTCGAAGGACGGCGTCGTGCGGTGCTTCCTCGCGGCCGACGGGGTGCACCGGACGGCCGAGGCCGTCGCCGCCCTCCTCGCACGCGTCGTCCGGGACGACCTCTGGTAGGACGACCTCCTGCAGGACTCGCCGCGCCACGGGAGTTTTGACAAAATGGCGGGCCGGTGGTCCCGTGGCGGCGGATTTGCCAGATTGGCACGCCCTGGGGCGGCCCGCCGGCCCCACCCCACCGGCAGGAGCGCCCCAGCCGATGGCACATCGCTTGCAGAACACGGACCCGCCCATCCGCCGGGCACCTCGCATCCCCCACGACGGTGGAGACTCGATGAGCAGGTCACGACGCCCCCACCTCGGGGCCGCGCTCGCCGCGATCCTCGTGCTCGCCGCAGGCCCCGCGGAGGCCCAGACGAGCGAGATCCCGGACTTCCAGGTCACGCAGATCCTCGGCCTGGGTGAGCTGGAAGACGAGCTGGACGACCGGATCGGCAAGAGCTTCGGCGAGACCGAGCACATCATCAACATCCGGGACTGCCAGGACTACCAGGGGGGCGAGGCGGAGATCTCCTGGAGCATCGGGAGCGTCTTCGGCGATTGGACCTGGGGGGCCGCCTACTCCCGCGCGGGCTCCACCTGCAAGGCGGACGACTCGAGCTTCACGGACGAGGACGACGAGAAGTGCCGGATCACGCTCCAGCAGGGAGAGACCCTGAACGGGAGCACCGGCGCCTTCGACATCGAGTTCGACTTCCTCACCGGAGGGAACTGCAACGCCGGCACCGACCAGAACGCCTTCGCCTACGTGGTCTTCGAGCAGAGCGGCGGCACCGGCGCCACCGTCCAGGTGGAGGAGATCAAGTTCGAGGTGGACCTGAAGCCGCCCGTCGCGCCGGTCCTGGCCGAGGTCAGCGGCGGTGACCGGCGCATCGAGGTGGACTGGGACGACGACAACAACGATCCCGAGGACACCAGCTACATCGTCTACTACTCCACGGATCCCATCCCCGCCGATCCGCCGGACGACGTGAGGACGAAGGACGACGTGGAGGACACGAGCACCTCGCTCACCGGCGGGGTCGTCAACGGCGTCACCTTCTACGTACGCGTGGCAGCCGAGGACGAGGCCGACAACATCGGCCCCCTGTCCGAGGAGCTGACGGTGGTCCCCGTGGAGACCGAGGACTTCTGGGAGCAGTACCTCGCCGCCGGCGGGACCGAGGAGGGCGGCTTCTGCTTCGTGGCCACGGCCGCGTACGGCACGCCCATGGCCGGCGACCTGGACGCGCTCCGGGCCTTCCGGGACCAGGTCCTGCTCACCTCCGCTCCGGGGCAGGCCTTCGTGGAAGCGTACTACACGTGGGGCCGGTTCGCCGCCGCCTGGATCGCCGACAAGCCCACCGTCCGCGCGGCGACGCGGGTCGCCCTGGTGCCGCTGGTGTGGCTCGCGCACCTGACGACGACCCTGCCCCCGCTGTCTGCGGCCGCCGTGGTCCTGATGGGCCTGGCTCTCCTCGCCGCCGCGTCGCGACGCCTGCGCGACCACATCCTCCGCGACGTGCCCCTGGAGGCCCGCCGATGAGCCGCCCCGTTCGCACGCTGCTGCTCGCCTCGCTGCTCGCCTCCGCGGCCACCCCGGCGCTCGCGGCCGAGATCCCGCGCGAGTTCGCCGAGAGCCCGCGCCACATGATGCTCGAGCTTCACGTGGGCCCGTACCAGCCGCAGGTGGACGACCAGTTCGACTCGGCCTCGCCGTACCAGGACACCTTCGGCGACGACCAGATGATCCTCTTCGGGATGCACCTGGACTACCAGATCTGGCAGGAGGTCGGCTCGGTGGCCGTGGGCGGGGGCATCCGCTACGGCTGGGTCGACGGACAGGCCCTGGACGCCAACGGCGAGCCCACGGACGACGACACGAGCCTGAACCTCATGCCCCTGGAGGCCAGCGCGGTGTACCGCTTCGACTACGCCGCCATCCGCTGGGGCGTGCCGCTGGTCCCCTACGCGAAGGCGGGCCTGACCTACGCCATCTGGTGGGTGAAGGACGGCCGCGACGAGGTGGCCAACGCCCGGGACCCCGACGGCGGCGGCCGGGTCGGCCGCGGCGGCACCTTCGGCTTCCACGCCAAGGCCGGCCTCCAGATCCTCCTGGACTGGGCGTCCCCGGACATGGCCACGGAGTTCGACCAGGAGGTCGGCGTGAACAACAGCTATCTCTTCGCCGAGTACTCCTGGAACAGCATCAACAACTTCGGCAGCGACACGAGCATCGACCTGTCCGACGCCACCGCGTCCTTCGGGCTGATGTTCGAGTTCTAGGAGCGCTCACG
This sequence comes from Myxococcota bacterium, assembly GCA_051747385.1. Taxonomy (GTDB): domain Bacteria; phylum Myxococcota_A; class UBA9042; order PHBI01; family JACKFB01; genus JBNJGB01. The sequence continues at coordinate 235,780 of JBNJGB010000002.1, forward strand.
CCCTCGATGAGCGCCCGCCGCACCATCCTCCTGTTCGTGCAGTATGACGGCACGGAGTTTTCGGGCTGGCAGCAGCAGCGCAACGCTCGCACCGTGCAGGCCGTGCTGCGCGAGGCCGTGGAGGCCATGCTCCACCACCCGGTGGCGCTCCACGGAAGCTCCAGGACGGACGCGGGCGTCCACGCGCGGGCCCTGCCCGTGAGCTTCGAGACGGAGCGGACCATCCCGCCGAGCGGCTTCCTCCGCGGCCTGAACTCGCACCTGCCGTCCGACGCCGCAGTGGTGGACGTGCAGGAGCGTCCGCCCGGGTGGCGCCCCCGGGATGCGGCCGTGGCCAAGACCTACCGCTATCAATACCAGGTGGGGATCGCCCCCCTGCCCCTCGTCCGGCGGCAGTGCTGGCACGTGCGGCGCGACACCCTCGACCTGGAGGCGATGCGCGACGCGGCCTCGCGCCTCGTCGGCGAGCACGACTTCAGCGCCTTCCGCTCTGCGGCCTGCGACGCCCGCACGACACGCCGCCGGATGTACCGCGTCGATGTCGAGCGGGGCCCCGGATCGCCGATCGTCCGCCTCACGGTGACGGGAAACGCGTTCCTGCGCTACATGGTGCGCATCATGGCCGGGACGCTCTTCGAGGTCGGCGCCGGACGCCGCCCTCCGGCGGCCGTGGACGCATTGCTGGCCCAGGGCCACCGCCCCCGCGCGGGGGTCACCGCGCCGCCCGGCGGGCTGACGCTGATGGAGGTCCACTTCGAGGGCTATCCCCGGCTGGGGAAGGCCCCGTCGCCGCTGCTTGACGAGGTCCGGGGGGGCTGCTAACCGTCCACCGACCCGTCCGGCGCCTGCGGAGTCCGATGTCCCAGCTCACGAGCCTGCTCGAGTCCAAGAGCACCCTCATCGTCGTCGGGCCGGGCGGCGTGGGCAAGACGACGGCCGCCGCCGCGCTGGCCGTCCAGGGCGCGCGCATGGGCAAGAAGGTCCTCGTCCTGACCGTGGACCCGGCGAGACGCCTCGCGAACTCCCTGGGCCTGGAGGGCCTGGAGAGCGACGAGGTGCGCATCGAGCCCTCCCTGTTCGCGGAGGCGGGGATCGAGCTGGGCTCCGGCGCGCTGTACGCGATGATGCTCGACACCAAGAGCACCTTCGATCGGCTCATCGAGCGCCACGCACCGGACGCGGAGACCCGCGATCGCATCCTGGGGAACCGCTACTACCAGCAGGCCTCCACGGCCCTGGCGGGCAGCCAGGAGTACATGGCCATGGAGAAGCTGTACGAGGTGCGCGAGGAGCGGGACTACGACCTCATCGTGCTGGACACGCCGCCCATGCAGAACGCGGTGGACTTCCTCAGCGCGCCCGATCGCCTGGGGCGGTTTCTGGACTCCAGCTCCCTCCGGGTCGTGCTGACCGGCTTCCGGACGGCCGGGAAGTTCGGCATGGGCCTGCTCAAGTTCCAGTCGCGCCTGCTCCGGGTGATGAACAGGTTCGTGGGCGCCGAGACGTTCCTGAGCCTCCTCGAGTTCATCGACTCCTTCCAGGAGATGTACGGCGGCTTCCGCAAGCGCGCCAACCGGGTGAAGGACCTGTTCGGCTCGCCGGACGTGGCCTTCGCCATCATCACGTCCACGGATCGAATGGCCATCGACGAGGGCGAGGCCTTCCACCGGCGCCTGGTGGAGGACGACATGCCCTTCGGCGCGTTCGTGGTGAACCGGGTCCGCGAACCCTACCTGCCCGAGGATGCCCGGGAGGGCCTGGCGGACCACCTGCTGGAGGCCGTGGACGAGGTGAAGGCCCTCGAGTTCCACGACCGGAACCACGTGGTGGCGCTCGTGAAGCGCATCGCCCGGGCCTGCGATCGCTACGAGGTGCTCTCGGAGGTCGACCGGGATCGCGTCGCGGAGGTCCGCGAGCACCTCGGCGAGGCGGCCGACCGCCTGTGGACCGTCCCCCTGTTCGACCGGGACATCCACGACCTGCGGGGCCTCGCCGACTTCGCGGACGTCATCTTCCGCGAGGACGAGGCCGCGTAGGGACCACCCCGGCGGTCAGGCCATGGTCTGCTTCAGCAGCTCGAGGCGCTCGCAGACGATCGGGTCGTCCGGGTTGAGGGCGTGGGCCACGTCGAGCAGCTCCGGCGGGAAGTCGATGAACGTCACGCTCCCGTCCGGGTTGATGACGAACTCGAGGCTGTCCAGCAGCTCCGGATCGACGTCCGCGAGGGCCGCGTCCACGTCGGGCGGCTCGTCCGGGGTCTCCTCGTCGCTCATCGGACCAGCACCACCTGCTCCAGGTGTGGCTCGGGCGGCTCGGCGTAGGGGGTCTTGCCCCTCCGATAGTCCCGGTCGAAGCGGTAGATGTCCGCGAAGAACATCATCCGGCCGGACTCGTCGTGGACGCCGACCGTGAGATAGTCCGTGCTCACCGGGATCTTGGTCTCCAGGCCGATCCCGTAGGTCTCCCGCGAGTCCAGGATCTCCTGGAAGCGCTCCGGGGTCAGCCCCTGCACGTCCACGAGGATCCACTCCGCGAGCTTCATGGCGTCGCGGGTCCGCATGCACCCGTGGCTGTAGGCGCGGATCTCGCGCTCGAACAGCTTCTTGTGGGGCGTGTCGTGCATGTAGATGCTGTACGGATTCGGGAACAGGAACTTCACGAGCCCCAGGGCGTTGCCGGGTCCCGGGAGCTGGATGACCTCCTCCCTGCCGTCGTCGCGGATCTTCACCTCGTAGCCGTTCTTCTCGTAGAAGTCCGGCTCCTCCAGGAGCTCCATGTCCAGCTCCTGCTCCTTGATGCGCGACGGCACCCGCCACTTGGGGTTGAGGACCACCGTCTCCATCTCCGCCGTGAACAGGCGGGTCCGGTTCACGTACCCCTTCAGGCCGGTCCGCTCGTCCACCTCGACGCCGTTGTTGCCGACGACGACGCCGTGCTTCCGGACGGCCTCCCCGTCGCGGAAGAACACCGCCTCGAAGGCCGGGATGTTGATGCGCGCCTGGACGGGGTGCTCCCCGAAGCGGTTGGGCCCCTGGTGCATGGGGCTCTCCCGGTGCCGCTGGAGCGCCAGCTCGATCTGCTCGGAGCGGAGCTGGAAGTCCCGGTTCAGCGAGCGCAGGGTCGGCCGATCCATGCGCCCCGTCTCGTTGAACTGATGGGTCTCCTGGTAGAAGCGGACGGCCTCGGCCAGCTCGTCGCCGTACACGCCGTCGACCTCGCCGTCGTAGTACTCCTCCTGGGCCAGACGGCGCTGGAGCAGCTCCACCTTTTCGCCCTTCGCGCCCTTGTCGAGCCGCCAGGCCGAGGCGGGCAGCTCCACGTGCTCCACCTCCTCCGCGAGCGTCCGGTAGAAGGCCAGCCCCTTCATGAGCTCGCGATAGTCGGGGTGCTGCGGCTCCAGCCTCGCCAGCTCGGCCTCCAGGTCGTCGAAGTCCGTCGCCTCGAACAGGGCGTACAGGTCGTCCGCCGCGCGCTCGACGCCGGCCGCGTCCGTCCGATCGGCGTGAAACGGGTGAGCCCTGCGCGCGAAGCGCATGTCGTAGGCGTAGCGGTACCAGCGCTTCAGCAGCGCCAGGTCCAGGTCCCGCAGGGCGTCGTTCAGCCGCGCCTTGGCCTCGAAGATGTCGCCCAGCTGTGCCTCGGCCCGATCCACGAGCGGCACGTCCTCGTCCGTCAGCTCCGTCTCGGCCAGGGCCACCTCGATGGTCCGGAGGTCCATGGCCAGGCTGCCGCGGAGCTCCTGTACCAGCTCCCAGAGGACCGCCTCCTTGCTGCCCTCCTCCTGCGCGAGCTCGTCCAGGTACATGACCCGGGCGTCCTCGACACGGTCCCGCAGCGGCTCGACCACCTCGCGCTCGTACGGCTTCGGGTCCAGGGCGTGGGCCTCCAGGTCGTCCAGGGCCGCGAGCATGGCGTCGGCCGCCGGCTCCAGGTCCTGGCCGTCGCTGAAGATCAGGCTGTATCCCCGGGACTCGTACGCCTTCGTGCGCAGCTGCTTGAACCAGCTCAGCTTCTCGAGCCGGCCCTCGAAGTCCCCCTGCCAGGCGTCCAGGAACGCCCGCTCCCGCTGGGACCACTGGTCAAGGAAGCCCCGGATGCGGCGTGCGAGCGCCTCGCGGCTCGGCGCGGGCTCGTCGGCGGCCTGCGGCTCCGAAGACGGGTCGGACTCCGTCGTCGGCGCGGGCGAGGGCGCCTCCGCGGCCCCGGACTCCCGGTCGCACGCCGGCGCGACGGCGAGCGGCGCCAACAGCATCATCGCAAGCAGTCTGTTGCGTGCCATATGAGTCCGTACCCGTCGCTCCGGAGGTCCTGTTCGAGCCCAACGGTCGCGCCCGGAGCCCTGTTCCCGGCCGGAGTGTAGCAGCGGCCCCCCGAGGGGCAAGGTTCCCGCGCTGGTCACCCCGCCCCCGGCGCCGCTACAGGCGGAAGTTGATTCCCACGGCCGAACGGCTAAGCTCGCCGCGGATTGTGTCGGGATCCGGGAGGAGGGCCCCATGACGAACATCCTCGGCGACTCCCTGCGGCGCCTGGTGCGCGGCGAGGGACGACTGGACAAGGGCACCCGCGACGGGCAGGTCATCACCGTCTGCGCCAGGAAGGGCGGCGTGGGCAAGACCACCACCGCCGTGAACCTGGCCGCCGGCCTGGCGATGTTCCACGACCGCCGCGTGCTGCTCGTGGACATGGACGCCCAGGGACACTGCGGCTCGGCCCTGCACACGGAGCTCCGCGGCATGGCCGGGGAGTCCGCCTCGGGCATCCTCCTGGGCAAGCGCCGGGACATGCAGGAGATCGCCCTGCCCACGGCCATCCCGAACCTGTGGGTGACGCCGTCCGACAAGGACCTGTCGGCCACGGAGGGCGTCATGGCCGGCCGGATCGGCAAGGAGTTCCTCCTGCGCTCGGCCCTGAAGATCGCCCGCACGCACTACGACGCCGTCGTGGTGGACTGCCCGCCCAACCTGGGCTCGCTGACCGTCAACGGCCTCATGGCTGCGGACTGGGTGCTGGTCCCGTGCGACATGAGCACCCTGGCCCTCGAGGGCGTCGACGACATCTTCGACACCCTGGAGACGCTGGACGAGACGCTCAACCACGCCCCGGGCATCCTCGGCATCCTCCGAACGCGCGTCGACGCGCGGAACCAGCGGGTCAACGAGTCCGTGGACCGCGCCCTGTCGAGCCGCTACGGCTCGTACCTGCTGGACGCCGTGGTGCCCGTGAACACGCGGCTGGCCCAGGCCCAGGCCGAGGGCACGCCCGTCTTCCGCTACGACGCCGCCTGCTCCGGCAGCCAGGCCTACCAGGCCGTGCTCCGCGAGCTGGGCCCGCGCCTCGGGCTGCCGCTGGAGAGCTGAGCAGCTCTCCTACGGGCGCTCCTGCTCCACGAGGCGGGCCGGCGTCGGTAGCCCCTCGTCCACGCGGAAGGGCGGGCTCTCGGCGGTCCGTCCGGCCCCCGCCTCGCGGTCGTCGGGCACGAAGATCAGCCGCAGGTCCCGATCCGTCGGCACGCCCTCCACGTCCCACAGCAGCCGGTGGGGCTGCCCGGCGGGATCGAAGATCTCCTGCTCCGTGGTGAGCCCCGCGGTGCCGTGGCTGCCCGGCGCCAGGGCCAGCGGCGTGACCTCGGCCTCCCCGTCGGCGCGCCAGCCGGCCTCCACGTCCACGGGATCGCCGTCCAGGTCCGACACCCAGAGGGTCAGCTCCACGATCCCGTCCTCCGCGGGCTGGACGGCGACCCAGGTCGCTCGCGGCCCCGCGTTCCGCACGTCGATGGCCTCGTTGCAGGCCGCCAGCCACAGGAGGGCGGCGACGGCGAGCACGGCTCCGATGCGCATGGACATTCCCTCGAGCATGTGGGCCGGGCGGTCTTGACGCCCGGAGGGCGCCTTGCTACCCCGAAAACCCGCCCGGTTCAACCGCCGGCCCGCCTCCCCTTCCACGAAGCGAGGAGCCTCATGGAGCAGAGTCAGGAGATCATCGAGGACTTCCTGCTGCAGAGCGGCGTCGACTACGACAGCCTCGACGACGGACTCTGGATCATCCACGACGAGTTCGAGCAGGTAGACAACATCGTCGTGCAGTTCAGCCCACCCATCGTGGTGTTCCGGGTGAAGCTGATGAACGTCCCGGAGGACGAGACGGCCCGCGCCGGGCTGTACGAGTTGCTCCTCCGCCTCAACGCGGAGGAGATGGTCGCCGGCGCCTACGGGCTGGAGGATCAGGCCGTGATCGTGACGGAGACGCTCCAGTCCGAGAACATCGACTTCAATGAGTTCCAGGCCGCCGTCGAGGGGCTGACGCTCGCCATCAGCGAGCACTACAAGCAGCTCAAGGCCTTCCACAAGAGCACCGAGGGAGCCGACGCATGAGCCTCTTCAGCCGCATGTCGACGCTCATCAAGTCGAACATCAACTCGATGATCAGCAAGGCGGAGGATCCCCAGAAGATCCTCGAGCAGCTCATCATCGACATGCGCTCCCAGTTCCTGGAGGCCCGCAAGCAGGTCGCCACGGCCATCGCCGACGAGAAGCGGCTGAAGCGCCAGTACGAAAAGGAGCTTCAGCAGGCGAAGGAGTGGGAGACCAAAGCCATGACGGCCGTCCGGGCCGGGCGCGACGACCTGGCCCGGCAGGCGCTCGCCAAGAAGAACGAGCACGAGGGGCTGTCCACCCAGTACCAGGAGCAGTGGATGGCCCAGAAGCAGGCGGCCGATCAGCTCCGGGACTCCCTGACGCAGCTCAACAGCAAGATCCAGGAGGCGCAGCGGAAGAAGAACCTGCTCATCGCGCGCCAGAAGCGCGCGGAGGCCCAGAAGCACATCCACGACACCATGTCGGGGATGAGCGACACGAGCGCCTTCGACACCTTCGCTCGTATGGAGGGCAAGGTGGATCAGATCGAGGCGGAGGCCGAGGCGTCCACGGAGCTGTCCGGCGCCGCCGAGCCGTCCCTGGAGCAGGAGTTCGCCGCCCTCGAGTCCTCCGCGCCGGCCCAGGACGACGCCCTGTCCGCCCTGAAGGCGAAGATGGGCGTCCCCGCGGCCGCGCTGCCCGAGGAGACCGCCGAGAAGCCCCAGGAGGTGGAGTCCTCCACGTCCGACGAGGACATCGAGGCGGAGCTCGAGGCGCTCCTCGAGGAGGAGAAGAAGTAGGGGACCCTCCGACGAGGATCCCCGCCGAGGCGTTGGCGGCGCGCTTGTTCGAGCGTCCCGACGCCGCGGAGGCCCACCCCTTCTGGGCCGACGGCGGCGACGGGTACGCCACGGGCCCGGGCGGGTTCGCTCCCGGGCGCCATCTCCTCGCGGCCCTGCCCGATCGGCTGGACCGTGTCCGCGTCGAGGCCCTGCCCTTCCGCGGCCTGCTGCCGTGGCTCCGCGAGCGCCTGCCGCCCACCGGCGGCGACGGCGCGGTGTACGCGGTGCTCCTGGCCTACGACGCCGGCCGCAACCTCGAGCGCACCCCGGCCACCGCCCGCGAGGACCCGCCCCTCCCCGACGTGATCGTAGCGCGCTATCCCGCCTGGCTGGAGTCCCCGGGCCCCGAAGGCCCGTGGACCCTACGGGGCGTGACCGACGAGGCCCGCCGCCACCTCCAGGCCTGGCTGAGTGGGGTCAAACCTACTCATTTCACACTTTCCGACCGCCCGGCGACCGGCGGGGACGCCGGTCCTACGGCATCCGAGGGGCTTCCGGAGGCGCTGGAGAGCACCATGTCCCCGGCGGCTCACCGGGTGGCCCTGGAGGACGTGCTGGAAGGCATCGCCGCCGGCGACCTCTACCAGGCCAACGTGGCCCGCAGGCTGGAGGCGCCCATGGACCCGGCCCTCACGCCCGCCCTGTACCGCCGCCTCCGCCGCGCCACGCCGCCGGCCTTCGGGGCGCTCTGGGCGCTCGACAGGGAGACCTGGCTGGCCTCCGCGTCGCCGGAGTGCCTGCTCACCTGGGACCCGGCGCAGCGCGAGGCCCACAGCTACCCCATCAAGGGCACACGGCCGCGGGGCACCACGCGCGAGGAGGACGAAGCCCTGGGCCGCGAGCTTCGGGCCGACCCGAAGGAGCGAGCGGAACACGTGATGATCGTGGACCTGGTCCGGAACGACCTGGGCCGCGTGGCCGTGCCCGGTGGCGTGCACGTCGCGGACCTGTTCGGGCTGCAGACCCTGTCCACCGTGCACCACCTGGTGAGCGACGTCGTGGCCGACGTCCGGCCGGACGCGGACCTGGTGGACCTCCTCGGGGCGCTGTTCCCGGGCGGGAGCATCACGGGCGCACCGAAGATCGCCGCCATGGCCCGCATCGAGCGCGTGGAGGGCCTCCGCCGAGGGTTCTACACCGGGAGCCTCGGCGTCGTGGGGCCCGACGGCGGCGCCAGCTTCAACATCCTCATCCGCACGTGCGTGGCGGCCGGCGGTCGCCTGCTCTACCAGACCGGCGGGGGCATCGTCGCCGACAGCGACCCGGCCACCGAGTGGGAGGAGACGGAGGTCAAGGCCGCGGCGCTGGTCCGAGCGCTGCGCGGGCGGCCGCGCGCATGACGTCGAGGGGCGCCTCCCGGCCCGTCCACAACCGAAAGGCGTAGCCGGCCTGACGCACGAGCATCTCCAGGCCGCTGTCGGCGTCCCGCCCCGTGTCCCGCGCCGCGGCCACCCACGGCGTGCGCTCCGGCCTGTAGACGAGGTCGTAGAGCACGCAGGCGGCCGGCCCGGCGTCCAGGGTGGCGCGCGCCCGGTCGCGGACATCCGCCCATTCCCGGGCGTTCGGCGTCGTCCCCATGCCCATGGAGGTGGCCTGGAGCACGAGGCCGACTTCGGCGAGGGCGTCCGGAGGCTCCCCACACGCGCGGAGCGGCCCCGGGACGTGGGGGCCCAGGGCCTCGGCGAGGACGTCCGCCCGCTCGCGGGTGCGGTTCAGGACGCGGACCTCGACCGCGCCGGTGAGGAAGGCGGCGAGGACGGCGGCCCGTGCCGCACCTCCGGCCCCCACGACGCAGGCCGGGCCGTCCATCCAGGGGCGCCCCGGCCAGCGGGCGTCCAGGGCGTCCACGAGGCCCGGCAGGTCCGTGTTGTGTCCCTCCACGCGGTCGCCGCGCGCCCGGACCAGCGTGTTCACGGCGCCCAGCGCCGCAGCGTCGCCGGACAGGTGGTCGCAGAGGGCGGCCACGGCCTCCTTGTGGGGGATGGTGACGTTCAGCCCGTCCAGGCCCCCGCCCCGCAGGCGCTGCACGCGCTCGTCGAGGGCCTCCGGCGGCGTGTCCAGCAGGTCGTAGCGCCCGGCGAGGCCCAGGGCGTCCAGCGCCGCCTCGTGCATGACGGCGGACAGGCTGTGGCCCACCGGGTGACCGAGGAGGCCCAGGCGCAGCCCGCGACCGCCGCTCATCCCCCGCCCCCGAGGATGCGGCGCGCGTCGCCGGCGTCCCGCTTGATCTGGCGCTTCAGCTGTGGGATCGCCTCGAACTTCGCCTCGCCCCGGATGCGCTTCACGAGGCCCAGGAAGAGCGTCTCGCCGTACAGGTCGCCCTCGAAGTCCAGGAGGTGGGCCTCCACCGTGAGGCCGCTGTCGTCGTGGAAGGTCGGACGATAGCCGATGTTCACGACGGCGCGCCGCCGCTCGGCGCCCTCGCGCCAGGCCCAGGCGGCGTAGACGCCCGCCGGCGGCAGCATGGCGCCGTCGGTCTTCAGGTTCGCCGTGGGGAAGCCCAGCTCCCGGCCTCGGCGGTCACCCTCGACGACCTCCCCGACCACCAGGTGCTGCCGCCCCAGGAGCTTGGCCGCGAGCTGCATGTCGCCGGCCAGGATGGCCTTGCGGACGCGGGTCGAGGAGACGCGCTCGCCGTCGATGTATACGGGATCGACGACGCCCACGTCGAAGCCCAGGCGCCGCCCCTCGGAGGCCAGGAACTTCTCGTCGCCGCTGCGCTCGTGACCGAACGTCGTGTGGGGTCCGATGTGGAGCGCGTGGATGCGCAGGTCCTCCCAGAGGACCTCCTCCACGAACTCCCGGGCCGTCATCTCGGCGAAGTCCTGGTCGAAGGGGATCACCAGGCAGTGGTCGATCCCCAGGTCCCAGAAGGTCCGCAAACGCTCGCGGAGGGACATGATGGCTTGGTGCGGCAGGTGGGGCCGCAGCACGGTCCGCGGGTGCGGGTCGAAGGTGATGACCATGCTGGGCGCGTCAAGGCGGCGCGCCTCCTCCTGGATGCGCGCCAGGATCGCCTGGTGTCCCCGGTGTACGCCGTCGTAGTTGCCCATCGTGCAGACCGGCTCGATGGGCTCGTCCGGCAGGGCGTCGATGTCCGGGTAGATCTCCATGGGCGGCGGTTATCGCGGCGCCCCCCGGCGGGTGTCAAGCACCGCCGCCCCAGGCGGCGCCGTGGACGTGGACGTGGTCGTGGTCGTGGTCGATCCCCCGGCCGCGCCAGCCCTCACCGCCCCGAGGCCACCGCCTTGTCACCCTTCCGCTGCAGGATGGCCGCGAGCTCGTCCAGCTTGCCGTCGTGGCACTTCTTGAACTTCTTGCCGCTGCCGCAGGGGCACGGGTCGTTCCGGCCGATCTTCGGCAGCTTGCGCTCGTAGGTGCCGCCGGAGTGGACCACGCGGCCCTCCGGCTCCTTGTCGGCCTTGCCCTGCGCCTGCCCGGGCATCTGGCCGCGGCCGAGCATGAGCTTCTGCTCCTCCTCGAGGCGCTTCTGCCGCATCCGCTGGATCTCCTCCTCCGTGGGGCCCTCGGCCCGGAAGAGGGTCTCCGTGACGTTCTCCTTGATCTTCTCGACCATCATCTGGAAGAGCTCGTAGCCCTCCTTCTTGTAGACCTGCTTCGGGTCCTTCTGGCCGTAGCCCTGCAGGCTCACGCCCTGGCGGAGGGAGTCCATGACCTTGAGGTGGTGCTTCCAGAGCTGGTCGATGGCCCGGAGATAGCGCTCCCGCTCGAAGAAGCGCCAGCGCTCCCGGGCGACCTCCTCGTCGACCGGATTGCCCTGGGCCTCGGCGGCCCGCTGGAGCTTGTCGATGATGGCCTTCTCGCGGGTGTCGTAGGCCTCGCCGACCTGCTCGCTGGCCGCCGACTTGAAGTCCTCGAAGCTGGTCTGGTCCTTCACCTGCGAGAAGTCCACGTCGACCGTGAACTGGGCCTTCAGCGCGTGCTGAAGCGCCTCCCGGTCCCAGGCGTCCAGGGCGCCCTCGGGGAGGTACTGGTCGCACATGGCGTAGACCACGTCGTCGATGGCCTCGCGGACCTTCGCGTGTACCTGGTCGCCGGTGAGGATCTCCTCGCGCAGGCTGTACAGGGCCTTGCGCTGGAGGTTCATCACGTCGTCGTACTCGAGCAGGTTCTTCCGGAGGTCGTAGTTCCGCCCCTCGATCTTCTGCTGGGCGTTCTCGACCGCCTTGTTGATCCACTTGTGCTCGATGGGCTCGCCCTCGGGCAGCTTGAGGGTGTCCATGACCTTCTTGATGCGGTCCGAGCCGAAGACACGCATCAGGTCGTCGTCGAGGCTCAGGAAGAAGCGGCTGCGCCCCGGGTCGCCCTGACGCCCTGCGCGGCCTCGAAGCTGGTTGTCGACGCGCCGGCTCTCGTGGCGCTCCGTGCCCACCACGAAGAGGCCGCCGGCCTCGATGACCTCCTCCTTCTCCTCCTTGCACTGCTCCGTGTAGCGCTTCAGCGCCTCGACGAACTCGGGCCCTTCGTCGGTCCCGGTCTCCCGCTCGGCGAGCTCCTCCGGGTTGCCGCCCAGGACGATGTCCGTGCCTCGGCCGGCCATGTTCGTCGCGATGGTCACGGCGCCCTTCCGGCCCGCCTGGGCGACGATCTCCGCCTCCATGGCGTGGAACTTCGCGTTCAGCACGTGGTGGACGATGCCCTTCCGATCGAGGATGCTCGAGAGGTACTCGGACTTCTCGACGCTCGTGGTGCCGACCAGGACCGGCTGGCCGTTGTCGTGCGCCTCGGCCACCTCGTCGGCCACCGCGAACCACTTCTCGCGCTCGGTCTTGTAGATGAGGTCGTTCTGGTCATCCCGGACGATCGGCTTGTTCGTGGGGATGACGGCCACCTCGAGCTCATAGATCTCCGCGAACTCCGTCGCCTCGGTGTCCGCCGTGCCGGTCATACCGGCGAGCTTGTCGTACAGGCGGAAGAAGTTCTGGAAGGTGATGGTGGCGAGCGTCTCGTTTTCCTGCTCGATCCGGACGCCCTCCTTCGCCTCGACGGCCTGGTGGAGCCCGTCGGACCAGCGCCGCCCGGACATCTTCCGGCCGGTGAACTCGTCGACGATGACGACCTTGCCGTCCTCGACCACGTAGTTCGCGTCCTTCTTGAACAGGGTGTGCGCCTTCAGCGCCTGGTTGACGTGGTGGAGGATCTCGATGTTCTCGGTGGTGTAGAGGTTGCCCACCTTCAGGCGGTCCTCCACCTTGTCGACGCCCGCGTCCGTGAGCGTCACGCTGTTCGCCTTCTCGTCGACGATGAAGTCCTCCTCCCGCTTCAGGAAGGGGATGACCGCGTTGATGCGGTAGTACCACTCGGAGGACTTGTCGGCCGGCCCCGAGATGATGAGCGGGGTCCGCGCCTCGTCGATGAGGATGGAGTCCACCTCGTCGACGATGGCGTAGTTCAGCTTCCGCTGGACCCGGCGATCCAGGCTGAACTTCATGTTGTCGCGGAGGTAGTCGAAGCCGAACTCGTTGTTCGTCCCGTACGTGATGTCGCACGCGTAGGACCGCCGCCGATCCGGATCCGGCATGTTGCTGACGATGGTGCCGACGCTCAGGCCCAGGAAGCGGAAGACCTGGCCCATCCACTCGGCGTCGCGGGCCGCCAGATAGTCGTTGACCGTGACCAGGTGCGCGCCGTCGCCGGACAGGGCGTTGAGATACATGGGCAGGGTCGCCACCAGGGTCTTGCCCTCGCCCGTCTTCATCTCGGCGATGCGCCCCTCGTGGAGCGTGATGCCGCCGATGAGCTGGACGTCGTACGGGCGCATGCCGAGCACGCGCTTGGAGGCCTCCCGCACGACCGCGAAGGCGATGGGCAGCAGGTCGTCGAGGTCCGCGCCGTTGGCGATCTTCTCCTTGAACTCGGCGGTCTTCCCCTGGAGCTGCTCGTCCGTGTACTTCGAGGTCTTGGCCTCGAGCTCGTTGATGCGATCCACGAGGGGCTGCAGCTTGGCCAGCGTCCGCTCGTTGGACGTACCGATGAGGCTCTTGAACCAGTTCAGCATGATGGGGTTCCCTGCGGCGGGTCGGCGAAGGGGCGACAAGATATCAGAACACGCGGGGGCCCCAAAGGCTTTCGACATCGCGCGCGGGCCTTGCATCCGGCGGTCGCCCCGGTATCCTCGTGCTGTTGTCTCCGGGGAGCGGGGTCGCCCGTGTCGCGTGGGCCGGAGCGCGCGCGGCACGACGCAGCCAGCAAGGAGCGTGCACGTGGCGGCAGATGACGACAAGCCCTCGGGCGACGTCGAGGCGATCGACGAGAGCCTGCAGGTCCTCGCCGGAGACGAGGGGCCGGAGCGCGACGAGGAACGCGAGGCCCTCGAGGAGCTGGCGCAGCGCGTCGAGGAGCCCGGCCTCCAGGACCGCATCCTGGAGCGCTACCAGAGCTACGGCCGCGAGCTGCTGAGCGACACGGTCCCGTCGCACCTCGACCCGCGCATCACCAGCCGGCTGGAGCCGCTGCTCGGCGACGTGGGCCACGTCCGCGTCCACCGCGGGGCCACGGCGTCGAAGGCCGCGCGCGCCATGGAGGCGCGGGCCTTCGCCATCGGCGACGAGGACATCTTCGTGGACGCCGGGGAGTTCGATCCCCAGTCGCCGGAGGGCGCGGCCCTGCTGGCCCACGAGGTGGCCCACACCCGGGACGCCGCCACCGGCTTCGCCATGTCGTCCCGACGCGGCCCGACCGACACGGAGCGGGAGCGCTTCGCCGACGAGATCGCCATGGTCTTCGCGGAGGAGGAGGACGAGGCCGAGGCGCCCCGGATGGCCGAGGAGCCGGACCGCCCCGGGGCCCGTCCGGACAAGCCGCGCGCGAAGGCCGGGGTGGACAAGAAGCGCCTGGAGGAGCGCGTCCACGAGATCCTCGCCGAGCGCGGCAAGCGGGAGCGCGAGCGCAACGGCCTCTGACTCGCCGAGTCAGCCGCAGTGCCAGGCCGCCACGTCCTCGTCGGCCCGCGCCCGGTAGGCGTCCGCCACCCGCCGGGTGATGGGGCCGACCACCCCGCCGCCCAGGAGCGCGTCGTCCAGCGCCACGGCCGGGGCCACGTGCAGCGTGCTCGCCGTGACGAAGACCTCGTCGGCCGCGCGGAGGCGCCCCAGGGACACCGGCTCCTCGGAGGCCTCCAGCCCGAGGTCCGGGGCCATCTCGACCACCCGCGCACGCGCCGTTCCCGGAAGCGCGCCCACGCCGAGGGGCGGCGTGATCAGGCGGCCGTCCTCCACGATGAACACGTTCGAGGCGCTGCCCTCCACCACCTCGCCCGACGCGTCCACGAAGAGCCCCTCGGCCCGTGGGTCGTCGGTGCGCGCCGCGAGCCAGATCTGTCCCAGGGAGCTCGCGAGGTGGCTCAGGGTCTTGTGGCGCGCCAGGCCCCCGGCTGCGCGACCCTCGAACGGGAGCCGGAACAGGCGGACGCCGTCGGTGCGCCTGGCCAGGTGCCCCGGCGTGAGGCGCCTGCCGAACAGGAACGCCGTGGACGGGCCGCCCAGGTGCGGCCCGCGGGTCAGGGTCAGACGGAGGGCCGCCTCGGGGGCGTCGACCGCGTCCAGATAGTTCCGGCGCACGAGACCGCGGACGATCCGCTCGAGGCCCGCGTCGTCCCACGGGGGCTCCAGGCTCATGAAGGAGGCCGTCCGGGCGAGGCGATCCCGATGGGCCGCCCAGGCCACGGGAGCGCCGCGGGTGATCAGCAGGGTCTCGAAGACGCCGTCCGCCACGAGGAAGCCGCGGTCGAAGGCGCTGACGCGAGCCTCCGCGGCGGGGAGCCAGGCCCCGTCCAGCCATACGACGGGCAGGATGATCTCCGGGACGTGCACGCCCGGATGGTCGACGGATGCGTCCGCGAGTGCAACCGATGGCGCGTCGGGGCGCTTGTCGCTCTGGGACGGGGTTGGGTATGGTCCCCGCAGCCTTCACGCGGAGGGGCGCGATGGACCATGTGAGGCTCGTGACTGCGGTGACCCTGGGCGTCCTGCTCGTGGCGGGGGGCTGCAGGTCGGACGAGGGGCACGGCGAGGAGCCGGCGCCCGAGATCACGGAGAGCCCGGAGGAGCCGGAGCACGCCGAGGCGAAGGTCCAGGTGCCGGAATCCGCGCCCGAGAAGGCCATGGCCGCGTTGGAGTCCGGGCTCGCGCCGGCGGCCGTGTCCCTGGTGCAGGCGCAGATCGACCTGATGCGGGCGGAGGACGGCCGCATCTGGCGCGTCGAGGGCACGCCTCTGCGCGTCATCGTCCTGGACTATCCGTCGGCGGAGCGGGCGGCGAAGGGCGTGGTGAAGGTGGTGCGCTGGGCGAACCGGAGCGGCCTCGTGCACCACGCCGAGGCGACGACGAACGGCCCGCGGGTGGTGGTCGTGGGCCCCCTCACGACGGACTCCCCGACGCCCGAGATCCGCGGTATGGTGGACAGGTACCTCGACGCCTTCCTGGGAGCACGGTGATGTCCCTCGCACGCACGTCCCTCCTGATGCCCGCGATCCTGGTCGGCCTGACCCTCGGCGCCTGCAAGGAGGAGTCTTCGCCTCCCGCCGCGGGCGAGGTCTCCGAGGACCAGGTGGCCACCCGCGCCGCGGAGGCCCTGAAGCCATTCAAGAAGAACCTGAAGCAGGCCCTGATGGCGGGCCTCGAGGAGGGCCCCGGCGAGGCCATCGACGTCTGCCGGGTGAAGGCCCCCGACCTCGCGGCCGAGGCCTCCGGCGAGGGGATCGCGATCGGACGCACGAGCCACAAGCTCCGCAACCCGGACAACGCGCCCGAGGACTGGATGAAGCCGCTCCTCGAGGAGTTCCGGGAGGCCGACGAGCCGGCACAGGCCGCCCACCGCGTCGTGAGGCTGGGCGACGAACGCTGGGGCTACGTGGAGCCCATCCGCGTCAAGGGCATGTGCCTGACCTGCCACGGAACCGACCTGCCCGAGCCGGTCGAGCAGCGCCTCGCCGCCCAGTACCCGGAGGACCAGGCCACGGGCTTCGAGGAGGGAGACTTCCGGGGC
The DNA here is from genome assembly GCA_051747385.1 of Myxococcota bacterium. GTDB lineage: Bacteria > Myxococcota_A > UBA9042 > PHBI01 > JACKFB01 > JBNJGB01. The sequence continues at coordinate 251,981 of JBNJGB010000002.1, forward strand.
CTGTTCTGGGTGGAGTTGGAGCCCGAGGCCTTCGGGCGGTAGGCCCCCGGATCCGTCCATGGGCTCGCGCCATTTGACGAACTGTGAGCCGCCCCCGGCCGTCGCACCCCGATGCACCGGGGCCCACGGCTTCGACCACGTCCGGGTCCACGAGGAGGACGGTCAGTAGCCCACGTCCTCCGGGACGTCGTAGTCGACCTCGACGGGGAAGAGGCGGTCGAGGAGGGGCGCGCGGTCGGCGGCGTCGGGGACGTACAGGTAGAGGTTCCGCAGCATGTGCCCGGCGACCATCCGGGCATAGGCGCGGGCCTCGTTGTACGAGATCTCCTCGGCCAGGACCGCCAGGGAGGCGCCCGGGTTCTCACGGAGCCACCGGGCCACGGGCTCGGGGCCGGCGTTGTAGCTGGCCGCGGTGAGCACGAGCTGGCCGTTCCAGGTGGCGTCGTGGTTCGCCATGTAGAAAAAGGAGAACGGGAAGCCCACCCGCGGGTCCGGGAACGTGGGGGCCTCGTAGGTCGTGCCCATGTCCGCCGCCACCTTCTCGGCGGTCTGGGGGATCATCTGCAGGGCCCCGATGGCGTCCGCGGCCGAGACCATGGCCGGGTGATAGCGGCTCTCCTGGCGCATGATGGCCCACACGAACGTCGGCGGGACGCCATGCTCCTCCCCGAGGCGCTCCACCAGGTGCCGATACGCCCGCGGATAGGCGAGCAGCCAGCGGACGCCGCCCCGATCCTCCAGCTTCATCATGGCGCCCAGGCGGCCGTCGCTGACCACGCGCCAGGCGTGCTTGAAGTCCTCCACCGCGTGCGACACGAAGCGGATGAACTCCAGGCGCTGCGCGCGCGGGACGGCCCGCTCCACGCGGCTCCGGATGCTCCGGTACTCGGCCCGGGCGCGGTCCACCTCGCCGATCTCGACGAGCCGCCGCACGCGCCGGAAGCGCGAGGCCGTGCGCCCGCTCAGCCCCGGCCAGTCCCACGCCGCCGGATCCAGGGGGTGCGCGGCCAGGGCCTCCCCGCCTCCCTCGGGCCACGGGAGCTTCGACGCCCGCGGATCGCGCCCGTCCCACCGGGCGAGCAGCTGCTGGCCCAGGACGTCGTACCAGGTCAGCGGATAGTGCTTCCGCAGGCGCGCCAGCTTGTCGCGGGCCTCGTCCCGACGGTCCAGCCGGTCGAAGGCCACCGCCTGCCAGTACCAGGCCTTCCCGCGCATGAGCTGACCGCCGTACGGGACGAGGTGCTCGAACGCCTCGATGGCCTGCTCCCAGCGCTCGTTCCGCAGGTGGCACCAGGCCACGAAGCCCCGGACGTACGACTTGCGGCGGCCGTGCACGCGGATGTATCGCTTCAGGTGCGGCAGGGCCTCGTCGCACCGGCGCTCGTCGTAGGGCAGCCAGCCTTCGTAGTAGTCCACGGTCTCCCGGAACTTCCCGCGCGGATAGCGCTTCCGATACCGGGCGCCGACCTCGAGGGCCTCCTCGTAGCGGTCCTCCTTCACGAAGGTCCGCATCAACCCGAACAGGGCGTCCTCCCGGTGGCTCCCGCCCTCCTCCAGCACGCGCCGGAACATGGCCCGGGCCTCCCCGGGGGCGTCCCGGAGGCGGTGCAGGCCGATGTCGCCCACCCGCCAGGCCGCCTCGCGGCCCAGGCGCGGGTGATCGAGGAGGCGGCGGAGCTCACGGCGCGCCTCCTCGTACCGGAACACGCGCATGAGGCGGCGGGCCCGGCGGAAGCGCTCCCGATCCGACAGGTCCTCCACCGACACCGGCATGCCCCCCGCCTGCGCCGCCTCGGTTCCGGGGTGATAGCGCAGGAGGCGCCGGGCATGCCTCGTCGCCGCCTCGGGGTCGGAGTCCGCCAGGCGGAGCGCCAGCCTCCGCAGCGCCCGGGCCCGGAGATGCCGCGGGCCGTCGCCGTCCGCCACCCGCCGCAGGGTGCCGGCGGCCTCCTCCGGGCGCTCCAGCGCATCCAGGACCTCCGCGCGGAGCAGCCGCAGGTCCGCCTCCTCCGAGTCGGGCAGGCCGGCCGCCAGGGCGTCGTCGAGGGCCTCCAGGGCGGCCTCGTCCTCTGCCTGCAGGGCGCGGCCGCGCGCCAGCCACAGCAGCCGGCGGTCGTCCACCGGCTCCCACGGGGCCGGGAGCGCCTCCAGGTAGCGCGCGCCCTCGGCCCGACCCCGGTCCACGAGAATGCGTCCGAGCAGGTAGCGGGCGTCCCGTCGCGCCGCCTCGTCGTCCATGAGCGGCAGCATCGCGGACAGGGCGGTGGTGGCCGCGCCGATGCGCCCCGCGCGGACCCACTCGCGCACGTCCTCCAGGTGCTCCGCCGGGTCGGGCACGTCGGGTGCACCTCCCAGGGCGATCACGCTGATCAGCACGGTCAGGGCGCCACACACGGCGGCCATCATCGGGGAGAGGCGCCCGGGACGCCAGCTCCGGTCATCCGTCCAGGTGCTCCAGCAGCACCTCGTGGAAGCGCGCCGGTCGCTCCAGGTGCATGAAATGCCCCGCCCCCGCGAGCCTCTCGGTCCGCACCCCGGCGGGGAAGTCGCGCGGTTCCACGCCCACGTCCCAGGCCCGCGGGTCCATGCAGCCGTCGTCCTCCCCGGCGACCAGGAGGCTCGGCGTCCGCAGACGCGACGTGAGCAGGCGCCAGGTCTCCCGTCCGCGCGGGGTCACGACGTCCGGGAGGGCGCGGTAGTAGCCCAACGCCGCCGGGAGGACGCCCGGCCGGGCCAGGGTCTCGATCACGTGGCGCATCTCGTGCTCCGGGCAGCGCCAGCCGGGGGACCAGCGACGCCAGAGACGGCGGATCCCCGCCCCGCCGTTCGCCAGAAGGGCCCGCTCGGGCAGGCCCGGAAGCTGAAAGAAGGCCATGTAGGCCAGCCGCGGCAGGGCCTGCGGCACCCGGCGCATCATCCGGCCCGCCCGTCGCAGCGGCGGCACCGCCAGGAGCGTCGCCGAGGCCACCCGCTCCGGGGCCATGGCCGTCACGACCGACGTCACGGCCGCGCCCCAGTCGTGGCCGACCAGGTGCGCTCGCGGCGCCTCCAGGCGATCCATCCACGCGAGGACGTCGCGCGCCACGGTGGACAGGTGGACGTCGCCGTCGGCCGGGACGCTGGAGGGCTCGTAGCCGCGCAGGCTCGGAGCCACGGCGCGATAGCCCGCGTCCGCCAGGAACGGCAGCGCGTGTCGCCACGTGCGCCGGTGATCCGGAAACCCGTGGAGGCACAGCACCAGCGGCCCGTCCCCGACGACGTCGGCGGTGAAGCGCAGCGGACCGCGCTGCAGGCGGATGGTCGGCGATACGGCGGGCACGTCCCGTGTGTAGCCCTCCCCCGACGCGTTGCCAACCGGGGCAGCCCCGGTGCCCGAGCGGCGCCGTTTCTGGTATGCCGTCGGCCTCACCCAAGGAGGAGCACCATGGCCCTGGAGATCGGTCAGAGCGCGTCGTTCACGAAGACGATCACCGAAGCCGACGTCGTCCTGTTCGCGGGCATCACCGGCGACATGAACCCCGTCCACGTCGACGAGACCTACGCCTCCGGCACGCCGTTCGGCGGCCGCATCGCCCACGGGATGCTGGGCGCCGGCCTGATCTCGACGGTCCTCGGGACGCGGCTGCCCGGACCGGGGAGCCTCTACCTGGGCCAGACGCTGCAGTTCAAGGCGCCCACGCGGATCGGCGACACGGTGACCGCGACGGTGACCGTGAAGAAGGTCCGCGAGGACAAGCCCATCTACACCCTGGAGACCGTCTGCACGAACCAGGACGACGAGGTCCTCGTCGAGGGCGAGGCGGTCGTGAAGTACGAGGGGTGATCGCCCCGGGCGGCCCTCACTCCTCCTCTCGCTCTTGTCCGGGGCGCCGCGGAGCCGAGGCGCCCCGCCGATCGCCCCGCTCCTGGGGGAGGGTGGGGACCCACCGCTCCATCACGTGGAACATCTCGAGGGCGCCCTCGGCCACGGCGGCCAGCAACCGCTCGAGCGGCCTCCGGGGACGCCTGGGGCGCACGGTGCCGTCGTCCTGCTCGACCATCTCGGGCACGGCGGACGGCGGCGGGGCGAGCGGCACGTCCAGGACCATCGCCTCCCCCTCGCTGTCCACCTGGATGGTGTCCACGGCGAGCTCCTCCAGGAGCGCCCGGATGCGCGCGTTGGAGGCCAGGGCCGTGGCCCGGAAGCGGGTGATGCCCCGCTCGAGGGCCGCCTCGGCCAGCCGGGACAGCAGCAGCCGCCCGAGCCCGCGCCCCTGGAAGGAGTCCACCACGGTGACGGCGCCTTCCGCCGCCGTCGGATCGTCCACCAGGCGCACGAAGCGGGCCAGGCCCAGCGGATCGACCCGCCCCAGCACGTCGAGGCGGCTGGCCCCGATCGCCACGTGATCGACGCAGTCCACCTCGGTCAGATAGCGGAGCTCCCCGTCGGTGAGCGAGTCCTTGGCCGTCAAGAACCGCATGTAGCGGGTCTCCGGCGACATGCGGCGCAGGCCGTCGAGCAGCAGGCTCTTGTCGGACGGGCGCACCATTCGCAGGTGCACGACCGTGCCGTCCGGGAGCTCCACGTCCTCCGTCCAGTCCGGCCCCATGCGGTACTGCTCGAGCTGTCGCGGATCCACCATGGATGCCCTCCCACGTCCCCTCCCGGGAAGGGTAGGCTCCCGGGGCGTGTTCGTCACCCCCGAGCGCATGGCGCGGCCCGGATACACAGGGCAATCGCAAAGTCGGAGAAGTGTGGTCCGCCCGGCGATGCGGCGCCCGGCGCCGGATTGCACCCGCTCGGAAACGATGGCTTTTGCGCGTCTGAGAGCAGGCAAGGGCACGGGCACGGGCAAGGGCAAGGGAGGGCGATCGACTGTGCGATCGCCCTGCCCGGATACAGGCAAGCTCTTGACTCGGCGCGCCTCCGGACGCAAGTTACTGCGCGAAAGCAGAGAGAAATCTCGAACGACGCTACCAAGTCGGGGCATGCGCCCGGCGCCCAGGGTGGGCAGCCGGAGCTTTCCAGCCCCGAGCGGCTCGGCCCCATCCCACCCGCCGAGCCGACGCTGGTCTCAGGGAAACAACAGAAGGACCGGCCGAACGTGGGCGTCGACCCACGAGCCGGGGTCCCGTGAGCGCGAGGAAGGCGACACGGCCCGGCGAGAGACAGGAAGGAACCACTTGAAATTTGCTGATCTGAACCTCCCCGAGCCGCTTCTGACGGCCGTGGAGGAACTCGGCTGGGAGACTCCGACCCCCATCCAGGCCCAGGCCCTCCCCCACCTCCTCGACGACGAGGATCTGGCGGGGCAGGCGCAGACGGGCACCGGCAAGACCGCCTGCTTCCTGCTGGCGGCGATGAAGAAGCTGCTCGAGGGCGAGCGGCCCGACGACGGTACGCCGCGAACGCTGATCGTGGCCCCGACGCGCGAGCTGGCGATGCAGATCGCGGGCGACGCCAAGGAGCTCGCCGTCCACACGGATCTCGAGATCGCCCTCGCCTACGGCGGGACGAACTGGGAGAAGCAGGCCAACGATCTCCGGACCGGCGCGGACATCGTCGTCGGGACGCCGGGGCGCCTCATCGACTATCACAAGCGCCGCGTGCTCGACCTGCGGAACATCGAGGTCTTCGTCCTGGACGAGGCCGACCGCATGTTCGACATGGGCTTCATCAAGGACATCAGCTACCTGTACCGGAGCGTGCCGAGCAAGAGCGAGCGCCAGTCGCTGCTGTTCTCGGCGACCCTCCGCGAGGACGTGATGCGCCTCGCCTACCGGTTCATGGACCACCCGGTGAACGTCTCGGTGACGCCGGAGGAGCTGGTCGTCGACAAGATCGACCAGGTACTCTACCACGTCGCCTCCGACGAGAAGCTGGAGCTGCTGCTGGGCCTCCTGCAGAAGGAGCAGCCCGACAAGTCCCTGGTCTTCGTCAACACCAAGCGGTGGGGCGAGGAGCTGACCTGGCGGCTCAACCAGAACGGCTACCAGGCCGTCTACATGTCCGGCGACATCCCCCAGCGGAAGCGCCAGAAGTTCATCGAGGCCTTCAAGGAGGGGAAGATCGACCTCCTGGTGGCCACGGACGTGGCGAGCCGCGGGATCCACGTGGACGACGTGACCCACGTGTTCAACTACGACATCCCGCAGGACCCCGAGGACTACGTCCACCGCATCGGCCGGACCGCCCGCGCCGGCGCCCGGGGCAACGCCATCACCCTCGCCTGCGAGAACTGGGTGATGAACCTGCCGGCCATCGAGAGCTACGTGGGCGACAAGATCCCGTCGGACGTGCCCGGCGAGGAGCTCATCGGCACGGACCACGCCGGCCGGTTCCGCCGGCACAAGAAGCCCTACACGGGCTGGCCCGGCGACGAGCGCAAGTCGAAGGACGCCGGCTCGGGGTCGAACAAGCGCGCCGGCTCGAAGCCGAAGAAGCGCGCCGAGTCGAAGCCGCGGAACGACGACGAGCGCAAGGCCGACGCCAGGCGCCCCGCCGACAAGCGGCGGCCGGCGAAGGCCTCGGGCGAGAAGAAGGAGTCCGGCGGCCGACGCCGCCGTCGTCGTCGCATCGGCGACGGGCCGGCCCTGTCCCCGCCCAGCGATGCGTAGGAGCCGGAGCGCGGCGCGCGACCTTCGGGTCACGCGCCGGGCCGGCCGTCTACGCTCGATCCCCGGCGATCCGGTCCGCGACGGCCGCCCAGCGGCCCACCCGGGCCGGATCCTCGGGATAGCGGGTGTACACCGCCCGCAGCGCGGCCATCCGGGCGAGCACCGGGCCCATGCGTGCCACCGTCCGAGGCTGCCGCAGCGCGGCCTTCGCCCGTGACGCCAACAGCCGCGGCCCGACGGGCAGAGGCTCCTGCGCGAGGGCGTAGCGGGCCGTCTCCGCGTCCATGAGACCCGAGGCCATGAGGCGCTCCACGTCGCCGGGCTCCAGGGTCTGCGAGAAGCGCCGGAAGGCGTCGTAGGCGGCGAGAAGTCCTCCCCAGCGGCGCATCCAGCGCACCGCGTAGCCCCGCGCCCCCTCCCCGCCGGCCAGCGCGTCGGCCAGCATGCGTCCCGCGATCATGCCGGCGCCGATGCCGCTGCCGTGGGCCGTGAAGACCTGGCAGCCCGCGTCGCCCAGCAGCGCGACGCGCCCGTGGGCGAGGCGATCGGCCGGGCGTCGGAGCGGGATGGCCCGGGCTCCCCCGAAGACCCGCTCACCGATCCAGGGCTGCGCCTCGACGAAGCGGTCCAGCACCTCCCGGCCGGACGGATTGCCCAGGGCCGGGATGCTCCCCGTGAGGATGGAGACGTGCTCCCCCTCGAGGCGCACGTTCAGGATGGAGTAGCCTCCGGCGACGCCGGTGAAGCACAGCGTGTCGCCGGCCGGCACCTCGTGGCGCCGGAAGTAGGCCCTCGCGGCGTCCGGATCCTCGATCTCGCGCACCTCCTGGGCGGCCGCGCAGAGGTCCTCGCGGGCCACCTCCGGCGTCGGGGCCAGGCCGGCACCGCCGAGGCCGGACGCGTCCACGATCCACCGGGCGCGGAGGCTCCCGCGGTCCGTCTCCACCTGCTCGCCGTCCGCCCCCAGGACCCGGACGCCGCCCTCCAGCCGTGCCCCGGCCCGCCGCGCCTCGTCCTGGAGGCGCGCCACCAGGGCCCGCATGTCCACGTCCAGCACGCCGTGATCCGGGACCACCACGCGCCGGGGGCCCCAGCCCGCCACCAGGTGGAAGCCCTGGCCGGCCGCGACACGCTCCGGAGGCTCGGGCCGGTCGAAGCGCGCCTCGTCGAAGGCCCACGCGGGGACGCCATTCACCCAGCGCGCCCCGGCCTCCTCCAGCGGCCGCCGATCCAGCAGGGTCACGCGCAGGCCGCGGCGGGCGCAAGAGGCCGCGGCCGCCGCTCCTGCGGTCCCCGCGCCCACGATCAGCACGTCCGCGTCCATCCCGTCCGTCCACTCCATGGCTCGCCTCCCGGCCGGCCCCACCCAACCACCGGGCCGGCGCCGGCGCAACCGGCGGGGCACCACCACCGAGCCCGGCGGCACGCCGCACCGCAGCGAGCCGATCCGGTTCGCCCGTCGATCCACGCACATCTCGGCACGAGGGTTCGTGGCCGACAGGGTCAGAGCGAGATGGACAGGCCCGCGGCGCGCAGGAGATCGGCGAGGCGGAAGGGCTTGCTGAGGTAGACGTCGTAGGCCCGCTCGTCCTCGACCGGGTCCGTGGGCTCCGGGTGCCCGCTCACCACGACGATGCGGGTGGCCGGGAAGCGATGTCGCGCGAGCCTCGCGACGGCCAGGCCGTCGCGCCCCGGCATCACCACGTCGAGGACGCACACGGTGGGGCTGTCCGACAGCTCCTCCAGAGCCTCGGCGGCGGCTTCGCCGTCCGGGACGGACAGGACCTCCAGGCCCTGCTCCTGCAACGCCGCCGTGATCAGGGAGCGGATGCCGCGGTTGTCGTCCGCGACCAGGGCCACGCGCCGGCCCGACGCCCGATCCTCGCTCCGCCCGCCCTCCGACGACGGCCGCGCCGCGGAGGCGCCCTCCTGGTGGGCGGGAAGCTCCACGGTGACGCTCGTCCCCCGGCCGGGGGTGCTCTCCAGGTCCATGGAGCCGCCGAGGGAGCGCACCGCGTCGTCCACCACCGCCAGCCCCAGGCCGCGGCGCCCCGCGGCCCGCCGGGTCGTAAAGAAGGGCTGCAGGACCCGGTGCGTCAGGTGCCTCGGGATCCCGTGGCCGGTGTCCTCCACGCGCAGCCGGACCCGCCGGCGTCCGGGCTCCGACGCGTGACCCTCCAGCAGCGACGTGGCCACACGGACCTCACCCGGACCCTGTGTGGCGTCCACCGCGTTGCCGAGGAGGTTGAGGATGATCTGCGCGACCAGGTGGGGATCCCCCAGGACCCGGACCTGCTCGTCGGCCAGGTCCGCGACGACGGAGAGGCGGGTGTCCGCGCGGCCTCGGACCTGCGCCACGCCCTCGCGCACGAGGCGGTTCACGTCCACCACGTGCTGCTCGCTCGCCACGGGCCGCGCCAGGATGCGCAGGCGCTCCGTGAGGCGCTGACCGCTGCGCACGGCCTGCTTGATGGCGTCGACGGTGGCCGGGAGGGCCTCCGGCCGGTCCAGGCGGCTCTCCATCAGCTCGGTGAAGCCGAGGATGCTACCCAGGACGTTGTTGAAGTCGTGGGTGAGCGCCCGGGCCATGTCGACGAGGCCCTCCCGCTGCAGCGTCCCCAAGGCCTCCTCCACCGGCGCGCGCATGCCGGACAGGTCGACGATGGAGCCCACCACGTGCCCCGGCACGACGAACGGCTGCGCCCGGAACTGGCAGAGGCGCGGCTCGCCCTCCACCGGGAGGACCCGGAGAGGATACGTCTCCGGCAGGGTGGGATCGCCGACCACCCGGCGGCGGTTGTTGTCCAGCACCCGCTTGCGATCCTCCGCCGCGATGAAGGAGGCGAAGCGCTGGCCCAGGATCTCGTAGTCGGCGCAACCCAGCAGCCGGCAGAGCGCCGGGTTGACGCGCGTCAGGGTGCCGTCGTCGTTGCGGATGACGAACAGGGCCTCCTGGGCGTTCTCGAACAGCCGATCGAAGCGATCGTCTCCGCGCGAGGCATCTTCGAAGCGCGAGACCGCCCACGCCTTCACGATCAGGCCGTCGCCGTCCTGCCGCACGGCAATGCTCAGGCGGAAGCGGCGCTCTCCCTCGGGATCGCAGGTCCGGAGGGGCACCTGGACCGTCGTCCCGATCCCGCGTCGAAGGCAGGCCCGGACCGCCGCATCGAGGGCGTCCTGCGCGCCGTCCGTCACCAGGGTCGACACGGGGTGCCCGATCGGGTCCGTCCCGTCGCCGATGCCCGACGCGAGGACGCCGTCGCACCGGACCACGCGCGCCTGCCGATCGAGCGTCAGGACGAGTCCGGGGAACGGGGCTTCCTCGATGGCCGACACGGCGGCTCCCTCCCGGGCGCGCGGCGACCCGGGACGCCCGGGGGTATCGACGCACCCACCCACGCCGCGTCGTGTCGTGACGCGGCAGCGATGTGATGACAATGGCAGAAGATCGGTGGCAGACGAGAGGGCTCACGATACCCTCGCGGAAACCCGGGCGCAACGCATCGACCGGCTCGGGCGGCCCGACCCGATCACCGCCGGCCACCGTGACAGGTGACGCAACTACGCTACAGCCCACGCCGCGGCTGCCCACCTTCCGCGGTGCGTCGTGTGATGTCACGCGGACCGTGATGTCACGCGGACCGGAGGGACGCGCCGGACCGTCCTCCGATCACGGCGCGAGTCCTCAGGCCGGCTCTTGCCACGGCCACGCCCGGGCGGTAGACGGAACGCGCCATGAACGATCGCGTGCTCATCATCGAGGACGAGGTGGACCTGGTCCGGAGCCTCGCCTGGAGCCTCCGCAGAGAGGGCTTCGACGTGGAGACGGCGTCGACGGGCGTGGAGGGCCTGGAGCGCACGCGGCGGGATCCCCGCCCGGACATCGTCCTGCTCGACCTGATGCTCCCGGACGTGCCGGGTACGGACGTCTGCCGCCAGATCCGGGCCGACGCCCACGTCCGCGCCGTCCCGATCATCATGCTGACCGCGCGGGGCGAGGAGATCGACCGCGTCGTCGGCTTCGAGCTGGGCGCCGACGACTACGTGACCAAGCCCTTCAGCGTCCGCGAGCTCGTGCTGCGCATCCGGGCCGTGCTCCGGCGGGCGGGCGCCCACCGCGAGGAGGAGGCGCCCTCGACGTTCGGCCGGCTCCGCCTCGACCGGCCCGGACACCGGGTGTGGGTCGACGACGCGGAGGCCTCTCTGACCGCGCTGGAGTTCCGTCTGCTCGTGACGCTGTTCGAGCGGCGCGGGCGCGTCCAGACGCGGGAGGTGCTCCTCACGGACGTCTGGGAGATGCGCCCGGATCTCACCACGCGGACCGTGGACACCCACGTGAAGCGCCTCCGGGAGAAGCTCGGCGCCGCGGCCGCCTACGTGGAGACGGTGCGCGGGGTGGGCTATCGCTTCGCGGATCGGCCGGCGCTCGAGTAGCCGGTGTCCGCCCTCGCCATCGGCCTCCGGGGGCGCCTGTTCCTCGTGTCCGTGGCCCTCATGGCAGGAGCGGTCGCCGCGGCGGGCCTGTACCTGGAGCCGCGGCTCGTCGGCTGGGTGGAGGAGCGGACGTGGAGCGACCTCCTCCACCGCGCGGACACGGCCCGCCTGGTCGTGGAGCACACGCCGACGGGGCGACTCCAGATCCTGGCGGCGCGCCTGTCGGGGGCGTCCGGGGGCCGCGTCACGCTCGTGGCGCCGGACGGGCGGAAGCTCGGCGACTCGCTGATCCCGTCGCCCGACCGCGTCGACGGGCCGGAGATCGAGGCGGCCTTCCGGGGCGACGTGGGCCGCGATCGGCGCACGAGCGCCTCGACCGGCGTCGAGACCCTGTTCCTCGCCGTGCCCTGGCCCCGGATCGGAGGACGGGGCGCCATCCGCGTGGCCGTTCCGGCGGCGACCCTGGAGCACGCCGCGGGCACGGTCCGGGCGCTCCTCATCGTCGGCGCCCTGGTGGGGCTCGCCGTCGCCGCGCTGATGAGCGGCCTGGCCACGAGCTGGTTCGCCCGCTGGCTTCGGAGTCTGGTGGCGCGCGTCCGCGACGCCGTCGACCTGTCCGGCGCGGAGGCGGGGCGGGTTCGGGACGACGACCTGGGCGGCCTCGCCGGCACCGTGGGCCGGATGGCCGCGGAGCTGGAGCGGACCGTGGTGAGCCTGGCCGTGGAGCGCGGGAGGTTCGAGGCGGTCGTGGAGGCGCTGGACGAGGGGGTGGTGGCGACGGACGACAACGGCACCATCCTCGTCGCCAACACGACGGCGCGGCACCTCCTGGACCTGCCCGACGACGCCGAGGGCCGCGCGCTGCTCGGGTTCGTCCGCGCTCCTACGCTCGTGGCGCTGACCCGCGCCGCGCGCGGCGGGGATGCGGAGACCCGCGAGTGCCGGATCGGGACGCGGGACGAGCGCATCGTCATGGCGCGTGCGGCGCCCCTCCGCCGGGGAGGGGGCGTGGTGCTGGCCCTCCGGGACGTCACGAACCTGCGCCACCTGGAGGGCGTCCGTCGGGACTTCGTGGCCAACGTCTCCCACGAGATCCGGACGCCCATCAGCGTGATCCGCGCCAACGCCGAGACCCTGCTGGACGGCGCGCTGGAGGATCCGCAGGCAGCGCGCGCCTTCACGGACGCCATCCACCGGCACGCGGATCGGCTGTCACGCCTCGTGGAGGACCTGCTGGACCTGGCGCGCATCGAGTCGGGCCGCCTGGACCTCTCGCCGCGGCGGCTGGAGCTCGCCGTCCTGGTCCGGGGCGTCGTGGAGGACCTCCGCCCGGTGGCCGACGAGCGCCGTCACGCCCTGGCGGTGGAGATCCCGGAGGACCTGGCCGTCCGTGGGGACCCCGAGGCCCTGGACCACGCCCTGAGCAACCTGGTGGACAACGCCCTGCAGTACACGCCCCCCGGCGGCCAGGTGACGGTCCGGGCGCGGCCGGCCGACGGCGCCGTGCGGGTGGAGGTGGTCGACGACGGCCCCGGCATCCCCGCCCAGCAGCGGGATCGCATCTTCGAGCGCTTCTATCGCGTCGATCCCGGGCGATCGCGGGACCGGGGCGGCACGGGGCTGGGCCTGTCCATCGTGAAGCACCTGGTGACCGCGATGGGCGGCTCCGTGGGGGTCGAGGTGGCCCGCCCGGATGCGTCCGAGCGCCCCGGGAGCGTGTTCTGGTTCACCCTGCCGGCGGCCTGATCCGGGGATTTGCCACCACGGCACCCTGCCGTCACCTTTTCGTCACACGGGCACCACACGCTCCGGGACGCACGGTTCCACACCCGGGAGTGACCCATGCGCCACGTGACGATCCTGCTCGGGCTGCCCCTCCTCGCCCTGGCCCCGTCCGCCGCGGCCCAGGACGACGCGGCCCTCGCGGGCTGGGACGACGGCTTCTACCTCCAGGCGCCCGACGGCTCCTCTCGCCTCGAGATCGGGGGCCGCCTGCAGCTTCAGCACGCCACGGACATCCCCGACGAAGGCGACACGCAGGCCCGCTTCCTCGTCCGCCGCGCCCGCCTGAAGCTCCAGGGCCACGTCTTCGTGCCGGAGCTGACGTTCAAGTTCCAGGCGGGCTTCGGGAAGGGCTCCGTGGTCCTCAAGGACTTCTTCGCCGACTATCGCTTCGCGGACGGCTTCCGGCTGCGCGTGGGCCAGTGGAAGCGGCCCTTCTCCCGCCAGCAGATGACCAGCAGCGGGAAGCTCATCCTCGTGGATCGCGCCGTCACCGACGACTTCTTCGCCACGGGCCGTGACCTGGGCGTGGCCATCCACAACGGCTACGGGAAGTCCCCGACCCTCGAGTGGGCGGTGGGCTTGTTCAACGGCACCGGCGACAAGCCCTGGTTCGACGGGAGCGTCGACGGCGACGAGGTGGACGGGAGCTTCACCAACGTCCCCGACGCCTTCGAGCCGGCGCTGGTGGCACGGATCGGCTGGAACCACGGCGACCTGAAGGGCTACGCGGAGGGCGACCTCGAGGGCGGCTCCCTGCGTGTGGGCGTCGCGGCCAGCGCCCTGGCCGGCTTCGATCACGACGACGGCAACGACGGCCGCATCCAGGGCGAGGTCGACGCCATCCTGAAGCTCCGCGGGTTCGCGGCGAGCACGGCGTTCTTCGTGGCCTCCGCCCAGGACGGCGAGGACTGGAGCGACCAGGACTACTCGGCCCGGGGCATGCACGCCCAGGTCAGCTACGTCCTCGGAGAGCGCTGGGCGCCGACGCTCCGGTACGCCCGGATCTGTCCGGACGAGGACGACGCCAACGAGCAGGCGGTGTCCGGCGGCCTGACGGTCTTCCTCTTCGGCGGGCACTCCGTGAAGTGGCAGACGGACGCGACCCTCTTCGCCCGCGAGCAGCCGGGCGGGGATCTCCAGGACTGGCGGGTCCGGACCCAGCTCCAGGCCTCGTTCTGAGCCCGTCGGGAAGAGCCGACGACGAAATGGACCACCATTGTCACAGCGCTGTCACACGAGGGCGTCAGGGTGCGCCCCGACGCCGACCAGGGAGGACATCATGAGGACGACGATCGGAGCGGCCACCATCACGCTCGCAGCAGCGCTGGCCGTCGCGGGCTGCAAGGGCGGCCCCGGCGAGGGCGGCGCCATCCTCGCCATCGACGGGTCGAGCACCGTCTATCCCGTCACCGAGGCGGTCGCCGAGGCCTACGGCGAAAAGAACGCGGAGGCGCGGGTGACCATCGGGGTGTCGGGCACCGGCGGCGGCTTCAAGAAGTTCTGCACCGGCGAGACGGCCATCTCCAACGCCTCCCGGCCGATCAAGCCGAGCGAGGTGGAGCTCTGCGGGGAACACGGCGTCGAGTACATCGAGCTTCCGATCGCCTACGACGGCATCGCGATCGTGGTGAACCCGAAGGCCGACCACGTCGACGACGTCACCGTCGACGAGCTGAAGACCATCTGGGAGCCGGCCGCCCAGCGCGAGGTCACGAAGTGGAGCGACGTCCGCGAGGACTGGCCGGACGAGGCGCTCCACCTCTTCGGGCCGGGCGTGGACTCCGGCACCTACGACTACTTCACGAAGGCCGTCGTCGGCGTGGAGCACGCCAGCCGCGGCGACTACACGTCCAGCGAGGACGACAACGTCCTGGTGCAGGGCATCTCCACCGACGAGCGGGCCCTGGGCTTCTTCGGCTACGCCTACTACGAGGAGAACCAGGACAAGCTGAAGCTCCTCGGCGTGGACGACGGGGACCCGAGCAACGGGGAGGGCCCGGTGAAGCCCTCGCCCGAGACCATCGCGGACGGCACCTACCAGCCCCTGTCACGGCCCGTCTTCGTCTACGTGAGCAAGGAGGCGGCCGCGCGCCCCGAGGTCCAGGGCTTCGTCGACTTCTACCTGACGGAGGCCGCGGACCTCGTGCGCGAGGTGGGCTACGTCCCCCTTCCGGAGAAGACCTACGGCCTGGCCAAGGAGCGCTTCGACGGCCGGGTCACGGGCTCCGTGTTCGAGGGCGAGGGCTCCAAGGTCGGCGTCACCGTCGAGAAGCTGCTGTCGGGTGAGGCCGAGTGAGCGACGCCGCCGCGACCCACAGGCCGATCCGGGGGCGCGCCACCTCCTGGGGTGAGCGCGTCATCGGCGGCTTCCTCTTCGCCTGCGCCGCCCTGTCCATCGTGACGACCCTCGGCATCGTGGCGGTGCTGGCGTTCGAGACCGTCGCCTTCTTCCGCGAGGTGTCCTTCGCGGACTTCTTCGGCGACACCCAGTGGACCCCGCTGTTCGCGGACAAGCACTTCGGCATCTGGCCCCTCGTGAGCGGCACGGTCCTGGTGACCGGCATCGCCACCGCGGTGGCCCTGCCCTTCGGGCTCCTGGCGGCCATCTACCTGAGCGAGTTCGCCAGCGACCGCGGTCGCAGCATCCTCAAGCCGCTCCTGGAGATCCTCGCGGGGGTCCCGACCATCGTCTACGGCTACTTCGCCCTGGTGTTCGTCACGCCGATGCTCCAGGCGATCGTGCCGGGCCTCGCGGGCTTCAACGCGCTGAGCCCGGGGCTGGTCATCGGCGTCATGATCATCCCGATGGTCTCGTCGCTCAGCGAGGACGCCCTCCACGCGGTGCCGGGCAGCCTGCGCGAGGGGGCCTACGCCCTGGGCGCCCGGAAGCTGCCGACCATCTTCCGCGTGGTGCTGCCGTCGGCCATGTCGGGCATCGCCGCCTCCCTGGTCCTGGCCATCTCCCGGGCCCTGGGCGAGACGATGGTCGTCGCCATCGCCGCCGGTCAGCAGCCCCGCCTGAGCATGGACCCGCGGGTGCCCATCGAGACCATGACGGCCTACATCGTCCAGGTGAGCATGGGCGACACCCCGACCGGGACCATCGAGTACCGCACCATCTTCGCCGTGGGCGCCACGCTCTTCCTGATGACGCTGGTGATGAACCTCCTCGGCCAACGCTTCACCCGCCGCTTCAGGGGGATGTGATGGCCTGGAACGGAGCCACCCGCGGGGAGCGCGCCTTCGCCGGCCTCTGCCTGGCCGCGGCCGTCGTCCCCCTGCTCGTCCTGGCGGTCCTGGTCGCCGACGTGTCGGTGACGGGCCTGGGCCGCCTGAACTGGCAGTTCCTCACGGACTTCCCCTCGCGAAAGGCCGACGAGGCCGGGATCCTGCCCGCGCTCACCGGCAGCCTGTACCTCATCGGCCTCACCGGGGCCCTCGCCGTGCCCGTCGGGGTCGGCGCGGCGATCTACCTCGAGGAGTACGGCCGGAACACGCGCCTGGCGCGCCTCATCGAGCTGAACATCGCCAACCTGGCCGGCGTGCCGTCCGTCATCTACGGCCTGTTGGGCCTGGAGCTGTTCGTGCGCTTCCTGTCCATGGAGCGGAGCCTCCTGGCGGGCGCCTGCACCCTGGCCCTGCTCATCCTGCCCATCATCATCCTGTCCTCGCGCGAGGCCGTCCGCACCGTCCCGCACATCCTCCGGGAGGGCGCCTACGCCCTGGGCGCGACCCGCTGGCAGATGATCCGGCGGGTGGTCCTGCCCATGGCGCTCCCGGGCATCCTCACCGGGACCATCCTGTCCATCTCCCGGGCCATCGGCGAGACGGCGCCGCTGGTCGTGGTCGGGGCGCTCACCTACATGACGTTTCTGCCCACGGATCCCTGGTCGCCGTTCACGGCGCTGCCCATCCAGATCTTCAACTGGGTCTCCCGCCCCCAGGAGGCGTTCCTGGTCAACGCCGCCGCGGGCATCGTGGTGCTGCTCGCCACGCTGCTCGTCCTCAACTCCGTAGCCGTCTGGATCCGCCACCGCTCCCAAGGCCGCGTGCAATAGTGGTCAGCCCAGGTAACCTCCCCATGAACATGCGAACGTCCCCGCGCAGCGAGCCCGACCGGGAGGCCCCCGTGACGTCAGGCACCGAGGCAGCGAAGTACGAGGTCCGGGATCTCGTGGCCTCCTTCGGGAACAACGAGGTCCTGCACGGGATCGACCTCGACATCCCGCGCCACCGCCTGACCGCCATCATCGGCCCGTCGGGCTGCGGCAAGTCCACCTTCATCCGCTGCCTGAACCGCATGCACGAGCTGGTCCCCGCCGCCTCCGTCCGCGGGGAGGTGCGCCTGGACGGCGAGGACGTCTACGGCCGCGGCGTGGACCCCGTCCTCCTGCGGCGCCGCGTCGGCATGGTCTTCCAGAAGCCGAACCCCTTCCCGACCATGTCGATCCGGGACAACGTCCTGGCCGGGCTGAAGCTCACGGGGACGTACGACCGCCGGCGCGGCGACGAGATCGCGGAGCGGGCCCTGAAGAACGCGGCCCTCTGGGACGAGGTCGCCGACCGCCTGGACGCCCCGGGCGCCGGGCTGTCGGGCGGCCAGCAGCAACGCCTGTGCATCGCGCGCGCCCTGGCCGTCGAGCCGGGCGTCATCCTCATGGACGAGCCGTGCTCCGCCCTCGATCCCATCTCCACGGCCCGGATCGAGGATTTGCTACATTCGCTGCGCGAGCGCTACACGATCATCATGGTGACCCACAACATGCAGCAGGCGGCGCGGGCGTCGGATCACACCGCGTTCTTCCTGAGCGGGGACCTGATCGAGTTCGGACCGACGGGCGATCTCTTCACCCGACCGAAGGACAAGCGCACCGAGGACTACATCACCGGCCGTTTCGGATGAGGGACCCCGCATGATCGATCGCCCACACGGCAGGACCCACACCGACCGCGCCTACGAGAGAGAGCTCCGGCAGCTCCGCGAGCACCTCCTGCTCATGGCCGGGCGCGTCGAGGAGATGATCGCCAACGCGGTGCGGGCCCTCGTGGAGCGCGACACGGACCTGGCGAAGGAGACCATCGCCTCGGACAGCCTGGTCAACCGCCAGGAGATCGACACCGACGAGCTGTGCCTCGGCCTCCTCGCGAAGCGCCAGCCCATGGCGTCGGACCTGCGGTTCATCACCATCGCGCTCAAGATGGTCACCGACCTGGAGCGCATCGGGGACCTGGCCGTCAACATCTGCGAGCGGGCCATCGACCTGAACGCCCAGCCCCAGCTCAAGCCCTACGACGACATCCCGCGGATGGCCGAGGCCACGCGGTCCATGGTCACCGACGCCATCAACGCCTTCGTGGACTCCGATCCGGACAAGGCCCGGGCCATCATCGCCCGGGACGACGACGTGGACGGCCTGTACCGCCGCATCTTCCGCGACATCCTGGCCGTGATGCTGGAGGACACCGGCGTCGTGGAGCGCGGCATCCACCTCCAGTCCGTGGCCAAGTTCCTGGAGCGCATCGGCGACCACGCCACGAACCTCGCCGAGCAGGTCATCTTCATGACCCAGGGGCGCGACGTCCGCCACGCGGGCAAGCTCCCCCGCGGCTGATCACAGGGTCGCGTCGGGGGCGGGAGCCCGGATCCCGAACCGCCGCCAGCCCTGCTCCTCGATGGCCCGCTCCACGGCCGGGTGCGGCGTGAGATAGACCGCAGCCAGGACCCGATCGGGGCCCATGGGGATCTCGACGATCGAGGTCTGCGGCGGGAAGTCCTCCGCCTGCGCGCCGCCGAAGACACGGAACGCACGCAGCGCGCGGAAGTCCCGGTGGGAACGCTCCGGCGGGCCGGGTCGCTTGATCCAGGGCTGCCCGAGGACCAGGTGCACGCGACGGGCGACCAGGTAGCGGACCGGGGCGATGCGCGCGTGGGCGATCTGCGCGTCGAACAGCCGGCCCTTCCGGGCGATCCACGGGTCGGTGAGGCCGAGCATGTCCACGGCGGGGAGCTCCGAGTAGAAGGGGATCGCCCCCGCCGCGGTGGTCGCGATGCGGACCTCGGCCTCGGGGAACGCCTGCCGGAGCGTCCGTCCGACGCCGATCCAGTCCTGGGACGGGTGCCGGAGGTGCGCGGCCAGCATGTCGACGGACTCGATGCCGCGGGTCGTCCGGAAGGTCCGGGCGTGGTCGACCGAGCCCGCGACGATCCACGTGGTCAGCGCCGCCGCGATCACCGGACGTCGGCCCCACGCCACGGCGAGCGCGCCGGCGAGGAGGAAGACGGCGGGCATCGCGGGGACCATGAACCGGAACTCCATGAAGTCGCCGCCCACGTGGACCAGGTAGGTGCACCAGGACAAGAGCGCCGCGGCCGGCCAGAGGAGCGCACGATGCGGCGAGCCCCGGAGGCGCGGGGCGGCCGCGAGGACGACGAGCGGCAGGGGCACCAGCCAGTAGGAGCGCAGGAAGGTCCACAGGTAGCGGGCGCCCTGCTTCCAGGGCGTGTCCGCCGTCACCTTCGCGTAGTACGTGTTGGGCAGGATGTCCCCGTACGTCCGGACCTTCCAGGCCAGCCACACGCCCACCACGACTGCGAAGGGGACGCAGAGCGCGGCGACGGCGGCGAGCCTGCGGCGACGGGAGGGCAGCGCCCCGGCCAGCGCCAGGGCCGCCAGGCCGATCCACACGCCGAGCACCGCCGAGTCCATGCGCGTCAGCACGGCGGCCGCGAGCGCCACGGACACGGCGACGCCCCGGCCGGTCGACAGGGTCCCCCGGTACCCCCCGGCCACGAGGGCGGCCGCGACCGCGAGCCACATGGTCTGCATGGCGGTCTCCAGGCCGCTGGTGGCGTAGGCGCTCACGGTGTGGTTCGTGGCGAGTAGCGCCACCACCAGCAGGCCGGCCCACCAGGGGCCCAGGAGGCGCTCCGAGAGCCTCCGCGCGGCTTCGAGCATGGCGACGAAGCAGGCCAGGCCGGCGACCTGGGAGAAGAGCACGGGATCGAGGTCCAGGAGGAACGGCGCGGCCACCAGGACCGTCCAGAGGAAGTTCGTGTATCCCTCGACGGCCTCCCCGGGGTTCCAGACCAGGCCGTGGCCCTCCGCCAGGTGCTCGGCGTAGCGGAGCGAGATGAAGGCATCGTCCAGGACGAAGCGGTTCGCCCAGGCCAGCGCCGCCGCGCCCCCCAGCGCGAGGATCACCGCCACCGCGCGGAGGCGCGTCGGCCCGGGCCGGGGCGTCGTCTCGTCCCGCGCCACGATCAGACGAAGCGGGCGGACCCGCGGGTCTTCCGCGTGTCCTCGCCCTCCACGGGGCGGTGGCGCGGGTCCAGGAGGGCCTCGATGCGGCCCATGACCATGTCCACGAGGCCCTGGAACTCCTCCTCCCAGCGCGTCTCGGCCTCCGGCGAGAAGGGCTGGAACTCCTCCGGGATGTGGAACGGGGCCATGTCCTCCCAGGTGATGGGCTCGCCGAAGCGGTAGACGATCTCTCCCCCGCGGGCCCAGGGGGAGCCGCCGGGATAGACCCGATCGCTCCCGTTGCACCCCACCGGGACGATGGGGTGTCGGAGCTTCAGGGCCATCTGCGACAGGCCGGTGTGCCCCTTGCCCAGGCGCACGGAGCGCGTGCCTTCGGGGAAGACCAGCAGGTCCAGCCCCTTGGCGAACGCCTCCCCGTTGAGGTCCACGAAGCGCCGCATCATGTAGCGGAACACGGCGTCCGCGGCCTCCGCCCAGTCCTCCCGCGCCGGGTCGAAGCGCCGCCCGAGGATCTCGTGCGCGCTCCTGAACAAGGGGGTCAGGGAGGCTGGCGGCGACGCGTCGAGGGCCTCGCCGTCCCCGCGGGCCACCGCCTCGACCCGGGCGCGGAGGAAGGCGTACTCCTCCGACTCGGGGAGCCGGTCCAGGGTGTTCAGGACATCCCGGGTGATGATGTATCCGCGCGAGACCGTCGGGATGTTGTTCATCCACTCCATGAACTTCGCGACGGCCGGGTGCTCGTAGTACTTCGCCTTGACCCAGGTCGCCGTGAAGCGCCCCGCGGTGTGGTACAGCCGGTACTGGAAGGGCCAGTAGTTGTAGCGGTCCGTGTGGTTCATGGCGAAGAAGACCGGCTCGTCGGGGACCCGCTCGAGGCCCTCGAACCGGATCCGCACCCGCGGCGGGAGCTCGTAGTTCGTCGCCAGGCCCGTCCAGGCCATGAGCATCTGGCCCAGGGGGCGTCCGGAGAGGCGGATGCGTTCGAGGCGGGGGATGTCGAGCATGGCACCTCCGAGGCGCCGAGGGGGCACGGCGCGCACGACTGTCCTCCCATGTGACATGGCCGGGCCGCTGCTGGCCAGTCTTCCGGCCGATTGCTAACCTCGCAGGCACTCGCACATGCCCCACGACACCGGACGACGGGCGCCCGCCGCGCGTTCGCGATCCGGTGATCCCAGGCCGCGGCGGAGGTTCGCCATGGCACGCAACGTCGCGCAGAAGCTCCTGGAGGACCACCTGGCCGGCGGCCGGATGACGCCGGGCGAGGAGATCGGCCTGCGGATCGATCAGACCCTGACCCAGGACGCCACCGGCACCATGGTCATGCTGGAGCTGGAGGCCATGGAGCTGGATCGGGTCCGCACGGAGCTGTCGGCCCAGTACGTGGACCACAACCTCATCCAGGAGGACTTCCGGAACCCGGACGACCACCTCTTCCTGCAGAGCGCCTGCGAGCGCTTCGGGATCTGGTTCAGCCGGCCCGGCAACGGCGTGAGCCATCCGGTCCACATGCAGCACTTCGGGGCGCCGGGGAAGACGCTCCTGGGCTCCGACAGCCACACCTGCGCCGCCGGGGCCATCGGGATGCTCGCCATGGGGGCCGGCGGGCTGGAGGTGGCCATGGCCATGGCCGGCGAGCCCTTCCACGTGAAGGCGCCGCAGATCTGGGGCGTCCGCCTGGAGGGCACCCTGCCCGACTGGGTCAGCGCCAAGGACGTCATCCTGGAGATGCTCCGACGGCACGGCGTCCGGGGCGGCGTGGGGCGCATCGTGGAGTACCACGGGCCCGGCCTCGACTCGCTGACCGCGTGGGATCGCCACGTCGTCGCCAACATGGGCATGGAGCTGGGCGCCACGGCCACCATCTTCCCGTCCGACGAGGAGACCCGCCGTTTCCTCGCGTCCGTGGACCGCGCCGACGAGTGGCGCGAGATCGTCGCCGACGAAGGGGCCACCTACGACGTGGAGGAGACCGTCGACCTGTCGAAGCTGGAGCCCCTCATCGCGAAGCCCTCCAGCCCAGGGAACGTCGTGCCCGTCCGGGAGGTGGCCGGCGAGCCCATCTACCAGGCGTACATCGGGTCGTCGGCGAACCCCGGCTTCCGGGACTTCGCCGTGCCGGCGGCCATGGTCCGCGGCCGCACCGTCGCCCACGGCGTGTCGTTCGACGTGAACCCGTCCTCCCGGGGTATCCTGGACGATCTGGTGAAGGAGGGGTGGCTCGGCCCGCTCATCCAGGCCGGCGCGCGGCTTCACCAGGCCGGCTGCAACGGCTGCATCGGGATGGGCCAGGCGCCGGCGACGGGTCGGAACAGCCTGCGCACGGTCCCCCGGAACTTCCCCGGCCGCTCGGGCACGAAGGAGGATCGCGTGTTCCTCTGCAGCCCGGAGACGGCCACCGCGTCGGCGCTCACCGGGCGGATCACCGACCCGCGGGACATGGACATGGACTGCCCGGAGGTGCGGCTGCCCGACAGGCCGACGACCCTCTGGTCCAACCTGGAGCCGCCCGCGGAGCCCTCCGGGCCGCCCGTGGAGCTGGTCAAGGGCCCGAACATCGCGTCCCTTCCGGAGATGGAGCCCCTGCCCGACCGCGTGGAGATCCCCGTCCTGCTGAAGGTGGGCGACGACATCTCCACCGACGAGATCATGCCGGCGGGCGCGCGGGTCCTCCCGTTCCGGAGCAACGTGCCCGAGATCGCCCGCTTCTGCTTCGAGCCCGTGGACGAGAGCTATCCCGACCGGGCCATGGAGGCGCGGGACCGGGGCGGCCACGCCATCGTCGGGGGCAGCAACTACGGCCAGGGCTCGAGTCGAGAGCACGCAGCCCTGGCGCCGCGCTACCTGGGCCTGCGGGTGGTCGTCGCGAAGGGCTTCGCCCGGATCCACTGGCAGAACCTCGTGAACTTCGGCGTGCTCCCCCTGGAGTTCGTGGACGAGGGCGACTACGACGCCGTGGAGGGCGGCCAGACCCTGGTCCTCGACGGCGTCTGGGACGCCCTGGAGGCCGGCGAGGAGGTGACCGCCCGCGTCGGCGACCGGGAGGTGACCCTGCGCCACCGCCTGTCCCCGAGGCAGCGCGAGGTCCTGCGGGAGGGCAGCCTCGTCGACTGGGCGCGGGAGCACACCGAGGCCGGGGGGAGCGCATGAACGCCACGGAGCGCGCGTTGTTCCTCGGCATCGGGCGGGTCGCGGAGGCCCACCGCGAGCTCGGCAACGCCAGCCCCAAGCGCACGTGACGGCGGCGCCGGCGACCGGCGCGATTTGTTGACTCCCGGCGGGGTCCGTGGTGTGCCTCGCATCCGGAGGAGTCCACGTGGCGAAGGGGACACACAGCCGGGAGGCCCTGGTGGGCGTCGGGATGGCGGGCCTGATGCTGGGCTCGCTGTCCGCCGCGATCGTGGAGGCGCCGTCGAAGCCCGGGGAGGCGGCGGCAAAGACCGCGCCCTCGGGGCCGCGCGGATCCGCCGACGCCGGGTCCCGGGCGCGTGTTCGGGACGAGCCGGATCCCCTGGAGGCCGTGGTGGACGCCCTGGAGGCGGCCCACGCGAGGGTGCACGAGGCGCCCGCGGGAGGGGACGCAGACGCGGTGCCCGAGCCCCTGGTGGAGGCGATCGAGGAGGACGACTGGCTGGTCTCGCTGCGGCTGGACCTGCACCGCCGAGCGGGCGCGGGCGCCCTGGTGGACGCGGGCGGGGCGACGCCGGCCGCGCGAGCCCTGGTGGACCTGCTCGAGCGCATCGATCGCCACGGTCTGGACCCGGCGGACTACGGGATGCCCGACCTGGCCGAGGATCTCGCCGCGTTCGAGGACGACCTGGACGCGCCGGACGTGACGCCGCCGGCGGAGGCGGGAGCGGCGGGATCGGCGATGGTCGCGATCCTGCGCGCGCCGCACTTCGATCGGGATCGCACCCTGCGCCGTCTGCGGGACGCCGGCGGGGCCCCGCGGCCCGGACAGGTGGAGGCTGTCGCGGATGCCCTGGTGGCGGTGGAGCGGGGGCCGGCGGCGCTGGCGAGGGCGGCCGCCCTGGAGGCGCGCCTCGGCCGCGCGCTGGTCCGGCTGGTCCTGGACATGCGCTACGTCAAGGAGACCGGGCCCTTCGAGATCACCTGGAACGAGCGGAACCTGGCGAACGACGAGGAGGTGCGCGGCGACCTCCTGGACCTGGCCGCGGGCGTGGTGGCGGCCCCCGATCCGGAGGCGGCCCTGGTGGGGCTGAATCCGCCGCACCCTCAATACGAGCGCATGCTGGAGGTCTACGCCCACTACCGCGAGGTGGCGGACTCCGGCTGCCACGAGGTGCTCCCGGAGGAGTGGAGGCTGGAGCCGGGCGACGAGGGCCCGGAGGTGGAGCGCCTCCAGGAGCGGATGGCCTGCGAGGGCTACTACAAGGGCGACGTCGACGGGCGCTACGGCGACGCGCTGCTGGAGGCCGTGAAGGACTACCAGCGGCACCACGAGCTGGATCCCGACGGCTACGTCTGGGAGGGCACGCTCCGGAGCATGAACGTGTCCATGGAGCGCCGGGCCGAGCAGGTGGCGCTGACCCTGCAGCGCATGCGCGAGAGCCACGTGGGCGAGCTCGGCGACTACTACCTGCGCATCAACCTGCCCGCCTTCGAGCTCCAGGTGGTCGAGGACGGCGAGATCATCCGGCGGCAGCGGATCATCGTGGGCGCCAACCGGCTGGACGACGACAAGGTGAAGCTCGTCCAGGGCCACATCAACCGGACGAAGCTGATGACCACCCGCCTGCACACGGTGGTCATCTACCCCTACTGGTACGTGCCGGAGCGCGTCGCCCAGGGGGAGATCAAGAAGAAGCTGGAGGACAACCCGGACTACCTCGAGGAAAAGCACATCATCCAACAGGAGATGCCCGGGGGCGGCGAGGTCCTCGTGCAGCAGGGCGGCGAGCAGAACCCCCTGGGCGACGTGAAGTTCCTCCTGGAGGAGTCCGAGGCCATCTACCTCCACGACACGGACAAGCCGGACCTCTTCGAGCACCGGCGGCGGGACTTCTCCCACGGCTGCATCCGCGTGCAGGGCGCCGTGGAGCTCGCGAAGTGGCTGCTCCTGAAGGACGGCAAGGCGGGCCACCGCGTGAAGCGGAGCTTCACGAAGGAGGTGGTCCGCCACGGCTACAGCCTGAACGAGCCGATCCCCCTGGTCACCGAGTACATGACCGTGGACGTCATGGAGGACGGCGGCCCCATCTTCCTGACGGACATCTACGGCTACGACCGCGCGTACCGGAGGGGCGACCTTCCGCCCCAGGTCACCGCCCGCTGGGGCTCCGGCGACCTGCGCCCCCACTGGGTCCCCTACGTCCCCGAGGAGGTCGTCCAGGAGTGGCGCGACGAGGGCCTGCACGCCCCCCACGACTACGACCCCGAGGAGTGGCAGGGGGACGGCGCGGAGGACGCGGCCTCGGAGGACGCCGAGGACAGCGACGCTCCCGCGGAGGAATAGGACCGCCGGCCCCGGCGGTCACCAGGCTGTCCCGACCGGCGAGGAAGCGTCTACTCGGCCTGGCAGATGCGCTTGATGGTCCCGGTGCCGGTCGGCGGCAGGGAGCAGTCGTTCCACCCCGAAGCGAACGCCTGGCAGTCCGACTCGGACCCGCACTGCAGGACCACGTGCCGCCACGCGCCCTCGCCGCCGGACGGGTAGACGCACTCGAAGACCGGGTCGTTGTCGTCGGCGATCTTGCTGGCCTCGTCCCCGCAGTCGCAGCCGCGCGTGCAGAAGCCGAACTGGCTGTTGACGTTGTTGCCGTTCTCGCCCGGCATCATGCACTCGCCGAACGCGCACTCGTCGTCGCTGGCGCACTCCTCACCGATACCCAGCTTGGACGTGTCCTCGTTCTGGTAGTTGTAGTCGCACGTGGTCGTGGGCCCGTTGCCCCCGTTGTCATCGTCTTCGCCCGTCACGGTGTCGCAGGCGAACAGGAAGAGGGCCGCCGACAGGGCGAGGGTGACGCGGAGAAGGGGCTGGAACATGGACGTCTCGCTCTTGGTTGTCGGGTGGTAGCCATCGGCAGCCGTGATAGTATGCTCCCCATGCACGACGGCGCAATCCGGTCCCCGCGGGTCTCGACGGGCCGCGCCGCGTTCAACCATCCCCGATAGCAGCGCGTTTGGATCCCACACTAGAAGCCGCCTTCATCCTGCTCCTCGTCGGGCTCTCCGCGCTCTTCTCGGGTATGGAGACCGCCCTCGTGAGCCTGTCGGACGTCCGGCTGCGCTCCATGGCGGAGTCCGACGAGCGCATGCCGCGTCTGCTGCGCCTGTGGGTCGACGAGCCCAACGACGTGCTGGCGATGCTCCTCATCGGCAACAACGTCGTGAACATCACGGCCAGCGCCCTGGCCACGGACTTCACCGAGCGCATGCTCCGGGGAGGCGAGTGGTCCGGATGGGGCATCCCGATCGCGGTCGGCGCCATGACGCTGCTCATCCTGATCTTCGGCGAGGTGGCGCCGAAGACCTACGCCAAGCACCACCCGGAGCACTACGCCAAGGCGCTCCCGCTCCTGAACCCGTTCTACGCCGCCACCCTCCCGTTCATGCGGGTCCTCGTCTACCTGACCCGGCGCATCGTACGCTGGATGGGCGGGGACGTGGCCTCGGAGCGGGCCACCGTGACGGAGGAGGACATCGAGGAGATGGTCCGGGTCGGCCGCATCGAGGGCTCTCTGGACCCCGCCGCCACTCGGCTGCTGACCGGTGTCCTCGAGCTCGACGAGAAGGTGGCCCGGGAGATCATGGTGCCACGGACCGACATCGTCGGGATCCCCGTCGACACGCCCATCGAGGACGTGGTCGCCGCAGTCACCGCCTCGGGTTACTCCCGCTATCCCGTCTACCGCGAGAGCGTCGACGACGTCATCGGCGTCCTGTACGTGAAGGACCTCCTCTCCGCGGTCCTCACACAAGGCCGCGGCAACGTCAGCCTCGAGGAGATCCTCCGGGATCCCATGATCGTGCCGGAGAACATCGCCCTGCCCGACCTGCTCCTGGCCATGAAGCGCGAGCGGGTCCACCTGGCCGTCATCGCGTCCGAGTACGGGGGCGTCGACGGCGTCGTGAGCCTCGAGGACATCGTCGAGGAGGTCTTCGGGGACATCTACGACGAGCACGACCTGGGCCGGGCCCCCATCCGACGCCTGGGCGACGGCAAGTGGGTGGTCGACGGCGTGGTCACCATCAGCGATCTCGAGGATCAGCTAGGCCTGGAGCTCTCCCTCGGCGACGAGGGGCA
Organism: Myxococcota bacterium; assembly: GCA_051747385.1. GTDB lineage: Bacteria > Myxococcota_A > UBA9042 > PHBI01 > JACKFB01 > JBNJGB01. The sequence continues at coordinate 279,326 of JBNJGB010000002.1, forward strand.
GGAGTACGAGACCGTCGCCGGCCTGCTGATGCGAGCCGCCGGGAGGATGCCCGAGGCCGGCTTCACGCACCGCGCGGGCGGCCTGGTCTTCGAGGTCAAGCGCTCGGACGCCACGCGGCTGGCGGAGGTGGCCGTCCACCGACTCACCCCCGAGGACGACGTCGCCGCGGAGGAGGGCGAGGGGGACGTCGAGGTCCGACAAGGGCCCGGGGACGCGGCCGGAGGCGCCTCGTCCTCCGGCTGACCGGCTCGTTGACCCGGCGGAACGCCGACGGATAGACTCCGAGACGCATTCCGAGCGTTCACTCGGACGCCGGGAATGGCTCGTGCCGTCGCCTGTTCCCGCGGGTACGGCACGAGTATGAGCGGGGCACCACAGGACGCAGCGAGAGACCGCATGGCCGACTCCGAGGACAAGGACAACGTCTACGACATGAGCGACATGCTCGAGGCGGAGCGGAACGCCCCGCCCCGAGAGGAGCCGGAGGCCACGTCCGAGGAGGACGACGGCCTCGTCACCTCCGCTCCCGACCGGGAGGAGGTGGGGAGCCTCCTGACCGATCTCCTCAACGAGGCGAAGAAGGAGGTCGAAAAGGAGCGCGCGAGCCTCAAGCAGCAGATTCAGGATCGCGAGGAGGAGGCCCACGAAGCGCAGCAGCGCGAGGAGGCCCTCCGCCGCGAGCACCTGCAGCGAGAGCTGATGGAGGAGACCCGGCGCCGCAACGAGGCCCTGCTCCGCAGGGAGCGCGAGGAGGCCGCGGCGCGCGCCGCCGAGGAGGAAAAGGCCCGGCGCCAGGCCGCCGCCCTTCAGGCCGAGCAGGAGGCGGCCGAGACCGCCGCGGCCGCTCCGGAGAGCAAGAAGAGCCGGACCGGTCTGCTCGCCCTGGTGGGTGTCGTCGCCATCGGCGCCGGCGTGGGCGTCTTCTTCCTCACGCAGCCCAAGGAGCAGATGCAGCTCCCGGACGTGCAGGCAAAAGCGCAGGCGGTCATCGACGACGCCACGCTGAAGTACAAGGCCATGGTCGCCGAGCAGAAGGCGCAGGAGGCCGAGCTTCGAGCCGCCCGGGAGGCCAAGGCCGCCCGCGAGGCCGAGGCGCGCCGCCGCCTCGCCGAGAAGGAGCGCATGCTCGCGGAGGCGGAGGCTCGCGAGGTGGCCTCCGCCAAGAAGCGCGCGGAGAAGGAGAAGGAGGCGGAGGCCCGCCGCCGAGCCGCCGCGCGCCGCCGCCACAAGGCGAAGGAGCGCGAGAAGAAGATCAAGATCAAGGGCATCTTCGACTGACGCACGCGCACCTGCGGGCCGGACGGACCGAGGAGCCGCCATCGACGCCGCGCGATCCGAAGGACGGTTCGAAGCCCTGCTCGAAGGCCACCTCCGCGCGGGCTACCCCTACCTGGCGCTGCTGACCGACGAGGAGGATCGCGTCCTCGAGACGGTCGGCGGGGTCGCACGCGCCGTCGGGCGTCCCCTCGTCCCGCTCAGCGTGGCCCGGATGCGCCGCACCAACCCCGAGGCGGACGCCCTCCGATGCCTGGAGCACGTGGCGGAGCACCCCGACCCGGCGGTCTTCGCGCTTGTGGACCTCCACCCATGGCTCGACGATCCCCTGGTCGTCCGCGCCCTGCGCGATCTGCGCGCGCGCCTGACCCACCGCGGCCAGACCCTCCTGCTCGTCACCCCGGAGCTTCAGGTGCCGCGGGAGCTGGAGACCGACGTCTTGCTCTTCGACGTGCCCCTGCCCGGCTATGAGACGCTACGCGCACTGCTGGACCAGGAGGCCGAGCAGGTGGGCCACGCCCCCTCCCCCGAGGCGGCGCGCCTGGCCATACGCGCCGTGCAGGGTCTCACCGCCGACGCCGCGCGACGCGCCTTCCGACGTGCCCTCATGGCACCCGACGGGCTGCGCGAGGGCGGCGTGGCGGGCCTCGTGGAGGAGAAGCGCCGCATCCTGCGCCGGACCGATCTCCTCGAGTTCGTGGATGCGCCCCCCTCGCTCGACGAGGTGGGCGGCCTGGAGGCCCTCAAGGCGTGGCTCCGGGAGCGTGAGCGAGCCTTCGGCGAGGACGCCCGCCGCTTCGGCCTGCCCGTGCCGAAGGGCCTCCTCCTCGTGGGCGTGCAGGGCTGCGGCAAGTCCCTCACCGCCAAGGCCGTGGCCAGCCTCTGGAACCTGCCCCTGGCCCGCCTGGACTTCGGGATGGTCTTCGGGCACGGCCGCAGCCCGGAGGAGAACCTCCGCCGGGTCCTGCACCTCGCCGAGACCCTGTCCCCCGTCGTCCTGTGGGTCGACGAGATCGACAAGGCCTTCCAGACGGTGGGCCGGGCAGACGGCGGCAGCGAGGTCCTCCACCGGCTCTTCGCGGCCTTCGTCACCTGGCTGCAGGAGAAGACCGCCCCGGCGTTCGTGGTGGCGACGGCGAACGCCGTGGAGCACCTCCCCGCGGAGCTCCTGCGCAAGGGGCGCTTCGACGAGATCTTCTTCGTCGACCTCCCCGGCGAGGCGGAGCGCCGGCACATCCTGTCCATCCACCTGCAGTCCCACGGACGGGATCCGGCGGACTTCGACGTCGCGGGCATGGCGAGCCTCTGCGAGCACTTCAGCGGGGCCGAGATCGAGCAGCTCGTCGTCAGCGGCCTCTATCGCGCCTTCCGCGAGGGGCGGGACCTGGCGGACGAGGACCTCCGGGTGGCCGTGAAGTCGACCGTGCCCCTGTATCGGACGTACGAGGACGCCATCAAGGCCCTCCGCGAGTGGGCCCGACCCCGCGCCCGGAAGGCCAGCGTGGACTCGCGCATCGCGGACCTCTGGGACGGGTCGGCGTGACCCCACCCGGGTCTCATGCGACCCGGTTCCGCGCGACCCACCCACCCGCAACCTGCCGGGATCACTCGTCCGTGCGTTGGCACGCTCCGTGAAGCCCGGGTGGACACCGCCGGAGGGGGGAGCCTGGCCGGCGGTCCACCTCGACAGGAGGAGCCTGCCATGTTCGGACCCCGCACCTTCGCGATCGCCCTGGCCGCCGTCGCGGTCTCCGTCGCCTCCGCCCCGACCCACGCGGCCGGGACGGAGGCGACGCGGACCGCGGCCGAGCAGCAGGCCGGCGTGTCCTTCGACCAGGCCACCATGCTGGCGCGCATCGACTCCGCCTTCGCGTCCGGCGCTCTGACCTTCGAGGAGGCCCGGGCGCTGTACCGGGAGCAGGCGGCTATCCGGGGGGCCTGGATCGAGGCCCGGGCCAGCGGCGACCGCCGGGCCATGGAGCGCGTGCGCTACATGCTGCGGACCTCCCAGTCCACCCTGGCGCGGCTGACCTACAACGACACCCGGCGGGTGGACATCCCGCTGCACCGCCTGCTCGCCGCCGCCGACTGATCCCTGCTCCGGCGATGGGCTCGCGCCGAGGCGCCGACCACACCACGAGAGTGCAGCAGGACCGCCGTCCCCGGCGGTCGAAGCCGGTTGGCTAGTCCACCCGGGAGGCCCAGAACACGGCGTCGATGGTCGAGGCGCTCCCGAAGACGTTGACCTGGACGTCCCAGTCGCACGGGCTGGACTTGGTGCCGAACCCGTCGACGATCCTGTCCTTGTCGGCGTCGATGAACTTGCAGGAGCCCAGGGTGCCGATGACGAAGGACTCGCCCGTGTCGGCGTCCAGGCTCACGAGCTGGTCCTCGATGTAGGTCGAGCCCACCTGGATGATGGCTTCGCACGCCGACATCACGAGGCTCTCGCCGATCGAGCCGCCGCCGCTGAGCACGTCGTCCGTGAAGGTCTCGCAGCACGTCTGCTCGGCACCGGGCATGAGGCATTCCTTGCCGCCCAGCAAGCTGGCGATGAGCTTGTCGTACGAGTCGATGACCGGCAGGCCGTCCGAGCCGTCGCCGGCGAGGAGCGGCAGCACGACAGCCTCGACGATGTAGTTCAGCAGCGCGCCGTACTTGATGTCGACGGGGTGCAGGTCGATGTAGAAGTCCCAGGTGTTCTCGACGTAGGCCGTGAACGTGCTGGAGACCGGCGGCTCGTCCTGGATGGCATAGAACGAGAAGTTCTTCTTGCCGCAGTTCTCGTTCGTGAGCGGGTTGCAGTTCTCTCCCAGGCTCCACTTCACGGTGACGCCGTCCCAGGTCTCGACGATGCTGCCCTCCTCCCAGAAGCCGGTCTCGTCGGGGGGCTCCGCGATGGTGATGGTGCCGTTGACCTGGAAGGCGGTGAGGATGTCGGCCACGTCGCCGCCGCCGGTCAGCACGTCGCCGAAGGTGCTGCCCTCCGCGGCGCCCTTGATGAGGGCGTCCACGATGTCGACGATGATGTTGCCCGTGCTGGTGAGGTTGTCGAGGCTCGGCTCCGACGGGTCGTCGAAGACGAAGCCGCACAGGTCGTCGAGCACGCTCACGTCCTCGCCCAGGTTGCACGCCAGGGTCAGCAGCCCGCCCACGGGGCTCTGGAAGATGTTGAGCACCGAGTTGACGATGTCCTCGACCTCGTCCGGCAGGGCGCTGACGAGGTTGAAGACGGACGTGACCGTGTAGGTGCCGGAGTACTGGGGCGGACGATCCTCGAGCGTCACCTCCACCGTCGTGGAGTAGCCCCACTTCACCTCGCCCTCGACGTCGTCGCAGCCCCACGCGAGGACCGTGTCCCCCTGCGGCTTCTGCGAGTAGGCGAGGATGGTGTACATCTGCGTCCCGTCCTCCTCCAGGCCGGCGAACTCCTGCTTGGAGACGGACTGCGGGAAGTTGGTGACGGGGCTCTGCCAGTTGGCCGTGGTGTCCTCGTACAGCGTCTCGAGGTCGTCGCAGCCCGGCGATCCGCTGCCATCCTGGCGGTACAGGCGCACGGTGTAGTTGGTCACCTCGAAGTTCGAGCCCGCGTACTCGCCCACCACGGTCAGGGGCACCTGGCCCTTCGGCGTGATGAGGATGTCGAAGTACAGCGGCGGCACGCCCTCGTGGTCCACCGAGGCCTTCACCGCGAACTGGGCGATCTGCGGATTCGCGGCGCTGACCTGCACGCCGCCCACGCCGTCACCGTTCGTGTAGGCCGACAGGGTGTTCAGGTGGCCGACGCCGTCCGGATCCTCCACCAGCTCGAAGTTCACGGCCTGGTCCTGCACCGGCTCGCCGTCCTCCGTGTAGCGGACCTCGAGGGTGCGCTCCTGGGAGTAGCTGACGAAGAAGGCGCAGCGATCCGTGCCCTGGCAGGGGGTCTGGTCGTCGCCGAAGGCCTCCACGAACTCCAGGCGCCGCACTACGGGCGTCGGGGGACCGTCGTCGGGGACGAACGTGTCCTCCTCGTGAGGCGTGTCCGGTTGGGCGTCCGGCGGCGTGTTCGTGTCCTCGAGCGTGCCGGGCACGTCCTCGTGGGCGACCCGGACGACCTCGTCTCCGCAGGCACCCAGGAGGAGGGCGCCCGCCACGAGCGCGCTGAACGGGAGGATGATGTGCTTCATGGCGCTTGCTCTCCGTCGGTCATCCGCTCGGATGGTCCCTGGCGGCCGGAGGCCGATCCTAGCGGATGGCCGGCCTCGATGCCTCGTTTTCCGGGGGCCGCACCCCCCTCCGGGTAACCGGCCCGCGGCGCCCGCCACCCGCCCGGAGGAGGCGGGTATCACGGCGGAATCTGGAAGGGCGCGCAGAATAGGGAGCGCCGATTGTCGGGTCAAGAAGGAGCGCTCCGCCGGACTCAATCCCCGCCGCCGAGGTAGCGGCGGATGTGGGCGCGGTGTTCCGGGAGCGTCCGCGAGAACACGTGCGCGCCGCGGCCCCGGCGGCGCGCCACGAAGTAGAGATAGTCGTGGCGCTCCGGAGCCAGCGTCGCCTCCAGGGCGACCCGGCCCGGGCTGCAGATGGGCCCCGGCGGCAGCCCCTCGTGCGCGTAGGTGTTGTAGGGGTTGCTGTCGTCCCGCCGCTCCGCGGGCGTCGGCGCCCGCCCCACCCGCGCCGGGTGATACATCAAGGTCGGATCGGTCTGCAGTTTCATCCCGCGCGCGAGCCGGTTGTAGAACACACCCGCGATGGTGGCCGCCTCCTCGGGGACCCGGGTCTCCTCCTCCACCAGGGACGCCAGGGTCACGAGATCGTGGTCGTCCAGGCCGTAGCGCTGCGCGATCGCCATGCGATCCGAGGCCCGGCGCGTGGTCAGGTCCTCCCACACCTCGCGGAAGCGGGCCGTCACGCGGCGCACCACGTCCTCCGCGTCGGCCTCCGGCGCGAAGAAGTACGTGTCCGGGTACAGGAAGCCCTCCAGCCACGTCGCGGGGACCTCGTCGTTCCGGGCGTCTCGGGGCGGCCCCACCGGGAGCCCCAGCTCCGCGGCCAGGTCGCGCCGGGACGCCAGCCGCAGCAGGTCCTCCACCCTCCCGAGGCCGGTCGCGTCCAGACGCTCGGCGGCCTGCCAGACGCTCTCGCCCGGCACCAGGGTCAGCACCACGTGGTGCACGTCGGCCGGGCGGCGCATCAGCTCCGCGAGCTCCACCACGCTGGCGTCCCCGGGGATGACGTGGATGCCGGCCTCCACGTCGTCCAGGGCGCCGCTCGTCCGCAGGGCCCAGTAGGTCACGACCGGGTGCGGCGCGAGGCCCTCCTCGGCCAGGAGACGCACGATGCCGCGCCCCGTGGTGCCGTGCGGGACCTGGAGATCCACGTCCTCGGGGTTGCCCTCCGGGTGGGACGTGAGCGCCCACCACAGCCACAGCCCGCCCCCGGCGGCGGCCAGGAGCGCCAGGAGCGTCGCCCGCAGGCGCCAGCGCCCCCGGGACCGGGTACGGCGGCGGGGCCTGCGTCTGCTCATCGGGCCTCGGGGCTCTCGAGGAACCAGCGCAGGAGGAACGTGGCCGCGAGGCGGTCCACGTCGCCCTTGTTCATCCGCCGCTTCTTCTTGCGCGGCATCTCCTTCAGGGCCTCCTCGGCCGCCGCGGACGTGAAGCGCTCGTCGTAGCGGAGGACCGGCACGTCCACGACCGACTCGAGCTTCGCCGCGTACTTCTCGGCCATCTCGGCCATGGGGCCCACGGCGCCGTCCAGCTCGTAGGGGATGCCCACCACGACCCGCTCGACGCCCTCCTCGGCCACCAGGTCGGCCACGCGGCGGATCTGCGCCCCCTTGTCCTTGTCCTCGAGGACGCCCCACGGCATGGCGATGCGGCACGCCTCGTCGCTCATGGCGAGCCCGATGCGCGCCTCCCCGAAGTCGATGCCCAGCGTTCGCATGAGGCCCCTATACACGCCCCGGGCCCGGACGGCACAGGAAGAAGCACGGACCTCACTCGATGACGAACCCGTTCGCCCGGATCGCCAGGAGGTCCATGCTGAGCGCCACGCCGTAGTGGAGCGCCACGCCGAGCCAGACCGAGCGGTGCTTCAGGGCCAGCCAGCCCAGGGTGACGCCGGCGGCGATGGCGCCCAGGGTCTCGGGCAGGGGCTTTCCGAAGTGCGCCGTGACGTAGGGCACCGCCATGAGCGGCAGGGCGTACAGGCCGAAGTCCCGCTCCATGCCGAACGTGTAGATGCCGCGCCAGAAACCCTCCCCCGACACGAAGATGAAGAGGTAGAAGGCCTGGTAGACGAGGAAGTCCTCGAAGGCGATGACCCCGCCGACGATCATCGGCCGGCTCATGGGGTACTTGTTCTGGAAGGCCTCCGTCTCCGCCACCCCGAACACGAACGGCAGGATGCCCAGGAAGAGGATCAGGTAGACCGGCCAGATGCGGCGAACCGCGGGATCGTGGGGGTTGCCCGGCGCGAACAGGCCGAGCTCGCCGGGGCGCGTGCGCCACAGCAGCCACGCCAGGCCGAAGGGCAGCAGCGTCCGGAACAGCACGGCGCACGACGAGAAGTACATGAAGCCGTAGACGCGCGAGTAGCGGCCGCCCGGCTCCACCATGGGCTCCCACCAGCGCCTCCACGAGTCCATCCGGCCCAGGTACCAGAAGAGGATGAGCAGGACGCAGGCGCCCACGACGGTGGCCCACGTCCTCCCGCGCACCCTGCGGATGGTCTCCGCGCCGTGGAAGAGCGCGATGACACCCACGCCCATGGCCAGGCCCAGGGTCAGGTGCAGCGCCTGCCACTCCTTGCCGTACAGGAAGTCGAACTCGTAGCGAAGCACGACCTGTCCGGCCAGCAGCGCGCAGATCAGCACGAACGGAAGCGGCCGCGCCCGGGGGGACGCCTCGTCCATTCCGGGCATGACCGGGTCCAGCAGTCGCCGGAGCCAGCCGGTGAACCCCCCCGACGTCAGGCGGCGATCTCCGCGACGTCGTCGGCCACCGTGAAGGCGGCTTCGGTGATCTCGCGGATCCCCTCGACGGTCTCGCCCGGCGCCAGCTCGCTCAGCACCAGGGCCCGGCTCCCGTCCGTGCGCTCCACGACGTCGAACCAGGCGCGGTCGGTCAGGATGGCGTCCACGCAGTGCGTGCCGGTCAGCGGGAGCTGGCACTCCTTCAGGAGCTTCGACTTCCCGTGCTTGTTGGCGTGGGTCATGACGACCACGACCCGCCTGGCGCCGACCACCAGGTCCATGGCCCCGCCCATGCCCTTCACGAGCTTGCCGGGGATCATCCAGTTGGCCAGGCTGCCCTCCTCGTCCACCTCCATGGCGCCGAGGATGGCCAGGTCGATGTGGCCGCCGCGGATCATCGCGAAGGACTCGGCGCTCGAGAAGAACGACGAGCCGGGCATGGTCGTCACGGTCTGCTTGCCGGCGTTGATGAGGTCCGGGTCCTCCTCGCCCTCGTAGGGGAAGGGCCCGATGCCGAGCAGGCCGTTCTCGGACTGGAGCACCACCTCCATCCCCTCGGGGATGTGGTTGGCGACCATGGTCGGCATACCGATGCCGAGGTTCACGTAGAAGCCGTCGCGAAGCTCCTTCGCGACGCGCTCGACCATCTGCTCACGGGTGAGGGGCATGATGACTCCTTGGCGCGGCCGCGGTGCTACGGGCGGGGGCGGACGGTGTGCTTCTCGATGGGCTTGGCGTAGTCCGAGCCCTGGAGGATGCGCTGCACGTAGATGCCCGGCGTGTGGATCTCGTCGGGGTCCAGCTCGCCCGCCGGCACCAGCTCCTCCACCTCGGCGATGGTGATCCGCCCGGCGGTCGCGATCATCGGATTGAAGTTCCGCGCCGTCATCCGATAGACGAGGTTGCCGTGGGTGTCGCCCTTCCAGGCCTTGACGATGGAGAAGTCGGCCTTCAGGGCCCGCTCGAGGACGCAGTCGACCCCGTCGATGTTCCGGGTCTCCTTGCCCTCGGCGATGAGGGTCCCGTAGCCGGCCGGGGTGAAGAAGGCGGGGATCCCGGCGCCTCCGGCGCGGATGCGCTCGGCGAGCGTGCCCTGGGGCACCAGCTCCACCTCCAGCTCTCCGGCCAGGTACTGGCGCTCGAACTCCTTGTTCTCGCCCACGTAGCTGGAGGTCATCTTCACGATCTGCCGGTTCTGGAGCAGCGGCCCCAGGCCCTCGTGGTCCGTCCCGCAGTTGTTGGAGATGACCTTCAGGCCCTTCAGGCCACGCTCCGCGATGGCCTGGATGAGGTTCTCCGGGTTGCCGCACAGGCCGAACCCACCGCTCATGAGGACGATGCCGTCCTCCATGTCGGTGATGGCCTCCGCCGCGCTGGCGTATACCTTGTCCACGTCGCCTCCTGCCGAAGCGTTCGGGCCGGAGCCCGCGTTCATTGGCTCGGGTCTACCACGCTGCGTGACTGCGTCAACCGGACCCCGACCACCCCGCGGGGAGCCCCGAGGCGGCCCTCCGGGCATCCCCCGTCAGCCCACCACGGTCCGCAGCCGGGCGGACGCGGCGTGTCCACGACCCGCACGCACGCGGCTCAGGAGGCGGGGCGGAGGGCCTTCACCCGCGCCTGGAGGGTGGAGCGTCCCCGGAACTCGTTGATCTCCGGGACATAGACCACGTCGACCCGCGCGCCGGGCTCCGGCGCCAGGTCCGCCATGCCGAAGGCGATGGCGTCCACCGCCACGCCGCCCCCGTCCAGGGTCAGCTTCAGGTGCGTCCGGTCCTTGCCCACGACCCGGCGCTGCAGGACCGGCACGCCCCGCGCGAGCAGGTTCGGCTCCGGATTGCCCATGCCGTAGGGCGCCAGCCTCTGCAGGTCCTCCACGAGCTTCCAGCTCAGGCGCTCGAGGGGGGACTCCGCGTCGATCCCCAGGCGGGGGCGGAGGTGCTTCGCCTCGAGGGCCGTGCGGGCCCGCTCCTCGAACCGCGCCGTGAAGTCCTCCAGGCGGTCCGCCACGAGGGACAGCCCCGCGGCGTGGTCGTGGCCGCCGTACTTGTCGAGGAGGTGGTCCAGGGTCCGCAGGTGCTCCACGAGGCGGAAGCCCGAGATGGAGCGCGCCGAGCCCTTCGCCACGCCCTCCTCGATGGTCATCATCACCGTGGGCCGGTGGTAGCGCTCCACCATCTTGGACGCGACGATGCCGAGCACGCCCGGGTGCCACCCCTCCGCCGCGAGCACGATGGCGCGGCGCGCGTCCGGCTCCGGGTGGGCGTCCGCGCGCCGGCAGGCCTCCTCGAAGATGGCCTTCTGCAGGCCGCGCCGCTGGTGGTTGTGCTCGTCCACCCGCTGCGCGACGTCCAGGGCGGCCGCCTCGTCCGTGGAGGTGAGGAGCTCCACTCCGGCGCTGGCGTGGGCGACGCGGCCGGCGGCGTTGATGCGCGGGCCCAGGTGGAAGCCGATGCGCCCGGCGTTGATGCGATCCTGTTCCAGCCCGGACACCCGGCAGAGGGCGCGCACGCCGGGCCGCTCGGTCCGGGCGATCTGCCGGAGGCCGTGGTGCACGATGACCCGGTTCAGGCCGACGAGGGGCACCATGTCGGCGACGGTGCCGATGGCCGTGAGATCCAGCCAACGCCGCAGGTCCGGCTGGGTGCGGTCCGTGAACCAGCCGCGCTCCCTCAGCCGAGCCCTGAGGGCCACCATCAGCACGAAGGTCACGCCGCAGGCCGCCAGGCCCTTGAAGGGATACGTGCACCCCTCCTGGTGCGGATCCAGGAGGGCCGCGGCTCGGGGCAGGTCCGGCGGCACCTGGTGGTGGTCGACGACGACCACGTCCATGCCGTGCTCCCGGGCGACCTCGACCTCGGCCGCGTTGCTCACGCCGCAGTCGACCGTGACGAGCAGGTCGACGCCGCGCCCCGCGAGCTCGGGGATGCGGGCGGCCGAGACCCCGTAGCCGTCCACGAAGCGGTCCGGGACGAAGAAGTCCACGTCCACGCCGATGGCCCGGAAGAAGGCGAGGAGCTGCGAGGCGGACGTCACGCCGTCCACGTCGTAGTCCCCCCAGACGCAGATGCGCTCACCGCCCTCGATGGCCCGCAGCACGCGGTCGACGGCCGCCTCCATGCCCTTCATCAGGAAGGGGTCGTCCATGTGGGACAGGCGCGGCGAGAGGAAGCGCTCCGCCTCGTCGGGGTCGTCGATGCCCCGGTTCACCAGCAGCGTGGCGATGAGCGGTTCCAGGCCCAGGGCGCCGGCCAGGGCCGCCACGGCCCCCGGGTCCGGCTCCCGAAGCTCCCAGCGCTTGTCGACGCGGCGGGGCGGCGGCGCGACGGACACGGTCCCTCCTCTGTGCGGGTGCGTGCGAGCGCCGGCTAGTGAAGCACACCGACCCTCACCAGCGAAGGATGGATCCGGCCGCTGCGGTCATCCCGACGCCGCCGGGGACGACGGCGCCCCAACGAGGCGGAAGAGCTACGCTCGTGCAGGATTCGCGCGGCCGCCGCGGGCGTCGCGGGCCTTCTGGGCCTCGCGCCGCTCCAGGTACTGGTCCATGTAGTAGACCAGCGGGCTGGCCACGAAGACCGAGGAGTACGTACCGACCACGACGCCGATGATGAGCGCCAGGGCGAAGTCCCGGATCAGCCCGCCCCCGAAGACGAGGATAGAGATGATCACGATGCTCGTGGTCAGCGACGTCAGGATCGTCCTGCTGAGGGTGCTGTTGATCGCCCGGTTCAGCAGATCCCGGATGTCCCGGCCCCGGTAGGCGTCGAAGGTCTCCCGCACTCGGTCCAGGACGACGATGGTGTCGTTCAGGGAGTAGCCGACGATGGTCAGCAGCGCCGCGATGATGGGCAGGGAGAACTTGATCTGGAAGACGCTGAAGATGCCGATGGTGATGGCCACGTCGTGGACGAGGGCCGCCACCGCGCCCGGCGCAAACCGGA
>JBNJGB010000003.1:0-66431 GCA_051747385.1 Myxococcota bacterium
ATTTCTGCATAGACCGGCGCTCGGTGCCGGCTTGTTCAACAACGATTCGCGGGCACGACCCGACCCACGGCATACGCAGACTCCTCGCCACCTCACGCGTCCCTGCCTCCGGCGTACGCGTCTCGGTTCATGGGTCGTTCCCTCGAATCACTGTTGGTTGGGCGGGTACTTCAAGAGAAGGCCTCGTTGAGGGTTGCTCTGACGGGTCGGGACCAGGACGTTTCATGTGGTCCCGGAGTCGCGGAGAGGGCCGAAATGTATCTGCTGCTCGAACTTGTTGTCCGACTTCACGACGAGAAGTTCGAGACATTCGCGCCATCATGGGTCTCGCGCGTCGTCGTGTGTTGCCCATAGGCGCAAAGATTCCGGGGCCGGGAACTTCGTTGGAATCGCCGTGATGTCGAATGGCACAGGCGCGTTGCCGTCAAGGATGTGGTCCATCGCCCCCGCCTGCTGGGCCAGTTGAAAGGCAACCTTGAGATATCTCCTAATCAGGAGGAGCGGAGGGAAGGTATCGCCCCTTGTCGCAAACCACCAAGCAAGCATGTCGGTCGCCCTCTTGGAACTGTTGCACGGCGTGCAGGCCCAAACACTATTGTCCGCTGCGTCGGGACCACCGGCATGTCGTGGGATGAGATGGTCAAGGCTGAGCTTGATGTCCGCTCCACAATACGCGCATCCACGGGGCGCGGTCATCTTGATCCGCTCGTCATCAAGTAGCGAACCTATATTCATCGAGCCGGTCCGTAGTCCCTTGTAGAGCTTGGCGCGGATCATGAAGTGAACGCGACCATAGCGTGCGCTGCCCTTGGTAACTGCCGCGTGCGCCATGGCCAAGTTCGCGTAGGCCCACGCCAGATACTCACCTACGGTCCGCGGTGCGCTACTCATGCCAACAACGACCTCCGAGTGGTCGGCCTTCCAGATCGGGTCTCCTTGCACGCGGTCGGGTCATGTGCCTGCCCGCCCGCTTGGCTGCTTCGCTGCCTTCAGGACGGCCCCACTCCGCCCAACGTCTTGCAAATCAGCTGCGGAGCCCGGAGCGAAGCGGAGGGCGCCCGTCAGCTGCATTTGCTGGTTGGACGGCGCACCTCGACCTTAGCAATCAGACGAGGTCAGGTGCCGCTGTCGAGCTCCACGTGGAACGCATAGGCTCGTTGATCCGCCTCGTCCCAGTTGGCCGTCTTGTCATCGTCTCCGCATTCCTCCACGAATACATCCATGCACTCATGGAGACCTTGTTCTATTTCCTGGACCCGACGCCGATCGCGCTCGGTCCTGAGCGCTCGCATCAAGCTGATCCATTGGCGCGTTGTGTCTGCAAACCGCCCCATTGCCGCCTCCGAGGTTATCTCTCTGCCTACTTCTGCTTCTTTGTGCTGGTGTCGCCGCGCTTGATCGTCGTCGGCGTCTGAGGAGGGATCTTCTTGACCGGTAGCTTCGTTCCAGTTGAAGAACCTCCACCACTGCCCTTGGATCCGCCGGATTTTCGGGGTCCGGAGCCGCCTGTCTTCTCACTCATCCTGTGATCCTCCGTTGCTTGGAGTCTGTTCTAGCTGCCGTAGAGTCTGAGGACGACTGCGAGGCCGAGGGCTGCCATCGCGAGCAGGAAACAGACCCGCGCCATAGTCACCCGGTCGGCCGCCCGGTTCTTGTGCCGCTCAGCATGATGAAAGTTCTCTATCGCGTGGGCAAGTATGTACAGGGTCAAGTAGTGCTTCTGGAACGCGCCCTCATCGTCGCAGAACTGCTCGGTTGGAACGAGCGCGGCGTCCAAGCGGTTCGACTTGAGCGGTACCACTGCGAGGGCACCTGCTGCGAACCCTACTGCCGTCAAGGCAAGAACCACGAAGCTGAAGTACGCATACTGGCCGGGCGCGATGTTGCTTGAGTCAAGACCGCCAAGCACGAGCCTCGTACCGACAAAGGCTGCCACTGCCGATGCCAAGATCATGAAGCGATACGCCTTCATTTCGATGGCCTGCCAAGCAGACTCTTGCTCCTCCTGCATGGTTGTGACCTCGTCCCAAACGCGCTTCGAATGTCCTTCATTCGTGACGTCCTGCTGGAGTCGAACGAATCGATCCGCGATGGCCTCCTCTTGCTCTTCTTCGCGCACAACTCGGCCGAAGGCGGCGCGCAGCGTCGCCGTGAACGACCACGCAAGCACAATGCCACCTAGAATTGGCAGGACGACACCAGCTCCTATGGAAAGCGGGGTCAATGCAGTCTACTCCTCTGCTCGACTTTCGTTCGTCGCAGGTACTGTGTGGGAATGGCGATGGCGTCGTCTAGCCGTCCAACGCATTGTGGAGCGGCGTGGGGGCAGCCTAATGGATCGGGTTCGAGGCTGCGACACGGTCGAGATGTTGCGGTGGAACCGCTGGGACGGTGCCAGCGGCTGCGTCGGGTGGGTGGATATCCTGCGCGGTCGCCGCATAGGCGCGGTGCGGTTCTGCGGTGGACATGCAGCCGAACCGGCGGGGGCGGTGCGTGCTCGTCGATGGGGTGCAAGGGCACGGCGCCCAGGGGCTCGGCCGAGCCTTCCGGGTCGACGACGACGTCCGGGGCGTGTGGACCCGGTCGTGTTCGCGGACGGTGCGGCGTCCTCCCACTCACCTAACGGCGCGCCCCGCGGAGGAACCTCTCCCGTTCGCGCTCCTGGGCGGCCTCCTGCGCGTCCACGGCGGAGGCCAGATCCTCCGGCACGGTGCCGCCGAGGTCTTCGATGGCGTTCAGGAAGTCGTGCACGCCGCCGATGCCCAGGACGGTGTCGGGCGGGTCGGCAAGCCAGGCGCGGAGGGCCTCGTAGATGGCGGGTAGCGCGGCGGGGTCGCCGTACTCGCCGAGGCAGCCGACGCCGTGCTCCGGCTCTTGCTCGAGCCGCTCCAGGAGGATGGGGAGGATGCGCTCGTCGCGGGCCCCGCACGCCGCCAGGACGTCGGCGAGTGCCGCGCGGAGATGCTCGCCACCGGTGACGTCGCACGCGTGAAGCGCGGGCTCCGCGACGTCGGGGCCGAGGTTCGAGAGGGTGTGGACCACGGCGGAGTACAGGATGTCCATCGGGTCCAGGTCCGCCAGGCGCTCGATGAGGGGTTGCGCGGCGCGGAGGTCGCCTATCTCGCCCAGCAGGTGCACGGCGTGGATGGACACCCAGCCTTCGCCGAAGCTGTCCTCGCCGTCGTAGCGGCCGTCGCAGGCCAGGGCGATCAGCGGTTCCACGGCCTCGCCGCCGTAGCCCAGGACGAACGCCTTCGCGCGGCGTCCCAGGCGTTCGCCGTTGGCCGCCAGGTATCGAGCGAAGCGGCCGGCCAGAGGATCCTCGTCGGGGTCGGCTGTCGGGTGATGGTCCACCGGCTCCCTCCATCGGGTGGTCTGGTCGCCGACGTTGCCACCGCCCGGCGGCGCCTGCAACGGTCCGCGCCGGGCTGGTGCGCTGCTTCCCGAAGGCCGCGGTGGAGGCGGCGGAATCAGGGCCCGCATCTCCTCCCCCGTGTACTGGCGGAAGCGGTAGACGTCGCCGAGCGGGTTACGATCTCGGCTGGAACGACACGGCCCGAAGGCTCACGCCGGGAGGCGAGTCCTGCGTCGCAGCCAGGCCCATGAGAGGAGCAGCCACGCGACGGTCGAGAGGGCGTCTCGCAGGCCACCTCGACGGAGAAGCCGTCGTCGAGCCCCTCCTCGAACTTCCGGCCGTCCACCACGATGTAGCAGGTCTCGCCGCCACCACGTCGAAGTCGAGGCTCTCCGAGGAGAACCCGCCCTCCGAAGCGTTGGAGCGCAGCGGCGGCAGGCCTGTCCGGGCTCGCTCCGGGGGACGGCCGAGGCGAGTATGCAAGTTGCGACGCGGCGTCCCGACGGCACGAGGGCGGCCGCCGGAGGCTCATTCCGGCGGTTCGTGCCCTGTCTCCCCGGACGGCTCCGGGCCGTCGTCGTTCGCCTCCGGGGCGACGTCCGGCGTGAGTCCGAGGGCGCGGGCGCGGCGCGCCCACTGCTGGCGCGCCAGGACCTGCATGTCCTCGACCTCGTCCATCTCGTCGACGATCTCCATGCCCAGCAGGGTCTCGACGACGTCCTCGAGCGTCACGAGGCCCCGGATGTCGCCGTACTCCCCGCGGACCACGGCGATGTGCATGCGCCGGTCGAGCAGCACCTCGAGGAGCTCGGACAGGGGCATCGTCGCGGGCACGCTGAGCATCTCGCGCTCCAGGTCCACCAGCGGCGTGTCGCCCCGGCCCATGGCCTTGGCAAGCAGGAGGTCGGTCCTGAGCACGAAGCTCGGGATCTCCTCGCGATCCCCCCGGTACAGCGGCAGCCGGGAAAAGGGCGTGTTGGAGACCTTCTCCAGGGCCTCGTTGACCGTCCAGTCGCGCGCGAGCGCCACGAGCACCGGCCGCGGGGTCATCACGTCCTCCGGCGTCAGGGAGTCGAACCGGAAGAGGCTGCGGATGATGCGCGACTCGCGCTCGTCGATCTGGCCGGTCTCCTCTCCGAGCCCGGCCATGGCCACGAACTCGTCGCGGCTGAAGATGTGCGCCTCCTTGCCCCGGGCGATGGCCTTCGTCAGGAACTCGGAGACGACGATCAGCGGGTAGAGGGAGAGGGTCAGCAGGTGGATGAACCGCGCCGTGATCCCCGACAGTCCGCGCCAGTACACGGCGCCCAGCGTCTTGGGCACGATCTCGGACACGAAGAGGATGAGCAGGGTCATCACGGCCGAGAACGCCCCGAACCACGCGCTCCCGAACACCACCGTGGCCTTGGCGCCGGCCCCGATGGCGCCGACGGTGTGGGCGATGGTGTTCAGGGTGAGGATGCCCGCGAGGGAACGATCGACGTTGTCGTACTTCAGCCGCTGCCACAGGGCGGCCAGCTTCGGTCGCTCCTCCTGGAGACCAGCCACGAACTGCGGCGTGACGCTGAGGAGCACCGCCTCCGCGATCGAGCAGAGAAACGAGAAGCCCAGCGCCAGCCCCACGAACACGAGCAGCAGGAGGAGGTCGGCCTCGGTGTAGTCCGCCCCGGCGCCTGCTGGCGGCGCGGGTCCCGCGGCGTGCGCGTCCCCGGCCGCCCAGGTGAGCGCGAGCACGCCTGACGCGAGGAGCCAGCGAGCGGCGAGGGTCGCTCTCCTGACCTTCGCGGTCGGGCCCGTGACGCGGGGGCGCACTCTCGGACCGGAGTCAGGAGGCATGGTCGAACGTGCCATCCATGAGGAGAACATACGGGACGCTGGCGTCTCTCGTCACGCGAATGTGGGCGTCTCTCGATCCCACGCCGCTCGGCACCGCGCTGTCGCGGACGGAGAGCGGGCCGCAGTCGGCATGAATGGGCGGCGGGCGAGTCGATGGGACCGCCCTGCGCACGAGGAACGAGGACCTTGACCGCCGCGCGGACGAAGGGCTAGACGTCGGGGGCGCTCGGCGACGGGAAGCCGGTGGGAGTCCGGCACGGTCGCGCCACGGTGACGGGGGACGAGCCCCCGGAGTCCGACACCGGCGCCGAGAGAGCCCCCCGGGCAGGCCGGCGCGCGCAACGCCGGCGGGAGACCGACCGTGAGCCCCATCCCGACCGCAGCGCTCCTCGCCCTCCTGGCGCTCGGAGGGGCCGACCGCGACGACGACGAGGGCCGGACCGTCATCCGGGACGATCCCCGGCTGCTGACGCCGTCCCGCGTCGTCACCCGGGAGCAGCTCACGGAGCCCGGCGCCACGGCCTCCGAGGTCCTCTCCCGGCAGCCGGGGGCCACGACGACGGACCTGGGCGGCCCCGCGGGCACGAGCACGGTGCGCATCCGGGGCTCCCGGCCGGAGCACGTCCGCGTCTTCCTCGACGGCGTGCCCCTGGAGAACGCCGACGGGAGCGTCCTGGACCTGGGCGAGCTTCCCCTCTGGCAGGCGGATCGGCTGGACCTGTGGAGGAGCCACGCTCCTCTTGGCAA
The DNA here is from genome assembly GCA_051747385.1 of Myxococcota bacterium. Lineage (GTDB taxonomy): Bacteria > Myxococcota_A > UBA9042 > PHBI01 > JACKFB01 > JBNJGB01. Next base: position 5,939 of record JBNJGB010000003.1, read on the forward strand.
GGGGGGCGGGATCGGCGGCGCCCTCGAGGTCACGAGCCGGCACGCGCGCGGCGGAGTCGCGGAGGTGGCCACGGAGGCCGGCGCGTTCGGCACCCTCCGCACCGGCGTCCACGGCGGCTGGGCCGACGAGGAGGGGAGGGGCGACCTGTCCCTGTCCGCCGAGGCCCTGCGGAGCGCGGGCGACTTCGAGTGGGCGGACGATCGGGGCACGCTCTTCGAGGAGGGCGACGATCGGACGGCCACGCGCCGGAACAACGACGTCCGCCGCCTGGTGGGGCTGCTTTCGGGCGGGCTCGAGGCGGGGCCCTGCCGCGTGGGCGTCCTGGATCACGTCCTGAGCCTGGAGCGCGGATTGCCCGGGCCTGCGACCAGCCCGGCCACGCGGGTGCGCCACCGGCGGACCTCCCAGCTCGGCGCGGTGCGGGTGCGCTGCAGCCGCGGTCGTCGCTGGAGCGTGCGGGGCCTGCTGGCGGTGCGCTGGCAGCGGACCGAGACCGGAGACCCCTGGGGAGAGCTCTACCAGGCCCCGAGCGAGGCCACCCGGGACGCCCTCGGACCCTCGGCGCGCCTGACCGCGACCGTGGGCCTGCTCCCGTGGCTGGGGCTGGGGCTCCACGGCGAGGTGCGCCACGAGCGCTTCCTCCTCCGGGACGACCTGCGCCCGGAGGAGGACACGGAGCGGCGCCGCCTCTCCACGGGGCTCGCCGCCGAGGCGCCGGTGCAGATCGACGCCCTGGACCTCCGGCTGGCGCCCCGCGTGCGGCTCGACACCTGGGACGCCCCGGACGCGCGCGGGCGGGCCGCCGTCACCTGGCAGGCCGCGGCGGCGTGGACGGGCCTGGCGGACGCCGGGCTGCGCGTGCGGACGGCCGTCGGGACGGCTGTTCGGGCGCCCGACCTGTTCGAGCTGTACGGGGACGGGGCCACCGTGCTCCCGAGCCCCGACCTGGAGGCCGAGCGAGGGCTCACGGCGACGGGCGCGGTCGCCTGGACCATCCCCTGGCTCCCGGTCGGCTGGTGGGTGGATCTCGAGGTCGCGGCCTTTGCCAGCCGCATGGACGACCTGATCCAGCTCCGCCGGAACACGCGGTGGAGCGCGGTCGCGGAGAACGTCGAGGGGGCGCGCATCCGGGGCGTCGAGTGGACGGTGCGCGCGGACCTCCTCCGGCACCTGCGGGCGCGCTGGTCCCACACCTCCCTCCGGACGCGGTCGACGTCCGCCGGCGACGGCGGGCCGCTGCCCCTGCGCCCGGTGGCCTCGAACCACGCGCGGCTGGAGGGCTACGTCGCGACCCCGACGGGGAGCGAGGTGCGCGCCTGGGCCGACGTGGACCACGTGGGCTCGAACACGTACGACGCGGCCGGCCTGGTCCGGGCGCCGGCGCGCTGGCTGCTGGGCCTCGGGGTGGGTGGCCGCTGGGTCACCCACGGGCTGGTGGGCGCCGAGGGAGAGCTGGAGGCCGGCGTGATCGTGCGGAACGTCCTCGACCGGCACGAGGTGGACCTGGCGGGCTATCCCCTGCCGGGTCGCGCGTGGTCGATCCGGCTGGCGTGGCGGGAGCGCGTGTTCTGATCGGCGCGTCCGCCGGGATGGCCGGCTCGCGTGGCCGGGCCGGCTCCGTGGACCGACGGCGCGAGCGGCGCGGGCACTTCCGCCGGGATGGGGCAGGGCAAGCGCAAGGTCGGACGAGTGAGGGCCGCGCGGCGGTACGGCGGCCGGCGCCGGGTTGTATCCGCTTGGAAACGATGGATTCTGCGCGTTCGAGAGCAGGCAAGGGCACGGGCACGGGCAAGGGCACGGGCAAGGGAGGGCGGTCGACTTTCCGACCACCCTGCGGGATGGGGCTTGCCCGGCGGGTTCGGCCTGCTATCCTCCCGCCCCGTGACCCGACTGCCCCAAGCCGAGCTCATCGCGGGACTCGCCGACATCGTCGGCGCCGGTCGCGTGTCCACGGAGCTGACGGATCTGCTGGCCTACTCGGGCGACTTCTGGCCCAAGCTCCAGATCTGGAAGATGGGGCAGGACGTGGAGCGCTATCCGCCCGACTGCGTCGTCTGGCCCGAGACCGAAGGCGAGGTGGCCGGCGTCCTGCGGTTCTGCGCCGACCAGCACATCCCCGTCGTCCCGTACGGCGGCGGCTCCGGCGTGTGCGGCGGGACCCTCCCGGTCCACGGCGGGGTCGTCGTGGACCTGAAGCGGATGCGGCGTGTGACGCACGTCGACGAGGCCTCCCTCACCGTGACGGCCGAGGGCGGCATCCTCGGCAGCCACCTCGAGGAGCGCCTGAACGCCGCGGGGACGACCCTGGGCCACTTCCCGTCGTCCATCATGTGCTCGACCCTCGGCGGGTGGCTGGCCACGCGCTCGGGCGGGCAGTTCTCGTCCCGCTACGGGAAGATCGAGGACATGGTCCTGTCGCTGCGCGTGGTGCTGCCCGACGGGAGCATCCTCGACACGGCCGACCGGGACCAGGGCGAGCCGGACTGGACCCAGCTCGTCGTGGGCACGGAGGGGACGCTCGGCCTCATCACCAGCGCCACGATGAAGGTCCACGCGCTGCCGGAGGCGCGCCACCTGCGCGGCTACAAGTTCCACCACATGCGCGACGCCATGAAGGGCATGCGGATGGTCATGCAGGCGGGCCTCCGGCCCATGGTCCTGCGGCTGTACGATCCGTTCGACAGCATGATCGCCCTCGGCAAGGAGGGGGGTGGGCCGGATCCCGACGAGGAGGAGGCGAAGCTGGGGATGTTCAAGCGGGCGGGCGAGTGGCTGACCGGTCACCCGGTCTCGCTGCCCGGCGAGGAGTTCACCCGCAAGGCCGGCAGGGAGATCGGCCGGAAGGCCCTGGCGGCGGCTCTGTCCCTGCCCACGATGGTGAACGCGGTGGCCCACGCGGTGCCGTCGCCCTGCCTGCTCATCATCGGGTTCGAGGGTCCGGAGGAGAGCGTCCAGCGGCAGGCGTGGCGCGCTCGCCAGCTCCTGGCGGAGGAGGGCGGCGTGGACGCGGGCGCCGGGCCGGGCGAGGCGTGGCTGGACAAGCGCTACAAGGTGAGCTTCAAGGCGAGCCGCATCTACCAGGCCGGCGGATTCGTGGACACGATGGAGGTGGCGACGACCTGGGATCGCCTGGAGACCCTGTTCGAGGCGGTCCGGCGTGCCGTGAGCCCGTACGCCTTCGTGATGGCGCACTTCTCGCACGCCTACCGCGACGGCTGCAGCATCTACTTCACCTTCGCCGGATTCCGCCGCCAGCCCCAGCGCGCCGAGGCCCTGTACGATCGCATCTGGCGGACGGCCCTCGAGGCGGCCCAGCGCGCCGGCGGCGTCGCGAGCCATCACCACGGCGTCGGCCTCCTCAAGAAGCACGCGATGGTGGACGAGCACGGCGAGATGCTGCGCGTCTGGCGTGCCATGAAGGAGGTCGTGGACCCGGACGGCATCATGAACCCGGGCAAGCTCTTCCCGGACGGCGCGGGGGTGCCATGACCTCGCAGACCATCCGGCCGGTGGGCGTGCTCGACGAGCTCCGGCGCATCGTGCCCACGGAGCAGATCGAGCCCCACTACGACATCGAGCAGAACCTCGGCGGGTCCTTCGCCGTCGAGCCGGCCTCCAAGAAGGAGCTGGTGGAGCTGCTCCAGTGGGCCAACGAGCGGGAGTGCGTGGTCTATACCCGGCACCCGCGCTCGGGGGACGCCGAGCGGTGCGGCCCGCGCCCGCGCATCTATCTGCGCGGCCGGCGCATGGCCCGGGTCCAGGACGTGGACATCGTCTCCGGGACGGTGACGGTGCAGTCGGGCATCGCCATGAGCGAGCTGCACAGGCTCCTGGAGGAGCGCGCCTTCACCACGGGCTTCCCGTCGCGTCCCTGGCGCAAGGGCTCCCTGGGGGCCGTTTTGTCCGCCAGCCTGGACGCGCACTGGGGCCCGCCCTACGGCACGATGGAGAATCAGGTGCTGTCCCTCGGCGTCGTGCTGCCGGACGGCACCCCGGTGGAGACGCGCCCGGCGCCCCGCAAGGCGGTGGGCCCCGACTTCGATCGGCTCTTCCTGGGCTCCCGCGGGCGCTTCGGCATCATCCACCAGGTGACCCTCCGCGTGTACCAGGCCTCCACGCGCCTGGTGCTCACCTACGCGGCGTCCGACCTGGCCGAGGCCCTCCGCGCCATCCGCCTGGGCTTCGAGCGGGGCCTGGATCCGCGCGCGGTGGAGATCCTGACGCCGGCCCCGGACCGGAGCTGGGGGCGCAAGCGGGTCGGCCTCACCGAGGATCACCCCGTGCTGGTGCTGGTGGAGCCGTGGGGCCGCCAGTCCGGCGTGAGCGGGCCGGCCCTGGACGAGCACATGGCGGAGGTCCTCCGCCGCCTGGAGCCGCCCGTGGGCTGGGACATCCACGAGGGCCTGCTGCCGCCGCCGCGCGAGTGGAAGGCGCCCGTCGTCGGCGTGCCCTGGGCCGCCCTGGAGGAGATGGCCCGCGACGTGGGCCGGGACATCCCGGCCGGCCTGTGGCTCGTGCGGATGAGCCGCCACGGCGCCTGGGTGAGCATCGCGGACAGCATCCGGGGCGAGGCCGCGGATCGCGTGAGGCGGCACGTGGACGCCCAGCGCCCCCCGAGCCCGGGCCCGTGGGCTCCGCTGTGGCGGGCCATGAAGGAGAAGCTGGACCCCAAGGGTGTCCTCAACCCCGAGTGACCCCCGTGCCCCAAGGGGAGCGATGTCCGGTCTGGAGCGATACGACGAGGCGACCACGCTGTGCCTCTACTGCCCGAGCCTCTGCCACCACGCGTGCCCGGTGGCGCGGGTCGAGGGGCGCGACACGGTGACCCCCTGGGCGCTCATGAGCCTCGTGCACCACGTGGCCCACGGACAGGTGCGCCTGACCGGCGACGTGGCGGAGTCCTGGTATCACTGCACGGGCTGCCGGGCGTGCACGGAGGCCTGCGCCTGGGACAACGACGTGGAGGACGTCCTGGTGGCGGCGCGGCAGTACGCCGTGTCCCACGGCGCCCGGCCGTTCCCGACCGACTCCTTCCGGCACGACCAGGTGGCCGAGCACGAGTGGTGGCAGACCGGCCCGCGCTCGAAGGCCCGCTACAAGATGGAGCCGTCGGTGCTGCTCCTGCCGGGCCACCGCGACCTGCTGGAGGACTGCGGCGCCGTGGAGTCGCTCCTGGGCGTCTGCGAGCGCTTCGACGAGGACGAGCTGAGCACGGGCGACGCGTCCCACCTGGACGTGGGCTACGACCTGTGGGCCTCCGGGCAGCACCGGGAGTTCGTGGACCGGGCCCGGAAGGTCGGCCGCGCCCTCGAGCCGACCCGCCACGTGGTGGTCATGTCGCCGGAGGCCCTGTACACGCTCCGCGAGCTGTATCCGCGCTGCGGCGTGCACGTCGACGCGGAGCTCATGCACACGAGCGAGTTCATCCTGCCGTTTCTGGCCGGGGCCATCATCGAGCGCGTCGAGGGGCGGGTCGCCTTCCACGACTCCTGCCACCTGGCCCGGCACCTGGGGAGCATGGACGTGCCGCGCGAGCTGCTGCGCCGGGTGCTCGCCCAGCCGCTCGTCGAGCTCCAGGAGCGGGAGCGGAACACCGTGTGCTGCGGGGGGACGGGCTGCCTGCCCATCACCGCCCCGGAGACGGCCGGCGCCATGGCGCGCCAGGTCGTGGAGCTCGCTCTGGAGGCCGGGGCCGATCGCCTGGTCACCTTCGCGCCGGAGTGCGTGTGCCTCCTGCGCGAGGCCGCCGGGGACGACCTGCGCGTCGACGACGCCATCCTCCTGGTGGACGAGGCGGTGAGCCGTGACGAGACCTGAGGCGCCGACGCCCCGGACCCTCGTCGTCGTCAACGAGCGGGCGGGCGGCGGGGCGATGCACGACGTGTTCCGCCGCGTGGAGCACAGGCTCCTCGACCGCATCGGGGACTTCGGCGTGGCGTTCACGGACTACGCGGGCCACGCCACGGAGCTGGCGCGGGAGGCCCTGGACGACGGCGTGCAGCGGATCGTCGTCGCCGGCGGCGACGGCACCGTCCACGAGGTGGTGAACGGCTGGCTGGACGACGAGGGGCGGCCCCGGCGCGACGACGCCGTCCTGGGGCTGCTCCCGGGCGGCACCGGCGGGGACCTCCGGAAGAGCCTCGACATCCCGGACATGGACGGCGCCCTGGTGGCGCTGACCTCCGGGCGGACCCGCACGCTCGACGTGGGGCGGCTGACCTATCACCGCGTGGACGAGGACGCGGAGGCCACCCGCTGGTTCGTGAACATCGTCAGCTTCGGGCTGGGCGGCGAGGTGGTCCGCCAGGTGCAGGGCTGGCCGGCGCTGACGGGGCGCTTCGCCTACGCCGCGGCCGGGGCCAAGGTCCTGTGGGGCTGGAGGAATCCGCAGGTCCGGCTGGAGATCGAGGGCGCCGGGGAGCACTTCGAGTGGGACGGCCGCGTCGTGCTCGGCGCCGTCGCCAACGGCCGCTTCTTCGGGGGCGGCATGGAGATCGCCCCGGACGCGGAGCCCGACGACGGCGTCTTCGACGTGACCGTGCTGGGGGACCTGCGGCGGCGGGACATGCTGCCGCTCCTCGGCCGGATCTACGGGGGGCGACACGTCGGCCACCCGAAGGTGCAGGTCCACCAGGCCACGCGGGTGGTCGCGGACAGCGACGACACCGTCTACCTGGACGTGGACGGGGAGCCCCTGGGGCGCCTGCCGGCCACGTTCGAGATCGTCCCGGGCGCGCTGCGGGTGGCCGTGCCTTGAGGGGCGGGACGCGCACCAGGACCCGGCGCGGGACGACGTGAGCGCCGCGAGGGCCAACCGTGCGCGGGCGCGGAGCGGCGGGATCCGCGCGGTCGTGGGCGGCCTTTGGTGGGCGGCGCTGTCGGGCGTCCTCACCTTCGTGGCGTTTCCGTTCCGGGCCGTGCCGGACTCCGGCTTCTGGCCCCTCGCCTGGGTGTGCCTGGTGCCGCTCCTGTGGGCGCTGCGCGACGCCGGGCCCAGGCGGGCGTTCTTCTACGGCTGGCTGGCCGGCGTCGTCACCAACATGGGCGGCTTCTGGTGGATCGTGGAGGTCCTGCGGGACTTCGGCCACCTGCCCCCGGCGGTCGCCTGGCCCCTGACCGTCCTGAACGCCACCTACCAGGGCTTGCAGCTCGGGCTGTTCGCCCTGGTCCTCGCCTGGCTCCAGCCGCGAGGCGGCGGCCTGCCCGGCGTGGGTACCATCGCGGGCGCCTTCACGGCCCTCGAGTACGTCTTCCCCATGATCTTCCCGTGGTACCTGGGGAACAGCCAGAACCCGTTCCCGCCCGTCACCCAGATCGCCGACGTGCTGGGCAACGCGGGGGTGACCTTCACCCTGGTCCTGGCGAACGCCGTGATCCTCCGCGTGCTGGAGGCGGTGGTGGCCCGCGAGCGACTGCGGCGGGTCCAGAGCGTCCTGGGACTGCTCGTCGTGGCCGGCGTGCTGCTCTACGGGCTGATCCGCATCCCGCAGGTGGACGCCGCGGTGGAGGAGGCGCCGGAGATGACGGTGGGGATGGTCGAGGCCGACATCGGCATCTGGGAGAAGGAGGCGAGGGGCCTCGAACCCCGGGAGCAGGCCCTGACGCTCCACGCCAACCTCCTGAAGCACCAGCGCATGTCCATGGACCTGACCGAGCGCGGGGCCGATCTCGTCGTCTGGCCGGAGTCCAGCTACTTCCCGCTGAGCGACGTGTTCGGCAAGCGCCTGGACGCGTTCGCGGCCGGCGTGGGGCCCCGCGGGAGCCTCGCGCTGTGGCGGGACCTCCGGGAGGAGGGCTTCCAGTGGACCGTCGGACCGTCGCTGGGCGAGGGGGCCGGGATGCTCCGGGCGGTGGTCGCGCCGCGCGAGGACGCCGTCGTGGCCGTCGGAGACGGTGGACGGGTGGTCCTCTGGGATGGTCACCAGACCGAGCAGATCCCCATCCCGGCTGTCCCCGGGGGGGCGCAGCCCGACCTCCACGCCGTGGCCGCCACCCCGGCGCCGGGCTATCGGCCCCACGCCGACGGCGCCCCCCTGGTCGTGTGGGCGGCGGGCGAGCACGGCGCCCTGTATCGGGGCGACACCTCCCGCCTGCGGGCCGTGGCCCACGACGGGGAGGGGACCCTCCGCGCCCTGGCGTTGTCCGGACCGCGGCGCGGCGTCGCAGTCGGCGACGAGGGGACGCTGCTGGTCCTGGGGGAGGGGAGCGCGCGGCGGGTCGACCTGCCCACGGACGCCGACCTCCACGGCGCCTGGGCCGCGACCCGGGACCTGGACTTCGTGGCGGTCGGGCAGGGCGGGACCGTCGTGAGGACCGCCGCCGACGGCTGGACGGAGGACCCGACGCCGACCGGCGCGACCCTGCGCGACGTGGCCGGCCGGGATCGGGAGGCCGTGTGGATCGTGGGCGACGAGGGCACCGTGCTGCGGAGCGACGGCCCGGGGCGTTGGGCTCGCGAGGCGTTCCCGGAGCGGGTGGACCTGGTGTCCGTGGCCGTGGCTCCGCGCGGGGAGATCCTCGCGTCGGACGCCCGCGGCGGCCTGTGGGTGCGGGGCGGGGACGGCGGTTGGTCCCGCCAGGAGGCGCCCGGAATCGGCCCGCTGTCGGACCTGGCGGGCCTGCCGTGGACGCGCATGCGGCCCATCCCGCGGGACGCGCGCTACCTCTACCAGAGCCCGCTTCCCCCGCCGGAGCCGTCGGAGTTCCTGGCGGCTCCGCAGCCCGAGATGACCCTGCCGGAGGCCGATCGGGGCGCCGTGCAGCGGGGCTTCACGGCTCCGGTGGTCTTCGGGGCCATCACCTGGGAGCGCCGCACGCCGGGGGATCCGGACAGCCGCAGGCTGCTGTACAACACCGCCGTCCTGCTGGACGAGACGGGCCGCGTCGTCGGCATGTACGACAAGGTGTATCTCCTGGTGTTCGGCGAGTACATCCCGTTTGGAGACACCTTCCCCGTCTTCTACGAGTGGATCCCCGAGTCGAGCCGCTTCGAGGCGGGCCACGAGGTGAAGGTCTTCGACTGGGACGGCAAGCGGGTCGGCGTGATGGTCTGCTACGAGGACATCCTGCCGGAGTTCGCCAACCGCCTGGCGGCGCGGGATCCCCAGCTCCTCCTCAACCTCACCAACGACGCCTGGTTCGGGCGGACGAGCGAGCCCTATCTCCACCTGGCGCTGTCCCGGATGCGGAGCGTGGAGTCGCGCCGGACCCTCCTCCGCTCGACGAACACCGGCGTCTCCGCCGTCATCGACCCCGTGGGGCGCCTGGTGGAGCAGACCGACCTGGACGAGCCGGACACCGTGCTGGCGACGGTGCCGCTCATGACCATGGACACCCTGTACGGCCGCGTCGGCGACCTGTTCGCCCAGGTCCTGCTGGCCTGGGTGACGGCCCTGGTGGTCATCCGGCGGCTGTGGGGGCGACGCAGGAGCCGAGCATGAAGCGACTGGTCCCCGAGGACGTCGAACGATACGCGGCGGAGCACACCTCGCCGGTGCCGGAGATCTACGAGAGGCTGCGCCGGGAGACGCTGGAGCGCACGGAGGCGCCGCAGATGCAGGTGGGCCCGCTGGAGGGGCGCTTCCTCAAGCTCATGGCGCAGCTCACGGGCGCACGGCGGGCGGTGGAGATCGGGACCTTCACCGGGTACTCGGCCCTGTCCATCGCCGAGGGCATGGCGGAGGACGGCCACCTGATCGCCTGCGACATCGATCCGGACACGGCGGCCATCGCGCAGCGCTATTTCGACGAGGCGCCCTGGGGACGCCGCATCGAGCTTCGCCTGGGTCCGGCCATCGAGACGCTGGAGGGGGTGGCGGCGCCGCTGGACCTGGCGTTCATCGACGCGGATAAAACAAGTTACATCGCGTACTGGGAAGCGCTGGTGCCCAAGATGCGGCCCGGCGGCATCATCCTCGCCGACAACGTCCTGTGGAGCGGGCGGGCCCTCGCCCCGGAGGGAGAGTCCGATCGCGCCATCGCGGCGTTCAACGAGCACGTCCAGGCCGACGACCGGGTGGAGCACGTGCTGGTGACGCTGCGGGACGGAGTCACGGTCGCCCGGAAGCGCTGAGAAGGAGACTCGATTGCGGCCCCGCATCCCCTCCCTGCTCGTCCTCCTCCCGCTCACCCTGGTCGCCCTCGCCGCCTCCGCGCCTCCCGGGCAGGCCCAGGACATCGAGCCCCACGTGTTCGGCATCCCACCGGCGCCGGAGGACGGCGGGACGCCCTGGACCTTCGAGATCGTGCCGGAGTACCGCACGCGCTTCATCCGCGTGGATCCGCTCGACGTGAACGGGACGGTGGCCCAGGACGTCTCGTGGGCGGAGCAGCGGCTGCGGCTCGACATGACCTTCGCGCGGGCCGGGCTCGGCGCCGTCTACGTCCAGGCGGACGTGCTCGACGGCGTGCTCTACGGCGACAACGGCGAGTTCGGGAGCGCGCCGGAGGTGAACTCCGGCATGGGCATCGCCACGAAGCAGGCCAACAACGCCGGCTGGCGGGTCGGGCTGCTGTCGGGCGGCGACCCGCTGGAACTGGACAGCTACGGCCCGCAGCTGACCCCCATCGAGCCGCTGCAGATCAACTTCGCGTATGGCGAGGTCCTCCTGCCGTTCGGCCTCCTGCGCGTCGGTCGCCAGCCCCTGAGCGACGCCGGGTGGATCGGCGGCAACGACGGCCGGACGGGCCGGAACCGGTGGGGCGCGAGCTGGTATCACAGCTCCGTCGATCGGGTGGCCTTCGGCACCAAGCTGAGCGAGATCTGGCGCATGGCCGAGATGGGCGAGGACTACGTGCCGGACAAGCGCATGGACCACGGCCTCGTCCTGGGCCTCGCCTACGACTTCCTCGTGGAGGACGACATCACGCGCACCGACGACGACCTCCGGCAGGTCGCCGCCCAGCTGAGCTGGCTCCACACGGAGGGGGCTCGGACCGGCGACTTCACCGACATCGATCTGACGGCGATTCTCACCTATCGCTGGGACGACCGCTTCGACACGGGCATCCTCGCGCTGCCCATGCGCGCCGGCTTCACCTGGCGGAACCTGCTCCGCCTGTACGCCGACGCCATCGTCATCCGGGGGAGCACGCGGGAGTTGAGCGCGGGGCTCGCGGAGCTGTCCGGCACCGAGGTGCAGCTCCAGGACATGGAGGCCATGGGCGCGCGGGTCATCATGGACTGGCTGGTGGGCGACTTCACCTTCACCGGCATGTGGGCCTACGCGTCCGGCGACGACGATCCCCGCCCCGGCGACACGATCACGTCCTACTCGTGGCCGCGGGACACGAACCTGGGGCTGCTCATGTTCGAGCACACCCTCGCGTTCCAGAGCGCCCGCTCCGCCGCCGTGGGCATCGAGAACCTGCGCCAGCTCGAGTCGGAGAGCTTCCCCATCACGGAGATCGCCACCGACGGGCGCGTGACCAACGTCAACGCGTTGTTCCCGCAGGTGTTCTGGACGCCCGTGGAGGGCCTGAAGCTCAAGGCGGGCGCGCTGTTCGCCTGGTCCGACGTCCCCGTCACGGATCCCATCCAGTCGGTCCTTGCCTGGGACGGCGAGGAGATCCGCGACGACGCGATGAACTACCACGGAGGCGAGCCGGGCAACTACTGGGGCACCGAGATCGACTTCGGCGTCGAGTACGCCTACCGGGACCTCTTCTGGGCCGTCGCCGAGGCGGGCGTCCTCTTCCCGGGAGAGGGGCTCGAGGACGAAAACGGTGACGCGGTTACGTCGTGGATGCTGGAGACGCGCTTCACGTTCAGGCTATAACGCGTTTCGCAGAGGGAGGGACCATGAACGCGCGAGACCGATGGACGTGGGCGCCGGGGATAATCCCGGCGATCCTCTTCTCGGCGGGAGCGCTCCTCGCCGCCTTGACCGGGTGCGACGACTACGATCCGCCGCCCGAGCCGGAGCTGAAGAGCCCGGCCCAGGGCCAGTGGCTCCCCGATACGCCCCTACGTCTGGAGTTCAGCGAGCCCATCGACGAGGCGTCGCTCGTCCTCAGCATCTGGCCGGTGGACCTGGGCCCGGAGGGGGAGCTGTCGCCGGACGCCGAGCCGGTGGTCCCACCTTGCGCCCCGGCCCTGGAGAGCTGCGAACCGGTCGAGGTGGAGCTGTCCGAGGACGGTACGCGGGCCGTCATCCACCAGAACGGGACGTTCGTGGGCCGGGAGGGCAAGCCCCACTTCGTCCGGGTGGCGGCCGGGCTGCGCGATCGCCAGGGCCGGACCCGCCGCGTGTCGAGCCGCTTTTCGTTCCAGGTGACGCCCCCGATCGGGGAGGGCGCGATCGATCTCTCCATGAACACGGGGGTCATGACCATCACCTCCGACCTGACCGAGGTGGTCCCCGGGATCTACCTGCGCATGTTCATGGACACGGCCGTCTGCCAGGAGACCGGTCGCATCACCCTCGTGGCCACGGTCGCGGGCAAGACGTCCGACGCCGCGAACAACACGACGGACCCGGCCGAGATGTACGCGAAGATCAACGACGAGGGCTGGACCGTCCTCTTGGAGGGGCAGGTCACGGAGCTGGAGGACGGGAACTTCTACCTGACCACGGAGCCGGCGGACCTGGACGTCAAGGTGCTCGGCTTCATCCGGGTGCAGCTCCTCCAGCTCGAGCTCGAGGCCACCATCACGCCCGGCGACACGGCGGAGGGTGCTCGGGATCGTTTCGAAGGGATCCTCCGCGCCGAGGAGGCCTACATGGGGGACGACCTCAGCCCGCTCAACAACGGCGAGCGGGTCGTGGCCGACTGGGAGGGCTTCGGCGTCTGGGAGGAGGAGATCGACCCGGGCCTGCCGCGCGTCGACGACGACGCGCCCTGCGCCGACCTGATCGAGGGCGGCGGGGACTGCCAGCTCCCCCAGCCCTGGAGCCCCGGGGTCGTCTGCGAGTGAGCGGCCGGAGCGAATCGCCCGGCCTCGGCTCCCCGGCGCCGGGGGCCGAGCGGCACGAGGCCGTGGTGCCGGAGGACCTCGCGGGGGAGCGCTTCGATCGCGCCGTGGCCCGCCTCACGCCGGGGCTTTCCCGCACCCGCGCCCGCAAGGTCATCGCCATGGGGGGCGCGTGGCTCGGGCGGCAGCGGTGCCGGGTGTCGTCGCGCCCCGTGCAGCCGGGGGATCTCGTCACGGTGACCTGGCACCCGGCGGTCAAGGCGCCGCGGCGGTTCCGCCTCCGCGTGCTCCACGAGGACGCGCGCCTCGTGGCCGTCTCCAAGCCCTCCGGACAGCACGTCCAGGGCACCGAGCTCGGCGACGAGGGCTCGCTCATCCGATCCCTGGAGCGCCGCTACGGCCCGGACGTGCGCCTCGTGCACCGGATCGACGCCGGCGCCAGCGGCGTGCTGGTGGCCGGTCGGGACGGCGAGGCGGTGAAGCGGCTGTCCGAGCAGTTCCGCGCTCACGACCTGGAGCGGCGGTATCTCGCCGTGACCGCGGGCGTCCCGGAGGAGGGGCCGTGCGAGCTCCCCCTGGTGCGCGAGGGGCGGCGCGTGAGGCCGGCCGGCGAGGGCGACGACGGGATGCCGGCCAGGACGGACGTGACGGTCCTGGAGAGGCGCGGCCGCCGGTCCCTGGTGGAGGCGAGCCTTCACACGGGCCGCACGCACCAGGTCCGGGTCCACCTGGCCACCCTCGGCGCCCCGATCGTCGGCGATCGGCGTTACGGCGGGCCGCGGGCCGATCGCCTGTGCCTGCACGCCCGGCTGCTGTGCATCCGCCACCCCGACGACGGCCGCGCCCTCCGGTTCGAGGACGAGCCGGGGGACGACTTCTGGCGCGCCGCCGACTGGAGGTAGCTGCTCCGGGCGGACGCGGGCCCGGGGCTGGCGTTCGGCGCAGCCATCCGGTACACGACGGCCTCGCAGCGCGAACGAGGGAGCCATGAGCGAGCAGGGCGTAACGGGCCGGGCCATGATGGCCTTCGCGGACGCGGAGGGGACCATCTACGAGCACCCCACGTTGGAGATGGTCGGCTGGGACGGCGAGTGCTGGCGCCCGGTGGAGGACGACGAGCTGGTCCCGCTGCCGGAGGGGAGCGACCTCTTCATGCTCCCGGGGCGCCTGCCGGCCGGCTACGACCCCGAGCACGACGAGGTGGCGATCCTCGACGAGCCCGGCGTGGCGGGGCTGAGCGCGTTCCTGGCGCCGGCCTACCTGCGGACGCTCCTGCCGGCCTACGAGACCCTGGTGGATGCGCCCGCGCTGCCGCTGTACGCGTACGGGTGCGTCGGCCTGCGGGACGGGCAGTTCGTGGCCGCGGGCCTGCGGGTCGATCCGGACATCCGCCAGGACCCGTTCCGGTTCGACCTGGAGGACGTGGAGGCGGGCGTGCGCCGGCGGCTGGAGGCGGAGCCGGACAACCGCCTGGTGGACCACCTGACGCGCTGCGCCCTCGAGTACCACTGCCGGGCGGCCCAGAACTACTTCCTGGAGCGCTTCGAGGCCCCCATGCCGGCCGCGCCTACCTGCAACGCGTTCTGCGTGGGGTGCATCTCGCTCCAGCCGAAGGGCGGCGACGATCAGCAGGTGGCCGCCCACGACCGGATCGGCTTCGCGCCGGGGCCCGAGGAGCTGGCCGGCGTCGCCGTGGGGCACATCGAGCGCGTGGGCCCGGACGCCGTGGTCAGCTTCGGGCAGGGCTGCGAGGGCGAGCCGCTGCTCCAGGGGGACCACCTGGTGGGCGCCATCCGCGAGATCCGGCGCCGGACGGACCAGGGGGTCGTCAACCTGAACTCGAACGCCTCCCGCCCGGACGTGGTGGCGCGGATGTGCGAGGCGGGCCTCGACAGCCTGCGGGTGTCCACGAACAGCGCCCGCCCCGACGTCTACGCCGCCTATTATCGCCCGAAGGGCTACACCCTGGAGGACGTGAAGGAGTCCGTCCGGGTCGTGCGGGATCGGGGCGGCTACGTGATGCTCAACTACCTGGTCTTCCCGGGCGTCACGGACACGCCCGGGGAGCTGGACGCCCTGAGCGCCTGGATCGAGGAGGGCGGCGTCCACATGGTCCAGCTCCGGAACCTCAACATCGACCCGGAGATCTACCTGGACACCGTGGGGCCGGCGGGAGGCGTCGGCGAGCCCATGGGCATCGTCCCCTGGCTGCAGGAGGTCCGGCGACGCCACCCCGGGCTGCGCTTCGGCTACTTCAACCCCGCTCGGCGCCTGTTCGACGAGGCGCCGCCGCCCGTGGTGTCGACGGCCGAGCGGCCGGCCGGTTGACCGCCCGGGGCCGGGGCTTACCCTGACGCGGCCCGGAACGAGGAGGCGAGAGGATGCCGATCTACGAGTACCGTTGCGAGTCCTGCGGGGAGCACCTCGAGAAGATGCAGGCCATCTCCGAGGATCCCATCACCCTGTGTCCGGAGTGCGGCGACGAGGCCCTCAAGCGCCTCATCAGCCAGACGAGCTTCGTGCTCAAGGGCAGCGGCTGGTACGTGACGGACTACGCCAACAAGGGCAAGGACGGCGGAAACGGGAAGTCCGACGGCGCGGCCGGCGCGAGCAAGACCGACGACGCCTCGAAGTCGTCGTCCGACTCCTCGTCCTCCTCCACGTCGTCCGAGAGCGGCAGCAAGGGCGCATCGTCCGGGTCCGCCGACGCGGCCTGATCCGCCCCCGGCATTCCGGCGAGAAGAGCCTCCGGGGGCCCGGGGCTGCCTGGCCCCCACCTCTGGTGGGGCGCCGCCGTCCCCGGCGGCGTCGGATACCTCTCCGTGGCACGGGGACCCATCGCATCGCTGGCGAGGACGCCGGCGCCCCGAAGCCGAGGAAAAGCGACAGCCTCTGGAAGCCCGCCGTCCCAGGAACGCGACCGGCGCCGGGGACCGCGGGCGTCCCCGCCCGCGCAGCGGATGTCCCGGCCGGAGCCGCTCTTTCAGGCAAGGGCAGGGGCAAGGGCAAAGGCAAGGGCGCGAGGCCACCTTGCGGAGATGCGAATGATCGCTACTTCTCCTTCTTCACCCGCAGGACGCTGACCAGGTAGTAGTTGTCGGTGTCCGTGTCCTCGACGCGCTCCATGTCGAGGCGCACCCGATAGTCCGTCTTCCGGAGCTCCTCGAAGAAGCCGGAGGCCACGGGGCGTCCGGGCTCGGCGAGGAAGGCCGTGCGGCCCGGGGTCAGGTTGTCCCGGAGCATCCGGAAGACGTGCTCGAAGTTCTCCTCGGCGTACAGGACGTCCGCGAAGATCAGGCTGCCGGAGTATCCGGGCAGGCGATCCTCCTTCCAGTCGAACTCCAGGGTGGTCACGTGCGGGAAGCCGTTCTGCAGGGCGTTGTACCGGGCGAAGCGCAGGGCCTCGGGATCCGTGTCGGCCAGGCGCACGCGCGCTCCCTTGGCGGCCGCGCCGAGGCCCGCCGTCCCCAGCCCGCAGCGAATCTCGACCGCGTCCACGCTGCGCATCCGCACGCAGTGCCCGAAGTACGCCGCCATGGCGCGGGAGCACGGCCACAGCTCGGACCAGTGGGGCTCGCCCCGGGACGCCGACTCGGGCGCGGGGGCGAGGACGTCGCGGCCGTGCAGCAGCTCGCGGGAGTTCATCCGCTTCTTCGTGGAGCGCAGGGTCGCGCGGTCCAGGGACGACTTCGCCATCACCGGGCGCGTGATGCGGAGCATCTTGGGTCCGGCATCGACCTCGTGATGACACAGCTCGTACTTGCTCTGGAGATCGGCCAGCAATCGGGCCAGCTCCTCGGTCGATACCGCACGCCTTCTCATGGGATCCTCCTCGAATGGGGAGAATGACGCTCCGACACCCGCGTGAACACGGGCGTTTCGCCGCCTGCACCGGGCTGCAGAACCCGGAGGGTGCCGCCCCCATTCCCGATCCCCTCCTCCCTCGTCGAGGCCGGTGGGGCGAACACGCGCAACAATACGGCGAAAAGAGCATACAGGCAGCGCCTAGGTGGAGTGTATCACAGCCCGGAGCGAGAATCCATGCTCCGCGCGATTCCGGCCTGTAGCCGGATCGCGGGCGCTGCGCCTGGCGGTGTGCCGTATGCAGGGCAATCGCAAAGTCGGAGAAGTGTGGGCCGCCCGGCGGTACGGCGCCCGGCGCCGGATTGCACCCGGTCGGAAACGATGGAAACGATGGATATTGCGCGTCTGAGAGCAGGCAAGGGCAAGGGCAAGGGCAAGGGCAAGGGCAAGGGCAAGGGCAAGGGCAAGGGAGAGCGGTCGACTTTGCGACCGCCCTAGTGCCGTATGCCGGCGTCGTTGACGCCGTTACGTGCCGGGGCTAGCGTGGCGCCGTGAGTCGAGCAGGGGCCACGGTAGAGGACCGCGTCGCGGAGGCCAGGCGCCTGGCGGAGGAGGCCGGCCGCGTGCTGATGGGCTTCTTCGGGAGGCTCGAGGACGTCCAGCGCAAGGGCGTGGTCGACCTCGTCACCGAGGCCGACGAGACCGCCGAGGACCTCATCCGCCGGGGTGTCCGGGACGCGTTTCCCCAGGACGCGTTCGTCGGCGAGGAGTCCGGGGCGGGCGGCAACGCCGAGGGCGCCTGGTCCTGGATCGTCGACCCCCTGGACGGCACCACCAACTTCGTGCACGGCCTGCCGCGGTTCGCGGTGAGTATCGGACTGGCCCGGGGCGGCGACCTCGCCGGCGGCGTGATCCACGATCCGGCCCGCCGGGAGACCTTCCACGCGGTCGCGGGGGGCGGGGCGTGGCTGGGCGATCGCAGGATGCGCGTGGCCGACACGGAGCGCCTCGGCGACGCCCTGGTGGTCACGGGCTTTCCCTACGATCGCCGGGAGCACGCCGCGGAGCTCATCGGGCCCGTCCAGCGTGCCATGGAGCAGGCCCGGGGCGTCCGGCGCATGGGCGCCGCCGCCATGGACCTCGTGGACGTGGCCCGCGGGGTCTTCGCGGGCTTCTGGGAGCCGCGCCTGGCGCCGTGGGACATGGCCGCCGGGGTGGTCCTGGTGCGCGAGGCCGGCGGGACCGTGACCGCCTACGGGGGTGAGCCCTTCGACCTGCACGGGGACTCGCTCGTGGCGTCCAACGGACGCATCCACGACGCGCTGGTGGCGATGGTCGGCCGTGCGTGACTGCGTGGTCACGCTCCTGGTGGCGGCGACGCTGACGGCCGCGTGCGCCCGGGATCCGTACGAGGTGGCCTGGGCGCGCGACGTCGCGGAGGCCGACCGGCGGGCACGTCGCGGGGATCGCGCCGAGGGCGTCGAGGACCTGGAGGCCCTGGCGGAGCGGGCCCCGACGGCGCTGGACCGGGCGCGAGCCCAACTCCGGCGGGCCCGGGCGCTCGCGGACATGGGACGGCAGGCGGAGGCCCTGCGGCTGTACGAGCGCCTGGGGCAGGAGGCCGTCCGGCGCGAGGACCGGGCCCGGGCGCGGCACGAGCAGGCGGGGCTGCTGGAGGACCTCGGCCGGGAGGACGCCGCCGTCGCCGTGAGCCGCCGCATCGCCCGCACCTATCCGGACCTCATGCCGGGGCTCCGCGCGCTTCATCGGCTGGAGCGTCTGGCGAGGGCGAGGGGCCGCGACGGCGTCGAGTCGCACCTGGCGTGGAGCCACGCGGTGTACGACGATCTGCGCCATACGGCCCTTGGCGACAACCTGCTGTACTTCGCGGCGCGGGTGGCCCACGAGCGCTGGAAGGAGACCGGCGACGAGGACATGGCCGCCCTGGCGGAGCACCTGTATCTGCGCCTTCACGAGGCGCACTACCGCGACGCCTCCTGGGAGCAGGCCGTGTGGGATCTCTCCTGGCTGTACGAGCAGCAGCGGCGCTGGGACGACATGTTCGGGGCCATCGGCCGGCTCGTCGCCACCCGCGAGCCGTCCTGGTTCATGGGGAGCTACGCGAGCGAGTTCTTCTGGCGGGGCCGGCTCCGGAAGGCGCGGGCGCTGCTCGTGGACCTCGGCCGGCCGCTCGAGGCGGCGGAGGCCTACGCGGAGTTCGTCGACGCCTACGACACGAACCGCCACCGGGACGACGCCCTGTTCTGGCGCGGCTGCGCGCTGCTGAGGGCCGGGCGTGAGGAGGCCGCGGAGCGCGCGTTCGCCCGGATCCCGGAGGTCTGGGAGGACAGCCGGTATCTCCGGCGCCTGGACGAGGCGAGGCGGGGGCCCGGCGGGCCCGTCTGCGATCCCCCGGCCATGGAGCAGGAGGCCTGGTGACGTTCCGCGAGCCGCTCATCGTCTGCGAGGGCGTGTCGAAGCGCTTCGGCGCGCGCTGGATCCTGCGGGACGTGGACCTCGTCGTGCGGGCGGGGGAGGTGCTGGGCGTCATCGGCCCCGGCGGGCACGGAAAGAGCGTGCTCCTCAAGCTGCTGGCGGGGCTCCTCCGTCCGGAACGGGGCGTCGTGCGCGTCGAGGGGCGGGATCTCGCCGCCCTGTCTGCGTTCGAGCTGGCCCGCATCCGGAACGAGTTCGGCTATCTCTTCCAGAACTACGCCCTGTTCGACTTCATGACCGTGGCGGACAACGTGGCCTTCCCGTTGCGCCAGCAGGGGGATCTCGGCGAGGAGGCCGTCGCCGAGAGGGTCCGCGCCCGCCTCGAGGAGGTGGATCTCGGGCACACCCTGGCGCTGCGACCCAACGAGCTGTCGGGGGGCATGAAGAAGCGGGTGGGCCTGGCGCGCGCCACGGTCACGAACCCGCGCATCGTGCTCTACGACGACCCGTCGGCCGGCCTCGATCCCGTGACGTCGTCGAAGATCTTCCTCCTCGTCGAGCAGATGCACCGGCACACGCCGGGCTGCGCGTCGGTGGTGGTGAGCCACGACATCGATCGCATGCGGATGATCTGCGATCGCTACGTGATGCTCCACGAGGGCCGGGTCGTGTTCGACGGGCCCGAGGAGGCCATGGAGGACGCCGATCCCGTGGTGCGGGAGTTCTTCCGGGGCGCCGTCATGGGCCACGTCGGGGGGCGCCCATGAGGGTCCTGGCCCACGCGCTGTTCGTCCACGTGGGCGTGCTCTACCTGGGCCTCGCGGAGGTCCTGGGCGGCACCCTCGTCATGCTCGCGCGCATCCTCCGGGCCATGTCGCCGCCCCGGTTCGACCGGGACGAGACCTGGCGGAACCTCTACAAGGTGGGGGTGAAGAGCTACCCCATCGTCGTGATGACCGCGCTGTTCACCGGCGCCATCATGGTCATCCAGACGGCCTTCTACGTGAAGAAGACCGGCGCCACGGGGCTCATCGGCTACGGCGTGGGCTTCAGCGTCTTCGCGGAGATCGGCCCCATCCTCATCGGGCTGATGTTCTCCGGCCGGGTGGGCGCCAACAACACGGCGGAGCTGGGCACCATGGTGGTCACCGAGCAGGTGGACGCCCTCCGCGCCCTGGCGATCGATCCCCTGCAGTACCTCGTCGTGCCGCGCTTCCTCGCCATGATGGTCATGCTCACGCTGCTCATGGTACTGGGCGACCTGTTCGCCATCGTCGGCGCGGCGCTGACCAGCGAGGCGCTGCTGGGCCTGAGCTGGGAGGTGCTGGTCCGGGACCTCGTGGAGAGCCGCCTGCTCGACGAGTTCACCATGGGCGTGGTCAAGGCCGCCTGCTTCGGGGTATCGATCTCCTGCATCTCCTGCTACTTCGGCCTCTCGGTGCGGGGCGGCGCCACCGGGGTCGGGCGGGCCGTGAACAACTCGGTGGTCTCCAACGCCGCCGCCATCTTCGTCATCGACTTCGCCGTGGGGATGCTCTACTCGCTTTGAACGCGGCCGTGGAACAGGTCTTCGGGGCCATCGGCGCCCCGTTCGTGCACCTCGCCCGGGAGGGCTGGGGGATGGCGTCCGTCGGCGGGCGCACCTTGCTGGCCATCGGGCAGGGCCGGGTGGACTGGCGCACGACGGTGGAGCAGGCCTACCTCATCGGGAACCGCTCGCTCCTGTTCATCACGGTGACCCTGGGCTTCCTGGGCCTCATCACCGTCTACCAGGTGGCCCTGCAGATCCAGCAGATCCTCCCGGACTTCTCCATGCTGGGCGCCGCGTTCATCCAGATGATGGTCCGGGAGTTCGCGCCGACCATCACGGGGCTCATGATCGCCACGCGCGTGGGGAGCGGCATCGCGGCGGAGGTGGGCTCCATGACGGTCACCGAGCAGGTGGACGCCCTCCGCATGTCCAACGCCGACCCGGTGGTCTACCTGGTGGTGCCGCGGACCATCGCCTGCGCCGTGATGGTCCTGATGCTGTCCGTCTATGCGACGCTGGTGGCCACGACCACCGGGATGCTCATCGGCCACGCCAGCTTCGACATCAACTACCGCACCTTCCTGAGCCTCCAGCTCGCGTCCACCGACGACGTCGTCATCGGCTCCGTGAAGGCCCTGGCCTACGGCTTCACCATCCCGGTCATCTCCGGCTACGCGGGGCTGACGGCCACCGGGGGCTCGGAGGGCGTGGGCTGGGCGACCACCCGGGCCGTGGTGAGCACCAGCTTCACGGTCGTCGTGTTGGACTTCATCCTCTCGGGCCTCGGCTACCTGGTCTTCGACTGATGATCGAGTTCATCGACATCCACAAGAGCTTCGGCCCGAAGAAGGTGCTCCAGGGGGTGTCGATCACCGTGGACACCGGGGAGGTGCTCTACATCATCGGCGCCTCCGGCGTGGGCAAGTCGGTCCTGGTCAAGCACCTGGTGGGCCTGCTGCGCCCGGACTCCGGCCGCATCATCCTGGACGGCGAGGACATCACCTGGCTCGACGAGAAGGGCTTCTATCCCATCCGCAAGAAGTGCGCGATGGTCTTCCAGAACTCCACGCTCTTCGACTCCATGAGCCTCCTGGACAACGTCGCGCTGCCGCTGCGCAAGCACTTCGCCATGTCCCGGAGGGAGGCCGAGGCTGCGGCCATGGACAAGCTCGCCCTGGTCCACATGGAGGCGGAGGCCCACCGCTATCCGGGCGCCATCGGCGACGGGCTCCGGAAGCGGGTCGCCATCGCCCGCGCCCTGACCCTGGACCCGCAGTTCGCCATCTTCGACGAGCCCACCACGGGCCTGGACCCCATGGCGGCGTCCAACGTCGACGACCTCATCCGGGACCTGCGCGCCGACGCCGGGGTCACGGCCATCGTGGTGAGCCACGACCTCCGGAGCATCTTCACCGTCGCCGACCGGATCGCCATGATCTACAAGGGCACCATCCGCCTCGACGGCACGCCGGAGGCGTTCCGGGCCTCCGAGGACCCGGTCATCCGGCAGTTCGTGAACGGCCTGCCCGAGGGGCCCATGGAGGTGTGAAGGCTACTCCTTCCAGAGGAACTTCCACGGGTGCCGCTTGACGTCCTTCAGCATCTCGCGGACGTCGTCGTACAGCTCCGTGTCCTGCAGGAGGGCGCCGAGGCTCCCCTCGCCCCGCTCGATGCGCTCGGTGAGCGTCGCCACGTCGGAGGTGGCGTGGCGGGCGTCGCCGAGGAGGGCGAGCACTCCGTCCTTCACCTCCACGATGGCCTCGTCGCCGGTCTCCGCCACCTGCCGGTAGCTGGCGAGGGTCTCGCGGACGTCGCCGACGATGGGCCCGACCTGGCCGCGGAGGTCGCCGGACAGGGCCTCCGCGTGCTCGATGGTCCGGCGCAGGCTCTCCCCGTCGCCGATGGCGCCCTGGGCGCTCGCCAGGAAGGTCTGGGCCTGCCGCTCCAACTCCAGGAGCTCCGCGAGGGCGGCGTCCACGTTCTCCTCGTTGTCGGCGAGGAGGCCGTCCACGCGCTCCGCAGCCCTCCGGAGGGACTTCACGGTGGCGTGGGAGTCCACCAGGAGGTCCCCGATGGCCTCCTCGTTGTCCCGGATGATGTCCGACAGGGTCGCCAGGAGGCGGTTGGCGTTGTAGGCCATCAGCTCCAGGCGCAGCGGCGGCTCGCCCTGCTCGATGTCCCCCGCCTCGAGCGACGGGGACTCGGGCGTGCCCGGCTCGATCTCCACGTACTTCTCGCCCAGGAGCCCCTGGGTGGTGATGAAGAACCGCGCGTCCTCGTGAACGGTGGGGAGCTTGTCGCGGTCGACCCGCATGTGCACGCGGACGTACACCCGCCGGCCCAGGTCCTCGTCGTAGCGGCCGCCGTGATACGCGACGTCCTTCACCTTGCCCGCCGGCACGCCCGCCACCTTCACGGGGGCGCCGGGCTTGAGCTCCGCGCTGGTGGAGACGTCCAGGAAGAGGTCGGCGCGATCGCCGCCCGAGTAGTCTCCGAGGACCACGATGAAGGCCACGAGCAGTGCGAGGCACACCGTCACCAGGATGCCGACCTTGACCTCGATCCCGCGCTCTCTCATCGCAGCTCCGCGCCCGTGGTCTCTCGGCCGTCAGTCACGGCGCTTCGGGATCTCCTCCCCGAGGAGGCCGGGTGGCACCTGATGCTCCACCCGCTTGTCGATGAGGGTGCGCTTCTCCTCGAGCTTGCGGACCGGGATATCCTCGTAGTCGATGGTCTTCAC
The DNA here is from genome assembly GCA_051747385.1 of Myxococcota bacterium. Classification (GTDB taxonomy): domain Bacteria; phylum Myxococcota_A; class UBA9042; order PHBI01; family JACKFB01; genus JBNJGB01. The sequence goes on from JBNJGB010000003.1 coordinate 29,364, forward strand.
GACGCCGTTGATGACCTGGGCCTCCAGGGCCTCCTCGGGCAGCAGCCACCAGCCGTCCCGGATCTTCGACCGGTATGCCTCCGTGTCCATCCCGAGGCGTCCGGCGATCTCCGCGTGGAGTTGATCGAGGTACTCGGTGAGGAAGGCGAGGCGGCTGCGGTTGGAGGGATCCTCGCCCGCGGTGCCGTAGGAGGCCTCGTGGAGCATGATGGTCGCGTGCTCCAGGGCATACCGCCGATCACAGAACGTGAGGATGATCCCCGCCATGGAGTAGGCCTTGCTCTCCACGAGGCAGTACACGGGCGACCGGATGCCGCGCATGGTGTCGATGAGCACCAGCCCGGCCTCCACGGAGCCGCCGCCGCTGTTGAGGAGGAGCCAGATGGGATCCTGGGACTGCTGGTCGTAGGCGAGCAGCTTGCGCTGGGCCTTCTTGATCATGCCGCGGCCGATGCCGCCCGCCAGCTCGACGGTCCGGCTCGTCAGGACGATGCGCCCGTCCTCGAGGGACTCCATGGTCTCGCCGCCCTCGGGCGTCCGGGCCTCCGCGCGGGACGAGGCGCAGGCGGTGGTGCTCATGGCGAGCAGCGCCGCGAGGAGCGTGAGGGCGTAGCTGCGGGTCTGCATGGGCTGTCCTCTGGGATGTCGTGGCGTCGCCGCGGCGTGACGGGACGGGCCCTCGCGCGCGGCCGGGAGCCCACGTGTAACCGCTCACGGGCGAGGGTGGCAAGTCAGGGCCTCGCCTCCTGAGGCCGAAGCTCGTCGGGTCGAGGCACCCGCGCGAAGGACAGGTCGTTGTCGCGCCACGCGAGGGTGAGCAGGAAGACCCGCTCGTCGAAGTCTCCCAGCCCGAGGGGGCCGGAGGCGACCGAGAGGAACTTCTGGCGGAAGGCCAGGCCCAGCCAGACGCCGGACCCGGCGTGGGGATCCGTGAGCGGCACGTCGGCCCCGGCCCCCAGGTGCCACCCCAGATCCAGCTCCCTGCGGGTGTCGCCGCGCGCGGGGGCCAGGTGGGTGACGTCGAGATCCAGGCCGGCGGAGACGTACAGGCCCGCGAGGACGAACCAGGGGCGCGTGTTGTACAGGTGCGCGAGGAACAGCGGGTGCACGTGCAGCTCTCCGCCCACGCTCCAGCGACGCACCCCGACCTCTCCGCCCGCCCGCGACGTGGTCCGATAGCCACCGCCCAGCAGCGTGGCCTGTACGTCCGCGATGGAGAGGATGGAGGCCAGGCGGAGCGAGGCGCCGAGCGCCGGTCCGACGGTCTCGTCCGGGCCGGCCTCGACGCGTCCCAGGACCCCGGCGTGGGCCTGCACGGCCCAGAAGCCGCCCTGGTAGCGCTGGGGCTCCGCCTCGCCGACACGCGTCACCTGCTCCTGCGCCGACGTGCCCGGGCTCGCAGCCATCAGGAGGAGGCCGATGCACCAGGCGGCGGCGTGTTGACAGGGGATCCGGGCGCGGCGAACCTGCGTGGCCATGAGCGCCTCCCCCATACCACGGATCGGGTCGGCCGCGAGACGGTTCGTGCTTCCCGCGTGGACCGCGGCGCTCGTGCTCGCCCCGACGGGGGTGGGGGCGGCGGACGAAGAGCCGGACGCCGCCACGCGGGCCCTGGAGCAGGTGGGGCAGGGCGCCGTCGACCTGCGCAAGGGCCGGCTGCTGGACGCGTGCGCCCACTTCCGGCGCGCCGTGGACCTCACGCCTACCTGGGCCATGGCGCACTTCGAGCTCGGACGTTGTCTCCGACTGGTGGGGGACCCCGCCGGCGAGGCCCGCGCGCACCTGGAGGAGGCCGTAGAGCGGCTCCCGGACCGGCCGCTGCTGTGGATCGAGCTCGCCCGGCTGGAGGAGGACCAGGGTCACCGGGAGGCGGCGCTGGAGGCATGGCGCGAGGCGTTGGGCCTGAGCCCTGCGGACGCGCGCGTGGGCGACGCGCTGGCCCGGCTGGCTCCGGCGGGCGAGGGCGCGCCGACCCTGGAGCGCCTCCGCCGGAAGACGCGTCGGAGTCCGTCGGATGCCGCCGCCTGGCGTCGCCTCGCGGAGGTCGCGGAGTCCATGGGGGCGCTGGACGAGGCCGAGGAGGCCCTGGAGCACCTGCTCGAGCTCGCCGCGGATCCCCGGTCTGCAGCCGCGGCCCTCGGACGCTTCGGCCTGCGACACGACCGCCCGGGGGCCGTGCGACGGGCTCGCGGGGCGCTCCGGTGACGCCGCCCGGAGGGAATCTCGGGGCGGGTGGGAACTTCCGGGCATGTGCGGTGTCGGAGCCCTTGACCCGTAACCGGCCGCCAGCGTCGGGCAGGACGGCGCGCCGACCCCTTCGGGGGGCGCCGGGTGCGGGTCTCAACCCTTGACGCGCGACTCGCGAACGCCCTAGATTGCCCGGCGCTTGGGCGCCGGTCCTTGCAAGTCGAGGGCCAGCCAACCCGAGGAACCGATCGCTGCCTGCAGGCAGGACCCAGCACCCCGAGAGGTCGTCGTCCCATGAAGCTAGGCCACATTCTCGCACTCGTCGGCGCCGCACTGGTCATCGTCGGTGCCGGAGTGCTCGACTGGCAGCACTTCGCCCTCGCCGAGCTCACCGCCAAGGGCTTCGAGGTCCCCATCACGGGCCAGGGCATCCTCGGCCTGGGCGCCGGCCTCGTGCTCACGAGCCTCCTAGGGCTATTGACCCGGAAGCGGAAGCAGTTCGCCACGGTGTCGCTGTTCCTGGCCGTGTCCCTCCTCGGCTGGCTCGTGGCTGCACACGTGACGCGGGCGAGCGCCTTCGAGCTGATGCCCTACGAGGTCGTGGACATGCTCCCGGGCTACACCATGGCCGTCTGGGGCGCGTTCCTGGCGTTCTTCGGCGCGCTGGTGGTGCTCGCGGCCGAGCCGGCCTGGGATCCGCAGGCGCAGTTCCTCCGCGTGGCGCTCCTGTGGGGCGACACGGTGGTGCAGGAGAAGGTCCTCCAGGAGCCGCAGACGTTCCGCATCGGCGAGGACCTCCGGAACGACTTCATCGTGCCGGCGGAGAAGCTGCCGAAGAAGTTCCCCCTGTTCAAGGCGGGCAAGGGCAGCAACTACAGCATGGGTCTCAGCTCGGATCTCGAGGGTGAGATCACCGTCAACCAGGAGACCCAGCCCATCGGCGAGTACGTCAAGCGCTCGACCGAGAACAAGAGCGGCGTGAACTTCGTGGACATCGGCCCCGGCGACTGGGGCATGCTCCACATGGGGGAGATGTCCATCTTCTTCCAGTTCGTGCAGCCGGACAGCCGCGTCGCCAAGAAGGGCTTCCTGGCCTTCGACGAGGTCGTGGTCGCCTCCATCTGCGTGTCCTTCGTCCTCCAGCTCGCGTTCCTGCTCGGCTCCCTGTTCATGTGGGAGGAGAGCGCCACGCGCGTGGTGAAGAAGCAGCAGAAGAAGATCCCGAAGGTGGAGGCCGTCGTCCTCGAGGAGGAGGAGGAGGAGCCCCTCGACGAGGGCGAGGAGGATGACACCACCGCCAAGAAGGCGGAGGGCGAGGAGGGCAAGTTCGGCGATCCCGAAGAGGATCCGCTGAAGGAGTCCAAGGTACCCCAGAACGAGGGGGAGATGGTCGACGAGATCGACCCGGAGAAGGTCGGCCTCAACGACCTGCTCTCGACCGACAAGCTCGGCGGCGAGGGCGCCATCTCGAACATCCTCGACGACAACACCGACGGCTTCTCCAACAAGATCGCCGTCGCCATGGCGGGCAGCGGCAGCGAGTTCGTCATGGGCCACGGCTCCGGCGGCCTGGGCTTCAAGGGCACGGGATCCGGCGGCGGCGGCGAGGGCGGCTACGGCCGCATCCACGGCATGGGCAAGATCGACACCGGCGGAGGCACGGGCATGAAGGCCGGCCTCGGGAAGAAGAAGAAGAAGAAGGTCGGCAAGCTCCGCGTGGGCTCCGGCGCGACCCAGGGCTTCTGCAAGAAGAGCGACATCGCCCGCGTCGTTCGGCGCCGCGCCGGCGCCATCCGCGCCTGCTACGAGTCCCGGCTGCAGCTCAACCCGAAGCTGTCCGGCAAGCTGCAGGTCCGCTGGACCATCGATCTGCAGGGCAAGGTGAAGAGCACCTCGGTCACCCAGAACACCCTGGGCGACTCCAAGGCCAAGAACTGCATCCTGCGCGTGCTGCGCCGTATGCGGTTCGCCAAGCCCGAGGGCGGCATCTGCGTCGTGCAGTGGCCGTTCGTCTTCAACGCCGGATAGGCGCCCACGCGACGACCATCCGGGAAGGCCGGGCTCCGAATGGGGCCCGGCCTTTCTGCGTCGAGGGGAAGACGTCCTGCGCCCCCCTTGAAGGGCTCGCGCCAAGGCGCCAAGCCGCAACGGCACGGAGAACACGGGGAAGATGCAGTAGGACCGCCGTCTTCGGCAGCCACTTCCCATCCCATGCCCCTTCGGATCCCATGCCCCTTCGGACCGGAACGCCGTGCCTGGTGAGCCCGACCACGTCCACGTTTCACGGGCTCTCGGCGAGATGCACACGATGGACACGCGTCGCCGCCGGCGACGGATGCGGCGGCCGGCGAGGGCGGCACAACCCGGGCGGAGCGCCGGCGTCCCCGCCGGCGACGGATGCCCCGAGTGGGCTGAAGCCATCAGGCGCCGCCGTGGCGGGCCGCGGCTACTCGGCGGGGCAGGCCTCCAGCACCGAGGCCGTCAAGCGCCGCCAGCGGGCCTCGTCGCTGGCGAGCCATCCCTCGATGCGGGCGTACTGCGCGCGGTCCAGGCCGGCGCGGGACAGGGCTTCCCTGGGATCGACGGCGTCGCCGCGCCGCTTGGCGCAGAAGATCTCCGTGTAGGCCTGGCGGAAGCGCTCGCGTTCCTCGGGGCTCGGGCCGCCGCTCGCCACCGGGGGCGCGCGGTCCGCGTCCGGGCCCGGGACGTCGAGGCCGAGGATCTCCCGCGCCTCGGGGATGGCCTCGCAGTCGACCTGCGCGACGGCCTCCTTCTCGTGGAGGAAGCACAGGCCGCGCCGGGCGTCGACGACGTAGTAGATGTCCTCCCGCCCCAGCTCGATGACGTGGACCTGCTCGTCCTGCGTCTCCGCCCGGGTGGGAGCCTCCTCCTCGTCCGGCTCCGCGGTGGTGCCGGGCATCGGGCCGCAGCCCGCGACCATCGCGGCGATGAGCAGGCGGGTGACGACGCGTCGCATGGGGTCCTCCTTCGGGGGCGCAGGTGCTCGAACGACCGCAGCCGCGGCCCCATTATTCATCCGGACGCAGGCGATCCTCCAGGCGCCGCAGCCGCTGGACGCGGTCCGGCGTCTCCTCCTCGGCCAGGAGCGCGAGGAGGCGGTCGCGCGCCATCTCCAGGTTGTCCAGGTGCTCGTAGGCGTCCACCAGGCGGGCGAGCAGAGCCAGTCGCGAACCCTCGCTGGCCGCCAGGTGTGCCTCGGCGGCCAGGGCCGCCTCGTGCCACAGGCCGGCCCGGAAGAGCACCTCGCTCGGGTCGTCCGACTGCTCCGGGAGCCAGGCCTCGTCGCCGACCCGCCGACGAAGCTCGATCCAGAGGTCCACGGTGCGCTCCCGCGAGATGGGTGGGCACGCCAGGCGCTCGTCCATCACGGCCACGAAGAAGTCCTCCAGGGTCCGGAGGAGGTCGCGGGAGAGGCGACGCCGCGCGAGGACGCGACGGCCCAGGACCTCGTACCACCGGGAGCCCACGGCCAGGGCGGCCCGGAGGAGCGCGCGCAGGTCGTCGGCGGACGGCGGCTGGTCCAGCAGGCGCGAGGCCGACATGGCCAGGGCCTCCTCCGTCACGTCCCGGAGCATGGGATCGTCCGTCTCGGCCGCCCGGGCGGCGAGGGCGTCGGCGAGCGCCGGGAAGCGGTCGGCGCCCACGGCCGCGGCGGCGTCGGCCAGCCACTGCTCGGGCTCCAGGGAGGGATCGTCGGGGGTCGAGGTGCCGCTCCGCTGCTCGAGCCAGCGTCGCAGGCCGGCAGGTAGGGCGTCCTCGAGGCGCGCGTTCGCCTCGCGGCGGTCGCCGTCCTCCTCGCGGCGGGTGGCGACCGTGAACAGAGGCAGGTTCGGCCGACGGCTCCGCTCGAGCGCCAGCAGGCGCCGCTTCCGATCGATGCCCCCGGAGTATCCGCCGAGCGAGCCGTCCGATGCGACCACGCGATGGCACGGCACGAGGACGGGCAGGCGGTTGCGGGCGCACGCCTGGGCTACCGCGCGGGTGGCCGCGGGTTGGCCGATGGTGCGGGCCACGTCCGCGTAGGTCTCCGTCTCCCCCCACGGGATGTGGGCGAGGGCCTCCCAGACGCGGCGCTGAAAGGGCGTGCCGCGCGGGTCGAGAGGGACGGTGAACGCCCGCCGACGGCCCGCGAAGTACGCCCCGAGCTGACGCCGCACGCGGTGGGCGAGGGGGTGCTCGTCCTCCACCACCGCCTGGCCCACCTCCTCGCAGAGCGCCCGCCGGGCGACCTCCGGGGGGTCGTCGTCCAGGAAGCGCACGGCGGCGACGCCCCGATCCGAGACCACGACGAAAAGGGGGCCCAGCGGGCTGTCGACCACGTGGCTCGCCAGGACGTCCGCCGTCATCGGATCGCCGTCACGCCTCCTTGCGCTCCTCGGCGCGCGAGGTCTTCTTCTTCTCGGCGCCCTCCTCGTCGACCTCCACCGTCTGGGCCTCGTCCTTGCCCTCCTCGATCGACTTGGGGGTCACGTCCACGGGCTCGTCGTCCTTGGAGGACACGGCGCCCCGGAAGGAGCGGACGCTCTTGCCGAGGGCGTCACCGATCTGCGGCAGCTTCATCGGGCCGAAGATGAGCAGCACGATGACGAGGATGATGATGAGCTCGACGGGGCCCAGCCCTCCGATGAAGGCCAGGTGGATGTCGGGTTGTGTCAGCATGGACACTCCTGATCCGATGAGGGTTCCGGGCGCGCCTCGCGACCGGGCGCGCCTACTCTAGCAGGGTGCCCCCGCAGAGGCGATCCCGGCGTACGTAACGGCCGTGCCGGTAGCGCTAGAAGCCCAGCTTTTTCACTGCGTCCCCTGTCTTCTCGATGGTGTCCTTGGTCTTCTCGACCCGATCCACGGTGCCCTTGGCGTCGTCCACCATGCGACCCGGCGTCTCGACCACGTCCTCCACCTCGCGGGCGGCCTTCTCGGGTTCCCGCAGCATCCGATCCTCCTCGCGGGCAAGCTCGTTGAGCTTGTCCTCCGCGTCCCGCGGATCCCGGACGCGCATCGCGGGCTCCTTGCCCTCCTCGACGGCGTCCCCCCAGGCGATGAGGACGTCGTACTCCTCGTCCTCCCAGGTGATGGGGTGGGTCTGGATGTCCGGGTGGCTGATCACCTTCATGATGAAGTACACGGTGCGCTTGGCGGCCGGCTTGAACCAGATGTGGGGCTCGCCGTACTCCTTGGGCGCCTCGGTGACCTCGGCCACGGGATACCCCAGCTCCTCGAGGCTCTTGTCGAGGTTGTAGACGTTGTCCTCGCCATACTCTCCCAGGCTGTTGCCGATCTTGATGCGCGCGTAGCCCGTCGCCTCCTTGAACTCCGCGCTGTCGTCGCGGATGGGCTCGAAGTCCGAGTCCGTGCGGGCCATCTTGAGGTACTCGAGCGCCTCCTCGTTGCCGATGTCCGTGAGGCACCAAAGCTCCCGGACCGCCTGCTCGGCGTCCCCCTTCAGGGCGTAGAGCGCCGCCGCGTTGTACCGGCCCTTCGGCCAGCCCGGAGCCGCCTCGACGGCCTTCTGGTAGGACTGCAGGGCCCGGTCGTGCTTCCCCTTCTCGTAGTAGCGATAGCCCTTGTCGAAGTAGCGGTCGGCCTTTCGCACCGCGCGACGGTCGGGCTCCGGGACGTCGCACTCCTCGCGGCCGGTGTCCTCGGGAGGCGGGGCCTCGCTTCCGGCCTCGGTGGCAGGCGACGCGTCGGTGGGGGCGGGACGGCGGCTGGGGAGCTCCGAGACCTTCATGCGCTGGAGGGCCTGGCGCGCCAGGTGGGCGTCCGCGTCGCTGCCCCTCGTGTACAGGCGCTCCATGGCGCGGACCACGCGCTCGCGATAGGCGCCCTTCACGCCGTCCACGTCGCGGTAGGCCTGCCAGAGCTTCACGCACCGCCTGACCTGGTCGAGAGCCGTCCCGTCCGGCTCGGCGAAGGCCGTGTCGTCACAGTCCTCCCGGTGCGACGACCAGAGGCTCTCGGCCCGGGCGTCCGGGGCTGTGATCAGCAGCGCCGCGCCCAGCAGCGCGAACATCCAGCGTGCGGTGGTCATGGCTCTCCTGCTCCTGCGGGGGCGCGTCCGGCGCGGACGCCACGCTAGCATCCGCCTTCTCCCGGCGGCAACGCCACGGCGGGGCCGGGCATTCCCCGGCGGAGGCGCCTCAGTCCTCGGCCAGCTCCGCCGCCCGGCGCCACGCGATCTGCACGTCGTCGTCCCGCAGCAGGAGGGCCTCGGCCAGGGCGTCCAGGAGGCCGCGCTCGTCCGCGTGGACCTCTCCGTCGGCGTAGCTCATGCCGAGCGCCTGCTGGAACACGTACAGGCGCACCTCGTAGGCGGGGAGCGCGGAGGGGTCCGGGAGCTCGGGCGGCGGGACGTCGTCGCCGAGGAGGCGCTCCACCTCGTCGCGCTGATCGTCGCCGAGGCGGAGGAACGCGCTGAGCTCCCGGATGCGGCGTCGCTCCCTGTCGTCTATCCGGCCGTCTGCCCGCGCGACGGCCACGATGGCGCGCAGGAGCGTCAGGCGGTCGTCGGTCGTCCGCTCGTCCATGGCGGGGCATTCCATGCCGTCGCGTCGGCCCTGTCAACTTCGCGAAGCGGGCTTTCTGGACCGCCTCGTGACCGCTGCTAGGCTCCGGGCGGTGGTCAGCGGAGCATCCCGGAAGAGGCGCCCGGCGAGGGGGCGGAGCAAGGCGCGAGGCGGCCTGGGGCGGCGAATCCTGCGCGGGCTGCTTCTGGCGACGATCATCGGCGCCGTCCTCGGAGCCGTCGGCCTGCGCGCCACCCTCGTGTGGCTCGAGGGGCAGCTCCCGGACGTCCTGACCGTCGAGGACTACCGGAGGAACGCCCTGCAGACGACGCGGGTCCACGCCGCAGACGGCACCGTGGTCCACGAGTGGTGGCGCGAGCGGCGCACGGTCGTCCCGGGCGACCGGATCCCCCGGCACGTGAAGGTGGCGGCCGTGGCGGCGGAGGACGGCGACTTCTACGAGCACGAGGGGCTCGACTGGCCGGGCATGGTGAGGGCCCTGCTCGTGAACCTGCGCGACGGGCGCTACAGCCAGGGCGCCTCGACCATCACCCAGCAGGTGGCCCGGACGTTCTACCTGTCCCAGGACAAGACCCTGCGGCGGAAGGCCCTGGAGCTGGTCCTGGCCAGGAAGCTGGAGAAGCACCTGAGCAAGGACGAGATCCTCGAGCTGTACCTCAACCAGATCTACTTCGGTCATGGCCGCTGGGGGATCGCCGAGGCCGCCCGGCACTACCTGGGCGAGCGTGTGGCCGCGCTGAGCCCTGCGGACGCCGCCACCCTCATGGCCCTGGTGCCGGCGCCGGAGCACCTCAACCCGGCGGACGCCCCAGAGGCCTGCCGGAAGCGGCGCGACCGCATCCTGCGGGACATGGTGGCGCGCGGATTCCTCTCGGAGGAGGACGGGCGTCGAGCCATGGCGCAGCCCATCCGTACCGTGGCGCCGGAGCCCGAGCCGGCCGGCGCTCCCTGGTTCGTGGACGTCGTGCGCCGCCGCCTGGAGGAGGCCGTGGGCCGGGAGGCCGTCCAGGCGGGCGGGCTGCGGGTGTATACGACGCTCGACCCGTCGGCGCAGCGGGCGATGGACGCGGCGGTGCGGAGGAGGCTGGGCACCAGCGAGGCGTCCCCGGAGGTCGCCATGGTGATGATGGAGCCCGACACCCGCGAGGTGCTGGCGCTCGTGGGCGGCACCGACTGGCGGCGTTCCCCGTTCAACCGCGCCGTGCAGGCGTCGCGGCAGCCGGGCAGCACCTTCAAGCCGTTCGTCTACGGCGCCGGCCTGGAGCGGGGAGTGCTCACCGACGAGACGCGCTACCCCAACGAGATCACGTGCTACCGGGGGGCGCACGGCCGCTGGTGCCCGCACAACGCCGGCGGGGGCCACGACGGGGAGGAGGTCTCGGTCGCGGAGGCGCTGTCGCGCTCCTTGAACGTCGTCGCGGTGCGGGCCATGCGCGACACCGGCGTGGCGGCCGTGACCGACTTCGCCCGGCGCGTCGGCATCCGCTCGCCCATCCCCGCCGACCTGACCGCCGCCCTGGGGAGCGCGGACGTGCGGCCCCTCGAGCTGGTGAACGCCTATGCGACGTTCGCGGCCGGAGGTCGGGCGGGGCGTCCCGTCTTCGTCCGCCGCGTGGAGGCCCCGGACGGACGCGTGGTCTTCTCCGAGACCCCGTCCTGGCGTCGCGGCTTCAGCGAGAAGCTCGCCCGGCGGATGACGACCATGCTGCGCCGGGTCGTCGAGGAGGGCACGGGCCGCTCCGCCGCCCTGGATGGCGTGCCGATCGCCGGCAAGACGGGCACCACGGATCGGCGCGTGGACGCGTGGTTCGTGGGCTACACCGTGCCGGACGAGGAGCACCCGGACCTCCCCTCCGCCGTGTGTGGCGTCTGGGTCGGGCACGACGCCCGCGAGCCGCTCGCGGGTGGCTCGGGCGGCGCCACCGCGGCGCCGCTGTTCGCAGACACCCTCTCGACCTGGCTCGGGCTGGATCGGGGCGACGCGGCCGCGGTCGCGCCCCGCTGATCAGGTGGGGTCAAACCTACTCATTTTTCACTTCTGGCTCCGCCGGCGAACGGGGCCGCGACCGCCGTCCCGGGCCCTCGTCGACCACGACCACGATCACGCGGCGAGACTGTTCGGTCTCACGCGTGTGCGTCGTGGCGTGTATCATCCCCGGCCATGGTCTCCACCGCCCCGTGGACGCTCCCGGCGCTGGCCTGGCTGCTGGCGTTCGGGCAGGTGGCGCCGCTGCCCGCGCCCCCACCGCCGCCGTCGCCGACGGAGCGGCTGGCGAGCGATCTCGTCCGGGGCCTCGGGGAGCCCCTGACGGACCTCGGGCCCGAGGAGAGGCTGCGGCTCGTCGTCGAGGTGCCCGAGCCGGCCCCCGAGACGTCGCCGGAGCGGCTGGTCGCCTTCGTGGCGGACACGCTGGAGGCTCGGTGGCGGCTGGAGGGCGTGGAGGCGACCCGGGCCGCGGCGGACGACCGGGACGCGACCCACGCCCTGCGCGTGCGGCTGCGGGTCACGCCGTCGGGGGGGCTGGCCGCCGAGGCCCGCCTGGTCCGGCTGCCGCGGAGCCTGTGGGAGCGGCTCCGCCGACCCGAGGGCGCCGTGCTCGCCACGTCCGCGGCCGCCGTGGCCATGGGGCTGGAGCTGAGGACCCTGCTCGGGCTCGGGCCCAGGCGGGCCCGGCCGGGTCACGTGCGCCTGGTCGCGCTGACCCGGGCGCCGCCCGCGCTGACCCGCGCGCCGGTCCTCGACCTGGTCCACGAGGATCTGGACGGGGACGGCGTCCCCGAGCTCGCGGTCCTGCACCCGCGGCACCTGCTGCTGGCCCGCTGGGTCGGGGGCAGCCTGGAGGTGACGGCGGAGGCCGAGCTCCTCGCTCCGCCGGCCGGCCGCGGGCGGGTGCGTCAGCCGATGGGCCGCCTGGTGCCGCTCGTCGGTCCGGACGGGCGCCGCCGGCTGCTGGTGGCCTCGAGCGACCGGACCGGTCCCGGGCTGTGGGCGCTCGAAGACGGCTGGGACCCCGTCGCGATCCGGAGCATGCCCGCGCGCTGGCCGCTGTACGCCACCGGCGTGGACCGGTGGCTCGGTGCGCCCTGGCCCGACGGGACGGACGTCCTGGAGGGAGACGCCGGCGAGGTGGTGCCCGCCGGAGAGGGCGTCTGGGCCTGGGAGCGGCGGACCGCGCTGGCGCCGACCTGGGACGTCCGGGCCTTCGACTTCCGCGCAGCGGCCTCGCCCGCGTGGGATCCCCACGTCGTCCGCGCACGGCCCGACGGCGCCGTGGAAGTGACGTCGGCGGCCTCCGACACGTCGGTGCGAATCCCGGACGCGGGCTACGTGGCCGTGGTCGGCGACCTGGACCTGGACGGGACCGCCGAGCTGCTCACCACCTCCGACGCCGTGGAGGGGCCGGATCGGCTGACCCTCCGGTCCCTCGGACAGGCACGCCCGCGCGAGGTCTGGTCCGACGAGGCGCCGGCGCCGGTCACCGCCGCGACCCTCGGGGACCTGGACGCGGACGGCTGGTCCGAGTTCCTGGTGGCCACCTGGGACGGCGCCGAGGGGACGCTCCTGGTCCTGGCGCCCACGGAGCCGTGATGCGCGTGCTCTTCGCCGCGGCCGCGCTGCTCGCGCTGGTCCCGTGGAGCGGTCCCGCCGAGGCTGCCGGGCGCCGGCCGTACGGCGGGACGCTGCGCGTGGCCGGCCACGCCCTCGAGGGCTGGCGTGACGCGCACGTCGCCCGGGGCGTGGAGACGCGGGCCCTGGCGTCCTGGGTGCACTGCGGCCTGCTCCGCACGGACGAGCGAGGTCGGGTGCGGCCGGACCTGGCGCTCGGGCCGGGGCGCGCGGAGGACGGAGCCCTGGTCCTCGAGGTGACGCCCGACGCCACCTTCCACGACGGCACGTCCGTCACGGCCGACGACGTGGTCGCGAGCCTCGAGAGGCTGGTCCGCGTGAGGCGGCGCGACAGCCTCGGGCGCCTCCTGGGCACCGTGGACGCCCGGGCCCTGGACCTGGGGACGGTCGCGCTCCGTCCGCCGCAGGGCGCCGACCTCGACGTGCTCCGGCGCCTCCTGGCCCGACCCGAGGTGGCCGTATTGAAGCACGGTACGTCCGGTCGGGGGCACGCCTGCGGCGCGTTCCGGCTAGCGGGGCGCTCCGCGGCGGCCATGACCCTCGAAGCGCACCGAGGGCACCCTCGGGGGCGCCCCTGGCTCGACGAGGTCCGGGTCGTGCGGGTCGACGGCCCTCGGGACGAGGCGGCGGCGCTGCGCTTCGGCGAGGTGGACGTGGCGCGGCGGCGGAGCCCGAGACACGAGGCGTCTCGGTCGGTCGGGGCCTCCCGCCACGAGACGCTGTTCGCCGTGCCCCATCCGCGGTGGCGGGGCGGCGGCGGCCTCGATCTGCGGCGCGCCGTGGTGGCGCTGGCCGCCCGCGCGCGCCTGGCCCGATACCTGGACTGGCCGGCGCGCGCGGCTCGATCCCCCTGGCCGCCGGAGCTCGCGCCCACGGACGCCGTCGTCCCCGAACCCGCTGGTCGTCCTCGCGTGGAGGGGATGGTGATCGCCTATCCCGCCGAGCGATCGGACCTCGCGGAGGTGGCGCGGGCGTTGCGGGACGCCCTCCGCCCCCTGTCGGACGGGCCGGCCCGGGCCATCCCCGTGGCAGCGGGGAGCCTGGCCGAGGCCCGGGCCGCGGAGAAGCCGGACTGGGACCTGGCGCTGGTCTCGCACGCCTGGTCCGCGCTGGACGGGGTGCAGGCGGCCTCCGAGCTGGCGGCGGCTCTCGGCGTGGAGGGGCCGTCGCCCCGGTCGGCCCTCGCGGGGCGCGTGGCGGACCAGGCGGAGCGCGTCGTGCGCCGGGTGGAGGCGATCCCGGTACTGCACCTGGCCCCGACCGTGTACCACCGGCCCGGCTGGCGCGTGTCCGTGGACGGCGCGGGCCTGACGGCCGCGGGGGACTCCTGGAGGGCGCGGTGAGGCTGAAGACCCGGCTGACCCTGGCGTTCCTGCTGATGGCCTGGATCCCGCTCGGGGCCGCCGTGTGGGTGCTCACGGAGCGCACCGAGGACGCGTTCCGCACGAGCTGGACGGAGCGGCGCGAAGCGGTCGAGGGCGCCGTGCGGGCGCAGCTCCGGCGGGCGGGGCGCGAGATCGACGGCGCCCTGGCGCGGATGGCGGACGACCCGGTCCTCGAGGAGCTCCTCTTGGAGCCGCTCGAGCGGGGGCGCTTCTACGGGGACCACGAGCGGGAGCGGGCCATCGTGCGGGAGGCCGAGCGCCTCATCACCTCGCCCGCGGTCGACACCCTCCGCCTCGTGGACCGGGCGGAGGGCGGGCGGGTCATCGCCATGGGCCACCGGCGGGGCGTGGAGCCGGCGGACGACACCGCCGTGCGCATGGCCGCCGAGCACCCGGGGGAGCCGTTCCTCCGGCACGAGCGGGTCGAGAACCTGGAGACCGGCGCGGCCGACCGCGTGTGGACGCTCCAGTTGGTGCGCCCGGTGGGCGAGCGGGTGGCGCTGGTCGGCGGGCGGGTCCTGGACCGCGAGCTGCTCCGGGACCTGCTGGTCGGCTCGGCGGGCGGGGCGGCGGTCGCCCTGGAGGACGCGGAGGGCCGGCGGGTGGCGGCGACCTTCGGCGAGGAGCCCCCGGACGACGGGGAGCACGACGTCCTGGTGCGGGCCATCCGGAACCCGGGCGGCGAGGATCCCGTGGCCTTCCTGCGCGTGTACGTGAGCCGCGCGGAGCTGGAGCGCGTGCTGGCCCGGGTCTGGGGGACCGCGGGAGGGCTGGCCGGGGGGAGCGCGCTCGTGGCGCTCCTTGCCGGGGTCTGGATCTCCCGGCGCATCTCGCGCCCGCTGGAGCGCCTGTCCGTGGCGGCCAGCGACGTGGCGGCCGGCGATCGGGACCGGCGGGTCGACGAGCTTCGCGGCCGCGACGAGGTGGCGAGCCTGACCCGGGCGTTCAACCGGATGACCGAGGACCTGGCCGACTCGGAGCAGCGGCTCCGGCGGAGCGAGCGCGTCGCGGCCTGGCGGGAGATCGCCCGCCGCATCGCCCACGAGATCAAAAACCCCCTGTTCCCCATCCAGACCTCCATCGAGACGCTCCAGAAGGTCTGGCGGCGGAAGCACCCGGACTTCGAGGAGATCTTCGACGAGTCGACGGGCACCATCCTGGAGGAGGTCGGGCGCCTGAAGCGGATCGTGTCCGAGTTCAGCGACTTCGCCCGCCTGCCGGCGCCCAGCCCGGTGCCCACGGACCTGGCGGACCTCGCCCGGCGGGTGACGGGGCTCCACCGGGACGTCGCGGACGGCGTGCGCCTGGAGGTGGAGGCCCCCGAGGTCCTGGAGATCGAGGTGGACGGCGATCAGATCCGCCAGGTGCTCACGAACCTGGTGAAGAACGCCCTGGAGGCCCACCTGGGCGACGGCGCGGCGGCGCCCGGCGCCGAGGTCGTCGTCCGGGTGGCGCCCGCGCAGGGCGGCGCGGTGCTGGAGGTGGCGGACAACGGGCCGGGGCTCCCCGACGCCGTCCGCGACAAGCTCTTCACCCCGTACGTGACGACCAAGCACGAGGGGACGGGGCTGGGGCTGGCGATGGTGCACCGGATCGTCTCGGAGCACGGCGGGACGGTCCGGGTGGAGTCCGACCCCGGCCGCGGGACGCGCTTCGTCGCCTGGCTGCCCGACGCGTCCGCCGCCTGAGGCGCTCGGCGCTTGCGCGGGGCGCCGGGGAGGCGATAGGTAGGCACCCTGCCCGGGCATCCCCCGGGCGGAGGTCCTGGAGGGCACCATGAGCGTGTTTCGAACCGACATCCTGGCGGGGCGCGTCGCCCTGGTCACCGGCGGTGGGTCCGGCATCTGCCTGGGGATCACCAGGGCCCTGATGAAGCACGGCTGCGACACGGTGATCACGAGCCGGAAGCAGGAGAGGCTGGACCAGGCCGCCGCGGAGCTTCGCAGGTCCACGGGGCGGAGGTGCCTGCCCCTGGCCGCGGACGTGCGCGATCCAGACGCCGTGGGACGGGCCGTGGACGCCTGCCTGGAGGAGTTCGGACGCCTTGACGTGGTCGTCAACGGGGCGGCGGGCAACTTCCTGGCACCGGCCGCGGCCCTGACGCCCAACGGGTTCCGCACCGTGATGGAGATCGACACGGTGGGGACCTGGAACGTCACGCGGGCGGCGTTCGACCGAGCCCTGCGCGACAACGGGGGCGTCGTCATCAACGTGTCGGCGACGCTGCACTACACCGGGCAGATGCTCCAGATGCACGCCGGGTCCGCCAAGGCCGCCATCGACGCCATGACCCGGCACCTGGCGGTGGAGTGGGGGCCCATGGGCATCCGCGTCAACGCCATCGCCCCGGGTCCCATCGGGGATACCGAGGGCGTGCGGCGCCTGCTGCCCGAGGGCAAGCGCGAGGAGATGATCGCCAGCATCCCGCTCCGGCGTATGGGGACGGCGGCCGACGTCGGCGACGCGGCCCTGTTCCTGGCGAGCGACGCGGCGCGCTGGGTCACCGGGGCGATCCTGGTGGTGGACGGGGGCGCCTGGATGACGGCCGGCGGCCTGAAGCTGGCCTGAACGAGCAGACGGGGAGAGACGATGAGCGAGGATCGCGAGGAGCTTCCGAGCCCGCGGATCAAGCGCCTCCTGGAGGAGGGCGCGGTCGGCGCCCGCTACCGCGTCCGCGGGTGGGTGCGCACCCGGCGCGGCTCCAAGAACGTGAGCTTCGTAGCGCTGAACGACGGCTCGTGCACGACGCACCTCCAGGTGGTGGTGCCGGGCGATCTGCCGGACCACGACGAGGCCATGGCCGAGGTCACCACCGGGGCCAGCGTCGCCGTGGACGGGACCCTGGTGGAGTCGCCGGGCAAGGGCCAGCGCGTGGAGCTGAAGGCGGAGCGCGTGGAGGTGATCGGCCCCTCCGACGCCGAGACCTATCCCCTCCAGAAGAAGGGGCACACCTTCGAGTTCCTGCGGTCCATCGCGCACCTGCGCGCCCGCTCGAACAGCTTCGGGGCGGTCTTCCGCATCCGCTCCACCCTGGCCCTGGAGACGCACCGCTTCTTCGGTGATCGGGGCTTCGCGTACGTCCAGACGCCCATCATCACGGCCAGCGACACCGAGGGCGCCGGCGCGATGTTCGATGTGAGCGCCCCGACGGACGACGACCAGCCGTTCTTCGGGGAGCCGGCGAAGCTCACGGTCTCGGGTCAGCTCAACGGCGAGGCGCTCGCCTACGGGCTGGGGCTCGTCTACACGTTCGGGCCGACCTTCCGTGCCGAGAACTCCCACACGAGCCGGCACCTCTCCGAGTTCTGGATGATCGAGCCGGAGATGGCCTTCTACGACATCCACGACGACATGGACCTCGCCGAGGACTACCTCAAGGCCCTCGTCGACGCCGTGTTCGAGCACAACGGCGACGACCTCCAGCTCCTGGGCCGGTTCGTGGACAAAGGCCTGCTGGACCGCCTCCAGAACATCCGTGAAAACACGTTCGAGCGGATCACCTACACCGGGGCCGTGGACATCCTGAAGGCCAGCGGGAAGGACTTCGAGTACCCGGTGCAGTGGGGCGCCGACCTCCAGAGCGAGCACGAGCGCTTCCTCACCGAGGAGCACTTCGGCAGACCGGTGATGGTCACGGGCTATCCCAAGGACATCAAGGCCTTCTACATGTACCAGAACGACGATGGGGAGACCGTCGCCGCCCTGGACGTGCTGGTCCCGGGCATCGGCGAGATCGTCGGGGGCAGCCAGCGCGAGCACCGCGTCGACCGCCTGGAGGCGCGCATCCGTGAGCTGGGCATGGACCCGGCGGACTACGACTGGTACCTGGACCTCAACCGCTACGGGGCCGTGACCCACGCCGGGTTCGGGTTGGGCTTCGAGCGGGCGGTCATGCTCTGCACGGGCATGACGAACATCCGCGACGTCATCCCGTTCCCGCGCGCGCCCGGCCAGGCCGCGTTCTGAGGACGCCATGAGCGACGAGAGGAAGACCTGCCGCTGCGGCTACGCCATCGGTGACGGCATGATCGCCGAGGAGCCCCGCTATTCCCTCGGCGGGACGCTGGCACTGCTCTTCGGCATCACCGCCCGGCCGGTGGAGCTCGTCTTCGAGTGCCGGAAGTGCGGCGAGGTCCTGGCTCGGACCTCCGATCCCGCGAAGCTCCGGGCGCACCACACCTGATCGCACGCACGGGCGCGAACCGAAAGTCGTGCTCGCCCACGCCTCGCCGGCTCTCGACGAGGCGTGGACGATGGACGGCCCGGTCATCCGATGCCATCCGACCCCGTCTCCAGGGTGCGGATGCGTATCGTCTGCTCGAGGGGCAGGACGAAGATCTTGCCGTCTCCGATCTCGCCCGTGCGGGCGCCTTCGATGATGGCGTCGACGGTCGTCTGGACGAAATCGTCGTTGACGCCGATCTCGAGCCGGACCTTCTTGTGGAGGTTCACCTCGACGATGTTGCCCCGA
Organism: Myxococcota bacterium; assembly: GCA_051747385.1. Taxonomy (GTDB): domain Bacteria; phylum Myxococcota_A; class UBA9042; order PHBI01; family JACKFB01; genus JBNJGB01. The sequence goes on from JBNJGB010000003.1 coordinate 47,583, forward strand.
TAGCTCTCGCTGAAGCCCTTCTGCTGGCCGCAGCCGAGGGCGTTGGTCACCGACATCTTGAAGACCCGGTGCTCGGCGAGGGCCTGCTTCACGGGGTTGAGGCGCTCGGGCTTGATGTACGCGACGATGAGCTTCATGTGCGCTCCTGTGTGGGACGGGGCGGGCCGGCCCGGCGGGGCGCGACCCGCCGCCGGGGTCTACTCGTTGCTGAAGATCTGGAAGCCGGCGTACGACTCCATGGCGTGCTCGCCGATGTCGAGGCCCTGCATCTCCTCCTTTTCGGGGACGCGCAGGCCCATGGTCGCCTTGATGGCGAAGCCCACGACGAGGGCGAAGACTGCGGTGAAGCCGCCGATGGCAGCGATCCCCGCGAGCTGGTGGAGGAGCTGCTCGCCCCCGGCGAGCTGCCCGAAGATCCCGACGGCGAGGGTGCCCCAGATGCCGCAGACGAGGTGGACGCTCACCGCGCCGACCGGATCGTCGATCCGCAGGCGGTGGTCGACGAAGAGCACGGACACGTAGACGAGCACGCCGGCGACGGCGCCGATGACGACGGCCTCCCAGACCGCCATCTGGTCCGCGCCCGCGGTGATGCCCACGAGGCCCGCCAGGACGCCGTTGAGCGCCATGGTGAGGTCGGGGTGCCTGCCGTGGATCCAGGTCGTGAGCCCGGCCGTGAAGCCGCCGGCGGCGGCCGCCATGGAGGTGGTCACGAGGACCAGGGAGACGGCGGCGGGGTCGGCTGTGAGCACGGAGCCTCCGTTGAAGCCGAACCACCCGAACCACAGCAGAAACACGCCCATGGCGGCCAGCGGCATGTTGTGGCCCGGGATGGGGTTGGCGTGGCCGTTCTGGTACTTGCCGAGGCGGGGCCCCAGGAGCCACGCCATCACGAGCGCGGCCCAGCCGCCCACGGAGTGGACGATGGTGGAGCCGGCGAAGTCGTAGAAGCCCAGCTCGTCGAGGAAGCCGCCGCCCCACTTCCAGGCGCCGGTGATCGGATAGCTGATGGCGAGGAGCAGGGCCGAGAAGACGAGGAAGGACGAGAGCTTGATGCGGCCGGCGACGGCGCCCGACACGATGGTCGCGGCGGTGGCGGCGAACATGGCCTGGAAGAAGAAGTCCGTGTACCAGGTGTAGCCCTCGTTGTAGGCCGGGGTGAGGTTGGCCTGCACGGCGGCCGCGTCGCCGGGGTCGACCGTGATGAAGCCCGACACGGCGCCGAACGACAGGAAGCCGTCGAACTCGCCCGGGTACATGATGTTGAAGCCGCACAGGGCGTAGGTCAGCAGGCCCAGGCACACGACCATCGTGTTCTTGAACAGGATGTTGACCGTGTTCTTCGAGCGGGTCAGGCCGCTCTCCAGGGTCGCGAAGCCGAGGTGCATGACGAACACCATGCACCCGGCCAGCATGATCCAGAGGTTGTTGACCATCCACCGCGCGAAGCCCGCCTCCGACGCGGCCTGCGCGGCGGTCACGGCCTCGGCGCCGCCCTCCTGGGCCTGCGCGGGTGCTCCCAGCACGGCCACGGCCGCCACGGCCAGGGATATCGCGATCAGCGGGGTTCGCCTTCTCATCGAGTGCCTCCGTTCGAGGGTTCGAGCGCGGGCCACCGGGCGAACTGCGCCCTCGGGGTCCTGTGCGGCCCGCGCCGCGTCGTGGATGCGCGCGCGCCGTCCCGGGCGGGACCTGGCATCCTTCCCCGAGCGCGACCCGCGCGCTCTCTGCTTTCGGCCCGAAGGGTGAGGGCCCGATGTTTCCGCCGTGTTGCACGTCGGTTAAACGACGATTCCGTGGGGGATCCCCCCGGTGCGTGTGCGAGATCAGTGCACGAGGCGGCCCACCGGGTATGGTGGATCCGACGAACGCAGCAAGGAGCAGCCCCCGATGGCGACATCCGACACCCTCCAGCGCGAGCTGGACCGGTTCATGGCGGGCGTGAAGCACCGCAATCCGGGCGAGCACGAGTTCCACCAGGCCGTCTGCGAGGTGGCCGAGTCCGTCCTGCCCATCGTCCTCGACGATCGGCGCTACCGGGACATGCGCATCCTGGAGCGCCTCACGGAGCCCGATCGCATCATCACCTTCCGCGTCGCCTGGCAGGACGACCGCGGAGCCGTGCAGGTCAACCGGGCGTGGCGCGTGCAGTTCAGCAACGCCATCGGACCGTACAAGGGCGGCATGCGCTTCGACCCGTCGGTGACCCTCAGCGTCCTGAAGTTCCTGGGCTTCGAGCAGGTCTTCAAGAACAGCCTGACCGGCCTGCCCATGGGCGGCGCCAAGGGCGGCTCCAACTTCGACCCGAAGGGCAAGAGCGACGGCGAGGTGATGCGCTTCTGCCAGGGCGTGATGAACGAGCTCCACCACCACATCGGGCAGGACACGGACGTGCCCGCCGGCGACATGGGCGTGGGCAGCCGCGAGATCAGCTACATGTTCGGCCAGTACAAGCGGCTGGTGAACCGCTTCGAGGGCACCCTGACCGGCAAGGGCCTGGCCTTCGGCGGAAGCCGCGTGCGGACGGAGGCCACGGGCTACGGCGCGGTGTACTTCATGCGCAACATGCTCGCGCGCGTCGGTGAGGGCCTCGAGGGGCGGACCGCGGCCGTGTCCGGCTCGGGCAACGTGGCCCTGTACTGCGTCGAGAAGCTCATCGAGACGGGGACCCGCGTCGTGACGCTCTCGGACTCCGGCGGCTTCGTGCACGACCCGGAGGGCATCGACGCGGAGAAGCTGGAGTGGCTCCACGACCTCAAGCAGGTCCGCCGGGGCCGCATCCGCGAGTACGCCGAGCACTTCGACGGCGTGACCTTCCACGAGGGCGAGCGGCCGTGGAGCGTACCCGTGGATCTCGCGTTCCCCTGCGCGACCCAGAACGAGCTGGACGGCGACGACGCGGAGACCCTCATCGACCAGGGGGTCCGCGCGGTGGCCGAGGGCGCCAACATGCCGAGCACCCTGGAGGCGATGCACCGCTTCCGGGACGCCGGCGTGCTCTTCGGCCCGGGCAAGGCCGCCAACGCGGGCGGCGTGGCCGTCTCGGGCCTCGAGCAGAGCCAGAACGCCCTGCGGATGTCCTGGTCCCGCGACCGGGTGGACCGGCACCTGCGCAACATCATGTCCGAGATCCACGCCAAGTGCGTCGAGCACGGCGCGGACGGCGATCGCGTCGACTACGTCCGCGGGGCCAACATCGCCGGCTTCCTGAAGGTGGCCGACGCCCTGCTGGCGTACGGCGTGGTCTGAACTACCTGCGGAGGGCGCCCATGACGTCGGAGAGGACGCCGCGGGCGGTCTCAGCGTCCGTAGACGGGCCGAGGCGGTAGCTGACGCCCACCGGGGGACGGTCCGGATCGCTCTGGACCTCCAGGACCAGCTCGACGCTCCCGCCGGCCGGGCCCCTCAGCTCCAGGATCGCCCCCAGGCCGCCTTCCAGCGGGCGGGTGGCCTCGTAGCGCCAGGAGCCGAAGCGCCGTCGCTGCTGGACGCGTCGGGAGAGGCGCAGGATGCGACTCCGGGCCTGATCCAGGCGATCGGGGCTCGTGAGCGCCGCCACGATTCGGCCGATGTCGGCCGGCTCGCGGATCTCGATGCCCGGGGAGCTCGCGAGCCGCGCCTCGGCCCACGCCACCAGGCCGGCCACGGGCTCCGGCTCCATGCCGGGATCCAGCTGGAGGCTCATCCGGTAGCGGCCCGTCACGAGGAGCGGACGCGGAGCCTCGACGGGCCGGCCGACGCCCTCCGGGGGCGTGAACACCAGCGTGGCGAGGCGGCCGCCCTCGTCGCGATAGCGGACCTCGACGCGCCGGTCGCGGGTGGCGCGGAACACCTCCGCGGCGCGCCAACCCTCGGGGGCCGGGGCGCGTAGGAGGGGCCGCAGGGCGTCGCCGACCAGGAGCACGAAGAAGTGCTGCCGGTCGTCGATGCGCCGGAGGTCCTCCAGGCGGACGGCGCCGAACTCGTCGGTACCGTAGAACTGCGCGTACTTGTCGAAGATCCCGTTGCAGCTCGGCTTGAATACGCAGTCGTCGCAGGCCGGCGGATGGGCCTTGTCGCTCCGCTTGTTCTCGTACTTGTCCCACGGGGCCGACAGGTCGTTCGTCCCGTCGGCGGCGTAGGTCATGGTCGCCTCGCCGTCGTGGTGGATCTTGTGGGCCCACTCCGGGAGCAGACAGTACGGGAAGTTTCCGATGTTCACGTCGAAGTCGGGGTCGATGGCCTCGAAGCCCTCGAGCATCTCCGCGATGTACGGCGCCATGTCCGCGTAGCGCGGCATGATGGACTCGAGATAGGCGTCGGTCCGATCCCCCGCGTCCGCCGGGCGGATCATGTCGATGTGCAGCTGGCGGATGCCGTGGCGTCGGACGAGGTCCGGAAAGTCGGGCAGGGACCGATAGCTGTGCTCGTTGATGCACATGTTGGCGGTGATGTCCTGCCCGAGGTCGCGCAGGTGGGTCATGCCGTCGACGATGCGCTGGAAGGCGCCGCGTCGCCCGACCACGCGGTCGTGGGCCTCCTCGTTGGCGCCTTGGATGGAGAAGCGCCAGGTGAAGCGCCCCATCTCCACGATCTGCTCCACGTAGGAGCGGCGGCGCGCCTTCACGCCGTTCGTGAAGATGATGATGTCCTCGAAGCCCAGGTCCACCGCCCGCCGGAGCGCGGGCAGGAAGCTCTTCTGCAGGGTCGGCTCCCCGCCGAGCAAGGTCACCTTGCGTACGCCCTGCGCGGCGGCGGTCTCCAAGGCGTCCACGACCATGCGCTCGGGGATGGGGCGGACGAGGCCCCGCTCGGTCATCTGGCCGCTGACACAGAAGACGCAGCGGTTGTTGCAGACGTGTCCGAGCTGGATCTCGATCTGGTGATCGGATCCGAACGTCGTGACGTTCCGCGCCTCTTGGAGGTGCTGCTGCGAGTGGCCATAGGTGTCCTGCATCATGGGGGGAGTCTACGTCCTGGCCCGTCCCGGGGAAAGCCGGGCGCGGGCGGCAGGCGTTACGTCCGGCGTCGCCTCGGCGGGCGGGAGCCGGCCGGGGCGATCCCCTTGCGAACGCCCCGCTCCTGTCGCATCGTCGCTTCTCTCGGGAGACCACAGGGACGATGGGAGGTGAGATCATGGTGCGCAGGTGGACGCTGGTGTGGGCGGTGGCCCTGACCCTGGCCGTCGCGACGGCCGGATGCGGGAAGGAGGAGCAGGTCGAGGAGCCTCCGGCCAGCGCGGGAGAGGAGGACGAGCCCGCCGGGGAGCAGGCGGCCGCCCCCGAGGAGGAGGCGGAGCGTGCGGACGAGGCGGTCGAGGAGAAGCCTGCCGAGGAGGCAGCCGAAGAGCCGGAGCAGGCCGAGGAGGGCCCCGCCGCAGAGGGTGAGGCGACCGACGAGGCGGAGCGCCACCCCGGGTTGCTCGACCCGAGCAAGGCCACGGAGGAGGCACCGGAGCAGTACCGGGTGACGTTCGACACCACCGCCGGGCCGTTCACGGTGGAGGTCCACCGGGAGTGGGCGCCCAAGGCCGCGGATCGATTCTGGAACCTGGTCGAGGTCGGCTACTACGACGGCGTGGCCCTCTTCCGGATCGTCGAGGGCTTCATGGCGCAGTTCGGCATCCACGGCGATCCGGAGATCAACAAGGCCTGGCGCGCGGCCCGCATCGAGGACGACGCGCGGAACCCGGATGTGTCCAACGAGCGGGGCACGGTGACCTTCGCGTCCGCCGGTCCGGACACGCGCACCACCCAGATCTTCATCAACTTCGCGAACAACGCACGCCTCGACGCCATGGGCTTCACCCCCTTCGGCGAGGTGGTCGAGGGCATGGACAACGTGGACTCCATCTACGCGGGCTACGGTGAGGGCCAGCCCCGCGGCAAGGGCCCCGATCAGGGGCGCCTGCAGCAGGAGGGGAACGCCTACCTGAAAGAGGAGTATCCCAAGCTCGACTACATCGAGACGGCCCGCGTCGAGTCCAAGGAGACGGAGTAGGGGCGGTCGAACGCGAGGGAGACCTCATGGCAGGCGATCGCCGCGCCCTGCACGACGCTGTCCACCACCGCATCGACGCCCTCCCGGAGAGAGAGGACGACCGGCCGCCCTTCTTCGTGGGCCCCGTCTGGGATGCCAGGCACGTCGGCAGGGCGGCCCGCCGGGCGGTGGCGCGCCTGCGTCGGACCCCCTGACTCGGGCCGTCACGACAGGGTCTCGACCCACTCCTGCTGTTTGAAGCCGATCAGCACGGAGCCGTTCGCCACCACGATGGGCCGCTTGATCAGCTTGCCGTCTGCGGCGAGGGCGGACAGGGCCTCGTCGTCCGAGACCGCCTTGAGTCGCTCCTTCCAGTTGCCCTTGCGGTAGGACATCCCCGAGGTGTTGAAGAGCTTCTTGATGGGCTGGCCGCTGCGCTCCCAGATGTCCCGCAGGGTCGCCTCGGAGGGCGGGTTTTCGACGATGTCCACCTTCTCGTACGGGACGCTCCGCGCCTCCAACCACTTCAGCGCCTTCCGGCACGTCCCGCAGCGCGGATACTGGTAGATCGTGATGGCCATCGCCGGTCTCCTCGCCGTGTCGAGTTCGCGTTGCGGCCGGGAGTGTACCGCATCTCGCTCCGATGCACGTGGGCCCCGTGAGCGGGTCCGTTTGTTCGCGACCCGCACCCGGCGTATAATGGAGCCTCCCTGAGCCACGCCCTGAATCCGACTTCGCGAGGTGCGCCACGCGCGCGGCCTCGCGGGAGGTGCACGATGGAACGCAAGCTGGCGGATGTCCTCGCCGAGACGAAACGCCCCGTGGTCACGACCAGCCCGAGCTCGAACCTGCGCGAGGCGGCCGAGACCCTGTGCGAGAACGGGATCGGCGCCCTGCTCGTGATGGAGGGCGGCGACGTGAAGGGCATCGTCAGCGAGCGCGACATCATGCGGCAGGTCGCGGCCGGCGCCGACCCGGGGACGACGCACGTCGCCGACGCCATGACGCGGGACCTGGTGGTGGGCCTGGAGGACGACACGCTCGGCTACACCATGAACGTCATGACCGAGCGCCGCATCCGCCACCTGCCGGTGATGCGCGACAACGAGGTGGTCGGGATGATCTCCATCGGGGACGTCGTCAACAACGTGCGGGTCGAGGACGAGATCGAGATCCGCATGCTGAACGACTACATCCACCGAGTGTATCCGCACTGATCCGGGCCGTCGACCGGCGAGGCCGCCTGTCGAACATACACCTCTCGGCAAGCTGGCCTCGTTCCCTTGCCTTTGCCCTTGCCCGTACCCGTGCCTGAAAGGGCGGCTCCGGCCGGGATATCCGCTGCGCGGGTGGGGACGCCCGCGGTCCCCGGCGCCGCCGGTCGCGTTCCTGGGACGGCGTGCTTTGAGCCCGCCAGACGCGGGGCGGCTCTGCGCCGATCACGACCGCGTCTTGCTGGCCCTCGGCGAGATGCGCGCAATGGACAGGCGAGGCCGCCGGCGCCCCGATCCCGAATCGCAGGAGCGCCGCCGTCCCCGGGGGCGTCGATGGCTGTCCTGGCGAGGTCGCTACTCCTCCGGGAGGCGACGTTCGGCCGAGCGGGCGTGGCCCTCGAGCCCCTCGAGCCTTGCGAGGCGGGCCGCGTCCCGTGCGAGGGGGGCCGCCGCGGCCGGGTCGTCGATCCGCATCCAGGTGCGGACGCGGAGGAAGTCGAGCACCGACAGGCCTCCGGTGAAGCGGGCGGTGGAGCCGGTCGGCAGCACGTGGTTCGGGCCCGCGCCGTAGTCTCCGAAGACCTCCGCCGTGCCGGCGCCCACGAACAGGCCGCCGTAGTGCCGGCAGCGGGAGGCCACCTCCTGCGGATCCGCCGTCAGGACCTCCAGGTGCTCCGGAGCGAGCCGGTCGCTGACGTCCACCGCGGCCTCGAGGTCGTCGCAGAGGACGGCGAAGCCCTGGGCGACGGCCTCCCGCGCCGTCTCCGCCGTGGGCAGGTCGGCGAGGCGCCGGTCCAGGGCCTCGTCCACCGCGTCGGCCAGGGTCTCGTCCGTGGTGATCAGGATGGGCATGGCGTCGGGATCGTGCTCGGCCTGGGCCAGCAGATCGGCGGCCACCGTCTCGGGATCGGCGGAGGCGTCGGCCAGCACCACCAGCTCGCTGGGGCCGGCGAGCATGTCGATGCCCACGCGCCCGCTCACGAGCTTCTTGGCGGCCGTGACCCACCGGTTGCCCGGACCCACGATCACGTCCGCGGGAGGGACGGGGCCCGCTCCGTAGGCCAGCGCCGCGATCGCCTGGGCGCCGCCGACCGCGAGCAGGCGATCTGCCCCGGCGACGGCCGCCGCGGCCAGCGTCACGCGGGCAGGGCGTGGGCTGGCCACCCACACCTCATCGACGCCGGCCGCGCGGGCCGTGACCGCCGTCATGAGGACGCTCGAGGGCAGGGGGAAGCGTCCGCCCGGCGCGTAGCAGCCGGCGCACTCCACCGGCGACACGGTGTGGCCGGCCACGCCGCCCGGGATGGGCGTCTCCAGCTCGTGGAGGGCGCCGGCCTGCTCCTCCGCGAACTCGCGGATGCGCCCGGCCGTCCGCTCGAGGAGCTCCAGGTCCTCCCGCGAGAGCTCGTCGCGCGCCGCCTCCATCTCCTCCGCCCCCAGGACGAGCGGGGCGCCCGGCTCCAGGTCGCCGAGGCGCTCGGCGTGCTCGCGGAGGGCCGACTCACCCCGCTTGCGCACGTCCTCGACGATGTGCGCCGCGCCCTCGAGCGTCTCCCGGTCCACGGGGTCGCGCCGGGACGCCGACACCTCGTCCGCGTCGAGACGCCTGAGCCCGCTCATGAGCCGTCTCCCTTGTTCTTCGCGTGGCCCGGTCGCCGGGTGACCTTCAGCGCCCGGCGCTCCAGCTCGGCCTCCACCTGGCGCAGGTGCACGCCGTCGCGCGCCATGGCCACCAGGGCGAAGTAGATGACGTCCGCCGCCTCCCAGGTCACCTCGGCCGGTCGGCGGGCGTCGGCCAGCTCCTCGGCCTCCTCCATCAGCTTCGCCTTCAGGAGGTCCGGGTCGTTGAGCAGGCGCGCCGTGTACGAGCCCGTCGGGGCCTCCTCCGCGCGCTTCGCGAGGCGGCGGGCCAGGGTGGGCAGGCCGCCCAGGTCTCCCCAGCAGGTCCACGTGTCCTCGTGGCAGAAGCCGGGCTCGGCCTGCCGGACCGTGAAGCGCAGCGCGTCCCGATCACAGTCGGCGTCGACGGCCAGGAGGTCCTGGGTGGCGCCGCTGCTCTCCCCCTTCACCCAGAGGGCGTCGCGCGAGCGCGACCAGTACACGCCGCGGCGGGTGCGGACGGCCTCCCGGATGCTCTCCGGGCTGGACCAGGCCAGGCCCAGGGCCCGGCCGTGCGGGTCGCACACCACGGTGGCGTAGAGCCCGTCGGCGCGGTCGGTCCTCAGGGGCGCCGCGATGGCGTCGCCCAGGTCCATGCGCCCGGAGTACAGGGCCATCCCCACCTGGGCGTCGGCGCCCAGGGCGTCGAGCCGGGCGATCTCCTCCGGGGTCGTCACGCCTCCGGCGATGGTCACGCGCGCGTCCCCGGCCGCCTCCACCAGCTCCGCCACGCGGTCCAGGTCGGTGCCGCCGAGGCGCCCCTCGCGCTCGACGAACGTCACGAGGAAGCCCCCGACGTGGTCGCGGAGCTCTTCCATCCGCTCGACGATCCCGCGGCCGGTCTTCGTGCGCCAGCCCTCGACGACCACCTCGCCCTCGTAGGCGTCCAGGGCTGCGATGACGCGCTCGCGTGGGAGCTCGCGCAGGATCTCCGGCCTCGCGGCCGTGCCGAGGATGATCCGCCGGGCGCCCGCGTCGAGCCAGCGGATGGCGGTGTCCACGTCGCGGATGCCGCCTCCCACCCGGCAGTCGGCCATGCGGCACAGGTCCTCGATGGTCGTCCGGTTCGAGCCCTGCCCGAGGGCCGCGTCCAGGTCGATGACGGCGATCTCGCCGGCCAGCCGGAAGCCCTCGGCGATGGGGCGCGGATCCCCGGCCTCGATGGCCGTCTCCTTGCCGCCCACGAGCTGGACGGCCTGGCCTCCCATGAGATCGATCGACGGCACGATCATCGGCGCACCTCCAGTCCGGCCTCGGCCAGCTCGTCTTTCACCTCGCCCACGGTCGTCTCGCCGTAGTGGAAGATGGACGCGGCCAGCACGGCGTGGGCCCCGGCCTTCAGCGCGTCCACCAGGTGCTCGGCGTGTGCGGCGCCGCCCGAGGCGATGATGGGGACGCCCACGGCCTCGCTGACGGCGCGCAACAGGTCCGTCTCGTAGCCGCTCTTCGTCCCGTCGCGGTCCCAGCTCGTGAGCAGGATCTCGCCGGCGCCGCGCTCCACGGCCTCCTTCGCCCACTGCACGGCGTCCATCCCGGTCCGCTCCTTGCCGGAGTGGACCACCACCTCCCAGCCGCTCCCGTCCTCGCGCGCCGCGGCGTCGATGGCGACGACCGTGCACTGGCTGCCGAAGCGCTCGGCCAGCTCGGCCAGGAACGCCGGGTTCCGCACGGCGGCGGTGTTCACGGAGACCTTGTCCGCCCCGGCGCCCAGCAGGCGGGCGGCGTCGTCGACGGTGCGGACCCCGCCGCCCACCGTCAGGGGGATCCGAAGCGCCGCGCGGACCTCCCGGATGGTGTCCACGGCGTGGGCGCGGCCCTCGGGGGTGGCCGAGACGTCGAGCATCACGAGCTCGTCGGCGCCCTGGGCCTCGTAGGCCGCGGCGCGCTCGGCCGGATCCCCGGCGTCCTCGAGGCCCTGGAACCGGATGCCCTTCACGACGCGGCCGTCGCGGAAGTCGAGGCACGGGATGACGCGGACGGTGAGCATCAGGAGGTCTCCGGTGGCATCAGGCTTCCATCCATCGACGCAGGAGGTTCTCGCCCCAGGCGCCGCTCAGCTCGGGGTGGAACTGGCAGGCGAGCACGGGTCCGCGCTCCAGCGCGGCCACGAACGGCCCGCCGTGCTCGCACGTCGCCCCGGACCAGCCCTCGGGGATGGCCTCGAGGCGGTAGGAGTTGGCGAAGTAGGCGTAGCCCTCCTCCAGCAGGCAGGCGCCCTCCGCGGGCACGACCCGGTTCCAGCCGAAGTGGGGGACCATCACGCCCTCGGAGAAGCGCCGGACGGTCCCGGGCACGACGCCAAGGCCCTCGACGCCGGGGCTCTCCTCGCTGGACTCGCAGAGGAGCTGGAGCCCCAGGCAGACGGCCAGCAGCGGGCGGCCCTCCCGCACCCGGGCGGCCACGGCCTCGGCCAGGCCGGAGTCCCGGAGCGTCCTCATGGCGGCCCCGAAGGCGCCGACGCCGGGGAGCATGACCCGCTCCGTGTCCCGGGCGTCCCGGACGTCGGAGGTCAGGAAGGGCTCGGCGCCGACGCGGCGCAGGGCGGCCAGCACGGACGCGATGTTGGAGGTGCCCGTCTCCAGGACGGCCACGCGCGGAGTCGACCCGGCCATCAGAGCACCCCCTTCGTGCTGGGGACCTCGCCGCTCCCGTCTCCCGCGACCGCCCGACGGAGGGCCAGGGCGGTCGCCTTGAAGGCCGCCTCGGCGCGGTGATGGTCGTTGACGCCCTTCAGGACGTCGACGTGGAGCGAGCAGCGCGCCGCGATGGCCAGGGACTGGAGCACGTGCCCGATGTTCTCGCAGGCCAGCGTCCCGATGGCCTCCCGCCGCAGGCCCAGGTCGATCGCCGGCCACGGGCGTCCGGACAGGTCCACCACCGCTCGGGCCAGGGCCTCGTCCAGGGGCGCGTAGGCGTGGCCGAAGCGCGTGATCCCGCGGCGCTCTCCCAGGGCCTCGTCCATGGCCAGTCCGAGGGCAAGGGCGCAGTCCTCGCTCGTGTGGTGCCCGTCCACGTCCAGGTCGCCCTCGCAGCGGAGCGCCAGGTCGAAGCGCGCGTGGCGGGTCAGGGTCGTCAGCATGTGGTCGAGGAAGCCGATCCCGGTGCCGACGTCCGCCTCGCCGGACCCGTCGAGGTCCAGGGTCAGGCGGATGTCCGTCTCGCGCGTGGTCCGGGAGACCTCGGTACGCCGCGGGGCGTCGGTGCTCATGGCAGCATCTCCTCCAGGTCGTCCAGGGAACCCAGCATCCGGGCAGCTCCGGCGCCGATCAGCACGTCCGCCAGGGCCTCGGGATCCTCGCCGGGCGGGGTGACTCCGAGGGGCACCACGCCGGCGGCCCGCGCCGCGCGCACGTCGTCCGGGGTGTCGCCCACCAGCCAGGCCCCGGACACGCCGAGCGCGTCGAGGGCCCCGTGCACGGGGGCCGGATCCGGCTTGAGGGGGCCGTCCTCCATACAGACCACCGCGCCGAAGAGGTCCGCGACGCCGCGCTCCTCCAGGAAGCGGACGGCGTCCCTGCGCGGGCGGCCCGTCACGATCCCGAGTGGGACGCGCGCCGCGAGGCGCTCCAGGAGGGGGCGCCCGCCGAGCAGGGCCTCCGTGTCGCGAAGCCCTGGCGTGTCCGGCGTCCCCTGGTAGAGGCGCTCGAAGACCTCGGTGACCTCCTCCAGGGAGACCAGGGTGCCGCGGGAGGCCAGCAGGCGTCGCGTCACCTCCCAGTCGTTGTTGGCGTCGCCCTCGGCCTTGGCCCGGCGGATGTCCTCGACGTCCACCTCTACGCCGAAGTGCGCCGCCGTGCGGAGGATGGCCTCGCGATACGAACCGGAGACGTCCGCCAGCACGCCGTCCATGTCGAACAGCAGGGCCTCCGGCCGGAGGACCGCCTCGAGGCCGGCGCGCAGGCGCTCGAACCTCTCCGGATCACCGGGGCAGGTGATGCGGGTGGCGTCGCCGACCAGGGCGTGGCCCGGCCAGACCCGGACCCCGATGCCCAGTCCGGCCATCCCGTCCCGGAGCCACATGGGATCGTCCACGCGGGCGAACACGAAGTTCCCCTGGGACGGCAGGGGGCGCAGGCCCAGCGCCTCGAGGGCCTCGTGCAGGGTGCGTCGCTCCTCGCGGATGCGCGCCACGAAGTCGTCCACCTCGGGGGCCGCCGTCTCCAGCCGTCGCTCGGCGAGGAGCAGGGACGGCCCGGAGACCACGTAGGGGTTTCCGGCCGCGCGCAGCCACCCGACGGTCTCGGGCTCCCCCATGACGTAGCCCACGCGCAGGCCCGCCAGGCCCCACGCCTTGGAGAGGGTCCGGAACACCAGGGCGTTCGGGAGCGCGAGGGCCGCCTCGGTGAGGTCCTCGTCGGCGAACTCGCCGTAGGCCAGGTCCACCAGGAGGGCCACGCCGGGCGCGGCCTCGGCGAGGCGCCGGAGATCGTCGGCCGTCGCGACGGCGCCGGTGGGGTTGTTGGGCGTCACCACCGCGATGGCGGTCGTGTCGTCGTCCACGGCGTCCAGGACGGCCTCGGTGGGATACGGCCCCTCGGGCCACGGCACCTGTCGGACCTCGGCGCCCACCAGCCGGCCGTACCGGGCCAGCATCTCGAACGTGGGCGTGGGCAGGACCAGGTTGCGCCCCGGCTCCAGGAGGGCCCGGGCGGCCCGGTCCAGGGCGTCGTCCCCGCCGGAGGTCACCAGGACCCGGCCCGGCTCGAGCCCGAAGCGGGCGGCGATGCGGTGCTGCAGCCGGGTCGGCTTGGGATAGCGCCGCACGATCTCGGGGTCGGCGTCCGCCAGGATCCGCAGCAGGCCGGGCGGGGCGGCGAGCCCCTCGTTGCCGTCCAGGGCCAGGTCCACCGGGGCCCGGTGGCGGGGGACGGCGTACGGGCGGATGCCGCGGACGGCGGCGGACGGACGGAGTGTCGAGGGATCGTCGTTCATCACGGCACGATCTGCGACAGGCTCGTCACGACGATGTCCGTGCCGCCGTGGGCCTTGAGCTGCGGGATCAGCGTCGGGAGGGTCTTCCGCGGCACGGCGGCCTTCACGCCGTAGCCGGCATGTCCGTGGAGCTCCGCCACGGTCGGCTCGCGCATGCAGGGGAGCACGGCGATCAGCGCCTCGAGCTGCTCGGAGGACACGTTCACCTCGAGCATCACCCGGTGGCGGGCCTCCAGGACGCTCCGGAGGAGCAGCGAGAAGTGGTCGATGACGGCCCGCTTGGCCGGATCGTCCATGGCCCGCGGGTTGGCGTACAGGCGCGTGGACGACCGCATCAGCTCGTCGACGATGTCCAGCCCGTTGGCCCGCAGCGTGCTTCCCGTGGCGGTGTTGTCGACGATGCAGTCCGCGTCCTCCGGCGGGAAGACCTCCGTCGCGCCGTAGGACCGCACGAAGACGTCGTCCATGGCCCGGCGGTCGATCCACTGCTTCGTGAGGCGCTGGTACTCGGAGGCCACCACCAGCCGCCTCCCGGGCAGGGCGCCGTCCTCCAGGATCTCGCGCGGCGCCGCGGCGACGATCCGCACCGGATCCAGGCGGGTGTCCAGGACCTCCACCAGGTCGGCGCCCAGCTCCGCCACCCAGTCGGCGCCGGCGAAGCCCAGGTCGCGGGAGCCCGCGTGGAGCATCTCGACGATGTTCTGGGGCTTGAGGACCTTCGTGTCGAAGCCCTCGAGCGAGATGGTCGGGCGATAGCCGCGGTCGCTGGTGCGGACCTGGATGCCGGCCTCGGAGAGCAGTCGCAGCACGCCGTCCTGCATCCTCCCCTTGGGGAGGGCGAGCTGCACGGTGTCGCGGGCCTCGATCGTCTTCATCGTCTCCCTCGTACTGTCAGCCGCCCGACGAGGCGCGACGAGGTCCGCGAGGTCCCGCGCCGGCCCGGAGACCGGCGTGGTTCGTCCATGGTGCGCCTGGGCGCCTAGACCACCGCCGGCCGTCCCTCCTCGGGATGGTGATGGGGGTGGCGTCGGTGCATGGCCAGTCGCATCGCGAACCCACCTATGACACAGGGGCACGGCGGGTTCAACCACCGAGCGCGCGCACCCGGGCCTCGGCCTCCTCCCGCATGCGCTCGGTGTGCTCCGCCTTCGCGCGGCGCTCCTCGGCGTCGCGTTCCGCGTCCTCCGCCAGGTCGCGAGCTCGTCGGGTCACGGCGTCCCACGAGTCCTCGGCCCGCTCGAAGGTGGCGGCGAGGATGCGAGCCGTCGGGGGGTCGGGCAGGCCCCGCAGGCGCGCCGGGGCGTCGTCCACCTCCCCGGCCTCCTCGCGCCAGGCCTCGACGCGCGCGGCGCACCGGGCCAGGACCTCCGCCCGATCGGCGGCACCCCGGGCGGCCTCCCGGTGGTTGCGGGCGGCGACGGTCAGGGCCTCGAGCTGTCGCCACGCGCGTGAACGCTCGTCGGCCATCACTCCACCACCGTCAGCCGGATCGCGCGGGGCGCGAACGCCTCTTCCCCCTCCGGGACTGCCACCGCCGCCCAGCCGTAGCGCCCGGGCGGGAAGTCCGGCTTCGCGGCGCCGATGGAGAAGGTGGCGCCGAACCGCCCGTCCCGGACCTCCATGTCGAGCCAGAGCAGGGCGTCGCCTCCACCCTCCGGGAAGATCATCACGAAGACGCGGTCGGCCCCGGGGGCGGCCCTGCCGTAGATGGACAGCGTCGCGTCGCGCTCCACGAGGCGGGCCGGCATGCCGCGGATGGCCTCGACCCCGAGGTCCGCGAAGGCGTCCTCCGGGACGGGGCTGGGCTCCTCGGGACCCACGAGCGAGCCGCGCAGGCCGGCGGGGCGGATCACGCCGTCGCCCGTGCGGGGGCGGCGCTCGCAGGCGAACGGCGCCTCGCGCCTGACGAAGCGCGCGGGCAGGGTGCGGCTCCAGGCGTTCTCCACGTGGAAGTGGAGGTGCGGCCCGGTCATGCGCCCGCTGAGGCCCGTCTCGCCCAGCACCGCGCCGGCCTCCACCCGCTGGCCCGGGGACACGAAGACGCCGTCGGGCGCCAGGTGGACATACGCGGTGTACAGGCCGCCGCCGTGGTCCAGGACCACCTGGTTGGCGTCCTCGCGATACTCGGCGCCGGGCCCGTGGCGCGTGGAGTCGTCCCGGGCGAGCACCACGATGCCGGGGGCCGCGGCGTGGACGGTCGTGCCGACCGGGACGTCCAGGTCCCAGGCCCACGCCAGGTCCCCCTCGTGGGTCGGGGCCTGGCGGTTGGCCTGGGTCACGGAGGCGGCGCGCCCCTCGTCCAGGGGGACCAGGAGGGTCAGGGGCACCGGCTCTCCGCGGTCCGCGGCGTCCTCCCACAGGCTCGGCTCCTCCGGCGGGAGGGCCCGGTCGGGACAGGGGTGGTCGTCCGGCACGGCGGGGCCGCCCGGTGCGCCCTCGTCGCACGCGGACGTGCCCGCGAGGGCGGCGGCGAGGAGGAGCGGGGCGAGGAGTCGGACCTGCGACGACATGGCGCCCAGCCTAGCTTGCCGGTCGTCCCGCAACCAGGATTCCCCGCCGGGACGTCCCCCCAGGGCGGTCGCAAAGTCGACCGCCCTCCCTTGCCCTTGCCCTTGCCCTTGCCCTTGCCCTTGCCTGCTCTCGAACGCGCAGAATCCATCGTTTCCGAGCGGATGCAATCCGGCGCCGGGCGCCGTACCGCCGCGCAGCCCTCACTTGTCCGACTCTGCGATTGCCCTGGACGTCCCCCCCGGGGGTGCTCTTGCGCGTCCGCCGGCCGCTTGCCAGACTCGGCAGCCGACGCAGAGGAGGACGCGGTGAGCGAGGCCTACTACGTGCTGGAGATCACCCCCGCGGACGGCCCGGCGGAGACCCGGGAGGTCCGGCAGGCGACGGTGACGGTGGGGCGGCGAGAGGGCGACATCGTCATCCCGGACCCGGGGGCCTCCGGCCGCCACGCGGAGATCCGCTTCGACGGGTCCGCCGTGACCGTGTACGACGTGGGGAGCACCAACGGCACGCTGTTCCAGGGCGGGATCACCCGGGAGCCGTTCTCCCTGCCGCAGGGGGAGGCCTTCCAGATCGGCCGGACCCGCTTCCGCCTCGCGGAGGTGCACGCGCCGGCGCCGGAGCCCGCCGCTCCCGAGCCCGAGCCGGCCGCGCCCGCGGAGGAGGAGGACAAGACCGTCGTGTCCCGCCCCGCCTTCGACTTCGGGGAGGGGCAGGAGCCCGCCGAGGCGCCCGTGGAGCAGCCCGCGCCGCAGCCTCCGCCCGCCGAGGCGGAGCCGGAGAAGACGGCGTTCCTGTCCGCGGACGAGCCGGGTCCGACGCAGCGCGCGCCGTCCCCGCAGGCCGCGGCGCCGCCGCCGGAGGCCGAGCCGGAGCCGGAGAAGACGGCGTTCCTGTCCACCGACGCCGCGGCGTCCTCCAAGCCGGAGCCCGCGCCCGAGGAGCCGTCCGAGACGCCGCCGACCGAGCGCATGGAGGAGGCCGAGGCCACCGCGTGGCTGGAGGTCCCCAAGGAGGAGCCGGAGCCCGAGCCGGCCCCGCAGCAGCCCCCCTCGGGCGGGGACGGCGCGGAGAAGACGGCGTTCCTCGCCGCCGAGGGCGGGCAGGGCGGTGGCGAGTGGGCGATCGAGGACGAGGGCTGGGGCGAGCCGGTCGACGGCGAGGCGCCCACGGAGGAGCAGCAGCCGCCCTCCGACGCTCCGGACTGGGCCGCGGCGTACATCGAGGGCGGGGAGGGGCCACCGCAGCAGCCCGCGGGCGGCGCGCCCGGCGTGGGCGGCGAGGGCGTCCGGCCCCGGTTCTCCGGGACGGGTGGCGAGATCTTCAAGGCGCTGATCGTCGGCTTCCTGCTCACGGCGATCACCCTGGGCATCTACGCGCCCTGGTTCTACGTGTCCCTGACCCGCTACATGGCGCAGCGGACCACGGTCGGCCCGACGGCGCGGGGCCAGGTGCGGCTGAACTTCACGGGCAGCGGCGGTCAGCTCTTCGTCAAGGGCTTCATCGGGTACCTCCTGACGATGCTGACCCTGGGCATCTACGGCTTCTGGTTCGCCGTGGACCTGGGTCGCTTCTTCGTCGAGCACACGGAGGGTCAGGCCCCCGACGGCTCGAAGTACCAGGCGCGGTTCACCCTGTCCGGGGGCGAGTTCTTCAAGGCCGCCATCGTCGGCGCGCTCCTCACGATGATCACGCTGGGCATCTACATGCCGTGGTTCATCTGCAAGGTGCACGCCCTGTTCAAGGGCCACACGCACCTGTTCGAGAACGGGGAGCATCTGGGCAGCTTCGAGTTCCACGGCGACGGCGGCGACCTCTTCGTGCGCTTCATCGTCGGCTACCTGCTGACCCTGGTGACCCTGGGCATCTACGGCGCGTGGTTCCAGGTGTCCCTGAAGCAGTTCTTCACGTCCTTCACGACCCTGCGCGTCGGCGACAGGGTCCTGCAGGGCGGCTTCACGGGCACCGGCGGAGAGCTGTTCCTCATCCACTTCGTGGGGATGCTCCTCCTGCCGCTGACCCTGGGCATCTACTTCTTCTGGTACGTGGCCCGGCTGGTGCGCTTCAACGTGAACCACCTGGTCTTCCAGGAGATCCGCATGGACTGAGGCGGGAGGTGGTGGGGCGTCCGACCGCCGGGGACGGCTCTCGGTTCGTCACATGCCGCAAGACGAAGGGCTCGCGCAAAGACGCGAAGACGCAAAGGAAAACGGCATGTTTCGGCGCCGTGTACTCGCTGTTGGCCTGCCGGTGACCCGACAGTCTCAGCCGAACCGCCGTGCAAGCGGCTCACTGGCCTTTGGGGCTTGGCGGCTTGGCGGCTTGGCGGCTTGGCGCGCGATTGTCTTCGAGACCGCGGCATTCCGACATGAGTAGGACTGTGAGCCGGACCCGGCCCACTCGCCACACGTCGCAAGACGAAGGGCTCGCGCAAAGACGCGAAGACGCAAAGGAAAACGGCATGTTTCGGCGCCGTGTGCTCGCTGTTGGCCTGCCGGTGACCCGACAGTCTCAGCCGAACCGCCGTGCAAGCGGCTCACTGGCCTTTGGGGCTTGGCGGCTTGGCGGCTTGGCGGCT
>JBNJGB010000003.1:66531-275404 GCA_051747385.1 Myxococcota bacterium
TGGCGCGCGATTGTCCGTGCGACCGCCGCACCTCGAGATGTGTAGGACCGTGAGCCGGGGACGGCGATCCTGCTGCATCTCGTCGGTTCCGGGGCGCCGGCGGAGGGTGCCCCTGGACGCGAGAAGGCCCCGACCGTCGCCGGCCGGGGCCTCCTGATCGTGCGACGACCGCGGGTGGCCTACTCGTGGATCTGCTCGGCCAGGTAGCGCTCGACGCCCACGCGCTCCATCAGCTCCAGCTGCGCCTCGAGCCAGTCCACGTGCTCCTCCTCGTCGTGGAGCATCTTCTCCAGGAGCAGCCGCGTGCCGTTGTCGCCGGCGTCCCGGCACTGGGCGACGCCGGCGTTGAAGCGCTCGAGGGCGTCCATCTCCATGGCCAGGTCCAGCTCGAACTGCTCCTTCACGGTCTCGCCGACGCTGACCTTGCCGATGCGCTGGAGGTTCGGGATGCCCTCCAGGTAGAGGATGCGCTCGACGATCTCCTCGGCGTGGACCATCTCCTCGATGGACTCGCCGCGGATCTTCTTGGCGAGCCGCTCGAACCCCCAGTTGTCGCACATCTTCGCGTGCACGAAGTACTGGTTGATGGCGGTCAGCTCCGCCGTGAGGACGTCGTTGAGGAGCTTCACGATATCCGGACTCTTGGCCTTCGGTGCCATGGGACTCCTTGCTTCGCAGGATGTCGGAGGTGGTCCGGAGTCTACACGACCCGCTTCTGCCGGGCGAGGGGCACGCTCGGCTCGCCGCCGGGGTCGGGGTGCTGGGCCACCTGGCGGAGCAGGTCCCGCACCGTGCAGCGGCAGCGCCCGCAGCCCGTGCCCGCGCCGGTCGTTCTGGCCACGGCGCCCACGGTGCTCGCGCCCCGTCGGGCAGCCCGCTTGATCTCCCGGTCGGAGACCCCTTCGCAGAGGCAGACGATCATGGTCCTCGTGGCTCCCGAGCCGACGGTGGGGGCGGGGCATCCGCTCCGGCGTCGCCTCTGGGTGCTATTGATAATCATTTTCATCACTGGCGTCAACCAAGGGGCGGCCTCGCTCGTGACCGACCACGTGGCGAGCGCTACGAGGAGAGGCGCGTCGTGGGCTCCACGCCGAGCACCATGCCCTCGTAGGCCCGGAGCTGGTCGCGGAGCTCGGCCGCCCGCTCGAAGTCCAGGTCCTTGGCCGCGGCCTGCATCTGCTCACGCAGCTCCGCGATGCGCGCCTCGGCGTCCTCCACGGTCATGTGCGGCAGATCCGTGGGCCGCCTCGGGCGCCCGCCCTTCGCCGGGCCCTCCCGGGTCTCCTCGATGGACTTGAGCCGGCGCACCACGGTCTGCGGCGTGATGCCGTGTGCCTCGTTGTGCTCGAGCTGGATCGCCCGCCTGCGCTCGGTCTCGTCGATGGCCGCGCGCATGGAGTCCGTGACGCGGTCGGCGTACAGGATGACCGTGCCCTCCGAGTTCCGGGCCGCGCGCCCGATGGTCTGGATCAGGCTGCGCGTCGCCCGCAGGAAGCCCTCCTTGTCGGCGTCGAGGATGGCGACGAGGCCTACCTCCGGCAGATCCAGGCCCTCTCGGAGGAGGTTGATGCCCACGAGGACGTCGAAGGCGCCGCGGCGCAGATCGTCGAGGAGCTCCACGCGCTCCAGGGTGTCGATGTCCGAGTGGAGGTAGCGGACCTTCACGCCCAGCTCGCGATAGTACTCCGTCAGGTCCTCCGCCATGCGCTTCGTCAGGGTGGTCACCAGCACGCGGTGTCCGCGGTCCACGCGCGCGCGAATTTCCTCCAGGAGGTCGTCGATCTGGCTCCCTACCGGGCGCACCTGGACCTCGGGGTCCACGAGGCCGGTCGGCCGGATGAGCTGCTCGACCACGACGCCCTGGCTCTTCTCCTGCTCGTAGTTCCCCGGCGTGGCGCTCATGTAGACCGCCTCGTTCACGCGCTCCTCGAACTCCTCGAAGCGCAGCGGCCGGTTGTCCAGGGCGCTCGGGAGCCGGAAGCCGTGGTCCACCAGGGTCTGCTTGCGGGAGCGATCCCCGCGGTACATGCCGCCGATCTGCGGGATGGCCACGTGGGACTCGTCGACGACGATCAGGTAGTCGTCGGGGAAGTAGTCCAGCAGCACCGGCGGCGGCTCGCCGGGGTTCCGCCCCGTGAGGTGGCGCGAGTAGTTCTCGATGCCGTGGCAGAAGCCCACCTGCTCCAGCATCTCGATGTCGTACAGGGTCCGCTGCTCCAGCCGCTGGGCCTCCAGCTCCTTGCCCTCCCTTCGCAGCTTCGGGAGCCACTCGCCCAGCTCCACCTGGATGGTGTCGACCGCCCGCCGGAGCTGATCCTGGGGCGTCACGTAGTGGCTGCCCGGGAAGATGTCCACGAGGGGCGCGTGCTCCAGCACCGTCCCGCGCAGGGGATCGACCATGTGGATGGCGTCGATCTCGTCGCCCCAGAACTCGATCCGGACGGCCCGGTCCTCCTCGTAGGCAGGGAAGATCTCCACCACGTCCCCCCGCACGCGGAAGGTCCCCCGGTGGAAGTCGTAGTCGTTGCGCTCGTACTGGATGTCCACGAGCTGGCGCAGGAGCCGGTCCCGCAGGACGACCTCGCCCTCCTCGAGGCGGATGAGCATCTCCTCGTACGTCGTCTTGTCGCCGATGCCGTAGATGCACGAGACGCTGGCCACGATCAGGACGTCGCGGCGCTCCAGGATCGCGCGCGTCGCCGAGTGCCGCATCCGGTCGATGGCCTCGTTGATGAGCGCGTCCTTCTCGATGTAGGTGTCCGTCGACGGGACGTACGCCTCCGGCTGGTAGTAGTCGTAGTAGCTCACGAAGTACTCCACCGCGTTGTGCGGGAAGAACTGCGTGAACTCGGTGTAGAGCTGGGCCGCGAGGGTCTTGTTCGGCGCCAGCACCAGGGTGGGGCGCTGGAGCTCCTGGATGACGTTGGCGATGGTGAACGTCTTGCCCGTGCCCGTGGCCCCCAGGAGCACCTGGTGCGACAGCCCCTGGCTCGCCCCGGCCGTCAGCTCCGCGATCGCGCGGGGCTGATCCCCCATGGGCTCGTAGTCCGCCTCCAGCTGGAATCGCCGCTCGGCCATGCGCCTCCCTGGAGCCCCGCCCTCGCCGCGGCGTGGGCCTCCCCCCGGTGCATAGGCGCCAGGGACGAACGGGGCAAGGTTGCACCCCGCGACGTCACCCGGATCATGGGGGGAGGAACGACAGCCGTCCTGGGAGGCCCCCCGTGACCCGAACGCCGCTCGTCACCGTGCCCGCCGAGGGCAACCGGACCCTGCTGCACTTCTGGCAGAGGATGGCCGGGGAGCTGGGCGAGGCGCCTCGCCACCTCCTCAACGTCATGGCGCGGGCCCTGGCCGAGCGGGGCTGGATCCCGGCGCTGCCGTCCCTCATCTCCCAGCTCGTGGACGGCGGCGAGGACCGGCAGGAGCTGGTCTCGGCCCTGGCGGACCTGGTCCGGCGCCGCCTCGTGGTCCTCGACGCGAGCCACAAGCGGGTCCTGTCCCTGCTCGGCACCCTGTCCGTGCAGCGGACCTCCCACCGCGGGCACCTCGAGAACGGGGTGGACCTCTTCACCTTCGGGGGGATGGAGCTCCTCACCCTGTCGGCGATGTTCGCGCGCCCCGTGGACGCGTTCACGCGGTGCGGGCACTGCGCGACCGAGGTGACGTTCCGGATGGAGGACGAGGCCGTGGCCCGCGTCGAGCCCAGCGGCGCCGCCGGCTTCCAGGCCGACTGGGACGGGCGGGAGCCCATCCGCGAGATGGCCCAGCGGTCGCCCGTCTTCTGCAGCGACGCGTGCCTCAACACCTGGCTCGAGCACCAGGGCGAGCCCGCGGGCATGCCCCTTTCGGGCATCCTGTTCCTCAACGTGGGCGTGCAGGTGGCCAACGAGTGCGGCCAGGCGCGCTTCGAGATGATCAAGGGCTGATCCCGAGCGCCCCGACTCCGCGCCCGCCGACGGCGCGGATCCAGGTTTTTTGACGCCCCCGTGAGCCCGGCGGACACTTCGCCTCGTCGCGAGCGACTCCAGTCCGATCGAGCCCGGGCGCGCGACCGGGCCGCCCACGAATCCGCCCGCCACCGTGGCACGAGGGAGCCCTGGCGGTGGGCCCGGCACAGGTCCGTCGAGGCAGCCCATGTCGAACGTCGTCCGTCTCGCTGGCGTCCGCCGCGAGTCCCAACGCGAGGAGGTCCGGCCCGTACTCAAGTGGGCCGGCGGGAAGAAGCGCCTGCTCCACGAGCTGCTCCCGCGGCTTCCGGAGCGCTTCGGGCGGTACTTCGAGCCGTTCTTCGGAGGCGGGGCGCTGTACTTCTCCCTGCAGCCCGAGGTGGCCACGCTCGGCGACGTGAACTCGGAGCTGATGACCGTCTACCGGTGCGTCCGGGACGAGCTGGACGCGCTCGTGGCGCACCTCCAGCGCCACCGCTACGAGAAGGACTACTACTACCGGATGCGCGCCCTGGACCCGCGGGACCTGACCCCCGTGGAGCGCGCGTCGCGGACCATCTACCTGAACCGCACGTGCTTCAACGGCCTGTACCGGGTCAACCGGCGCGGGCAGTTCAACGTGCCGTTCGGCCGGTACTCCAACCCGGTGATCTGCCAGGAGGACCGCCTCGAGGCGGCCTCGCGCGTCCTGCAGAACACGTCCCTCAGGGAGGGGGACTTCCGCTGGGTCGTCGACGAGGCCCGGGAGGGGGATCTCGTCTACTTCGACCCGCCGTACCAGCCCATCAGCCGGACCTCGAACTTCACCAGCTACGCCGCGGGCGGCTTCGGCGAGGACGACCAGGTGGGCCTGGCGGACGTCTTCGCGCGGCTCGCGTCCCGGGGCGTACGCTGCGTCCTGTCGAACAGCGACACGCCGCTCGTCCGCGAGCTGTACGAGGACTTCCGCGTGGAGACGGTCCTGGCGCCCCGCGCCATCTCCCGGCGTGCCGACGGGCGCCGCCCGGTGCGCGAGGTGATCGTCCGGAGCTGGTGAGCGGGTGAAGATCGGCGCGTTCGCCGGGTTGGCCCGCGCGTGAAGGCGCTGATAGGATTCGCCGCATGTCGGACCCGCCGCAGCAAGATGGTGACCTCTGCGTCCGGTGCGGGCGTCGCAACGCCCCGGAGACCGGGCGCTGCGAGGACTGCGGGTTCGACCTGACCTCGGCCCTCCAGCGGGACTACGAGCGATACCGGCGCGGAGAGCGCGAGCCGCCCCCGCAGGCCGCCGCAGAGCCACGCCCTCCAGCCTCGCGCCCGGGGACCGGCCCGCGGCGTCGCCGGACGAACCCCGGCATGCCGACGGCCATGCGGCAGGCGACCATGGAGCCCGCCGCGGACGAGGACGCGCGGTCGGACTCGCGCGGCCCGGACCGCACGCTCGACATGGGCTCGGACACCCTGGGGCGGGCCTTGGACAGGCGCGAGCCGACCCTGGATATGCGCGCGGCGGCGGTGGCCAGCCTCGGCGAGGAGAGGCGGAGGGCCCCGACCACCGGCAGGCGGCGGAGGCCCGCACCCCCGCGACCCGACCGCTCGGCTGGCGGAGCGCCGGGGAGGTCGACACGGCGGGGGCCGGACACGAGGCCGGAGACGCCGCGCGGTGGCCCCGAGCCGGTTGGGGAGGCGCTCAGGGAGCCCTCGACCCGCCTGGGACAGCCCGGGGTCGCGGACGCGAAGGCCTCCGCCGCGGAGCCCGGCTCCCGGCTGTCGAGCACGGAGCCCCTGGGGCCGCCCGGGCGTCCGGCGCCGCCGCCGGAGGAGCCCGGCGAGTCGCCGGTCACGAAGGCGTGGGGGGACGTGTTCCCCGACGTGGCGGACGAGGCGCCCCCCGAGGCGGCCGCGCCGTCCGAGCCGGAGTCACCCGAGCCCGCACCGCCCGAGCCCCCAACGCCTGAGCCTGCACCGCCGGAGCCCCCAACGCCGGAGCCGGAGTCACCGGGACCCGCGGCGGCGGAGGCGGGCCGGGAGGCGGACGACACCCTCGCGACCGTCGTCGATCAGCGGCCCATCCTGGAGCGCTTCCCGGAGGCGATGGCGCCACCGCAGGAGCCGTCGCCCCCCCCCGAACCCTCGGACGCGGAGGGGCCGCCCCCCTCCTCGATCTCCGGGCCGGATAGACGGGCCGAGGCCACGCCGTCGCCACCGGAGCAGGAACCGGCGGCGCCGCACCGGGAGGATGGGCCCGCGCCGCGCGGACCCGACACGGGCCGACACTACCTGCGAGAGGGGACCACCACCTACGTCGACGCCACCCGGCAGGGCTTTCGGCGGCAGGAGGGCGCCTCCGGCGGGGGCTCCGTGGCCGTGTACGTGGGCATCGGGGTCGCGCTGGGACTGGCGGCCCTCGCCGTCTTCATCTGGTTCGCGCGGACGTAGGTGGAGGTCACGTGAGGCCCGTCGTCCTGGTGGCAGTCGCCCTGCTGGTGTGGGCCGCGGCTCCGCCGGCCCGGGCGGTGGACTGGCCGGTGCGGATCCCGCTCCCCCGGCACGACGTGGCCGTGGGCGTGTCCGGCGGCGTGTCCTTCGGGGAGCGGGGGGCGTTCGACCGCCGGGAGGTCACCGCGCTCGGCGGGGCCGACGTCAGCTGGCTCCACGGGCTGTTCGGCCTCCACCTGGGCATCCACGCGCACCCGGAAGGCACGGGCACCCGCGTCGGGGCCACGCTCGAGGCCTCGGTCTGGTACGTGCTGCTCCTGGGCGCCGGGGTGGGGCAGGGCTGGATGCGCGGGGGCGGAGCCGAGGGCGTCCCGGACCGCGTCACGTCCCTGTCCCTGCTCCTCGCCGCCCCGTTCCCGGTCGCCCGCTTCGACGACGGGCGGGCCGGCGCGCTGGTGCTCGCCCCGTACTTCCGGACTGGCCTGCGCTTCCGGCACGCTGAAGACGTGGACAGCCGCCACCACGCCGGGCTGATGCTCCGGTGGACGTCGTTCGGGTTCTGATCCGGCGCCGGGCGACGCTTCTTGCGTCCGGGCCGGATTCCGTGGAGGCTTCGCCCCGTGAGAGGGCTTATGCCGATCCCCTACGAGCCATACCCCTTCACGACCCCGGACGGCTTCTCGCTGACCCTGTACCGGAGCCGCCCCGGGCGTGACGCCGGACGCCGACCCGTGCTCCTTCTGCCCGGGGCCGGCTCGAACCGCCTGACCTTCGGGGTGGAGCGGGAGCGCTCGCTGCCCGGGGCCCTGAACGCCGTGGGCGTGGACGTCTGGCTGCTGGAGTTTCGCGGGAGCCGCTCCAGCCGATGGGCGGGGCAGGGGCGACCGCCCATCAGCCTGGACCACAAGATCACCCGGGATCTCCCGGCCGCCGTGGAGGAGGTCCTGGGCATCACGGGGGCGGAGCGGCTCGACCTCGTGGGCCACAGCCTCGGGGGACTGTTCGCCTACCTGTACTGCGGAGGCGAGGGGGCCTCGCGGGTGGGGCGCCTGGTGACCCTGTCCGCCCCGGCCGGCTTCCGGGATCTCCTGGGCGTGCTCACGCCGTTCGCCCGGCGGCCGGTGCGGATGCTGGCCCCGATCGCCGATCGGCTCCCGGGCCTCGGCATCGACCGCATGGCGCGCATCCCCGGCCCGCTGCCGCACCTGGTGTCCCTGAACAAGCACTTCCGGTCCGGCGGGGTGTCGTGGCGGGCCCGCCGGACCT
The DNA here is from genome assembly GCA_051747385.1 of Myxococcota bacterium. Lineage (GTDB taxonomy): Bacteria > Myxococcota_A > UBA9042 > PHBI01 > JACKFB01 > JBNJGB01. Next base: position 74,163 of record JBNJGB010000003.1, read on the forward strand.
GGCTGTCCCACGGCACGGAGGACATGCCCGGCGGGGACCTCGGCCAGATCATGCGGTGGATCGCCTCCGGACGGCTGGAGGCCCGCTCCGGCGAGGCCTGGGACCGGCGCCTGGCGGACGTGCGGACGCCCACCCTCCTCATCGCCAGCGCGGGGGATCGCCTCGTGCGCACCGCGGCGGTGCGCGAGGCCTGGGAGCGCCTGGGGAGCCCGGAGAAGGACCTCCGCATCGTCGGGCGCCGGCACGGGGCGCGCAGGGACTACGCCCACGCGGATCTGCTCCTGGCCCCGGACGCCTCCGTCGACGTCTATCCGCACGTGCTGGGGTGGCTCGCCCGGCCGGCCGTCGGGGAGGGCGAGCCACCCGGAGGCGATTCGTCCGACCCGGCGGATCAGCGGGTCGCCTGACCGGGCTCAGCGCGGCCCGAAGTGGACGGTCGCGTGGATGGTCGGGGCGAAGACCACCGCCCGGGGCGACTCCTCCGGCAGGGAGCGCAGGCCGTCGCCGAAGTCGACGATCCACGTGAGATAGCGCGGGAGGATCACGGCGAGATCCATCCCGACGGAGATCCAGCGGTGCACGGCGTGGTCGACGCCGAGGCCGACGCTGTAGTGCACGCCGTCCCAGCCCTTGGCGTCGTCGGCGCGCGCCTCGGAGACCAGACCCTGGATCTCCTCGTCCGGGTGATACGTGGCGAGCGTATAGCCGAGGCCTGCGAAGACGTTCACGTCCCACGGGCGGTCGTCGTGGTGGATGGCGTGACGGACCGGGTGATAGCGGAGGAGGAAGCCCGCGTGAAGCTGCCCCGAGTCGATCCCCGCGCGACCGTGGGCGAGCGTGGTCGCCTCGAGGGAGACGAAGCCACGGATGTTCCAGCCCAGGCCGAGGCGCATCGCTGGACCGGCGCCCACCCCGGTGCGCACCATCTCGCCGAAGCGCTCCTGGGCCGGGGCCTCGCGGCTGCTCCCCGTGTAGACGCACGGAAGCCCCTCGTCCACCTCCTCGGCCCAGAGGTACGGGCCGGGGGCGGTCGCCGGCGGCCGTCCGATGGGCGCGCAGCCCCCGCGCGTGTCCATGGGGGCGCCCCGCTCTCCGCTCACGCCCGCGTAGCCCAGGCCGAGGCGAACGTAGAAGCCGTCGTCGATCGCGTGGGCGCGAGGGGCGACCGTGGCGGCGACGAGCGAGGCCAGGCACGCCCCGGCGAGCACGCGGCGGGGGGCGGTCATGAAGGGCTCCGGGGGAGGGGGACGATCGGCATCGATGATACACCGGACTGCAGCGGTGCGAAGCCGCCCCTCCGCGGCCCCTCGTGACCGCGCGTTGCAACGGCCCGTGTCCGGCGGCCCGGACGGCCTTGCGGTTCCGGGAGGCGCTCCGCTACGCTGCCCGGCACTGCGTAGCGGGCGCGAGCACGACTCCGAGCGAGGTCCGGTGGCCTGGCACGAACACGACAAGGACGCAGCGGTGGCCGCGGAGGGATCGACGCCGGGGACGGGGCGGAAGCGTCGCCCCACCAACCGCGGCCTGGCCCCGGAAGAGGGGCCCCCGCCGGCCGAGCGCGTGCGCGTCGGTACCGACGAGCTGGACGTACTGGACGCGCACCGCGACAGCACCACCCGCATCTCCGTCCACCAGCTTCCGCGCTCGGACGACGGTCGCGGCGACGAGTGCCTGGTCGTGCTGTACGGCGGCTCCATAGGGCGGAAGTACGACTTCCAGGGCGACGACTTCCTGATCGGCCGCGACCCCGGCAACCACATCGTGGTCGAGGTGGACAGCGTGAGCCGGCGCCATGCCCGCATCGAAGCCGACGGCGACCGCCGCGTGGTCTTGGACCTGGGCTCGACCAACGGCACGTACGTCAACGATCAGCTCGTGGATCGGGCCGTGCTGCGCTCCGGCGACCTCATCCGGGTCGGGGACGTCATCTTCAAGTACCTGGCGGGCCAGAACATCGAGGCGGCCTATCACGAGGAGATCTACCGGATGACGATCTCCGACGGCCTCACGGCCGTGGCGAACGTCCGGTATCTCAACGAGTTCCTCGAGCGCGAGTTCGCCCGCTCCCGGCGCTACGGGCGCGATCTGTGCCTGCTGCTGCTGGACCTGGACCACTTCAAGGACATCAACGACAACCTCGGCCACCTGACCGGGGATCACGTCCTCCGCGAGCTGGCCCAGCTCGTGGCCCGGCGAGTGAGGCGGGAGGAGCTGCTCGCGCGGTACGGCGGCGAGGAGTTCGTCCTGGTCCTGCCGGAGACGACGGTCGACGGTGCGGTGCAGTACGCCGAGGCCCTCCGAGGCATGATCGAGGAGCACGACTTCTCCTTCGAGGGCACCCGGGTGGACCTGACCGTGAGCATCGGCATCGGCGTCTTCGATCCGAACATGGGGCGGCCCATGGACCTGGTCCGGGTGGCGGACGAGAAGCTCTACGAGGCCAAGCGCGACGGGCGGAACCGGGTCCGGGCCTAGAGCACCAAACAGGACCGCTCTCGTTGGGCGCTCTAGAGAGGGGTTCGGGCGCAGAGCGCGCGCCCGGGGGGGCGGAGGACCGTCTCGCTTGGCGTCGGCGCGGGCGCCCGGTGACTCGTCAGTGGACACCAGCCGTCGGGATTCGTGATACTGGCCGTCGTTCGGCGCGGGGGCCACGATGAGCGAGGACGATCCGAAGCGTACCGGGAACCGCCACGTCGTGGAGGTCGATACGGACGACCTGGACGAGCTGGCCGATCTGCTGGAGGAGAAGGGCGGAGATGGTGACGATCGCCGTCCCGCGGTCCACCGCATCGATCTGGACGACTCGGAGGAGGACTTCGAGCGGCTCCTGCATCGGACGCTCGGCGAGGCGGCGGGCGAGCCCGTACCGCCCCCGAGGGCCCGGCGGGTGACCCCTCCGCCACCACCGGGAGGAGGTAGCCGGGCGCCGCGCCGGGACGACGATGGGCACGCCGAGGAGTCCCGGATCATCGACGACCTCCGGACCAAGATGAAGGAGCTGACCGACGAGACGGACTCCTTCCGCCGGCGCATCAGCGCCCAGGCCGCCGACGCACACGCGGCGGGCCAGGAGGACGTCTGCCGGCGCCTCCTGCCCGTCATCGACGCCCTGGAGCTGGCCCTCCAGTCGGCGCGCGACACCCACGATCCGGACAAGCTGGTGCACGGCCTGGAGCTGGTCCTCAAGCAGCTCATCGGGGAGCTGGGCTCTCTGGGCCTCGAGGGCATCGACGCCGTGGGCCAGCCGTTCGACCCGTCGCTCCACGAGGCGTTTCAGCAGCGGCGGACCGGGCGCGTCGAGCCGGGCCACGTGGCCAGCCTGATCCGCCGCGGCTATCGCTTCAACGACAAGCTCCTCCGGGCCGCCCAGGTGGTGGTCGAGGGGAGCGACTGACCGACTCCGGAGGTCACGGTCACCGGCCGGGTGCGTCGCGGCGGACCGTCACCGCGATCAGCGTGCGCGCCTCGGCGGCCTCGGGCGCGGCCATCAGCGTGATCACGTCCACGCGCGAGTCCGCGCCGCCCAGCCGGAGGGACAGGGTCGGCGCTCCGCCCTGGCGGTCGCGGAAGGCGCGGACGTGCTCCCGCCCCTCGAAGCGCTCCTCGTAGAAGCCCACGACGTCCGACAGGGGGGCGCCGGTCGTGTAGACGGCACCGTCGGGACTCCGGGCGGACAGGGTCGCCCCTGGAAAGAGCGGCTCGCCGAACACCCCCCGGCCTGTCCCCTCGGGTAGCGCCCCCGGAGGCGCCACCCGGACGTCGGGTGCCCCGGGCGGCTGGACGGGCAGGGAGGCGGGGACCTCCTCGGCCGGCGAGCGGGGCGGCGTCTCGTCGACCTCGCCGCGATAGGCGAGCCACAGGGCGAGGCCTCCGCCCCCGACGAGCACGAGGAGGGCGACCACGAGCATTGCCGGGGCCCAGGTGCCCTGCTCCGCCTCCGGGCGCACTTCGGGGGGAGGCGGGCCGCCGTCCGGAGGACGTGAGGCCATCGACGCGAGGTTCACGCAGGGGGGCGAGGGGGTCAACCGCGGCGCGGGCCCCGGGCTCGTTGACACCACCGCGCTGCACTGCTAACAGGCGCCGACCATGGCCCCTGCCCTCCGAGCCCTGTACGCAGCCGTGCTCGGCGCCCTCCTGGCGGCGTCCGTGTCGCCGGGGTGCGCCAGCGATCGCGCCGCCACCGCGGGAGACCAGCCTCCCCGGGGGTCGGCCCCCGCGGTCCAGGAGGCCGCGCGCAAGAGCTACGTCGAAGGCATGGAGGAGCTGGTGGCGGGTAACTTCACGCGCGCCATCCAGCTCTTCAACCGGGTCGCCCGGTCGCCCCGCTACGTGCGCTACGCCGCGCTGGCGCGCCTGCGGATCGGGGACGCCCTGTTCCTCCAGGAGCGGCACGAGGAGGCCATCGAGGCCTATCGGACCTTCGTGGCCCAGCATGCGAGCGATCCGAACCTGCCCTACGCCCGGTTCCGCATCGCCGCCTCCTATCACGCGCGCGTGCCGAGCGACTGGTTCGCCGCTCCGCCGGCGTGGGAGAAGGACCAGTCCATGACCATCCAGGCCGAGCGGGAGCTGCGCGGGTTCGTCCGGACCTTCCCGACGAGCCGCTGGGCGCCCCGGGCCCGGAAGATGCTGGAGGACGCACGGCGGATGCTCCTGAACCGGGAGCTGTACGTCGCGCGGTACTACGCCGAGCGCGAGGAGTGGCGCGGCGCCGCCTGGCGGTGGGAGCGCGCCCTGAAGGAGTACCCGGAGATGGCCACGACGCCGGATCGGATCTGGCGCATGGCCCGGGCCTATGCGAAGGCAGGGGAGGTCGCCGACGCCGCGCGCGCTTACGCGGCCTACCTCGAGGAGTTTCCCGAGGGATCTCGGAGCGGGGACGCCAGGAAGGCCCTGGAGTCCATCCGGGCGGAGCTGGAGGAGAGCGCCCCGTGAGGGGCGACGGCGACATCCGGAGCAGGTCCCTCGCGCCCCCGCGGCGCGTCCCGCACCCGCCGATCGGGTGCCTCTCCGATTAAGGCATCACTAAAGGAGAACGACATGAGCACGACCCCGAAGCAGATCGTCGAGCAGCGGTTCGGCACCCGTTCGGACCTCGTGGGTGAGATCCTCTCGCTGATCGACGGCGACGACGAGACGCGCGCGCGGCTGATGGGCACGACCAACAAGAAGCTGCTCCGGATCCACGAGGTCGCGACGACGGTCAAGGAGCGCTTCGGCGGCAAGTCCGGGCTCCTGGACGCGATCGAGAAGCTCCAGTTCCCGAAGGGCGGCCCGAACCCGGGTTGGCGAGAAAAGGTGGAGGGTTACACGGTCAAGAGGTTGCTCGACATGCACCGGACGCTCGAGGCGCGGGCTCGGAAGACGGCCGGCTGAGGTCGCTCGCGGCGTGGTCGTGGGGGCCGGCTTCGGCCCGTAGCGCCGCCATGGAGCCCGTGACGCGCCGCGTAATCCGACGCCCTCCTCGGGAATCCGGAAGGCTCCCTCGCCGTTGCGTCTGGGCAAGGGACGTGGGGCTCGTAGGTCGCGGGTCCGGCGCGACTGCGTCATTGACACGATACGCGTCGCTTGGTTCCATGAATCCACGCTCGGAGGCATCCGAGATCCGAGCATTTGTGCCCCCTCCCGACGGCGCTCCCATCGCTGGGAAACGCGTGGGTCCGCGGTGGTGTGGCGCCTTGCCAGGGTCGCGGTGAAAGGAGACTCGATGCAGCCTACGTTCAAGATCGGCGACAAGGCCGTCTACCCGGCCCAGGGCGTGACGGAGATCATGGGGATCGAGAGCATGGAGGTCGGGGACATCCAGCAGAACTTCTACGTACTGCGCGTCCTCGACACCGACAAGAAGATCCGCATCCCCATCAACAAGGTCACGCAGGTGGGCCTCCGGTCGGTCATCGAGGGCGAAGAGGTCGAGGAGGTCTACGAGATCCTCCGGGAGCGGCCGGTCAAGTTCGACCAGCAGACCTGGAATCGGCGTTACCGCCGGTACCTCGAGAAGATCAAGACCGGGTCGGTCTACGACGTGGCGGAGGTCCTCCGTGACCTCTACCTGCTCAAGTACGACAAGAACCTGTCGTTCGGCGAGCGGAAGATGCTCGACACGGCCCGCAGCCTCCTGGTCAAGGAGCTGTCCATCGCGAAGGGCACCGACGAGGACGGCATCGAGAGCGAGCTGGAGGAGATGTTCTCCGACGCCGCCGCCGAGGCCGAGCCGCTGCGCGAGACCGCCTGACCGGACCGCGAGGCGAGCCGCGACGAGACGAGGGGCCGGGCGATGAGCGTCCGGCCCCTCTCTACGTCCTGCAGCACCACCCGCGGATCATCTGCTCGTAGAAGGCCAGGGCCTTCTCCAGGTGGAGCAGGGGGATCGCCTCGTCGTCCCGGTAGAGATCGGCCGGGCCGCGTCCCGGTCCAAAGGCGAGGGTGGGGACGCGGAGCGGGGCCGTCATGCCCCCGTCGGTCGTGACGCGCCCGCCCGACACGACCGGTGGCACGCCGACGCGGCGCAGGGCGTCCCGGGCTGTGTCCAGCAGCGGCCCGCCCGACTCGTCGGAGGTGAGGGCGGGGCGGTCCTGGGCCACGTGGATGTCCACGGCGACGTCCTCGCGCCCGGACAGGGCGCGGCCGACGGCCTCCGCGAAGCGCTCCACGAGGTCGTGCACGTTCACGCCCGGGCCCGTCCACAGCGTGACGGCGCCCGAGACGTGGTCCCGGCCGGTGGTGAGGGAACCAGTGTGCACCGCGGGGTTCGGGCGGGCGGCGGGCGCGTTGCGGTCGGAGGCGAGCCCACCGGAGATCGCCTCCTCGGCCGCGTCCCGGGCCTCCTGCCAGGCCTCCAGGAGATGATCGACCGGGAAGGGCACCGAAGCGCCGTCGGGCAGGGGGGCGCCCTCGACCCCCTCGGGGAGCGCCGGGAGGTCCTCGTAGCTGGTGGCCACCACCAGGCGGCACGCACCCGGCACGCGGTTCGCGCCCTCGCCGGCGTCCATGGACAGGATCCGGACGTCCCCCGCGGCGCGGAGCCGGTCCAGGACCTCCCGCCCGGCGGACAACGCGTCCTCCCCCAGGCCGGGTGCTTGGGCGTGGGCCGATCTGCCGGGGACGCGGAGCTCGAAGAAGCCGCGCGAGGGGGGCATCCGGCGGTGCCGGACGCGGCGGCTCAGCGCAAGCTCGAGGATCAGGCAGCCGGGATGATCGGTCCACAGCTCCAGGTTCGTGGGGGCGCCCATGAGCACGGCCCCGGGCTGGCCGTGGTCGTGGAGCACGCCCCGGAGGCCGGTGCCCCGGGCCTCCTCGCCGAACAGGGCGACCACGTAGACCTGGCGTCGAAGCTCCTCGGACGGGATGCGGGAGGCGGCCAGGAGCTTGAGGACCAGGTCCACCTTGCCGCTGCAGGCCCCGAGGCCGCGGACCAGGCCGGCCTGCTCGTCCACGCGCGGACCGAAGGGGTCGCCGCCGGTGGTGGCCCAGCGCGCCGGGCTCGGGTCGGTCCCCGAGGCGACGCAGGACAGGAGCCACAGCGGCGGGGCGTCGCCCGGCGGTCCCTTCACGCCGATGAGGTTCACGAACTCCGTGTGGGCGGTGGAGGCCACCTGCTCGCAGATGGCGAAGTCGCCGTAGTAGAGGAGATCCATCAGGTAGTTGATGGTCTCGGTGGGGCCGTGTCCCAGGCGCGAGTCGCGCCGCAGGACGTCGCAGACGGCCTTGAGCAGGGGAGCCGGCATCCGGTACCTCGGGCCGAGGAGGGACGCCGATCGAACCCGGTGCCGTGGGCGCGTGTCAACTGGCCGGGGCGTCCGGGGGAGCGCGGAGAGGAGGAGCGATGCGGGCGGTGGTGCAGAGGGTGAGCGAGGCGAGCGTGGTCGTGGAGGGCGAGGTCGTCGGGAGGACGACGCCGGGCGCGCCGGCGCTGCTGGTGCTGCTCGGGGCCGGAGACGGCGACGATCGGCGCGGCGCGGACTACCTGGCGAAGAAGATCTGCGGCCTCCGCGTCTTCGAGGACGACGAGGGGAAGATGAACCGCTCCGTGGCGGACGTGGGTGGGAGCCTCCTCGTGGTCAGCCAGTTCACCCTGTACGGGGACTGCCGGAAGGGGCGGCGGCCGTCGTTCGTGGCCGCCCTGGTGCCGGAGGAGGCCGAGCGACTCGTGGAGCGCTTCGTGGAGGTGGCCCGGCGCGAGGTGGAGCACGTGGAGACGGGGCGCTTCGGCGCCCACATGGACGTCCACCTGGTCAACGACGGCCCGGTGACGCTGCTGCTCGACTCGGACAAGGCCTTCTGATCCCGCTCGACCGTGCGGGCCGCGAGACGTCGACGCCTGCCGGCTGCCCCCGTACCGCTTCACAGTTCGTCACATGTCGCACGACGAAGGGCTCGCGCAAAGACGCGAAGACGCAATGGAAGACGGCATGCTTCGGCCCGGTGTGCTCGCTGTGGGCCTGCCGGAGACCCGACAGTCTCAGCCGAACCGGTGTACAAGCGGTTCGCTGGCCTTTGGGGCTTGGCGGCTTGGCGGCTTGGCGCGCGACTGTCCGCGAGGCCGCGGCATCCCGAGATGTGTAGGACTGTGAGCCGTACCGCCGGTGGTCCGCCACGTGGACGTGCCCGCGCAACAGGCGCCCCGGCTGGAGGAACGCCGGTCGACCACGACCACGACCGCGATGTGGCGTCCCGGGGTGGGGGAGAGACGTGGGACGTGATGCGTGGTCGGAGACGGACCGTTGACGGCTGGACGGGTGGCTGTACACTTGTTCAGTGATGGGTGCCGACGCCTCCACAATCGCCGCGCTTCGGGCGCGGCTCCGGGAGATGGCGCCGCCGGATGCGGCCGACGCGCCCGGCGATCGCCTCTCGACCGGGCTGGACTCCCTCGATCGCGTCCTGAGCGGCGGCCTGCCCCGGGGGCGGGTCGCGGCCTGGAGCGGGGCGGCCGGGGCCGGCCTGACGTCCCTGCTGCACCGCGCGGCGCGGCGGATCCTGGAGGAGGGACACCGGGCGGCGATCGTGGACGGCCACCGGAGCCTCGATCCGGCGGACTGGGCCTGGCCCGGGGCGGGGACGCACCTGTGGATCGTCCGGCCCGGAGAGCCGGAGGACGCCCTCCGCGCGGCGGAGGTGCTGGCCCGCTCGGGGGTCTTCGCCCTCGTGGCGGTGCTGCTGGAGCCCGGGAGATGGCGGATCCCGCCGCGCCTGGCGGCGCGCCTCCGGGGTGTGGCGCGGGAGGGGCGGGCCTCCGTGCTGATGCTGGGGGACTGGTCGCCGCAGGCCGTGGGGGCCACCTCGGCCGTGACGGTGGAGGCCCTGTCCCTGGATGTGGAGCGCGCGCGCCGCGTGATCCGCGTCACCCGGGCCCGTGGTGGCCCTCCCGTGGCCGGGGAGGTGTGCTTCGATGTCGAGGATCGTCTGTTCGCGCGTCGCCTGCCTCCGCATCCCCTGGTTCCCGATCGACGTGCTCCGCCGAGACGGGCGCGCCGGGAGGGGTTCTCCGGCGGCCCTGGTCCGGGGATCGGGGAGTCACGCGCGGGTGGCCCTGGTGGAGCCCAGGGCGGCGGCCCGGGGGCTGCAGCGGGGCCTGACCCCGGCCCAGGCCCGGGCGATCGCGCCGGGCGTGGACCTGATCCCGTGGGACGAGGACGCGGAGGCCGCGGTCCGGTCGGCAACGGACGCGGTGGCGGCGGAGCTGAGCCCCCTCAGCCCGCGCGTGACGCCGGTGGCGCCGGGGACGTCCTGGCTGGAGCCGGTGGATCCCGACGTGGCCCGCGGCCTGGGGCCGGATCGGGGCGCCCGGGGTGAGGAGGCCTTCGCGCGGGAGGCCGTGGCCCGGGTGGAGCGGGCCGGCTATCCCGGGGCGCGCGTGGGCCTGGCCGACGCCCCCGTGGCCGCCGCCGCCGCCACGCGGGTGGGGGGACGCGACGTCCTCCGGGTGGAGCCGGGGGGAGACAAGGCGTTCCTGGCCGGGTTGCCCATCGCGGCGCTGCCCCTGTCCGATCGGACCCGTCGCCTCCTGCGGGATCTGGGCATCCACCGGATCGGCGCGCTCCAGGCCATGGGCCCGGGGGAGCTGGAGGCTCGCTTCGGGCCCGAGGGGCGGCACGCCTGGCGGGCGGCGCAGGGCATGGATCCGCGGCGGCCGATCACCCCGCGTCCCCACGCGGAGCTCCGGGTCACGACCCCGCTCGTCGCGCCCGCCGAGCGCTCGGAGGCCCTGCTGTTCGTCCTGCGCCCGGTGCTCGAGCGCATGATCGGCGACCTGGCGGGGCGGCGGCTCGCCGTGGGGCGCCTCCGCCTGACCCTGGAGCGCGCCTGGGGCGAGCCCGTGCGCCTGGACGTGGCCCCGGGCCAGGCCACCGCGGACGACGGGCTGCTCCTCGAGCTCGCCCGCCTCCGCCTCGCCCACGCCCTGGACGAGGGAGGGGGCGACGGGGAGGGCGGTCCGGTGGTGGGGTTGTCCGTGGAGGTGCTCCGGACCGCGCCGCTCAGGCCACGCCAGGGGGACCTCTTCACGGCCCGGTGGATCGATCCGGTGGCCGCGGAGTCCGCCCTGCTGCGCCTGACCGGGCGCTTCGGGGAGCAGGCGGTGGCGCGGGCCGAGCGCCGGGACGACCACCGCCCGGAGCGGGCGGGCCGGTGGCGGCCGGTGGTGGACGAGACGGGGGCGGGCGACGAGACCCCGGGCTCCGCACCGGTCGTCCGGGAGGATCTCCCCCCGGCGTGCCTCCGCATGCTCGATCCCCCCGAGCCGGTGCGGGTGTCGGAGGATCGGCGACGACTGCTCCGGACGGGGCGGGGGCGGACCCTCTCCCTCGGTCGCTGGCACGGGCCCGAGCGCCTGTCGGGCCGCTGGTGGGAGGGGGCGTGGGACCGGGAGTACTGGTGGGTGGTTGCGAACGAGGGCCGGATTCTCTGGCTGTACCGTGATCCGGGCGCCGGTCGATGGTATCTGCACGGGTGGCTCGACTGACGAGGCGCGCTTTCGGGCTGCGCGGATGCGTCCTTGACGCTGGATTCACGCCGCGTCTATCATCCGCGCTCGATTTGGGGTCTTCTCCCTGATAAATCGAGGGTTTACATGGCCGACGGCGAAGACAGGAAGGACAAGGCGGCGGAGGACGAGAGCCTCCCCGACTTCATCGACACCGAGGATGAGTCCGCGGAGGCCGGGCAGGCCGCCGAGCAGGGCGAGTCCGAGTCGGCCGCCTCCGAGGAATCGCCGGAGGACGAGGCGACCGTGGAGGCGCCCACGAGCGCCGTGAAGTCCGGGTCGGAGCCCCACGACACCGAGGATCCGACCATCCACGTGAAGCCGCACGCGGAGGGCCTCTTCGAGACGGAGACCATCCCGGAGAGCGAGATCCCGCCGCTCGAGGAGATCGACCCCGCCTACGTGCCCGAGAGGCGGAGCAAGCTGGCGTTCGGCATCATCGCCGGGGCCCTGCTGGTGCTCGTCGCCGGGGGCGCCTGGGTCGCCCTCCAGGAGGAGCGGCGCGCCGAGGTCCGCGAGTTCCTCGCCGGGAACATCGTGGACCACAAGACCGCCGAGGTGGAGAAGCTCCGGGACAAGTGGCGCGACGAGGACGAGCGCGCCCGGAACAGGTACGGCGACGTCACGCTCACCTACTTCCCGCCGGACGCGAAGGTCACGGTCAAGCAGATCAAGTACCACCAGGACGGCGAGTCCTGGCGGAAGCAGCAGGCCAACCGCGAGAAGGTCGGCGAGGAGGTCCTCCCCAACAAGACCGCCGACCTGGAGGAGGGGCAGACGGTCGAGCGGCTGCCGCTGCTCAACATGCCCCTCTTCGAGACCGATCGCGGCGAGGACGGGCACGTCAGCGACGTCTACACCTACGAGTACGAACTCACCTTCGAGCGGGAGGGCTATCGCCCGCAGACGAAGAAGTGGTCTTCGGACGACTGGGAGCGCGTCGGGCCCGGCAACCGCATCATCGACTGGCAGGGCCTGGACCTCGTGCCCAAGCCGGAGACGCTCAAGAAGAACTTCCTGGAGGCGATGGGCGAGGTCTACTGCCTCATGAAGAAAAAGGAGATCCCGACCCTCCAGAAGGCGTACGACGACGAGAACTTCGAGACGCTCCTCCTCCGGAACGGCTTCAAGACGAAGGAGGACTTCGCGGACGCGTACGAGGTCCTCACGTCCGGCGAGCACGCCGATTGGTGGAAGGAGAACCAGGCCGAGATCCAGAAGGCCTCCTGCGACGAGGGCGGGGACGAGTAGCCCCCCGGCGCGGGATTCGAACCGAAGGGGTCGGCGTCCGCGCCGGCCCCTTTTTGTGCCGGGTCGGGTCGGTCTCTCCAACGGGACGCCGGATGGCCGGCGAAGCCGCCGGCGCCCCGAACGACGTGGCTCTTCCCCCATGCTGTCTGCGCCTTCGCGGCTCGGCGCCTTGGCGCGAGCCCCTCGGAGCTGCCGAGGTGCCGCGCTACTCGCCGACGTCCTCGGGGGCCAGGTGGGCCCAGGCGGGCGGGGTGCGCTCGCCCCGGAGGAAGGCGACGGCGTCGTCGGCCAGGGCGGCGATCTCGGGATCCTCGTCGTCCACGAGGGGCTCCAGGTGGGGGAGGGCCACGCGAGCGCGCAGGCGCACGATGCGCGTGACGGCGTAGCGCACCTCCTCCCGGGCGCCGCTCCGCAGGAAGGGCAACACCTGGCGGACCCGCTCCAGCAGGGCCTCCTCGTGGGTGTCGACCCACGCGTGGACCGGGCCGGCGTCCAGGCAGCCCTCCACCCGCTCCTCGAGGGCGCAGTACAGGCGCACGTGGAAGTGCTCGGCGTGCGCGGACGAGTCGCCGGGCTGCTTGAGGACCGCCGTGGCCCGGTCCACCACGGTCTCCTCCGCGCCGACCTGCCGCGCGTGGGCGAGGAGGCGATCCTCCAGCCAGGACGCGACGAAGATCCACTGGACCTGCACGTGGGGATCCCGCAGGAGGGCCTCCACGAGGGCCCAGTTGCGGGCCTCGTCGAAGCGGCGCTCCCCGTCGGCGGTCGCGCCGTCCCGGCCGATGGACGGGAAGCCCGGCCCGTCGGCCCTGCGGCCGGCCCGGTCGCGCAGGTAGAAGGCCAGGTCGGCGTCCCGGCCGCTGTTGTGGCTGGCGTGCCCCGGGATGTCGCCGCCCCGTCGCGCGCTCAGGTCGCCCGCGAAGAGGAGGCTGCCCGGCCAGCGGGTCGCGACACGTCGGGCGGCACGCTCCAGCGCGGCCACGAGCTCGCCCGTACCCCAGATGGCGCTGCGCTCCACGGAGATGGGGCGCCGCCGCAGGGACGGGTGGTCCACCGGCAGCGGTCGCCCTTGTACGAGGCGTCCCCGGGAGGTGGTGCCGACGGAGTAGCTCCGATCCGGGGACAGGGCGCGGTCGCCCTCGCGGTCGAAGGCGAGTCCGGCCGCGCGAGGGGGCTCGCGGACCGCGGCGGACGGGAGCAGGGCGGCTGCGCCGGGTTCGAGGGAAGACAAGGCGCGACCGGCTGGCCGCACCTCCGCGGCCGGGGCCGGCTCCGAGCACCCCGCGAGGGCGGCTGTCACCGCGAGGGCGGTGGTCACGAAGCTACGCCGTTGCGCCTGCATGTTCCTTTGACTGGGTCTCATGGGCCTCTGTACATTCCCCGCCATGCTCCGCCCGGCGCCGCGCCCCCGGCGTCTCCGCGGGAACGGTCGGACCCGCCTGACGCGAAGGACATTGAGCCACAAGCCTCGCGTGGTGGCCATGCACCGTCCCGTCCGACGCGCCACCGATGCCCTTGACGTAGAAGGAGCCGGCGCGCCGGCGCCGGGGTGCCCGTGAGCTGCTCGATGTCGTGCGATGGCTCGTCTCGCTTGAGACCGCCGATACACCATCCCTATACTCCACGTCCGTCCCCGCCCTGTCTCGGGAGCCTGCGGCCCATGCAACACCGGTTGGCGCTTTTCTTTCTCGCGATCCCCCTCCTCGTCTCGGGGTCGTGTACCGACGTGACCCTCAAGGATCTGGGCCAGGAGGGGGAGGAGTGCCGCTCCACCGCCGAATGCGCGGGCGCCCTCCGCTGCGTCGACGACGTCTGCGTGCCCGAGGGCGGCGACGTCTCCGTGCCGGACGCTGACGTGTCCGCGGACACGACGCCGGACGCCGAGCCCGATGTGGAGCCGGACGCCGAGCCTGATGTGGAGCCCGACGCCGAGCCTGATGTGGAGCCGGACGTCGAGCGGGACGTGGAGCGGGACGTGGAGCCCGACGTGCCGGATGTGCCCGACGTCGAGGAGGTGGATGCCTCGGACGGCGCCGACGTGGCCGAGGAGGGCCCCGACGTCGCGGATCCCGAGCCGGATCTGGACGTCCCGGAGGTGGACGAGGGCGATGGTGACGTGCTCCCCGATCCCGGCCCCGAGGTCGACGGGGAGGTGGACGGCGCCGACGCCGATGCTCTCGACGCCGAGGCGGAAGTGGACGCCGGCCCCACGGTGCCGGGCCTGGGCGATCCGTGCGACGGGCCTTGCGAGACCGGCCTCGTGTGCCTGCCCCAGGGGGGCGGTGCCGCGACCTGCGAGCCCTTCCCGAACGGCCTCTGCACGCCGTGTCAGGAGAACGCCGACTGCCCCGCCTCGGGCGCCGAGTGCCTGTCCTTCGGCGGCGGCCAGTATTGCGGCTCGCCGTGCGGCTCCAGCTCCGACTGCCCCTCCAACTTCCTCTGCGTCGACGATCAGTGCCAGCCGGAGACGTTCAGCTGCGAGTGCACGGACGAGCTGCTGGGCTTCACCCTCGGCTGCGTGAACCAGAACGACCAGGGCACGTGCAAGGGCCGCATGACGTGTCAGCTCAACGGCTGGTCCAAGTGCTCCGCGGATCCGCCCACGGAGGAGATCTGCGACGGGATCGACAACGACTGCGACGGCCTCATCGACGAGGAGCCGTTCTACATCGAGCAGGGGCAGCAGCTTCCCTTCGGCGCGCCCTGCGGCGTGGGGCAGTGCGAGGGCGGCGAGGTGGTCTGCGCTCCGGACGGCACCGCCACGTGCTCGACGAACGGGCTCGCGACCACCGAGAACTGCGCGGACAACATCGACAACAACTGCGACGGCCGGGTGAACGAGGACTGCGAGTCCGACGACTTCGACGGGGACGGCGTCCCCAACGACGAGGACTGCCGGCCCTTCGACGCCGCCTTCCACGCGGGGGCCGACGAGGCCTGCTGCATGGGGAGCAGCTACGACCAGGAGTGCGACACCAACTGCGACGGCGAGGTCACCTTCTGCGAGTCCTGCGACGAGGACGGCGACGGCTTCTGCCCGCCCGAGGACTGCGACGACACGGACGCCACCGTCTATCCGGGCGCGCCGGACAAGTGCAACGACGGCATCGATCAGGACTGCAAGGGCGGCGATCTCGTCTGTGACGACGCTCAGGACAACGACAACGACGGCTACATCCCGCCGGCGGACTGCAACGACAACAACCCCGCCGTCCACCCGTGGGCGGAGGAGCTCTGCGACAACATGGACAACGACTGCGACGGCGTGACCGACGAGGGCAACCCGGGCGCCGGGCAGCCGTGCGGCACCGGCTCCGAGTACTGCCAGTCGGGCACCCAGGTGTGCACCCACTACGACGGCGGGGCGGCCATCCAGTGTCAGGGCGCGATCCTCGAGGAGCCCGAGAAGTGCGACGGGATCGACAACGACTGCAACGGGATGACGGACGAGGTCTGGCCGGACCTCGGCCAGCCCTGTGACGGCCCGGACTCGGACGAGTGCGAAAACGGCGTCTTCGAGTGCCTCGGGGACGGGAGCGGCGTCGTCTGCGGCGAGGAGTCCCTGACCGACATCATCGAGACCTGCAACGGGATCGACGACGACTGCGACGGCGCGACCGACGAGTTCGTCTGCCCGCTCGAGGATCTGGACGGCGACGGCTATACCCCCGAGGAGGGCGACTGTGACGACTTCCGGGCCGAGGTGTACCCGGAGGCCCCGGAGCCCTGCTGCGATCCCGACCTCGGGGATGCGGGCCAGGAGATCTGCGATCTGGACTGCGACGGCGTCGTCACGCCGTGCAGTTCGCTGGACGAGGACGGCGACGGCTACACGGTCGAGGAGGGCGACTGCGACGACGAGGACCCCCGCGCCTATCCCGGCGCGCCGGAGAAGTGCGACGACGGCGTCGACCAGGACTGCGACGGCTCGGACCTGGCGTGCGACACCGTCACCGACGCCGACTTCGACGGGTTCCACTCCGGGGTGGACTGCAACGACAACGACGAGGCCGTGAACCCGTGGGCCCAGGAGGTCTGCAACTTCGTGGACGACGACTGCGACGGGCTCATCGACGAGGGGAATCCGACGGATCAGGTCGGCACCTGCGGACCGGACGTCCCGGAGTGCGACCCGGGCGAGTGGGTG
Organism: Myxococcota bacterium; assembly: GCA_051747385.1. Lineage (GTDB taxonomy): Bacteria > Myxococcota_A > UBA9042 > PHBI01 > JACKFB01 > JBNJGB01. The sequence continues at coordinate 90,545 of JBNJGB010000003.1, forward strand.
TGCGTCCACGACGAGCAGACGTACACGACCCGGACCCTCTGCGTGACAGACAAGTTCCAGGCGGAGGAGCTCTGCAACGGTCTCGACGACGACTGCGACGGGGAGGTGGACGAGACCTTCTACGACCTGGGGCAGCCCTGCGACGGCCCCGACGACGACCTCTGCGAGAACGGGGTCCTCGTCTGCAACGCGGCCGGCGACGGGACGACCTGCGGCGAGGAGGAGGTCGCCGACATCCCGGAGATCTGCGACGCCATCGACAACGACTGCGACGGGGAGACCGACGAGGGCCTCACGTACGAGGGGACTTCCGTGGGCGGCACCTGCGACGGGATCGGCCAGTGCGGCGAGGGCGTCGTCATCTGCAACTTCTTCGGCGAGACCACCTGCTCCACCAACCCGGACGGCGCGTTCTCGCAGGCGGATCCCGAGGCCTGCAACGGGAAGGACGACGACTGCGACGGCCAGGCCGACGAGGACTTCTTCTACGAGGACATCGCCGTGGGCGAGGCGTGCGACGGCATCGGCGAGTGCGGCGAGGGTGTCGTGGAGTGCGCCACGGCGAGCGGGACGACGTGCTCCACGAACCCGGACGGGTCCGCGTCCGAGGCCACGGCCGAGGTCTGCGACGGCAAGGACAACGACTGCGATGCGCACATCGACGAGGACCTCGCGTTCGCCGACAGCCCGTGCCTGCAGGAAGGGGTCTGCGCGGACGGGGCGCCCGGCGCGAGGTGCACCGGCGGCGCGTGGCAGTGCGACTTCTCCGACATTCCGGAGTGGGAGGAGGAGGAGACGCTCTGCGACGGGCTGGACAACGACTGCGACGGGGAGACCGACGAGACGTACGAGATCGGGGAGCCCTGTGACGGCCCCGACGACGACCTCTGCGCGACCGGCACGTGGACGTGCACGGCGGATGGGAGCGGCCGCGAGTGCGTCAACGAGGAGAACCCGGACATCGTCGAGGTCTGCGACGGCGTGGACAACGACTGCGACGGGGAGACCGACGAGCTGGATGGCACCCCCGAGGAGGCGGGCTGCAACACGGAGGGCGTCTGCGGGCTCCAGTCCGCCATCGACGTCGTGTGCAACGCGGATGGCCTCGTCTGCGACTACTCCGACATCGCCGGCTGGGAGGAGGAGGAGACGCTCTGCGACGGTGTGGACAACGACTGCGACGGGGAGACCGACGAGGACCTCAACCTCCACGGGGCCTACCTCGGCGAGCCTTGCGAGGGCCAGGGGGTCTGCAGCCAGGGCGTCGTCGAGTGCAACAAGCTGAAGAAGACGGTCATCTGCTCCACCGAGAAGAACGGCTCGGACGACCAGAGCCAGCCGGAGCTGTGCGATGGCCTGGACAACGACTGCGACGGGGAGACCGACGAGGGCTTCACCTGGTTAGGCAAGTCGCTCGGGGAGAGCTGCGAGCCGACCGGCCAGTGCGGGCCGGGGGTCGTGGAGTGCTCCCTCGATGGCGAGAGCGCGACGTGTTCGACGGGTCCGGGCGGCTCCGAGGACGAGTCCGTCGCGGAGCTCTGCAACGGCCTGGACGACGACTGCGACGGGGAGACCGACGAGGAGGAGGAGCTCGATCCCGGCACCTCGGAGTGCTCGCAGACCGGCGTGTGCGAGGGGACGAACACGGATCTGGCGTGCGTCTCGGGTTCCTGGTCGTGCGACTTCGACGCCATCGAAGGCTACGAGTCCCCCGAGGCCTCCTGCGACGGGCTGGACAACGACTGCGACGGGGAGACCGACGAGGCCTTCCCGGACAAGGGCGCGCCCTGCGACGGGCCCGACGCCGACGAGTGCGAAGATGGCACCTGGACATGCCGGGCGGACGGCACCGGGCTGGAGTGCGTCAACGAGCCCTCGGGGAGCCGGGAGGAGATCTGCGACGGCGTCGACAACGACTGCAACGGGCTGACCGACGACGGCCTGTACTACGAGGGCTCGGCGATGGGGGAGTCCTGCGAGGGCCTGGGCGAGTGCGGCACGGGCGTCGTCGAGTGCAACGCCGAGCAGGAGACCACGTGCTCCACGAACTTCGACGGCTCCGAGTCGGGCGCCGTCGCCGAGACGTGCAACGGCAAGGACGACGACTGCGACGGGGTGACCGACAACGGCCTGACCTGGCAGGGCGTAGAGGTCGGTGAGCCCTGCGACGGCATCGGCGGCTGCGGGATGGGAGTCGTCGAGTGCGGCCCGGACGGCGAGCCGACCTGCTCCACGAACCCGGACGGCTCGGAGCCGGACGTCAGCCCGGACACGAACTGCGACGGCATCGACGACGACTGCGACGGCGAGACCGACGAGCACTACGAGGACTCAGGGACCCGGTGTGACGGGCCCGACACGGACTCCTGCAAGACCGGCACCTCCGCGTGCGTCGACGGGGAGGAGATCTGCGAGGGCGACGAGCAGTGCCCGTCCGGGGCCCAGTGCGAGACGCCGCCCGGCACGAGCCCGGAATACTGCTGGTGCTACACCGAGAAGTGCACACCCGACATGGGGGACCTCTGCTCGCCGCAGCCCGAGGGCTGCACGTGCAACGGCGGACCGAAGTGCGAGGCCCCGGAGGTCTGCGTCGAAGGGGTCGGCTGCCAGTAGGGACGCCGTCCGCGGCTCACGGCTCGTCACATGTCGCAAGACGAACGGCTCGCGCAAAGACGCGAAGACGCAAAGGAAGACGGCATGCTTCGGTCCGGTGTGCTCGCTGTTGGCCTTCCGGTGACCAGACAGTCTCAGCCAAGCCTGTGTGCAAGCGGTTCGCTGGCCTTTGGGTCTTGGCGGCTTGGCGCGTGATTCTCCGCGAGAGCGGGGGATCACGAGATGTGTAGGACTGTGAGCCGTCCCCGGCGGTCGGGGGCCAGGCCGCCGGCCCCACGGAAGACAGGGCCGGCGCGCCCCGGGCGGTCAGCGCAGCTTCACCCGGTAGGGCATCATGGCCAGGGCGACCTCCCGGGAGAGCAGGTGCTCGATGAGGGTGGCGGCGCGCAGGATCTCGCCTCCCACGGCGCCGGGGAGGAGCGCCCCGAGCCGGCCCAGGTCCAGCGGCGCCGCACGGAGGCTCGCCGAGCGGGAGCGCAGCATCTCCATGAAGGACTTGGGGCGCGGATAGGACTCCAGGTGGACGCGCTCCGGGTCGACCCCGGCCATCTCGGCCGCTTTCGTGACGGCGTCGCCCAGGCCGCCGAGTGCGTCGACGAGGCCGCGGTCGACGGCGTCGCGGCCGCACCACACGCGCCCCTGGGCGACCCGGTGGACGGCGTCGTAGGACATGCCGCGGCCCCGGGCGACGCGGTTCACGAACGTGTCGTAGGTGCGCTTCATGTGGGCGCGGATCACGCGGCGCTCGCTGTCGCTGAACCGCTGCTGCGTGGAGAAAAGCCCGGCGTGCTTGCCGCGGCTGATGACGACCGTGTCCAGGCCGAGCTTGTCGTAGAGGCCGTCGAGCACCAGCTTGCCTCCGAACACCCCGATGGAGCCGGTGATGGTGCTGGGCTCGGCCACGACGTGCCGGGCCGCGCTCGCGACGTAGTAGCCGCCGGACGCCGCGGTGTTGCCCAGGCTGGCCACCACCGGGCGGTCCTTCGCGAGGTCGTGCAGGGCGCGCCAGACGAGGTCGCTCGCCAGCGCGGAGCCTCCGGGGCTGTCGATCCGGACCACGACCGCGCGGACGCCGTCGTCCTCCTCGATGGCCTCGATGGCGTCCAGGACGTCCGAGGAGCCCACGACCCCGCCGCGCGAGAAGATGGAGTCGGCCGCCCGGCCCAGGACGATGGGGCCCTCGGCCGCCAGCAGCGCGATCCGCGCGCCGTCTCCGTCTCCGTCACCCGGGACCTGGCTCAGCAGGCGGATGACGCCGAGGAAGGACGTGAGATCGGGCACCTCCACCGGCTCCGGGTAGGCCAGGGCGGGGGTCTCGCCGGAGTCGCGCGCCAGGCGCTCCAGGGTGTCGGGCCAGTAGGCCAGGTCGTCGACGAGGCCGTGCCTCCGCGCGTCCTCGGCGCTCATCATCCCGAGGTCGAACAGGGCGCGCACCTTGTCCCGAGGGATCCCCCGCTGCGCGGCGACGTCGTCCAGGAGCGTGTCCCAGATGCCGTCGACGAGGGCCTCCAGCGCCTCGCGGGCCGGCCCCGACATGTCCCGGCGCGTCAGCGGCTCGGCGGCCGACTTGTAGCGGCCCATCGTCTCGATGTCCGCCTCCACGCCCACGGCGTCCAGGAGGTCCTTGTAGAAGGTGACCTCCGCGCGCACGCCCGGGGCCACGACCATGCCCTCCGGCGTCATCAGGAACTCGTCGGCGGCCGTCGCGACCACGAGGGCCGCCGCGTCGACCTCGACGGCGTGGGCGACGACGTGCTTGCCAGCCTCGCGGGCCTCCCGGAGCGCGCGGGCCAGGTCGCGCGCCTGGGCCTGGCCGAGGTCACCCGTCCGCACCTTGACGACGAGGGTCCCCACCTCCGGGTCGGAGGCGAGGTCGTCGACGGCGGCCAGGGCGTCGCTCAGGACCACGCGCCGATCGAAGCCGAAGGGGTCCCAAGGGGCCGCGGCCTCGCCCACGGCGCCCGAGAGCTTCACCACCCGCACGGCGTCGCCGACCGCGACCGCGGCGTCCCCGGCGGCGCCCTGCCCGTCGTCGGCCGACCGTGAGGCGACCGGCGTGAGCTTCCAGGGAGGCTCCGACCACGCCGCCCTTGGGGCTGCCAGGGTGAGCAGGAGCGTCAGCGCGACGCGGCCGTGACGGCCCATGGGAGTGCCTCCTGGAGCGCGGGCGTGGGAGCCCTTGGGACGGGAACTGGAAACCTCACGATGAGGCAGGGTATTCCACTCCGTCCAGCATCGGATCCCGCAAGCCCACATGCCCGAGCAGGGACACCGCCTCCGCGCGCTCCTCCCCGGATACGGGACCGCCGAGGGGCCCGGCCCGCCCGGCGAGGTGGAAGGGCTGATATCCCGTCATCAGGTTGACGCCCGCGTCAGGGAGGTGACGCCCCAGCCACTCGAGGACGGGGCGGGTGCAGCACTCGAGGTGACCCGGCATCAGGAGGTGTCGCACGACCAGGCGGCCCGTCGAGGCCGCCATGGGGAGAAGGCGCTCCAGTCGATCGGTGTAGCCGCGCACCCCTGCGAGCTCGAGCGCGCACCGGTCGCTCCCGAACTTGTGGTCCACCAGCCACGTCCCCACGACGCCCTCCAGCTGCCGGATCACCGCCTCGGTGGTCCAGAGGTTCGTGTTCCAGACCACGTGCGTGTCCGGCGGGCAGTGCGCCAGGGTGCGCAGCGCGTACAGCAGGTTCACGTCGGGGACGCCGCCCACGAAGTTGACGTTCCGCGCCCCCTGCGCTCGCCGCTTCGCGATGCGCGCCGCGAGCGCCCGTGGGGACAGGGCGACGCCGTGCGCTTCGGGGCGTCGCACCGGCCCCAGGTCGCTGCAGAAGGCGCAGCGCATGCTGCAGCCCGTCAGGTAGACCGTGTGGGACGGGACGAGGCGGCGCTCCTCGCCGAGGTGGAGGTACTCCTTGTACACGCGGCCCTCGGCGCCCAGGCCGCAGTATCCGCGGTCTCCGGCGAGGCGGTCCACGCCGCACGCCTGCGCGCACACGTCGCACGACCGGTAGCGGGCCTCCGTCCAGGCCAGCGCCTTCCGCAGCCTCGCAGGATCGATCCGGGGAGCCCCCGCCCCGGTGCCGGTGGTCGCGCGCGGGCTCGTCACTTGGCGGCGGCCGGGCCTCCCATCCACGGGAGCGTGGAGGTGCGCTGGCGCGGCCGGGTCCGAGTCAGGCCGTTCTTCTGGCGCCGCTTGTCCGCGTACATGGCCTCGTCCGCCGCCTGGACGAGCTGCTCGGCCCCGGCCCCGTCCATCGGCCAGGTCGCCTGGCCGATGCTCAGCTCGAGCGGCCAGGGGCGCTCGGCGTTCAGGAGGCCGAGCCGACGCCTCAGCCGCGCCACCATCAGGGCGCAGCCGGCCTCGTCGGCGCCCGGGAGGATCGTCGTGAACTCGTCGCCGCCGGTGCGGCAGCAGATGTCGTGGTCGCGGGCGTTTTCCCGGAGGAAGCCCGCGATCGTCACGAGCGCCTCGTCACCCACGGCGTGGCCGAAGCGATCGTTGATGTGCTTGAAGTCGTTGAGGTCGATGACCAGCACGGAGAAGGTGCCCCCGGCCTGGCGGCGGGCACGGTCGACCTCCTCGCGGAGGCGCTCGTCGGCGTACCGCCTGTTCCAGAGGGCCGTGAGCGGGTCGCGATACGCCAGCCGGCGATACACGCGCAGGGCCTCCACCTCCCGCCGGAGCTTGTCGTTCTCCCGGCGTAGGAGGCCAACCAGTGCGTCGTCGTCGTACATGACGTTCTCGGAGCTCTCTTCGGCGGTCGATCTGTTCACGGCGTCCTCCTCGCGTGACGAGCGATGACGCCGACGGTGATTAGCAAGCCGCGTGCCACGCGACCACGGGGAGTGTGTTCCGGTCCCGCCGCGGCGTCAAAACATCTGCGGAGGCGCCGCTAGGGCGGTCGCAAAGTCGACCGCCCTCCCTTGCCTTTGCCCTTGCCCGTGCCCGTGCCCTTGCCTGCTCTCAGACGCGCAGAACCCATCGTTTCCGAGCGGGTGCAATCCGGCGCCGGGCGCCGTACCGCCGCACGGCCCTCACCTCTCCGACCTTGCGATTGCCCTGCGAGGCGTCGCGCGTCGGGGTGGACGCCGCGGACCGGCGTGGTCTAACGTCGCGCCCCCCGCGGAGGGGGACCCAGCCACCGCACGACGGAGAGGATGCCGTGGGCCTGTCCATCTACAACACGATGACCCGCCGGAAGGAGCCCTTCGAGCCCCTCGAGCCGGGGCGGATCGGGATGTACGTCTGTGGCGTCACGGTCTACGACTACAGCCACATCGGCCACGCGCGGGTCTACGTCGCGTTCGACGCGGTCTACCGGTATCTGAAGCACCGCGGCTGGGACGTGCGCTACGTCCGCAACTTCACGGACGTGGACGACAAGATCATCCAGCGGGCGCGCGAGCGGGGCGAGGACCCCCTGAAGCTCTCGGAGCGCTTCATCGAGGCCTTCTACGAGGACATGGACGCCCTCGGCTGCCTCCGGCCGGACGTGGAGCCCCGCGTGTCGACCCACATCGGCCGGATCATCGAGATGATCCAGCGCATCGTGGAGCGGGATCACGGCTACGTGGTCGACGGCGACGTCTACTTCGACATCGCCAGCGACGAGGACTACGGGAAGCTCAGCCACTGCAAGCTCGAGGACATGCGCGCCGGCGAGCGGGTGGCCGTGGACGAGCGCAAGCGGAACCCCCTCGACTTCGCCCTGTGGAAGTCGGCCAAGCCGGGCGAGCCGACCTGGGACAGCCCCTGGGGCCCCGGCCGGCCCGGGTGGCACATCGAGTGCAGCGCCATGTCCTGCTCCCACCTGGGCGCGACCTTCGACATCCACGCCGGCGGGCGGGACCTGGTGTTCCCGCACCACGAAAACGAGATCGCCCAGAGCGAGGCCGCGACGGGAAAGCCGTACGTGCGCTACTGGATGCACAACGGCTTCGTGAACGTGAACGAGGAGAAGATGTCCAAGTCCCTGGGCAACTTCTTCACCGTCCGCGAGGTCCTGAAGCTCTATCACCCGCAGGCCGTGCGGTGGTTCCTGCTGTCGACCCACTACCGGGCGCCCATCAACTACACCGAGCGGACCATCGAGGAGGCGGCGGCGCGGGTGTACTACCTGTACCAGACCCTGGCGGACGTGGACGCCGTCCTGGAGGCCGCCGAGGACACGGACGACGGTCCGCTCCTCGAGGCGGAGATGGTCGAGGGGCTGCACGACGCCTTCGTCGAGGCCATGGACGACGACTTCAACACGGCGCGCGTGATGGGCGTCATCGCCGAGCCGCTCAAGCTGGTGAACGACCTGATCCACACGAGGAAGGGGCGCAAGAAGAAGGGCCGCCTGAAGACCCTCGCGTGCCTGCGCGACGAGCTCCGGCCCGTCTTCGACGTGCTCGGCGTGGGCGCGTCGGACCCGGCCGAGGTCCGAGAGGAGATGAAGCAGCGGGCGCTGGTCCGCCGCGGCCTCACGGCCGGGGAGGTGGAGCGCCTCATCGAGGAGCGCGTCGCTGCGCGCAAGGAGCGGGACTTCGAGCGCGCCGACGGCATCCGGGATCAGCTCCTGGAGCAGGGGATCCAGCTCATGGACTCGCCCCTGGGGACCGAGTGGCGCCCCGTCTTCGAGCTGGGCGAGGACGAGGACGCGTGAGGGGTCGGGGGCGATGCAGGTCCTGACCGTCGGCTTCGACCGCGAGACCACCGATCGCCTGAGCGCGGCGCTCCGCGACGCGGGACACCAGGTGCTCGGCGCGACCGGCCGCTCGTCGGGCCGCACCCTCGCGAAGGTGATCCGGCCGGACGCGGTGGTCGTGCCCGACGGCGCCGCCGGACAGGAGGCCTGGGGCTGGGTCGTGGACCTGCTGGCCGGCGCCCGGCGGGTGGCCCTGGCGGGGGGCGCCGATCCGGCCGCGGCCCTGGCCGGCGCGTCCGGGGCGGAGGCGCTGGCGGAGCCGATGGGGCGCGACGCTTCGCCGCCGCCGCTGCCGACGCCGGACGGTGAGGGGCCCGAGCGAGCGACCCCGCCGGCCGCCCGGGCGCCGGCGTCGGCGGTGGGGCCGCGACAGGCTGCCGAGGACGAGACCGCGCCCCCCGACCTGGAAGACAAGCTCGTCCAGGTGCGTTTCGCTGATTACCATCGAATCCTGGAGGTCCAGCCAGGAGCCACCGCGTACGTGATCCGAGAGCAGTACCAGCGTCTGTCCCGACTGTATGACCCGACCGGTTGGCCGGGGCCGGTGCACGCGGAGGATGTCCCGGTCCTTGACGAAATCGGGCGTGGGATCGAAGACGCCTGGGCGGTCCTCGGGGATCCGGAGCTTCGCGCCCGCTACGAGCAGGCCCTGGAGCGCGGATCCCGCGCGGCCGCCGAGCCCCGGAGATAGGAATGCCGCGACGCCTGCCACTCGTCATCTACCCCGACGCCATCCTCAAGCGCCGCTCCGCCGACGTGACGGAGCTGGACCAGGGCATGGTCGACTTCGCCGAGGCCATGGCGGAGACCATGTACGTCTCGAGCGGGGTGGGGCTGGCCGCCCCGCAGGTGGCCCGGAACGTCCGGCTGATCACGCTCGACGTGGAGCAGGAGGACGACCGCCGCGGGCTCCTGACGCTGGTGAACCCGGTCATCGTGGACAGCCACGGCCGGACGACCTGGGAGGAGGGATGCCTGTCCTTCCCGGGCATCTCCGCGGAGGTCCGCCGGAGGGACCAGATCCACGTGCAGGCCTTCGACCTCCAGGGTCACGAGCTGGACTTCGAGGCCGAGGGGCTGCTGTCCATCTGCATCCAGCACGAGCTGGATCACCTGAACGGCGTCACGTTCCTGGACCGGCTGAGCCCGGTGAAGCGGAAGCTGGTGACGCGCCAGTACCTGAAGCAGCGCGAGCAGGACGACGACGACGACGCCCTCGCCGCCATCCGCGCCGCGCACGGGGAGTAGCCCCCTCATGCGCGTCGCGTTCATGGGCACGCCGGACTTCGCGGCCGCCTCCCTGGAGGCGCTGCTGGCCTCGCGCCACCGGGTGGTCGCGGTCGTCTCCCAGCCCGATCGGCGGGCGGGGCGGGGCAACCGCGTCGTCTCGCCGCCCGTGGCCCGCATCGCCCGGGAGCGTGGCCTCCCCCTGACCCAGCCCGAGACGCTCCGGACGGACGCCTTCGTGGACTGGCTCGCCGGTCACGAACCCGAGGTGATCGTCGTGGCCGCGTTCGGCCACATCCTGCGGTCCGAGGTCCTCGGCCTCCCCCCGCGGGGCTGCCTGAACGTCCACGCGAGCCTGCTCCCGAGGTGGCGCGGCGCGAGCCCCATCCAGGCGGCCATCCTGGCGGGCGACCGGGAGACCGGCGTCACGATCATGAGGATGGACGAGGGCCTGGACACGGGCGACGTGCTCCGCGAGGCGGCCATCCCCGTCCGGCCGGACGCCACCGGCGCGAGCCTGCACGACGCCCTGGCCGACCTGGGCGGTCGGCTGCTCGTGGAGACCTTGGACGACCTGGAGGCGGGCGAGGTCGAGGCCACGCCGCAGGACGCGGCCGCGGCCACCTATGCGCCCATGCTCCGGAAGCGGGACGGGGACCTGGACTGGTCGCGTTCGGCTGGCGAGATCGAGCGGCGCGTGCGCGCCATGCACCCCTGGCCCGGGACCCGGACCCGCCACCGGCCCGACGGGGGAGACGCCCGGTTCCTCAAGATCCATCCACCGACCGAGGTGCTTCCGGCCGGCGCCGCCGCGGAGCCCGGGGTGGTCCTGGCGACCGGCCCTTCGGGAGTCGACGTGGCCTGCGGGGAGGGCACGGCGCTGCGGCTGAAGCGCCTCCAAGCGCCCGGGCGGAGGGCCCTGGACGCCGAGGCCTTCCTGGCGGGGTATCCCCTGGAGCCCGGGAGCCGGCTGGAGTGAGGCGGCTCGCGCCCGTCGCAGCCGTGCTGGGGGCCGCCGCGATCCTCGTGGCAGGCTGTACCCGGGATCCGGAGGAGGCCGGCCCGGAGGCCCTCGAGCGCGCCCTGGCCGGCACGCGCGTGGTCGAGGACGGCGCCGCGACCGCCCCGGAGCCTGTGCCCTTCGCGGGCGCGGAGCCGCACCGCATTCGGATGCGGGGGGAGTTCTTCCTCCGAGGAGAGCCGGGCGCCGCGACCGGCGTGGAGGTGGTCCGGACCGTGGACCGCGGCGAGGGCGGCGCCTTCCGGCTGCACGAGCACCGCACGTGGACGCACCCCGTGGAGGCCCCGGGGGGCCTGGAGGACGGGCGGGAGGCCGTGTTCGACGGCGAGCGGTTCGCGTACCGGAGGCTGTGGGCCCCCTGGATGCTCCGGGAGACCCTCGGCGGACGGGCCGAGCAGTTCCTCCGATCCGCCTACGACCTGCTGCCGGAGGCTCTGAAGGCCTTCGGTCCCTACATCCGGTGGAGCCCGGCGTCGGGCGGCGAGGAGGTCGTGGCCGGACTACCCGCGGAGTGGAGGCGAGCCTCCCTCGATCCGGCGGTCCGGCCGCGGGGGATGGACGGGGAGAGCCTGGCCCGTCTTCGAGACCACGAGCAGGATTGGAGCGCCTGGCTGGCGGCCACCCATCGCCCGCGGACGATCGAGGGCCGCGTGGCCCGGCGGCCGGAGGGGGAGGGCGCCGACGAGGTGCTCGCCGGCAGCCTGACGGTCGCCGGCGACGCCACGGTGGAGGGGCAGCGCCGCCGCTTCCGCCTGGAGGTGACCTGGGAGGTCCTGCCCCTGCCGGGCGACGCGGAGTTCACGGTCCCGGAGGACGTTCTGTCGGCTCGCCGGCCGCGGCCCTGGAAGATGATCCGGGGCGTGCTGGGAGACGCCCTGGAGGCTCCCTACCGGCGGTGAGTCGCGAGGCGTGCAGCCGGCCGCAATGCCGCCGTTGACACCTCCCGGGGGCCGTGTTAGGCAAGCGGCCCCTCGCAGGAGGGGGGCTGAGCGACGTCAAAGCACTACTGAAATCAAGGGCTTACCTTGCTGGGGCGTCGTCAAGTGGTAAGACACGGGGTTTTGGTCCCCGCATTCGCAGGTTCGAATCCTGCCGCCCCAAAGAGACCACGCTCCTGACAGTTCGTCACACCGCCGAGGGTGGCCGGCGCGGAGCGACCGGCCGCTGTAGGCAGGCGTCACCGGACCGCCGCACGACGGGCGTGCGCGGGCGGAGCGCCGCGAAGGAAGGAATCAGCACGATGGAACGAGCGATCATCCAAGCGGAGATTCGCGAGCGGACCGGCAAGGGCGCCAACCGGCGCATCCGGGCCGAGGGGAGGATCCCCGCGATCCTGTACGGCAACGGCAAGGAGCCCACGGCCATCGCGGTGGACCCGGTGCCGGTGGCCAAGACGCTGAACGGTCCTTACGGGCGCAACACGGTCTGCGACCTGACGGTCGACGGCGAGGACACGCCGCGGATGGCCATCATCAGGGACTTCCAGCTTCACCCGTGGAAGCGGATGCTGGAGCACGTGGACTTCTGGGAGATCACCCCGGAGACGGAGCTCGTGGTCGACGTCCCGCTCGAGCGCTCCGGTCGCTCCGAGGCCGAGAAGGCCGGCGGTCAGGCCTTCCAGACGCGCTACGAGGTGCGGGTCCGCTGCCTGCCGGAGAAGATCCCGGCGGCCATCACGTACGACATGAGCCACATCGGCACCGGCTCGCATCAGATCATGATGTCCCAGGTCCCGTTGCCCGAGGGCGTCACCGCGGAGTACAAGCACGACTACAACGTGATCCGCGTGAAGGGCGTGAAGGCCATGGAGGCCATGCTCGAGGCCGCCGAGGAGGAGCTCGAGGAGGCCGCCGAGGAGGCGGGGATCGTCGAGGAGGCGTCCGAGGAGCCGGTGGCCCCCGCTCCGGAGCCCGCGGAGACCGAGTAGCCGGTCGAGTCCGGGAGGCGCCCCGTGTGGATGGTGGTCGGTCTGGGCAATCCGGGCCCCAAGTACGCCGCGAATCGCCACAACGTCGGCTTCATGGTCGCCAGCGAGCTGGCGCGGCGGGCCGGGGCGTCCTTCCGGGAGAAGTTCAACGGCAGCTTCGCGCGCTGCCGGTTGGCGCAACAGGACGTGGTCTTGCTGGAGCCGATGACCTACATGAACCGGAGCGGGACCTCGGTGGGCGCCGCGGGCGCCTTCTTCAAGATCCCGCCGGAGGAGACCATCGTGGTCCACGACGATCTCGACCTCCCCTTCGGCTGCCTCCGGGTCAAGAAGGGCGGCGGGCACGGGGGCCACAACGGCCTCCGGTCCATCTTCCAGCACTTCGGGAAGGACTTCGTGCGCGTGCGGGTCGGTGTCGACCGCCCGCGCGGAGGCGACGTGACGGGGTGGGTGCTGTCCGACTTCGGCTCCGAGGAGCGGATCGACCTGCCCCGCTACGTGGACGCGGCGGCGGACGCCGTGGAACAGGTGCTCCGGGAAGGCCCGGAGCGGGCGATGAACGCCTACAACGGCGTGGACAGCGTCGTGTGACCGCGGACCGAGGTCCGCTCCACCGGGAAGGAGGAACTTCGAATGATTGAGCTGTACGCGGTCGCGGGCGCCGGGCTGCTCGCCCTGGTCTTCGCCATGGTGCGATCCGTTTGGGTGGGCAAGCAGGACGCCGGCACCGACCACATGAAGACCATCGCGGGCCACATCCAGAACGGCGCGATGGCGTTCCTGGCGCGCGAGTACAAGGTCCTCGGCCTGTTCGTGCTCGTCGTGGCGATCCTGCTCGGGTGGAGCAACGCCCAGCAGGAGGACAGCCACGCCCTCATCGCCCTGTCGTTCGTTGTGGGCGCCATCTGCTCGGGCCTCGCCGGCTTCATCGGCATGCGGGTGGCCACCAAGGCCAACGTCCGGACCACCTCCGCGGCGCGGAGCGGCCTGGCCAAGGCCCTCGGCGTGGCCTTCGCGGGCGGGTCCGTGATGGGCATGGCCGTGGTGGGCCTGGGCGTCGTCGGTCTGAGCGTCCTGCTCATCGCCTTCCTCCAGGGCGGCTTGCTCTTCGAGGGCGACACGCCGGGCTTCGTCGGCTTCTCGCGCGTGCTCAACGTGCTCGCCGGCTTCTCGCTCGGCGCGAGCTCCATCGCCCTGTTCGCGCGCGTCGCGGGCGGCATCTACACGAAGGCCGCGGACGTGGGCGCCGACCTGGTCGGCAAGGTCGAGGCGGGCATCCCGGAGGACGACCCCCGGAACCCGGCCACCATCGCCGACAACGTGGGCGACAACGTGGGCGACGTGGCCGGCATGGGCGCCGACCTCTTCGAGTCCTACGTCGGCTCCATCATCGGCACCATGATCCTCGGCCTGAGCCTCGCCTACGGGGCGGACGTGCAGGGCGAGCCCCTGACGTCCTTCGTCTTCCTGCCGCTGTACCTCGCGGCCGTGGGCATCGCCGCGTCCATCATCGGCACGTTCTTCGTGCGCACGAAGGAGGGCGGCAACCCCCAGGCGGCCCTGCACACCGGCACGCTCATCGCCGCGGCCCTGATGATCGTCGGCGCCTGGTTCACCATCGGCAACTTCGTGCCCGAGGGCATCATGTTCGCCTTCGGCCCGGACGGGCAGGCGGTCATCAGCGAGGCCGCCCAGTTCCGCAGTGAGGGCGTCCGACTCGTGAGCGCCCACCACGGCATCTTCTGGGCGACGATCTTCGGCCTGCTCGCCGGCGCCCTCATCGGCTTCGTCACCGAGTACTTCACCTCGGACCACTACAAGCCGGTGAAGTACATCGCCGAGCAGTCCAAGACGGGCGCGGCCACGAACATCATCGCCGGCACGGCCGTCGGCATGATCTCCACCGCCATCCCCATCCTGCTCATCGTCGCCGCCATCCTGGTGTCCTACTACTTCGCCGGGCTGTACGGCGTGGGCATCGCCGCCCTGGGCATGCTGTCCACCACGGGCATCCAGCTCGCCGTGGACGCGTATGGCCCCATCGCCGACAACGCCGGCGGCATCGCCGAGATGAGCGAGCTTCCCCCCGAGGTCCGGGAGCGCACCGACCAGCTCGACGCGGTGGGCAACACCACCGCCGCCATCGGCAAGGGCTTCGCCATCGGCTCCGCGGCGCTCACGGCGCTGGCGCTCTTCAGCGCCTACGCCTCCAAGTCCAAGGACATCCAGATGCATGGCCTGGACATCATGAACACCCAGGTCATGGCCGGCGTCTTCATCGGCGCGATGCTGCCCTTCGTGTTCAGCTCCCTGTCCATGCTCGCCGTCGGGCGGGCGGCCGGCTCCATGATCGAGGAGGTCCGCCGCCAGTTCCGGGACATCAAGGGTCTGCTCGAGGGCAAGGCGGAGGCCGAGTACGCGAAGTGCGTGGACATCTCCACCGCCGCGGCCATCAAGGAGATGGTGCTGCCCGGCCTGCTCGCCATCGTCGTGCCCGTCCTGGTCGGCCTCTGGAGCCTCCAGAGCCTCGGCGGCCTGCTCGCCGGCGTGACCGTCTCCGGCGTGCTGCTGGCCATCTACCAGTCCAACGCCGGCGGCGCCTGGGACAACGCGAAGAAGTTCATCGAGGGCGGCGTCCACGGCGGCAAGGGCAGCGAGGCCCACGCCGCCGCGGTGACCGGCGACACCGTCGGCGATCCCTTCAAGGACACCGCGGGCCCGTCGCTGAACATCCTCATCAAGCTCATCAGCGTCGTGGCCGTGGTGACCGCGCCTGTGCTGGTGAGCTTCCACACGTCCTCCGAGGAGGCCGCCGAGACGGCCGCGCCGACGGAGCGGACGATCGAGCAGGGGCAGGACGAGGACCCGGCGAAGACCGGCGACGCCGGCCACGCGCTCGACGACCTCATCCGGGCCGACGGCTGATGGATGGACCGTGTGCCGGCTCCGTGCGGGGTCGGCACACTCCCTGCTTGACGTCACGCGAGGGCCGGGGCAGGCTCCCTGGCCTTCGCTCCTCGCTCCGGGCGCACTTGCCCGGGGCCCAGACCAGGAGGAGAACCGAGCGATGCCGACGTACCTACGCAAGTACGAGACCGTCACCCTGGTGGACCCGGACTCCGGGACCGAGGGGTGGGACAAGGTCCTGGGCCGCATGCGCGACGCCATCGACAAGACCGGTGGGCGCGAGGTGCGGCTGGAAGACTGGGGGCGCAGGAGCCTCGCCTACACCCTCGACCGCGCGGGGAAGAGCAAGGCCAACTACCTCTATCTCCTGTACCTGGGGTCGAACGACACCGTCCAGGAGCTCGAGCGGCTCATGAAGATCACCGAGCCGGCCATGCTCTGGCAGACCATTCTGCTGGACGATCGGACCGACGCGGACGCGTTCGACTTCGAGGCCGAGGGCGGCCAGATGACCTTCATGGCGAAGAAGGTCGAGGTCGCCCGCGAGGAGGAAGAGGAGCGCGCCCGGCGTGAGGCCGAGAAGGCCGAGGCCGGCGAGGATTCGGAGGAAGAGGAATGAGGCGGCGTGGTGGACGCAGGAAGGTCTGTCCCTTCCTGGCAGACAAGAAGCTCGCAGATCAGCTCGACTACAAGAACCCGGACCTGCTCCGGCGCTTCGTCACGGATCGCGGCCGGATCATCCCCCGGCGGATCTCGGGCGTGAGCGCGTTCTACCAGCGGAAGCTCGCCCGGGAGATCAAGCGGGCGCGTGCCATCGCGCTCCTCCCCTACGCCTCGACCGACTAGCGGAGCACCCCATGCAGGTCATCCTGAGAAAGGACGTGCCGGAGCTCGGCACCGCCGGCGAGTTGGTGGAGGTGAAGCCCGGTTACGGGTCGAACTACCTCATCCCGCAGGGCTTCGCCGTGCTGGCCACGCCCAAGAACAAGAGCCAGCTGGATCACCAGCGGCGCATGATCGAGGCGTCCATCGCCCGGGAGCAGCGCGAGGCGGAGGATCTCGCGGCGCGCCTGGAGGGGCTGAGCGTCACGCTCACGCGTCTCGTGGGCGAGGACGACAAGATCTTCGGGTCCGTGACCTCCAAGGACATCGCCCAGGCGCTGACCGACGAGGGCATCGACATCGATCGCCGGCGGATCCTCCTGGATCAGCCGCTGAAGGCGCTGGGCGTCTACGAGGTGGGCGTGAAGCTCCACCGGGGCGTCCGGGCCCAGATCAAGGTCTGGGTGGTCGCCGACTGATGTCCGGATCCGGCGAGGAGGCCGGGTGGCGGGAGCTTCGGCTCCTCGTCCCCGTGCCCCCGTCGGTGACGGGTGAGCCCGGCGGGGTGGATGCGTGGCTGGAGCCCCTGGGCTCCGCGTGCCTCGCCGTCAGCCCCGGCGGGGTTCTGACGGAGGACGCCGGCGCTCCCCCGGGAGACGAGGCGCCCCTGCCGTCCGGGACGATGCGCCTCACGGTGTACGTCCCCGAGACCGAGCGCGAGTCGGCCGAGGCGCGCCTGGGCGCGGCCCTCGCCGGGTACGACGGCGCACGCATGGAGAGCCGTCCCCTGGACGAAGACTGGCGCGAGCGCTGGAAGCGCTGGTTCCACGGGTTCGCGGTGTCGCCGCGCCTGGCCGTGCGCCCCCCGTGGGAGGACGAGGCCGGGCCGCCCGAGCAGCAGGTCGTGGTGCTCGAGCCCGGCATGGCCTTCGGCACGGGGCAGCACGAGACGACGCGGCTCTGCCTGGAGGCGGTGGACGCCCTCTGCGAGGCCGGGGCTCCGGGCACGCTGCTGGATGTCGGGTGCGGCACGGGCATCCTCGCCGTGGCCGCAGTGAAGCGCGGGGCGGGGCGGGTCGTCGGGGTGGACACGGATCCCGACGCGGTCGCCTGCGCCAGCGAAAACGCCGATCGGAACGGTGTGGCCGGTCGGCTTGATCTGTCCACGACCCCTCTGGCCGACGTGCCGGGGCGCTTCCCCGTGGTGCTCGCGAACATCCTGGCGGTCATCCTGATCGATCTCGCGGACGACCTGGCCGCGCACACGGCGGCCGGGGGCCGTCTGGTGCTGAGCGGCGTCCTGGCGAGCCAGGCCGACGAGGTGCTCGCCCGCTTCCGGCAGGCCGGCCTCGTCGCCGCCGGGGTCGCGAGGCGCGGGGAGTGGGTGCGGCTGGATCTCGATCGGCCGTCGTGACCCGCGTCCGCCTGTCGCAGCCGGTGGTGCCGGGGCAGCGAGTCGCCGTCCCGGAGGGGCAGGCCCGACACCTGGTGTCCGTGCTCCGCCTGAGGGTGGGTGCGCCGCTGGAGGTGGTGGACGGCGACGAGCGTCGCTGGGAAGGGGGCCTCGCCGGGATCGGGCCCGCGGTCGTCGAGATCGTCCGCGAGGCTCGGGGGCCCGACCCGACGCCGGCGGTGGACCTGGAGGTGTGGATTCCGCTCCTCAAGGGCGGGCGCAGCGACGACGTCGTGCGCCAGCTCACGGAGATCGGCGCGCGACGCATCGTCCCGTACGTGGCCGCGCGCACCGTGGTCCGCCCCGACGCCCGGAAGGCCGACAAGCGCCTGCGCCGGTGGCGTACGATCGCGGAGGAGGCCACGCGGCAGTGCGGACGACCCGACATGCCGGAGGTGCTCCCCATTCGCCGCCTGCCGGACGACGGACCGGGGGTCGTGTTCTGGGAGGAGGAGGCCCCGAGGGCGGCGGAGGTGCTCTGCGAGGCGGCGGTCGACGGGCGCCTTCGCGTGTTGGTCGGCCCGGAGGGAGGCCTGGAGGAGGGGGAGGTCGCCCGCCTGCGCGACCGCGGCTGGCAGCCCGCCTGGCTGGGCCCGCGGATCCTGCGCGCCGAGACCGCCGTCCTGGTGGCCGCCACCTTGGCGATGCACGCCCTGGGCGAGGGCGGCTACTGATCGCGGGGGGCGTCAGCCCTCGGGCTGGAACACTTGATCGTCCACGACGAGGGCGCCGTCCTCGACGCGGACCTTGTGGGTGCTGCGCCGGCCCTGCTCGATGTCCACGTCGGGTGCTGCGCCGCGCCGCGGGGACTCCATCACCTGACGGTACGACAGGGACAGGGCGCCGTTGTCGAGGAGGTAGCGGCCGGTCCGGGTGACGCGGCGGCCGTCGTCCTCCAGGCGCTCCCAGGAGAAGAAGCCCGTGCGCTTGAGTCGCAGTCGCTCGACGGCGTCGTCCGTCTTCGCCACGAGGGGGCGGCCCACGAGGTCCTTCGGGCCGGCCACGTCCGCACCGGCCCGGGCGCCGTGGCCCAGCACGAGCACGAGCGGACTCTCGGCGTCCGGGATGGACCGTCGCTCCAGCGGCCGCGACCACGCCACCTCGACCTCGTCGGCCATGGCCCGCGCGGCCGGGTCGCCGGCACGGATTCGGAGCGTGGTCCGCTCCAGGTCCTCGGACCACGCCTCGTCGCGGGCCCGGGCCGGGACGTGTGCCTCGCGCAGCGCCGCCTCCACCTGCGCCACCGCGTCTCCGTCGTCGAGGGACGGCGAGGGCGCGACGAGGACCGTCACGTAGCCCGTGAGCGAGCGGAAGTCGCGATCGTCGACCAGGCGCTCGAAGTCCGGATCCGTCCGCGCGGCGTGCAAGCGCTCCTCGGCCTCCTCGCCGCCCAGGGCTGCCACGATGCGCAGGTGCCGGAGGGCCCCCTCGCGATCGCCCTGGAGCGCGTGGGCGCACGCCAGGTTGTAGTTGGCCCAGGAGTGGCCGGGCCAGGCCTCGAGCGCTGCCCGGTACGCCTCGATGGCGGCGGGGATCTCGAGCTTGCGGTGGCGGCGGAGGCCCTTGCGGTTCAGGGCGTCGGCTCGGGCGCGATCCTCTTCGGAGGGGGCCGTGAGGATCTTCGTCAGGAGGCCCGGGGAGAGACCGAGGGCGTCCGCGTCGGGGGTGGTGGCGGTCGACGGCGCGGCGTCCCCGCGATCGGGCTCGGACACGTCGGGCGCCGGCAGCGCGGCGGTGTCGGTCTCGTCGGCGGGATCCGGAGCCGTGAGACGGATGGTCCCGCGTGTCGCGACGGTCCCGGAGTCGCCGGTGGAGGTCGACACGCTCGAGCGCGCCTCCGCGGCTGGGGCCTCGGCCCGCCGCGGCGGCTCGTCGGACGGCTTGCAGGCCGCAAAGCACGGGAGCACGAATAGCAGCAGGCTCCATACGGCGCGAGGTTCGAAGGGCGGGCATGGGATGGTGTTCGCGGACGTTGACATGGCGTCTCGACGTCTTCTAGTGATAAGCGGAAGCGCTCGCCCTCGGAGGCGAAGTCCGCCCGGAGATGGTCAGCACGTGAAGACCGCGGCCCGCAGCAGCATCCTGGCGCTCGTTCTGGGCGCCCTCGCCCTCGGCGTGGTCGCCTCGGCCACGGCGGCCGAGGGCGAGGACGAAGCGTCGGCGGAGGAGTACTTCAAGCTCGGCAACGAGTACTTCAATGCACGGCAGCTCGACAAGGCCGTGGAGGCGTATCGTCGGGCGGTGGACAAGGAGCCCTCCTACAAGGAGGCCTGGTACAACCTGGGAATCTCCCTGGGAAAGCAGCGCAAGTACAAGCGCGAGATCGATGCGTATCGCAAGGCCGTCGAGCTGGATCCCCGCTACGGCAAGGCCGTGTACAACCTGGCGATCGCCTACGAGGACGCAGGCCGCCTCGAGGACGCACTGGAGACCTACGAGCGGGTCGTCGAGGTGGATCCGGAGGCGGTGGATGCGCTCGTGAACCTCGGGATCCTCCACGCGCGGCTGCGGGACCTGGACTCAGCGATCCGGACCTACAAGAAGGCCATCGCCCTGGACGAGGAACAGGCGGATGCCTGGTTCAACCTCGGCATCGCCTACGCGCGCCTGGCGGATCGCGCGCCGGACGAGGAGGAGCGTGAGCGCCTGCTGTCCGAGGAGCTGGAGGCCTATCGGACGGCTGTCGACGAGGAGCCGGGCTACTACAAGGCCTGGTACAACCTCGCGATCGCCCACAACAAGGCGGGGGACGTCGCGGGGGAGATCGAGGCCTACGAGGAGGCCCTGGAGGCTCGCGAGAAGTATCCCCAGGCCCTGTACAACCTCGCCTACGCGCTCGAGGAGCGCGGCGAGCGCGAGCGCGCCGTGGAGACGTGGCGACGGTACGTGGATGTCGCCCGCGACCTCCCCACCGAGCAGCAGTACATCGCGACGGCGAGGGAGCAGATCGCGCGGCTCGAAGAGGGTGACGTGCCCCGTTGATGCAGCGCGTACGAGGGGGAGGACGAGTCATGACGGTGGGGGCTTGCCCCACCGTGGGGGCTCGCATACGATTTGCCCATGGTCTCGACAGGGTGTCGCGGTGGGAGTGCGTCCGTGCGTGACGCGTGGCCGTGACCGGCGTGTGCAACAGGACGGAGGGCCTCGAGGGCTCAGGAGGTGTCGTACGAAACGGCAGCGACAGGGGGTGAAGAACACCCCGGAGAAGCACCGGGTGAACCGGGAGATCCGCTTCGCCACCATTCGGGTCATAGGACCGGAGGGTGAGCAGCTCGGGATCATGAGCCCGGACGAGGGGCGCGCGGTGGCCGACGAGCACGGCCTCGACCTGGTCGAGGTCGCGCCGGACACACGCCCTCCCGTGTGCAAGGTGATGGACTACGGGAAGTTCAAGTACGAGCTCTCCAAGCGACACAAGCCGCAGAAGACGGCCAAGCTCAAGACGATCAAGCTTCGGCCGAAGACGGACGATCACGATATCGAGACGAAGTTCAACCGGGCCCGCCGCTTTCTGAAGGCCGGCGACCGCGTGAAGTTCGTGATGCGGCTGCGCGGCCGTGAGATGGCGTACATCGACCGGTGGTGTGAGCTGCTCAGGGACGAGCTGGAGCAGCTGTCCGACGCGGGCTCCGTGTCCCAGAGGCCGCAGAAGGAGGGCCGGGCGGTAGTCGCCCAGCTCGATCCGAAGTAGCCGGATGCGGCGCGCAGGTGTACGGCCGGGACGGGCGGCCTGCGCGCCCCGCCTCGACGGTTATCGGCCGCACGGTCGGGCGATGACATCCCGCGCGCCGATGGGCTATGCTGCGCTGGTGAACGGCTGTTGCATCGAACGGTTGCGCCAGGGCGTCGTCCATGTCCCATGACCACGAGCCGGGCTCCATCGAGGGCTCGTCGGGCCATCACACGCCCGGCGCGTCGGAGGAGCATGGCGAGGGCATCCCGCTGGCGGCGGACGACGGACGATCCGCGGAGGAGCCGGAGGCCGGGGGTGGCGAAGAGACGGAGGGGGCGATCTTCGAGGAGTTCGAGGACGTCCCCCGGTTGAAGCGCCAGCTCGCGGCCGCGCGGGCCGAGGTCCGCGCCCTGCTGGATCAGCTCTCCGAGTTCAACGCGGTACGCGCCGACGCGATGGAGCGGGGACAGCAGGTGGAGGCCCTCCGGGCGCGCCTGGTGTCCGTGGAGTCCGATCGGGACCAGTACCGGGACCTGGCCGAGGAGCGGCGCCGCCGGGAGGCGGCTCTGGAGGAGCGCCTCCGGCAGGCGCAGGAAGACCTGGAGCGCGCGCGGGCCCGGGCGCCGGAGCAGCATGCGGACAAGCTCGAGGACGCGCTTCGTGACGCGCGGCGAGGCGAAGCCATCGCCCGGAAGGCCGTCGGGGAGGTGCGTCGCGAGCGCGACGATCTGGAGGAGCGCCTGGACGATCTCCTGTCGCGGATGAGCGATCTCACGGCCGACCGGGACGCAGCCGCCGAGCGGGCCGAGCGAACGCGCGTGGCCCTGGAGCGGCTGCGCAAGGCGTTCGTGAGGACCCGTGAGCAGGAGCAGGGCCGCGGGGTGGACGAGGAGGTCGCCGCGGAGCTTCGCGAGGCCCTCGGCGAGGCGCGCGAGGAGGTCGAGCGGCTCCGCGACCAGGTGGCCGCCCTCGAGGCGGAGCGCGACGAGGAGCGTGCCCTGCGGGAGGCCCTGGAGGAGCAGGTGCCCGAGCCCGCCGGTGCGCTCACGGCCGCCCTCGGCACCGAGCCCGGCGTGCCTCGCGAGCGCGTGGTCGATGCGGCGAAGTACGAGGCCCTCCAGAAGCACGCCGCCCAGCTCGAGCGGCGCGCGGCGGAGTTGGAGAGCGCCGTGGAGTCTGCCGTGGCCAGCGCCCTGGAGGCGGAGCAGAGTCGACGGCAGACCCAGGGCCTCGAGCAGCGCGCGGCGGAGCTGGAGCGCGCCCTCGAGGAGGAGCGCAGCGGCGCTCGGAAGAGACCCCAGGAGGAGAGCGAGCGCATCGAGTCGCTGAAGGAGGAGGTCGATCGCCTGCGCTCGCTCGTCCAGAACGGCAGCGCGCAGATCCAGCGCTATCTGCTCGAGCTGGAGGGCTCGAAGGGCGCCATCGCGCGCAGCCGGCACGAGATCCGCCGCTATACGGACCGGGTGGACGGGCTCTACGAGGGGATCGGGCACCTGCGGCGGTATCTGCACGACGCAGGGCCGGAGGGGGACCACGGCCTGATCCTCCTGGACGAGATCAAGCGCTGCGCCGACGAGATCCGCGGCCTGGTGGAGAGCAACGAGCGCTTCAGCCGGACCATGGACCGCACCATGGAGCGCCTGGCCGCCATCCTGAAGGAGTAGCTGAAGCAGGTACCGCCGCGTCAGCCGCGCCCGCCGCCTCCGCGCCGGCGCCGCCGACGGCCACGACGCCTCCCGCTGCCCCGGTCGTCGTCCGGGGAGCCCTCGCTGGTGTCCTCCACCCTGGGCTCGAACGGGGCCGGGGTGATGCCGCGCTCCCGGCACCGGGCGGCCCACTCCTCGTAGACCTCCCGTTCGTCGCCCACGCGGGTCACGTACTCGGCGCGGAGCAGCGACAGGGCCATGGGGAGGGCAGGCGCGTGGAGGAGGTTGCTCCGGCGCCGGCGTCGGTGGCTGTCCACGAGACGTCGCATGACGTTGGCGGTGGCCCGGAGGTGCTGGCGGTGCCGCACGGGCACGGCCATGCGGACGGTCGCCTCGCGGGTAGCCTCCACGGCGACCTTGCCCCAGTCGGCGCGCCCAGACTCGGCCGCGGACAGGATCGTGGGTCGCACCAGGGGCCAGGCGAAGAGGACGAAGGTGCTCTCGCGGGGCAGGTTGCCGTGAGCCTGGACCATCCGGTCCAGCGCTCCGAGCCACTCGAGCCACTCGTCCCGCGACAGGGGCCCTTCGTCGAGTGTGCGCGCCACCTCGGGCAGTACCGCTTGGAGGATGCCGAGGTCCATGAGGACGGCCATCGTCTGGCGGGCGTGGCCGCTCTCGTGCATCCGGAAGATCTCCTCCGTCACACGGGCGACCGGGCAGTCGTGCACGAGGGGGGCCATCTCCTGCGCCACCTCGACGATGGTGTCGTCCAGGCCCAGGCCCAGCCGGCCGGCGAACTTCACGGCGCGTAGGAGGCGCACCGGATCCTCGCGGAAGCGCTGCTCGGCCTCACCGATGGTCCGCAGGCGCCGCGCGGACACGTCCGGCAGTCCGTCCACGTGGTCGTGGAGGCGGGCTGCGACCGGGTCGTAGAAGAGGCCGTTGATGGTGAAGTCCCGGCTCCAGGCGTCCTCCTCCGGCGTGCCGAAGGCGTTCGCCCGCACGACGAAGCCGGAGTCGTCCTCCACCGTCTGGTCCTCTGGCGGACCGCGGAAGGTAGCGACCTCGAAGACCTGCCTGCCGGAACGCACGTGGGCCAGCTTGAACCGCCGTCCGATGAGCCGGCATCGCCTCCCGAACACCGACTTCAGCTCGTCGGGCGTCGCGGTCGTGGCGATGTCGAAGTCCTTTGGCACCCGGCCCAGCAGCGCGTCGCGTACGCAGCCGCCCACCAGGAAGGCCGTATACCCCTCCTGCTGAAGCTGCGAGACGACGGCCACCGCGTCGCGATCGAGGGACTCGGCCGGGAAGTTCGTCGGGTCCAAGGGCGGGTTCCTCCAGCGCCAGGCGGGCCGGAGTGTAGCAGCAAGCGGCCTCGCTTGCACCGGGTTCGGCGGCGGCGGCCGGGTCAGGCCGGGCCGACCCCGGCCCAGCGCTCGAGGATCGCGCGGTCGCCGTCACCGCCGGTGAGGCGGGCGAAGAGGGAGTCCAGCACCCGCTGGAGCACGGCCGCGGTGCTCCCGTCCTGCATGCGCCCCTGGATGGAGCCCTGTTCGGTGTAGTTCTCCGCCGGGCACAGGCCCACGTACGGCTTGTAGGCGCAGTCGGTCCAGCCGGGCTGGCTCTCCAGGGTGCTGGCCACGACGAGGGCCCGGACCGTCGCGCTGGTGATCATGTCGTGATAGCCCTGGTAGGGGAGCTGCCCCACCTGGAAGAGCGGGTCGTCCGCCAGGTCAGCCACGACACGCCCGGCGTCGGAGGCGTAGACGCGCCCGTCGTGGTGATACGCCAGCTCACCGATGCCGTCCCGGGCCGGGGAGCGGTAGTCGTCGTCCGCGAGCGGCACGTCCCCGTCGAGCACCTTGGCGGCCAGCACGCGCGCTGTGCGCTCGTACAGGTCACGTCCGTCGCGTGCGTGCTCCAGGAGCCGGTCCAGGCCCTGGCTCCACGCGGCCGCCCACTCGCCCACGGTGAAGCCCGGCTGTCCCTCCTCGCCGAGGAGGAACCGGCGGTTGTGGGGGCGGCGCAGATCGACGCTGGAGCACCCCAGGTCGGCCGCCAGGTCCACGATGTCGCGGACGCGGCCGAGGCGCTCCGCGGTCAGGCTCGCAATCAGGCGTACGCGGCGATCCGCTCCCGCCTCCTCCCACGCCGCGTGGAGCTTGGAGATCCAGCCGCGGGCAGGGGCGTCCGCGTCGTCCAGGAGGGCGTCCGTGAGCACGACGTGGACGGCCACGCCCTGCCCCGCGAGGTGTGCTGGCAGGTCCTCGTCCATGCCGCCCAGATCGCTCTCCACGACGATCTCGAGGCCCTTGCGCGCGAGGCGGTTCTTGTCGCGGGCGTAGGAGACGACGTGGTCCAGCAGGGCGCGGTGCGCGAGCGGATCGCCGCCCCGGAGGACGAAGGTCAGGGCGGGGCTCGTGGACATGAAGGCACAGTCGACGGCCTTCTCCGCGGTCGCCTCCGACATGACCTCGCCGTCGTCACCGGCGCACACCAGGACGTGACGGTCGGGCCCGTGCTGCAGGTAGGCGTACCGGCGACGCAGGATCTCCGCGGCGTCGGCCTGGTCGATGGCGCCGTGGATGAAGCGGCTCGCGCGCAGGCGCTCGTAGAGGTCCGGCTCGTCGTCGAGGTCGCCCTCGACGAAGCACCGGAACTCCTCCGGCTCCAGAAGCAGCCAGTCCCCGTAGTCGTTGGTGATGAGGTACCGGCCGTCCAGGACGCGATACCGGAAGGGGCCGGCCACGTCCGTGTCCACCGTCGTGACGCCTGCAGTGTCCATCTAGCGCGCCCTCTCGATGGTTGCCACGAGCACGAAGTTGGCGAACTCCGACGCGAGGATCTCCGCGTCCAGATCCTCGTCCACGTCGTCGAAGCGGACCGTCCACGCATGCGCGTCGCGGTCCATGCTCAGCGTCCCGAATGGCGCGTAGATCTCCAGGGCGTCCTCGATGGCGCCGAGCTCGTAGAGCTCCTTGTCGAATACCCGGGAGGCCTCGGCCGTGCCCGTGTGCTCGTCGGCCATCTAGTCGTCCCCCTTCTTCGCCGGCTTGTGGCCGCCGGCGTCGCCGGCCTCGGCCTGCGGACCGGCAGCCGTCGGGGCGGATCCGCGCTTCTTGAAGCGCTCCTCCCAGGGGACCGCGATGCCGAGGGGATCGTCGAGGAAGTCGAGGTCGTCCTCCTCGTCCTCCACCTCGTCGTCGAAGGCCTCCGGGACCATGGCGCCCGTCGCGCCGGCCAAGGCCTGAGAGACGATGCTCTCCAGGATGCTCTTGTTCTGCTGCGTGATGCGGCGACGGAGGGACTGGCTGAGAAGCTCGTTGCCGAACTCCCCGGCCAGGGCCCGGAGCGCGTCCTCGTCCGCGTCCTCGTCCTTCGCGGCGATCTCCACCGAGATGGTGTCGCCGTCCCTTCCAAGCAGGACGTAGGCCCGGTCGACGAAGATGTAGGCCGCCCCGAAGATGACGTCCTGGGGGTACAGGCCCTCGTCGAGCTGAAGGACGAGCTTGCCGTCCCGGGCATGCAGGATCTCTGGCGCTTTTTTCACGTGCGGTCTCTCCAGCCTACGGCGGACCCCGGCGGGGCGCCCCCGCCCCGGAGGCTCGGACTGCCAGGGATTCCGCCTTCTTTCACGGCGAATTGGACGCTATCACCTGCTCGCGGAGAGTGTCAACGCGGCCGCGGGCGCCCACGGGGCGCGCAAGCCCCGGACACAAAAAAGGCCCCGGAGTCCGGGGCCTTCGTGTTGGAGCGGGAAACGGGATTCGAACCCGCGACCTCCACCTTGGCAAGGTGGTGAGCCGGGGTTCCGGGCAATTCGTGAGGTGTCGGGAAGTGGCGCCGTTACAGGGTGTTGCGTGCATCGTTGTTCCGGTGGGTTCCCTGGTATACCCTGCCGGTGGGTTCCTATTGGGTTCCTAAGACGCCGTTAGGAACCCACGACACACCACGGGAGGAACCCACCGAGGAGGGGCACGTGGCCGTCGCCAAGCTGACCAAGCGGATCGTGGAGGGTGCCAAGCGTCCGACCGGAGAGAAGGGCGACCGGGAGCGGTGGATCTGGGACACTGAGGTGAAGGGCCTCGGGGTGAAGCTCAACCCGTCCGGCCGGCGTAGCTACGTGGTGAAGTACCGGCCCCAAGGAGAGCGGCGCACGCGCAAGGTGACCATCGGCGCGCACGGGCAGCCGTGGACCGTGTACCAGGCGCGAGAGGAGGCCCGCAGACTCCTCGGGGCGGTGGCCGCCGGGGAGGACCCGGCGCAGGCGAAGCGGGAGGCCCGGGAGGCGCTGACGGTTGCCGAGCTGTGCGAGCTGTGGCTCGCCGAGGGCTGCACCACCAAGAAGGCGTCGACCATCGCCGAGGACCGGCGCCGTATCGAGTGCCACGTCCTGCCGCTCCTGGGCAGCCGCAAGGTGGACTCCGTGACCCGCGGTGACGTGGAGCGGTTCCTCCGTGACGTGGCCAACGGCAAGACGGCGCGTAAGCGCTCCGCGAAGAAGCGCGGGCGCTCCAAGACCCGAGGCGGGAAGGGCGTCGCGACCCGCACCGTGGGGATGCTGGGCTCCATCTTCACGTTCGCCGTGGCGCGGGGCCTCCGGCCGGACAACCCCGCGCGGGGAGTGAAGCGGTTCCCCGACCAGAAGCGGGAGCGGTTCCTATCGGAGGTGGAGCGAGCGCGGCTGGGCGAGGCCCTGAGCGAAGCCGAGGCCGAGGGCGTCAACCCGTCCGCCATCAACGCTATCCGGCTCCTCGCCCTGACGGGCTGCCGGCGGTCCGAGGTGCTCGGGCTGCGGTGGGAGTGGGTGGACTTCGACTTCGGATGCCTCCGGCTCCCCGACTCCAAGACCCGGGCGAAGGTGGTTCCGCTGGGGGCGCCCGCGGCGAAACTCCTCGGACGCCTCCCGCGCGTGGAGGGCAATCCGCACGTCTTCCCCGGCGCCGAGCCAGGCGAGCCGTTCAAGGGCCTCCAGAAGGTGTGGAGGCGCATCCGCGAGCGTGCCGGACTGGAGGACGTGCGCCTTCACGACCTGCGGCATACCTTTGCCAGCGTCGGCGCCGAGGGCGGCTCCTCGCTGGTTATCATCGGCGCCATCCTGGGCCACAGGCACGCGGCGACGACCTCGCGCTACGCGCACCTGTCCGACGATCCCGTCAAGGCGCAGGCAGACAGGATCGCTGCTCGCATCGCCTCCACTATGGACCCCGGCGAGGGCGCGGAGGTGGTGCCAATCAAGAGCAAGCGAGGCTGACGGCGGGCCCGCGCTTGACGCGCTGGGCCGTGCGCGCCATCACAGACACGCGCGGCTAGGCTAGGCCAGCCGAACGCCGGGGCCCGCACTCCGGCCCGCCGCGCGGCCTTCACATGCGGGGACACCATGCGGGGGTGTCATGGACGATTCGGTGCCGTTCGGGGGTACGGAGGTGTCCGGTACCACACTGGATCACCTGGCGGCCGAGCTGGGCGAATCCACCGCGGTCCTGTGGGGCATGGCCGCTGCCGGCCGGGTGGAGGTGTGCATCCCTGGGCGGGCCATCGTTCAAGGCCGGCGCGAGCGCCGCGTGTCGCTCGCGGAGTGGGGGAACTGTGCGCCGCGCTGGGTCTTTCGCGGGTCGCGCATCGGCGAGTCGGGCTACTCGCGCCCCGTGGAGTGGCGAGAGTACGGCGGGTACGTGGCTCGGAACGCCGAGCGGTACTGGAGGATGAACAGGGAATACGCCCTGCGGGCAGACCCCGGGGGCCGCGGCGAGCCTATCGAGAGCCCCGCCAACGTCTTCATGCGAGCGCTGGCCGCTGGCGGATGGTTGCTCGTTCCGAGCCTGGACGCGGGCGCCTGGTCGGAGCTTCGGGCGGGCAGGGCGGTTGTGGTGCACGCGTTCCGGCTCCCCTGGCAGGCGTCGGACAGTCCGCTCGCTCCAACCGGGACCGTGGTTGCGCCGGACGGGTCCCGCTTCGGCTGGCGCGAGTGGTGCGACGGGATGGAAGGCCACAGCCCGACCGGCGTGGAGGTGTCACCGGCCGAGCTGTGCGTCTCGCCAGCCGGGCGCGAGAGGCTGGCCATGGGCATGCAGGAGGCGACGTTGCGGGAGCGTGCAGAGGACGGCATCGAACTGACCGACTTCAACGTGTTGCGCCGGCCGTGCGTCGGACTCCGGCTCCTCGTTCGAACCATGATGGGTCGACGCGGGGAGTGGCTGCGGTTTCGGCCTGACCGCGCGGACCGTGACGAACTCAGGGACTACGCCCGCTTCGTGCAAGACGCTCAGGAGGCCATGGAACTCGGGAAGATCCCCGAGGCGAAGGGAGGGGCAGCCTCGTTTTCGCCGGTGAGCAAGCGCGCCCGCATCTGGGTGACGATGGAGCGAGACCGGACGGGCGTGCGCCCAAGCGAGGACGATCCGCGCGTCTTCTGGACCGACTCGGCAGAGGAGGCGTATCCGGCGACGGATCCCGCTGCCTTCGTCGCATGGTGGTTCGAGCAGGGGTTTCCCGTGCCCGAGGGCTTCCCGGCGGACCTACGGCCGGGCGTTTCTGCCTCCCGCCCCTGCGGGCCACCCGCGGGTGCCCGGCCTGCCATCTCTCGGCCTGAGAACAAGGCCCCCGACCGATTCGCTGCGGCGTGCCGCTGGGCCAAGCACTACAAGGGCATTTCGGAGCCGGACGCCGAGGCGGAACTAGAGCGCCTTGGCATGGAGCAGGAACCCGACCCGAAGAACCCGAATGAACGGCTACTGGCCCGCACCATGCGCGGGTGCGTGTACGCGCGCCTGAGGTACGAACACGGCTCAGGCGGCATCACGAGGGCCGAGGCCCACAGGCTGACTATCGACGCCGCGAAACACGTCGAGTCGCAGTAGGGCCGCGGGCAGCTAGCTGCGGCGCCGGTGGTCGCGCCGCGGCCTTCCTCTTGCCCGGCGCCTCATGGGGGCCACACGGGGACCCTATGAATCCCCAGGAACCGGACCGCATCTTCCTCCGTGCAAGCCCGGCACACCATCGGAATGCCGGGACAATCCAGCACGGAGGAAGAGCTGTGGAACGAAACGAGTCGAACCCCTATCTGCGCACCGCCGACGCGGCTGACTACGTCGGCCTGACCGTCTCGACGCTGGCCAAGATGCGGATGCGGGGCGACGGGCCTCGCTATAGCAAGGCCGGCCCGCGCATCATCGTCTACGCCCGCGAGGACCTGGACGCCTGGCTCGCCGAGCGGGCCCGGCAGTCGACCTCCGAGCACGTCGCCGGGGGTGGAGCATGATCCCCGAGCACGTCCTCGACACGATTCGCCAGCGCGTGTCCGTCGTCGATCTGGCGGTGGACCTCGGCGCCCGGCCGTCGCGCCCCCGCAACGGCAAGGCCCGGTGCGCCTGCATCGTCCACGGCGGTAGCAACCCGACCAGCATGGTCCTCGGGCTCGGCGTGCATCGGGACGGCTGGCACTGCTTCGGATGCGGTGCCGGCGGCGACGTGGTCGACCTCCATCGCGCGGTGACCGGGGCGGCGTTCGTCGACGCGGTTCGCGACCTTGCGACACGGGCCGGTGTGGAGGTGGAAGCATGACCGCCATTCACGTCCGAGACTGGACCTGTGAGCCCGCTGTGGCCCTGCCGGAGGACACCCCGCTCCCGTGCCTCTCTGACGGCTCCTGCTGCCTCTGGGGGCGGCTGTGGGACTGCGCACACGCTCTCGTTCCGACCCCGGCGATGGAGGCGTGGCTCGCCTCCCGGGGTGTCGGCGTGGCGACTGCGTACCAGCTCGGGTGTCGGGACCTCGCGCCCGTCCTCCCCGAGCTGCGGCGGATCATCCGCGACACCCCACCCGAGGTTGCAGAGGCGGCCGGCGTCCTCCGTTCCACTGGCGACGCCGACCGCCTCGAACTCTGGCACCCGCTCCGGGGAGAGCCCTGGGCGGCCGGACTGGCGATCCCGGTCTGGCATCCCGAGTGCTCCGCCCCCGTGGGCTGGCGCTGGCGACTCTACCAGCCGCTTCGAAGCGGCGCCAAGGTGCTCGGGATGTTCGGTGGTGGTCCCCGCCTGCCGCTGGGCCTGCGGCTGCCGTACCGGACGGCATCGAACGTCGTCGGGCTCCCGTACAGCCGCGCCACCATCATCGTCGAGGGGGAGCCGGACTGGCTCTCCGTTGCCGAGTGCGCCGGGACGCGGGCGGCCGTGGTCGGGCTGGTCAACGCGTCCTCGGGCTGGCGCGCCGAGTGGACGCCGTTCCTCGACGGGTGCAGCCGTGTGGTTGCCCTCGTCCACGATGCACACTCCGACAAGGTCGCCGGGACGCTGGCGCGGGCGCTCCGCGACCGTCACGGCACGGCCGAGGCGACGCGCCGCTACCGGCGGCTGACGCTCTTCGAGGACCGCGACGCCAACGACCTCCACCGGGAGGGGCGCCTCTGCGCGCTTGTCGAGGCTTGCCTCGGGGAGGTGGAGGCATGACCCGCCATCCCAACGACGATAGGCCCCCGGTCGTGTCCGAGGGCAGCCTCGGCACGGATCTGGCCCTGGACGGACCCTGGAAGCCGTTCACGCCCCTGGACGCGGCTCCGAAGCCGTCTCCGTTCCCGGTCGAGGCTCTCCCCGATTGGCTGCGGGCCTGGGCGGAGGCTGTCGGCGCCTCGGTACAGGTTCCGGTAGACGTTCCTGCGACGCTCGGGTTGGGCGCGCTCTCCATCGCCGTGGCCCCGGCCGTCGATCTGAAGATCCAGCCCGGCTGGACGCGCCCGCCGACGCTGGCCCTCTGCGCCGTGATGGACTCGGGCGCCGGCAAGAGCCCGGTGTTTCGCCACGCCCTCGCGCCGATCCGGCAGCACGGCAAGACCCGCAGCGACGAACTGGAGCCGGAGATCCGCGACGCTCGGGATGCGGTTGTCGATCTCGAGGACCAGATCCGCGAAGCGAAGCGGCGACACGCCGCGAACCCCGAGGACGAGGACGCAGCGACCAACGTCGCGGACCTGCGGGATCGACTGGCGCACTCGGAGGTGCCGGTCTCGCCCGTCTACGTCACGGGCGACGCCACGCCCGAGGGACTCGTCCGCGTGCTCAGTGAGCAGGGCGGGGGCCTGGGCTGGGCTTCGAGCGAGGCCGAAATCTGGAGCCAGCTCACGGGCCGCTACGGCAACGGCCCGAACTTCGACGCGATCATGAACGCGATCGACGGCGACGCCATCCGCGTGGACCGCAAGACCAAGGAGCCGATCTACGTGGACCGGCCGGCTCTGTCCGTCGTCACCACGGTTCAACCCGTGGTCGTCGAGGGGTTCGCGAAGCTGCCGGGCGAGGTGATTCGGCGCGGACTCGTCCCGCGGTTCGTCTTCATCGTGCCTGGCTCCCTGGTGGGGCGCCGGAGGCCCGGAGCGCCGCCGGTTCCTGCCGCCGTGTCCGCGAGGTACGCTGAGCGCCTGACCACCCTCCTGAGCCTCAGAGACGAAGCGCAGCGGGAGCCGGAGCCGTTGACCCTGGCGCCCGAGGCGCTGGCAGTCTTCGAGGGGTGGTACTTCCCCGAGGTGGAGGCACGCCTCGGGCCCGGTGGCGACCTGCACCACATGCAGGCGTTCGCCAGCAAGCTGCGCGACGCCGTCCCGACTGTGGCCGCCCTGCTTCACCTGGCGGACGCCCACCAGCTCGGAGGCGAGGTGCAGCCGGCGACGATGGAGCGAGCGATCGCCATCGGCCGGTACTTCCTGGCCCACACCCGGGTCGCCTGGGAGGCCATGGAGGTGGACGAGGAGAGACGCGCGGCACGGAAGCTGTGGGCCTTCGCCGCGCGCTGGTCCGAAGACGACCCGGAGCACGGGTGCAGGGCGATCACGAAGCGTGATCTCTACCAGAAGGCCAAGGGCACGTTCCGGCGCATCGCGGACCTGGACGCCGTCCTCCCGCTCCTGATCGCCCACGGGTACGTCGCCGAGGCGAACCCCGAGCGTGAGCCCGGGCGCGCCGGGCGCAAGCCGTCGCCGCTCTTGCTGGTGTCGCCGGCAGCGTTGGAGCGCGACGCTCCGTACTGAGGCGCCCGACGGCTGTCCCCACTATCCCCACTGTCCCCGCAATCGGGGGGTTCCGGGGATAGTGGGGGTATTGGGGAGAGGGTGCGGGGTGGATGGTAACGGCGTGACGGGCCTCCCTCGGGCCGACCTCCCCCCCATTTGGAAACCGGCGACCGCCCGAGGCCCGTGCTCCTTCAACGACGCTTTTTGCACACGGACCCCGGACATGGGCGGGTAGGAGCCCGTCGCATAAGGAAGACGCGGGCGTAATACCCGGCGAGGTGAGGGGGTCCTATCAACCGGCCGGAGGGGCCTCGGGTTCCTGCTGCGGCGATTCACGGCCAGACATACCGCCCACGCAAACCGGCGCCATTCCGGGGCGTCAGCGCGCGCGACCTCCTTACGCAACAATGGCGCAGGAATCCCGCGAGACCACGGGAGCGCGATTCCAAGGACATGGGGGGGGGCTCGCCCGGTGGGCTCGCGCGTGCGTGCTAGGCTGCGGCCCCGTCTCATGCGTGGAGGCCGTCATGCGCTGGATCGTCTCGTTGGTCTGCTTACTGCCCCTGGCCTGCGGTGGGGGCGGCTCCGGGTCCGACCTCACGCAGGCCGATGGCGCCACGGGGCCAGGGATCGACGGCCGGGCGCCCGACGACGGCTCGGCGGCGCCCGACACGGACACCGGCTCCCCCGATGGGAGCGCCGACGCGGGCCCGGACGTCCTCGACGTTCACGCGGGAGACGTTGACGCCGAGACGGACGGCGGGGCGCCGGTCGGCGAGTGCCCCGAGGACTTCCCCGAGGTGGGCACGCTGTGCGGAGAGGGGGCCTGCACGGGTGGCGTCGTGGTGTGCGACCCGGCCGGAGACGGGGTCCGGTGCTCGACCATGCCGGGCGGCTCCGACGACCGGAGCGGCAAAGAGACGTGCAACGGCGTGGACGACGACTGCGACGGGGAGACGGACGAGGACTTCCCGGAGGTCGGGATCGCCTGCGGGACTGGCGCGTGCGACGGGGGCGTCATCGAGTGCCTGCCGGAGGGCGGCTCCGTCCGATGCTCGACCATGCCCGGGGGCAGCGACGACCGGGGCGGCGAGGAGGTCTGCGACGGGCTGGACAACGACTGCAACGGGGAGACGGACGAGGACGCGGGCTGTGCAGCCTGCGGAGGGCCCGGGACGGCGTGTCCGACCAGCTTCTGTCCGTCCGAGGGGACGTGTGTGCTCGGGCTCGACGGGCCGCTGACGGGCCAGGAGGTCTGGATACCGCCGGGACCGTTCTACATGGGCTGCAACGAGGCTCTGGACGGCGACTGCGAGGACAACGAGTACCCGCAACACGAGGTCGACGTGCCCGGGTTCGCGATCGATCGGGCCGAGGTGACTGCCGGGGACTGGCAAGCGTGCGTAGATGCGGGTGCGTGCGACGTGGTGACCGACGATGGTTGCGGCTCCGAGGGGACGAACTTCGGGAAGCAAGGGAAGGCGTCGCACCCGATGAACTGCGTCACGTGGCATGAGGCCCGCGCGTTCTGCGAGTGGGAGGGCAAGCGCCTGCCGACCGAGGCGGAGTGGGAGAAGGCGGCCCGCGGAGGCTGCGCGCTCTACGATGGTGACTGCGCGAGCGCCATGCCGAAGTACCCGTGGGGCAGCGACGAGCCCACGTGCGACAACGAACTGGTGAACCTCAGCTGGTGCGTCGACGGGACCGGGCCCGTGGGCGAACTGCCGAAAGGGAGCAGCCCATATGGCCTGTTGGACATCGCCGGCAACGCCTGGGAGATGGTGGAGGACTGCTACCACCAAGCCTATGACGGAGCCCCGGACGATGGGAGCGCGTGGATTGAGCCTGCCGGCGAGTGTCCATTCCAGGGGTGGCGTGTGGTCCGCGGAGCTGTGAGCCACGTCGGCTCCATCAGTCATCAACTCGTTGGCGTCCGCGCGAGCTGGCGCGGCGGCGCAAAGCCGGACGACGCCTCATGGCGGGTGGGCTTCCGCTGCGCCCGGACGCTCGAACTGGACTGAACCTGCTGCGCGACCCACGGGAGCGGCTCGCCGGAGCGGGCCTCCCACGCGGCGAGGGCCTCGGGGGCGTGGCGAGTGGTCCGGATCGTTCCGTTCGGTTCCTCTCGCTGGGTTCCTATTGGGTTCCTAAGCGATCGGGGCCGGGCTGCGGGGGAGGGCTCCGGATACAAGAAAGCCCCTGGGTTTCCAGGGGCTTTGTGTTGGAGCGGGAAACGGGATTCGAACCCGCGACCTCCACCTTGGCAAGGTGGCGCTCTACCAGCTGAGCTATTCCCGCGTCGTGGGGCTTTCGACGGGCGACTGCCGCCGTCGACGGACGCGAAAGCTAAGGGAGCCCGAGGGGGCTGTCAACCGGAAAAGTGCCGGATCGCCCGGTTCATGGCTCAAGGGTGCGATATCACTCCGAGAAGTCCACGAATACGGTGCGCGTCCGGTTGGGGCGCACGGTGACGTACTTCGTGCGGACGTCGCCGCCCTTCTTGAACACGACCTTGCGCCGACCGGCGGACAGGCCGCTCACGTTGGCCGGGGTCGTGCCCTTCGAGACGCCGTCCACGCTCACCTTCGCCCATGGTTTGGCGTTGAGGCGGAGAGAGCCCTCGCCGCGGACGACCTTGCGCTTGCGCTTGTCCAGCTTCAGGGCGACGGCCTCGTTGGGCGCCTCCACCGTGAGGGTCTTCTCGGCGTCCTCGTAGCCGCTGTGCTCGCCCGCGAGCTTCACCTCGTCGCCCACGTGGACGCCGGTGATCACCCAGGCTTCGCCCTCCTTGGCGAGCTTGCCCCGGTCGGCGGTCACGGTGGCGTCGTCCGGCTCCACGGAGACCACGACGCGCGCGGACTCGGGGCCGGTGGCCACCTCCACCGGGATGGTCGAGGTGTCCTCCGACAGTGTCACGGTCTTCTCCACCGGCTCGCCGCCGCCCGCGGGCTGGACCTTGACGGTGATGTCCTCGCCCGCCTTGCCCTTGTACTGCTGGGCGCCCGATCCGAGCTTCTCGTCGCCGACCCAGACCTCCGCCTCGGGATCGCTGGGCTTGATCAGCACCGCCACCGGAGCCTCCCGCTGAAGCTCGATGCGATGGGACTGGCGCTCGGAGGTGACGGTCACGGTCTCGGTGTGGGGCTCGTAGCCTGGCGCCTCGGCGACGAGCTGGACCTTCTGGCCCTTGGAGAGGCCGTCGATGGTGCCGTCGACCGGGCGGCCGTCGGCCGTGACGCTGGCGCTGTATGGCTCCACCGTGATGTCCAGGGTGGCCGAGCCCGCGCTGGCGGTCGCGGCGGCGCCCGGCGGCGCGTCCTGTGCGATGGGCGAGGCCGCCGGGACCCTCGGGCTGCCGTTGAGGGTGTTCCAGGCGAACCAGCCCACGCCTGCCACCAGGAGGAGCAGGATGCCGAGCAGGACGTAGGTGAGCGGGCTCGCGCCGGGCCGCTGGCCGGCGTAGGTGCCCGTGTGACCCTGCGGGAACGCGCCCGTGGCCTGCTGAAAGTCGCCCGTTCCGTGCATGCCCGGCGGCATGGCCGGGTTCGACGGGTTGCTGCCGGGGGCGGCGCCCTGGGCCGGGAGGGCCACCGTGGCCCCGTCGGGGTTCGGCGCCTGCTGGGCCAGGGCCTGGTTGACCTGGGAGGCGCTCAGCTCGCCGTCCATGACGGTCTCGGCCGCCTGGGGATCGCCGGTCGGGAGGGCCACCGTCCGGTCCGAGTGACCGCCGCCGCCCTGCGCCGGCGCGGCCGGCTGGCTGGGCGAGGACGACTCGGCGGTCATCTGCTGCTCCTCCTCGTACTCCTCGCGCAGCTTCTGGATGTCGTCGGCGAACAGCTCCTTCACGTACGGCTTGATCTGGACGGCGTCCAGGTCGTCCACGTTGCCGTAGAACCACTTGGTCAGCTCGCGGCCGAAGACCTCCACGGACTCGTGGCGGTCGTCGCGGCTCTTGGCGAGCGCCCTGGCGACGATGGCGTCGAGAGCCTCCGGGACGTTCGGGTTCACCGAGGAGGGCGGCGGCGCGTCCGCCTTCAGCACGTTGGACAGGGTCTCGAAGTCGCTGTCACCCAGGAAGAGGCGCTTCTGGGTGAGCATCTCCCAGAGCATGATGCCCAGGGCGAACAGGTCGCTGCGGCCGTCCAGGGGCTTGCCGCGGGCCTGCTCCGGGCTCATGTACGCGCACTTGCCCTTCACCGTGCCGGCCAGGGTCTTCGTGCTCCGCTGGGCGGCCTTGGCGATGCCGAAGTCCATCAGCTTGATCTCGCCCGTGTACGAGACCATGACGTTGTGCGGCGAGATGTCCCGGTGGACGATGTTCAGGGGCTGGCCGTTGTACTCCTTGGCGTGCGCGTAGTGGAGCCCCTTGGCCAGCTCCATCATGATCCACACGCACTGCGCTGGAGACAGGGGGGTGCCCGCCTTCAGACCGCGCTCGATGACGGTCTTCAGGTCGGAGCCCTCCACGTACTCCATCGCGATGTAGTACCGGTCCTCCTCCTGGTCGAAGTCGTAGATCTGGACGATGTTCGAGTGCTGCAGCTTCGAGGCGATGCTCGCCTCGTCGATGAACATCTTCACGAACGACTCGTCGTCCGTGTAGTGGGGCAGGATCCGCTTGATGACGATCTGCTTCTCGAACCCCTCCGCGCCCAGGGTCTTCGCCCGGAAGATCTCCGCCATGCCCCCCATGGCGATCTTGCGGAGGAGGAGGTACTTGCCGTATTTCTGCGGGAGGTTCTGCGACATGCCCCGGACCGTCGAAGTCGACCGTGAAAAGTTCTGCTGTTCCGCCAGGTTGGCTCGGAGTTGGCTCGGATTGGGCGGGATGCTAGCACAGGGCCCCTCGCAGGGCCAGTTGCCTGGCGCATGCCTCCCCCCTCCGAGGCTCCCGTGTGACAGGGTGGCCGCGGGGTGTCAACGTAGAGGTCCCCGGAGGGACGCAATATGAGCTTCAGCGCGCGCTACGAGTGCTTTCATGGCTGCGAGGGCGTCGTCCATGCCCTCGACGAGGTCGTCTACCGGTGTCATCGGTGCGGCGGCCTCCTGGACGTCGTCCACGACGTGGGTGCCCTCCGGGGCCTGGATCCGGACACCTGGAAGTCCGTTCTCGACGGCCGCACGGGGCGCACGACCTGGCCATACGGCTCCGGGGTCTGGAGCAAGAAGGAGTGGGTGCTGCCGGACATCGACAGCGACGCCGTCGTCAGCATGTTCGAGGGCAACACCAACCTCTTCTGGGCCGAGCGCTTCGGCCGCGAGCTCGGGATGAGCGACCTCTGGGTCAAGCTCTGCGGCAACACCCACACGGGCTCCTTCAAGGACCTGGGCATGACCGCGCTCGTGAGCCAGGTCAACCAGATGCGCCGCGACGGCAAGGAGATCCCCGCGGTGGGCTGCGCCTCCACGGGCGACACCTCTGCGGCCCTGAGCGCGTATTGCGCCGCAGCGGGCATCCCGTCGGTGGTCTTCCTGCCCGCGTCGAAGATCTCCATCGCGCAGCTCGTGCAGCCCCTGGCAAACGGAGCGCTCGTGCTCAGCCTCGACACGGACTTCGACGGCTGCATGCGCATCATCCAGGAGGTCATCGAGCGGGTGCCCATCTACCTGGCCAACTCGATGAACAGCCTCCGCCTCGAGGGGCAGAAGACGGTCGCCATCGAGCTCGTCCAGCAGTTCGACTGGGAGGTCCCCGACTGGGTCATCGTCCCCGGCGGCAACCTCGGCAACGTCTACGCCCTGAGCAAGGGCTTCCTGTTGATGCGCGACCTGGGGCTCGTCGACCGGCTGCCGCGCATCGTCTGCGCCCAGGCCCACAACGCCAACCCCCTCTACCGGGCGTACGTGGAGGGCTGGGATCGCTACGAGCCCGTGCGTGCGGAGAAGACCCTCGCCTCGGCCATCCAGATCGGCAACCCGGTGTCCATCCACCGCGCCATGCGGGCCATCGACGCCCACGACGGCGTGGTGGAGGAGGCCACCGAGGAGGAGCTGATGGACGCGGGCGCGCGGGCCGACCGGACCGGGATGTTCACGTGCCCCCACACGGGCGTGGCCCTGGCCGCGCTCATCAAGCTCCGCGAGGCCGGCACCATCGGCCCGAACGATCGGACGGTGGTCATCTCCACGGCCCACGGCCTGAAGTTCACCGACACGAAGGTGGCCTATCACGCCGGAGAGCTGGAGGAGGTGACGTCCCGATACGCCAACCCGCCCCTCGAGCTGGAGGCGGACACCGACCGGGTGCTGGAGACCCTGTCCACGGAGCTGGGCATCGAGACGTAGGGACGTCTGCGTGCCTCGCCCGACCTCGGGGGGCGGCTCACGGCCCCACATATCTCGGAATGCCGCGGTCTCGCGGACAGTCGCGCGCCAAGCCGGCAAGACCCGAAGGCCAGCGAACCACTCGCACACCGGTTCGGCTGAGACTGTCGGGTCAGCGGCAGGCCAACAGCGAGCACACGGGGCCAGAAGCATGCCGCCTTCCCTTGCGCCTTGGCGCGAGGCCTTCGTCTTGTGACACGTGACGAACTGCGGCCGGGGACGGCGGCCCTACCGCTCCAGGACCTCTCGGGCGACGGCGAGGGCGGTCTCGCGGTCCGGGCACCGACCCTCCAGCCAGGCGTCCTCGACGGCCTCGAGCGCGTCCTTGAAGGCGGGGCCGGGCGCGTAGCCCGCGGCCTTCAGGTCGGCGCCGGTGAGGAGGCGCGGCGGGCGAAGGTCGGCCGGGCCCCAGCGGAGCCGATCCTCCATGACGCCCGCGACGGAGGAGGGCGGGGCCTGGCCGGCGAGGGCGGCCAGGGTGCAGGCGGCCAGGGCGGCCGGGGCCTCCTTCGAGCGGATGAGGCGCTTGCGGGCGGCGATCCCGAGGGAGAGCCAGCGCGCCATGCGCCGGGCGGCCTCGACGGCGCGCCCGGTGTGCCTCGACAGGGCGTTGGACTGGCGGAGGCGCTTGCCCCAGACGTCGGCCTCCTCCGGCATCCCGGGCACGTCCAACAGGGCCGTCGGCCAGGCCACCTCGCGCGGCATCGGGCTCGCGTGGCCGGCGAAGCGTGCGCGGGCCGTGGCCAGGTCCCGGATCTCGGGCAGGACGTGGGGCGCGAGCCCCGAGGCCTCGAGGAGGGCGAGTCCTCGCGCGGCGCCGCCCTCCGTGAGGAGCCGATCCAGCTCGTCGCGGATCCGCTCGGGGCTGGTGGTCGTCACCTCGCCCGCGCGGCGGCGGATGGCCTGCCACGTCCCGTCGTCGATGCGAAAGCCCAGGCGCGCGGCGAATCGCACCGCGCGGAGGATGCGGAGCGGATCGTCGTCGAAGCGATCGTCGGGCCTCCCGATGGCCCGGACCACCCCGTCGCGGAGGTCCCGGACGCCGCCCACGTGGTCCACGACCCGGCCGATGGGGCCGTCCGCCTCCGGGTCGAGGAGCAGGCCGTTGATGGTGAAGTCCCGGCGCAGGGCGTCCTCGCGGGCGCCCGACCAGCCGGGCTCGCCCGGCTCCCGGCCGTCGGGAGGTGAGAAGTCGGCGCGGAAGGTGGACACTTCGTACTCGTGGCCGCCGAGGAGCACGCGCACGACGCCGAATTGGACGCCCACGGGGACGGAGCGCTCGAACAGGGCCGTCACCTCGTCCGGCATGGCGGACGTGGCCACGTCGTAGTCGCGCGGGGTGACGCCCAGGAGCTCGTCGCGCACGCATCCCCCCGCGAGGAGCGCCTCGTGTCCGGCGTCCCGGAGGCGGCGGATCAGCCGGCGGGCGCCGCGACGGAGCGGGGTGTCGGCGGCTCGGGCCGTGTCGGGGAGGTCCATGCACCGGGTCCTAGGACGGGGCGCCCCCGAATGCAATCCGAGCCCGCGATCCGGCAGGGCGGTCGCAAAGTCGGAAAAGCGTGGGCCGGGCGGCGGTACGACGCCCGGCGCCGGAATGCACCCGCTCGGAAACGATGGGTTTTGCGCGTCTGAGAGCAGGCAAGGGCACGGGCAAGGGCAAGGGCAAGGGAGGGCGGTCGACTTTGCGACCGCCCTGGCGACCCCGGCCGATGTCTGCGCGCCCGCGACGCTTCGTTGATGCCATGACGGGGGCGCTGCTACATTACCCGGCCTGTCGCCACCGGGGGGCCTCGCGATGACGTGTATTCTCAGGCACTTGTCTCCTCTCCCTGCGCCCGAGCGGCGCGTGGGCGGGCCGTCTCGGCCGATCGCCCTCGTCGCCGCGGCGGCCCTCGTGGTCGTCGGCGCGTGTGACGGGGACTCCGGCGACAGCGCCCCGGATGCCGACGCGGCGGGGGGAGAGACGGGGGCGGTGGACGTCGCGCGGGGCGGGGCCGCTCCGCACATCGAGGCGTCCATCGTCGCCTCGACGACGTCGGGCAACGCGCCGCTGGACGTGGACTTCTCGGCGGAGGTGACCGGCGAGGTCGAGCGGTGCGCGGACCTCGGCTATCGCTGGAACGTGGACGGAGCCACCGTCGAGGAGGAGGCCTTCACGCACACGTTCTACGTCTCCACCACCACGACGGTGACGCTGGACGTGACCTGCCGCACCGCAGGCGGGAGCGTGGGCACGGCCTCGTCCGAGCAGTACGTGCAGGTCCGCGGCTGCGCGGATCTCGGCTTCGAGCAGGTCTCCCTGCTGCCGCCCGTCGAGGTGGCGCCGGGCGACGAGGTGCTCTTCAAGCAGGGCGAGATCTGGAACGCGGGCGATCGCATCGCGGAGCCCTTCGAGGTCCACGTGGTCCTGTCCGAAAACGACCTGTACGAGCCGGAGGAGGACCGGGTCGTGGATGTCCGCACCTTCGAGGGCATGGACGCGGGCCTCTTCGAGGACGTGAGCATCGACCTCGCCGACACCGGCTTTCAGGTGCCCGAGGACATGGAGGAGGGGAACTACTTCGTCTTCCTCGTCGCGGATCCCGGAGAGGTGATCAACGAGTGCCAGGAGACGAACAACCGCGTCCGCTCGACGAACAACCTCACCGTGGAGGCCGGCGCCGGCTTGAAGCCGGACCTGCTCGTCGAGGACGTGTCGTTCGTCGAGGGCCTGACGGTCCACCAGGGGCAGAACATCAACTACTCGTTCACGGTGCGGAACGTGGGCGCGGGCGACGCCGAGCAGTTCCGGGTCGCCTCCTGGCTGTCGGAGGACGATCAGCTCGACCCGGAGAGCGACCGGGTGATGAGCGGGCCGGACGACCTGGGGGCCACGGTCTCGCAGATGGCCGTGAACGCGAAGCAGCCGTACTTCAAGAACTTCGAGGTGCCCGAGGACCTGCCGGACGGGGACTACTGGGTCATCGTCATGGCGGACGCCAAGGACGAGGAGGAGGAGGAGGACGAGGACAACAACGTCGCCGTCTCGCCGTACCCGCTGACCATGGAGTTCGAGGAGCAGACCTGCTTCGACCTGGAGCTCGTGGACCTGCAGATCACGCCCACGTCCACCTACTGGGACGGTACCGTCCAGGTGTTGGCGACCGTGCGGAACCCGGGCACCGAGGCGGCGCCGGCCGGGGCGATCGTCCGCGCGCAGTTCTCGCAGCTCCAGAGCCTGAACCCCCAGACGGGGACGGTGGTCGGCGAGTGGACCCTGCCCGGCATCGCCGCCGGCGAGGAGATCGTCGTCGACGAGATCATCGAGGTGGGCAGCGACTTCCCGGTGAAGCCCCACTGGGTCGGCGTGCTCATCGATCCGGACGACGACCTGGACGAGTGCACGGAGGCGAACAACGCGGAGCTCTTCGGCGAGCCCGTGACCATCGCGTCGACGGCCTCCGTGGATCTGGGCGTGGTCTCCGAGGTGGAGTTCCATCCGGGCACCGTGACGGCCGGCGAGGGCATCAAGGTCACCCACACCATCGAGAACAGCGGATCCAGCGCCGCCAGCGCCTTCCGCGTGGCCGTGGTGCTCGGCGAGGGCGACGACTTCGGCATGTCGGACGTGCAGGCCGG
This sequence comes from Myxococcota bacterium, assembly GCA_051747385.1. Classification (GTDB taxonomy): domain Bacteria; phylum Myxococcota_A; class UBA9042; order PHBI01; family JACKFB01; genus JBNJGB01. The sequence goes on from JBNJGB010000003.1 coordinate 133,469, forward strand.
CGAGGTGGTCGAGATCTACTCGAAGGTGGTGCCCACCCTGGAGGCCGGCGCCGAGGTCGAGCGCGTCGAGGACGTGGTGGTCCCGGTGGCGCTCGACCACGCGGTGAGCACGTATCACGTGGGCGTCGTGCTGGATCCCGAGGGCAGCCAGGGGACGGACAGCCACAAGGGCAACAACGTGGAGGTGTCCGAGTCGCCGCTCACGGTGCTGGAGCCCCAGGGCGGTTGCTTCGAGGACGACCTGGAGCCGAACGACACCAAGGGTGAGGCGTCTCCGCTGGAGCCGGGCGAGTACGACGGCCTGGGCAGCTGCGGCGACGACGACTGGTTCTCCATCCACGTCCCCGAGGGGGACAGCCTGCTCGTGGACGTGCGCGCGGAGCCCATCCTGAGCCTCGGCGAGGTCTCCAGCGACCTGGACGTGGAGCTCTACGCGCCCGACGGGAGCCTGGCGGACACGAGCGTACGCTCCGGGAGCTCGGAGTCGGTGCAGGCGTTCGTGGTGGCCGACGCGGGCGAGTGGCTCGTGCGCGTCCACCCGAAGGCCCCCGACGCGCGCGCCGCCTACGACCTTTCGGCCCGGGTGCGCGCGCCGGTGGAGGGGGTGGACCTCCTGCCCGCGGACGTCTCGGCCCTGCCCACGCCCCTGTACCCCGGCGGGCTGCTCAACGTGGCCTGGAACTCCGTGAACCTGGGCGCCGCGGAGGCCGGCCAGCACACCGCGACGGTGTGGGCCTCCCGGGACGAGACGCTCGATCCCGCCGACGACATCGCCCTGGAGACGATCGAGATCGACGCGGCGCCGGCGCTGGACCTGCAGGCCCGGGACGTGGACGTCCTGCTCCCGTCCGATCTCGGCGGCGGCACGTGGCGCTTCCTGGTGCAGGTCGACGCGGGCGACGAGGTCGGCGACGTGGACCCGGGCAACAACGTCGCGCCGAGCGACACCGTGCTCCTGGACGACAGCATCGCCTGCCAGGACGACGACCTGGAGCCGAACAACGCGGCAGACATCGCCACGCCTCTCGACCTGTCGGACGGGGACGCACACCTGTCGGACATGACGGTGTGTCCGCAGCTCGAGGACTGGTACGCCGTGGAGCTGGAGGAGGGCGAGGCGTTCACGGCCATGGCCGCCTACACTCACGACGAGGACCGGGGCCTCGTGGCCGTGGAGCTCTGGGATCCGACGGCGTCGGCGGTCCTCCTGGAGGACACGGGCGAGGGCACGTCCAAGGTGCTCCTGCCGTGGGTCTGGACCGGCGGGACCTACTACGTGCGGGTCGTGAACGAGGCCCAGGAGGGCGTCGTGGCGCCCTACCAGTACGACCTGACGGCCACCAGGGGCCCGGGCGATCCGGGGAGCGCATGTGAGGCGGACGCCTTCGAGCCGGCGGACGCCTTCGCGAACGCCGCACCCATCGGCTGCGGCCTGCAGGAGGCCACCCTCTGCCGGGGGGACGCGGACGTGTACCGCTTGGAGATGTCGGCCGAGCAGACCGTGACGATCACGCTGGATCATCCGGACGGGGACCTGGCCATGGGCCTGTACACGGACCCGGACGCGAGCGCGGTGGAGACCGAGGAGGGCAACGGCCAGGTGAGCTGGACGGCACCCGAGGACCAGACGGTCTGGCTGCGCGTCCGCGCGGACGGCGGCCCCATGGACCTGGAGGCGTTCGACTACACGCTGTTCATGGACGGCGTCCCCGGCGTGGACCTGGTCGTGCCGGAGACCTCGCTGCTCCTGGGCGAGGTCTACCAGGGCGAGGACGATCGCGTGGACTTCGCCGTGGAGAACACGTGCGTGGACGACAGCGGGCCGTTCTCGGTGGCCTTCTGGCTGTCGAAGGACGACGCCCTCGACGAGGCGGACGTGCCTCTGAGCAGCAGCGATCTGCCGGGCGTGGTCGGGAAGTCGATCCTGGAGGTGAGCCAGAAGGTCTTCGTGCCGTACTCCACGGAGCCGGGCGACTATCACGTGCTCGTCGAGGCCGACGATCTGGGCGAGGTGGAGGAGTCCAACGAGGACAACAACACGGCCGGAGCCCCGATCACTGTGGCCAGGCTGTGCCTCCCGGACGCGTTCGAGCCCAACGACCTGCTGATGGACGAGGCGCCGTGGGCGCCGCTCCTGGAGGCGCCCGGCGCCGAGGGCCTGGCCCTGTGTCCGTTCGAGCTCGACTGGTACGCCGTGGAGGTGCCCGCGGGGGCCTCCGTGACGGTCGGCGCGGTGTTCGACCAGGAGGAGGGTGACCTGGACCTGCGGCTGTACGATCCGGCGTATTCCAAGTCGCTGCCGGTGGTGGTCTCGGCCACCGGGCAGGGCCACGAGGTCGCCACGTACCAGCCACCCGCCGGCGGCGTCGTGCTCGTGCGCGTGAACGGGTTCGACGGCGCCAGCGCGGCCTACGACCTCGAGGTCACCCTGGAATAGGTCACGTCTCGCCGAGAGCCGGCGAGACGTGGACGGCGCTTCGGGCACTCCCGGAGCACGCCGGACGACGGTGGCATCGGGCAGCGCGGAGCGCTGCGCGCGCTGGCCCATTGGGCCAGGAGAGCCGGCGACCGTCGGGAGCCGGAGGGGGTTCCCAGGCCGTCCCGGCCCGGCCGTGAGCCACGCCACGTGTGGCGGGCTGGAAGCCGGCCGTCCCAGGAAGCGCGACCGGTGCCCGGGGCCGTGGGCGTCCTCGTCCGCGAAGCGGGTATCCCGGCTGGAGTCGATCGTCGACGTCCACGACCACGAGACCGCCTGGCCGAGATGTGCAGGATCGACAGGCGGCTACGCCGGCGCTCCCTTGTGGGCCTGTCAGTCGGCGCGGCCCGACACCACGTCGAGGAAGTGCGTCAGAATGGCGGCGGTGGCGCCCCAGACCACCTGGTGGTCGGTGAGGTAGAAGTACAGCCTGCGCGCGCCGGTGGATCGGCGCGTGCGCATGGTCCGGCGCCTCGCCGGGTCCAGGAGGTGGGCGAGGGGGACGGTGAAGACCTCCTCGACCTCGTGAGGGCAGGGGCGCAGGGACACGTCGGGCGACAGCATGCCGACGCAGGGGGTCACGTGATAGCCGGTGATCGTCGTGTAGTCGTCCAGTAGGCCGATGCGCTCCACGGCGGCGGGAGGCAGGGCGATCTCCTCCTCGGCCTCGCGGAGGGCGGTGGCCCAGCGGGACTCGTCGGATGCCTCGTGGGTGCCCCCGGGGAATGAGACCTGCCCCGCGTGGGTCGGGAGGTGGGCCGGGCGGAGCGTCAGGACGACGTGGAGGCCATCCGGGCGGGGGAGCAGGGGCACCAGCACGGCCGCGCTTCGGAGCCGATGTGCCGCGCGCAGGCTCCGTTCGTGCCGGCGGACGCGGTGGACGACGACCTCCGGGGAGAGGCCTCCGGCGTTCCTACCGCCCACTGTGCCCGCGGGACTGCACGATGCTGAAGAACTCGGCCCGCGTGGCCGGGTTCGTCTTGAACGCGCCGAGCATGGACGACGTGGACGTGATGGCGTTCTGCTTCTCGACGCCGCGCATGACCATGCAGAGGTGGGTCGCCTCCATGTACACGGCGACGCCCTGGGGCTCGAGCTCCTCCATGAGGGTCTCGGCGATCTGGCGCGTCAGGCGCTCCTGCACCTGGAGACGCCGGGCGAACATCTCGGTGATGCGGGCCAGCTTCGACAGCCCGATCACGTGGCCGTTCGGGATGTAGGCGATGTGCGCCCACCCGAAGAACGGCAGCATGTGGTGCTCGCAGAGGCTGAAGAAGTCGATGTTCTTGCAGACCACCATCTCGTCGTGGTCGACGTCGAAGATGGCCTCGTTGATGAGGGCCTTCGGGTCCTGCTGGTAGCCCTGGGTGAGGAAGCGCAGGGCGTCGGCCACCCGGTGCGGGGTCTTCACGAGACCCTCGCGCTCCGGGTCCTCGCCGACGGACTTCAGCAGGCTGCGGACCATGTCCTCCATGGGGACGCCTCCCGCCTCAGTCCCGGTCCAGGTCGAGCCCCGGCTCGTAGCCGGCCGGCTTGACGCTGAGGACGTCGCAGCCCGCGCGGCGGACGACCTTCTCCGCCTGGCTGCCGATGAGCATGCGCCGGAACCCGGTGTGGCCGTGGGTCCCCATGACGATGAGGTCCACGTCCTGGTCCATGGCGAACCGCAGGATCTCCATCCAGGGCTTGCCGGCGGAGATCTCCAGGGTCATGCGCTCCCGGTCGTCGTCGGTGACGTGGCCGTCGGCCTGGAGCTCGTCGAGGCGCCGGACGATGCCCGCCTCGAGGCGCTCCATGGTGGCGGACTGCTCCTCCACGTCCTCGAATCCGCCCATGGCGAGGTTTCGCTCGTTGACGTGGAGGATCGTCAGGTGGGCCCGGAACGTACGGGCGTATCCCACCGCCGTGTAGAAGGCCTTTCGGCTCGTCTCGGAGAAGTCGACGGGCGCCAGGATGTGGCTGTACTGGATGTCGGTGCTGTTCATGGGGCTCCGGGGCTCCTAGAGCGGGAGGCAGCCGTGCTTCTTCGGTGGGATGTCGGAACGCTTGTTCTCGAGCATCTCGAGGGCGCCGCAGACACGCGGGCGCGTCTCCTCCGGCTTGATGACGTCGTCGATGTAGCCCAGCTCGGCGACCTTGAAGGGGTTGGCGAACGTCTCCCGGTACTCGGCGACCAGGCGGGCCTTCTCGGCGTCGGGATCCTCGGCCTCCTGGATCTGCTTGCGGAAGATGATGTTCACGGCGCCGTCCGGGCCCATCACCGCCACCTCCGCCGTGGGATAGGCGAGGTTGATGTCCGCCCGCACGTGCTTGGAGCCCATGACGTCGTAGGCGCCGCCGTAGGCCTTGCGCGTGATGATGGTGATCTTGGGGACCGTGGCCTCGGCGTAGGCGTACAGGAGCTTGGCGCCGTGCTTGATGATGCCGCCGAACTCCTGGTCGGTCCCCGGCAGGAAGCCCGGCACGTCCACGAACGTGACCACGGGGATGTTGAAGGAGTCGCAGAAGCGCACGAAGCGCGCCGCCTTCACGGAGGCGTTGATGTCCAGGCAGCCGGCCAGCACCGAGGGCTGGTTGGCCACGAGGCCCACCGAGCGCCCGTCGAAGCGGCCGAAGCCCACGATCATGTTCTTGGCGAAGTCCGGCTGGACCTCGAAGAAGGAGCCCTCGTCGACCACCTTCTCGATGAGATCGGCCATGTCGTAGGGGCGGTTCGGCTCCTCGGGCACCAGCGTCGCCAGGGCCTCGTCGCAGCGGTCGATGGGGTCGCTGCACGCGATACGCGGCGGCGGGGACATGTTGTTGTCCGGCATGTAGGACAGCAGGCGCCGGATGGTCGCCAGGGCAGCCTTCTCGTCCGGGGCCGCGAAGTGGGCCACGCCGGAGCGCGAGGAGTGGGTCCGGGCGCCCCCGAGCTCTTCCTTCGTCACGTCCTCGTGGGTCACCGTCTTGATGACCTCGGGCCCGGTGATGAACATGTAGCTCGTCTCCTGGGCCATGATGATGAAGTCCGTGAGGGCGGGCGAGTAGACCGCCCCGCCGGCGCACGGGCCCAGGATCGCGCTGATCTGCGGGATGACGCCGCTCGCCAGGGTGTTCCTGGTGAAGATCTCGGCGTAGCCCGCCAGGGAGACCACGCCCTCCTGGATGCGGGCGCCGCCGGAGTCGTTCAGGCCGATGACCGGCGCGCCGGACTCCATGGCGAGGTCCATGACCTTGCAGATCTTCCGCGCGTAGGCGCCGCTCAGGCTCCCGCCGAACACGGTGAAGTCCTGGGCGAAGAGGAAGACCTTGCGGCCGTCGATGCGGCCGTAGCCCGTGACCACGCCGTCGCCCGGGATGCGCTTGTTCTCCATCCCGAAGTCGCGGCACTGGTGCTTCACGAGCTTGTCGATCTCGTAGAAGCTGCCGGGATCGAGCAGGAGCTCGACGCGCTCCCGCGCCGTGAGCTTCCCCTGCGCGTGCTGACGCGCGATCCTCTTCTCGCCACCACCCGACTCGGCCTGGCGATTGAGCTCCGTGAGCCGCTCGCGAACGTTCATCCTCTCCCTCCACGCGGACGAGACGGGTCCCCTACCACACAAGCCGCGTCGGGTCAGCCCCGAACGGTCGGCCGAGCCCGGCCCCGCGGGCACGGGAAGAGTCCGGCGCCGCTGCGCGAGAGGCCCCTGGGGAGGGTCGAGAAGAGCGCCCGGCCCGCGTGGTGTGTGTGCGCTGTCCGACAGGTATCTGATGGATCGCCCGCGTGGGGCGCCGTTGGATGCCTGCGCGCGGGCCGGGCGCCGCTCATGCCCCTAGCAGGTTCCGTGCCATACCGGGCAGCCCCGTGGCGGTGGGGTTCGCTGCCCGAACGCGGCGCCTCGTGGGGTCGAGGACCCACGCACCGATCCGGTCTGCGTGCCCCGATGGGGTTCGTGGACCCCACTTGGCGCGCCACGGGGCGCGGAAGCTGGACGTGCACGCCATGACGCGCTAGGGATCGCGACACCCAACCCATCACGACACGGAGAACCGCCCATGCGCGTCGCCCTGCTGCTCATCGCCGTGATGACCCTCGCCCTGGTCGCCTGCAGCAAGAAGGAGGAGGCCCCCGCGACGGAGCCCGCGGCCGGCGCCGCGGAAGAGGAGCCCGCCGCAGGAGATCCGGCCGAGGAGGAGCCCGCGGAGGCCACCGAGGAGGGCGCTGCCGAGGAGCCCGCGGAGGAGGAGGCCGCCGCCGAGGAGGAGGCGGAGCCGTCCGAGCCGGCGAAGCCGCTCAGCCAGAAGGAGATGAAGGATCTCGAGGGGCAGCCGGGCGCCACGGACGCCCTGTCCGGCCACACGGTGGAGCCAGGCCCGGCCCACGAGAGCCTCGAGGGCAAGCCCGGCCCGTCGCCGGCGCTCGGCCCGGACGACGCCCCGGTCAAGGTCTTCGTCTTCAGCGACTTCCAGTGCCCGGTGTGCAGCCGCGTCGTGGAGCCTGTCAAGGCGCTCCACCGGGAGCTCGGTGACGACGTGCAGGTCGTCTTCAAGCACAACGCCCTGGAGATGCACCCGAACGCGTCGGCCGCCGCGGCCGCGGCCATCGCCGCCCAGAAGCAAGGGAAGTTCTGGGCCTACCACGACAAGCTCTTCCAGAATCAGCGGAATCTCCACGAGCAGGACCTGATCCTCTATGCGGAGGAGCTCGGGTTGGACTCCGAGAAGTTCCAGGAGGACATGGAGGCCGAGGCCACCCGGGAGCAGGTGGCCTATGAGCGCAGCCTCGCCGCCGCGCTCGAACTGCGCGGGACGCCCGGCTTCTTGATCAACGGCCGGAAGATGGTCGGCTGGGGAAGCTACGGGGGCTTCAAGGGCATGGTCGAGGCCGCCCTGCGCAAGGCGAAGGAGGTCGGCGACGACGTCCCCGCCGAGGACGTGGCCGTCGAGGCCACGAAGGCGCAGGGCGAGGACGGCCGGAAGTTCGCCGAGCTGTACTGGGGCGTCGAGGCCGGGGAGTAGCCGCCCGCCGGTCTGGCTTCGAAGGGCTCGCGCCAAGGCGCCCCCGGCGGTCATCCGTCGCCGGCGGGGCCGCTTGGCGCTCATGCACGTCTCGGCGAGGTGACCTCGTGGGCGTGGTCGTGGTCGGGCACGGCGTTCCGGTCCTGTCGGATGGTGGATCGGGGAGTGACCGCCGCGGGCGGCTCACGGCTCGTCACATGTCGCAAGACGAAGGGCTCGCGCAAAGACGCGAAGACGCAAAGGGAAACGACATGCTTCGGCTCGGTGTGCTCGCTGTTGGCGTGCCGATGACCCGACAGTGTCAGCCGAACCGGTGTGCAAGCAGTCTGCTGGCCTTCGCGTCTTGGCGCCCTCGCGCGCGATTCTCCGCGAGACCGCGGGGTCCCGATGGGTACAACCGTGGGCCCGGGACGGCGGTCCTGATGCACGTGGCGCCTTGGCGCGAGCCGTTGGAGTAGGACAGGGGGAGGACGGCCTCAGTCCGAGGGCGCCGCCCGCATCCGGATCCACACCTCGGTGCCTTGCCCCGGCTTGCTTCGGAGCCCGACGCGCCAGCCGTGCGCGTCCACGATGCGCTTGACGATCGCCAGGCCGAGGCCGGTGCCGGGGATGGCGCGCTTGGCGTGGGGCGCCCGGTAGAACTTCTCGAAGATGCGGGGCTGCTCCTCCTCGGGGATGCCCGGCCCGTCGTCGCGCACTCGGAGCACCACGTCCCGGCCTTCGCGCTCCACCACCAGGTCGATGTGTCCGCCGCGGGGCGTGAACTTCAGGGCGTTGCCGACGAGGTTGTGGCCGAGCTGGCGGAGGAGGCGGGGATCGGCCGTCACCATGGCGGGATCGTCGGGGGCTTCGGCGTCCAGGGTGATCTCCTCCGACTCGCACGCGGAGCGGAAGTGGTCGATCAGCTCTCCGGCCAGGGTGCGGATGTCCGTCGCCTGCGTGCGGAGCCGGGCGCCGCTCCCCTCCAGGCGGGCCATGGCCAGCATGTCTTCGATGAGCCGGCCCAGCCGCTCGGCCTCGCCGTCGATGAGGCCCAGGAACTCGTCGCGCTGCTCCGGCGGGATGTCCGGCTCGCGGCGGAGGGTCCGGGCGAACCCGCGGACGGTCGCCAGCGGCGTGCGCAGCTCGTGGCTCACGTTCGACACGAAGTCGTCCCGGAGGCGATCCAGCTCCACGAGGCGCGTGATGTCCTTCATCGTGGCCACGTAGCCGTCCGCCGTCCGCTCCGTGTCGGCCATGCGCGCCACCGTGAGCAGCAGGTCCGTGACGCGCACGCCGGTGATCCGGACCTCCTCCTGGATGCGCTGCTCGCGGCCGCGGAGCAGGTCGTCCCAGGCCTGCGCGAAGCGAAGGGTGCCCGGGAAGAGATCCGCCAGGTGCCGGCCCTCCAGCTCCGACGGCGTCATCCCGAAGAGGATCCGCGCGATGGGGTTGGACAGGACGATGCGGCCCTCGGCGTCCGTCACCAGGAGGCCCTCGCCCATGCAGTCCAGGATCAGCTCGAGCTGACGCCGCCGACCGGTCAGCTCCGCGGCCCGCTCCTGCAGCCGCTTGTCGAGGAGCATCTGCTGGGTGACGTCCCGGGCCACCAGGAGCGAGCCCGGCCGATCGTCGCGCTCGAGGTAGATTGGATAGACCGTCACATCCAGCCGGCGCCCGGCGCGATCCAGCTCGTGCCGCTGGACCGTGTCCGGCTCTCCCGCGTCCGCGACTTCCTGCAGGCCGGGACACAGGGGACACGGTGGCCGATCCACGCCGCACGTCTCATCGCAGCGCCGGCCGACCACGTCGGCGCCAAACCAGGCGAGGCAGGTGCGGTTGGCCTGCCGGACGACCCCGTCCGCGTCGACGATCCAGACCGCCTCGAGGGCCATGGCGTCGAGCAGGGGCTGCAGCGTCCCGGGGCCGGCGACCCGGTGGGGTTCGGTCTTTCGCAGGACGCGCGGGGAGCGGCCGCGGGGGCGCGGCGCGGGGTCCTCCAGGCACAGCAGCCTCGCGCGCTCCGCCAGGGCGCGTGCCTCCCGCGCGAGCTCGCGGTGGGCCAGCCGTGCCCGGGGCTCGTCGTCGTCGCCCGGCAACGCGGGGCGCATGCCCGCCAGGGACTCGGGCTCGAGGTGGAAGCGTGCGGCGAGGAGGGGCTCGGACAGCCGCGGACCGGAGGAGGGGCGCGCCGCCGCGATGCAGCCGATCACCTTGTCGTCGTCGCCGTCGGGCACGGTCACGGGCCAGGCCTCCATACGCCAGTCTCTGCTGGGGCACGGGGCCGAGGCGGGCAAGCCCCGAACGGCCGCCTCCCTGCAGAGGGAGCGCATGGCGGTCTCGCACGGGCGGTCGGCCGGGTTGGCGCCGTCGATGAGGCGCGCGAGCGGAGAGGCGCGGAGATACGCCCAGCCCTCGCCGGAGGCGTCCGAGCCCTCCCCGAAGACGTACATGCCCACCGGGAGGCCTCCCGCCAGGTCGCCCAGGGCCTCCAGGCGCTCGTGGACGTCCGCGCTCCTCAGGAGCGCCGCACACTTGGAGGTCGCGTCCCCGTCGGAATCCGTTCCGGCGGGTTCGGGTTGGGCTGTGTCGCGGCGCTCCTGCACGTTCCCCCCTGGACTGGCGTGCGTCGAGCCGTAGGGTAGTCTACCCTCGGTCCTCCGCGGCGCCAGCGTCGGGAGCGAACCGGACGCAACGAGGAGGTGGCATTGCCCGAGCGTCAGGTCCTGATCATCGACGACGAGCCGGTGCTCGCCCGGCTGCTCGAGTACACGCTCGACAACGAGGGCTACGTCACGCACGTGGCCCACACGGGCGAGGCGGGGCGCGACGCGGTGAACGACGGCTTCGAGGGCGTCGTGCTGCTGGACCTGAAGCTGCCGGACGTGGATGGCCTGGACCTGGTGGAGCCGATCCTCACGGCGAATCCGGCGAATCGGATCGTCATCATGACGGCCCACGGCTCCATCGACGCGGCCATCGAGGCGACGCGCAAGGGGGCGTACGACTTCCTCACGAAGACGGACGATCTCCCCGGGCGCGTGCGGGTGTCGGTCAAGAACGCCTTCCGGGACCGGGAGATGGCCTGGCGCGTCACGGCGCTCGAGGAGGCCGTCCACGGCAAGGAGGGCTTCGCGGGGATCGTGGCGCGGAGCCCGCAGATGATGCGGGTCTTCGAGACCCTGCGCCACGCGGTGGAGTCCCGCGTGACCGTGATGATCCAGGGCGAGAGCGGCACCGGCAAGGAGCTCATCGCCCGGGCGCTGCACACGAGCGGCTCGCGGAGCCACGGCACCTTCGTCGCCCTGAACTGTGCAGGCATCCCGGACACCCTCCTGGAGAGTGAGCTGTTCGGCCACGAGCGCGGCGCCTTCACGGGCGCCGTGACCTCGAAGCCCGGCAAGTTCGAGCTGGCGGACGGGGGGACCATCTTCCTCGACGAGATCGGGGAGATGTCGCTCCACCTGCAGTCCAAGATCCTGCGCGTGCTGGAGACGCGCGAGATCGACCGGCTGGGCGGCAGCCATCCGCGACCCGTGGACGTGCGCGTCGTGAGCGCCACCCACCGGGACCTGGAGCACATGGTCCAGGAGGGGACCTTCCGCGAGGACCTGTACTATCGCCTGGCCGTCTTCCCCATCCGGCTGCCGCCCCTGCGCGAGCGGGAGGGCGACGTGCCGCTGCTCGCGTATCACTTCATGCGGAAGTACGCGGAGGAGGAGGGCAAGGCCATCACGGGCATCGACGCCGTGGCCATGCGCACCCTGGAGCTGTACAGCTTCCCGGGCAACGTCCGCGAGCTGGAGAACATCATCAGCCGGGCCGTGGTGGTGGCCTCCGGCGTGCGCATCGGCGTGGGAGATCTGCCGCCCTCCGTGGTGGAGGCGACGCGGCACCTGCGCCTCCAGGACGGCCAGGACGAGCCGTCGCCCATCACGCCGGACATGTCCCTGGAGAAGGCCTTCGAGCTGCTCTTCCAGACCCCGGACGAGGTGCCGAGCCTGGAGACCGTCGAGGGGGAGCTGATCCGACGGGCCCTGCGCCTCCACGACGGCAAGGTCGTCCACGCTGCGAAGACCCTCGGCATGTCCCGGGCGACGCTCTACCGGCGGCTGGATCGCCTCGGCGGCAAGCAGGGCATCATGGAGGACGCGTAGCCTGCCTCAGCCTCCGGGCGGCTCCAGGATCGCCTCGACGGCGCGCGCGGCCTCTTCGGTCAGGGCCGGCCGGGACAGGTCGAGCGCCGTCCGCGCGAGCCGGCGATAGGTCTCCGCCAGGTGCGCGTCGAGGGCGTCGAGCCGGGCCAGGTGCCGCGCCACGGTGTCCGCGTCGCCGCGGGCGATGGGCCCCGTGATCACCTCGCCGGGGAGGCCGCGGCCCAGGTTGTTCACGGCGCCCCGGAGCAGGGGGAGCAGCGCGTCCCGCCCGGCCGCGGCGTCGAAGCCGCACGCCTCGAGCATCCGGAGGGACTGCGCGAACAGCGCCGTGGCGTGGCCCGCCACCGTCACCGCGGCGGCGTGATAGAGCGGCTTGGTGCCGTCGGCGAGGCGGCGGGGCACGAGGCCGAGCGCCCGCGCGATCTCCTCCGCCGCGGCGACCGCCTCGGGCTCTCCGTCCAGGCCGGCCGTGGCGCCCGCGAGGTGGGATCGCGGCACCTCGTGGCCCGGGAGGGCCTGGAGCGGGTGGAGGCAGCCGGCCGCCCCGGGGCGTGTCTCATCGACGCGGCAGACGCCGCCCGGGCGCGACCCGGACAGGTGGAGCCAGACCTCCTCGCCGGCGCCGGGTCGGCGGGCCAGGGCGGCGGCGGCCTCCTCGATGGCGCCGTCGGGCACCGCCAGCAGGATCACGTCCACCGTCGGGAGGTCCTCCACGTCGCCGTCGTCGCCCCGGGACCACCACCAGGCCGGGGCCAGCCCCTCGGTCTCGAGGCGGGGAGCGAGGGTCCGCGCGGCCCGTCCGCGTCCCAGGAGGCCGAGCCTCATCGGTACAGACCCTCCTCGCGGAGGATGCGCAGCGCCGGCGCCGGGACCAGGTGGTCGACCGGCCGGCCCTCGCGGACGCGCTCGCGGATCTCGGTGGAGGAGACGTCCGGCAGGCGGATGGGGACCTCCACGTCGTCGGGGTCGGGGCAGCCCTCGCGCCCGATGACCACCGGGGTCACCAGGTCCGCGAGGCGCTCCCAGCGATGCCAGGCGTGTCGGCTGCGCCAGGCGTCGGTCCCCACGAGGAGCGTCCAGCGGACGCCCGGCTCGCGCTCGCGCAGGGTCTCCACGGTGCGTACGGTGTAGCTGACGCCCCCGAGCGTCGCCTCGATGGGGTCCACCCGCACGAGCGGCGCCAGGTGGGCCGTGGCGACCTCGGCCATGCGGCGCCGCACGTCGAACGGCGTCACGTCCTTGTCGAAGGCGTGGTGATGCACCGGCAGCAGGCGCACCTCGTCCACCGCGAGGCGGCAGGCGGCCCAGGTGGCGGCGAGGACGTGGCACACGTGGGGCGGATCGAAGCTCCCCCCGTACAAGGCCACGCGTCGCGGGTGCCCCCCGGCGGCGCTCACGGCTGGAAGGAGGCCGCCTCGGCAGCCGCGGCCTTCAGCAGCTTCTCGACGCCGCGCCCGGCCTCGAGGGCCTCGCGGAGATCCGGCGATCCCCAGAGCAGATCGATGGCGAGGCGATCGGTCTCGAACTCGTAGGCGTCCCGGCGCCACTCGAGGGCGTCCGGGGCGACCCGCCGCACCGCTTCGAGGACCAGGGCGCCCGTCCGCACCGCCTGCACGCAGGTCCGGTCGAACACGCGGATGTAGGCGCCGCCGCAGACCTCGCCGGCGTGCTTGCCGAACTCGGGCCGGAAGCGGCGCGGGACCCAGTCGAGGCCGGGGCACTCGAAGCCCCGGAGCTCCTCGACGAGGGCCAGGGGATCGACGCCGGGCGCGCCGAACAGGACGAACGGCGTCGTCGTGCCGCGTCCCTCGCTCAGCGTCGTCCCCTCGAGGAAGCACATGCCGCCGTACACCGCGGCCGTGTCCACCGTGGGCATGTTCGGGCTGGGCGGGACCCAGGGGTAGCGGGCCGCGTGCGGGTCGCACTCGACGACGTGAAGCTCGCACGACGGCGCGCGGCGGGAGCGGAGCCAGCGGGCCAGGCCGCCGACCGTCAGCCCGTGGCGCACCGGGAGGCCCGCCTCGACGCCGCAGAAGCTCTCGTAGCCCGGCTGGACCAGCGGGCCCTCGCGATCGGGGCCCAGGGGGTTCGGGCGATCCAGCACCCACACGGGGACGCCGGCCTCGGCAGCGGCCTCCATGGTGTAGGCGAGGGTGGAGGCGTAGGTGTAGTAGCGGACGCCGATGTCCTGGATGTCGTAGACGACGGCGTCGACGCCCTCGAAGGCCTCCGGGCGGGGCGCCAGGCTGTCCTTCGCGTCCCCGTAGAGGCTGATCACCGGCAGATCGAAGTCCGGGTCGCGCGTCTCGGCCGCGGCCACGGGCTCCATGTCCTGGTGCGTGGACCAGAGGCCGTGCTCCGGCGACAGCAGGCGGACCAGGTCGAGGTCCCGCACCCGCCGGAGGACCTGCACGGCGTGCCGGCCCCAGCGATCCACCGCCGTGTGGTTGCAGAGGAGGGCGACCCGGCGGCCGGCCAGCCCCTCGTCGAAGCCCGCGCTGATCTTGTCCAGTCCGGTCTGCATGGCCGCGACGATGCCGTGAACCACGAGGCGGCGCAAGCACGCGGGTCGGGTGCACAGGGCGGGGGGCGGATCACACCTCGTCCCGCGCCCGGGCTGGACCTGTGCGCCGTCGGACGGCAATCTGCGTGCCATGCTGGACGCCGCCCCGACCCGACGACATGGCCTCTCCGCGTCGCTCCTCGCGTCGCTCCTCCTGCTAGCCGCCGCGTGCGGATCCGACGTGAGCACCCCCGGCAAGGGGGACGCCGCACCGGACGAGGGCTTCCCCGTCGCCGACGGGGAGGGGGATCAGGGGCCGCTGGACACCTCGAACAACGAGCCGCCCGGGCCGGTCGAGATCGCCCTCGAGCCGGAGAGCCCGACCACCCTCGACGGCCTGGAGGTGACGATCGTCACGGAGGCGATCGATCCCGACGGGGGGCCGGAGGACCTGACCTACCGCGTGCGATGGACCCGGGACGGCCAGGAGACGTCCCACACGTCCATGACCATCCCGCCGGCGGTCACGAGCCGGGGCGAGACGTGGCGCGTGGAGGTGCGGGCCTTCGACGGCGCCGAGGAGGGCCCGGCGGCCGAGGCGGAGGTGGAGATCGTGAACTCGCCGCCCTCCCTGGCCGGCGTCTCCCTGACCCCGGCCCTGCCGAAGACGAGCGATGTCCTGGTGTGTGAGGCCGGCGAGCGATCGGATCCCGACGACGACGACGTGTCCGTCGAGTACGCCTGGTTCGTGGACGACGAGGAGGTGGAGGGGGCCACCACCGGCGCCATGCAGCCGCCCCTGGAGGCCGGCGCCCGCTACGCCTGCCGCGTGACTCCCTTCGACGGCGCCCTGGAGGGCGAGCCGGCCTGGTCGGACGAGGTCGTCCCGGAAGCCGAGCAGCAGGGAGGCGAGGACGACGCGCTGATCTCGTTTCAGCCCAAGTCGCTGGACATGGGCGTGGTGATGCCCGAGGAGACCAGCCATCGGGAGGCCGACATCCACAACTTCGGCACCGAGGACCTCGAGATCACCGGCCACAGCTTCTCGGGCGGCCCCTGGTTCGACGTGGACATGGACGCGCCGCTGGTCGTCGCGCCCGGGGAGAACGCCACCATCGAGGTCTCGTTCGCCACCGACGAGCCCGGCCTCAAGAAGGGGACGCTGCACCTGGAGAGCAACGCGGCCAATCCCTCCGCGGCCGGCCTGCCGCTGCTGGGGGTCGGCGCGTCCCCGTGCCTTCAGATCAAGCCGTCGTCCGTCGACTTCGGGGGCTCCTACACGACCCAGCAGCACAAGGAGACGCTCGAGATCGTCTCCTGCGGCGAGCTTCCGGTGACCATCGATTCGGTGGGCCTCGCGGCCCCGAGCGACACCCCCTTCTCCCTGGACCTGTCCTTCGGGCCGGGGCAGCTCCCGTGGACGCTGCAGCCGGGGGAGACGGCGATGATCGCCGTGAAGTTCGAGCCGACCGAGGCCAGCGAGACCACCGAGGACGACGATCCCATCCCGGAGGAGGCGACCGTGTCCTTCCAGACCGGGGGGGCGGCGTCGCTCGTGAAGGTGCCCGTGACCGGCTGGGCGAGCGACCTGGGCTGCCCCATGCCGGACATCCACGTGGCCGAGGGCACGTCCGTGAAGCCCGGTACGCTCCTGCACCTGACCGGGAAGGACAGCTTCTCGCCGTCCGGCGAGCCGTCCAGCTTCGCGTGGGGCGTGGACGCCCCGGCGGGCGCGGACGACGAGGAGATCCTTCCCACGGCGGACGATCGGGACATCAGCTATCAGACGAGCGTGCCGGGGGAGTACGTGTTCCAGCTCAAGGTGTGGGACCAGGATCCGGACAATCCGGGGGACCTCCTCGAAGGCTGCGTGACGGCCACCCAGGTCGTGAAGGTCAAGGACGCCACGCCGCTCATCGTGGAGCTTACGTGGGACACGCCGGGCGATCCGGACCAGACCGACGAGGGCGCGGGCATGGGCGCCGACCTGGATCTCCACATGCACAACGGCTCGGGCAGCGGGCCCGACTACGACGGCGACGGCACGCCGGACACGTGGTTCGATCACCCCGGGGACCTGTTCTGGTTCGACAAGACCCCCGACTGGGGCGAGCCCGGCGAGGCGAACGACCCGGTGATGGTCAGGGAGGACGCGGACGGAAAGGGGCCCGAGCGGATCGAGTACGCGGTCCCCGTGAGCGGGCAGACCTACACCCTGGGCGTGCACTGCTGGAGCGGCTACGACTTCGGCTCCAGCGTGGCGACGGTCCGCGTGTGGTACTTCGAGGACCTGGTCGCGGAGATCGGCGACGTGGTCCTGGAGTCCGGCGACTTCTGGGAGGTGGGCGTCATCCACTGGCCCCACGGGAGTGAGATCGTCCGGTCGTACGGCGCCGAGGGCGGACCGAAGATCACGCCGGACTATCCGAACCCATTCTTCCAGTAGGTCGCTTCGCGGCCGATGCGAGGGACGTGGAGAGATTCGCGGGTCGCTGCTAGACTCCTCGGGCCGCTGAGATGGGGGGCGCATGACGGAAGAGAGCAAGTCGACGACCGGGACCCTCCTCCTCGACACGGGGGACCTGCCGATCTCGGTCGTTCAGCGGACGCGCGAGGGGATGCGGATCCGGGCCGGCGCGTCGGCCCAGGTCCACGGGACCGTGCGGCTGGCGTTCCAGTTCCACGGGGAGCACGCCGGCCTCGTCCGGATGCTGACGGCCGTGGACGACAAGGTGGAGCGCGCCGACGGCGGCATGGACCTGGACCTGCGCTATCTCGCGCTCCACAGCACGGCCGGAAAGGCGTGCGTCGAGGAGTTCCTGGAGGCGGTCCTGGGCTTCGAGCAGATCGACCCGGCTTCCTTCAAGGAGGGCGCCGGCGGGTGGTTCTACGGCTTCCGCGCCACGCGGGGCACCCGGAGGGAGGGCCCGGTGACGGCGCGGCGTCGCGGCGGGATCACCGTGGAGTCCCAGCGCCGGGAGAAGCGAGTCGCCGTGCGCGTGCCGGTGGTCTTCAAGATCGGCGAGGAGACCTACCGCGGCCACGCCTACAACGTGAGCTACAGCGGTCTGTGCGTCCTGTCCGACGAGGTGCTCCCCGACGAGCGGACCGAGGTGACCGTGGCCTTCCCGGTGGCGCTCCACGCACGGCCGTTCAAGATCCGCCTGCTGGGCGAGGTCATGTGGAACATGGAGGGCATGACCTCGGCGCACGGCGGCGGCTTCGGCATGCGGCTGAACCGGGTCGACGACGGCGCCGAGGGCAAGGCCTGGCGCGAGTACGTGGAGCGCGAGGCCCGCTTCGGGGGCACGGCGACCCTGGGCTGAACCCGGACCCGGCGGCCGGTCGCTGGTTGGCGCGCGCAAAGCCGCCAGGCCGCGAAGGCGCGGAGGACGCGGGGAAGATGCAGTGGACCGCTGTCCTCGGCTCACAGTCCTGCACATCTCGGGATGCCACGGCCTCGCAGAGAATCGCGCGCCAAGCCGCCAAGCCGCCAAAACCCAAAGGCGCCAGCGAACCGCTTGCACACCGGTTCGGCTGAGACCGTCGGGTCATCGGCAGGTCAACAGCGAACACACCGGGCCGACGTATGCCGTTTCCCTTTGCGTCTTCGCGTCTTTGCGCGAGCCCTTCGTCTTGCGACACGTGACGAACTGTGAGCCGTCCGTGGCGGTCGGATCATCCGTCGCCGGCGGGGACGACGCGCTCAGCGGCCCGGGTCGAAGCTGCCGTGGTAGTCGGCGTCCTCGATGCCGAGGGCGGCGGCGGTGGGCCACAGGGCCTCGAAGGTGTCGAGCATCACCGCCAGCTCGTTCGCTTCGCGGGTGCCGATGCTCGCCTCGTAGGCGCCCGGGTGCGGCCCGTGCATCGTGCCCATGGGGTGGTGCGACACGGAGTCCTGCACATCTGGGGATGCCACGGCCTCGCAGAGAATCGCGCGCCAAGCCGCCAAGCCGCCAAAACCCAAAGGCGCCAGCGAACCGCTTGCACACCGGTTCGGCTGAGACCGTCGGGTCATCGGCAGGTCAACAGCGAACACACCGGGCCGACGTATGCCGTTTCCCTTTGCGTCTTCGCGTCTTTGCGCGAGCCCTTCGTCTTGCGACACGTGACGAACTGTGAGCCGTCCGTGGCGGTCGGATCATCCGTCGCCGGCGGGGACGACGCGCTCAGCGGCCCGGGTCGAAGCTGCCGTGGTAGTCGGCGTCCTCGATGCCGAGGGCGGCGGCGGTGGGCCACAGGGCCTCGAAGGTGTCGAGCATCACCGCCAGCTCGTTCGCTTCGCGGGTGCCGATGCTCGCCTCGTAGGCGCCCGGGTGCGGCCCGTGCATCGTGCCCATGGGGTGGTGCGACACGGAGCCGCGCGCGATCCCCCGCCGCGACGTGAAGCTCCCTTCGGAGTAGAAGAGGAACTCGTCGCAGTGGACCGACTGGTGCGGATAGGGGCAGGGGATGGCCTCGGGGTGGTAGTCCACCAGGCGCGGCACGAAGCTGCAGACCAGGCCGCCCCGCATGGCGAAGGTGCCGTGGATGGTGGGCGGCAGGTGGACCGTCGAGGTCTTGGGCTGGAAGGCCTCGATGGGGAAGGCCCAGGGCCAGACCGTGCCGTCCCAACCCACCACGTCCAGGGGCGAGTGGGGCAGCTCGTAGGCCGTGAACCGCCCGTTGCGCTTGGCCACGACGGTGCGCAGGCCCTCGTCCACCGGGCCGCCGAACCCGGGGCGGCGAAAGTCCCGGTGGGTGAAGGGGGCGTCCATGCGAAGCTGGCCGACCTCGTTCCGGAACTGGCGTGGCACGTGGAGGTCCCCCAGGGCCTCGAAGACCAGCCAGTGCTGCTCCACGCCGTCGTCGGGCAGGAAGCGGTGGGTGACGCCCCGGGGGACGAAGACGTAGTCCTTCTCCTCGAACCGCAGGTCGCCCATGAGCGTGCGGACGATCCCGGAGCCCCGGTGGACGTAGAAGAGGTCGTCCCCGTCGCCGTTTTCGAAGTAGACCGGGTCCGCGGCCGAGGGGCGCAGCACGCCGATGACCACGTCCTTGTTGAACAGCAGCGGGATCCGGGCGTCGAGCGGCGAGGCGTCGGACGCGGGCAGCCGCGAGGTGGGATAGTGGCGGCGGAGCAGGGGAGCGTCCGGATACCCGTCGGGGACCTCCGGCCGGGCCCAGCCGTGTTCGCTCACGCCCCACGAGGTGTGCACGTGGGGCGCGTTCTCCCGGTAGAGGATGGTGAACGGGCCGTCGAAGCCCGCGCGGGTGAGGCAGTGCTCCCGCCGGACGGAGCCGTCCGGCCCGCGCAGGACGGTGTGCGGCTTCGGCGGGATCTCGCCCGCGGACATCCGGTCGATCATCGCGGCCTCCCTTTCCCTATGCGGTCTTCCGGGCGGCCTTCTGCTCGCGCTCGATGGACTCGAACAGGGCGCGGAAGTTGCCCTCGCCGAAGCCCTGGTCGCCCTTGCGCTGGATGATCTCGAAGAAGAAGGGCCCGGCCTCCCGGTCGCCGTACAGGCCCGCGCCCTCCTTGAGGAAGATCTGCAGCAGGTACTGCCCCTTCGGCTTCCCGTCGACGAGGATCTCCTGCTCGCGGAGCACGCCGATGTCCTCCTCGAGGGTGATGTCGTTCGCCTCCAGGCGGGCGGGGAGCATCTCGTAGTAGGACGCGGGCGTCGGCATGAACTCGACGCCGCGGCCGCGCAGGCCCTTCACCGTGGAGATGATGTCCGGCGTCGTGATGGCCACGTGCTGGATGCCCTCGCCGTGGTTGTCCATGACGAAGGTGTAGATCTGGGAGTCCTCGAAGAACGGCCGCAGCGGCTCGTTGTTCGCGAACTTCACGCCCGAGTGCGGATCCCAGAGCACGATGGAGCGGAGGCCGGAGCCGTGGTCCTCCTCGGGGGCCACGTCGTCGGTGTGGAAGGCGACGTTCCAGTACCGCTCGAGGCCCAGAACCTCCTGGCACCATAGGACCATCGGCTTCAGCGTCAGGAAGTTCGAGGTGACGTGGTCGAAGTGCTCGAAGCCCATGCGGTTGGAGCCGCCCTCGGGCGTGTCGAGGTGCTCCACGCCGGGCAGGGGCGCCGTGTACCCCTCGTCGCGCTGGACGAAGCGGAAGGCGGCCTCGCCGAAGGGCGTGGTGATCTCGAAGAAGCCGTAGCGGTGGCCGGCGCCGTCGTCGTGCCAGCGGATGTCGTCCACGACCGTGGCGCCGCGCTCGTCGAGGACGGAGAAGGTCTCCTCCACGTCCTCCACCTCGAAGATGAGGGTCGAGATGCCGTCCGGGTGGCGCTTGAGGTAGCGGCCGGACAGGCTCGTGGGCCGCATCGGCTGCGTCACGATCACCCGGATGTCCCCCGCCTCGTACACGTGGGAGCGCTCGCCGCTCACCCGCTCGTGCTCGGGCGTGGAGCGGGCCGTCAGGGCGAAGTCGAAGCACTCCGTGTAGAACGTGTGGCTCCGAAGCAGGTTGTGGACGTCGAAGACGACGCCTTCGAGGCGCTTGATTCCGAGGGCTTCCGACCGTGCCATGCGCTCCTCCCGTGCCGATGCGAAGGGACACCATATTGCACGCCGATCGCCGCCCGGCAACGGCAGTATAGTGCGTGTCAAGCACCTCGGTGCACATTCTCGCGGGCGGCCGTCGAGGGGCACGGGGCCGGTACCCGTTCACCTCCGAGCGCCGGATGTGCGATAAGGCGGTCATCCACCACGGGAGGGATGACATGGCCGAGCGACCCCTGAACTTCTACCCGGGCCCCGCCATCCTGCCGCTGCCGGTCCTCGAGGAGGCCTCGCGCGGCGTCCTGGCGCTCGACGACGTCGGGCTGTCGATCCTGGAGATCAGCCACCGATCCCCCACGTTCGATCGCATCCTGGAGGACGCACGGACTCGCCTGCGGAGGCTCCTGGACGTGCCGGAGACCCACGATGTCCTCTTCCTGCAGGGGGGCGCCCGCGGGCAGTTCGCCCAGGTGCCGCTCAACTTCCTGGAGGACGGGCGCCGCGCCGGCTACGTGGTCACTGGCACCTGGGGCGAGGGCGCCCTGGCCGAGGCGAACCGGCTGGGCGAGGCGGTGGCGCTGGCCTCGGGCGACGAGGACGACTTCTCCGTCCTCCCCGACCTGTCCGGCGTGGACGTGCCGGGGGATCTGGCCTACGTGCACACGACCTCGAACAACACGGTCTACGGGACGCAGTGGCAGGACCTGCCGGACTTCGGGGGCGTGCGGCACGTCTGCGACATGTCGTCCGACATCCTGTCGCGCCCCGTGGACGTCTCCCGGTTCGGGCTCATCTACGCCGGCGCCCAGAAGAACGCGGGCCCGGCGGGCGTGACCCTGGTCATCGCCGAGAAGGCCTGGATGGAGTCCGCGCGCGAGGACATCCCGGCCATCTGGCGCTATCAGACCCAGGCGAACAAGGGCTCCACGTACAACACGCCCCCGGTGGGCGCCATCTACGTGGTGGGCCTCGTCGCGAAGTGGCTGGAGGAGCAGGGCGGCGTGGCGGCCATGGGCGAGCGAAACGAGCGCAAGGCGTCCATGGTCTACGAGGCCCTGGACGAGCACCCGGACCTGTACCGGCCGACGGTGCCGAGGCCCGACCACCGCTCCCGCATGAACGTGACCTGGCGCATGCGCACGCCGGACCTGGAGAAGCAGTTCCTCGCCGGGGCCGAGGAGGCCGGCATGGTGGGCCTCAAGGGCCACCGGAAGGTCGGGGGGCTGCGCGCGTCGCTGTACAACGCCATGTCCGTCGAGGGGACCGAGCGCCTGGTCGCCTGGATCGAGGACTTCGGCAGGAAGCACGCGTGAAGCTGGCGGCGGCCGTGGACCGACGTCCGGAAAGCGGCGGCGCCGCGCTGGCGACCGGGAGGCGGCGGACCTGAGCGCTCCGGGTGCCGGTCGGGCCCCGGAGCTCCCCGTCGCCGGGGTCCTCGACGACGTCGTCGGCGCCCTGTCACGCGCCGGCCGGGTCGTCCTGCGCGCGCCGCCCGGGTCGGGGAAGACGACCCTGGTCCCGCCCGCGATCCTCGAGTCGGGGCTCGCCGGCGACGGCGAGATCGTCCTGCTGCAACCCCGCCGCGTGGCCGCCAGGACGGTGGCCCGGCACCTCGCGAGGGGCTTCGGGGAGAACTCGGGCGGCGTCGTGGGCCACCAGGTGCGCTTCGACACGAAGGTCTCGGATCGCACGCGGATCCGCGTGGTGACCGAGGGCGTGCTCACCGCCCGCCTCCAGGGGGATCCGACTCTGGAGGGCGTCTCCGCCGTCATCCTCGACGAGTTCCACGAGCGGAGCCTGGACGCGGACCTGGCCCTGGCTCTGGTCCGGGAGGTCCAGGAGGCCCTCCGGGAGGACCTGAAGCTGATCATCATGTCCGCTACGCTGGACGCCGCGCCCATCGCCCGGTACCTCGGCGACTGTCCCGTCGTGGAGACCCGCGGCCGGCAGCACCCGGTGGACATCCGCTGGCTGGACCGGCCGGACGAGCGGCCCGTCGGGGCGCGCGTCGCCGCGGGCGTGCGGCGGCTGGTGGGCTGGATGGACGCGGGCGAGGTCCCGGCGGGGGACGTGCTGGCGTTCCTGCCCGGCGTCCGGGACATCGAGCGGGCGGGTGACCTGCTGCGCGGACGCCTGGACCGCGAGATCCTCCCCCTGCACGGGAGCCTCCCGCCGGCGGCCCAGGACCGTGCGTTGGTTCCGGGGGCCCGCCTGCGGGTGGTCCTGGCGACGAACATCGCCGAGACGTCGCTCACCATCGAGGGCGTCGCCGGGGTCGTCGACAGCGGCCTGGCGAAGGTGGTGCGCTACGATCCGGCGGTGGGCGCCGATCGCCTGGAGACGACCCGCGTCTCGCGGGCCTCCGCGGATCAGCGGGCCGGTCGCGCGGGGCGCCTCGGTCCGGGCACGGCCCTGCGGCTGTGGACCGGGATCGACCACAGCACGCGTCCCGCCTTCGACGAGCCGGAGATCCGGCGCGTGGACCTGGCGGCGCTCGTCCTGGACCTGCGCGCGTGGGGCGTCGTGGACCCGTCCTCGTTCGGCTTCTTCGAGCCGCCTCCCGGCGAGGCCCTGGCCCGCGCCGAGGCCCTCCTCGCGGGGCTGGGCGCCGTGGAGGGGGAGGGCGCGCCGATCACCGACCGGGGCCGCGCCATGCGGCGGGTCCCCGCCCATCCGCGGGTCGCCCGGGTGCTGCTGGACGCGGCGGATCAGGGCGAGGCGGAGGTGATGGCGTGGGTCGGCGCGCTCCTCGAGGACCCGAGGCTGGTGCGCAGGCGGGCCGAGGGGCGCGTCGGGGCGGCGGACGTGCTGCTCCGCCTGGAGCGTTTGCGCGCTGATCCGTCGATCCGGGGCGGGCGTCGGGTGGCCCTGGCCGCGAGGCAGCTCGCTCGGGCCGCGGGCGGACGCGTGGACCGGCGGCCGCCGGACGCCTGGGACGAGGACGCGGTGTGCCGGCTGCTCCTCGGCGGCTGGGCGGATCGGCTGGGTCGCCGGGTCTCCAGGTCCGGTCGCGAGCTCGTCATGGTGGGAGGGCGTGGCGCCCTGCTGGCTCGCGAGAGCGTCGTGCAGAACGACCCGCTGCTGCTGGCCCTGGACGTGGACGCCGGGCGTCGTGGCGCGCACGCACGGTCGCTGGTGCGGAGCGCCTCGCGGGTCGATCCGGAGTGGCTGGAGGCTCACCCGGACCTCGTGGAGGAGGATCGGATCACGTGGGACGAGGGGCGGGAGCGGGTGCTGGCGTCCCGAGTCCGGCGGTTCCGGGACCTCGTGCTCGAGGAGACGCCCATCCCCCTCGACGACCGGGACACGGCGGCGGAGGTCCTGGCGGAGGCGGCGGCGAAGGACCCGCAGCGGGCGCTGGACCCGGACGAGCGGGCGCGGGCGCTGCTCCGGCGCATGGCCCTCCTCGCCGAAGCGATGCCCGAGCCGGGTCTCCCCGAGGACCCCTGGTCCTGGGTGCGGGAGCTCCTCCCCGAGCTGTGCCACGGCTTGTCGTCCTTCGAGGATCTGCGGCGGCTTCCCCTGGCGCGACGCCTGGAGGAGCGGCTCCCCTGGACCTGGCGGCAGGCCCTCGACGAGCACGCGCCGACCCGCTTCCGGGTCCCGAGCGGAAGCCGGATCCGCATCGACTATCCCGCGGAGGGGCCGCCGGTCCTCGCGGTGAAGGTCCAGGAGGTCTTCGGCTGGACGGCCACGCCGGCGATCGCGGGCGGACGCGTCCCCCTGGTGCTGCACCTGCTGAACCCGGCGGGGCGCCCGCTGCAGGTGACCAGGGACCTGGAGAGCTTCTGGCGGCGGACCTGGCCGGAGGTGCGCAAGGAGATGCGGTCGCGCTATCCGAAGCATCGCTGGCCCGAGGACCCCATGGCCGCGCAGCCCAGCCGGCGCACGACCAGGCCGCGCAGGTAGCGCTGCGCTGGTCGAGGCGGGGCGGATGTGCGACAAACGCGGCGCATCCGACGCTTGGAGGGATCGAATGGGCAAGGCATCGAGCCTCGAGGACCAGCTGTTGACCGAGGAGGTCAGGCCGAAGCTGGTGGACGACTGCGTGGCGCTCCTCGACGACGAGGTCGCCCGCCGAAAGGGGCTGACCGGGATGGCCGTGAAGGGGGCCTACAAGACGGTGAAGGCCATCAAGCCCGGCTTCGTGCGCGGCGTGATCGACGGCCTCCTCGACGACTGGGTCGCGGAGCTGGAGCCCACCTGGGAGGCCTGGGACGCCGATCGCCACGGGACCTTCTCCGCGAAGATCCTCGCCGACGACGACGTGGTCGCCGAGCGCCTCCTGACCGTGACGGATCGGCGGGCGGAGAAGACGAAGCACACGAACGCGAAGCGGCTGTACAAGAAGCTGCGACCGAGCGCCAAGACCCAGGTCCTGGACTCCCTCCCGCAGGTGGCCGCCCTGGTGGACAGCTACGTGTCCGCTTAGGCACGACGCTCGGTCCGACCCCGAGCTGCCGTGGTCGGGCAGCCGGCGCTGCGCGGCCGCCGGGGCACCGTCGCGACCCCAGCCAGCCGCTGCGATCGCCGGGGGGCGGCCCGGGTTCGGCGACAGAGAGTCGGAGCTTCCCCTCGCGGCAGCCGCTCCCCGGCGGCATGTCCAATCCCACGCGGCGATGCTATGGTCTGGACCAGATTCCAAGCCACCCACGCGGGGAGAATCCGTCCATGCACGTCCTGATCGCGGATCACGTCGCGCCCGAGGCGAAGGAAGGGCTCGAGGCGCTCGGGTTGGAGGTGAGCCAGCAGCCCGAACTCACGGTCAACCGGCTGCCCGACGCGGTCGGCGACTGCGAGATCCTCGTGGTTGACGAGACAGCCGTGAACCGGCGGACCATCGAGCGCGCCGAGAAGCTGGTGCTCATCGTCCGCGCCGGCGCCGGCGTCGAGGGGATCGATCTCCAGGCGGCCAACGAGCGGGCCATCTTCGTCGCCCACGTGCCGGGCTTCGACGCCGCGGCCCGGGCCGAGCACGCCGTGTGGAGCCTCATCGACCTGGATCGGGCCGGCGAGTCGGGCGAGGGGCCGGGCGCCGAAGGCCTGTACGGCCGCCGCCTGGGGCTGTTCGGATACTCGCGCGCCGCCGCTCGGGTGGCGGAGGCCGCCGCTGGCCTGGGAATGGACGTGCGGGTCTTCAGCGACGACCTCACGCCCTCCCTCGCCACCGAGGCGGGCATGACGCCGGTCAACTCCGCAGACGACCTGTTCCGGCGCTGCGAGGTGATCTCGTATCACCCCGAGGGCGTGTCGGGTGCCCCGCCCGTCGGCAGGGATCAGCTCGCCGCGCTGGGCGCGGGCGGGCTCCTCCTGGCCGTCGACGGCCTCGGAGCGCTGGACCTGGGTGCGGTCGCGGACGCCGTGGAGGCCGGCGATCTCCGCGTCGCCGTCGACGCGCCCGTGAGCGGTCTCGCCACGGATCAGGAGAAGGCGCTCGCGGCCCTGTCCGGCCAGGAGCCCGCGCGGATCACCCGGGGCGAGGCCGGCGCCACCGGCCACGCATGGCGGCAGGCGGCCACGGAGGTCGTCCGCGTCGTGCACGGCTTCCTCCACGAGGGCTCGGTCGCGGGCTGCGTCAATCTCTGCCGGTCTTGCGCGGCGGCCGGTAGCCTGGTGATTCGGCACGACAACCAGACCAACGCCCTCTCGGCCGTGTTCGACGTGCTGGCCGAGGAGGACATCCGGGCCCTGCAGGTGACCAACATCCTCTTCGGCGAGGCCAGCTCCGCGGCCCTGCACGTCCGCGTCGACGCCATGCCCGGCCCGGCTGCGCTGAATCGCATCCGCCGCCACCAGTCCATCATCCACGTGGAGCTGGCGCCCGAGCACGACTGATGGAGCGGGTGCTGCCTCACGGGCGGGGCCTAGAGCCTGCATTTCTCACCATCCGTCGGCTACAGCTTGGGATCCACCCGCGTCTCCCGGTGCTTCGCTCGACGCCTCGTGAGAATCCCAGGCTAGAGCACCGATCGGGCGTGCGGACCGCGGGTCTCCGAGGGATTTCCGAGTGGATCAGCCAGGCGCGCAGCGCCGGTGCCGCGTCCCGAGCCATGCCAGAAGGCATGGCGCAGCGGTCGCGGCAGGCCGAGGCGCCGGAAATCGCCGGTAGCCCAGGAGCGCTGCATTTCGATCGAATACCGATCAAAAAGAAAGGGGCCGCCCGGAGGCGGCCCCAAAAACGCCAATGATCTGGTGGAGCTGAAGGGAGTCGAACCCTCGACCTCTAGAGTGCGATTCTAGCGCTCTCCCAACTGAGCTACAGCCCCTCAGTGGCGACGGAGCGGGAAGCTAACAGCGGCCTCCGGGCTTTGCAACCCTGTTTTCGGGGCGGGGATTCCGGGTCAGCTGGCGGGGCGGATGTCGTCGGCGCCGAGGTCCCGGATGAGGCGCATGAAGTAGGTCCGCTGGACGCCCAGGAGCTCGGCGGCGCGGGTGCGGTTGCCCTCCGTGGTGGTGAGGGCGTGGCGCAGGAGCTGGCGGCGGAAGTCCCGGACGGCGTCGTGATAGCCCAGGTCGAGGGACTCCGAGAGGCTGGTGGAGGCGGCGTCGGCCTCGGCGGCCTCGAGGTGCTCCGGGAGGACGTGGCCCTTGCCGGCGCGGACGATGGCCCGGGCCAGGAGGTCGCGAAGCTCGGCGACGTGGCCGGGCCAGGAGCGGCGGGCCAGGACGGCGCGGGCGCCCGTGCCGATGTGCTCGGGGCGGCGGCCGCAGGCGACCGCGAGGGCGTCGATGAGCTGGGGGAGGTCCTCGGTGCGCTCGCCGAGGCCGGGGACGACGACGCGGCCGGGGGCGAAGGCCCGGCGGAGCGCGTCGGCCACGGGGCCGTCCGCGTCCCGATGGAGCGTGATCACGAGGCGTCCCCGGAGGTCGCCGCCCTCGGCGCGGGAGACGAGCGTGCTGGCCGCGCCCGGGGTGAGCTGCTCGGCGTGGGCGACGACGAAGCTGCCCCCGGCGGCCTCGGCCTCCAGGCGGCGGAGCGTGTCCTCCATGGCGTCCGGGGGGACGAGGCCGGCGTCGAGGACCGGGCAGCGCTCCGGGGAGCCCGACTGATGGGCTTGCAGGGCGCGGGCCAGGTGGCGGCGTCCGCTACCGGAGGGGCCCTCCAGGACGACCGGGAGGGTGGTGGAGGCCAGGTGGCCGAGGCGGTCGAGGGCCTCGCGGATGGGGCGGGAGCGACCGGCGACGGTGGGGAAGCGCCCGCCGATGATGGCGGCGGCGGGGCCGCGCCGGGCGCGCTCGAGGGCTTCGACGGCCTCGTCACGGCGACCCTCGGCGCGGTCCAGGGCGTCCCGGAGAGAGCGGACGCGGGCACGGTCGGCGACGAGGTCGCGGGCGGAGGCGAAGAGGCGGCCCAGCTCGTCGAGGTCCAGGCGGGCCAGGTCGGCCTCCCGGCAGCCGCGCAGGAGGAGCCGGTCGCCGCCGGGGAGCGCGAGGGGGAGGTCGGCGTCGTCCTCGTCGGAGGAACACCAGGCCGAGCCGGCCGCGGCGATCTCGCGCTCGTCGGCGTCCTGCCAGACGGCGCCGTGACCGCCGAGGGCGTCCAGGAGGCCGCGGAGGAGGGAGCGGGCGGGGGCGTCGCGGCCCTCGAGGAGGGCCAGGGCGACGTGACCGAGGGTGCCGGGGCCCGCCGGGGTGGAGTCGGTCGCGATGGGCGGGTCCAGGGCGGCGACCGCGCGGGGGCCCGTGAGCTGCCGCATGCGGTCCGGCCAGCTCCCGCGCGGGGTGTCGCCGAGGGCGTCCAGGACGCGCTGCCAGCGCTCCGGCTGGTCGGCGTCCCGGTAGACGACCGCGAGGTCGTGGAGGACGGCGATGCGCGGCCACTCCGGGAGGGACAGCGGTCCGAGGGCGTGGAGGGCCTCGTCCGCCGCCTCCAGGCCGAGGGCTACCTGGCCGCCCAGGATGAGGAGGAGGGCGTGGTGGCCGGCGGCGGCGGCCTCCAGGCCCGCCAGGCCGGTGGAGGCGCTCTCGAAGCGGAGCTGCTCTGCGGCGCCGGTGGCCAGGGCGAGGTAGCGCGCGTCGCCCGTGATCACCCACTGGGAGCGGAGCAGGAGGATGCGGACGAGCTGCCACCAGGGGTTGTTCGGGTCCGCGACGCCGTCCAGGAGCATGCGCGCCTGCTCGGGGCGACCCTCCCAGATGGCGCAGAGGCTGCGGAGGGCGGCGGACGGCGGCGCCAGGTCGAGGGAGCCGCCCGGGGCCTGCTCGGCGGCCTGCAGGACGCCCTCCGCGAGCTGGGTCGCGCCCTGGTGGAGGTGCACGCGGGCCTGGGCGAGGAGGGTGGGGCGACGGTCGCGGCCGCGCTCCCCGAGGCGCTTCTGGGCGCGCTTCGGGGCGTCCTCCATGAGGTCCACCGTGGCCAGGGTCGCGCGGACCGGGTCGGCCAGGGAGGCCTCCGGCCCGGCGGCGTCCAGGGCCGCGAGGAGGGCGCGGCGGGCGTCGTCGAGGGCGTCCAGGTCCAGGTGGCACAGGCCCCGCTCGTGCTGGAGCGCGACACGAAGCTGGCGGCGGACCGGCCCGGTCCCGGCCAGGGCGGCTGCGGCGGCGAGGCGCGGGACGGCCTCCTCGGGGCGTCCGTCCGCGCGCGCTCCCCGGGCCTCTTCGAGGGCGCGCTCCACGCGCGCCGACGGCGTCTGCTTGCCCATGGGCTCCCTCCTCGACAGACGATGGCTTCGAGACGGCGGCGATGCTCTTCGGCGCGGATCGATCTGTCAAAAAGTTCATCCCATGGGGTGTAGCTGAATCGTGACGGCGGCGCCCGGCGGCTTGCGGGCGGCGGCGCGGTGTGCTGCCGTGCGGGTCATGGAGGAGCGCACACGGCCGGCCGAGGAGGCCCTGGGTGACGGCGGCGTCCTGTTCGAGGACAACCACCTGCTGGCCCTGGACAAGCCCGCCGGGCTCCTGACCCAGGCCGCGCGGAAGGGGGACGACAACCTCGTCGACCGCGCCCGGGCGTACCTGCGCCTTCGGTACGACAAGCCGGGCAACGTCTTCGTGGGGCTGGTGCACCGGCTGGACCGGAACGTCTCGGGCGTCGTGCTGCTGGCGCGGACCTCGAAGGCCGCCGGGCGGTTGACCCGGGCCTTCCAGCGGCGAGAGGTCGACAAGCGGTACATCGGAGTGGCGGAGGGCGAGGTCCCGGAGAGCGGACGCCTGGTGGATCGCATCGGGCGCGCGGGCGGGCGGCGCGTGGTGCGCAGGCCCGACGGGAAGGAGGCCCTGCTCACGTTCCGCCGGCTGGGCGTACACGGGGGCCGGAGCCTGATCGAGGTGACGCTCCTGACGGGCCGGAAGCACCAGATCCGGGCGCAGCTGGCCATGCACGGGCATCCGCTGGTGGGAGACCCGCTGTACGGCAGGCGATCGCCGGCCATCGGGCGGCCGGCCCTGCACGCGGCCGCGCTGGCGCTGGAGCACCCGGTGCGCCGGACCCCCCTGAGCCTCCACGCGCCGATCCCGGACGATCTGGCGCGCCTGGTGACCCCGTTCGGGGTCGGGAACCCGCGGCCCGCGATTTGATGCGACCGTCGGTACGGGCTCACCATGAGGTCGTGAGGCCGCCGCCGAGTCACCCGCGGTGGAAGCAAGGACGCGCCGCGGGTGTTTCCACGTAAAGGGCGCGTTCCGCGTCACTCGTACACGCCGGCCCGGGGGATTCCCGATGGAACAGGACGAACTCGAGAGGTTGGTCAGAGAGGTGCTCGGCGAGGGGTACACGGACCTCGAGGTGACGGCCTACTCCCTCGAAGAGGACATCCACGAGGGGAAGGCCAGCATCGTGTGCAAGCTGATGGGGGTGGCCGGCGACAACGGCCGCGCCGTGGAGGGCCAGGGCGTCGGCATGGTGGACGCCCTGTTCAACGGCCTGAAGGCCACGCTGTCGGAGGACTTCCCGTCCCTCGACCACATCTACTTCGTGGACTTCGGGATCACCGGCGACTTCAGCGAGTCGAAGACGGTGAGCCACACGGACGTGGCGGGGCACGTCACCCTCGTCGTGGAGAACTCCAGCGGCCGGCGGTTCACCTTCGAGAGCGAGTCGAAGTCCATCAGCGCATCGTCCGTGGGCGTCGTCGTGGAGTGCGTCGAGCACTTCGTGAACGCCGAGACGGCGGTGCGGCGGGTCTACGAGTGGATCGAGGACGCCAGGAAGCGGGCTCGCCCGGACCTCGCGGAGAAGTACACCCAGCGGCTGGCGGACCTCGTCCAGAACGCGTCCTACTCGGAGAGCCTGGAGCGGCTGAGGCAGAAGGTCGGGGGGCTCGGCGAGCAGACACCCTGATCGGTTGAACGCGGGCGGTCGGCGTGCCACGCTCCCGCCCGCCACGCCGACCGGGAGACTGCCGTGAGCGACCCCTTCATCACCCGAGCCCTGCTGGAAAAGGCCGAGCGCGCAAAGGCGTCGGGCCGCGACCCGCTGGTCGTCCTGGACCTGGACGGGACCCTGTACAACAACGCGCCTCGCACGCTGCGGATCCTGCAGGAGTTCGGGCACCTCCACGCGGAGGAGCACCCGGACCTGCTCGAGGCCGTGGACCGGCTTCCGGCCGGCGACCTCGCCTACAAGGTCGCGGACACCCTGCGCGACCTGGGCGTCACGGACCCGGCGCTCGTGCGGAAGGTCGAGTCCTTCTGGTTCGAGCGGTTCTTCACCAACGAGTACGTCGCGCACGACCTGCCGACCCCCGGCGCCGTGCGGTTCGTGGAGAGGCTGTACAGGAGCGCGGTGGTCCCCGCGTATCTCACCGGTCGCGACGCGCCGAACATGCTGATCGGCACCGTGCGCACGCTCCAGCGGGACGGCTTCCCGGTCGGGACCGTGGACACGCGGATCATCCTGAAGGACGACTTCCAGACCCCCGACGACGCCTACAAGCGCTCCATCGTGGAGCACCTGCGGGCCGCCGGGGAGGTCGTGGGCGTGTTCGACAACGAGCCTGGGCTTTGCAACCTCTTCCACGAGGCGTTCCCCGAGGCGATCACCGTCCACCTGGACACCTCCCACGCCCCGGGCGCCCCGGACCTGGCCGAGGGGATCACGGCCGTGCCGGACTTCCGGTCGCTGCTGCCGGAGCCGAGCACGGACGGGTGAGCCGGGCCGTCGGCTTCCGCGCCGATCGGAAGATCCGGGGTCTCCAGGAGAGGTTGACCCGCTTCGGAGGGCCACGGTAACGATCCGAACCTTCCTCTGACCGGGAGCCCTCTCCATGCCTCGCCGCACGCGTCACTCGACCCCCTGGCTTCGGCCGCTGCAGGTCGCCCTGGCGGCGGCCCTGGTGCTGCTCCCGCAGGTGGCGCTGGCCGCCGAGGAGGCCTCGGAGAGCGTCATGCCGGCGTGGCTCGACAAGACCTGGCCGATCCTCATCCTGCTGGCGGTCGTGGCGGTGGTGATCGCCCGGCTGCCCAAGGTGGAGGTCGGCCACACGGACGCGTTCCGACGGCGCCGGGTCATGAACTGGCTGCCGCTGGGGCTCACCTACGCCTTCCTCTACATGGGCCGCTACAACCTCAAGGTCAGCAAGTTCGCCTTCGAGAACATGCCGGGCCCCGAGGGCGGCGCCCTGATGGCCAACCAGGACTTCGGCGTCATCTTCGGCGTCGGGACGGTGATCTACGGCGTCTCGTTCGTGATCAACGGCCCGCTCACCGACCGCCTCGGGGGCAAATTCTCCATCCTCATGGGGGCGGGCGGCAGCATGATCATGAACCTGCTCATGGGCCTCGCGTCCCTCGCGCTGCTCCAGAGCTGGTCCGTGGCGCCCTTCGTGGCCGAGAACTTCGTGGTGCTGTTCAGCGTCCTGTACGGCGTGAACATGTACTTCCAGAGCTTCGGCGCCGTCGCCATCGTCAAGGTCAACGCCCCCTGGTTCCACGTCCGCGAGCGCGGGGTGTTCGGCGCCATCTTCGGCATCCTCATCTCGCTCGGCATCTACTTCGCCTTCGACTGGAGCTACATGATCCTCGAGGCGAACTGGGGCGGCATGGGCCTCGCCTGGGTGTTCCTCGTCCCCGCGGTGCTGCTGGCCACGTTCTGGGTCCTCGACGTCGGCATGGTCCAGAACACGCCCGGCAGGGCGGGGCACCGGGACTTCGACACCGCCGACGCGTCCTCGGGCGACGACGGGCCGCCGCTGGGGGTGGTCGAGGTCTTCAAGAAGATGCTCCGGAACCCCATCATCGTGACCATCGCGCTCATCGAATTCTGCTCCGGGTTCCTGCGCCAGGCCATCATGCAGTGGTACCGCACCTTCGCGAAGCAGACCGACCAGGCCCTGGGCCTGATGGACACCTTCGTCTTCGAGAACTGGGGCCTGCTGCTCTGCTGCGCGGGGATCCTGGGCGGCGTGGTGGCCGGCACCATCTCCGACCACGTCTTCCAGTCGCGGCGCGGACCGGTGGCGGCGCTGCTCTACGGCGTGATGCTCTTGGGCGCCGTCGTCCTGACCTTCATCTACGCCGGCCCGCTGGTCGGCTGGGCCGTCATCCTCATGTCCATGGCCGTCATCGGCGTCCACGGCATGCTCAGCGGGACGGCCTCCATGGACTTCGGGGGCAGGAAGAACGTGGGCGTCGCCGTGGGCATCATCGACGGCTTCGTCTACCTGGGGACGGCCGTCATGTCGTTCACCTACGGCATCATCCTGCCCCAGGAGCGTCTCGACGACCTGGGCAACCTGGTCGGCCCGGCCACGAACCCCGAGAACTGGGACCTCTGGCCCATCTCCATGATCCCCGTCGCGCTCGTCGGCTTCCTCCTGGCCCTGCGCGTCTGGCACGCGAAGCCGCAGGGGAAGAAGGCGTCCGCGGCCAAGGCGGCGTGAAGGCGGCGGCCCCGGCGCTCGCGGTCGCGTGCTGTCTGCTGGCGGCGGGCTGCAGGGACGCGCCGGAGGAGAAGGTGAAGCGCTGGGCGACGGAGGTCTGGCACCCGGAGGAGGAGCCGGCCGTCGATGGCGACACCGGCCCGACCCCGCCCGGGGACGGCGAGGGCGACGCCGAGGCACGGGAGGCTCCGCCCGAACCGGAGCAGCAGCAGGTCAAGTCGAGCGCGGGGCCTGACGCGTCCGGGGAGGCCGAGGGCTGTGAGCGGCTGAGCGAGGAGGCGTGCAGCTGGCTCGGGCCCCACACGGAGGAGTGCCTGGAGGCGCGCCAGATCCTGCCTTCCTCCCGGACGCCCGAGCAGGAGGTCGCCTGCGCGAAGGTCCTGGAGGAGCACGCCGACCTCATCGAGGGCGCGCCCGACGGCTTCCCCGGCATGAACCCGTGCGGCCGGCTGGCCCGCCGGCAGTGTCGGGACCTCGGCGCGCGGACCTGGGCCTGCAAGGAGGCGCGCTCCGACGCGTCCCGGCTCCGCTGGATGCGCCGCGAGGAGGTGTGCCTCGGCGACCTCCTGCTGTGGGAGGCCCGCGCGGTCCTCAGCGATCCTGCGGGGGGAAGCGGAAGATGACCTCGCCTGGGAGGAGCATCCCGTGCTCCCGCCGGGCCACCTGCTTCCAGCCCTCCAGGCCGGTCTCCAGGGAGCGGAGCTCCGACTCCAGGCGGACGTTCTCGCGCTCCAGGCGGTGATTGAGCGTCTCCAGCCGGCCGTGGTGTCGCTCGAGCATCGCCCGCCGCGCCGTCCGGGCCGGGTCGACGACCTTGGCCGCCACGACGCCCAGCACGCCGCCGAGCAGGAGGACGAGCAGGACGCGTCGGATGGCGATGGCGCTCTTGGCTTCGAACATGGACCGTGCGGGGGCAGTCGGGTGGATCATCCCGATAATCGGGCCCACGGTAGGCGCGGATCGATCGACGCGCCAGAAAATCGCTCGAAGACGCCGGCGAGGCCGCCTGTCGAGCATACACATCTCGGCAAGCCGGCCTCGCTCCCTTGCCCTTGCCCTTGCCCTTGCCCTTGCCTGAAGGAGCGGCTCCGGCCGGGATATCCGCTGCGCGGCTGGGGACGCCCGCGGTCCCCGGCGCCGGTCGCGTTCGTTGGACGGCGGGCTTCGAGCCCGCCAGAGGTGGGGTGGCTCTACGCCGACCACGACCACGACCACGTTGCGCCGGCTCCCGGTGAGATGTGACGAACTGTGAACCGGGGACGGCGGCCCTACTCCTCGCCCTGGAGCTCGTACGGGAACCAGAGGTTCGTGATCCCGGCGTCCTCGGCGAGGGCGACCACGTCGATGAGGCGCTGGTAGCTGGTGTCCTTCTCGGCGCGGATGGCCACGGCGGCGTTCGGGCGGCGCTGCTTCAGGTCCCGAAGGCGCTGCTGGAGCTCCTCGCGGGTGATCTTCTCGGCCTGGGTCATGCCATCATCGGCGGGCTCTTCGGCGTCCGCCGGGACGACGGCGAAGTGGAGGTCCCCCTCCCGGGAGATGAACACGGTGGTCTTGTCCGCCTCCACCGTGACCTGATCGACGCTGGAGGTGGGAAGCTCGATGGGAAAGGCGTGCTCCTGTCGCTTGAAGGTGGTGGTCACCAGCAGGAAGATCAGCAGCAGGAAGACCACGTCCACCAGGCTCGTGATGTCGATGGACGTGGCGCCCCGGGCGCGTCGGTTGGAGGATCGGAACCTCACGCCGTGCGCTCCTCCTCGGCCGGTTCGTCATCGGAGGACTGGGACTCGACCGGGAACAGCAGGTCGAGGACCTCCAGGCTGGCCTCCTCCAGCTCGCGCTGGTGGCGATCGATGCGCCCCTCCACGTAGCGGTAGGCGATGTAGGCCGGGATGGCCACCGTCAGCCCCGCGCCCGTGGTGAGCAGGGCCTCCCAGATGCCCCGCGCCAACAGGGCGATGTCCGGGTTCTCGACCCCGGCCACGTCGCGGAAGACCTTGATCATACCCGTCACTGTGCCGAGGAGGCCCAGCAGGGGGGCGATGGCGGCCACGGTGGACAGGGCGCCGACCCCCGCCTCCATGTGGTTCACCTCCACCCGGCCGGTCTCCTCCATGGCGTCCCGGGCGATGTGGCGTCCGCCGGGCCGGTGGCGCAGGGCCGAGTCCACCACCCGCGTGATGGCGCTCGGGTGCTCGCGGCAGAGCTGGCCGGCCCGCGCGCGGTCTCCGGCGTCCAGGTGGTTCAGCAGCCCGTCGAGCACGGGCGTGGGCAGGATGCGCCTCCGCCGGAGGGCCCACAGGCGCTCGATGAAGAAGCCCAGGCCCACGATGGAGGCACCCAGTATGGCCCACATGAGCGGGCCGCCGCGGTCGAACAGATCGATCAGCTCCATGGCTCCTCAGGACTGTCGCGGGATGCGGATGGTGAACGTGGTGCCCTCGCCGGGCGTGGAGTCCACGTCGATGCGTCCGCTGTGCTCGTCGACGATCTTCTTCACGATGGCCAGGCCCAGCCCCGTGCCGGTCTTCTTGCCGTAGGTGACGAAGGGATCGAACAGCCGCCCCTCCATCTCCTCCGGGATGCCGGGCCCGTCGTCCGAGAAGCGGAACACCACGTCGTCGTCCGCGGCGTCCACCTCCACGCGGAAGGTGCCGCCGTCCCGCATGGCCTCCCGGGCGTTGCGCGCCAGATTGTACAGGGCGCGGCGCATCTTGTTGGCGTCCATCCGGACGGCGTCGCCGTAGCGATCGTCGACGACCAGCTCGATGCCGGTGCCGGCGAACTCCTCCTCCAACAGCGGCTTCAGGCCGCCGAGGAAGTCGTTCACGAAGACCTTGCGGAGGAGGACCTCGGTCTCGCCCCGCGCGTAGGCCAGCATCTCCCGGGTCATCTCCTTGACCAGGGCGATCTGCCGCTTGATGTGCTCGCGGGCCTGCTGGCGCTCCGCTGCGCCGTCCTCCCTGGCCATCCGGCGGGCGTAGCCGCTGATGATGGTGAGCGGGGTCTTCAGGTCGTGGAGTACGCCGGAGAGCATCTGCCCGATGGCGGCGAGGCGCTCGGCCTTCTGCTCCTCCTCCTGGGCGCGGGCCAGGGCCAGGGCGAGGCCGAGTCGTCGGGCGATGGCCCCCAGCACCCGCCCGTCCTGCTCCTCGAAGCCGCGCGGGTGGTGATCCCGCCGGTTGACCAGCATGAGGCCGCCGAGCCGCCGCTCCTGGTGCACGATCGGCACGCAGACGACGTGGTCCACCCGCCAGTCGTCCGCCGTGGCGAGGATCTCGTCGGTCCGCGGGTCCGCGCCGCCGTTCGCCGGGTGCCGGAAGGGCTGGCCGCTCTGGAGGACGCGGCCGCACAGGGCCTCGGCGAAGCGGCCCCGGGGATCGGACAGCCGCTCGGCGGCCTCCCCCTCGGCGCCGGCCACGTACAGGCGATCCTGCTTCTCGTCGACCAGGACGACCGCCGCGGCCTCGCATGGGAACTCGCCGACGGTCGTCGACAGGATGCCCTCTATGGCGCCCTCGCGGGTGCTCGCGGTCGCCGCGGCCCGCTCCACGCGGAAGAGGAGCTCCAGGTCGGAGGTGCGCGCCTCGAGTCGCATGGACGTCTCGAGGAGGTCGATGTTCTTGCCGACGATGTCCAGGTAGAGCCTGGAGTTGTGGATGCCGATGGCCGCCTGGGAGGCGATGGCCGCCAGCAGGTCCTCGTCCGCCGGGGTGAAGTACCCGTGGCGCTTGTTCAGGACCTGGATGACCCCGAGGATCTTCTGCTGCGGGTCCCGCAGCGGCGCGCACAGGATGCTCCGCGTGCGGTAGCCGGTCAGCTCGTCCCATGTCAGCTCGAAGCGCGGATCCTTGTAGGCGTTCTTCACGTTCACCGAGCGGCCCTTCACGGCCACCCAGCCCGCGATGCCGCGCCCCAGGGGCACCTCCAGGGTCTCGATCTCGCCCCCGACGGTCGCCCGCGACCACAGGACACCCGTGCTCTCCTCGAGGATGAAGAGCGTCGACCGATCCGCGTCCAGCAGCTCGGTCGTCTTCTCCATGACCGTGTCGAGGATGCGGTCCAGGTTGTGCTCGCTCCCCAGGGCCCGGCTGATGTCCTCGATGCCCTCGAGCTTCCGCTTCGCCTGGGCCAGCTCCTGCTCCAGCTCCGCCACGCGATCGGAGGTCGCCTCCGGCGGGGGCGCGGCGCCGGACAGGGGGGCCGGGTCCTGCGGGGTGCTTCGACTCAATGGGCCTCCAGCCAGTTCCGGCCCCAGGCTGCGTTCACCTCGAGGGGCACGTCCAGGTCGACGACGCCTTCCATCCGCTCCGTGGCGCCGGCCGCGAGTGCCTCGGCGTCCTCCTCCCGCACCTCGAAGACGAGCTCGTCGTGGACCTGCAGGACCATCTTGGCAGCCGGGAGCTCCGCGCCAAGGAGCGGGTGCAGCTCGACCATCGCCTCCTTGATGATGTCGGCCGCCGTCCCCTGTACGGGCGCGTTGATGGCGATGCGCTCGGCCCCCCGACGGGCCATGTGGCTCTTGGAGCGGATGTCCGGGATGCGGCGGATGCGCCCCATGAGCGTGCTCGTCTGCCCCGTCTCCCGCGCCCGCTCGAGCGTCTCCTCCTTCCACGCCTCGATGCGCGGATAGCGCTCGAAGTAGCGGTCGATGATCTTCTTCGCCTCCGTGCGCGTCAGGTCCTGCTCCCGCGCCAGGCGGAACGCGCTCATGCCGTACAGGATGCCGAAGTTGACGGTCTTGGCCACCGCCCGCTGCTCGCGCGTGACCAGCCCCTCCAGGACGCCGAAGATCTCGGAGGCCGTGCGCGTGTGGATGTCCGCGCCGTCCCTGAAGGCCCGCTGCATGGCCTCGTCGCCGGCCAGGTGGGCGAGCACCCGCAGCTCGATCTGGCTGTAGTCCGCGGCCAGCAGGACGCAGCCCTCCTCGGCCACGAAGGCCTCGCGGATGCGGCGGCCGTCCTCGGTGCGCACCGGGATGTTCTGGAGATTCGGTTCCGTGGAGCTGAGCCGCCCGGTCGCCGCCACGGCCTGGTTGAAGGAGGTGTGGATGCGCCCCGTGCCCGGGTCCACCAGCGTGGGCAGGACGTCCGTGTAGGTGGACTTGAGCTTCGTCAGGGAGCGCCAGTC
The DNA here is from genome assembly GCA_051747385.1 of Myxococcota bacterium. Classification (GTDB taxonomy): domain Bacteria; phylum Myxococcota_A; class UBA9042; order PHBI01; family JACKFB01; genus JBNJGB01. The sequence continues at coordinate 172,004 of JBNJGB010000003.1, forward strand.
CAGGATGAGCTGCGGGAGCTCGTGCTCGCCGGAGAGCTGGTCCAGGACGCTGCTGTCCGTGGAGAAGCCGGTCTTGGTCCGCTTGACGGGATCCAGGCCGAGCCTGTCGAACAGCACGTGGGCGATCTGCTTCGGCGAGCCCATGCTGAAGGCCTCGCCCGCGAGCTCGTGGGCGCGCCGCTCGATCTCCGAGGCCCGCCGGCCGAGCTCGTCGGACAGGGCGTGGAGCGCCCGGACGTCCACCTTGACGCCCAGGTCCTCCATGTCCGCCAGGACGCGGGCGAGGGGGATCTCCAGGTCCTCCAGCAGCCCGCGGAGGCCCGTCTCGTCCAGCTCCGGGTCGAACTGCTCCTTGAGCGCCATGACGATCTGGACGTCCTCGCAGGCGTAGTCCCGCGCGGTCGCCAGGGGCACCCTGTCGAAGGTCACCTGGGACTTTCCGGAGCCCGCCACGTCGGAGAACTTGATCGTCTTGTGGTTCAGCCGGTCCAGGGCGATGTTGTCCAGGTTGTGCTGGTAGCGCCCGGGGTCGAGCACGTAGCTCGCCAGCATCGTGTCGTACAGGGGGCCCTCCAGCGGGAAGCCCGCGCGGCGCAGGACCTGGAGGTCGTACTTCACGTTGTGGGCGGCCTTGGTCTTCTCCGGGTCCTCGAGGATCGGGCCCAGGACGCTCCGCGCCTGCTCCGGCGTGAGCTGGGGCGCGGCGTCCGGCGTCGTGTGCCCGACCGGCACGTACCACGCGCGCTCCCGGTCCACGGCGAAGGACAGCCCCACCAGGTCCGCCTGCTGCGGGTTCAGGGACGTGGTCTCGGTGTCGAAGGCGAAGACGTCCACCCCGCGCAGGGCGTCCGCCAGCTCCGAGAGCTGCTCGGCGGTCCGGACCAGGTGGAAGCCGTCGCGGGTGAGCTTCGGGGCGCCCTCCAGGGCGTCGTCCGAGTGGAACTCCCGGTGCCAGGTCTTGAAGCCGAGCCGCGCGAACAGCTCCGTCAGCGCCTCCTTGTCGGGCTCCTGCCGCGCCAGGACCTCCAGGTCCCGCGGGACGGGGGCGTGCCGATCCACGGTGGCCAGCGTCTGGCTCAGGTACGCCTGGTTCTTGTAGGTCTCCAGGTTCTCCCGGCGCTTGCCCTTCATCTCCCCGATGTGCTCGTAGATGCCGTCGAGGCTGTCGTACTGCGCGAGGAGCCTGGCGGCGGTCTTCTTTCCGATGCCCGGGACGCCGGGGATGTTGTCGGAGGAGTCGCCGACCAGGGCCAGGTAGTCGACGATCTGGTCCGGCCGGACGCCCATCTTCTCCATCACGCCGTCCGGGTCGTAGCGGACGTCGCGCATGGTGTCGTACATGACGCACTCGTCGTCCACGAGCTGCATCAGGTCCTTGTCGCTGGACACGATGACCGTGTCGACGTCCTCCTCCCGCGCCTCTTCCGCCAGGGCCGCGATGAGGTCGTCCGCCTCCCAGTTGTCCTGCTCGAGGCTGGGGATGTGGAAGGCCTCGGTGACCTCGCGCACCAGGGGGAACTGGGGGACGAGGTCCTCCGGCGGCTCCGGGCGATGCGCCTTGTACTCCGGGTACAGGTCGTTCCGGAAGCTGCGCGCCCCGGCGTCGAACACGACGGCGAGGTAGTCGGGCCTCTCCTCCCGGACCAGCTTGAGCAGCATCGCCGTGTATCCGTACACCGCGTTCGTCGGCAGGCCGTCCGGGCTGGTCAGGCCCCGGATGGCGAAGAACGCCCGGAAGATGTAGCTGCTGCCGTCGACGAGGTAGAGGCGCTTTCTGCCCATGGGAGTCGAGTTCCTTCGCGATTTCGGGCCGCCCATCATCACCGAAGTGCCCGGGCGCTGTCGACCGTGGGATGGGCGGCGGAGGCGCCTGTCAGTCGTGCACGTCTCGCCGACGGCGCGCGAAACGTGGTCGTGGTCGGCGCAGAGCCACCCCACGTCTGGCGGGCTCGAAGTCCGCCGTCCACCGAACGCGACCGGCGCCCGGGACCGCGGGCGTCCCCGTCCGCGCCGGATACGCCGGCGGGAGTCGCTCGTTCAGGCAAGGGCACGGGCAAGGGCAAAGGCAAGGGCGCGAGGCAACTTGGTGTGTGTATGATCGACAGGCGGAGGCGCCCCTCACGGCCCGAAGGCGAGGGCCGGCGCGCCGGGGCGGCGGAGGACCCACCGGGTCCCTCCTCCCTCGGAGGCGTCGGCGCCGATGCGGAGTCCTCCACCGCGCCCGCGCCAGACGACCCCGGGGTGGTCGCAGCCCGCGTCCCCGAGCAGGCGCGCCACGGCGTCCACGCGCCGGGTCCGGCCCCACATGAGCATCGCCCTGTCGTGCCCGTCGACGCAGAGGGCGAGGGTCTCGCCCGTGTCGTCCACGAGCGCCGGGCGAGGCGCGGCGTTCGTCGGCGCTCCGATCCTCGCCAGCACCCGGTCCGCGGCGTCGCCGGGCGGCGGGGCGGGCAGCCGTGCCACCACCTCGCTCCCCCTGGCGGCCGCGGGTGCCAGGTGCAGGGCGTCCGTGGGCCACGCGAGGACCCGGAGCGTCTCGTCGCCCGTGCCGGGCACCCGGATCCAGGTCAGGGCCAGGGGCGCCGCAGCCGGAAGCTCCAGGAAGACCCCCTCGTCGGCGAGGGGCGAGGCCCCGCGCGGGCGGATGGGCGGAGGCGGCCACGCGGCGCCGTCCGATCCACGCCTGAGCCGCGCCGCCTCCTCCGTGGCCCACCGCATGGCGTCGGGCGTCTGCCCCCGGAGGAGGACCCGGAGCGGCACGCGCACCGAAGGCGAGGCGACGAGGTCGTCCCGAAGCTCGTGGCGCGTCGCGCACAGCAGGGCCCCGGCGAGCGCGCCCAGGAGGAGGGCGGTCCGCAGCCTCGGGCGCGCGCCGGCGGCGGGAGTGTTCATGGGTCGCAGTCTCCCGGCAGCCCGCGCCACGCGAAAGTTTTTCGGGGGAGGCCGGCCGGCTCAGGGCACCACGATGGGATACCGGGGCTTCGTGCGCGGCCGCGGGCGGCGCTCCTCCTCCTCTCCGCCCTCGGGCGCCGGGATCCCCGGCTCCGGCTCGGCCCCGGGAGCGAGGAGGGCGGCTTCGGCCCGCCGGGCACGCTCGGCCTCCGGCTGCCGCTTCTCGTCCTCGGCCCGGTCCTCCCAGGTGCGCAGCATGTCCCGCGCCGCCCCGACCTCGCCCCGGGACGCCCGGGTCTTCGCCGCGTCGATGACCACGGCGGTGGAGCGCTCCTCGACGGCCATCTTCGCGATGGCGTTGTCCACGTGGCGCAGGAACGCGTCCAGATCCCCGCGGGCGCGCTCGGCCATGGCGGCGGCCAGCTCGGCGGCGGCGCGGAGGCGATCGTTGTCCCCGGCCGAGGCCATCGCCTGGACCGCCAGGGCCTTCGCGCGGTGGAGGTCCTTGTTCTGCATCGAGAGAGTCATGGACTCCAGGAGCATGAGGTCCACCTCCAGGTAGTCCGCGGTCTCCTCCTCCTCTTCGGCGGTGTCGTCCCCGCCGCCGCAGGCCGAGGTGGCGGCCAGCAGGAGCGCCGCGAGGATGGGGCGCAGGAGGAGGGCCCGGGCGGGGCTGCGGTTCGTCATGGGCGTCTTCCGGAGCAGGTTCATCCGGGGCGGATCCTGGTGGGGCGGCACTCCAGGGCCTCCTCCACCGTCGCGGCGTCCATGAGGCACCGGTGGCGGCCCTCGTCGAAGGCCTCCCGGCACGTGCGGACGAAGCGGGCGCGCTGCTCGGGGTCGGGCCGCCGCTTGGCGAGCCCGATCAGGTGATCGTAGGCTTCCTGGCAGCGGGGCGTGGGATCCGGATCGCACCCCGGGAGCGTGAGGGCGATGAGGACGGCGAGGCAGGCGCGCATGGCCGGTACCCTTGCGCCGGGCGCGGCGGAGGGTCAAGCCCGCGCGTGCGCGGGGCGCGGACGGGAGGTCACGTGACCACGACGGAGGCCACCCCCGAGGAGCGCTCGGCGCGGGTGAAGGCGCTGGCCCTGGAGGAGGGCTTCGACCTGGCGGGCGTGGCGACGCCGGACGCCGCCGAGGCCTGGTCGCGCTATCGCGAGGCCATGGGTCGGGGCTACGGCGCCGACATGGCCTGGCTCACGGACAACCCGGACGTCCGGCGCGACGTCCGCGAGGTGCACCCGCCCGCGCGGTCCGTGGTCGTGCTCGGCGTCAGCTATGCCAGCGACGTGCCCGGCTACCTGGCCGAGCCTCCCGGCCCGGAGCGCGGCTGGATCGCGCGCTATGCGCAGGGCAAGGACTATCACCACGTGGTCCGGAAGATGCTCATCCGCCTCGCGAAGCGGTTCGCGGCCGATCCGCTCCTGGGCCACGACAGCCGCGCGCATCGGGTCTTCACGGACACGGGGCCGGTGCTGGAGAAGGACTTCGCGCGGCGCGCCGGGCTGGGCTGGATCGGCAAGAACACCCTGCTCATCCACCGTCCGGGCGGGTCCTGGTACTTCCTCGGCGTCGTCCTGACGCCCCTGGACCTGGCCGTCGACCGCCCGGAGACGGATCACTGCGGCACCTGTCGCCGGTGCCTGGACGCGTGCCCGACGGACGCCTTCCCCGAGCCGTACGTGCTGGACGCGCGTCGCTGCATCTCCTACTGGACCATCGAGAGCCACGACCCGGTCCGGCACGCGGATCCCGAGACCCTCGGGCAGCACGTCTTCGGCTGCGACATCTGCCAGGAGGTGTGCCCGTGGAACCGCAAGGCGGTGCCGTCGCGCCACGCCTCCCTGCGGCCGCGGCAGGACAACGTCCGCCCGCGCCTGGCGGATCTGGCGGAGCTGGACGACGACGCGTTCCGGGAGCGCTTCCCCCGCTCCCCCGTGCGGCGGACCGACGCGGCGCGGATGCGGAGCGTCGTGGACCTGATCCGGCGCCGCAACGCCCGGCAGGAGGACGCGGAGGGGAGGCCCGATGGCGACACCTGAGCCGGCCGGCCCCCTCCGGATCGACGTGGTGCAGCCCACGGAGCGCCGGGAGCGGCTGAACGGCCTCCCCGATCCCGAGGGCGCGCTGGCCGACCTGGACGGACCGCCGCCCCGCCTCGACCGCTGGATATTCCGCCTCCAGGGGCTCGTGGGAGCCCAGGAGGCCCGGCGGGTGGAGCGCCGGCTGAGGGACCTGCCGAGCGTCCGGGAGGCCCGCGTGGAGCTTCGGCGCTCGCTCCTCACGGTGAGCACGGTGGACTGCCCGCACGACCCCGCCTTCATCGCGGCCCTCCTGGCGGACGAGTCCATCGGCGCGACCTTCCTCGGCACCCCCGCGACCCGGAAGCGCCCGGCCATGTTCGCCCGCGCGGCGCGGCGCTCGCTGATCGTCGGCGTCCTGGGTCTGGCGGCCGCCGTGGTGCACGACCCCCACCTCGGGCTCGTCGATCCGGGGGCGCAGGGGCGGGCCATCGCGCTGAATGTGCAGGCCCTGTTCGCGCTGGCGCTCGTGGGCTGGGCCGCGCGCCCGGCGTGGCTCGACGCCTTCCGGCGGGTGGGCTCGGAGCGGCCGGCGCCGGAGGCCTTCTCCTTCGCCGTCGGGCTGGGGGCGCTCGCCTTCGCGTTCACCGCCTTCCTGGTGGGGGGCGCGCCGGACTTCGGGCCGGGGCTGGTGCTCGTGACCGGGACGGTGGTGCTGGTCGGCCACGGCCGGCGGGTGCACGAGGCGGCCCGCGCCCCGCTACGCGACGTGGACGCGCTGCTCCCCGCCGACGCCTGGGTCCTCCGGCGTGAGGGCCTGTTCGCCCTGGACGCGGCCGCGGTGACCAGCGGCGAGGTCGTGCTCGTCGACCAGGGCATGGTGATCCCGGCCGACGGGATCGTCGTCGCGGGCGCGGCGCGGCTGGAGGGCCGGAGTGTCCTCGTCGGGCAGGAGCAGGGGGAGCGGTCGGACGGCGATCACGTGTGGGCCGGGATGCGGGTGGCGGAGGGCCGCCTGGCGGTGCGGGTGCGCTCGGATCGGCACCGCTCGTCGGTGGCGCGGATCGCCGCGCTGCTGGACGTGGTGGGCGAGGACGATCCCTGGGTCCGTCAGCACGTCCGCCGGGCCATCCGCTGGATGGCGGGCGCGTCGGTGGTGGCGGCCGTCGGCGTGGCCGCCGGACGCGCCTGGTGGGAGCGGTGGGCGAGCGACGGCTCGCCGGGATCGACGGGACCCCTGGAGGCGGGCGCGGCCGTGTTGCTGGCCGCGGGCGTGGTGGGGGCGGCGCGCCTCTGGGACCCGGTGATGGTGGCCGTCATGGGCGCCGCCGTGGAGCGGGGGATCCTGTTTCGGGACGCGGAGAGCGTGGACTCGGCCGCCGCCCTGGACGAGGTGGTCTTCGACAAGACCGGGACGGTCACCGTGGGGGAGCCCGAGGTGGTCCGGTGGATCGTGACCCCGGAGTTCGAGCGGGATCGGGCGCTCGCGATCGTCCTCGCCCTGCACGAGGGGGACGTCCACCCGGTGGCCGAGGCCCTGGTCGCGCACGCACGCCACGCCATCTGCGATTCGAACGTCGAGGTGGGGCTGAACCAGCGGAAGGACCTTGTCGGCCTGGGCGCGACCGGCCGCCTGGAGGACGGCACGCAGATCCGCCTGGGCAACGCGCGCCTCATGGAGCGCTCCGGGGTGGACGTCTCGACCATCGGCGAGCAGCCGCCGACGGTCTGGGAGGGGAAGCAGGCCAGGAGCGCCGAGGACCTGCCCCCGACGCGCATGTACCTGGCGCGGGGGCACGAGGCGGTCGCCTGCTTCGAGCTCATCGATCCGCTCCGGGAGGGCATGGACGAGGCCCTGGGGGAGCTGGCGGCCCGCCGGCTGGACCTGGCCCTGGTGGCGGACGCGGGGGACGACTCGGCGGCGGAGGCGGCCGACAGGGTCGGGATCCCCATCGTCGAGGCGGAGCTGGCCGGCGCCCAGCTCGTGGAGTGGGTCGCCTCCCGCTGCGAAGCCCGCGACCGTCACGTCGCGGTGGTCGCCCACCGGGCCCGCGCCGCCGCCCTGCGACGCGTGGCCGACCTGGGCGTGGCCTTCGGCACGGGCCTGCGCGTCGGCGCCCTCGACGACGAGGTGACCCTCATCGCCGCGGATCCCGACGCGCTCGTGTCCATGCGGCGCCTGGCCACCCGGGCGCGGAGGACGGTCCGGCGCGGGCGACTCCTGCTCGTGCTCTACACGGTCGGCGTCGTGGGGGCGGCCGCCCTCGGCCGCCTGGGCCTGCTCGCGGCCGCCGTGGCGCCCCTGGGTCTCGGGCTGGCCATGGCCTGGACCGGCACCGCGCCGTTCAAGGGCGCGTCCGTCGGGGCCCGGCGAGCGTCGGGCAAAAAAAACGGCCCGCGAACCTGAGCCCGCGAGCCGGGAGTGGTGGAGCCGATCGGGATCGAACCGACGACCTCCTGAATGCCATTCAGGCGCTCTACCAACTGAGCTACGGCCCCCCACCGAGGCGGCGCGATTGGTAGCATGGGTCACGGGGGGTGACAAGAGGAAATCGGCCCCCACCCAGGGCGGTCGCAAAGTCGACCGCCCTCCCTTGCCCTTGCCCTTGCCCTTGCCCTTGCCTGCTCCCCGACGCGCAAAACCCATCGTTTCCGAGCGGGTGCATTCCGGCGCCGGGCGTCGTGCCGCCGCGCGGCCCACGCTTGTCCGACGTTGCGATTGCCCTGGGCCCCCACCCCCGCGATCCGGCCGGGTCAGGGGCTCGGCGGCGGAGCGTCGTCGGTGCCCCGCGCCGGGACCTCCACCGCCGCGGGAGGCGCCGAGTCGCCGTCCGTGAACATCCTGGCCCCCTGCATCATCCACCCCACGGCGGAGGCGGCCATGAGGACCGCGGAGAGGTCGTCGCCGGCCAGGGCATAGGTCCGGGCCTTCAGCGCCCAGGGCGTGTCGGGGGCGGCCTCGGCCAGGCCCAGCAGCGCCTCGTTCGACGAGCGGATGCGGCCCTGGTAGCGCAGTCGCAGGGCCTCCTCGAACCGCCGCTCCCACTCGGGGCTCCAGTCCTCGCTTCCCTCGGAGGGCAGGGTGCGCACCTCGCCCTGCAGCGTCCAGCTCAGGCCGTCGGCCTCGACCAGCGCCGCGCTGTCCACGATGCGATCCTGGAGCGCCATGAAGCCGTCGACGACACGCGTCGCGATGCCCGCCTCGTTCGTCGCCGGGAGCACGCCGCGCAGCACCGGGAGGAGCTGGCGGAGGAGGCTGCTGGGCTCCTGCACGAGCTGGTAGCCCGCCATGACGTCCCTGGCGGAGAAGCCGCGCTCGCCGAGCATCTTCGGAACCTGCCCGGCGGGTTCCAGGCTCCGCTCCAGGGCGGTCTCCACGGCGTACTCCGTGAAGCCCGCGACCAGGGCGTGATCCCGCGTGCCCCAGTGGACGCGGAACATCTCCTTCCGCTCGTCGGAGCCGGGGCGGACCTCGACGAAGGTGCTGGAGTACAGCCGCTTCGCGCCCGGAAGGCGCCGCGCCCGGGTGTCGATCTCCAGGGTCTCGTCGGACTCGGCCGCCGACTCCAGGATCTTCTTCATCGTCGCGGCCGCGCGCCGCTCGTCCAGGGTCCCGGCCGCCAGCACGCAGTCCAGGCTGCTCTCCTGGCAGGTGACCAGCAGGTCCCCCGTGAAGACCTCCACCACGTCGTCGTTCAGGTGCAGCCCGCTGTCGTCCTTCATCTCCCTCACGATGTCCTGGCGGGCGTCGCCGAGCATGGTGCCGGCGAGCTTCCAGGCCGCGGCGGTGTCGAAGCTCCAGCGCCACCACAGGGTCGTGCCGCGACCGGCCATGGCGCGCATCACCTTCCGGGACTCCTCGCCGGCGGGGCCGGGGAGGCCCACCTTCAGGAAGGGCTGGAGCTCGGCGGAGAAGCGGCCGTTCGCCCACAGGGACATGCCGTCCGGGCCCAGGGAGCCCACGGCCTCCACGCGCTCGATCATGCCCATGGCGGGCGGGGCGCCGGGCTGCGCGGCCGCGACGGCCGCCGGGGTCATGTAGAAGACGCCGCCGACGTGGGCGTCGTCCCGCACCAGGCGATCCGCGACGGGCGGGCGCGTGCCGCCTCCCAGCCGCATGGCGTCGAGGACCTCCGGGCGATCGGCGACGACAGCGACGCCCTCCCGGATCCGCGCGACGACCCCGCGGCGGCCGGGCAGGGCGACGGAGACCTCCACGCCGCCGCCGGCGAGGGCCCGCTCGTCGACCTCGGCCTCCTCGGCCTCCTTGTCGGGCGGGACCCACTGATCGGCCTCCTCGAGCATGGTCAGGGCGTCCACGAAGGCCCGGCGATCCCCGACGTCGAGGGCGAAGACGGGCTCCATTCCCCGCCCGCCCGCGCGGACCACGTACAGCGCCACCGAGCCCTCCGGGTTCAGGCCCAGGGCCCGCACGAGGTCGCCGCGGCGGCGGCCCAGGGTCTCCAGGGCCTCGGCGCGGAGCTGGCCGATGCCGGGATCGTCCAGGCCGAGGCGCTTCATGTACTCGACGAACTCGTCCACCTGGCGCTCCAGGGTGCCGACGCCGCTGAGCGCCATGACCACCGGCGGATCCGGCGGCCCCACGTCGAGCGCGGTCGGCGCGGCGCCCGCGGGCGCCGACGTCAGGAGGAGCAGGGGGGCGAGGGCACGGATCCACGCGCGGGCGGAGAGCTTCACGGCGCCTCCTCGGCGGTCTCGGGATGCAGGGCGACGAGGGCCCTCAGCGGCGCCTCGCCTTCGTTCGTCACGGTAACCACCCGGCCGGGTTCCACGAGCAGCAGGTGTCCGCTGCCGAGGGACTCGCGGCCGTCCTCCACCGCGAAGGTGGCGACGCCGTCCAGCACCAGGAGCGAAAGGCCGGCCTCGGTCGCGGCCACCTCGGTCTCGTCGTCGGGCGCCACACGGAGCAGGGACCAGGAGGCGCCGGCGCCGTCCGCCACCCCGAGCAGGCCCGTCTCCGGGGCGTCCTCGGGCGGGGACAGCAGGTGCAGGCCGATGTCTGCCACGTACAGGGGCATGGCGCGAGCGCCTCCGGTGAGCGGTCGTGAGGGACCCTCACGGTCTAGTGCGGGGCCTCGTCGATCGTCAAGCCGCGCGAACAAGTGGGGTCAAGCCTACTCATTTCTCATATTCCGGCCGTCCCTCGAGCAGCCCCTCGCCGCACAGCAACCCCAGCAGGACCGTCGCGTAGCTGCCGGACGGGAGCGTGAAGCGGACCTCCAGGGCGTTGCCGTCCCGGGCCACGGAGGCGTCCTCCGGCCAGGCCAGGGCGGCGCGACGCGTGCCCGGGGCCACGCGACCCAGGGGGCGGAAGGCCTCGCGGGTCATGCCCGTCTCCTCCAGGAGAGCGGCCTCCCGCGCGCCGGCCTCGCCGCGGGCCGCGCGGTACTTCCGGCCGGGCAGGGGCCCCGTGACCACGAGCTCTCCCGCGGCGATGCGGGCCGTGTCGGTGTCGGCATCGTCGCTCACGAAGATGCCGCCGCTGTCCCGCTTCCGCAGGACGTCGCCCTCCAGCGCACGCTCGACGAGTCCGTCGCGGACGCGCCGGTCCAGCCAGTGGTTGAACAGCCACGCCTGCACGGCCGAGACCGCCAGCCGGAGCATGCGCTTGTCGCGGATCCGCTCCCCCCTGAGCGCCCGCATGCCCAGCTCCAGGGTCTTCCCCCGGGAGAAGCGCTGGGCGCCGAAGGCGTTGGCGAAGCCGCGCGCGGAGGCGTCCTCCAGGACCGCCGCCAGCCGATCGTCGTCGGCCGGGTCCCGCCCGCGAATGCGGATCGCGAAGCGGTTGCCGTGCAGGTGGCCCGTGCGGAGCTTGTTGCGGTGGCGGGACGCGCGCAGCAGCCGGATGGCGCCGTCCTCTCCGACGGGTCCCTCGACGGCCTCGGGTGGCTCCGGGGCGTCGGCGGGGACGCTGACCCACTGCCGGGTGACGGCCCGGCGATCCTTCATGCCGGCGAGGCCCACGGCGCGCTTCGGGACGCCGAGCCGCCGAGCCACGCGCCGGGCGAGCTCGGGGCCGGAGACGTCCTCCTTCTCGATCCACAGGTAGTGGAAGTCTCCCTCCCCCGAGGGTTCATAGGCCGGGATCTCCTCCACGACGAAGTCGGCCGGGGCGGCCTTGATGCGGCCGTCGCCGCCGCCGGCGGGCGCGCCGGGCAGGGGGATCAGGGCGGGCGGTGGGGCGGTGGGGTCGAAGCGCATGGGAGGGCAATCGCAAAGTCGGAGAAGTGTGGGCCGCCCGGCGGTACGGCGCCCGGCGCCGGACTGCACCCGCTCGGAAACGATGGGTATTGCGTGTCTGAGAGCAGGCAGGGGCAAGGGAGGGCGATCGACTGTGCGACCGCCCTGAGGTGCATGGGCGGGACCATAGCCAGGGTCCGGCGCGGGTGCTAGAACTCTCGCCCCGTGGTCCTGCGCGTCGCCGTCGCCGTCTCGCTGCTGGTCCTGGGCGCCTGCTCCGTGGGCTCCGGGGTGCACGAGCCCCCGCGTCCGGCCGCCGAGCCGACCCGCTGTCCGCCGGCGGAGCCCGAGGAGGTCGCGACGCCGCGCCCGAACCCCCTGGCTGGGCGTTGCGCGGCGGTCTGCCGCCACGTCGCGACGCTCACGAGTCCGAACGAGCCGGCGGAGACGCTCGGACCCTGGCTCGCGCGCTGCGAGGAGGCCTGCCTGGAGTACGCCTCGGAGGGACAGCTCGACTGCTACGAGCGCGTCCGTCGCCCGGCGGAGCTGGAGGCCTGCACCGTCAGGTAGCGGGCGCCCTCAGGGCTGCGGGCCGGGGCCGGGGCCGCCCGGGGGGCGCAGCCGAAGCTCGTCCCAGAGGGCCTGGCCGTCCCAGCTCGACAGCTCGCGGCGGGCGCGGGTGGGGCCATGGGTGTCGTCCGTCAGCTCGATGATCTCGAGGGTGTAGGCGTCGGCCGAGTACGGGTTGTAGACCATGGCCAGGGCGTAGCGATCCTCGGCCGTGGGTTTGCGGAGGATGCGCCCGGCGGACTCGTAGTCGCCGCTCTCCATGGCCTGCATGGCGGCGGCCAGGGTCTCCTCGTCGGTGCGGGCGATGATCTCGCGCACCCGGGGGCCGCCAGGGGTCGGGGCCGCCACGCGCCGCTCCAACCCGCGGCCGCGGCTGCGGAGGAACATCATCCCCACGGCGGCGCCGGAGGCGGCGACCGCGTCGATGGCCATGGTGATCAGGGTGGCGGCGACGCCGGGCTCCATCTTGCCGAACAGGGGGCCGAGCGGGGACAGGCCCGCGCCGCGGCCCTCGGAGACGAAGGCCAGGTACGCCAGGAAGCCCTCCCGCCCCGTCTCCTCCTCGAACCAGGCCTGGAGCTCCCGGTAGGGATCCGAGGCCGCCCGGTCGGCGAGGCTCGGGAGCTTCTCGGCCAGGAAGTCCACGATCTGCATGTACACGAGCAGGTGATAGCCCGCGTAGGCCAGCAGGGCGCCGAACACCACGATGGCGACGGAGGGGCCGGGGGGCGCGACCCGGAAGTGTACCCTCGCCGCCGCCACGGTCAGGCCGACGCCCCAGCCGATGAGCCCCGGCATGAGGATGGGTACGTAGAAGCTCAGGTGGAAGCCGCGCAGCAGGACCGCCATGACGGCGGCGCTGGCCACCGACGCCAGCAGCATCACGGCCATTCCCACGGCCTCGCGGGTCCTCTCGTCGTCGTGCGGTGTGGCGGTTCGGGCCATCTCGCGTCCGCGGTCAGTACTCCCAGAGGATCTCGGGCTCGTCGCCGTGGCGGGACACCCACCGGGAGGCGACGAAGAAGGCGTCGGACAGCCGGTTCAGGTACGGGATCACATGCTCGCCGATCTCCTCCTGCCGCGCGAGGGTCAGCGTGCGCCGCTCCGCCCGGCGGCACACCGTGCGCGCCTGGTGGAGGAGGGCGGAGACCGGGCCGCCGCCGGGCAGGACGAAGCTCTTCAGCGGCTCCAGGTCGGCGTTCATCTCGTCGATGGTCCGCTCCAGGGCGGTGATGTCCTCCTCGGTGGTCACCGGCTGTCCCTCGAAGCGGTCCTCCCGGTAGGTCGCCAGGTCGGAGCCCAGGTTGAACAGGGCCTGCTGGACGTCGTGGAGCCAGCGCTCCAGGCGCTCGCTCGGCTCGCCCGGGACCGTCTCCTCCCGGCGCAGGGCCGTGCGGACCAGCCCGACGACGGCGTTCACCTCGTCCACGGTGCCGTAGGCCTCGATCCGCGCGCTGTCCTTGTCGACCTCCTGACCTCCCACCAGCCGGGTCGTGCCCTTGTCGCCCGTGCGCGTGTAGATCTTCGTCAGTCGGACCATCGCTCCCTCCCACGACTGCGGGCACCGTGCCATGGCCCCTCCGCGCTGCCAAGGTCACGCCGAACCGGACGAACGCTTGTTGCGGGTCCCGCCGCTCGGCTAGCCTTCCCGGCGGTTCGCCCTCCCCGCGGACCCCGACGCGAGGAACCCCATGATCCGCACCTGCACCCTCCTGGTCCTCTCCACGCTCCTGCTCGCCCCGGCCGCCTGCGAGGGCGACGGCGGCGCGGCGTTCGGGCCGGACGCCGACGCGGACGACCCCGGGCCGGACACCGCCGCACCCGACGCGGCCGGCCCGGATGCGACCGTCCCCGACGCGGACGCGGGGCCCGTGGACGACCAGGGACTCGAGCTCGACTCCGACGCCCCGGAGCCGGGGGTCACCCCGCGCTGGGAGCCGGGAGGACAGGGCTGGACCGCCGTGCCGTGGCCCAACGACATGCACCGCAGGGCCGACGGCACGCCGCGCCTCAACGAGGTGCTCGGCAACCCGCAGGACGTGGACCTGTGGGAGGCCTACCTCACGTACGGCGAGGAGGTGCTCCACGGCTTCGGGCTCAACGGGGCCATCTTCTTCGAGCTGGACGGACCCGTGGACATGGACGCCCTCCCGGCGCCCGAGGAGGCGATGGACGACCCGCTGGCCGCGGTCCAGCTCGTGAACGCGACCCCGTCCAGCCCGCGCTACGGCGAGCGCATGCCGCTCCTGTTCCGCTTCTACGACGGCTCCGTCGACGACGCCTATCTCGAGCCGAACACGCTCTCCATGCGGCCCGTGTTCGGCTTCCCGCTGTCGGAGGGCGAGACCTGGTGCGCCGTGCTCACCCGGGGCGTGGTCGACGCGGAGGGGCGGCCCCTGTCACCCGCGCCGGGCTTCCCCGAGGCGCTGGACACCGAGCCCACCCTGGCGCCGCTGGCGGACTGGCTGCCGGACGGCGGCCTGGTGGCCGAGGACGTCGCCGCGGCCACCTGCTTCACGACCGACACGCCCACCCTGGAGCTCCGCCAGGTGCGGGATTACCTCGACACGCAGCCTCCGGTGGAGGTGACGGGGGTGTCCTGGGTGGGGAACCTGAACCCGGGCGCGGGGGTCTCCTACGCGGAGTTCAACGGCGAGTACGTGGCGCCCAACTTCCAGGCGGGCGACAAGCCGTACCAGGCCCAGGGCGGCGACATCCGCTTCGACGAGGACGGCGTCCCCATCGTGCAGCTGGCCGAGCCCATCCGCTTCCTCCTCATGGTGCCGCACGCCGGCTTCCAGATGCCCGACGACGGCTGGCCGGTGGTCCTCTATGGCCACGGCACGGGCGGGGACTGGGAGACCTGCAAGGGCGCCGACCAGGGCAACGAGCTCCTCCGCGAGGGCATGGCGGTCCTCTGCATCGACCAGCCGCTCCACGGGGCGCGAGGGGACTACGACAACGTGGAGGTGCTCAGCTTCAACTTCTTCAACCCGAGGTCCGGCCGGACCAACTTCCGCCAGTCGGCCATCGACGTGATGAGCCTGTCTCGGAGCGTCGCGGCGGGCGCCTTCGACATGGAGGCCCAGGCCACCGCCTACTCACGGGACGTGCGCTTCGACCCGGAGCGCGTGACGCTGTTCGGCCACTCCCACGGCGGGCTCGCGGGCGCGCTGGTGCTCGGCGTCGATCCCACGCTGCTGGGAGGCGTGCTCTCCGGCGCGGGCGGCGTGCTGACCGAGACGATCATGCGGCGCAAGGACCCGATCGACTTCTTCGCGACCGTGCGCATGGCGGTGGACGTGCCGGAGGACAACCTCGACACCTTCCACCCGGCCATGAGCGTGATCCAGATGATGGTCGACGCCACCGACCCGGTGAACTACGCGCCCTACTGGCTCGACCCGGCCGCCGGGGGGCGCGCCAAGCACGTCTTCGTCACCGAGGGCATGCAGGACCACGCCACGCCCTACGTGACGACCCAGGCCATGGCCGCAGCCGCCGGGATCCCGTTCATCTCGCCGGTGACCGAGGAGGGCTTCGGCCAGGTCCTCCGCGGCCTGCCGATCCTCGACACGCCGGTCGGAAGCAACGTCACGACGCCGGACGGCAAGCGGACCGCGGGCCTGCGCCAGTGGCCGGAGGGCAGCCACTGGGTGGCGTTCGACGACGCGGAGGCGCGGGAGCTGTGGAAGAGCTTCTTCCGGGGCCTCCGCTTCGGGCAGCCCCCGGTCATCGGCGAGTGACGACGGGTGACGGCGGCCCGGCCAGCCCCTATCCTGGGGCCTCCCCCCGACCCCGGGAGATGCCCATGGCCCCCCGCTTCGTCCAGCCCTCCGCCGATCCGGCGACCCTCGCCGCCCGCGGCACCGACCTTTTGACGCGCATCGTCGCCGTGGACTCCCAGAGCGACGAGTCCAGCGACGCGATCCCCAGCAGCGAGGGCCAGCGCGAGCTGTCGCGCCTGCTCGCGGGCTTCTTCGAGGGCCTGGGCTACGAGACCACCGCCGACGATCACGCCAACCTGGTCGTGCGCGTCCCGTCCAACCTCCCGGAGGGCCGGTCCGCCCCGACGGTGGCTCTCCTGGCGCACCTGGACACGGCCGAGGGGACCCTCGCCGTGCCCGAGCTGTGCGTCGTGGAGGGCTGGGACGGAGGCCGGATCCCGTATCCGGACAACGACCGCCTCGTCGTCTCGGCCGACCGCTACCCCGCGACCCGTGCCTTCGTGGGTGAGGATGTGCTCCACGGCCCGGGCGTCGCGCCCGTGGGCTTCGACGACAAGCTGGGCGCCGCCGAGATGATGACCCTGGCGACCATCCTGGCCGAGGACGCCTCGATCCCCCACGGCGAGCTGCGCCTGGTGTTCCGGCCCGACGAGGAGATCGGCCGCATGGCCGCCGTGGAGGGCCTGGCCGACACCCTGCGGGACGAGGGCGTGACCTTCGGCTACACCGTCGACGGCATCGAGCCCTTCGAGGTGAACACCGCCAACTTCCACGCCTCCCGGGCCGTCGTGACGGTGCCCGGCCGCGGCCTGGATCTCCCGCCGGCCCCGGTGGCGCGCCGGGTGGTGCTGTCCGTGGCGGGCGTGAAGAGCCACGGGGCGACGGCGAAGGCCGAGGGCTACCTGAACCCGACGGTCGTCCTCGTGCGGGCGATGGATCGCCTCACCGGCGGCCCGGACGTCGTGCCGGTGGGGATGGACAGCGACTCGCTCGACGAGACGGACGCCCGCCTGACCTTCCTCGTGCGCGGGGACTCCGAGGCGGCGGCCGACGAGGCCGAGGCGGCCCTGGTCGAGGCCTTCGACGCCGAGCTTTCCCGCCACGCCTGGCGCGGCGCGGGCGTCGAGGTCCTGTCGCGCGAGGAGGCGCCCGCCGACGGCCAGGGCGAGACGGACGCCATGGCCCGGGTGGTGGAGCACCTGCGCCGCTTCCTGGCCGAGCCGGACGTCACCCCGCTGCTCTCGGAGGACAGCGAGGGCTGGGAGGGCTACTCGAACCCCCACTTCGTCAGCACGCAGTCCGGCGGGAGGGCGTGCCTCGTGCGCTACAGACTGCGGGACTTCGGCGCCGGCGACCTGGCGCGGCGCGAGGACCACGTCCGGCGGGTCGCGGAGGCCGCGGAGCTCCCTGTCGAGGTGGAGGCGCAGTACGCCAACATGGGCCCCGCCCTCGACGAGCACCCGGAGGTCCCGCGCTACGCCGAGCGGGCGGCGGAGGCCATGGGCGAGGAGGCGCGGCGTCTGCCGATCCGCGGCGGGACGGGCGTCGACCCGTTCCTCGAACGCGGGATCCCGGTCGCCAACCTGGGCACCGGCTACTTCGCGCCGGAGAGCGAGAAGGAGCTGACCTCCAAGCAGATCCTCGCGCGCCACGCGCTGTGGCTGGTGTACCTCGTGCAGGCCATCGCTCAGTCGCATTGAGCACGGAGCCTGCGGGCTCGTCTCCCAGGGCGAGGCAGCGTTCGGGCAGGGCGCGGGCCTGCGGTGTGGCGCGATGCGGGTGGGCGTCGAGCCAGGCACGACCCGAACCTCGAGGGATTCCGGCAGGTGCGGGGAAGCCGCGCGCAGCTTCCGGTTCGGTTTGAGCAGCGCTCGCTCCGTCCCGTCCGGCAGTAGCTCGAGGTGCTCGTACTTCTGGTTCTTGCGCATCCGGACCAGGAGGTGCCGGTTCGAGCCCGACGCCACCAACGACGTGAACAGCTCGTAGTCGGTGAACCCTCGGTCGAGAATCGTGAGGCTGTCGTCCGGCAACTTGTCCCAGAGAGGCTCGGCCAACTCCTTCTCGGACGTCTTGAAAGGGCCGAAAGCCGCGTCGCGGATCATCCGGGTCTGCAGGTTGAGCAGGCACGCGAGTCGGACCTGCGGATAGCCCGCATCGTTGGAACCGCCACGACCACCGGGCTTGCCAAAGCGCTCGAAGTTCTCGTCGGAGTCCCACACGCGGAGGCACGTGCCGTCGACGGCATGGAGCGTCAGACCGTGCCATGGCGCGAGGCCCGGCGACTGGTCAGCCCATTCCTGTGCCACGCGCTCGAACAGCCACGCCATGGGCTCAGCACCGAGGCGCTGCCGCGCCGCCGGGATGGCGCTCGGCGCCAGAGACTCGACGTCCTCGACGACCAGACCCAGGTGATCCACCATCTCCCGGATCGACCGGTCCTCGAACAGCCCCATCCCGATGACCAACCACACGGCCTGATCTGCGGGCAGCTTCCGGCGGCGGATGGACGCCTTGCCAGTCGCCTTCAGAGCCGCGTCGATCCACTCCGGGGCAAGCGAAGACGCGAACCGTCCAATCCCCTCTGCGCCCGCCTCGCGCAGCCCGTCCAGAATCTCCTTCACCGCAGACATCGAGCGACCGCCCATCGAGAGATCGCCTGACGATGATCCTCCAACGCCGGCTCTGCAAGCCCCTGGTCTGGTTGAATGACCGGCATTGGCGCTAGCGGCGATCTCCGGCGCCTCGGCCTTCCGGGACCGCTGCGCCATGCCTCATGGCATTCCGGCTGTCGCCGGCTCTCCTGGCCCTCCGGGCCAGCGCCGCGCTGCTTCGCAGCGCCTTCGGGACCCGGAATCGGCGCTCCGCGCCTGGCCGATCCACTCGGAGATCGCTCGCAGACCCGCGGTCCGCGGTCCTGTTCGGCGCTCTAGGGGATGGACAGGGTCGCGTCGGGGCGCGGCGGGGCGTCCTCGCCGCCGCTGAGGGCGACGGCGGCCGCGGTGGCGCCGCCGGCCACGACGACTCCGAGGGCGGTCCAGAACCACCACTTGCCGGCCACGCCGCCAGCGCCGGCCTCCGGCGGGGCCTCCCAGTCCGGGTCCTGCTTCAGGTCGACCTGGATGTCGTACTCCTGGCCGGGGACGATCCGCAGCGTCCGCACATCCGTGAAGTAGCCGGGGTGCGAGACCTCGATCTCCGTCTCTCCGAAGGGGATGTCCTGGTCGAAGGGGGTCTTGCCGAGGACCTTGCCGTTCACCTTCACGGTGGCGCCGGGCTCGTCGGTGGTGATCCGGACGATGCCGGCCACCGGCTGAAGCTCCATGTCCAGATCGGCGAGGCCTCCGGGCTGCACGGTGAACACCGAGTTCCGCTCCGTGTACCCGCGCTTGGACGCCCGGATGGTGTGCTCTCCCGGGTAGACCTTCGCCTCGAGGGGCACGCCGTCCTCCTCGATGGTTCCCACCCGCTCGCCGTCGATCTCGATCACCGCGCCGAGGGTCGAGTAGACCTCGACCGACCCGGGCTCCCCCTCGGGGGCGCGCTGCTGCGCGGAGGCGTGCAGGGGGGCGAGTGCGACGGCGACGGTGGCCAGCGTGGCGACGGTCGCGCGCCAGGTCCGGTGCTCGGTGCTCATCCTGCATTCTCCCTTGGACGCGAGACGGCCCCCTTTATGGCACCAAGAGATCCCTCGGGGCAACCCGTCGGGGCGGGCCGGCGGTTCGGACGGCGACCGTTTCTTGAGGGTCGGCCACGGCGGGCTCAAGATGGGCCGGGAATCACGAGGCGGCGTCGACCATTGCGTCGGGGGCGGTGCCGCCGCGTCCCCCCTTCGCACACGACCAGGAGTTCGCCTTGACGACCCGTGCCGCCCTCTTCGGAGCCCTGCTGGTGGTGCTCGCCGTGCCCGACGTCTCGGCGCAGATCGAGCCGCCGACCCCGGACGAGGACGACGAGGCCATCCAGGTGCTGGTGGGCCCCGGCGCCCGCAGCCGCGAGCCCATGGCCATCCCGGACGCGCTGTGCTCCGGCGCCTCCTCCTCGGCGTGCAACACCGTCGCGTCCGTGCTGCGGAAGGACATGCTCCTGTCCTTCTTCTTCGAGGTGCTCCCGCCTCGCAGCTACCTGGCGGACCCGAGCGACGAGGGGCTGGACGACCCCTCCTGGAAGGACTGGACGAACACCGGCGCCCGCTTCCTGATCAAGGCGCGCGTGAAGGGGCCCGCGCCCTACGAGGTGGACTTCCGCCTCTACAACGTCACCAAGCGCGAGGCCATGGAGGTGAAGTCCCGGCACCACGAGGGCGTGGGGGAGCGCGATCTACGCCGGGTCGCGCACCTCTTCTCCAACGCCGTCCTGGAGGCCATCACCGGCACCGCGGGGGGGTTCGACACGCGCGTCGCCTACGCGGTGAAGCGGGGACCGGGGGTGAAGAGCATCGGCGTCATGGACATGGACGGCGCCAACCGGAGCACCATCGTCTCGAACGGCTCCATCAACATGCTCCCGAGTTGGGGATTCGGGGGCGTGCTCTACACCTCCTTCAAGGACGGCCACCCGCAGCTGTACTTCGGCAAGAAGCGGTTCTCGAAGGACGGCGGCCACTATCGGAAGGTCGCCGTGAGCCCGGACGGCTCGTCGGTCGTCGCCTCCATCAGCTACGGCGGCCAGTCCGACCTGTACCTCCTGGCGAAGGATGGCTCGGTGATCCGCAACCTCACGGAGAGCGCGGCGGACGAGGTGTCCCCGACCTTCTCCCCCGACGGCTCGAAGATCGCCTTCGTCTCCTCCGCCGCGGGCGGGCCGCAGATCTACATGATGAGCCTGGCCGACGGCGGCATGACGCGCCTCACCCACGCGGGCGACTACAACTACGCCCCGGACTGGGGCGCGAACGGCCTCATCGTCTTCGCCGGCATGGACGAGGGACGGTCGGACCTGTTCACGGTCACGGAGGAGGGCACCATCAACCGCCTCACCCAGGACCAGGGCTTCAACAAGGACCCGGCCTGGAGCCCGGACGGTCGCTACATCGCCTTCGTCACCAACCGCGACGACGGCCACGGCATCTGGCTGATGAGCGCGGACGGCCGCTTCCAGTATCCCCTCGTGGACGGGTGGGGCTTCAGCAGCCTCGCCTGGCAGTCGGAGTAGCGGATCGCGCTGTGATCCCAGTGGGTTCTGTGCCGGCGAGCTGCCGCTTCGTCCGAGCGCGGGGCGTGGCCCCCCTGTGGACGAGCCTGTGGATTCCCTGTGGACAACGCGGCGAAGCCACCGAGCTTACTAGGGCGTGGGTTTTCCACAAGCGTCTTTTCCGTCCGCGGACTTGTCAGGCGCTCCGGGGGTCATGCACCATGGGAATCGTCGGCTGGCGCTACGGAGCGCAGCCAGGGTGTCCGACACGGGCATCGGCTCCGGCCGGTGTCTGAAGAGGACGAGAAACCCCAGGGAGGTCGGCAGCCTCGAAAGAGGCAAGCCAACTCCTCGGATCTTTGACACTCTGCAGAGCAGGCACGTCGACGAGCGGTTCGCCGCGAAGCGATGTGTCGAAGCCCATGAGAGGAGGCTCCGCACGAGGAGCCGAGACCGAGGAGGAGAACACCTCGGAGGGGCAAACGCCACGAGAGGCACGACCGTCGGGTCCCGGGTAACACCGGTCCGATGGAACGGACTCGTTGGATGCGCAAACCCTTGGAGCCGGATCATCGGCCACGCGTCGATGACGAACGGCAGGAGGGGAAGGAGTGATCGAGAGGTCGCTTCCGCTACCGACGAGGGGAATCCTCTGAAGGCGAAAAGCCCAAGGGCGCTACCGGTATGAAACAGAACCGGTGAGGCCGCGGGAGGAATAAGGCGTCAAGAGGCCGTGAAAGCCTGAAGGCGCAGCACAGCCGGGTGAGGCAAGCCCGGTGCAGGTCGCTTCCCGAGGCTGCAAGCGTCGAAGGGCAGGAAACCCCATGGAAGGGCCGTTCGGATGTACGCTCTACAGCGGTTCAAGCATCCGAGCGAGCGTCTCCGGGTCATACTCTGAACGCGAGATCAAGGGCACGAGAGGACGGTGTCGTCGGTTCGCTCCGATGGCACCACGTGTCGGCGCGAAGACCGCGAAGGCCAGGGCTCACACCCCAAGGCCACGGCGGGAGCACCGAACCCATGAGGTGCTAGCGTGAACACGCTGGTTCTCTGAAGTCCGGATCAACGCGACGAGAGGAGGCGCCCACGGTGGTGACATCGTGAGGTGCAGCCCGGTGCACGTCGAACCCTTCGAAGGGGAACCCCCCTGGGCTGTGCTCTGCCAGCCGACACGAAGAGGCCCGGAGTCCCGCTCCGGGCCTCTTTGCGTTTGCACGCCTTGTTTCCCGCACGGCCCGGCAGCTATATCCGTGCCCGTGCGACGCCTGCTCCCGATCGTGGTGCTCGCCGTGGCCCTGCTCGCCGCGCTGCAGGCGCCGCGATACGGCCTCACTGACGCGGCCCGGGAGGCCGTGGTCGAGCCGAGCCCTCCATGGGTCGAGGCCGGCCCCGCCACGGACGGGGTCGCGGTGTGGTCGGACTGGCTGCCCATGGCGGCGAGCCTCCCGGCGACCCCGCCCTGGGCTGCCCACGTCGTGCAGTGGTTGCTCTGGGGCCTCCTCGCGCTCGGGGTGTGGAGGCTCGGACGGGCCGTCGGGGCGCGACGCGAGGGCGCGGTGGCGGCCGCCGTCCTCGTCGCCGCGCACCCGTTGGGTGTCGCGGCCCACGCCGACGTCGCGGGGCGCGGCCCGCTCATCGCCATCCTCGCCATGGTCTGGGCCCTGGCGCTGTCCCTCGGTCCGCGCTCCGGGCCCGGGGCGAGGGCGTGGCTCCGCCGGGGCGCCGTCGTGCTCGTCCTCCTCGCGGGTCTGCTCGCCCACCCTATGGTCGCGGTGACGCCGGTGGTGGGCGGCCTGGCCCTTTGGACCCGGTGGCGACGCGCGACACCCCGGCTCCTCTTCGGGGAGACGGACTGGCCGTCCTGGCTGGTCCAGGTGGGCGCCGTGGGCATCTGGCTCGCCGCGCGCGCAGCGATCCCGGGCATCGACGAGGGGGTCGCGGCGGAGCACCTGGCCCTGGGTGCGGACGGGGAGGTCGGGCTGGCCGCCGGGTGTCGCCTCGTCGCCCGAGGGATCCGCGTGGCCGCGCTCGGGGCGCCCCTGGTGCGGCGCCCCTGGGACGTGGACTGGGCCTCCGTCGGGGGCGGCGCGTGGGAGGTCTGGGTGGGCGGCGCCCTCCTCGTGGGCCTGCCGATCGCCGCGCGGCTCGTGAGGACGGAGCGGGTCGCTACGCCGCTGTGGTGGACCTGGGCGTTGCTCCTGGCCATGAGCCAGATCGCCGAGCCCCTGCCGTCCGCCCAGCCACCGGCGCTGCTGGTCGGCGTCCTCGTGGGCCTGGCGCTGCTCGTGGGGGCCGTGGTGCGGGGGCGCGTGGCGGGCAGCCTGGCGGTGGCCGGCGCGGTGGCCCTGGTCGTGCTGCCCACGGCGCGGGCGGCCACGTGGTTCGCGACCGAGGGGACGCTCCTGCGGCACGAGCTCGCGACGGTCCCCTACGCCGCGCCGGTGCGTGCGGCCCTCGCACGCCGCGCCCTGGAGGAGGAGCGGCCGCGCCGGGCGCTGGACGTGCTGGGCGACCGGGAGGCCCCGGAACACGCAGCCCTCCGGGTGCGGGCGCTGCTGGACCTCCACCGGTGGGGGAGCGCGCGCCGGGCGCTCGAGGACGTCGACGGGGACGGCGCCGCGGCCCTCCGCTGCGAGGTGGCCGCGGCTTCCCGCTCCCTCGACGCCGTGGACCTCTGCCGGCGCGCCGTGGATGAGGAGGGGCCCGAGCCGCGCGTGATCGTGGCCCTCGCGCGGGCCCTGGAGCGGAGCCGCCGCTCCGAGGCCGCGGAGGCCGCTCTCCAGCGTGGGCTCGAGCGCCACCCGGACGACCCGCGCCTGCTCGGCGCCGCGGCCGACCTGTACGAGGACGCGGGTTGGATGCGCCAGGCCGTCGACGTCCTCGAGCGGTGGTATGCACGGACGGGGGACCCGGCGGTGCGGCGCCGGCTGGTCGACGCCCTGGGCCGCAAGGGGCGCGGCGATCGCGGGGCGGGGCGCCACGAGGAGGCGGTGGAGGCGCTGGAGCGGGCCCTGGAGCTCGCGCCGGAGCGCCACGCCCTGCGCTATCCGCTCGCCGAGGCCCTGGAGGAGCTGGGCGAGGCGGAGCGCGCCAGGACGCAGCGGGAGACGGCGCGGGGGCACGGAGCGCAGCCTCCCCGGCGGCGTGGCGGCGCGGGTCGCCCCGGAGGAGGCGCGGGGCCCATGGCGCCGGGGCCCTGACCCCCCGGGCAATCGCAAGGTCGGAGAGGTGAGGGCCGCGGGGCGGTACGGCGCCAGGCGTCGGATTGCACCCGCTCGGAAACGATGGGTTTTGGGCGTCTGAGAGCAGGCAAGGGCACGGGCAAGGGCAAGGTCCGTGCGGTCGACTTTGCGACCGCCCGGACGTCGAGACCGGCTGCGGTTGCGCCGCGCGGCGGGGGCGTTCTAGCCTGGACGCCGCCGGGGGCGGGTCGGAGGCATCTCCATGGGCGAGCATCGCGTCGAGGAGGAGGCGGACGAGCCGCACCTGCGCCTGTTCATGCGGCGCGTGCTGGAGGACCTCCAGGCGCTCGAGCGCATGATCGACGCGGGCATGATCGAGTCGGGCGTCCGGCGCATCGGGGCCGAGCAGGAGATGTTCCTGGTGGACTCGGCGTCCGGGCCGGCCCCGATCGCCACGGAGGTGCTGGATCGGCTCGGCGACGGGATGTTCACCACCGAGCTGGCG
Source organism: Myxococcota bacterium (assembly GCA_051747385.1). Lineage (GTDB taxonomy): Bacteria > Myxococcota_A > UBA9042 > PHBI01 > JACKFB01 > JBNJGB01. The sequence goes on from JBNJGB010000003.1 coordinate 196,233, forward strand.
CGCTTCAACCTGGAGGCGAACCTCAAGCCCTTCCACCTCGGCGGGAAGTGTCTGAGCCGCCTCGAGCGCCAGATCCGCAAGGTGGTGGACATGGCCCGGGCGGCCGCGGAGCCCTCGGGCGGGGACGTGCTCCTGACGGGCATCCTGCCGTCGGTCCGCCTCGAGGACCTGAGCATGGACAACATGACGCCCAACCCCCGGTATCGGGCGCTCAACAGCGCCATGCGGCGGCTCCGCGGCGGGAGCTTCCAGACCATCATCAAGGGCCTGGACGAGCTCCACGTCACCCACGACAACATCCTGCTCGAGGCCTGCAACACCAGCTTTCAGATCCACTTCCAGGCGGGCGCCCGGGAGTTCCCGCGGCTGTACAACCTCGCGCAGGCGGTGACCGCGCCCGTGCTCGCCGCCGCCGCGAACTCGCCGGTGCTCCTCCAGCATCGCCTGTGGCACGAGACCCGGATCGCCCTGTTCCAGCAGTCCGTCGACGTGCGCTCCAGCGCGCACCAGAAGCGCGGCGCCCGCTCCAGGGTCAGCTTCGGCGAGCGGTGGATCGAGGAGTCCGTGCTCGAGATCTTCCGCGAGGACCTCTCGCGCCTGCGCGTGATGCTCGCAGCCGGCGACGACGAGGACTCCCTGGCCCGGGTGGAGCGGGGCGAGGTGCCGCCGCTCAGCGCCCTGCGCCTGTACAACGGCACCGTGTATCGCTGGAACCGCCCCTGCTACGGCGTCCACAACGGCAAGCCCCACCTGCGCATCGAAAACCGCGCCCTCCCCGCGGGGCCGACGCCGGGGGACGAGGTGGCCAACGCCGCGTTCTACTTCGGCCTCATGTCCACGCTCCTCACCGAGTACGGCCCCATCGAGGAGGCGCTGAGCTTCGACGCCGCCAAGGCGAACTTCCTGGCGGCCGCCCACCACGGGCTCCACGCGCAGCTCACCTGGGTCGGGGGGGAGCACGTGCAGGCGACCGATCTCATCCTGGAGGAGCTGTTGCCCCTGGCGCGGAAGGGGCTCCAGTCCAAGCGCGTGGACCCGGACGACGTGGATCACTACCTGGGCATCGTCGAGGCGCGGGTGCGCGGCCGGCAGACCGGCGCGGAGTGGGCGTTCCGCTCCCTCGCGGCCATGGAGGAGCAGGGGGTCCGGCGCGAGGCCCGGCACCGCGCGCTCGTGGCCCACACCCGCGAGGCCCAGCACGACGGGGAGCCCGTGCACACCTGGCCCCTCGCCCGCGTCGACCAGTCCGAGCCCATGTGGCACGCCTACGTGACCGTGGGGCAGCTCATGTCCACGGACGTGTTCACGGTGCGACCCCAGGACCTCGTGGACCTGGCCGCCTCCATGATGCAGTGGGAGCACATCCGGCACGTCCCCGTGGAGGACGACGGCGGCGCCCTGGTGGGGATCATCACACACCGCCACCTCCTGCGCCTCGTCGGCCGCGGCAGCGAGCCGGTCGCCATCGAGGACATCATGGAGCGCGACGTGGTGACCTGCTCCCCGCGCACGCAGACGGTGGAGGCCCTCCGCACCATGAAGGACGAGGGGGTGAGCTGCCTGCCCGTGGTCGAGGACGACGGGCGCCTCGTGGGCATCGTCACCGAGATGGACTTCCTCGACGTGGCGCGCCACGTCCTGGAGGACGAGCTCGCCAGAGCCGGGGAGGAGGCCGACCGCTCGTGAGCCTCGACGCTCAGCTGGCCCCCTGGGAGGCCACCGGGCGCATCCTGGGGATCCGCGACGGCGGGCTCCCGGGCCCCACGGTGGTCGTCACCGGCGGGATGCACGGCAACGAGCCCGCCGGGCTCGTGGCGGGGCGGCGCGTCCTGGATCGCCTCGCGGACCACGGGAACGCCCTGCGGGGCCGCCTGGTGGTCATTGCGGGAAACATGGCGGCCCTCGAGGCGGAGCGGCGCTTCCTGGACCGGGACCTGAACCGCCGCTGGGATCGGGAGTCCCTCGAGCAGCTCCGGCGCCGGGCGGCGACCCCCCACCACCCCGAGGACGTGGAGCAGCTCGAGCTGCTGCGCATCTTCGAGCGCGTGGTGGAGCACGCCGGGCGCCGGGGCGCGATCCACCTCGATCTGCACTCCACCTCGGGCGACGCGCGCCCCTTCGCGGTGGTCGTGGACGTCGCCCACAACCTGGCGCTGGCCCGGGCGATCCGGCTGCCGATCATCCTGGGCTTCGACCGCTTCGTGGAGGCGCCGGTGCTGGACTGGTGGCACGCGCGCAGCCTGCCGGCCCTGGGCGTCGAGGGAGGGCGCCACGACGCGCCCGACACGCCCGGCCGCCTGGAGGCCGTGGTCTGGTGGGCCATGGTGGGCGCCGGCATGCTGGAGGCCGACGAAGTCCCGCAGGAGGTCGACGACCCGGAGGACTCGGTGGCGACCGCGCCCGGCGAGCCGTGGTGCTTCCACATCCTCCACCGGCACGGCGTCGAGCCGGGGGACGGCTTCCGGATGGCGCCGGGGTGGGAGGGCTTCCAGCCGGTCCGGCGGGGGGACGTCCTCGCGCGCGACCGGGCGGGGACGATCCGGGCGCCCTGCGACGGCCTGATGTTCCTGCCGCTGTACCAGGAGCAGGGGAGCGACGGCTTCTTCCTCATCGAGCCCGTGAAGCTCTGATCAGGGGGCGTCGTCGCGGGACTCGGCCGGCGGGGTGGGCTCGCCGCCGTGGAGCTGGACCCGCTCCAGCTCGCGGACGCGGTACAGCACCTCCTCGCCGAGGCGCCGGTTGGTGGCCAGGAGGTCGCCCAGGAGGCCGAACAGGAGGATCTGGACGGCGATGATGGCCGCGATGGCGGCGGCGATGAGCGACTGGACGTGGCCCGTGGGTCCCGGGGTCGTGAACCAGAAGTACAGCCAGCGGGCGCCCAGCACGGCGGCCACCAGGAAGAAGGGCAGGCTCAGCACGAAAAACGCCCGCAGGGGCCGGTACATCGTGTAGATGCGCACGATGATGGCGAAGCTCTTCTTCAGGTAGTTCGGGATCCCCGTGAAGAGCCGGCTCTCGCGGGTCTTGGGGTTGGTCCGCACGGGGACCGAGGCCAGGGCGCGGCCGCTCACGCCCGCCTGGATGATGGTCTCGAGCGTGTAGCTGAAGCGGTTGTTCAGGGTGATGCGCTCGGCGAGCTCGCGGGTGATGGCGCGGAAGCCGCTGGGCGCGTCGCGGACGCCGGTCTCGGAGGCCAGGCGGATGACCCAGGACCCGAGCTTCTGCAGGGCCTTCTTGGAGCGCGAGAAGTGCGGGATGCGATCCACCTGGCGATCGCCCACGACCATGTCCGCGCGCCCCTCGAGGATGGGCTGCACCAGCGCCGGGACGTCGCCGCCGAAGTACTGGTTGTCGCCGTCCGTGTTGACGACGACGTCGGCGCCCAGCTTCACGCAGGCGTCGAGGCCGGCGAGGTACGCCGCGGCCAGGCCCCGGTTCACGGGGAGGCGGACGACGTGGTCCACGCCGTGCTCCCGGGCGACGTCCACGGTGCGATCCGTGGAGCCGTCGTCGATGATCAGCCACTCGACCCGGTCGACGCCGGGGATCTCCCGCGGCAGATCGCGCAGCACCTCCGGGAGGGTCTCCTCCTCGTTCAAGCACGGGATCTGGATGATGACCTTCATGGCGCGCGGGACCATACCGGCCGGCCGTGCCGGTGTCGACTCACCCTGGAGTTCAGCCCAGGGCGGTCGCAAAGTCGACCGCCCTCCCTTGCCCTTGCCCTTGCCCTTGCCCTTGCCTGCTCTCAGACGCGGAGAATCCATCGCTTCCGAGCGGGTGCAATCCGGCGCCGGGCGCGGTACCGCCGCGCGGCCCACGCTTGTCCGACTTTGCGATTGCCCTGGAGTTCAGCCCAGGGCGGTCGCAAAGTCGACCGCCCTCCCTTGCCCATGCCCTTGCCCTTGCCCTTGCCTGCTCTCAGACGCGCAAAGTCCATCGTCTCCGAGCGGGTGCAATCCGGCGCGGGGCGCGGTACCGCCGCACGGCCCACGCTTGTCCGACTTTGCGATTGCCCTGGAGTTCAGCCCACCACGGTGACGGTCACGCGGCGCCCGTGCCCGGCGTGGCGGTGCTCCCACAGGTAGATGCCCTGCCAGGTGCCCAGGTCGCAGCGACCGCCGTGGACGGGGACGCCGATGGACGTGCGCGTGAGGACGCTGCGCACGTGGGACGGCATGTCGTCGGGGCCCTCGGCGGTGTGGCGGAACAGGTCGTCGCCGTCGGGGACGAGGCGGGAGAGGAAGGCCTCCAGGTCCCGGCGCACGTCCGGGTCGGCGTTCTCGGTGATCATGAGCGAGGCGCTCGTGTGGTGCACGAAGACGGTACACAGGCCGTCGCGGATGCCGGAGGCGCGGACGAGGTCCTGGACGCGGTCGGTGATCTCCACGGTGCTGCGGCCGGGCGTCCGGACGGTGATGGACTCGGAGAAGGTGCTCATGGGCGGCATCCTAGCGGCGGTCGGGCGGGATCTCGACCCCGGATCAGGCGGGAGGCTCGTAGGGGTCGCCGTCGAAGGACCAGAGGCCCGGGCGCGTCGGGACGTCGAGCTGGTCCCGGAGCTGGCCCAGGAAGACGTGGCGCGGGATCTCGCGGGCGCCGAAGCGCGCGAGGTGCTCCGTGTAGACCTGGCAGTCCACGAGGCCGACGCCCCACCGGCGGAGCTGCCGCACGGTGGCGACGAAGGCGATCTTCGAGGCGTCGTCAGCCCGGGCGAACATGGACTCCCCGAAGAACATCCCGCCGAGGGACACGCCGTACAGGCCGCCCACGAGCTCGCCGTCGCGCCAGGCCTCCGCGGAGTGGGCGTAGCCCATGTCGTGCAGGAGGACGTAGGCCTCGATCATCTCCTCCGTGAGCCAGGTGCCGTTCTGACCGGGCCGCGGCACGCTGGCGCACGCCGTGATCACGTCGCGGAAGGCCGTGTCGAAGCGAAGCGTGTAGGGGCGCCTCCGCATGTGCTTCCGCAGGCTGCGGCCCACGTGCAGCTCCCGCGGATGGAGGACCATGCGCGGATCCGGCGAGTGCCACAGCAGGGGCATCCCCTCGTCGTACCAGGGGAAGATCCCCGTGCGATAGCCCAGGAGCAGGCGCTCCGGGCGGAGATCGCCGCCGACCGCGAGGAGCCCGGAGGGATCGGCCAGCTCCGGGTGCGGAAACACGAGATCCTCGTCCAGGGCGAAGACGGGCATGGGGAGCGAAGAAACCGCCTGGGCGTGCAGGGGATTCCCTCCTTTCGCATAATCCGGACGCGAGGATCAACGACGCTCCCGAGCGCACGGAGGCCCCGTGGCCGACACGCCCCCGACGACCCGCCGCCGCCTGTCCTGGCCGTGGCGGCTGCTCCACTGGTTCATCATCGCGAACTTCGCCGCCGAGATCGCCTACGCGGGGTGGATGGTCTTCGCGATCATCGCCCCGCCCGGCGGCGGACCGCTCGGCGAGCGCGCCTCGGAGATCCCCTTCGAGATGATGGTGACCCGGCGCCTGTACGCCATCGAGTGCTGGCTGGCCATCCTGGGCCTGGCCGTCTACCTGGCCATCACCGAGATCGCTCCCCGGTTGCGCGCCTCGCGCGGGGCCTGAGACGACGACGGCCCGCCTCCGGGTGGAAGCGGGCCGTCGATCGTCGTTCGGATTCCCCGGCGGCTCAGAAGTCCCAGGAGAAGTCCGTGTACACGCCGAAGAGGTCCATGGCGTAGTCCCCGGCTTTGCCACAGGGGATGCAGAAGTCCTCCGGGTCCGGGTCGACCTCCACCTCGCCGAAGCGGTAGGCGCCGGCGAGGTTCACCTCCCACGGACCTCCGTCCCACCCGGCGCCGATGGTGATCGACTGGGTGTGGGTCGGCGGCGTGCCGAAGGCGGTGGGGTAGTCCGGGTTGTTGGCCTGACTGTCCAGCAGATAGCCCAGGCGGATCGGCAGCGTGGCGTCCGCAGTCGGGTGGAGGCGGTACTCGCCGCCCACGCGCACGGTCACGTTGTTCGACCAGCGGTTGATGTTCTTGATGGGAGCGCTGCCGCCGAAGTCGAAGTCCTGGTCGCCGTTCTGGCTGTTGAACGTGTACTGCACGTCCAGGACCGCGCCGAAGTCGCCGAAGTCGCCCCGCGCGCCGAAGCCGAGCTGGGCCGGCAGCGTGAAGGTCCCCTCGACCTTGTCCACCTCGTTGCTGGCGAACATGAGGTCGCCGGTGTCCTCCAAGTCCACCTTGGCGATGGAGCGGAAGTTCAGGCCGAGCTTCAGGAAGTCCACGGGGTCCCACTGCAGGCCGATACGGAACGCCGGGAAGCTCGCCTCGCCCATGCGGGACGCGTTGCCGTCCAGCCCCGTGAGCTTGAAGTCGAAAGAGTTGTCCTGCTTCCGCTCCACCGAGGCGTAGATGACCCGGTAGCTGAGGCCGAGCTTGAGATTCCCCGGCAGGTTGATGCCGATCCCCGGCGACGCCTCGAAGAAGACCAGCGTCGTCTCGTCGGTGAGCTCGGATCCGCCGACCTCGTACTTGTAGCTGCCGCCCGCCGAGGCCACCGGGTAGATGCCGGCGCCGATCACGAGCCAGTCCGTGACGCGGCCGCCGCCGCCGACGAGCGGCATCGGGGCCACGGTCAGCTCCGAGCGCTTGCTCACGGCGTTCGAGTGAGGACTGGCCTGCAGGGTGCCGATGAGCATCCCGACGTGGCCGAGGATGTTCCCCTTGTCTATGCCGGCGAGGCCGGCGGGGTTGTGGAACAGGGCGGAGCCGTCGTCGACGTAGCCGATCGCGGCTCCCCCCATGCCCATGTGGCGGGCGGAGAAGAGGATCGGCGTGTCGTAGCCCGCCGCCAGGGCCGGCGAGGCCCCGGCGGCGGCCACGATCGTCGCGACGAGCGCCCCGCGCAGGGCATGTCGCGTGGAGCGCATCGTCGCCCTCCTACTCGCAGCCGGCGGTGTCGGTGTCGTCGCCCGTCAGCCCGCTGCAGGTGAAGAACGCGTCGTTGCAGTTGTCGGCCCGGCAGTCGGTGCAGGCCTGGCTGTCCGGCGCAGCGCCGCACTCGGCGAGGCACTCGTCGATGGCGCAGGAGATCAGCTCGGCGTAGCAGGTCGCGCAGTCCGACGTGATGCCGGTCCGGGCCTCGATCTCGGGCCGGGAGCACTCCACCGCGTCCGGCGCGGCGATGCAGTTCACGCCCTCCTCCTGGGCGACGGCCGTGACGGTCATCTGGGGTGGCGTGTCGCAGCCGTCGCCGCCGGGGCAGTCGGCGCACTGCTCGGTGGTGGGCTCGGTCGTGATGATCTGGAAGTCGGCGGTGTTGGTGCAGGCGCCCTCACCGGTGGCGGTGTCGTCGTCGACGTCCTGCTCGGGGACGTCCTGCTCAGGGACGTCCTGCTCGGGGACGTCCTGCTCGGGGACGTCCTGCTCGGGGACGTCCTGCTCGGGGACGTCCTGCTGGACGTCTTCGGTGACGTCGGGCGTGCCGCCGTTGTCGTCGCCGTCGTCGTCGCAGGCGATGAAGAGAAGGCTCGTCGCGGCCATGAACAGGCCGACAAGGAAGACGGGGTTCCGTCGGATCATGTCCGGTCTCCATTTGCTTGGCAGGTTGGGGGATGCTGATGCCCGGCAGTATGGCAAACATCCAGAGCTGCGCAAGCAGACCGGCAGGGTCCGTGAACCGCGGCGCGGCGGGAGATGGTTCGGGCGGCGCCGCGTCCCGGCGGCGGCCTCAGCGGCCGTCGTCCATCTGGGCCTTCAACTCCGCGTCGAGCAGCGCCGTGATCGATTCGCGGCGGGCCTCCAGATCGAAGCCGATGAACGCGATCGCGGTGTCACCCTCGACCGGGGTGTTGTCCCAGTCGAGCTGTCCGGGCATGCCGTTGACGCAGTGGGCGCGATCGTAGCTCTTGAGGACGCCCTTGAAGCGGGCGATCCGTCCGCCGGGCAGGTTGAGCAGCTGGTGGCCGAACAGCACGCGGTCGAAGCAGGGTACCTCCGTCCGGTAGACGAAGGCCTCGAACTCGGCCGGCGCGTCCTCGCCCCACTCGAGGTCCAGGATCGCCGGGCGGAACTCCTCCTCCAGGGGCGCCATGATCTCCTGGCGCCGGACCTGGCCCATGTAGGCGAGGAGCACCTTCCCGCGCGGGTGCCGCTCGCGCAGGGCGTCCCGGATCGCGGCCAGGTCGGCCTCGTGGGCCTTGTCGGTCTTGTTGACGATCACGACGTCCGCCACGGCCACCTGCCCCCAGAGCTGGGGCGCGAAGTGGCGGTCGTGGGCGTGGAAGGAGCCGGCGTCCAGGACCGTCGTCGTGCGGCCGATGCGCGCGCGCTCGGCGATCTCGGGGTCCGCCGCGAGCTCCTTGGCGACCCGGCTGATGTGGGTGACGCCGCTGGTCTCGAGCCAGACGCGCCCGTGCCGTCCGGAGGTGACGAGCCGCCGCACGGCCTCGACGTAGCGGGCCGGCTGCTCCTCGACGGAGACGCCGGAGATCTGGACCACGTGCGCGCCGCTGGCGCGGAGCATATCGGCGTCGAAGCCCTGCTCGGCGTACTCGCCGACGACCACGGCGGGCTGGCCCTCGATGGTGGGGCCCTCGACCAGGTGGCGCAGGACGGTGGTCTTCCCGGATCCGAGGATGCCGGTGACGACGTTCAGGGTGACGGACATGCGGGGCTCCGGCGCGGGGGTGGGGCGGCGCTCGCGCGACCGCCCGCGGGATTATCCACGAGGGGCTCCCGGTTTGCGAACCAGGAGCCCCCGCCCGTGAATTCGCTTGGACTTCCGGCGGCGGGTGGCTATCCATCGAGGGCACGCCGCCCACGGAGGTGCACATGAACCGCGGCACAGAGACGCACCAGGGATCGCATCGGCACGTCGAAATGGATCGATCGATGCAGTCGAGCGGCATCACCCTGGAGCCGGGGATGCCCATCTGCCAGACGGATCTCCCCCTGGACTGGTACCAGGAGGAGTTCGAGCCGTACGCGGAGGAGTACCTGGCGCTGCCCGATCGGACGCCGGAGACGGTGCTGCCGTGGATGGACAGCTACATCGTCCCGGCCCTCGATCACTTCGACGGCCGCATCATGCTGATGGCCCACTACTACATGGGCGGCGAGATCGTGAAGCTGGTCGAGCGGTACGGGGGGCACATCGCCGACTCCTACGCCCTGGCGCGCCAGGCGGAGCTGCACCCGGAGTACGAGATCTTCGTGGAGTCGGCCGTCCACTTCATGGCGGAGACCATCTCGCTGCTGAAGCACGACCACCAGGACGTGTGGATCACGAACCCCAAGTCCGGCTGCACCATGGAGGCCCTCGCGAAGGAGGGGATGGTCGAGCCCGTCTTCGACGAGCTGCACGGGCGGTACGGCGACGACCTGCTGGTGGTCTGCTACATGAACACCAGCGGTCGCCTGAAGGCCATGGCGGGCCGGACCGGCGGCGCCGTCTGCACCAGCTCGAACGCCGGCGTCATCATGCGCTGGGCCCGGGAGCAGGGGCGGAAGATCCTCTTCATCCCGGACCGGCACCTGGGCGAGAACTCCGGCCGCGAGGTGGGGATCGGTCCCGACGCCATGTTCACCTGGCCCGGCGGCTGGGAGGGCAGCCGGATGAGCGTGGACGACCTGTCCGCGGCGGAGCGCCGGCGCCTCGACGAGTCCGAGCTGATCCTCTGGGGCTCCTTCTGCGGCGTCCACACGGTCTTCCAGCCCGGCCACGTCGAGTGGTGGCGCGAGCGCGGCTACCGCGTGCTGGTCCACCCCGAGTGCACCCACGAGGTCGTGCGGGTCGCCGACGGCTCGGGCTCCACGAACTACCTGTGGAAGGAGATCATGGAGGCCCCGGCGGGCTCGAAGGTCGCCGTCGGCACCGAGGGGCACTTCGTCCGCAACGCCGCCGAGCAGGCCGAAAAGCGCGGCGTCCGGGTCGTGAACCTCGCCGACGTGGACGACCCCCGCTTCCCGTCCATGGGCTGCGGGTGCGCGACCATGTCCCGGAACGACCCTCCGCACCTGGTGGCCATCCTGGACCTCCTGCGACAGGGCAGGGCGCCGGAGCTGAACCACGTGCTCCCGGGCGACGTCGTCGACGAGCAGACGGGCTGGCGCGAGCGCCTGGCCGCCGAGGATCGCGCCACCATCGCGCGGGACGCCCGCCGGTCGCTCCAGAAGATGATCGAGCTGACCGAGGCCGCAAGGAAGGGCTGAGGACTGCCCTTTTCGGACGAACGAAGGCCCGAGCGATGGAGCCGACCGGGCCTTCTTCGTTCCGGGGGCCCTAGAAGTCGTCCACGTCGGTGTCGGGCGCGGTGTCGGGCGCGGTGTCGGCGTCCGTGTCGGGCGTGACGTCCACGTCGGTGTCGGGCGCGGTGTCGGGGGTGACGCCCACGTCGGTGTCGGGCACCGGGCCCTCGTCCGGGGTCGGCCCGACGTCGATGTCCTCGATGGTCTCCGTGTCCACGACCTCGCCGTCCTGGACGTCGGGCACGTCCTCGACGACGTCGGGCACCGGCTCCACGAACTCGGGCTCCTCGTCCACCGGCGGCGGGGGGTCGACGTGGGGGCACTCCAGGGGGAACTCGCCGTTCGGGTCGGTGCCGGTCGCGCCGCAGTCGTACCAGCCCTGTCCGTCGGCGCCTTCCGGATCCCAGCCGCAGCTCCCCTCGCACTGCTCGGAGCCGAGCTGGCCCTCCGAGCAGAACCACAGGGTGCTGCCGTCGCAGCAGCCCACCACCGTGACGCCCTCGCAGGGATCCGCGACGCACTGGCCCTCGGCCGTGCAGGCCTGGCCGTCGCCGCAGGTGCCGCAGCTCTCGCCGCAGGCGTTCTCGCCGCACTCGAGGCCCTCGCAGGAGCAGACCTCGCACTGGTTCGCCTCGCAGAACTCGCCCTCGCCGCAGGCGCCGCACGAGTCGCCGCAGCCGTCGTCGCCGCACGCCTTGCCGTCACAGGAGCAGGCCACGCACTGGCCGGCGTCGCAGACCTGACCTTCGCCGCAGGTGCCGCAGGCCTCGCCGCAGGCGTAGCCGCACTCGCGCTCCGCGCACGACTCGGAGCAGGCCTCGCCGGGGCAGAGGTACGGGACGGAGCCGCCGGGATCGCCCATCTCCTCGGCGGCGCAGTCGAAGAATCCCTCCTCGCCGTTCCAGCCGCAGGTGCCGCCGTCGGCGAAGCACTCGAGCTGCTGGACCTGGCCCTCCTCGCACCAGACCACGGCGCCCTGGTCCGTGCAGCAGCCCTCGAAGGAGAGCTCGTCGCAGGACCAGGCCGGGTCGCCCCCGGTCGTGCACTGCCCCGCCTCGTTGCAGGTCTCCTCCCCACTGCAGGTGCCGCAGGAGTTGCCGCAGCCGTCTTCGCCGCACTCCCGCCCGTCGCACTGCGCCGGCGTGGGCGCGCCCCCGCCGCAGGCGCCGTCCGCGCACGCCTGCTCCTGGAGGCAGACGTCGGTGTCACACGGCGTGCCGTCCGGCAGATCGCCGATGACGCACACGCCGTCGTTGCCGCAGACCGCCCCCCGGCAGGCGCCCGTCGCGAGCCCGTCGCACTGATCGTCCGTCGTGCACGGCGTGGGCTCCAGGGTCGTGTCCTCGGTGGCGTCCTCCCCGGGTGCCGGCGTGTCGCCGCCCGTGCCGTCGCGGGCCCCGCCGCCCTCGTCGCCGGAGGCGTCGACCGTGGGTAGCCCGCCGCCGTCGTCGTCGGAGTCACAGGCGGCCAGCGCGAGCGCCAACGCGGCCAGATACGCGATCCAGTGCACCCTGCGCATGGTTCGAACCTCGGTGGACGATCGGGGGATCCGCCGGGCGCGCCGACGATGGGCGGAAGAGGCGAACTCTAGACGGGGCTCGAACCGCTTTGCAAGGCGAGACCCGTGACGCGCTCGAACCCGCTGGTCCTGCCGGCGCGCAGCGTCTACCATCAGCTGCCCGCGCCGGAGCGCTGCCCATGATCCCACGCGACGCCGTCCGCTATCGCCCCATCATCGGGTGTGCCCTGAGTGACGACGGCCGCCGCGTGGCGGTGTCGGTCCCGCGACTCGTGGCGGCGTTCGACGCTCGCGTCCCGTCGCTGTACGTGCGGGACCTGGACGGGCCGGAGCGCTGGCGCCGCCTGGGGGACGGCGACACCTCCTGGTTCGGGCCGGTCTTCGCGCCGGACGGCCGGCGCCTCGCGACCTGGCGGGACACGAAGGAGGGCTTCGAGGCCCTCCTGTTCGACCTGGACCGGCCGGAGGCCGTGCCGAAGTCGCTCGGGGACCTCCCGCCGGGCGCGGGCGCCCTGAAGTGGCGAGGCCGGGACGACGGGCCCACCTGCCTCGGGGACGACGCCGACGGCTGGCGGAGGGTGTGGGCCCTCGGGGGGCCGGACGTGTGCGCGACGCCGCTCACGCCGGCCGGGCTCCACGTGGCGGACTACGCTCTCCGGCCCGACGGGGAGCGCATCGCGTGGCTCCACATCCCGCGGAGGGACGATCCCGCCATGGAGCACCCGCCGCTGCACGTGTCGGACGGGGAGGGCGACGACACGAGGGCTCTCCCGGTGCCGGGGCGCCCGGTCGGCTACCTCTCCTGGTCCCCCGACGGGCGCTGGGTGGCCTACGTGGCCCGGCGCGCCGGCCATCGCTTGAGCACCGCGCGCCTCTGGGTCGTCGACCCCAGCGGGTGGCCTGGCGATCCCGACGCCGCGCGCTGCCTCACCCCCGACCTCGAGGGGTGGATCACCGGGTTCGACTGGCTTCCGGACGGCCGCGGCGTGGTCCTGGCCGTGGTCGAGGGGACCTACGGCCGACTGTACCGCGTCGACCTGGACGGGCGGGCCACGCCCCTCGGCCCTCGGCGGACCTACCTGAGCGCGCCGCACGTGGACCGCGCTGGCGGGCGCCTCCTCTTCCTCCGCCAGGACGGGGATCGCCCCCAGCGACTGCGCCTCCTCGAGCCCGGCGCCTCCCGCAGCCGCGCCGTGTCGCGCTTTCACCGCGGGCTGTCGCGCGTGTCCCAGCGCCCGGCGGAGACCGTGACCTGGACGGCGGCGGACGGCACGCGCCTGGACGGAGTCCTCCTGCGCCCGGATGGGGGCGGGCCGGCGCCGCTCCTGGTCTGGCTGCACGGCGGCCCGGCCGAGGGGATCGCCCGGACGTACTCCCCCTACTTCCAGGTGTTCGCCCACGCCGGGTTCGCGGTGTTCGCGCCCAACTACCGGGGCTCCACGGGGCGCGGGGACGCTTTCCTGCGCGCGAACGTCGGCGACCTGGGCGGCGCGGACGCCGAGGACGTCCTGTCCGGCGCCGACCGCCTCGTGCAGATGGGCGTGGCCCACCCGGAGCAGACAGCCCTGGTGGGCTGGTCGTACGGCGGCACCCTGGCGCTGCACGCCGCCCGCCGGAGCGCCGTCCCGCGGGTCCTCGCGGTCGGGGCGCCGGTGGTGGACTGGGTGTCGTTCTTCGGGGCCCCGCGGCTTCCCCTGGTCTACCGCGAGTACTTCGAGGGCCCCCTGTGGGAGGATCGCTGCCCCTACGACGAGGCGTCGCCCATCACCTGGATCGGGTCGGTGGACGTGCCCACCCTGGTGCTCCACGGCGGCGCGGACGGCATGGTGCCGGTGTCCCAGTCCCGGCTGCTGTATCGCAGCCTGAAGGCGCGGGGCGTGGAGACCGACCTCATGGTCTATCCGGGCGGCGGGCACGTCCTGACCCGGCCCTCGGCCGTGACGGACATGCTGGCGCGCATCCTCTGCTGGTGCGGCCCGCGCGTGGGGCTGCCCGTCGAGCAGGCGGAGCGTCTATGAGCAGTCCTCGTTGTCGTCGGGGCACTTGAAGCGGATGTGATAGTGGTTGGCGTGCCCGGGCTCGTGGCGGACGACGCCCCGGAGCGCCCGCTTGCCGCGCGGATACTGGAACATGTAGCGGAGGACCTCCTCGGAGGCCTTCCCGTGCTCCTTGGCCCACTGGTAGACCTTCTTCTGCACGCCGTAGTCGAGGAAGATGTACTCGACGCGGCTCTCCGCCTCCGAGGTGCCGACGAGCCGCTTCAGGAGCCGCCAGTTCGCCGGCATGATCAGCTCGTGGCGGAGCGCGGAGATGAACGCCTTGGGCCCGTCGCCGTCCTGGCCCTCGAACCAGAAGCCCAGGTCTACGTCGCGTCCGGACTGGTGGCTCCGGTGGCCGGCGAGCTGGCCACCGTCGTGGTCCGAGATGTCGCCCACGGCGATGTCGTGCAGGGAGCCGAACTTCCGGCGGACGTGCGCGATGGCGTCCAGGAGGGCGGAGATGGTCTCGTTCGTGCCGTACGAGTTCCGCGGCCGCCGCCGGTAGTAGCCCGGGCCGGACGGGAGCTGCTCGGCGTTGACCAGCTTGCCCCGATAGGCGCGCCCGACGGTCTTGCTCTCCGTCTCCGGCCCGTCCTTGTACAGGGTCAGCCGCTGGCCGATCTGGAGCCGCCGCGGATCCACGCCAGGGTTGAGGCGCTTGATCTGTTTCCAGCTCATGTCGTATCGGCGGGCGATCTTCCCGAGGGTGTCGCCGGCCTCGATGGAGTAGACGAACTTCCGCCGGGGTCGCACGGGCAGGCGCTGGATGACCTTCAGCTTCTGGCCGGCCCGGATCGTGGTTCCGCGGAGCTTGTTTCGCTTCTGGATGGCGGCCACGGAGTCGCCGTAGCGCTCTGCGATGACCCCCAGGTTCTCACCCGGGAGCACCGTGTGCCGGACCACCCGGGCCCCGCCCTCGCGCCGGGGCCCCTCGCAGGCCGGGATGGTGAGCTCCTGGCCGGCGAGGATGAGGTCGCCGTCCAGGTCGTTGGCCTCCCGTAGCTCCCGTACAGAGCAGCGGGTCTTCGCGGCGATGGCGCCGAGCGTCTGCCCGTCCTGCACCGTGTGGGTGCGGGCGTCCGCGCGCGGCGTGGCGAGGAGCAGGAGGAGCAGGGACGAGACTGCGGCGGCTTGGACGTGTGTTCTCATGCGGCCCGGATCGCGCGAGGAATTCCGACGACGCCGAGCTTCCCGCCGACGCCGACACCTGTCTACTTTTCCGTCCACCGGGGTGTCCAGGGGGGAATCCGTAACCGACCCCGGAGACGGGTCACGACGGGTCCGTATAGTGACTTTACAGGGCGGTCGTCAACGCCTAGCTTGCGCGGCCTATGGCTGGACGCTTCGAGGTGCTCCGCTCGCTGGGCGAGGGGGGCCAGGGGAGGGTGGTCGCGGTGCGCGACGCCGCCCGCGGCGGATCCGTCCTCGCGCTCAAGGAGACGGCGCCTGGCCGGGCCGACGACCTCCGTCGGGAGTTCGCGCTCCTGTCCGGTCTGCGGCATCCCAACCTGGCCGCCGTCCACGACTGGCTGCCGCGCAGCCCTCTCGCCCCGGAGTGGGCCGCGTACACCCAGGACCTCGTCGACGGGGTCGACCTCTGGCGGGCCCTCCGGGACGCCCCGGAGCCGGACCGTGCCTGCGTGTTCGAGCAGGTGCTCCGGGCCCTGGCGCACCTGCACGCCGTCGGGGTGGTCCACCTGGATCTGAAGCCGGACAACGTGATCGTGGGCGAGGGCGGGGCGCGGGTCCTGGACTTCGGCGTCGCCGCCGCCGTCGGGGACGCGGGCGAAGGCGTCCGGGGGAGCCGGTCCTACGTGGCCCCGGAGCGGCTGGAGGGGCGACCTCCGGAGCCGCGCGCCGATCTGTACGCCCTCGGCGTGATGATGGCGGAGGTGTGGCTGGGCGCGCCCCCGACCCCGGCCGACCTCGCGAGCCCCCTGGCGGACGGCTCCGCGCGTCGCGCCTGGCTCCGGGAGCGCGGCGTGCCCGACGGCTGGGCGGACGTGATCGCGGATCTCACGGCCGCCGACCCCGTCGCTCGGCCGGCCACGGCCCACGACGTCGCGGCGCGGTGGGCCCGGAGCCTCGGCCGGAGCACGTCCCTCGTCACCCCGGGGACGGTGGCCGCCGTCCTGCGCGCGGGCCCGCCCGCCGGGCGCGAGGTGGAGGTCGCCGGGCTGCTCGACGCCTCCGGGGCCGGGCAGGCGCGCGTCCTGGTGGGGCCGGAGGGGATCGGCCGCCGCGCGGTCGCCCGGGCGGTCCTCCGGCGCGCCCAGCTCGGAGGGCGGGAGGCGGAGTGGTGGCCCGGCGCCGCCTCCGACCGGGGGGCGGAGGGGCTGTCGGCGGCCCTGCGGCGGCTGCTGGGGACCGACGGCGGCCTGGGCACCCTCCCGGAGCGTCCGGAGGGGGCGAGCGTGGCGGAGGCCGAGCGCACCCTGTCGGCGCGCGTGGAGGAGGTCGTGGACGCGCTGGCGGCGGCTCCCCGCCCCGAGCCCCGCCCGCTCCTGGTCGCGGACCTGGAGGCGGAGCCCGCCGCCGCTGCGCAGCGCGTGGTCGAGGAGCTGGTGGCGGCCTCCGAGGCCGGCCGGGAGCTCCCGCTGGGCCTCGCGGTGGTGGCGGCGGAGCACGAGGGCCCCGGCGCGGTGCACCTGGGTCCGATGCGCAGGGAGGACGTGGCGGACATGGTGGCCGCCCGCCTGGGTCGGGGGGCGGCGAGCGCTCGCCTCGCCGCGGGGCTGGCGGCCGCGAGCGGCGGGCATCCGCGCACGCTGGAGGCCCTGCTGGGGCTCATGGCCGCCCGCGGCGACCTGACCCTGGGCCCGGACGGGTGGCGGGGACCGCCGGACGGCCGGGTGGGGGCCCTGCCGGAGGCGCTGGCCGCCGCGGTGCGAGAGCGGCTGGACCTCCTCCCGGAGGGGCCGTCCGAGGCGCTGCGAGCGGTCGCCTGGCTCCGTTTTCCGGCGACGGCGGAGGACGTGGCGGCCGCGCTGGACCGGCCCGCCGTGCCCCCGGGCGCCCTCGAGGAGCTGATCGGGGCCGGCCTCGTGTGGGACGAGGCGGACGGCGGGTGCAGGGTGGCCCACGAGGCCGTGGCGGACACGACCGCGGGCTGGGAGCCGCCCGGCGGCGCCTCGCGGGCCCATGAGCGGGTGCTCCGGCGGGGGGCCCCGGAAGGCCTCGCGCGTGCGTGGCACCTGGGCGGGGAAGGTGGGGCGGCGGAGGCGCGGCGCGTGGCGGAGGACCGCTGGCGCCGCTGGGACGCCGAGGGGGCCGCCCGGGCGCTGGACCTCGCCCTGGAGCTGGCGCCGGACGATCCGGAGGCGCTGGACCGGCGGGCGGCCGTGGCGGACCGCCTGGGACCCCGGGACGTTCAGATCCGCTGCCTGGAGCGTCTCATGGACCTCGCGGGCGGCGAGCGCGCGCGGCTCGACGCCGAGGCTCGGCTGTTCTGGGCCCTGACCCGCACCGCGGACGCGGCGCGCGCCGAGGACGTGGGCCGCGAGGTCATCCGGAAGGCCGAGGCCCAGGGCGCGGCGGACGTGCACGTCGCGGCGCGGGTGGATCTGGCGAACGTGGTCATCCAGCGCGGCGACTACGACGAGGGAGAGGACCTGCTTCGACGGGCCGAGGCGCTGCTGGATCCCTCCGAGGCCCCCGGTCCGGCGGCCCGCGTGGCGAACAACCTCGGCAACGTGGCGGCCTACCGGGGGCGGCACGAGGAGGCCCTCCGCAGCTACACGCGCGCCTGGGAGCTGAAGCGCGACGAGGGCGACCCGGTCGGCCAGCGCATCGCCCTGGGCAACATGGGCCTGATGTGCCTGGAGCTAGGGCGGTCCGGGGAGGCGCTTTCGCACTTCGCGAGGAGCCTGGAGGCCGCGCGCCGCGTGGGGCATCGGCGCGGAGAGGCCTGGTGCCTGCTCGCCCTGGGCGTGCTGGGGCTCGAGGCGGGGGCGCTAGCCTGGGCGCGGCGTCGCCTGGAGGCGGCGCGCGACGTGGCCCGGCGGCTGGGTGATCGGCTGGTCGCCTGCGACGCGGAGACGACCCTGGCCGAGCTGACCCTGGCGGAGGGCGACGCCGAGGGGGCGCGGGCGCTGGCGGAGCGGGGCCTTGCGGCGGCGCGGTCCGTGGAGAGCGCGTTCAACGTGGCCGGGGCCCGGGCGGTGCTGGCGGCCGCGAGCCTGGACCGGGACCCGGAGGAGGCGGTTCGGCTGGCGCGGAGGGTCGTGGACGAGCCCGGGGCCGGGCCTCCCGCGCGGGCGACGGCCTGGCGCGTGCTGGCCGAGGCTGCGGCGCGGGGGGGCGACCTGGAGGAGGCGGCGGGTGCGGTGGAGCAGGCCCTCGAGGACGCCGGGGAGCGCCCGGAGCCGGCCGTGCTGGAGGCCGCGGAGCGGCTGCTCCGGCTCGGCGGACGGACGGCGCGGGCCGACGCGGTGGCCGCAGAGGGCGTCCGGACGCTCTCGGAGCGGATGGCGGCGTGGCCGGAGGGGCCCTGGGACGACGGCGTCGACGACGAGACCACCGGCGACGGGCCCTGCGGGGCCACCTGGCGTGCGCGGCCCCACGTGGCACGGCTGCTCGGCGTGGCGGGGAGGCGGTCCGGCGAGGGGCGAACGGACGGAGGGAGCGACGTGACGAAGGGCGAATGCGAGTGGCTGCGGCGGGTCGCGGCGTCGGACGCGGCGGGCCTGGAGGCGCTGCTGGGAGGCTGGCTCGGGGACGTCGTGGCGGACGCCGGGGCGGAGCGCGGCTTCGTGGTGGTGGGCGACGAGGTGTGCGTCGCCCGCGACGTGGACGGGGACGCCGTGTCCGGGGCGTCCGACAAGCTGCCGCGGGGCGCCCTGGACGAGGCGGCCCGGAGCGGCGGCGCCTGGCGCGGTGCCTCGGGGCGGGGCGCCGTGTGGGCTGGCTCCGTGGGGGAGGGGGCGACCCTGGTCCTCCAGAACCGCTTCGACCCCGCGGCGTTCCGGGACCTGGCCGCGACGCCCGGCGTGGGGCGGGGCGAGGTGCTCCTGCGCCTGCGCGCCCTCCACATGCGCCTGGCCGAGGCCGAGCGGCGCCGGGACGAGGCCGAGGAGGGGCGCCGCGAGGACTCGACGCGGTCCACCGAGGAGATCCTCCGGCTCCGCCGCGAGCTGGAGACCACCCGCGAGCAGGTCGGGCCCGAGCGGAGCTATCCGGACATCGTGTTCGCCTCGTCGGCCATGAAGCGGATGCTCCGCATGGTGGATCGCGTCCTCGACACGGATCTGCCCGTCTACGTCCACGGGGAGAGCGGCACCGGCAAGGACCTGGTGGCCCGGGCCCTGCATCACCACGGCGCCCGGGCGAGCGGGCCGTTCGTAGCGCAGAACTGCTCGGCCATCCCCGAGGCGCTGTTCGAGAGCGAGCTGTTCGGCCACGAGCGGGGCGCGTTCACAGGCGCGGAGCGCGCGACGGAGGGGCTGTTCCGCCGGGCGGACGGGGGCACCCTGTTCCTCGACGAGGTGGCCGACCTGCCCCTGGATCTCCAGGCGAAGCTCCTCCGGGTCCTGGAGACGGGCGAGGTGCGCCCGGTCGGCGGGCAGCGGACGTTCCGCGTGGACGTGCGCGTGGTCTGCGCCACCCACCGGGACCTGCGCGAGCGCGTGGCGGCGGGGGCCTTCCGGGAGGACCTCTTCTATCGTCTCCACGTGCTGCGCATCGACGTCCCGCCGCTCCGGGAGCGTCCGGACGACGTGCCGCCCCTGGTGGAGCACTTCCTGGCGCAGCGGACGGAGAGGGACGGGCGCCCGGTGCGGCTGGGCGAGGGGGTGCTCCGGACGCTCGTCGCCTACGACTGGCCGGGGAACGTGCGCCAGCTGGAAAACGAGGTGGCGCGCGCGGCCATCCTCTGCGACGGGGAGATCACCGTGGAGGATCTCACCGGGACCGTCCGTCGCGGCGCGCTCGGCTCGGAGCGGAGTGACGCCGCCGGGGACGACGCGGACCCGCTCCGCGCGCTCGGGTTGGACCGGGGCGCCCTGAAGGCACGCGTGGAGCGGCTGGAGCGCGTCGTCCTGAGGGAGGCCTTGGAGCGCGCCGAAGGCAACAAGAGCCGCGTGGCCCGCGACCTGGGCTTGTCCCGGGCCGGCCTGAACATGAAGCTCAAACGCCTCGGCCTCTGGGACCCGTGCGGCTGACTCGGGGGACCCGCGTCCCTACCTCTCAGGGACGTCGCGCGCGCACCTGGCCCCACCGGAACCTCGGCGCACAGCGGTCGAGACCTCTCGGGAGCTAGTGCACCGGGGCCGGCTTGCCCGACTCCTCGTCCTCCTCGGTGCTCATCAGGAGCTTCATGAGGGGGTCGTCGGGGCCCTGGGACGGGCCCATCTTGAGGTCGCCGGCCAGCGCGGTCGGGATGATCTCGTCGATGTGCTCCACCGCGACCAGGGTGATCTGGTTCCGGACGGCCTTCGGGATCTCGCGGATGTCCTTGCGGTTCTCGTCCGGAAGGAACACCAGCTTGACGCCCGCGCGGTGGGCGGCCAGGACCTTCTCCTTGAGGCCGCCGATGGGCAGCACGCGCCCGCGGAGCGTGATCTCGCCGGTCATGGCCACGTCCTTCCGCACCGGAATGCGCGTCAGCGCGCTCACCAGGCTGGTCACCATGGTGACGCCGGCGGACGGGCCGTCCTTGGGGATGGCGCCCTCGGGGAAGTGGATGTGGATGTCGACCTTCTTGTGGAAGTCCGGCGCGAGGCCCCACAGGTACGCCTTGGAGCGCACGTAGGACAGGGCTGCGTGGGCGGACTCCTCCATGACCTTGGCGAGGTTGCCCGTCAGCTTGAGCTGACCGCTGCCGGGCATGAGGCTCACCTCGGTCGTGAGGAGGTCGCCGCCGGCCATGGTCACCGCCAGGCCGTTGGTCACGCCCACCTCGTCCTGCTCCTCGGCGCGGTTGGAGCGGTACTTGGGCGGGCCCAGGTAGGAGTGGACCTTGGACGCGTTGACCCGGAAGCGGATCTCCTCGTCACGCTTGCCCTCCTCGCGGGCCTGGATGACCTCCTTCGCCATCTTCCGGCACACGGAGGCGATCTCGCGCTCCAGGTTCCGGACGCCCGCCTCCTTCGTGTAGCGGTGCGTGATGGTCCGGATGGCGGAGTCCGTCCAGGACGCCTCGATGTCGTCGATGCCGTTGCGCTCCATCTGCTTTTTCAGCAGGTACTTCCGCGCGATGTTGAGCTTGTCGTACTCCGTGTAGCCGGAGATCTCGATGATCTCCATGCGGTCCCGGAGCGGCATCGGGATGGTGTGGAGGTTGTTCGCCGTGGCGATGAACATGACCTTGGACAGGTCGTAGTCCAGGTCCAGGTAGTGATCGTTGAAGTTGGCGTTCTGCTCCGGGTCCAGGACCTCGAGCATGGCGCTCGACGGATCGCCCCGGAAGTCCATGGACATCTTGTCGATCTCGTCGAGGAGGAAGACCGGGTTCGACGACCCCGCCTTCTTCAGCGACTGGATGATCTTGCCGGGCAGGGCGCCGATGTACGTTCGGCGGTGGCCGCGGATCTCCGCCTCGTCGCGCATGCCGCCCAGGGACATCCGGACGAACTTCCGGCCCGTCGACCGCGCGATGGACTGCGCCAGGGACGTCTTGCCGACGCCCGGCGGCCCCACGAAGCAGAGGATCGGCCCCTTGAGCTTCTTCACGAGGTGCTGGACGGCCAGGTACTCGAGGATGCGCTCCTTGGCCTTCTTCAGGCCGTAGTGATCCTCCTCGAGGATCCGCTCGGCCTCCGTGATGTCCAGCTTGTCCTTGGTGTGGTGGTACCAGGGCAGGGAGAGGACCCAGTCGATGTAGTTCCGGACGACCGTGGCCTCGGCGGACATCGGCGACATCATCTTCAGCTTCTTCAGCTCACGCTTGAGCTTGAGCGTCGCCTCCTTCGACATCCGCTTGTTGTTGATCTTCTCTTCCAGTTCCTGGATCTCGTTCTTGAATTCGTCTCGCTCGCCCAATTCCTTCTGGATGGCCTGCATCTGCTCGTTGAGGTAGTACTCCTTCTGGCTCTTCTCCATCTGCTTCTTGACCCGCGTACGGATCTTCTTCTCGACCAGAAGGATCTCGATCTCGGCCTGGAGCATCTCGTACAGGCGCTCGAGACGCTTCACAGGATCCTCGATCTCCAGGATGCCCTGCTTGTCGTTCAGCTTGAGCGAGGCATGGGCGACGATGGTGTCGGCGAGCCGGCGCGGGTCCTCGATGCTGGAGACGCTCATGAGCATCTCGGGCGGGATCCGCTGGTCCAGCTTCACGTAGCTCTCGAACGTCGTCTGGAGCTGCCGCATCAGCGCCTCGATCTCGGGCGTGACGTCGACGTGCTCCTCCACCTCCTCCACGTCGCACAGGAAGTAGTCCGGGTGCGGGACGAAGTCCTTGACGCGCGCCCGGCTCTTGCCCTCCACGAGCACCTTTACCGTGCCGTCGGGCCGACGGAGGAGCTGGATGATGGTCCCGATGGTCCCGATCTTGAAGATGTCGTCCGGGGTCGGATCCGTCGTCTTCGCCTTCTTCTGGGCGCAGAGCAGGATCTCCTTCTCGCCGCGCATGGCCTCCTCGACCGCGGCGATACTCTTCTCCCTCCCGACGAACAGGGGCACCACCATGTACGGGAACACGACGGTGTCCCGCAGCGGGAGGAGGGGAATCAGGCGGCTCTTGCTCGCGCGCTTGTCCTTTCCAAACATCTCGGAGATCTCTTCCTGGTTGCGACGGACGGCGTGCGCCCGTGAGGGCCCGGCCCGCCCCTCGGGTGGGGGCGGGTCGAAGCGGATTGTCGGATGGTGGGGCTGAGGTCCCCGCCGGAGCGCGACCACACCGCCGGTGGCGGGTCCGCGGGCGAGGCGGCCGGTCCGGCTCCGCGCCTCAGGCGGAGACGACCTCCTTGTCGTACACGATGATGGGCCGTCCGGCCCCCGTGATGACCTCCTCGTTGATGACCACCTCCTGCACGTTCTCCATCGAGGGGATGTCGTACATGATCTCGAGCATCGACTCCTCGAGGATGGCGCGGAGTCCTCGCGCACCGGTCTTGCGCTCCAGCGCGGCGTGGGCGATGGCCTTCAGGGCCCCCTCCGTGAAGGTCAGGCGCACGCCGTCCATCTCGAACAGGCGCTTGTACTGCTTCACGAGGGCGTTCTTGGGCTCCATCAGGATCTCGATGAGGGCGTCCTCGCCGAGCTGATGGAGGGTCGCGGTGACCGGCAGCCGTCCGACGAACTCGGGGATGAGCCCGTACTTGATGAGGTCCTCGGGCTGGACCACCGCCAGGAGGTCGCCGAGCTCCATCTGGTGGAGCTGGCGGTCCTGGGTGGCGCCGAAGCCGAGCGACTTCTTGCCGATCCGCTGCTCGATGACCTTCTCGAGGCCCGTGAACGCACCGCCGCAGATGAACAGGATGTTCGACGTGTCGACGGGCAGGAACTCCTGCTGGGGGTGCTTCCGGCCGCCCTTGGGCGGGACCGACGCCACGGTCCCCTCGATGATCTTCAGCAGGGCCTGCTGGACCCCCTCGCCGGACACGTCGCGCGTGATGGACGGGTTGTCCGACTTGCGGGAGATCTTGTCGATCTCGTCGATGTAGATGATGCCCCGCTCCGCGCGGTCCTTGTCGTGGTCCGCGCTCTGGAGCAGGTTGACGATGATGTTCTCCACGTCCTCGCCGACGTAGCCGGCCTCGGTCAGCGTCGTCGCGTCGACGATGGTGAAGGGGACGTTGAGGATCTTCGCCAGGGTCTGCGCCAGGAGCGTCTTGCCGCTGCCCGTAGGGCCCAGCAGCAGGATGTTCGACTTGGAGAGCTCGACGTCCTCGCCGTGGACGTCGTTGTGGTCGATCCGCTTGTAGTGGTTGTAGACCGCCACGGAGAGGATCTTCTTCGCCCGGTCCTGACCGATCACGTAGGAGTCGAGCGTCTCGCGGATCTCCTTCGGCTTGGGGAGGGCCCCGAGGTCGCCGAAGCTCTCCTCCTTCTCGTTCTCCTCGCGGATGATGTCGTTGCACAGCCCGATGCACTCGTCGCAGATGTACACCGTCGGGCCGGCGATGAGCTTCTTCACCTCGCGCTGCGACTTCCCGCAGAACGAGCAGCAGAGATTGTTGTTGTCTCGGCGCCTATCCAAGCCTCAGCCCCCCTGCAGGTGCTCAGCCAGAGTCCTCGTCGAACCAACGCGACCGGGCCGGGGAATGTTCCCGCCTCGGTGGGGCGGCGCGTCTGCGTTGCCCGATCAAGGGCGACGATAGCCGAAGGGATCGCCGAGCACAACGTCGACGCCGCCTTGGCGGGCGAGGGCGCCGCAGGTCCGCGAATCCCCGGCTCGTCAGCCCTTCCGTGTCACGATCTGGTCGATCAAGCCGTAGTCCACCGCCTCCTGCGGGCGGAGGTAGAAGTCGCGGTCCGTGTCCTCGTGCAGCTGCTTCAGATCCTGGCCCGTGTGCTCGGCCAGGATGTCCAGGAGCTGTCCCTTCAGGAAGAGGAGCTCCTTGGCCGCGATGTCGATGTCGGTGGCCTGGCCGCCGAGCCCCCCGAGAGGCTGGTGGAGCATCATCCGGGAGTGGGGCAGGGCGTACCGCTTCCCGGCCGTCCCCGCCGCGAGCAGCACCGCCCCGAGGCTGGCCGCCTGGCCGATGCAGATGGTCGAGATGTCGCACCCGACGAACTGCATCGTGTCGTAGATGGCCATCCCGGACGTGATCGAGCCTCCCGGCGTGTTGATGTAGAGGTTGATCTCCTTGTCCGGATCCTCGCTCTCGAGGAACAGGAGCTGGGCGATCACCACGTTGGCGACGAGGTCGTTCACCTCGCTGCCGAGGAAGATGATCCGATCCTTCAGCAGGCGCGAGAAGATGCCCCACTCGCGCTCGCCGCGGTGGGTCTGCTCGATGACGGTCGGGATCAGCGTCATTCCGTGCCCTCGGTCTGCTGGCTCTCGGCCTCGCCGTCGCTCTCCCCGGCGGCCTCCGACGCCTCGTCGGGCGCGGCCTCGTCCTCGGTTTCGGGGGGAGCGTCCGTGATGTTCGCATGCTCCTTGACGAGGTCAAGCGCCGCACGGTCCTGCAGCTCGAGGCGGACCACCGCCCGGGCCTCGTCCTCCTCGTACCGCTCTGCGGCCTGGGCCCCCCCCTGCTCGACGCGCTCGTCGATGGCGGCCTGGACGGCCTCGTCGCCGATCTCGATGTCCTCCTGCTCCGCGAGCGCCTCCAGGGCGAGGTGCCGCTTCACGGCGCGCTCGGCGTCCTGGACGATGGACTCGTTCGAGCCCCGGAGGATCTCGATGGCCTGATCGCGGGGCATGCCCTGCATCATCAGCATGGTGGCGAGCTGGCGGGCCTGGCCGTCCGCCTGTGCCTGGACCATGGCGGGTGGCGCG
Organism: Myxococcota bacterium; assembly: GCA_051747385.1. Classification (GTDB taxonomy): domain Bacteria; phylum Myxococcota_A; class UBA9042; order PHBI01; family JACKFB01; genus JBNJGB01. The sequence goes on from JBNJGB010000003.1 coordinate 221,391, forward strand.
TTGAAGTCGTGACGCGCGAGGAGGACTTCGACCAGCTTGCGCTCCAGCTCCCGGTCGCGCTCGGCGTCCGCCTGCTCCTGCTGCCGCTCCCGGATGGACTCGCGCAGGGCCTCGAGGTCGTCGTGGCCCACGTCCTGGGCGAAGTCGTCGTCGAGCTCCGGCAGCTCCTCGAGGAAGTGCTCCTTCACCTCCACGTGCAGCTCGGCCTCCTTGCCCTGGAGGTCCTCCGCGCCGAAGTCCTCGGGGAAGGTGACGGTGACGTCCCGCTCTTCGCCGGCCTTCGCACCCATGAGCTGGTCGCCGAGGCCGGGCAGCAGATCCCGGTCGCCGAGCTTCACCTCGAGACCCTCGATGGTGAGCCGCTCGTCCACCTCCCCGTCCACGCGGCCGACCGTGTCGAGCACGAGGAGGTCGCCCGTGTCGGCGCCGCGATCCTCGACCGGCACGCGCTCCTTGTGCTGCTCGCGGAGCTGCTCGATCTCGTGGTCGACGGCCTCCGCGTCCACCTCGGCGGGCGGGACGGCGACGTCGATGCCCTTCCAGTTGGACAGGGTGATCTCGGGCTTCACCTGCACGCGCATGGCGTAGGTGAGGGGCTCGCCCTCCTTCGCCGGCGCCGGCTCGAAAGACGGCTCGCCCACCAGCGGGCGATCGACGGACTCCAGGGCGTCGCCGGCCGTGCCGAGCATCAGCTCTCGGGCCGTCTCCTGCGAGAGGGTGTCCGCGTACAGCCGCTTCACCATCTCCTTGGGCGCCTTGCCGGGACGGAAGCCCTTGATGCGGGCGCGCTTGCGGATCGCGGCGAGCTGTCGACCGTACTCCCGGTCCACCTGCTCGGCCGGGATCTCCACCTCGACCTTCATCTCCACGTCGCTGAGTGGCTTGACCGACGTCCGCATGGGGCAACCTGTCGTCTTGGGGGAGGCAGGTGCGAGCAGGTCCTCGTGACCGCCGTCTCGAAGGCCTCGAACGCGACCCTTTCCGTCTCGGGGTGTCTGGTGCGAGAGGGGGGACTCGAACCCCCACGGGCAAGCCACTGGAACCTAAATCCAGCGCGTCTACCAGTTCCGCCACTCTCGCAGAGCGGGCGACCCGCACCGACGCGGGCCGCAAAGTAAAAGAGGATGGGCCGCATGGCGACCCATCCCCTGTGACGTGAGCGCGGAAGGATTCGAACCTTCGACCGACGGATTAAGAGTCCGTTGCTCTACCAACTGAGCTACGCGCCCGAGATGTGGTGGCGCCCCTTGCCGAGGCCGCCGAACCCGGGGGCACCGTTTGCCCGAGCGGGCGGCGGATGTCAACCTGCAAATCGACTGGGCGGGGCGCCCTCGCGTGGCGGGATGTGGTACGCCCGGCAGGATTCGAACCTGCGACCTGCGGATTCGAAGTCCGACGCTCTATCCGACTGAGCTACGGGCGCGCATCGTCATCCCCGAAGGGTGGATGGGGTGAGTGAGGGGATTTGAACCCCCGGCCTCCGGTGCCACAAACCGGCGCTCTAACCTACTGAGCTACACTCACCACGCCTGGCCCTTCGAAAACGCTTCCTAGCTGTAAAGAACGCGCCAGAGAGGACTCGAACCTCTGACCCACGGCTTAGAAGGCCGTTGCTCTATCCGGCTGAGCTACTGGCGCTCAGGGGAGGCGGCCTCGAACGGACGCATTTGATAGTGACGCGGACGGCGCTTGTCAACCGGATTTCTCACGAGGCTTTCCGGAGGGCTCCGCGGGCCGGCGAGGCGTCACCGACGGGCGGGGGCGCAGGGCAATCGCAAACTCGGAGAAGCGTGGGCCGCGCGGCGGTACGACGCCCGGCGTCGGAATGCACCCGCTCGGAGATGATGGGTTTTGCGCGTCTGAGAGCAGGCAAGGGAGGGCGGTCGACTTTGCGACCGCCCTGGGCGGGGGCGCGCGAGACGTGGCCACTTCCCGCCGACGCTGCTAGGCTCCCGCCGATGGCTGGACCCCGGGAAGAGCAGGGGCCCGAGGATGGGCCTCCCAAGGCGCGGGAGGGCGAGGACCAGGGCCTCGCCGACCGCACGGAGCAGCTCGTCGACCGGACGGAGGACCTGGCCGACCGGGCGATCGAGCGCTTCCGCGAGGAGGCCCACCTGCCGGACGTGCGGGAGGAGGTCGGCGAGGTGGCCGGGCTGTTCGCCGCGGTCCACAAGCAGTTCCTCGGCTGGACCCTGTTCTTCTACGTGCTCACGGGGGTGACGGGGACCCTCGTCGCGCTGTTCCGGGGCCTGCCCGACTGGTACATGCACGCCGCGATGTACGTGGTGGTGCTGGCCTTCCTCGTGATCTACGTGAAGGCCTACCTGAACCGGGCGCGGATCGCCCGGGCCGTGTACGCCCTGGTCACCGCGGGCCTCATGGGGTTCTTCGCCTGGGTGAACCTCGACCTGGTGGATGCCCGCCTGCTGGTCGTCGGCGGCGAGGTCGTGCGGCGGGGCGCCGTGCCCCTCCTGCGCCTGCCGGCCGTGATGCTCGTCGTGTCGGCCGTGGGGCTCGTCTCGCACTGGCTCGTCCTGGCCCGGTATCGCGAGCGCCGTGGCTGACGGGCGGCGACCGGACGCGATCGCGGACCGCCTGCGCGCGTCCCTCGGGGGCGACGCGCGCGAGGTGCGCGTCGTGGTCACCTCGAACCGGGTGCGGCTGGTGTCCGTGCAGCCGCGGCCTGCGGCGCTCGAGGTGCGCGTGGCCGAGCGCCTGCTCGCCCTGGGACCGCAGGTCGTGGATCCCATCGTGGGCTTCGTCCAGGGGGCGCCGGGGGCTCGGAAGGCCCTGAAGGCCCTCATCGCGGAGGTGCCGGCGGAGGCCAGCGGCCCGAGGCGCCGCCGCCGCATCGTCCTGCGCCCCGTGGGTGCGCACCACGACCTCCGCCCGCTCCTCGAGGCCGAGGCGCGGAGGGCCTTCGGCGAGGTCCCGGAGGTGCACCTGACCTGGGCCAGGCGGCAGCGGATCGGGCGGCGACAGCGAAGCATCCGGCTCGGCTCCTACTGCCCGCAGCGCCGCCTCATCCGGATCCACCGCATCCTGGACCATCCCTCGGTCCCGGCGTGGTTCATCGGGTTCATCCTCCACCACGAGCTGCTGCACCACCACCTGGGGATCGAGGAGGTGGCCGGGCGGCGCGTGATCCACCCCCCGGAGCTGCAGCGCCTGGAGGCCGCGCACCCGCGGTTCGAGGAGGCGCAGCGCTGGGAGGCGGAGCGCCTGCCGCTGCTCATGGCCGGGAAGCTCCGCTAGCGGACGGCCGCGTCGTCCTCGGCGCGAGCCTCCGGAGCGGCCTCGCCCGGCTGCTCGTTCTGGCCGACCGACAGGCCCGGCGTGGTGGTGCGCGCCAGGCTGGCGCCGGCGTCGACCGAGGCGTCGATGACCTTGCCCGGCAGCAAGCCCACGATCAGCGTCAGCGCCGTGGCGACGCCGACCGACCAGCGCATGGTGCGCGTGGCGATGGGCTCCACGTCCGTGGCCTCGTCCTTCATGTAGGCGACGAGGATGACGCGCAGGTAGTACCAGGCGCTGATGACCGAGTTGACCACCGCGACCACGACCAGCCAGAGGTTGCCCTCCTCCGTGAGGACCTCGCTGAACACGGTCAGCTTGCCCATGAAGCCGGCGGTGGCCGGGATCCCCAAGAGCGACAGGACGGCGATGGCCAGGCCGAAGGCGAGGAAGGGCTCGCGCTTGGCGAGGCCGGCGTAGGCGGGCTCGGAGATGTCCTCGACGTTGCGGTTGCCGACCGCGGCGGCCACGGAGAACGCCGCGGCGTTCGCCAGGGTGTAGCCGAGGAGGTAGACGATCAGGCCGCCGCCCAGGGCGTTGACGGTGATGGTGCCCTCGCCGGCGCTCACGGTGGTGTCCACCAGGAAGGCCAGGAGGATGTAGCCCGTGTGGGCGATGGCCGAGTAGGCCAGCATGCGCTTGAGGTTCGTCTGGGCGAGCGCCATGAGGTTCCCGGCGAACATGCTGAGGACCGCCAGGCCCATGATGAGGAGCTCCCAGGACAGGGGGGCCGTCCGGAAGGCGTCGTCGCCGAAGCAGGTGAGGACGACGCGGGCCAGGGCGCCGAAGGCCGCCGTCTTCACGCACACGGCCATGAAGCCGGTGACCGAGGACAGGGCGCCCTCGTAGACGTCCGGGATCCACATGTGGAACGGCGCCGCGGCGATCTTGAAGGCGAACGACGCCAGGATGAGCAGCATGCCGATGCCGGCGATGGGGTCGGCGGCCAGGCCCTCCTGGAAGTGGAAGGCGCTGCCGATGCCCACGAGGCTGACCTCGCCGGTGACGCCGTACACGAAGGCGATGCCGAGCAGCAGGAGCGCGGAGGCGAAGGAGCCGAGGATGAAGTACTTCATCGCCGACTCGGTGGAAAACGCGCTCTCCCGCTTGAAGCCGGCGAGGACGTAGACCGCGATGGACATCACCTCGAGGGCGACGAACAGGGTGAGGAGATCCCCCGCGACCACCAGGCCCATCATGCCCATGGTGCTGAAGGCCACCAGCGCGTAGTACTCGTGGTGATCCGACCCCTGCGCGGGGAGGTAGTTGGCCGCCGAGACCGTGGTGAGCAGGGCGCCCACCAGGATGACGGCGCACATCGCGAGGCCGAACTCGTCGAAGATGAGCGAGTGGGCCATCGAAGGCGTCTGGAACTGGAGCGGGGCCTGGTCCCAGAGGAACCAGATGGCGCCGAGGGCGAGCGCGAAGCCCATCCCCACGACGGAGGCGAGCCACCCGGAGGACTCGCCCTGGCCGCGGGAGAACACGCCCGCCATCAGGGCGAGCAGCCCGACGGCGGTGACGATGAGCAGCGGCGAGGCGTATGCGAGGTCCTGAATCATGACGGCCTACTCGCTGTCCGGAGCATCGGTGTGGGCGACGCGCACCTTCGGGGCGGGCACGTCGGCGTCGGTGTCGGCGCCGGCGGTCTCGAGGCCCACCCGCTTCGGGTCGCGGGCCTCGCTCACCAGCGGGCGCGTCGAGCCCACGAGGGCCTCGACGCTGGCCTCCATCGGCTTCAGCAGCGCGTTCGGGAAGATGCCGATGAGGAAGATGAGGGCCACCAGGGGCGCCATGACGAGGAACTCGCGGACGGACACGTCCTTCAGGTCCTCGTTGTCCGGGTTCGTCATCGGGCCGAAGAACACCCGGCGGACCATGCTCAGCATGTAGATGGCGCCGAGGATGACGCCGGAGGTGGCCACGATGACCATGAGCACCGTCAGCGACGGCCAGTCCGTCCAGGTCATCTCCGGCAGGACCGGCAGGCCCTCGAGCATGGTGCCGCTCAGGATGAGGAACTCGCCCACGAAGCCGTTCGTCCCCGGCAGCCCGATGCTGCTCAGGGTGACGATGAGGAACAGCGTCGAGTAGATGGGCATGGCGCGGGCGATGCCGCCGTACTTCTTGATGTCGCGCGTGTGGGTCCGCTCGTAGACGATGCCCACCAGGAGGAACAGCGCGCCGGTGGAGATGCCGTGGTTGATCATCTGCAGGATGGCGCCCTGCACGGCCTGGGTGTTCAGCGCCACGATGCCCAGCATCACGAAGCCGAGGTGGCTCACCGAGGAGTAGGCGACCAGCTTCTTCACGTCCCCCTGGGCCCAGGCCACCAGCGCGCCGTAGACGATGCCGATGACGGACAGGACCAGGATGAGCGGCGAGTAGGTGCCCATGGCGTGCGGGAACAGCGGCAGGGCGAAGCGCAGGAAGCCGTAGGTGCCCATCTTGAGGAGCACGCCGGCCAGGATGACGGAGCCGGCCGTGGGCGCCTCGGTGTGGGCGTCCGGGAGCCAGGTGTGGAACGGGAAGATCGGCACCTTGATGGCGAAGGCCAGGGCGAAGGCCGAGAACAGCCAGAACTGCTCGCCCTCCGTCAGCTGGACCGCGAGGATGGTGGCCAGGTCGAAGCTGTCGCCGGCCGCCAGGTACAGGTAGATGATCCCGACCAGCATCAGGAGGCTGCCCACCATCGTGTAGATGAAGAACTTCACGGTGGCGTACAGCCGGTTCTTGCCGCCCCAGATGCCGATGAGCAGGTACATCGGCACCAGCATCAGCTCCCAGAACAGGTAGAAGAGCAGCAGGTCCATCGCCACGAGCGCGCCGAGCATCGCCGTCTCGAGCACGAGCATGGAGATGGTGAACTCCCGGACCCGCTCGTCCACGGCCTTATACGAGCCGACCAGGATGAGCGGGGTCAGGAAGGTGGTCAGCATGATGATCCACAGGCTGATCCCGTCCACGCCGACGCGCCAGGCGGCGCCGATGGAGGGGATCCACTCGTGGTGCTCCACGAACTGGAGCCCGGCGATCGTGGGATCGAAGCGGTTCATCAGCGGCAGGGACAGCAGGAACACCAGGGTCGCGACCCCGGTGCCCAGGACCCGGTGCGCCGTCTTCGCCTCCGACGGCACGAGCGCCAGCATCAACGCGCCGGCGAGCGGCGCGAGGATCAGGATGGTGAGCAGCGGGAGTTCCATGGGGAGGCCCTACACCAAAAAGAAGAGGAAGACGGCGACGCCCACGCAGAGCGCCGTCACGTAGGCCTGCACGTCGCCGTTCTGGATGTTGCGCATCCAGTTGCCGACCGCGCCGATGACCTTCGCGGTGCCGCGGACGAACAGCCCGTCGATGAGCTTGACGTCGGCCTGGCCGTAGAAGACGCGGGCCAGGGCGCGGAGCGGGCGGATGATGACGGCGTCGTAGAGCTCGTCGACGTAGTACTTGTTGCTCAGCACGCGGTGCCAGGCGGCGCCGGCGGGCACGGTGGGGAGCTCCGCCGCGGGCCGCTTGTACATGCTGCGTGCCACCACCCAGCCGCCGACGGCCACGAGGACGGACACGCCCATGAGCGCGAACTCGGTGGCGTGGTCGTGGCTGTAGTGGAAGTGCTCCATCCCGAGCGCGAAGACCGGCTCCATCCAGTCGTGCAGCACGTGAGGGATGGTGCCGAACCCGAGGGCCGCAGGGACGCCGAGGAAGCCGCCGACCGCGGCCAGGGTCGCCAGCACGATGAGCGGGAAGTTCATCACCGGCTCCTCGTGGGCGTGCTCGTAGGTGTGCTCGTCTCCGCGGTACTCGCCCTCGAACGTCAGGTAGTACAGGCGGAACATGTAAAACGACGTGAAGACCGCCGCGAGGAGCGCCATGCCGAAGGCGATGTACAGGGGCGAGGCCCCGTGGTGGCTCGCGGTGAAGGCCGTGAAGAGGATCTCGTCCTTCGAGAAGAAGCCGCTGAACAGCGGGATGCCCGCGATGGCGAGGCAGGACACGAAGAAGGTGATGGCCGTCACGGGCATCTTCTTGCGGAGGCCGCCCATCTTCCGGATGTCCTGCTCGTGGTGCATCCCGTGGATGACGGAGCCGGAGCCGAGGAAGAGGCAGGCCTTGAAGAAGGCGTGGGTCATCAGGTGGAAGATGGCGGCGACGAAGCCGCCGACGCCCACGGCCAGGACCATGAAGCCGATCTGGGAGACCGTGGAGTAGGCCAGGACCTTCTTGATGTCGTTCTGGACCAGCGCGATGGAGGCGGCGAACAGGGCCGTGGCCGCGCCGATGACGGCGACCACCGTCATGGCCGTGCCGGACAGGGCGAACAGGAAGTTCATCCGCGCCATCATGTAGACGCCGGCCGTGACCATCGTGGCGGCGTGGATGAGGGCGGAGACCGGGGTCGGACCCGCCATGGCGTCCGGCAGCCAGACGTACAGGGGGATCTGGGCCGACTTGCCCGTGGCGCCCGCGAGGAAGAGCAGGGCGATGAGGGTGATGGTCGCGGTCTCGCGGAGGGCGCCCTCGGGGCCGACGACCTCCTGGAGGCGGAGGAAGTCGGCGTCGCCGCCGGAGTAGTAGAGCAGGATGAAGGCGCCGACGAGGAAGCAGAAGTCGCCCACGCGGTTGGTGATGAAGGCCTTCTGCCCCGCCAGGGACCGGTCCATGTCGTCGTACCAGAACCCGATGAGCAGGTACGAGCAGAGCCCCACGCCCTCCCAGCCGATGAACAGCACGAGCAGGTTCTTGCCCAGGATGAGCAGGAGCATGCTGAACATGAAGAGGTTCAGGTACGAGAAGTACCGCCAGTAGGCCTTGTCCTCCCGCATGTAGCCGACGGAGAAGATGTGGATGAGGCTGCCGACGCCGGTGACGACCAGGAGCATCACCGCCGACAGCTCGTCCAGCAGGAACGACAGGCTCACGGTCAGGGTGCCGGCGTCGATCCACGACCACAGCACCGACGTCAGCATGGCCTCCTCGGGTCCGACCGTCCCGCGGAGGTCCACGAGCTGGCCGACGGCCAGGAGGCTGAACACGAAGCTCATCACCACCGAGCCGATGGCGACGACCGACACGAGGCCCTTCGGGAGGCGGGCTCCCAGGAGGCCGTTGAAGATCGCGCCCAGCAGGGGGAGCAGGACGATGATCGGGAGATACTCAGACGTCATGGCGTGCGCTCCGCGTCACGGGGCGGAAGGGCGGCTTCAGCGGCGCATGGCCTTGAGGCCGTCGACGTTCACGGAGGTGGTGTGCCGGAACAGGCCGAGGACCAGGGCCAGGCCGACGGCGGCCTCGGCCGCCGCGACGGCGATCACGAAGAAGGTCACCACGTGGCCGATCATGTCGCCGCGATACCGGGCGAACGTCAGGAACGTGAGGTTCACCGCGTTCAGCATGATCTCGACCGACATGAGCACCAGCAGGGCGTTGCGGCGCGTGAACACGCCGATGGCCCCGATGGTGAACAGGACGAAGCCGAGGATGAGGAACCAGCTCAGGGGGACCGAAGGCATCAGAGCGACCTCTTCGCAAGGACGACGGCGCCGATGACCGCGATGAGCAGGAGGATCCCCGTCATCTCGAAGGGCACCAGGAACTGACGGAACATCAACTCGCCGACCACCTGCGTGCTGCCGAAGCCCTGGGCGTCGATGACCGTGGCGTCGGCGGGCGAGGCGCCGTGCGGGATGTTGTCGCCGGCGGAGACGATGACGGCGACGACCTTGAAGAAGATGAAGCCGACCACCGGCAGGCCCACGTACTTCCCGATGGCCGACGCCTTCTGCTCCGCCGCCTCGTCGCCGAGGTTGAGGAGCATGATGACGAACAGGAAGAGCACCATGATGGCGCCCGCGTACACGAGGATCTGCAGCACCGCCATGAGGTGGGCGAGCAGCAGCATGTACAGGCCGGCCATGAAGAAGAACGACACCACGAGCGAAAGCGCGGCGTAGACCGGGTTGCGGTTCACCGGCGGGACGATGATGAGGCCCGCGGAGAACACGGCGCCCAGGCCGAGCAACCAGAACAGGACCTGTTCGAACATGGGCTCCAATCCCTTGCTGGGGCGGCGACCCCGGGGCCGCCGTCGGAAATGATCGGTCGGCCCGGCGGAGGCGGGTCCCTCGGGACCCTAGAACCCGCCGGGAGTGGGCTGCCCCGCCATGGGGCAGCCGCCGTGGTCCACGTGCGCCTGGAAGTCGTCGTGGAACTTCTCCACGTAGCTCTGGACGGGCCAGGCCGCCGCCTCGCCCAGGGCGCAGATGGTGTTGCCCGCCACCTCGCCGGCGATGTCGGTGAGCATGTCGAAGTCCCTCTGGGTGGCCTCGCCGCTCTCCAGCATGTCGAGGATGCGCGCCATCCACCCCGTGCCCTCTCGGCAGGGCGTGCACTGCCCGCAGGACTCGTGGGAGTAGAAGTGGCTGACCCGCTGGAGCGCCCGGACGATGCAGGTCCCCTCGGCGATCACCATGATGCCGCAGGTCCCGAGCATCGATCCGACCTCCTTGAGGCCGTCGATGGTCATGGGCACGTCGATCTCGTCGCCGCGCAGCACCTTGGACGAGGTGCCGCCCGGGATGACCGCCTTGATGGCGCGGTCCTCCAGGACCCCGCCCCCGAGCTCGTAGATGACCTCCCGGAGGTTCGAGCCGGTGGCCACCTCGTACAGGCCGGGCGTCTTCACGTGGCCGCTGATGCCCACCAGCCGGGGGCCGCCGTCACGCTCGACGCCGAGGCTCATCCACCAGTCGGCGCCCTTGTCGATGATGAGGGGGACCGCGGCGATGGTCTCCACGTTGTTGACCAGGGTGGGGCAGCCGAAGGCGCCGACCACGGCCGGGAAGGGCGGCTTCATGCGCGGCCGGCCCGGCTTGCCCTCGAGGCTCTCCAGCAGCGCCGTCTCCTCGCCGCAGATGTAGGCGCCGGCGCCCGGGTGGACGTAGACATCGAGCTTGTAGTCGATGCCCATGACCTTGTCGCCGAGCAGTCCCGCCTTGTAGCAGTCCTCGATGGCCTTCCAGGTGGTGGCGATCTGCTCGGCGAACTCGCCGCGGATGTAGATGTAGACCGCGTGGATGTCGAGGGCCATGGAGCTGATGATGCAGCCCTCGATGAGCCGGTGCGGGTCCTCCTTCAGGAAGTACGTGTCCTTGAAGGTGCCCGGCTCGCCCTCGTCGGCGTTCACGACGAGGTAGCGCGGCTTGTCGAGGTCCTTGGGCATGAACCCCCACTTGATGCCGGCCGGGAAGCCGGCGCCGCCGCGCCCGCGGACGCTGCCGCGCTTGACCTCCTCGACCACGGCCTCCTTGCCCATCTCCCAGGCCTTGCGGACGGCGCTGTAGCCGCCGGCGGCCCGGTAGGTGGAGAGGTCGCGGAAGTCCTTGCCCATCCCCCGGCGGAGGAGGTGGTTCGACGTCTGCACGGCCATCAGGAGCCCTCCGCGTCCGGGGTGGCCGACGCCAGCTCGTCGAGCAGGGCGTCGAGCTTCTCCGGCGTCAACCCCTCGTGGTAGACGTCGTTGACGCGCATCACCGGGGCCGTCCCGCAGGCGGCGAGGCACTCCACCGTCTCGAGGGTGAACTTCTTGTCGGGAGTGCTCTCACCCGGCCGGATGCCGAGCTTCTTCTCCACGCGCTCCACGATGCCGTCCGAGCCGCGCAGGTAGCACGACAGGGTCTTGCAGACCTGCAGGTGCCACTGCCCGACGGGCTTCTTGTGCAGCATGGTGTAGAAGGTCGCGGTGTTCAGCACCTTGGCCGCGGGCACCCCGAGCCGGTTCGCGACCAGCTCCAGGACCTCGCGGGTGAGGTATCCGAACTCGCGCTGCGCGACGTAGAGCACCGGGATGAGAGAGGCCATCCGCTGCGGATAGCGCCCGAGTATCTCGTCGATCTCCCGATCGGCTTCGGCGCTGAAAGCGAGCCCCATGGGTAGAACCCCAGTTATTTCGGTGGGTTTCGGCGCATCTGCGCCCCGAGGCGGCCCGAACATAGGAAGGAACCGGGAGGGTGTCAACAACGTTTCGAGGGCCCGCGAGCCCGCGTGTCCGCTGGCCTGAACCGGCCTCCGGGCCGTTGTTTGCCGGGGGGGCCCGCGAAGGCTACGCTGCGGCCGATCCGGGGCCGGCGGATGTCCCCGAGGTGATGGGGCGATAACCCCCCGAATCGGCGAGGAGACGAGCGAGCGTGGACGCGATGGAGCTGCGACGATGGATCGGGCGTCGCGCCGGCGCTCCGGTGGACGTGGAGCCCCTGGTCGGGGGAGCGTCCCTGCGGCGGTACTGGCGCGTCCGCGGAGAGGGCCTCCCGGGCGACGCCGGGACGGTCGTGCTGATGACGCTGCCGGCGGGTGGTCCGGCCTCCGAGGAGCTGGGACTGCCCGGGGCGTCCGCGGGGGAGGACTTCGTGGCCATGGCGCGGTGGCTGGAGGACGCCGGGCTTCCGGTGCCCACGGTGCACGAGGTCGCGCTCGACGAGGGCGTCGTGATGCTCGAGGACCTGGGCGACCGGCGGCTGTTCGACGACCTGGAGGAGCCGGGGGCGGATCGCCTCGCTCTGTACGAGCCCGCCCTGGGCCTGCTCGTGGCCTTCCAGGCGGCGGCCGCGGGGCGCCCCGGGGACAGCCCCGGCCACGCCCGCCGCTGCGACGCCGCGACCCTCCGCGCAGAGCTGGATCACTTCCTGGAGTATGGCCTCGAGGCCCGCCAGGGGCGCACCCTCGCCGGGCGGAGCCGCGGGGCCCTGGAGGAGGCCTTCGACGACGTGGCCGCGCGGCTCGCGGAGGCGCCCTACGCGCTCGCGCATCGGGACTTCCAGAGCCAGAACCTCATGGTGACCCTGCGCGGGCTGGTCGTCATCGACTTCCAGGACGCCTTCGTGGCGCCGGCCGTCTACGACCTGGTGGCGCTGCTCCGCGACAGCTACGTCGTCCTCGCGCGCGACGAGGTGGAGCGCCTGCTGGACGCCTACCACGCGCGCCGGGTGGCGGCCGGTCTGCCGCGGGATCCGCTGGCCGACCGCGGGCGGCTGGAGCAGCTGTTCCACCTGCAGACCATCCAGCGGAAGCTCAAGGACGCCGGGCGCTTCGAGTTCATCGACAAGGTGAAGGGGAACCCGGCGTTCCTGCGGTTCTACGCGGACTCCGTGGCCTACGCCGTCGAGGCCATGGCGCGCTTCCGCGAGTACGGGGACGCGCTGGGCGCCCTCTGCGCCGAGGTGCCCGAGGCCGCCGGGGCCCGGGGGCGCCGTGGCGGGTGAGGTCCGACAGGCGGTCATCCTGGCGGCCGGGGAGGGGCGGAGGATGCGTCCCGTCACCCGGTACACGCCGAAGCCCCTGCTGCCGTTCCTGGGCGTGCCCATGCTGGACTGGGCCGCCGCCCACCTGGTCCGGGCGGGCGTCCGGAGGGTGGCGGTGAACGCCTGGCACCTGGCCGACGCCGTCGTGCGGCACGTCGAGGACGCGCTGGCCACGCGCTGGCCGGACGTGGACTGGCACCCCTCGCGAGAGCGGGACCTCCTCGGCACGGGCGGCGCCCTGGCCCACCTGCGCGGCTGGCTGGAGGCGGGGCCGCTCCTCGTGGTCAACGCGGATGCGGTCTTCGCGCAGGACCTGCGGGAGGTGGTGCGCGCGCATGCCGGGTCTGGGGCCGACGCCACGTGGGTGGTCGGCCGGCATCCGGGCTTCGAGCACCTGCGAGTCGTGGACACGGGGGAGGACGGCCAGGTGCGCGGGATCCTGCCTGAGGCCCGCCCGGACGCGGCCGTGTTCTGCGGGATCCACGTGGCCGGCCCGGGCCTGCTGGACCACCTCCCGGACGCCCCGGCCTGCGTCATCCGCCGGGGGTATCTCCCCTGGATGGCCGAGGGAGCGGACGTCCGCGCCTTCGAGACACGCGCCTTCTGGGCCGACACCGGCACCCCCGAGCGCTACGTCGACGCCCACGCCGGGGGCCTGCGGCACGTGGAGGCGCTCCGCGCGGTCGGGGCATGGGCGCCCGCCCCGGGGATGGCGCCGAGGCGCAGAGCCGCCAAGGCGCGTAGCAACGAGGACATGCGGTAGGAAGGCGTCCTCGCCCGCCCATGGGTCACAACTCGCCGAGAGCGGGCGAGCCGTGGACGTGCGCGGCGGTTCGGACACTGGCGCAGCGGCGTGCCGGCCGGAGCCGCTCTTTCCGGATCGGGAGCAGGTGTGTGGCGGGCTCGATGCCCACCGTCCCAGGACACGCGCCCGACGCCGTTGAAGCCCGCGCAACGGATATGGCGGCTGGAGCCAATCGCCCACGTCCGCGCGCCCTGGCGCGAGCCCTCTGGACAGGCGCCGGGGGTCAGGCGACGGCGGCCTGGCGCTCGGCCTCGCGCTCGCGGAGGGTCTGCTCGGCGTGGCGGAGCATGGCCGGCGTGTCCACGTCCTGCCAGAAGCCGTCGCCGATATCGAGGACGCGCATGGTGCCGCGCTCGGCGAGGGTCTGGATGCCGTCGGAGAGGCTCGCGTCGCCCCGCTCCGAGAAGACCGCGTCCAGGGCCTCCATGAGGGCACTGGTGCAGACGAACAGGCCGGTGTCGACGGCGTCGTAGTCCACCAGACCCTTGCCGATGCGGGCGATCCGATCGCCGTCGGTCAGGACCTTCGTGGCGTCGTCCATGTCGAAGATGGACTCCAGCTTGCGGTCGACGAGCAGGGTGGCGCCGTCCGTGGGCGGGGCGTGGGCTGCGGCCAGGTGCATCACGTCCTCGTCGATGACGTGGTCCGCCATGGTCAGGACGAAGTCGCCGGGCACGTGCGGGCGGGCGGCCAGGACCGACACGCCGTTGGCCAGGTCGTAGTCGTCGTTCCGGACGAACACGACGTCGATGTGGCCTTCGAACTCCCGGACGGTCTCCTCGCGGACCTCCTCCGCGCCGTGTCCCACCACCACCACGACCCGATCGCAGCCGGCCAGGTCCAGGTTCTCGATGGTGCGGAAGAGCAGGGGGCGTCCCGCCACGGGGGTCAGGGGCTTCAGCGTCGTCTCGTCGCTGATGCCGCTCAGGCGCGAGCCGAAGCCGGCCGCGAGGATGACGCCGGTGCGCTGCTGGGTCGGGTCGTCGATCATCGAAGGGCCCCCTCGGTCGGGTGCGTCACCGGTTGCTCGCCGCCGGGCACGCGCAGCGTGTCCTCGAGGTGCGGGTGCCGGGTGAAGGTATCGTGCCCCTGCACGTGGGCGGGCTCGACGTGGGGGCGCTCCAACGCGAGGGGGACTCGGACCCTCGCCGCCGGCACGTGGGCCCGAACCGCCCCGTCACAGGCGCCGCCGCGGTAGACATCGCAGCCCGCGAAGGCCGGGCCTTCCAGGAGCGCCATGGGCAGCCCGCGGCGGATGGCCCCGAACCCTGCGACACACGTCGTCGCGACGGCGCCCATGCCCGGTGTGAGCGCGGGCGGCCTGCCCTCGTGGGGTTCGATCTGAGGAGAAGCAGGGACCATGGACAGCTCCGTGGAACGGTGGGCGACCCGGATTGGGAGGAGTCTGTAGTGTATTGCGGACCGAGCGAGCCCGAGACGATTTCGCCCAGATCGGCGCACGACGGTTCCGTTGGCAGCGCGGCGCGCTGCCGCGCTGGCCCGATGGGCCAGGAGAGCCGGCGACCAGAGGGAGCCGGAGGGTGGAAGCGGCCGGGATTCGCGACGGGAGCACATGCGCTACAGGCTCCTGGGAGGGTGACGGTCCAACGTCGGCGGCGAGACCCGCCCGCGCCCTCGGGTCGCGTGCTTTGGCGCGGGGCGGCTCCGTGACGAAGCCGCCGACAGTCTGTACGGAACCGCGCGCTGAGGCCAGCCCTTTAACCGCGCCTCCGGCGCACGGCGTCACCGAGGTGCAGGACGGCCGGCAGGAAGATCGACGAGGCGAACCAGCACAGGAGCATGCCGACCACCGCGGTCCAGCCGAAGGACAGCAGCCCGCGATGGTTGGCGAACAGGATGCCGGAGAAGCCGATGACCGTCGTGACGGTGGTCATGAACACGGCCCCGCCGGTCTCGCGGACGACCCGGCCCATGCCCCGCGCGCCCTCCTCGCGATAGCGATGGCAGATGTGCAGCGTGTCGTCCTGTCCCATGCCGAGGAGGAGCGGGAAGGTCACCAGGTTGAAGAAGTTCGCCTTCCAGCCCAGGGCCGGCATCAGGCCCAGCAGCCAGAGGATGGCGAGGCCGACGGCGCCCACGACCGCGGTCAGGCCCGGCATGGCGCGGAACAGGATGAGGGCGGTGAGCAGGACGGCGAGGAGCGCCAGGGTGATGACCCAGGGGGCGTCCGCCTTCACCGTGTCGAGCATCTGCGGCATCACGTAGAGGTTCCCGGCGGTGAAGGCCGGCCCCGACGGCGTCGGGAGGACGTGGAAGGCGTCCAGGAGCTCCTTGGAGACCTCGTAGTCCGCCTTGGAGCCGTAGTTGCGGAAGATGACGAACCGGCCCAGCTTCCCCTGGGCGTCCGTGAGCTGGACGCGCACCCAGTCGGGCAGGTCCTCGACGCCGATCGGACGATCCACCGCCAGATAGCGCTCGACCTCGTCGAGGCGCTCCCGCGTCTCGTCGGTCAGGGCCTCGCGCTTCTGTTCGATGCGGCGCCGGATGTCGCGGATGACGACGAGCTTCTCGTCCTGCCGCTCGGGCACGAACGTGAAGATGGAGAGCACCCGGGCGAGGGTCCGGTGCATCACCTCCACGCGCTCGGGGTCGTAGGTGGCGAGGCGTGCGAGATCCGCCGGGCGCAGGGCCTCGCCCTCGACCCGCTCGCGGAGGCGCCCGAACCACTCGTCCGGCGGACGCTCGCCGCGGGGGGGGAGCTCCAGGGCCGAATCCGCGGGGACCTCCGTGGGGACGTCGCCGGCACGCAGCCGCTGCAGCTCCTTCGGTGTCAGCTCGCGGGCGGCGGTCAGGACCTGGTGGGCCCACCGCGTCTGGTCGAGGTCGTCCGTGAGGGCCACCACCGGGGCGAGGGTGTTCACGTGCCCGATGGCCTCCCTCCAGGTCTCGTCGTCGGCCTCCTCGCCGTTCGTCGGACGTGGGCCCAGGGCTTCGAAGTCGTACTCGAACCCGAGGTCCTTCACGTGGACGGAGGCCCAGGCCGTGGCCGCGACACCGAGCGCGACAACTGCGCCGGCCATGCCGAGCCCGGTCCGGCGCGAGACCGGCGGCACGTGGGGGGCGAGCCGGGGGACCCTCGGCGGCTTCCAGGGGAAGAAGCGCTCGAGCACGATCACGACGGCGGGAAGGAGCGTCCAGATGCTCGTGACGGCCAGCAGGATGCCCACGGCCGCGAGCTCGCCGAACTGGGCGAAGCCCTGGAAGTCCGCGACCATGAGCACCGCGTACACGCAGGCCGTCCCCAGCCCGCCGGCCGACGAGGACACGCCCATGGTGGACAGCGCGATGGCCAGGGCGTCGGGGCACTCCCGGCCGCGGCGGCGCTCGTGCTCGTAGCGCCCCAGGACGTGGATGCCGAAGTCGATTCCGATGCCCAGGAGCACCGCGAAGATGAAGGCGCTCACCAGGTTGAGGTAGCCGTAGCGCAGCTCGGCGTAGGCGAGGGCGGCGAGGACGGAGACCAGCAGGGGGACCATCACCAGCGGGACCGCGCGCAGCCGCCGGAAGTACAGGAGCAGGCAGAGGATCAGCACGGCGGCCGCGGCGGCGCTCCCCCGGCCGGCGTCGCCCGCGATGGTGCTCACGTCCTTGGCGCGGTCGGCGAAGGCCCCGCGGAGCTCCACGGACATCTCCGGGTGGAAGGAGGCCGGGTCCAGGGCCCCGATCTCGCCTCGGACGCCGTCGAGCAGGGAGCGGGTGAAGGAGACGTTCGTCGTGTCCGACGTGGGCCGGGCCTTGAGCATCATGAGGCGGCCCTCCTCGGCCTCGTGGTACTCCGGGAGGCGCTCGTCGAGGCCGTGCTCGTCCTTCAGCTCCTCGGCCCGGAGCTCCAGCTCGTCCTCGTCCTCCGCGTCCTCGGCGGCCTGCTCCCCGTCCAGGACGTCCTCGTCCAGGTCGAGCCTCATCTCGCCGCGCACCTCGTCCCGGATGCGCTCGATGACCCGATCCCGGAGATCCAGGAGGTCGGGGAGGTCGAGGAAGAGCAGGGCGTGATCCTCGAAGAATGTCCGATCCTGGCGAAAGATGGCCCAGCGGATGTCGTCGCGGGCGCGGAGGCGCTCGGTCAGGGCCCCGCCGAAGGCGATGTTCGCGTCGCGGGAGGGGCTCTCGATGGCCACGAGGAGGTCCGTCTGGTTGCCCATCCGCTCGGAGACTTCCTCCAGGGCCAGGACGGAGGTCGCGTCGTCCGGCAGGAGGCGCTTGAGATCCTGATCGATCTCCAGGCGGGTCATCAGGACGAGGGAGCCGGCGCCGAGGAGCAGGCCCAGGACCACGACCAGCCCGGCCCGGCGCGCCAGGAGGGCGACGAGGCGGCGGGCGGCGCGCGACGGGGCCTGGGGCTCGACGTACAAGGACACCTCCGGGGGGCGACGGGCGAACGGTATCCGAACCGGGGCGCGGGGCGTAGGATGACCTGCGCCGGGCGAGGGTACGGTAGCACCGTGCGAGACGCCACGGCCTGTTTCGCAGCGATCGGAGGACCCATGGCTCGACCGTGGCTCGCGGCGATCCCAGCCGCCCTGACCCTGTGCCTCGCGTGGACACCGGCCCGCGCAGCCGACCGCACGAAGGCCTTCCGGGGGCCCGACGAGGCGGTGACGGACGCGCACCTGTCTCCGGCGCTGGCGGACGACGAGGCGGCCTGGGAGAAGCTGATCTTCGAGGCCTATTTCCCAGGCGGCGTGGAGGTGTACTGGTCCGCGCGGTTCACCAACCTGGGCCCGGGCGACGGCAAGGCGACGGTGAAGTCCCGCGTGAAGGGCGGCGATCTCGGCGCACAGGAGTCGCAGGAGAAGGCCGACGAGGGCGACTACACGGCCTCGGGCCCGCCCCCGCGGATCGAGATCGGCGATCACGCGCTGTCCGGGGGCGTCGAGCGCGTCCACGTCGAGGGCGCGGGGAAGGGCTACAGCTTCGCCCTGGACTTCGAGCCGACCGTGAAGCCCTGGCGACCGGGGGACGGCCGGGCGAGGTTCCCGCGCGGCGGCTACTACGACGTGACCCTGGCGGTCCCGAAGGGGAAGGTGACCGGGACGATCACCGTCGACGGGAAGGCGCAGAAGGTCGAGGGCTACGGCTACGGGATGCACACGCACGGCACGCTGTCGCCCCACGAGCAGGCCAAGCGCTGGACGAAGCTGCGCACGCTGGAGGGGGACTCGGTCGTGCACATGGCCGAGTTCGTGACCCCGGACAAGCTGGGCGCCGAGACCGTCGGCTGGCTCTACATCGCCCACGACGGCCGCGTCGTGGCGGCCACGAGCGACTACGAGCAGGGCTACGGGAAGTTCGGGAAGGACGCGGAGGGAGGCCCCGGCTACGAGGTGCCCCGGACCCTCGTCCTGCGGACGGAGGACGGCGGGGACAAGGTCGTGCTGGCCATGGAGGGGCGCGGCCGGTACGACAGGACCGACGAGCTGGAGCGGATGAGCAAGCTGGAGCGCCTGGTCGTCAAGCGCTTCGCCTGGCCCATCCGCTACGCGTGGAAGGCCCGCTGGCGCCTGAAGACCGAGGGCGAGCCCCCGGTGGAGGCCGAAGGAGACGAGATGCGCTTCGAGATCACCCACCTGAACCCGTGACCGCCGCCGCCACCGTGTTCGAGACGATCGGGGCGACGGCGCCCCTGGTGATCCTGCCCGCCGAGGACGGCCCGCGGGTCGTCGGCCTGCCGGCCCGCGAGCGAAACGCCCGGGTGGTGGAGCGCGTGAAGGCCGAGGAGGGCGGTCGGCAGGATCTGGAGGCGGCCGCGGCGGATCGGCCGACGCTCGTGGTGCCTCCCGACGTCACGTTCACGCCGGCGCTCGTGGAGGCCTTGCCGACGCCGGACCGGGCCGTGCGCGTGGAGGCCGGGGAGGGTGGCCCCGCGCTCGTGTGGGGGCCTGCCGGGGCGGTGCGCGAGGCGCTGGACTCCGCCGCCGGGCTTCCGCGGTGGGAGGCCCCTGCCGGCGCCGTCCTTCCGCTGAGCGACGACGAGGCCCGCCGAGCCGCGCGCGACGCGTTGCTCCGACAGGCGCAGAAGCCGACAGACGGCGTGGTGAGCCGGAACCTCAACCGCCCCGTGAGCCGGTTCTTCAGCCGGATCTTCCTGGGGCTGGGCATGAACCCGGATCACGCCAGCGTCGTGAGCCTGACCATCGGCCTCGCGTGCGCATGGTTCGCCGCCCAGGAGGGCTGGTGGACCATGGCCCTCGCGGGGTTGTTGTTCCAGACGGCCTCGGCGTTCGACGGGGTCGACGGCGAGATGGCCCGCGTGCGCCTCGCGGAGTCGCCGCGCGGCGCCTGGATCGACACGGCCGTGGACAACGTCACCTACGTGGCGTGCCTCGTCGGCGTGACCATCGGCTGGATCCGCGAGGACCCCGGCACGTTCGGCCTGGCGCTCGCGGGCGTCGTCCTGGTGGGCGTGCCCGCGGTGCTCGGGATGCTCGTGCGCTTCGTGCGGCGGTACGGGGAGGGCTCCCTGGTCTTCGTGGACCGCACCGTGGCCCGCGCCGCCGAGGCGACGGGCCGGCCGAGCCTCCGCCTGGCGCGCCTGTTCTTCCTCGCCCTCCGGCGCGACGTGTTCGCGCTGCTCTTCTTCTTCGTGAGCCTCACGGGGAGCCGCGCCGCCGTCCCCGCCATGGTGGCCGTGGGCCTGGCCGGCGCCCTGCTGACCTTCGGCTGGCACCGCCGGCGCCTGGTGGACGCTGCTCGGGACCTCGCGGCGGAGGCCCCGTAGCGACTCACTCCGCCGCGAGGTCCACCGCGCACTTGGAAGGACGGGTTCCGAGCGATGTGCTCGGTCAGCCGTCCGGGCCGAAGCAGCAGGCTCGCGCGCTGGGTCGTGCAGGTGCCCGAGGCTCAGGAGCGCGCCCAGAGGCTGCGCTCCTGCAGGAGGGCCTTCAGGACCGAGGGGCGATCCGTGATCAGGCCGTCGACGCCCAGGTCCAGCAGCCGGCGCATCTCGTCGGCGTCGTTCACCGTCCACACGTGGACCTGGAGGTCCCGGCGATGGGCTGCGCGCACGAAGCGGGACGTCACGACGGGGATCCCCTTGTGGCGGACGGGGACCTGCGCGCAGTCGGCCGCGAAACGGCCGGTCGGCAGGCCGAGGGAGCACCCCACGAGCCGCAGCACCTCCCGCGGGCCCATGGAGGTGCACAGCCGCGGGCCGAGCCGGCGTCGCATCCGGCGGAGGCGGTGGTCGGAGAACGAGCCGACGCACACCCGGTCGAGGGCGTCGTGGCGCTCGAGGATCGCCGCCAGGGGCTCGACCGCGGCGTCGCTCTTGGGGTCGATGTTGATCCGCGCGTCCGGGAGGGTGGACAGGAGGTCCTCGAGGCGCGGGATCGGCTCGGTGCCGCCCACGCGAGCGCGCCGCACCTCGGACCAGGGCAGGTCCGCCACGCGGCCCGTCCGATCGGTGACCCGGTCCAGCACGTCGTCGTGGAAGGCGAGCAGTACGCCGTCGGAGGTGAGGTGGGCGTCCGTCTCCAGGTAGCGGAAGCCGAGGCGGAAGGCCGCCTCGAAGGCCGCCAGGGTGTTCTCGGGCGCCTCCTCGGCTCCTCCGCGGTGGGCGAAGGCGAGGACGCCGGTGTGGTCCAGGAAGGGATGTCGCGGGGCCATCTGTCACCTCGCCCGGGCCGGGGGCGCGTACCCGACCCGAAGCTCGCCTGCTCGCCGGGGGCGCTCCTAACCTGGGAGCGTGGGCCCTCGTTCATCGGCCGGCGGGCCCGCCCGACCCGTCCCGCGGGTCGTTCCCCCTCAGCATCGAAAGGGTTGCCGTCATGGTGGAGCCTTGGAACGTGAAGGGCCAGGCGGCGTCATGAACATCTGGTGGATGCTGGCGCTGACGATCTTCGGGCTGGTGGAGAAGGTCGCCCCCGCCCCGGTGTGGACGGGGCGGGTGGCCGGCCTGGCGATGATCGGCTGGGGCGTCTTCGCCCTCGCCGGCGCCTGAGGGCACGTCAGCCCACGACCTCCGGTACCGCCTCGGGTCCGCGCTGGGGGCGCCACTGGTCGAGGGAGGAGGCCCGACGGACGCAGGCGATGGTGCAGCGATCCTCGCAGCCCTTGGGCGCCTCGAAGCCGCGGTGCAGGGCGGCGCGACCGTATGCGAGGACGTCGGTCCCGGGGTCGCCGCGCCGCTGGCTGCAGTACGAGACGACGCCGTGCTCGTCCACGTAGAGGTAGCGCCCGCCGGCGCGGCACTTCCAGGGCGCCTCGCCCGTGCGGATCATGCGCGCCTCCCAGCCCTCTCCGGCGCGGTGGAACACGCTCTTGCGGCTGCGGCGCGTCAGCTCGGCGTACAGGGTCGCCAGCTCGTCGCCGGCGAGGCCGGGATCGAGCTGGCCCTCCCCGTCGTGCATGAGGCCCACGGTCATGAAGAAGCCCAGACGCTCCACCTCGTCCACCAGCCGGCGCGTGTCGTCCGGCGGGCACGAGCCCAGGACCGCGTTCACGTTCACCGAAAACCGGGCGTGCTCGGCCAGGAGCTCGAGGCGGGGGCCGATCTTGGACAGGGACTTCTGGCTGACCTCGTTGGGCTCCAGGTTGTCGATGGAGATCTGCAGCAGCGTGAGCCCGGCGTCGTCCAGCCGCCGGATCCACTTCCGGGTCACCGGGTAGCCGTTGGTGATGGACGTGCAGACCATCCCGTGGCCCACCGCGCGGGCGACGAGGTCGTCCAGCCGGGGGTGCAGGAGCGGCTCGCCGCCGGTGAGCGTGAGCACCAGCGTCCCCAGGGACGCCAGGTGGTCGATCCGCTCCGCCAGCACCTCGTAGGGCACGGGCTGCGACACGCTGTCGTACTCGTTGCAGTAGCCGCAGGCGAGGTTGCAGCGGCGCGTGACCACGACCTGCGCCAGCATGGGTCGGGCCGGGTCGGCCAGGGCGCGGACGCCTCGGCCGAGCGCGACGAGGGGGCGCGGGGGCAGGAGCATCAGGCCACCTCCGCGTCGGCGGGGATCACACCCTCGTGGCGCAGCTCGGCGACGGCCCGGGCGGTGGCCCGGCGCTGCCACATCAACGCCGCCAGGAACAGCACGTTCATGACGGTGAGCCGGACCCACAGGTACGCGTCGATGCGGTCCGCCATGGCGAACATGGCGAACAGGTAGCTGTGGGGCGCGAGGGACACGGCGGCCCAGAGCTTCATCGGGCCCAGGTGGTGGCGGCGCCAGATGTGGGCAGTCCGGGCGGTGGTGGGCGGGAGCGTCTCCCGGATGCGCGCCAGGGGATCGAGCCAGGAGATCAGCTTTTCCTGCTGGCGCATGTAGGGGATCAGGATGAGGCGCACGGCGATGCGGACCGGGAGCGGCTCGAGGTGGAGATCCCGGGCGCGGTCCTCCACGGCGTCGGCGCACTCGGCCTCGCCGCCGGCTCCGGGGCGGGTCATCCGCATGTAGGACTCCTTGTAGAAGTCGTACAGGGCCAGGTGGACCAGCGTCATCAGGACGGCGGGGACGGCCACGATCACGTCGGTCGTGGTGCCGGCGTCCGTGAAGGCCAGGTGGTAGATGGCCGCGAAGACGGTGGCCCCGGCCACGATGGCGTCGGCGGCCCCGTCCACGGCGCGCCCGTACTGGGACTGGATCCCACGCGCCCGTGCCGCGAGGCCGTCCGCCCCGTCGAGGATCGCGGCGGTCCAGAGGAGGATCCCGCCGGCCATCATGCAGGCGGAGGTCCCGCAGACGAAGCCGACGCCCGCGAGGACGCCCACGACCGTGGCCAGCAGGGTGATCTGGTTGGGGGTGATGGAGGTCCGCCAGGTGGCGGCGACGAACGCGTAGGCCAGGGGCCGGTGGAACCAGATGTTGACCGGATCCTCCACGTCCCGGGACTTGAGGAGGGTTCGGAGCGGGGGGAGGCCGGGGGCGGCCGTGGCGGTGTGCTGTGTCATGACCGCCCCCCGGCGCCGCCGGTGGCCAGGGCCGCGCGGAGCCGCCGTGCGCCGCGTCGGCGGAGGCGTCCCATCGCGGCGCGGGCGCCGTGGCGGATCTCGCGGCCGAGGTACGTCGCGGGATCGCTCACGGCGAGCGACATTTCTGCGGTGCAGTACACGCCGCAGTCCGTCTGGCAGGACTTGGGGTGGTCGTAGGCCCGGAGGGCCTCCGGCGTCACGTCCATGATGTCTCTCTCGGTTCGGACCTGGCTGCAGAGCCAGAAGCGCCCCTGAGCGGACACGAAGAAGTACTTGTAGCCCGCGACGCAGGACCAGTCGAGGCGCTCGCCCGTGAGCATGGCCCGCTGATAGGCGATGACGTTCCAGCTCGAGTGGATGCGGGCGCCGGAGGCCTTGAGCGCCGCTTGCCGCTCCAGGGCAGCCAGGAGCTCGTCGCGGCGGGCCGGATCGCGCAGCGTCCGGTCGTGGATCAGGTCGTCGTGGATGAGGCGCGCCGCCACGGGCACGTCCCGCTCGAGGCAGGACTCGAGGACCCGGTCCATCTCGCCCACGGTCTCGCCCGACAGCACGCCGGCCACGTTCAGGCGGACGGGCGAGTCCTCGAACCAGTCCAGTTTGTGCAGGACGGTCTTGAGGGACTTGCGCGTGAACGGGATGGGCGTCATCCGGTCCACGGAGATCTGGAGGCCGTCCAGGCCGGCGTCGCCCAGGTCCCGCAGGAGGTCGCGGGTCAGAGGGAACGCGTTGCTCGACATGCTCACCCAGTCGAAGCCCAGGCGCTTGGCCTCCCGGACGATCGGGACGATGTCCGGGTGCAGCAGGGGCTCTCCGCCCTGGAGGCCGAGCCGGACGACGCCGAGATCGCGGATCTTCCGGAGATAGCGCGTCAGGCGCTCGAGGGGCGGGTGGGGCTGGGAGTTGTCGTACTCGTTACAGTATTGGCAGTCGAGGTTGCACTGGTCGGTGACGTACAGGTGGGCCGTCCACGGCCTGTCGTCGAACAGGCGCAAGGCGTCCCGTGCGGACTTCATGGGAGCTCTCCTTCACGGTCCCCTTCCCGTGCGCCGCGCACCATACTCCATCGCCCGACTTTCGTCAGCGAAGACCTGGGAGGCGCAGGAGCAGGCTGCGGGCTCGGCCCACGAGATGGCATTCCTCGGGCTCGGTCGCGCCGAGCAGGAGCAGTGTGGCGTACGCGGCGATCATGGCCGCCAGGAGCAGGATCTTCCAGGGCAGGGGGACGGGCGCCGCGAAGTGCAGCACGGCGCCGAACGCCGCGAACGTCACGGCTGCGGCGATCAGGGGCCAGGCGAGGTGGCGTCCGAAGGGGTGCACCCCGGCGTACCAGCGCCCGGCGACGACCCGTGAGCCGCTCAGCACGACGTACGCGACCAGCGTGGCGGCGGCGGCGCCCGGGAGGCCCAGGCGCGGGATCAGGACGAGGCCCACGCCCACGTTGATCGCGCCTACGAGGAAGGCCAGGGCCGCGTTGAGGCCGGTGTGGCCGGCCATGACCAGGAGGTTCTCGGAGGCGTGGAGCGCGGCCAGGATCGTGTGGGCGCTGGCGAGCACCAACAGCGCGATCTCGGCCTCCCGCCCCGAGACGTCGAAGATCGCGAGGGCCTCCGGCGCGAAGAGCGTCAGGGCCAGCAGGGGCAGGAGCGAGCCGGCCAGGAGCCAGCGGGTGGCCAGCCCGTAGTGCCGGGCGAGGCGGCGGCGATCGCCCACGTGGTGAAGCTCCGCGAGGATCGGGGCGGTGATGGGTTCGAAGGCCTGCCAGACGCGCTTGACGACGCTGATCAGCTCGACGATCAGGCCGTAGACGCCCACGGCGCCGCCGCTCATGAGGATCCCGAGCAGGAAGAGATCGGTCTTGGACACCAGCACGTTCAGGGCGTCCATGGCCCCCAGGGGAAGGGAGAAGCGGATCACCGCGCGGCGGCGATCGGGAGCGGGGGCGCGGCCGCGGAAGGCGTCCCTGCCGACGACCCGCCGGACGGCGACGGCGGCGGCCACGGCGGCGACACCCCAGGCGCCGACCTGGGAGGCCACGAGGGAGAGGGGATCCGCCGGCCGGACCGCGTACAGGAGCACGGCGAAGCCCAGGAGCGCGAAGGGCTCCACGGCGCCCCGGATCAGGGCGTCGGGGCCCATGCGGCGGCGGGCCCGGACGCCGGCCAGGAGAATCTCGAGCACGACGATGAGGGGCAGGCCGGCCGCGGCGAGGCGGATCGGATCGACCAGGTGCGGATCGTCGAACACGGTCCGGGCGAGGAAGGGCGCGGCCAGGGCGAGGCCCACGCCGAAGACGAGCGACAGCGCCAGGCCGAGCAGGACGTGATAGCGCAGCATCCCGCCGGGCTGGTCGCCGCCCCGGGTGGCCTCCCGGACCAGGCTGCGGTCGAGGCCGAAGCGGGCGACCTTGGTGGTGACCTCGGCGGCGCCCATGGCCAGGAAGTACAGGCCCAGGGCCTCGGCGCCGTAGAAGTGGGCCGCGAAGAGCACGAACAGGGCCCGGCTCGCCTTCACGAGGGTGCCGAAGGCGTTGACGAGGACCCCGCGAGCGAGGTCGGCGGCGTCCCGGACCTCGGCGTCGTCGCCGGGTCCGCTCCGGGGGTCGCGCGGCTCCGTCATCGCGTCGGGTGTGGGCGCGGGGCCGGACTGGGAGCACGCTCTCGCATGCCGGGGACCGTAAGCCGCCGGAAGCGGCGGCGCCAGTGTTCTGTGGGCGGGCCGGCGGGGCGGGGGGCCAGGGCAATCGCAAAGTCGGAGAGGTGTGGGTTGCCCGGCGGCATGCCGCCCGGCGCCGGATTGCACCCGCTCGGAAACAATATTGCGCGTCCGAGAGCAGGCAAGGGCACGGGCAAGGGCACGGGCAAGGCAGGGCGGTCGACTTTGCGACCGCCCTGGCGGGTGGGGTTGCGGGGAGTGGGGGTGCGCTCTAGCGTCACACTGTGGACGGACGCGCGTCGAGCTCAGCGGGAGGCCGGGACACGGTCGACCTGGTGGTGGACGGGGCGCTGGACCGGGAGACGGTCGAGCGCTGGTACCGCGACATCGCGCCCCGTATCGCGGGGAAGCCGGCCCGGGTCCGCCTGGACCTCCGGGGGGTCCCGGCCATGGACAGCGCCGGGGCTGCCCTGTGCGGCGTGATCCGGCGACGCGTCGAGGCCGCGGGCGGTCGCCTGGTGCTGGTCGGGGCGAGCGACGCCGCGCGGGACTCCCTGTCCGTGTTCCGGCTGCGCCTGGAAGAGGAGGCGCCGCGGCCGGAGCGCGGCCGGTTCGAGCGCCTCGGGGAGGCCGCCTACGCGCGCTTCGAGGGCCTCGTGCTGTTCGCCGTCCTCGTGACCGACACGTTCCACCACACCGTCACGACGATCCTCCGCGGCCGGAAGGGCATGCGGAAGGGCGCCATCATCGAGCAGATGGTCCGCATCGGGCTCGAGTCGCTCGGGATCGTGGGCCTCATCGCGCTGCTGGTGGGCCTCACCGTCGCGCTCCAGTCCGCGGCGCAGCTTCGGCAGTTCGGCGCCAACGTCTACATCGTGGACCTGGTGGGCATCTCCATGACCCGGGAGATGGGGCCGCTCATGACGGCGATCATCGTCGCCGGGCGCTCCGGCTCGTCCATCTCCGCGGAGCTGGCGACCATGGTGATCACCGACGAGGTGGACGCCCTGCGCGCCATGGGCGTGCAGCCGGCGCGCTTCCTGGTGGTCCCGCGCTTCGTGGGCATCACGCTCACCCAGCCGCTCCTGACGGTCATGGCGAATCTCCTGGGGATCCTGGGCGGCTTCATCATCGGCCTGACGTACCTGGATCTGGGCGCGGACACGTTCTTCAACCGGCTCATGGAGACGCTGGCCCTGAAGGACCTGCTCACGGGCCTCGTGAAGAGCGTGTCCTTCGCCTGGATCATCGTGTTCATCGGCGCCCACCGGGGCTTTCGGGTGACCGGCGGCGCTGAGGGCGTCGGCATCGCCACCACCAGCTCGGTGGTGCAGTCCATCTTCGCGGTCATCGTGGCCGACGCCTTCTTCTCGCTCATCTTCTACTTCGACTAGGCGGCCGTGACGCACGCGCAGACCGACGACGAGCCGATCATCCGGGTCCGGGACCTCGTGGCCGGCTATGGCGACAAGGTGGTGCTCCACGACCTGTCCGTGGACTTCCTGCGCGGTCGCGTCACCACCATCGTCGGCGGGAGCGGCTGCGGGAAGAGCACGCTGCTGAAGTGCATCGTGGGGCTCCTGCGGCCCATGACCGGCACCGTGGAGGTGCAGGGGCGGGATCTGACCGCCCTGGAGGAGGACGACCTGGCGCAGGCCATGTCGCAGCTCGGCCTGCTGTTCCAGCACGGGGCGATGCTGAACTCGCTCACGGTCGCCGAGAACGTGGCGCTGCCGCTGAAGCTGCACACGGACCTGCCGGACGAGGTGGCGGACGAGGTCGTCCGCCTGAAGCTGGACCTGGTGGGCCTGGGCCACACGGAGGCGATGCTGCCCTCCGAGCTGTCCGGCGGCATGAAGAAGCGCGCGGCGCTCGCCCGGGCCATGGCGCTGGATCCCGGGCTTCTCCTGTGCGACGAGCCCTCCGCCGGGCTCGATCCCCAGACGGCCGCGGACCTGGACCGCCTCATCCTCCGCCTGGGCGAGACCTTCCGGATGACGGTCGTGGTGGTCACGCACGAGCTTGCCAGCATCGACACCATCGCGGACGATGTGGTCATGCTCGGCCGGGGTGGCCATCTCCTCTTCTCGGGCACGCTGGAGGAGGCGAAGGCGTGTGACGAACCCGAGGTCCGTGACTTCTTCGAGCGCAACCTCTCGGAGAGGCCGGCCGGGACGCGCACGCTGCTGGAAGCCCTGGAGGAGGATCAGCCGTGATCACCCGAGCCCAGAAGGTGCGCCTCGGCGTGTTCGTGGTCGTCTCGGTGGCGATCCTCGTGGGGACCCTGGCCGTGCTCGCAGGCCTGAGGGCCATCGAGAAGCGGGATCGCTACACGGTCCGCTTCGACGGGTCCGTGAGCGGCCTCGAGGAGGGGGCCCAGGTCGAGTACAACGGCGTCCGGGTCGGCCGGGTGGGCGACATCCGCATCGACCGCGAGGACGTCAGCCAGGTGGTGGTGACCCTGAGCCTGGAGGCGGACACCCCGATCAAGGAGGACACCCGGGCGGAGCTGAAGGCCTCGGGCATCACGGGGCTCAAGACCATCGAGCTGATGGGCGGCTCCGAGCAGGCCGACTTCGTGGAGCCGGGCGGCACCATCCCGTCCGGGGTGTCCACCCTGGATCGGCTGACCGGCAAGGCGGAGGCCATCGGCGCCAAGGCGGAGCTGGCCCTGAACCGCCTGAACAAGCTCCTGAACGCTCAGAACCGCGAGCGGATCGGGGGTATCCTGGAGAACACGGAGGCGATCACCGCGTCCGTGGCGGCCATCGCCGAGGAGAACCGGGCGCCGATCCGCGACCTCGCGCGGCGGATGGCCGACCTGGCGGCGCAGAGCGAGGCGACGCTGCTGCAGCTCGAGCAGCGGAGCGTCGCGACCCTGGACGCGGTCCGCGTCGCCGCCGAGGATCTGCAGGGCGTGGTCGACAAGGACAAGGTCGATCGGATCCTGACGCGCGTGGACGGCCTGGCCGGCGAGGTGCAGGCGGCCGTGGACGCGCTGGACGTGAAGCGGATCTCCGAGGACCTCCGGGGCATGATCGATCGCGCCGAGCGGCTCGTGGCGAACCTGGACGTGACCGTGGTGAAGAGCCGCGAGGACATCTTCGCGAGCCTCGACCTGCTCGTGGCGGGCCTCGAGGACTTCAGCGACTTCACGCGGATGGTCCGTGAGAACCCGGCCCTGCTCCTGAAGGGCCCTCAGGAGGCGGAGCGCGAGCGATGAGCGGAGGATCCCGAGGAGGTTGGTGGGCGCTGGTCGTGCTGGTGGCGGTGGCCGTGGCCGTGACGACCTCGGCCTGCGCCGAGATGCCGCAGCGCCGGTACTACACCCTGAGCTTCCCGTCGGAGGGCGCGCGGGGCGACGGAGCCGCGCCCCTGCATCCGCTGACCCTGCGCGTGGACCGCTTCGACGCGGCGCTGCCCTTCGATCGCTCGCAGATCGTCTACCGGGAGTCCCCGTACCAGTTCAGCTACTACAGCTACCGGCTCTGGGCGGCGAAGCCGCAGCGCATGCTCCGGGAGGTGGCCCTGCGCCACCTCCAGACGTCCGCGCTGGTGCGGAACGTGACCCGGGACTACGGCCAGGACCTCCCCGACTACGAGCTGAGCGCCCAGGTAGAGGCCCTGGAGGAGTACGACTCCGGGGACGTCTGGTACGGGCACCTGGCCATGAGCTTCGAGCTGGTGCGCTTCGAGGACCAGTCCGTCGTCTGGAGCTATCGCTTCGACCGGAAGAAGCGGGTGTCGGATCGGAAGCTGGTGCTCGTCGTGCGCGCCGTGTCGCGGATCGCGGAGGAGGAGATGCGCCGGGTCGTGGCGCAGCTCGACCACGTCCTCGCGAGGGAGCGGGGCGTGTCGCCGACCCTGGAGGTGCCCGCGCCGACCCGGGACGAGGTGGTGGTCCCCAGCGACGAGGAGCCGTCGACGCGCGAGCAGCCGCAGCGCGAGCGGCCGCGCGAGGAGGAACCGGAGGACGAGGAGGAGATCATCACCCCCGACGAGCCGGCCGCTCCGGGAGGAGGGGGCTCCGACGAGGATCTCATCACTCCGGACGGGCCCGGGACCTCCGGGGGCGAGGGAGCCGCCGCGCCGTGAGGGTGCTCGCCGTCGCCTGGGTGCTCGTGGTGACCGCGGCCGGTGTCGCCGGGGCGGAGACGGCGGCGGATCACCACCCGGGCGAGCAGCCGGAGACGTGGAACCAGCCGCCGTCGAGGGTCCAGGCGGAGCAGGACTCGGTGCTGGTGCCCGTGGGGAAGGGCGCGATCTTCGTGCCGGCGATGACCGATCCGAGCCTGGAGCCGCCCTACCTGGTCGAGCGGGACGAGGACGGCGAGCTCGTGCAGACCGTGCCCATGGGGCGGAGGGCGGTCGTGGAGCCGGGCATCTACCGCGTCCGGATCGGCTCGGGCACCCTGAAGGACCGCATCACGCGCCGCGTGCTGGTCAAGGAGGGCCGGACGACCGTCGTGCCGGCCACCTGGAGCTCGCTCGTGGTGAACGTGGTGGACGAGAGCGCCATCCCGTTCCGGGGATCGTACGAGGTCGTGCGACTGCCGGAACGGACGAACCTGGGCGTGGGGCTGGGCGCCGACGTGGAGCTGGGCGAGGAGGTGCGCAGCTGGCTCCTGAAACCGGGCAGCTACATGCTCATCAAGACCGGCGGCACGTACCAGGCGCGGCGGGACTTCTACACGTTCCGTCTGCGGGAGGGAGAGCTGTTCGAGCTGACCCTCGTGATGGATCGGGAGGACGGGACGTTCCTGGGCGCGGGAGAGCTTCCAACGCTCCAGGAGGAGACCCGGCGCAAGGACTGGAACCTGCACCTGGTGCTGGGGGGCGACGCGGAGGTGAACCGCCGGAGCGACGTCGTGGGCTTCGAGTCCGGCTACGGGTTCACGCTGGGCGGCTATGTGGACTTCCTGGCGCGCTGGCGCCCTGACCGCCACCTGTTCTACACGCGCCTCAAGCTCGAGGAGAAGCAGGTGAAGCTCCCCGGCCAGTCGTTCCAGAAGGATCTGGACGAGCTGCGCCTGGACACCCTGTACATGTTCCGGATCCTGCCCTGGCTCGGGCCGTACGTCCGCGCCGGCACCCAGACCACCCTGTTCAGCGGCTTCCGCACCTTCGACGAGGACAGGGAGGTGGTGCAGGTGGACGCGCAGGGCGAGGAGCTTCGCAGCCTGGGGGTCTACGACGAGCGCTTCCGCCTGGCCAAGCCGTTGGCCCCGGTGGAGCTGAAGGGCGGGGCGGGGCTCAGCTTCCTCATCAAGGCCTCGTACATCCTGGACGCCAACGTGCGCATCGGCCTGGGCGGGCGCGCGCTGTTCAACCGCGGCCTGTACAACGCCGCCGACGATCCGACGACCCCCGAGTTCGAGGTGGTCCGCCGCGACGACGCCTGGCAGTACGGCGTGGAGGCGGCGGTCTTCGGCTCGCTCCGCGCCAGCCGATGGATCCTCGCCACCACGGAGTTCGAGATGCTGGAGCCGTTCGGCGACCTGGAGCATCCCGTCATCGACTGGGAGACGACCATCGGCTTCCGCCTCGTGTCCTTCGCGTCGCTGAACTACATCTTCAAGCTGCTCAGCGACGTGGAGCGCTCCCCCGACCTCCAGACCGAGCACCGCCTCCTGCTCCGGTTCACCTGGCGCATCCTCTAGCCCGGGCTGGCGGGCCGGCTGGTAGCTCGCCAGCGGAGGGCAGGTGCACCCGAGGTCGCGGTCGGCGCGGCGGGCCTTCGCGACGGCCGGGACGACCGGCAAGCGCAGTTCGCGCCGGTCACGAGTACGCAGGTTGCGACCGGCCCTCGACCCGGCTCGCCTGGCGCCTCCGGGAGGCTCGGGTCACCTCGGACGACGGCCAGTAGCGGCCGCGGGTCGGACCGTCCCCGGATTTCGCACATGCAGCAGCGGGGCGCCGCCTCACCCCGCGACGGAGCAGCGGCGATCCACTCGGCCGGCTCGCGCGCAGCGCGCGCACATGCGCTCACGCCTTGGGCAACGATCGGCGCCGGGTGGGCTTGACGCCCCCGGCAGAGCGCCTAGTATGGCGAACATACGTCAATCTGACGGGGCGTCGCCTGCTCCACGGACCCGCGACGTCCCGCGGACCGCGGCTCACACGGTCGAACGGCGCGGCCCGGCGGACGGCTCCCGTCACGCGATGCACGCGTGTCCCGGGGCCGGGCTGCGTCCCGGTGTGGGCCCGGCTCGCCACGCGCGCCGACGCTGTTCCGGCTGACAGCACGCCCACGTCCGCCCCGAGGAGGCTCCCCATGACGGCAGATTCCGAGACGACCCATGGCAAGACGTCCGGCCCCGGAGGCGCGGGCGGGACCGGAAGCGGCGAGAGCCCCGAGGACCGCGGCAAGACCTGGATCGCCGACGAGGTCATCTCGGTCATCGCCCGCATCACCGCGGAGCAGGTCGACGGGGTCCACCAGCTCGGGGAGTCGAGCCTCCGCAGCATGCTGCCGCGCTCGAGCCGGCACTGGGGGGTCGCCTCGGAGGTCGGCCTGAAGGAGGCGGCCATCGACGTCGAGGTGGTGGTCGAGTTCGGCTATCCCATCTGGCAGGTGGCCGACACCATGCGCCGGGAGGTCATCGACACCATCGAGCACATGACCGGTCGTCGCGTCGTGGAGGTGAACATCAGCGTCGTCGACGTGCACGTGCCCAAGGTGGAGCACCACCCCCGCCGGCGCGTGCAGTGAGGAGGGGAATGAGCGGCAAGGTCACCATCCGGAGGAAGCCGTTTCGAGGGCTGACGCGAGGCCACGGCCGGGGCGGCGTCGTCGCCGACCTGCTGCATCGACTCGGCTGGGGGGTGCTGCTGATCCTCCTGTGTGCCGCGGCCTCCGTGGTGCTCCTGCTCGCGCTCGGCGTGCTGGACGCCGCGCGTCTCCCGGCGTTCCTGCCCGAGGGCCCGGTCGCCGTGCTGGAGGCTCTCGCCCCCGTCGAGCGACTCGCGATCGCCGCGGGCGCGGTGGTGGTCGGCGTGGCGGCGGCGCTGATGCTCGCCTCTCCCGGCTCCCGCAGAGGGCGCAGGGGCCGCGCGTCCACGGTCCACGTGTTGGAGCGCGACGAGCGTGGCATGGTGGTCGTGGCCTCGCAGAGCGTCGGGACCGTGGCGCGGGCGGCCGCGTTGCGCGTCCCGGGGATCCTCGACGCGGAGGTCCGCCGCATCCGGAGCGCGAACGGCCCGGCCACGCTGCGCTTGCGCGCGTGGGTCCTCGCCGGGACCGAGGTCCGGAGCGTGGGCGAGGAGGTACGCGACGGCGTGCAGGACGCGGTGGAGCGCCTGGTGGGCCTGACCGTGCGGTCCGTCCACGTGGAGATGGAGGTCGTCGCGCCGGAGGACGAGATACGGATGCTCGAGTGACAGGGAGGGAACGACCGTTGTGGAGGCTCGACCAGCTGGAGCGTCCCCGCGAGGGTCGACTCGTCGGCGGCGTCTGCGCCGGCCTGGCCGAGCGGCTGGCCGTGGACCCGACGCTGCTCCGGCTGGCGTTCATCCTGCTCTTCCTCGCCAAGGGGGTCGGCCTGGTGGTCTACGCCGCCCTCTGGCTCCTGATGCCCACGGAGGGGGAGGCCGCCTCGCCCGCCATGCGGGCCCGCGTGAGAGGGGTCCGCGTCGACGTCTCCCGGTTCGCCGAGAGGGGCCGCGTGGCCTGGCGACGGGCGGGAGCCTCCCGGTGGCCCCGTCCCCTGGACCGCCGCTGGATCGCGGTGGGGCTGCTGCTGCTCGGGCTGGCCATCGTGCTGGCCTCGTTCGGGGTCTTCGACTGGATCACCCCGGCACGCGCCATCGGGCTGGCGCTCACCGCTGCCGGACTCGCCGTCCTGGCGGGGATGCCCCGCCGCTGACCGGAGGAGGACGCTGTGGATGACATCGCTGATCGGACCCGGCCCCGCCGAGGCGCGTCTCTCGCGTCCGCGTTCGCCGTCTTCCTGATCATCTGCGGCCTGGTCCTCGTCGCGCTCGGGGGGCCCGCGACGCCCGAGCGCCCCCCCGAGCCCGCATCGGCTCCGGCCCCCGCGGCGGCGCCACCCGAGTCGCGCATCCCGACCGAGGACTCCCGGAAGCTCCAGGAGGCCTACGAGCAGATGGAGCAGGCCGAGATCGCCCTCGAGGCCGGGAACTACGGAGACGTCCGGGGACACCTGCGGCGGGCGAGTGGCCTCGTGACCCACGTCCTGGCGGAGAGTCCGCTGGAACGCCCCTGAGGCGCCTCGCGGAAGCGCGGCGCCTCGGAGCCCGAACCGAACGCTTCACCAAGGAGGTGTGTGGATGGCTGCGAAGAAGAAGAGCGAGACCAGGCAAGCGGACAAGAACGTCACGACCATCGAGGACAAGCCCCGCGGCGAGGGCCAGGTCGGAGGGAAGCTGAACCTGACCACCGACGTGGTGGGCACCATCGCAGGCCTCGCCGCCCGCGAGGTGGACGGCATCGCCCAGCTGGGGCGCTCCCGGCTGGTCTCTTTCGGCGACGCTCCCACGCGCGGCATCGACACGGAGGTGGGCCAGCAGGAGGCCGCCTTCGACATGGAGGTGGTCATCGACTACGGCTACGACCTCCGGAAGGTGGCGGATCACCTGCGGAAGAAGGTCGCCGAGCAGGTGGACCGGATGGCCGGCCGCAAGGTCGTCGAGGTCAACATCGACGTGGTCGACATCCGCCTGCCCGAGGAGGAGCAGTCCGAGCCCGAGCCCGAGAGGCGCGTGCGCTGAGCGGTCCGGCCCGACTCGCCGTCGCGGCGGTGACCCCCGCCGCGGCGCACCCCATACCCGAACCCGAGCAGGAGGAAGCCATGGCCGAGAAGAAGAACGTCACCATCGAGGACAAGCCGGCCGGCGACGGCGTCGGCGGGCGCCTGAGCATCAACGAGGCGGTGGTCGCCACCATCGCCGGGCTGGCCGCCCGGGACATCCCGGGGATCGCCGAGCTGGGCACCTCGCGGATCATCGACTTCGGCGACAGCCCCACCCGCGGTGTGGCCGCGGAGGTCGGCGACATGGAGGCCGCCCTCGACATCGACGTGGTCATCAACTACGGCGAGGACCTCCGCGCCGTGGCCGATCAGCTCCGCAGGAAGGTGGCCGCCGAGGTGGACAAGATGGCCGGCCGGCAGGTCGTCGAGGTCAACATCAACGTCAAGGACATCCGGCTGCCGGAGGGGGAGCAGGCGGAGCCCACCAGCAGCAAGCCCCGCGTCCGCTGAGACGGCGCCCGGTTTCCATGAGAGCGATTGTCCGACGTTGAACCGGTGCCCGATCGGTCGGCGTGGGCCTCGCTCCCGACCGATCGTGGCCGGCCCTGATCCGGACCAGGTCGGTCGGGGGCGACCCGCGGCGGGCGCGGGGTACTCGACGATCCCCGTTGACCAGCGGTCCGTGTCGCGGGGCGTCAGGGGTTGCACTTCCCGTCGGAGCCGGCTTGGACGATGGACTGAAGCTCCGCCGCCGTCAGGGGGCGCTCGAAGATCTCGATCTCGTCGAGGGTGCCCACGAGGTTCTCCGTTGCGGCGGCGCCGGCCCCGTAGGCCGCGAGGGTCCACTCCGGGGTGCCGGCCGCCGGGGCGTAGCCGTCCACGGGATAGTTCCCCGTGTGGACGAGATCCCCGTCCAGGTAGAACCGGACCTCGTCGGTCGCGCTGTCCGCCGTCACGGCGACGTGGATCCACTGGCCGAGGGGGATGAAGTCTCCGACCGCGGTCTGGGCGATGCTGGTGCTCTGGCCCTGGGCGACGAAGACCGGCTCTCGGGCGTCGGAGACGGCCAGGAAGTACTCGCCGCTCCCGTAGTGGTAGTGGACCAGGGTCATCTCGTCGCCCTGGGGCGGCGCCGTGTCGAGCCGCAGCCAGGCGTCGATGGTGAGGTCGGTCGGGTCGTGGGAGCCCGCCAGGGGCGCCTCGACGCGGTCTCCGATCCCGTCGAAGTGCAGGGCGGTCCCGACGACGCCGCTGACGATCATGGTCCCGCCCACGGGCTGGCCGTCGCTGCCGCCGACGATGTCGGTGGCCCCGCCGTTCAGGAGGTCGTCGAGCGGCCACCAGGCCACCATGTCCGGCGGGGCGGGCGCGCAGTCGGGGCAGGCGTCCGGCTGGTCGCAGGAGGCGCCGCTCTGGAAGTCCCCGGTGGGGCACCCGGAGGGGAGCGTGTCCAGGCACCCGCCGTCCGGCAGGCAGCAGGCCCCGGTGGGCTGGAGGCACTGGTCGTCGCAGCCGTCGCCGTCGGTGTCCGCCGGCACCATGTCGGGCAGGCAGTCCAGGGACGGGCAGCACCAGCAGGCGTCCTCGCAGCCGTCCCCGGTGGTGTCGACCGCGTGGGTGTCGGCCGGGCAGAGCTGGCACTGGTCGTACGCCCCGTCGCAGTCGGCGTCGTAGAGGATCGACGCGGGGCCGCAGTCCAGGCTCGCGGGATCACACTGCGAGGCGTAGTCGAAGCCGCCGCACTGCCCGACGACGAGGTCCTTGCAGGGGGGCGCGACGCAGTCGTCCGGGCAGCCGTCGCCGTCGGTGTCCTGGGGGACGTGCGGCGGCAGGCACGAGGGGGGCTCCGGGCAGCAGCCGCACGTGTCCTCGCAGCCGTTCCCGGTGGTGTCCACGGCGTGGGTGCCCTCCGGGCAGAGGAGGCAGACGTCGTACACGCCGTCGCAGTCCTCGTCGCCCAGGATGGCGCCCGGGCCGCAGTCGGGGCCCTTGGGATCGCACTGGCCCTCGTACTCGTACTTCTCGCAGCGGCCGACGATGGACTTCTCGCACGGGTCCTGCTCGCAGGAGTCGGGGCAGCCGTCCTCGTTCGTGTCCACCTCGACGAAGCCGTCCGGGCACTCGAGGTCGGGGCAGCAGAGGCACGCGTCGGCGCACTCGTCACCGTCGGTGTCTGCGGCCGTCGTCCCTCCCGGGCAGGGGTGGCACACGTCGAAGGTGCCGGTGCACCCCACGTCGAAGGCGATGCTGCCCGACTCACAGCCGAGCTCCGCCTCCTGGCACTGGCCTTCGTAGTCGAGGCCCTCGCACATTCCGGAGACCTCGTCGCCGCACGGCCGGCACTCGGACTGGGGCAGGACCGCGTCGTCGGGACACTCCAGCGAGGGGACCATGTCGGCTCCGCTCGCGGTCTCGCAGCAGACGAGAGGCGGGATCTCGCAGTGGTCGAGGGTCACGACGCCGCCCGGCGGACACTCCGTGGACGGCAGGATCTCGTAGCCCTCGGGCGTCGCGCAGCAGACGTCCTCCACACAGACGCCGTCGCACGCGCTGCCGTCGCCCTGGTAGGCGCCTCCGAGGCCCTCGCACTCCAAGGCCTGTACGACCTGGCACGCGCCCTCGATGCAGCAGGCTCCTTCGTCGGTGGCCTGGCAGAGGTCGGCGGTGCATCCGACGCCGTCGCCCTGGTAGGCGCCCCCGCTGGACTCGCACTCGGTGGGGGGCATCTCGTCGCACGTGCCCCCCTCCAGGCAGCAGGCGCCGGAGGGAGGTCCGGTGCACGTGTCCGGCTCGCAGGTCGTGCCGGCGCCCTGGAACGTCCCGCCGGCGTCCGCGCAGGTCTCCTCCGCGACGGTCTTGCACGAGGTGCCCTCGACGCAGCAGGCCCCCTCGGCGGAGCACGGGGCGTCCTCGCACGTGCCCCCGTCGCCGTGATAGGCGCCACCGGAGGCCTCGCACTTCTCGGGCGTCGTCTCGACGCACTGCGCGTCGACGCAGCACGCTCCGGTCTCCGTAGGCCCGGGGTCGTCGCACCCGGGCGCGGCGAGCACGCCCAGCAGGGTGACTACGGCGGTGGCGGCGGCGCGGCTGATCATGCTTCCCCCCTCGGCGGATCGATCCGTCGCGATTCCCGATGCGATGCCTGGCCTGCGTCCGTGCTCACACCGGTAGGGGCCCGACCGGGGGCGTGTCAAACGCAGGGGGGCTGCAATGCGACTGCGATCCGGCCGACGTCCGGTGCACGGACGAACACGGACGACGGCACGTGCGCGTCTCGCTGCAGCGAGGACCTGCAGCGGGGACTCCGGGTGCGGGGCGGGCGACTACTGTGTCGATGGCGGCGGCGTGGACCGCCAGACGGACGAGCACTGCCCCGAAGGCGTCCACTGCGTCGACTCGACCGCATCGAGCCCTGCGAGAACGACGCCTACGTCGTCGGAGCGTTCGAGGCCTGCAACGTCGGCGAACGGACGCCTCCCCGCACGTCGCCGTGACGGGGTGACCGGGCTCTCCGGCCGCGTGGTCGGCCGGGTCGGCGGGGAACAGGCCGCAATCGGCCGAGAGGCTGGCCTGGAGCACCAGACAGGACCGCTCCCGTTGGGCTAGCGGCGATCTCCGGCGCCTCGGCCTTCCGGGACCGCTGCGCCATGCCTCATGGCATTCCGGCTGTCGCCGGCTCTCCTGGCCCTCCGGGCCAGCGCCGCGCTGCTTCGCAGCGCCTTCGGGACCCGGAATCGGCGCTCCGCGCCTGGCCGATCCACTCGGAGATCGCTCGCAGACCCGCGGTCCGCGGTCCCGTTCGGCGCTCTAGTCGGCCTGCTGGTAGCTCTCCAGCGGCGGGCAGGTGCACATGAGGTTGCGGTCGCCGAAGGCCTCGTCGATGCGGCTGACGGGCGGCCAGTACTTGTGGGTCCGGACGTGGGCCACGGGCCAGCCGGCGCGCTGCCGGGAGTAGGGGTGGGGCCATGCGTCCGCGGCCAGGGCCTCGGCCGTGTGCGGGGCGTTCTTCAGGAGGTTGTCCTCCGGGGCCGCCTCCCCGTCGACGATCTCGCGGATCTCCTCGCGGATGGCGAGCAGGGCGTCCGCGAAGCGGTCCAGCTCGGCCTTCGTCTCGCTCTCCGTGGGCTCGACCATGAGGCTGCCGTGGACCGGCCAGGACATGGTGGGCGCGTGGAAGCCGTAGTCCATCAGGCGCTTCGCCACGTCGGCGACGGAGATGCCCGCCTCCTTCTCCAGTTTGCGCAGGTCGAGGATGAACT
Organism: Myxococcota bacterium; assembly: GCA_051747385.1. Classification (GTDB taxonomy): domain Bacteria; phylum Myxococcota_A; class UBA9042; order PHBI01; family JACKFB01; genus JBNJGB01. The sequence goes on from JBNJGB010000003.1 coordinate 260,327, forward strand.
CGTGGGCGACCGTGCCGCGGGCGCCGGTGTAGAGGACCTCGTAGGCCCCGTCGAGGCGCTTCGCGAGGTAGTTGGCGTTGAGGATGGCCACCTGGCTGGCCCGGCGCAGGCCGTCGCCGCCCATCATGGCGATGTACATCCAGGAGATGGGCAGGATGCTCGGGCTGCCGAAGGGGGCCGCCGCGATGGCGCCGTGGGCCTTGTCGTCGCTCGCCCCCAGCATCCCGTGGCCCGGCAGGAAGGGCGTCAGGTGGGCCGCCGTGCAGATGGGGCCCATGCCGGGCCCGCCGCCGCCGTGGGGGATGCAGAACGTCTTGTGCAGGTTCAGGTGGCACACGTCGACGCCGAAGTCCCCGGGGCGGGCGAGGCCCACCTGGGCGTTCATGTTGGCGCCGTCCAGGTAGACCTGGCCGCCGTGACCGTGGACGATCTCGCAGATGCTCCGGATACCCTCCTCGAAGACGCCGTGCGTGGAGGGGTAGGTGACCATGATGGCCGCCAGGCTGTCGGAGTGCTTCCCGGCCTTGGCCCGCAGGTCGTCCAGGTCGATGTTGCCGTCCTCGTCGCACTTCACGACGACGACCTTCATGCCCGCCATGACGGCGCTGGCCGGGTTGGTCCCGTGGGCGCTGCTCGGGATGAGGCACACGCGGCGCTCGGCCTCGCCGCGCTCCCGGTGCCAGGCCCGGATGGTGAGCAGGCCGGCGTACTCGCCCTGGGAGCCCGCGTTCGGCTGCAGGGAGACCCCGGGGAGGCCCGTCACCTCGGCGAGCATGTCGCGCAGCTCGTCCATGAGCTCGGCGTAGCCCCGGGCGTGGCTGGGCGCCGTGAAGGGGTGGAGCTCCGCGAAGCCGGGCAGGGTGATGGGCATCATCTCCGCCGCGGCGTTGAGCTTCATGGTGCAGGAGCCCAGCGGGATCATCGACGTCGTGAGCGACAGGTCCCGGGCCTGCAGGCGGTGGATGTACCGCAGCAGCTCGTGCTCGGCGTGGTAGGCGTGGAAGACCTCGTGGGTCAGGTAGGTGGACGTCCGCGCGAACGGGCCGGGCAGGGCGTCGTCCACCTCGTCCGCCAGGGCCACCGGATCGAGGCCGACGCCGTCCCCGCCCGCGAAGACCTCGAACAGCGTGACCAGGTCGTCCGTCGTCGTCACCTCGTCGAGGCTCGCGGAGAGGCGGCCGTCGCGGAGGTCTCGGAGCTCCAGGCGGGCCTGTGCGGCGCGGGTCAGGACCGCCCGGCGCGTGTCGTCGTCCAGCCGCACGGTCACCGTGTCGAACCGGGTGCCCGCCTCGACGTCCAGGCCGGCCCGGCGCAGGCCTTCGGCGAGCACGAGGGTCGCCAGGCGCACCCGCTCGGCGATGCGGCGGACGCCCTCGGGGCCGTGGTGGACCGCGTACATCCCCGCCATCACGGCCAGGAGCACCTGGGAGGTGCAGATGTTGCTGGTCGCCCGGGCGCGGCGGATGTGCTGCTCGCGCGTCTGCAGGGCCAGGCGGAGGGCGGGGCGCCCCTCGGTGTCCTTGGACACGCCCACCAGGCGGCCCGGGAGGCGGCGCTTGTGCGCCTCGCTCGTGGCGAAGTAGGCGGCGTGCGGGCCGCCGAAGCCCATGGGGACGCCGAAGCGCTGGGTGCTGCCCACCGCGACGTCCGCGCCGAACTCACCGGGCGGGCGCAGCAGGGCCAGGCCCAGGATGTCCGCGGCGACGACGACCATGGCGCCGGCGTCGTGGGCGCGCTCGCAGAGCGGCTCCCAGTCCTCGACCCGGCCGTCGGTGGTCGGATACTGCACCAGCACGCCGAAGACGTCGTCGTGGAGGTCGAAGTCCGCGGCTGGGGCGACCTGCACCTCGATGTCCAGGGGCTCCGACCGGGTGCGGACCACCTCGATGGCCTGGGGGTGGCAGTCGTCGGCGACCAGGAACACGCGCCGCTTCCCCCTGGCCACGTTGTAGCAGAGGGTCATCGCCTCGGCGGCGGCCGTGGCCTCGTCGAGGAGGCTGGCGTTCGCGATCTCCAGGCCGGTGAGGTCGCTCACCATGGTCTGGAAGTTGAGCAGGGCCTCCAGGCGGCCCTGGGCGATCTCGGCCTGGTAGGGCGTGTACTGGGTGTACCAGCCCGGGTTCTCGAGGATGTTCCGCTGGATGACCGGCGGGGTGACGCACGGGTGATAGCCCATGCCGATGAACGAGCGGCGCAGGTCGTTCGCCTCCGCCAGCTCCCGGGCGCGCGCCAGCATCTCGTGCTCGCCGCGGGCGGGCGGCAGGTCCAGGTCCCGGCGCAGCCGGATGGACTCCGGCACCGTCGCGTCCACGAGGGCGTCCAGGGAGTCGAAGCCGATCGCGTCGAGCATGGCGGCGACCTCCTCGGGGCCGGGGCCCACGTGGCGATCGACGAAGGGATCGGCGGACTGGAGCAGCGTGGCCTTCCGGGACGGCTCGGTCATGGCGATGACTCTCCGTGGTCGGAGGATGGGCGGCGTCGGGCGAGGGATCGCGGCGCGCCCCATGTAACGCATCCGGGGACCGGGACCCAAGCGAAGAAAGCGGCCGGCCGGCGACCTGCCGCGCTCAGTCGTCGTCGCAGCCCTCGCCCTCGAGGCCCTCGCGTCCCTCGTGGACCAGCCACGGCACCATGACCAGCGCCGCCGCCGGGTCGGCCCACCACCACCCCGCGGCGGCGTTCAGCGCCAGGCCGAGCAGAAGGGCGAACGACAGGTAGGAGCAGGCGAGGGTCTCCTTCGCCTCGGCGCGCAGGGCGGCGCTGCCGATCTCCCGGGCCGCGCGGATCTTCCCCCAGGCGACGAGCGGCATCACCACCAGGGAGGCCGCGGCGAGCACGATCCCCACGAGGCTCTCCTCGGGGGGCTTCTGCTCCCAGAGCGTCCAGACCGCCTCGCCGGCCACGTAGGTCGCCAGGACGAGGAACGTCACGCCGACCACCTTGTGGACGAGGCCCTCCGCACGCTCCACGGCCTCGGCGTCGCCTCCCCGGGCCTCCACGGACAGGCGCCAGAGCAGGACCACCGCGGCCACGGACTCGATGACGCTGTCCAGGCCGAAGCCCACCAGGGCGCTGCTGTCCGCCCGGATGCCCGACCACAGGGCGACCCCCGCCTCCACCACGTTCCAGGCGAGGGTCGCGATGACGAGCGTGAGGCCGATGCGGGCCCATCGGTCGTGGCTCGCGCGCGCCGGTGGGGAGGGGCCGGTCGCGCTCACGACCGCTCCGGAGGCTCGGTCTCCTGGAGCGCCCGGAGCTCGTCCCCGGTGGCCGGGCGGCACTCTCCCATGGGCAGATCGGGCGGCGTCGGGAGGCTGCCCACGGCCTCCCGGTGGAGCGCGGCGACGTGGCCGCCGCACGCCGCGATCATGCGGCGGACCTGGTGGTACTTGCCCTCGCGGAGGACCACGCGCACCTCCCCGGGGCCGGTCGCGCTCAGCTCCGCCGGGGCGCAGGTGGTCCCGTCCTCCAGGACGACCCCCTCCGCGAAGGCCCGGCGGGCCGCGTCGACGTCCAGGTCGCCCTCCACCTGCGCGCTGTAGACCTTGGGGACGTGCCGGCGCGGGTGTGTCAGGGCGTGCACCAGCTTCCCGTCCGTGGTGAGCACGAGGAGGCCGGTGGTCTCCTTGTCCAGGCGCCCGACCGGCGAGAGGCCGTGGCGTCGCCACTCCTCGGGCACCAGGTCCAGGACGGTCAGCGCCGTGGCGTCGCGCGTGGACGAGACCACGCCCACCGGCTTGTTCATGAGCAGGGTCAGCTCCTCGTAGTACGTCACCGGCTCGTCGTCGACGGCGACGGCCTGGCCCTCGGGGTCCACGTGCCGGTTGGGGTTGGAGAGGACCTCCTCGTCGACGGTGACGCGCCCGTCCCGGATGAGGCGGTTGGCCTGCTTCCGGGTGAGCGCGAGCTGGCTGGCGATGAAGCGGTCGAGGCGCATGGCCGCGGATGATGACCGGGGGAGGCCCCACCCTGCAAGCTCGCACCTTGACAGGCTACGGGTGCGGCGCGACACAGGAAGGTCCAGACGGGAGGATCCGGTGAGCGACGCGGGAACCGAGGAGCGGCTGCTGCACGTGCCCCTGGAGCGGGTCTTCGCAGCGTTCACGGAGCCGCAGTACATGAAGCGGTGGCTTGGCCTGGAGGCCTTCGTCGACCTGAAGGTGGGCGGCGCCTACGAGCTGTCGTGGCCGGACAACGGCCCAGGCGGCACGCCGGAGATCAACGGCGCCATCGTGGAGCTTCGGCCGCCGGAGCACCTGCTGGTCGGCTGGAACGGCGACTCCGAGGGGACGCTGGAGCTCCACCTGGAGCCCACCCTGGGCGGGACGCGGGTCCGGCTGAACGTCAGCGATCACCCGGCGTGGACGGCCGCGCTCGACCGCCTCGAGGCATGGCTGGCCGGCCCGCGGACCCGGTGAGCCGCCGCGTGCAGGTCGTGGTGCTCCTGGCCGTCGCCCTGGGCCTGGGGGCTCCGACGAGCGCCTGCGAGGAGTCACCGGACGGCGCTCCGGTGGACACGGTGGGCGAGTCCGGCGGGGACGTCGCCGGCGCGGGAGGGGAGCGTGGAGCCCGACGGCGGGGCGGGTGACGCCACGGAGGACGGGGCGGGCGGGGACGCCGACGCGATGGGCGCGGACACGGCGGATGCACAGGCCGACGCCGGGTCGGCGTGCGAGCCCGGCACGACCTGGGCTCCGGGCGTGGAGGCCTTCCGCGAGGTACCGATGAACGGGGGCTGTCGGAGATCGGCGCGCGGGGGACCCGGCTGTCCGTGACCGACGTGGACCGGCGCGCCACTGTCCTCCAGTTCACGCGCCCGAGCCAATCGACGCTCCTTTCGCCTCTTCCTCTCGTCGAGCTGTCGCCGTACCCTCGGCTTCACCTGAAAAGCTCCTCGGTGTCATCGGGGTTGCGTGGTTGCTCCCCAATGATACCGGGCTTTTCAGGCCTTTGCGCCCCCGCCTCCTCGCTCCAGGCATCACGCGCCGGGCTGCGCGACGCCCGTCAGGGCCGGCGCGCGGCCTGGATCTGCGCGACGAGATCCCAGAGGGGGCGCGCGTCGGAGAACAGGCGCGGGGGCGCCTCGACGAGTCGTCCCCGGTCGTCTCGGCGCACCACGTGAACGCCGCTCGGGGACTGCCGGACCCACGTGCGGCCCGTCGCGTCCGTGACGACACGCCACACGCCCTGGCCGAGGCCGCACGGGACGTGCCCGGTCGGGGTGCGCTCGAGGAAGAGGACCACGTCCTCCCCCCGTGCGAAGCGCGGCATCCCGGGGACGCGCATGGTCATGCCGTCCGCCCCCTCGCCGCCCGGCAGGCGCAGCACGTACCGCGAGGGCACGTCGCGTCCCCGGTAGACGTCGCGGACCACCAGGGTCACGTCCGTGGCCAGGGAGCCTCCGCGGCCGCGCAGGTCCACGGGCTCGACACGCTCGACGTGCGCTCGGACGACCCACTCGGAGGTTCGCGTCATGGTGGGGACGTCCACCTGGACGACCGTCGTGGCGGCCGCGGGCGGGGCGAGGCCCGCTCCCAGGGCCAGGAGCGCACAGGCGATGAGGTTCCTCAAGAGCTTCTTCCCTCGGCGGACGGCGTCCCCGACACCAACAAAGCATAGCAACGGGGCCTGTCGCCCCACAACTCGCAGGCCTCCAGGGCCGCGATCACGGGTGCATTCCCCATGGAGGTGGGGCGCGCGGTCCATCGTGGGCCACGACCCGCGCCTACAACAGGTTACACGGTTCGGTGACAAAGCGGATCATGACTTCCCCGCGGATCTCCGATACGGGATTGTGCGCGCACGGCACACACCACGCGTCGCGGGTCGGTGGCCGGCCCGCGGATCCACGCATCGCCCCGGTGGAACGTGTCACAGAAAACCCGGACAGCCCCCGAAAGTCCCGGCCGGGACGCGGCGACGGATCTCCCGGCTCCCCCCACGAGCCTCGCCATGGTCGTCAAGGCCGCGGGCGATCCCGAGGTCTCGATGCAGCAGCTCGCGAGCCTCATCGGCCGCGAGCCGAGCCTGACGACCACGTTCTTGCGGATGGCGAACAGCGCCGCGTACGGCGGGGGACAGCCCGTGCGCACGATCCGGCAGGCGACGGTGCGCCTTGGCACGCGGTGCATCCGGAACATCGCCGTGAGCTACGCCGTCCGTACGACGCTCAGCGGAGCGGATCCGGGCGAGCTCGACGCGAATCGCTTCTGGGAGGACTCCCTGCGGCGCGGGGTGGCCGCGCTGGTCCTGGCGCGGCGGGCCGGCTACGAGGATCCGTCCGAGGCGTTCACGCTGGGCCTCGTCCAGGACCTGGGCCTCCTGGTGATGGCCGTGCGATGGCGCGACCGCAGCGCGGAGCTCCAGGAGACGACCGACCTGCCCGGGCCGGAGCGGATGGCCTCCGAGCGGCGCCTGACGGGCACGGATCACCCGGAGGTCTTCGTGGCGGCGGCGCGCGAGTGGGGGCTCCCCGAGGACATGGTCGCGGTCGCCGGGCTCCACCACGACGAGGAGGCGACCCTGCCCGAGCGGCGGAGCCACCGGCTGCTGGAGATCTGCCGGGCCGCCGACGCGCTCGCCGACGTGGTCCAGACCTCCGGCGAGCGAGGGGCGTTCGCGCGCGTCCGCACGTTGCTCGCGGGCCTGCAGTCCCGGGAGGAGCTGACCCTCGAGGCCCTCGTCGAGGAGGTCCGCGAGGAGATGGAGGTCGCCTCGGAGGACCTGGACATCCGCATCGGGCGTCAGCCGACGTTCCAGGACCTGATGAGCAACGCCAACGAGACCCTCATCCAGCTCACGGACACGTACGAGGAGCTCACGCGGAAGCTGGAGAAGGCCCTGCGCGACAAGGAGGAGATGGCCCGGCGGCTGGAGGAGAAGAACGAGGCGCTGCGCCGCCTGGCCGCGACCGACATGCTCACCGGCGTCTACAACCGGCGCGCTTTCACCCAGTCCCTCCAGCTCGCGCTCGACACGGCGAGCGAGTGCCGCCGTCCCCTGTCGCTCGTCATGATGGACGTGGATCACTTCAAGCGCGTGAACGACACGTGGGGCCACGCTGTCGGCGACGACGTGCTGAAGGAGGTCTGCCGGCGCCTCGAGGGGATGTTGCGGCCCGGCGACGTGGTGGGGAGGCTCGGCGGAGAGGAGTTCGGCCTGCTGCTGCCGGGATGCGGGCGGGGGGAGGGGCGGCGCGTGGCCGAGCGCCTGCGGGAGGCCATCGCCGATCGCCCCGTCCGCGGTCGGCAGGACGCGGAGCTCGACGTGACCGCGTCGTTCGGCGGCGTCACGGTTCAGCGCTTCCCGGCGCCGTCCCCGGACCAGATCCTCGTGCAGAGCGACCGCGCGCTGTACCTCAGCAAGGACCGCGGCCGGAACAAGGTCACCTGGCGCCGTCTGCCGTAGGGCTCTTCAGCCGCCGCGGCAGAGGGCGAGGAGCGAGTCGGCCCAGGTGCTGGGCGGCGTCTCCAGGGGGGGGTGCTCGGCCAGGAAGGCGGCGGCGTCCGCGACAGGGTCCCGGCGGGAGGCCAGGCGTGCCGCCGCCAGCGGAGCCAAGGCCGCGTCGGCGTGCATGAGGTCGGTGAGCGACGACGGCTCGGGCGGGGTGTTCGTGGCCCGCCAGATCCCCAGCCAGGCCTCCAGCAACCTCACGCGGAGCGCGTCCGAGCGGCGCCGGTCGAGGGCGGCTCGGTGGAGCGCCGCGTGGAGCGGATGCGCGGCCAGGGGGGCGCGAGCCAGTCGCTCCAAGAGCGCCTCGCCGACGGGCCCGCCCGCCAGGATGGCCCGCTCCGCCGCGGGCACGATGCCCTCCGGGGGAGACTCGAGGGCGAGGAGCCGCAGGGCCAGGCGGAGCAGGTGAGGCGTGACCTCCGGATCCTCCAGCCGGCGCAGGAGCGACGCCACGATGGCACCGGCCGCGTCCGGGCGATCCGCCGTCCACAGCTCGCCGGCGGCGGCCAGGCGGTTGGCCGGGCTGTGGGGATCGTCGGGATCCTGCGCCGTGCCGTTCGCGGGGCTCGACGTTCCCTCGTCCGGGCCCGTTCGCGACACGCGCAGGCGAACCGTCTGCCACGTGAGCGCGGCGCCCTCGGGGAGGAGGGTGCGCAGAGCGCGGCCCAGGCGATGCCCGGCCTCGTCGCCCGCCAGCACCAGCTCGTCGTCCGGGACCCGGTCGGTCAGCGCGGCGACCAGGGCGGCGCGGTCGTCCCCCGAGAGATCGTCGGCCAGCCTCCAGGCCTGAAGGAGGCCCTCGTCGGTCCCCCGGCCCAGCCATCCGCGCGCGGCCCGCGCAATGGAGCCCGCCGCCTCCAGGAAGGCGAGGGCCTCCGTGTCCTCGGGGGGCGCCGGAGCCGAGCCGAGGGAGCGGGCGCGGGCGGTCCAGCGGGTCTCCGGCGCCGTCGGGGGCGTGACCTCCGGTGACGGCAGCGGCCGTCGGGCCAGCGCCCGCAGGGCCTCGGTGTCGGGCGCCTCGGCCTCGGCGCCGTGGGCCACGGCCTGCGCTGCCAGCGACGGGGCCAGGAGCAGCGCGGCCCGCGCGCCGGCGGCCCGGGCGAGATCCGGCCGATCGCCCGACCGGGCCAGGATCTCCAGGAGGTGCTCGGTGCCTTCCTCCAGGCGCCCCGAAGTGTCCAGCGCCTCCACCTCCGAGAGGGCGGTCTCCACCGGCTCGTCGGCGGCCGAGGGCGCGAGGTGATCCGCGCGCTCCAGCCACTCGATGGCGGGCGCGAGGGCCTCGCGCAGGGCCGGCCGGCGCCCCAAGGCGGCGGCACGGTTCACGACGCGGCGACCGTCGAGCACCGGGGCCAGCCAGTCCGCGCCGTGGGCGTCCTTCGCGGAGAGGAGGCCGGCGGCGGCGACGCGGAGTCCCACGGCTGACAGGTCCGGTCGCCGACCGTCCAGCTCGCGGAGCGACGCGAGGAGCGCCTCCCAGGCCTCGGCGTCGTCCCGAGCGGTGTCGGGGATCTCCGCAGCCGCGAGCCGGAACCGCCACAGGGCTACCTGGTCGGCGTCCGCACGTGGGGCCAGGCGCTCCAGCAGGCGCGCCGCTCGGTCGTGCTCGGCCGGCACCAGCAGGAGAAGCTCCAGCGTGCGGGTCGCCAGGTCGGGATCCTCGGCGGGATCCGGGGGGTCGACGATGGAGGTCGCCAGGGCGGCGCGATCCGCGTCGGTGCGGCCGGTCAGCGCGGTCCACACCTCCATGGGCGTGCCCTCCGGGAGGGTCGTCGGGTGGGGTGGGTCGAAGCCGCCGGTGGCCAGGCGCTCCACGCCGGCCACCAGATCCGGGTCCCTCGGATGGCGGCGGAGGAGGGTCCGGGCCAGGCGGGCCAGGCGGCGCGCGCTGCCGAGCCGCTCGGCCTGTGCCCCGTCGAGGGCCTCACGCTCCCGGCGAACGGCCTCCGAGAGGGCTCGCGCCGGAGGCGTCAGGACTTTTTTTTTCCGCCGTCCGCCACGGCGACGTCCAGGGTGCGACCCCCTGCCGTGACGCGGGCGGGGAGATCGACGGCGACCAGCACCCGCGCGGGGGCGGTCAGGCGCAGCCAGCCCGGGCCCACGAAACCCGCGCCTATCTCCTCGGGGCCGAGCGAGCCGCCGCTGGCCTCCGACAGAGCGGCCGCCAGGGCACCCGGGGAGGGCGCGCCGCCGCCGTCGGACCACGTGATCAGGAGCGCGGCCTCGCCCTCCTCGGGGGGATCGTCGGGTCGGCGCAGGAGCAGCACCGTCGAGTCGTCGCCCTCCAGGAGGGGGATCGGGCGGGGCGTCGAAAGGGACAGCGCGCGCGCCAGGGCGACGTCGACCGCCACCCGGCCCCGGCCCAGGGGCTCCAGAGCGCCGATCTCCTCGGATCGGACGCCGGCGCCGAGGGCGAGGGCGCGCTGGATGCGGCCCGGCGAGAGGGCCTCCGCACCCGGCCCGCCGGCCTCCAGGAGCAGGGTCTCGTGACCGGCGCTCATGTCTCGCCCCCTTCGCCGCGCGGGCGCTCTTCGGGTTCGCTCTCGTCGGCGGTCTTCGTCTCGGCCGACGGCTCCTTCTCCGCCTCGGGCGCGGGCTCCTTCTCCGCCTCGGGCGCGGGCTCCTTCTCCGCCTCGGGCGCGGGCTCCTTCTTCGCCTCGGGCGCGGGCTCCTTCTCCGCCTCGGGCGCGGGCTCCTTCTCCGCCTCGGGCGCGGGCTCCTTCTCCGCCTCGGGCGCGGGCTCCTTCTCGTCGGCGGTCTTCGTCTCGGCCGGCGGCTTCTTCTCGGCCGGCGGCTTCTTCTCGGCCGGCGGCTTCTTCTCGGCCCCGGCTTCGGGCTTCTTCTCGGCCTCGGGATTGGACGACAGGAGGGAGCCCGCGACGCGATAGCGCCGGCGGCCGTCCTTGCCCTCCTGGTCGGGCGCGCGCTCGACGACGCCCCAGAGGCTGCGGCCCTTGCGGCCCAGCTGATCCGGGGAGAGGCCGTCGGGAAGCTGCTCGGGGGTGACGTCGGCCCGCTCGTAGAACTCGGCACCTCCGCCGGGATCGAGCAGGCGAGCCTGGAGGCTGCTCCTACGGCTCTTCAACACCTTGAGGTGGCGGGGTTTCCCGCTGCCGACGCCGAACCGCGCCTCCTCCTGGTCGAGGCGCGCCGCGATCTGCTCCGGGCTCTTCGCCAGGCGGATGTCGGAGGGGTCGGCGATCCAGTAGACGCGGAGGCCCCCCTTGTCCTTGCTCGGGTCCGCGTCCTCGCCCCGCAGAGGCGCCTCGACGATGTCTCCGCGCCGGAGGTGGAGCGGCGAGACGCCGGGCGGGAGGTCCTTCGCCCGCACCATGGTCCGGAGGTGCTTGTGCTCGTACGAGTCGGGCGCGGGGTGCTCGTGGTCCTCCACCAGGGCGTAGGTGGGCGTGGTGTGGATGACGCGCAGGGAGAAGGACTTGCCGGAGCCGACGCCGATACGCTCCTCGAACGCCCGGAGCGCCTGACGCCGCGCCTTGCGCCACGCCGGGTGCGACACCAGCTTCTGGCGGAGGGCGTGCGCCCGAGCCCCCGCGTCTCCCCGGACGTCGTACAGGGGCCGCAGGGCGTCGTCGGCCTCCTGGAGGTGCTCCTCCCGGGACAGGAGGCGCTCGGCCAGCAGCAGCCGCGCCCGCGCCATGTCCCGATGCTCGACGGCGCGGCGCGCGACCTCGAGCAGGCCGTCGTCGTCCTCGAGCTCGGTCCAGAGGTCGAGGACCCGGTGCCAGGTGGTGTCGCGCCTGCGCAGCTTGCGGTTGTCCAGCAGGCGCTCGCGCGCCCACTCGGCTGCCTTGCGTACGCCGAAGGTCTCCTTCGCCAGGTCGAGGATCGCGGCCACGTCCTCGCCGCTCCACTTCGCCATGGTGCGGTGGGGGACGGCGTCGAGCACGCGCTCGAGCACGGCGCTCTCGAAGGGCGACGCCAGGCCGGCGCGCAGGTTGCGCACCAGGCGGTCCGCCAGGCCCGAGGCCGCCTCCTCGTGGCGCGGATCCTCCAGGAGGGTCCGCTCCCAGAGGTTGAGCAGGGCGGTCTCGTCCCCGGCTCGGTGGAGCAGGCGCGCCATGGGGCGCCGCCAGCGGGTCGGATCGTCCGACGACAGGGGCTCCAGGAGGTCCGAGAGGTGCCCGGCCGTCTGCTCGTCCAGGGCGTTCGCCCGCTCGATGGCCCGGATGAGGCGATCCGCCTGCTTCGCGTCGAGGCTGTGGTCGGCGACCTGGGCCTCCAGCAGGGTCAGGGCGTCGCGTCGGACGTCGGACGGCGCCGCCCCCCCGCGGGCGCGAAGTTCGAGGAGCTCGGCGCGGAGGGCACGCGCGGCCCGGGAGGGGCCGAAGCGCCGGACGTGATCTCCGAGGCGCGCGTGCACGCGGTCCAACGACGCCTCCCGCGCCTGGCCCTCGGCGCTCCGGGCGGCGAGAAGCTCCAGGCGCGCCCGGTCGAGTGCGGCGTCGGGGTGGGACGGCAGGCGCCCCACCAGCCTGTCGACGGCGGCCGTGACGCCTGCGACCGCCTCAGAGGCCGCGGTGGTCACGGCCTCCGTGTCCGCCTCGGAGGCCGCCAGCAGGAGGCGCACCGTGGCGCTCACGAGGGCCGGGCCGGCCTGGGGTCGGCCCAGCGAGGCGACCACCAGGCGCACGTCCTCCGCCGTCCGGGGATCGTCCAGGGCCTCGGCGGCCCCCCGGGCGAGGGCCAGCGCGGCGGCCAGGTCGTCGGGATCGGCCTCCAGGGCGGCGCCCAGGCGGCGCCGGATGCCGCGGAAGAACGTCGCAGCGGCCGGACGCACCGCCGCGTGGGCGAGGCCCTCGGCCGCGAGCACGGCCAGGTTGTGGTCGACCCACGCCGTCGGGGCGTCCTCGGCTCCGAGGACCTGCGCGATGAGGGCGTGGGTGGCTTCGGTGGTCCGCCGGAGGCGGTCCGGGACCAGACCGGCGGCCGGAAGCTCGGCGGTGAAGCGGTCCAGGGCTTCCCGGGCGGCGACGAGGTTCGCCATGCGTGCTCCTGGGTGGGATTGAGCGCGTACGCTCCCTTGGGGGCCGGCACGTGCTGTGAGGGGCGCAGGCTAACCGCCGCGCCGGGCGTTCGCCAAGCCTCGCCCGCGGCGCGCTCAGCCCTCCAGGACGTCCGAGAGCAGCCGCCCGAGGCGGAGGACGCCCCCCGCGTCGATGGTGTGCGGCCCGTCGAAGGGGTGGAACTCCACCTCCAGCCCGGCGTCGCTGAGGAGATCCCGGAGGAGCACGGCGCCCTCGAAGGGCAGCAGGGGATCCTGCCGGCCGTGGGTCTGCAGGACCCGGAGGCCTCCGCGGGTCGGCGCCCTCCGGCGCCACTCGGGCTCGGCCAGGAGGGTGCCGGAGAAGATCGCGAGGGCGGCGGGAGCCTCCTCGAGGCGCAGCGTGACGTCGGTCGTCAGCATGGCGCCCTGGGAGAAGCCGCCGAGGACGAGGCGGCCGGTGGGCAGGCCGGTCTGGCGCTGGACCTCGTCGAGGAGCGCCAGGAGCTTGCGCCGGGCGTCGTCGAGCCCCTCGGGGATCTCGCGGCGGAGCTCGTCGAGGGTCCCGTCGGTCATGGCGCGCTCGTAGCGGGTGACGTCGATGGGCCACCACGCGCGGGCGTCCATGAAGAACGGCATGCCCGGGAGGGTGAGCGGAGCCGCCGGGAAGTAGAAGCGCACGCGCCCCGAAAGCTCCGGGTGGTGCCGGAGGACCTCGCCGGCCAGGGGGACGAGGTCCTCGCCCGGCGCGCCGTAGCCGTGGCACAGGACCACGGCCATGTCGGGTGCCCGCTCCTCGGACGCCGCCTGAACCACCCGGCAGGTGAGCCCGCCCATCTCCGTCGTGATCGTCTGCATGGGCTCGTTGTGCCGGGGAGCGCGCCGTGTCGCAAGGGTTTGTTCGCGACGGAGCGTGCTGGGGGGGCAAGGGAAGGCCGTGCCAGGAAACGCGACCGGCGCCCGGGATCGTGGGCGCCCTCGCCTGCGCAGGGGATATCCCGGCCGGCGCCGCTCTGTGAGGCAAGGGCAAGGGCAAGGGCAAGGGCAAGGGCAAGGGCGAGGGCAAGGGCAAGGGCGAGGGGATATGGCGGGGGAGCGACTTCCTCCGTGCGGGCTGGTATAGGGCGGGCGCCATGTCCTCCGCCTCCGCCCGCCCCGAGCGCAGCATCCTGCGGCGCCTGTTCGACCTGTCCTGGCCGGTCGCCGGGGTGAACGTCCTGAACGTCCTGGCGATCTTCGTGGACACGGTCATGTGCTCTCGCCTGGAGGAGGCCGAGGTGGCCCTGGCGGCCCTGGGCTTCGCCAGCCAGGTCGTCTTCCTCCTCATGACGGCGTCGTTCGGCCTGACCGTGGGTACCGTGGCGCTCGTCTCGCGTGCCCACGGCGCGGGGGACCGGAAGCGCGTGGACCACGTCCTGACCCAGTCCACGTGGCTGATCGTGCTCATCGCCGTCGGGGTGGCCGTGGCCGGCAACCTCCTGGCCGGCCCCATCCTGGAGGTGCTGGGCGCCAGCCCCGTGGTGCGCGAGGCGGGGGTCCGCTATCTGCGGCCCATGCTCTCCCTGGGGGTGTTCGCCTACCTGTCCGTGCTGTACGGCGCGGTGTTCCGCGGCATCGGCAACACGCGCCTGCCGTTCTTCATCGCCATCCTCACCAACCTGGCGAACTTCCTGCTGAACTACGGCTTCATCCTGGGCAACTGGGGGTTTCCGGCCCTCGGGGTCGCCGGGGCGGGGTGGGGCACCGTCGGCGCCTACGCCGTCACCATGGTCGTGTACCTGCTGATCCTGACGCGGCCGAACCCCTTCCGGCTGAAGCTCTCCCTGTGGCCGAGGGGCCTCGACCGGGCGTTGGTCCGGGAGACGCTCCGGGTCGGGGCGCCCGCCGCGCTGGACAGCGTGATCATGAACGTGTCGTTCCTCGCCGTGCTCGCGATGCTGGGGCACATCGACGAGGTGGCCGTGGGAGCCCACGGCATCGGCCTGCGCGTACAGGGCCTGGCCTTCGTGCCCGGCCTGGGCGTGTCCATGGCCCTGGCCGCCATGGTGGGACAGGCCCTCGGCGCCGAGCGGATCGAGGAGGCCCGGGCCGTCGTGCGCGCGGGCGTGTTCCTCTGCCTCGGCATCATGTCGAGCATCGCCGTGGTCTTCCTGGTGTGGGCCGCCCCCCTGGTGTCGGTGTTCGACGCGCAGCCCGGCACGCCCCTGGGCGACCTGTCGGTCCTCTGGATCCGCATCCTGGGGTGGTCGATGCCCGTGTTCGGGCTGCACATCGCCCTCGTGGGCCTCTTCCAGGGCGCGGGGGACACGGCCGCCATCCTCCGGATCAACGCCCTCGGCACCTTCGTCGTCCAGATCCCGCTCGGGCTGATCCTGGCGTTCCCCCTGGGGCTGGGCGTCGCCGGGGTCTGGTGGAGCTTCCCGGCCGGCTTCGCCGTCAAGGTGATCCTGGAGGCGATCCTCTACCGCCGGGGGCGCTGGGCCAGGACGGGCGTCCACGTGTGATCCCGGGGGGGGGGGCGGGCGGCGGTCACGCGCCGGCCCGGCACCGGACGCAAGACCCGTGACCGTGGCCCAGCGCCCCCGGCGGTAGAGGATCGCCTCCAGGATCACCTTGACGGCGAA
>JBNJGB010000004.1:0-260512 GCA_051747385.1 Myxococcota bacterium
TCGACGGTCGAGGACGGCGGTCCCACTGGATCTTACCCGTGTTCTCCGTGTCTTTGCGGCTTCGCGCCTTGGCGCGAGCCCTTCCGAGCCGGGGAGATGTGTCACATCGACTGGCGCGGCCGACCGTGCCCCGGTTTGCCCCTCCGGGGGTGTCCGGTTCAGGAGGCGGCCGCGCGCAGGACCTCCAGGTAGCGCCGGGCGACGCCGTCCCAGCCCGGGTCGAGGGCTTCGAAGCGTCGGCGGGCGGCCCGGGCGAGGTCGCTCCGGGCCTCGGCGTCGTCCAGCAGGCCTCCGATCACCACGGCCCACGCGGCGCCGTCGTCGGCGGGGGCGTAGCGGGCGGCGTCTCCGAGAGGCTCGCGGGCGCAGGGGCGATCTGCGGCCACCACCGGGAGTCCGAGGGCCATGGCCTCGTGGTAGGGGATCCCGAAGGACTCGAGCTTCGAGGGGATGACGGCCACGGTCGACCGGCGAAGCAGGGCCATGGTCTCGTCCGGGGGCAGGGTGCCGCGGAAGTCGAACCGGTCGAGGACGCCCAGGAAGCCGGCCTCGTCCACGAGGTCGGGGACCTCCGCGGGCTCCACGGTCACCACGCACCGGAGATCGGGGTGGCTGCGGCGGAGCGCCGCCATGGCGCCGGCCAGCACGCGGTGGTTCTTGTGCGGCCCGCCGGAGGAGACGTAGCAGAGGAACGGCCGCTTGGCGATGGGAGGCTCGGGGGCGGCGGCCACGCGCCGCGCGGCGCCCTGGATGGCGCTGGGCACCACGTCGATGCGCTCGGGCGGGAAGGACCAGCGCTCCGCGAAGGCGGCGCGCATGTGCTCGGACTGGACGGTGATCCGGTCCACCGACCGCAGCCCCGCCCGCAGGTAGGCCGCCATCAGGTCCATCTTCCGCGCGAAGCCCCGGGGCGGTGCGAAGCCCCAGGCCTCCGGGGGGTAGGCGAGGTGCGCCTGCTGCACCATCAGCACGTGGGGCCGCCGGCAGCCCACCAGGCTGGTGTCGCCGACGGAGAAGAGGACGTCCGCGCCCCACCGGGCCACGCCGAGGCGCATGTGGAGGTTCTCGTCCAGCAGCTTTCGCGGCAGGCCGGGGCGCGTGGTCCGGAGCGTCACTCGCGGCGAGTCCCGGGCCACGCCGGGCCACTCCTCCGGGATCCAGGCGAGGAAGTCGTCCCCGGGCGCCGCGGCGACCAGCTCGCGCAGCAGGTTCTGCCCGACGACGGCGCTTCCGCGGCCCCGCAGGGTGCCCATGTGGAGCGCGATTCTCACGGCGCCTCCCCGAGCAGTCCCTCCAGACGGGGGCCGAGGCTCCGGAGCTCCGCGAGGTGCGCCCGGAGGTCCGGGACGTCCCGGTAGGGGCCCGTCAGGCCCTGGGCCAGGTGGAAGACCAGGTCCTCGAGGAGCAGCCAGGCCACGTGGAGCCGCCGCCAGGCCGGGTCCTCCGCCTCCGGGGGCAGGCCCTCCGGGACGTCGTCGCCCAGGACGAACGCCCGGAGGCGAGCCGAGCGCCCGGCGGCGAATCGGATCCCGAGGCCGAGCACCAGGACGTCGTACCAGCGCGTGCGCTCGCCGGCGTGCTCCCAGTCGAGGATCATCACCGGGCCCCCGGAGCGCGGGACCAGCAGGTTCCCGGCCTGGAAGTCGCCGTGGGTGCGGGCCAGGCGGATCGTCCGGGTGCGGCTCGCCTCCACCGTCAGCCGGTCCAGCAGGGCCTCCACGTCCTCCATGTCCCGGCCGTAGCGGGCGCCCACCTCGGCGGCGAGGGCCCGGGCCAGCGCGTGCACGTCCGCGGCGTGCTCCGAGGCCGCGACCTGCCGGGTCGCGCTCCGGGTCCACCGGTCCAGGCGCCGGAGGGCCTCCCGGGTGCGCGCGGCCCGGTCGACCCCGGGCGGACAGCGCGGGACGGCCCAGCCGTCGACGAGGGGCTCCTCGAACCAGGCCCCGTCGCCGCCGTGGGCGACGATGGGCGGGAAGGGGCCGGCGGCTCCGTCGCCCCGGACGGCGATCTCGTTCCGCATGGTGCCGGCGTCGAAGCCCTCCTTGAGGAGGACGCGGCTCCGACCGCTCCCGAAGTCGAAGATCCGGACCCGCTGGTTGCCCGGGACGACGACCAGATCGTGCGGCCGGGGCAGCGCGGGCCGGACCGTGAAGGCCGGTTGCGCCACCCGCCGGAGCACCGGCCGCGACGTGATGGCCGTCCCGACGATCCACTGCGGGATCGCCCGGCGCCGGAAGGGCGTGTGCCGGATGTTGTCCCGGAGCCAGCGGCGTCCGACCCGGCCCACGTCGGCCACCGCGAAGGCCCCCACGAGGGGCAGGTAGGACCACCGTTGACCGGGCTCGTCCGGCGCGCCGAGGCGCACGTCTCCGTGCTGCCGCGACCAGCCCCGCTGGAGGGTCGCGCGGAGCACCGTGTCGATGTCCTCCCGGCGGCGCATCTCGCGTACGTTCACGGCGCGGATCCCTCGTTCAGGCCGAGGGCGGCCAGCACCTCCCGGTGGACCTCCTCCGGGGGACGGGCCCCGTCGACGGCGTGGATGCGATCACCCTCCGCGAGCCGGAGGTAGGCGTCGTAGCGGCGGTCCCGGACATCGGGCGGGTCCGGGAAGGGCTCGTCCTTGATCGCCATCCGGCGCAGCATCTCGTCGTGGGGGACGGTGAGGAGCAGGTGGCGATCCGGCCGGGGGCAGACGCGCTCGATGAGCCGGTGGGCCGCGTCCAGCGGACCGGTCAGGTCCGGGAAGCGCAGGGTCAGGTCCAGCCGCGCGTCGTCGAGCCAGCGATCGCAGATGACGGTCCGGCCCGCCAGCAGGTGGCCGCGCAGCTTGACGGCGTACTGGAGCACCGTGTCGGACAGGGCGGCGGCCGCCCACGTACGCCGGACGCCGGGTCGCGCGAAGACCTCACGGCGGACCTCTACTCTGTCGGCCGTGGGCAGGGCGCCGGGTCGAAGGCGGCGCACGGCCGCTCGCAGCGCGTCCATCTCCCGGGAGTAGCCCGGGCGGAACCAGAACACGAGCGGGCGCCGGCCCCGGGCCTCCAGGGCGTGAGACAGCCGCTCGATCTGGGTGGACTTGCCCGCGCAGTCGATACCGGACAGGGCGATCAGCACGGCGTCACGGACCTCCCGGTGGCTGGGGGAGCGGCACGCGCGTGTGACCGGACGCCGGTGGCCGGGCCGGCGTCGCGCCGGCGCATCTCGAGGAGCGTCAGGAGCCCCCCGGCCAGGAAGAGGAACTCCGGCCACGCCACGAGGGACGTGAACAGCATGGCGGCGCCCCCGGACACGAGGAACGCTACGGTCATGTGATCCCGGCCGCGGAGGGCCCGGGCGACCCAGGTCGCCACGACGCCCAGGACGCCCAGGAGCCCCAACACGCCCAGGTCCCCGAAGAAGCGCATGATGTTCACCGCCGCCGTGGGCGTCCGCTCGAACATCAGCTCCTTGAGGGGCAGGTAGGGGATGGTCTCCAGGTCGGCGCCCCCCAGCCCGAAGCCCCAGATGGCGTGCCGGGGCGTGTCGGCGAAGGCGTCGAGGATGAACATGTCCTTCTGGCCCTCGACGTCGCTCTCCTCGCCCATGAGGCGCTCCGTGAAGCGCGCGTCGACGATGTGCTCCAGCATGTCCACGCCGCCGTAGAAGACCTGGAAGGCCACCAGGCTGGCCACGACGCCGACGACCAGCCGCACGACGGCGGTCTGGTGGCTCTGGTTCCAGTACAGGACGCCGAGCCCCGCCAGCGCCACGACCCCGATGAGGGCGGCGACCCACGCGGACGTGGAGTAGGTCAGGAACAGGCCGACCAGCGCCACCAGGGCGACCTTCCAGTAGCGCCTGTAGGTCGCCGGCCCCGCGAAAAGCGAGGCCGCCAGGGCCAGGGGTATGAGCACCGCGAGGCTCGCGCCCAGCATCTTGGGCTCGCCTCCCAGGCCGCCGAGGCGCACCACGTCCACGCCGCCGACGTCGAAGGCGATGTACCGCTGTCCCGTCAGCACGGTCCCGTGGCCCGTCGTGACCAGCAGGAGGATCCCGATGCCCACGCTGGCCAGGCAGCCGAAGACGAAGCCCGTGATCCCGGCCAGGGCGTCGTTC
Source organism: Myxococcota bacterium (assembly GCA_051747385.1). GTDB lineage: Bacteria > Myxococcota_A > UBA9042 > PHBI01 > JACKFB01 > JBNJGB01. Next base: position 4,096 of record JBNJGB010000004.1, read on the forward strand.
GCGTTCCGCGCCCGGAGCGGGATCACGAACAGGGCCATGGACATCATGACGAAGCTCCCGAACTGGACGGGCATCTTCCACGTGCTCTGCCCCGGGCCGAGGCCCATGGCCTGCGCGAAGCGATAGCGCTCGAGCACCTGGTACTCGAGCACCATCCAGACCAGCGAGACGACCAGCGCGTAGCCCAGGAGCCACCCGAACGGCCGCGTCACGCCCCGCACCCGCGCCGGATTGCGCCGGAGCAGGAAGAGGCCCAGGGCCATCGGGCCGACGAGCTTGTGCCAGTCCAGGCCGATGCCCACCTGGAGGCGCGGGATGATGGTCGGCAGGAGCGCCCCGCAGAGGAACAGGAACCACCGCTCTCGCGTGAAGGCGGTCACCAGCAACGCGACGAACAGCGCCGCGAACAGGCCGGTCTCCAGCCAGCCGGGGATGACGATCATGCGCCCCCCTCGGCTGCGGCGGCCGGGGACGCCCCTGCTTCACGTTCGCTCACCGTGTCCTCTCGCGCTCGTGTCCGGGCGGAGTCGAACCGCGTGGGGCGCGCGCCTCTTCCCCGTCCTCGACCTCGAGGAGCGGATTGGCCCATCGGCGGGCGTCCAGATCCGGCTCCTCGCGGAGCAGCGCGGCCCGCTTGCGGGCGCGCCTCGCCGGACGCGAACGCCCGCCGGCCTCGAACAGCGCAGCGAGCCGCTCGTGATAGCCGGCCTGCCGCGGGCGAGCGCGGATGGCGGCCTGCGCCTCCCGGAGGGCCTCCTTCAGATCCCCGCGGGCCTCTGCGGCGCGGCTCGCGAGGTCGTGGACCCGGGCCCGTGCCCAGCGGTGATCCGGCGTGCCGGCCTCCCGGATGGCGTCGAGGATCCTCGCGAGCCGGTCGGGCCGCTCCATGCGCACGGCCGCGTAGCCCGCCTCGATGAGGGGGTGGAGGGCCCGCTCCGGCTCCTGTCGTGAGGCCTCCAGGAACATGTGATAGGCCTCCTGATGCTTGCCTTGCGCCGCGAAGTGGAGCCCGTCCAGGAAGTAGGCCGCGCGCTTCAGGTGTCGGGAACGCTCCGGACCGGCCTCGGCCCCCTCGGCCAGGGTGCGGGTGGCGAGCGCGGAGAGGTCCCCCCAGTGCTCCTCCGACCGCGCCCAGTAGCGGCCCAGCATCTCCCGGAGCTTCAGGGAGTCCGGGAAGCGCGCCACGGCCCACTCCAGCACCAGCGCGGCCGCGTCGGCGTTGCCCAGGGAGCGCATCCGGACCGCGGCCGACAGCGCCAGGTCGGGGTCGGCGCCCAGGTACGCCTCCAGGAAGTCGGGGTTGTCGAGGTGCCGCATGGCCTCGTCGTGGGCGCGCCGGTCGTAGGGATAGCCCTGACGCCACGTCAGCACCAGATCCGCCGCGCCTCCTCGGGCGTCCCCGCCTGCGACGCGGAGCCTGGCCCGCACGAGGAGGGCTTCCGGCCACCGCGGCGCCAGGTCGACCGCCCGGGTGGCCAGGGCGCGCGCCACGTCGTCGGAGCCGTCCTGCGCGGCCAGCAGCGCGCCCAGGGTGTGAAGCTGGAAGTCCTGCGGGTGGCGGAGGAGGGCGGCCGTCACGTCGTCGCGTGCCTCGCCGCGCTTCAGTGCCGCCCGCCACGCCTCGGCGCGTGCGTCCGGGGCATGGCGCCAGGCGTCCGCGGCCGTCAGTCCGACCGCTCCCACGAGGGCGATCGCGGCCAGCAGGCCCGCCCGATGGTGTGGACGGGAGGACCACACCCGGCGCGTCGAGTCCGTGTAGCGGCTGAGCCAGCCCGCCGCCACCGCCGCGGGGAGCCCGACGCCCGGGATCCAGATGGAGAAGTCGAACTGGTTCTGGAGTACGAGCGCCCCGAGGCCCACGGCGACGCCGATGGCCAGGGCGTCCCCGCGCCGGATCGCGACCAGGGCGCGCGACCCGCAGCCCACCACGAGCAGGCCGCCGGCGAGAAGCGCAATCGGCAGGCCCCACTCCGCCACGCCCTGGAGCACCAGGTTGTGGGCGTGGTGGGCGAAGCCCATCTGCCACGTCCGGACGTGCTCGGCGGCGGCCGCCGGGAACGCGCCGTGCCCGACCCCCAGCCAGGGATGGTCGCGGGCCACGTCGAGGGCGATGGCCCAGAAGGTCACGTGTCCGCGCTCCGTCGTGTGGCGCTCCCAGTCCGCGAGGGTCGCCAGCTCGGCCAGCCACCGGTCGGAGCCGATGAGCAGCAGGCCCAGGGTCGCCGGGACCCCGACCAGCAGCAGGAGCCGTGCGGTGGCCATCCGGCCGCGGAGCCACCGCGGGCGCTCGGCGACGGGCCAGGTCCGGAGGTGGAGCAGGCCGATGATCAGGCAGCCGAAGGCCCACGCCACGGCGTTGGCGCGCGACATCGTGGCCAGGACGCCCACGGACAGGGCCAGGAACGCCGCCATGGGCAGGGGCGCGCGGGACGGCTCGTAGGCGACCAGATCTCCCCAGATGCCCAGGGCCACGCACGCGCCCAGGACGAGCAGCGCGCCGGCGTGGTTGGGGTTCACGAACGACGTCATGAGGAGCTGCTCCCCCACGTACGCCGTCGGGCGATACAGGCCGAAGATCGTCGTGGCGCCGAGGAGGGCCTGGATCAGGCCCACCGCGAGGACGAACAGCCCGATGACGACGATGGCCTGCAGCAGGCGCCGGCGCTGGCGGGCGCCCCGCAGGTTGGCCACCGTGAGATAGGCGAGGGTCGGCGCCAGCAGCGTGAGCCACGCCGCCGCCGTCAAGGGACCGTCGTGGGAGATCGGGGCGGAGGACGGCGGGTCCACGCCCAGCGCTCGGGCCGTCGCGAGCTGGGCCTCCCAGGACTCCGGGGCCACGACGGCGATCACCGAGGCCGGCAGCGGGATCCACTGCAGGAGCGTCCACCCGAGCAGGAGCAGCAGGGCCCCGCCGATGGCGCCCACCTGCAGCCGCTCGCCGCGCATGGCCAGGTGCGCGGCGTTCCAGAGGAAGGCCACGAGCAGGAGGACCACCAGGGCGAGCCTGGCGGACAGGTGTACCGACCCGATCGCCAGGGGCGCCCCGAGCGTGGCCACCAGGATCAAGGCCGCCGGTCCCGACAGCTCTCGGAGTGCGCCTGGCAGGGCGCGGGCCATGGCTCAGCCTCCCCGGCTCGCAGTGCGCCGCTCCGTCAAGACGGGTCGGCCTCTTCCGACTCCCCGTAGCCGTAGCCGTAGCCGTAGCCGTAGCCGTAGCCGGCCGGGCGGCGCGTCTCGGGCTCGTTGAGCACGGCGCCGAGGACCGGTGCGTGGATGGCCAGGAGGTGTCGGAGGCCCTCCTGCAGCGAGTGTCGGGAGGTCCGCCCACCGCGGACCACGAGCAGGGCGCCGTCGACCTGCCGCGCCAGCACCAGGGCGTCCGAGACGGCCAGCACCGGCGGCGAGTCGAGCAGCACGAGGTCGTAGGAGTCGGAGAAGTGGTCCAGCATGCGCTGGAAGCGGTCGGTCTGGAGAAGCTCCGCCGGGTTGGGCGGGACCGGCCCGGAGACCAGCACGTCGAGGTTCTTCACGTCCGTGGGGCGGACGTGGTCCTGCGGGTCGTCCTCGTTGACGATGCACGCGGACACGCCGACGCCGTACTCCACGTCGAAGGTCTGGGTCAGGCGCGGACGCCGCAGGTCGGTCTCGATGATGAGCACGCGCTTGCCGCTCTGGGCGAAGCTGATGGCGATGTTCACGGCCACGGTGCTCTTGCCCTCGGTGGGGGCCGCCGACGTGACCAGGAGCGTCTTGACGTTCCTCGCCGTCGTCATGAACTGCAGGTTCGTGCGGAGCGTCCGGTTGGCCTCGGCCGCGCCGGACTTGGGGTGCTCCATGATGTAGCGGTCCCGGGCCTTGCACTCCTCGGGCGTCGCCCGCCCCTTGCGTGCGCCGTGCCCTGGGCGGATGACGGGCAGGACGCCGAGGACCTTGAGGCCGGCCCACTCCTCGATGTTCCGCCAGCCCTTCACCGTGGAGTCCGCGAACTCCAGGACGAAGACCAGCAGCACGCCCAGGATGAGGCCCATGAGGGTCGAACCGCCCAGGGCCAAGACCGGCTTCGGGAACACCGGCTCCCGGGGCTCCAGGGCCGGCTCCAGGATGCGGATGTTGTTTTGCTCGATCTGCGCAGACATCGTCGTCTCCGCGTAGCGGTCGAGCAGGGACTCGTAGAGTCTCTTCTTCTGGTCCCGGACCCCGAGGAGGCGCTCGTAGTCCCGCTTCAAGGTGGTGAGGTCGTACTCCTCCTCCTTCGCGGACGAGAGCCGCTCCCCCAGGGAGGCGACGATCTCCCGGGTCTGGTCGTACTCGGCCTGGACGCTCCGGGCCTGGTTGCGGATCTCGCGCCGGGCGGCGCGGAGCAGCACCTCCAGCTGCTGCTCGGCGGCCTGCACCCGCGGGTGCTTCTCCAGGTAACTGGAGCGGAGCTCCGCGAGCCGGGTGTCCACTTCCACCGCGCTCGCCTTGAGAGAGCGGATGGTCGGATCCTGCAGAAGCTGGGCCGACTCCAGCGAGAAGATGTCCCGGGCGTGGACGTATTGCTCGAGCTCGTTCGCCCGGGTCTTCAGCTCGACCAGCTTCGCCCGCGCCTCGGTGAGCCGGTGGCTGAGGGTCTGGTGGCGTTCGGCGAAGGCGTTCGCCGCGCTCTGCACGTTGCCGACGGCGCGCTCCTGCTCGAACTGCTCGACGGCCTTCTCGCTGTCCTTCCACTCCACCTCGGCCTCGTGGACCATCCGGTCCAGCTCCGAGGTGGCGTCCGCCAGGACCTTCCGCCGATAGTCCAGGTTCTGCTCCTGGTAGGCGCGCGCCACTTCGTTCGCCAGCATGGCGGCGAACTCCGGATCCGGGTCCTCGAAGTCGACGTTGACGAGGAAGGACTTCTTGAGGGGATTCACCTCGACGCGGCTGGAAAGGTAGGAAGGCAGGTCCGCGTTCGCCAGGGCCTCCTCCTTCTCCTCCGCGGTCATCTCCAGGCCGGGGCGGTCCAGTCCGAGGAGGTGCTCGCTGTTCCACAGCCCGAGGTTGTCGATGACGCGGCGCGCCACCTCGCGGCTGGAGATGATCTCGTACTGGGTCTCGAAGTAGGCGATGCTGCCCCGGTAGTCGACGGGGCTGCCCAGCTTGATGACCTCGTTGGAGTTGGGGAGGATGTTCGGCGTGCTGCGGTCGATGACGATGCGCGTCGAGGCCCGGTAGATGGGCTCCTGCCGCTCCAGCCACGCGTAGCCGGCCGCCCCGCCGAGGATGGTCAGGGCGATGACCCAGAGCTTGCGCCGCCAGATGATGCCCAGGTAGCGCCGCAGGGTCTCGACCGGGTTGGCCTGCGTCTCCTCGGGGTTCGTCGTCGGGGTGCTCTCGCCGCCGGCCGTCGAGGGCACCAGGGTCGGGGCGGGGACCGAGGGCTTGTCGCTGTCGTGCTGTAGTTCGCTGGCCATAGATGTGTGGTCCTTGGGAGCAGAGCGACCCGCGGGTTCGTTGTCCGCGGCGGTCAAACTGATCGACCACGCTCCGTCTTCCCGGGCGCGACGGCCTCGGTGATGCCCCACAACCCCGGGGCGGTCAAGACAACGGGACAGGCGGCCCCTCGGTGAAGATCAGTCGCGGATCGCGGCGCGTAGACCGCTCAGCGCCCGCCGGGCCCGCAGGGAGAGGCCGAGGAGCGGCGCCGGCACCAGGGACCCCGCGCCCACCGCGGCCAGCAGCGGCGCCCGCTCCAGTCGCCGCGGTCCCCGTGCCGCGAAGGCCCACAGCGTGCGGGCGGTGTTCCGCTGGCCGTGGAGGAGGGCGCGCCGGGCCAGGGCCAGGGCTACGCGTCGGACCATCCAGTCGTTTCCCCGCGGGATGGCGTCGCGATGATCCGCCCAGAAGTCGCGCACGGAGCGGAACAACTCCTCGTGCTGCGCGCCGTGATGATACGTGTCCGAGATGGCCGGGCCCTCGTGCTCCACGTAGTCGACCCAGGTCCCCGGCGTGTGGACCCACCGGCTCACGCACAGGAAGTACCGCAGCATGAAGTCGATGTCCTGGTGGCGCCGGATGGCCGGGTTCCACCGCAGGCCGGGAGGCACGGAGTCGCGCCGGAGCAGCGGCGCCCCGGTGAAGATGCTCTCGAAGCGCGCCAGCCGCTCGTGGAGGTCGCCCGTGTTGCGGGCCACCCGCCGCACCGTCCGCTCGTCTCCCTCCCGGACGTAGCGGAAATCGCACACGGCCACCTCGGCGCCGGACCGGCGCAGCGCGTCCACCTGGCGCTCGAACTTCACGGGCGCGAGCACGTCGTCGCTGTCCAGGAACTGCAGGAACTCGCCACGGGCCAGGTCCATCCCGGTGTTCCGGGCCACGCAGGCCCCCTGGTTGTCCTGGCGCACCCACCGGAGCCGCTCGTCGCCCCAGCGCTCCTGCAGCCCGGCGAGGACCCCTGGCGTCTCATCGGTGGAGCCGTCGTCCACGACCACCACCTCGACCCGATCCCACGTCTGCTCGAGACAGGAGGCGACGCTCGCCGGCAGACGCGCGGCCCGGTCGTAGGCGGGCATGACCACGCTCACCCAGCCCGGTCGGATGTCGTCTCGCTCGGCGGAGGCCATGACTCTCTCCGGATCCGCGTCGGCACGTCGGTGCGGAGCGACGGCGCGGTTGCCGAAGCCCCGCTCCTGGGTTAGGGGCTGCCTATGTACCACCCGGACGACCTGCTGACACGACTCGGGGATCGCACGGCGCGCATCGGCGTCATCGGGCTTGGCTACGTGGGCCTGCCGCTGCTCCGGGCCTTCCACGAGGCGGGATTCCCGACGTTGGGATTCGACGTGGATCCCGACAAGATCGACGCCCTGCATGCCGGCCGCGCCTACCTGAAGCACCTGGGCGAGGACTTCATCCGGGACATGGCGGCCTCGGGCCGCTCCGACGCGACGGGCGACTTCGGGCGCCTCGGAGAGGTGGACGCCGTCATGGTGTGCGTCCCCACGCCCCTGGGGGCGCACCGTGAGCCCGACCTGTCCTACGTCGCAGCGACGACCGCCCAGATCGCGGAGACCCTGCGCCCGGGACAGCTCGTGGTGCTGGAGTCGACGACCTACCCCGGCACCACCCGCGATGTGGTGCTGCCCCGGCTCGAGGAGTCGGGTCTCGCCTGCGGTCGCGACTTCTTCCTGGCCTACTCGCCGGAGCGGGAGGACCCGGGGCGCAAGGACGCCTCCACCCGGTCCATCCCGAAGGTCGTGGGGGGCGTGGACGAGGCGAGCGCCGAGGCCGCGGTCGTGCTGTACGAGGCGGCCGTGGACCGGGTGGTCCGCGTGTCCTCGGCGGAGGTGGCGGAGGCGTCCAAGCTCCTGGAGAACATCTACCGGGCCGTGAACATCGCTCTGGTCAACGAGCTGAAGGTACTGCTCACGGCCATCGGCGTGGACGTGTGGGAGGTCATCCGGGCGGCCGCCACCAAGCCGTTCGGCTTCCAGCCCTTCTACCCGGGCCCCGGCCTCGGGGGACACTGCATCCCCATCGACCCGTTCTACCTGACATGGAGGGCGCGCGAGGCGGGCCTGCCCACCCGCTTCATCGAGCTGGCGGGCGAGGTGAACCTGGCCATGCCCGAGTACGTGGTCCAGCGCACGCTCCTGGCCCTGAACCACCACGGCAAGTGCCTCCGCGACGCCCGCATCCTGGTGCTCGGGCTGGCGTACAAGCCGGACGTGGACGACGTCCGCGAGAGCCCGAGCCTGGAGATCATCGAGCGGCTGGACGACCTGGGTGCGCACGTGGACTACAACGATCCGCACCTCCCGGTCGCCGTCCCCACGCGCAGGTACGACCTTGGCCGGGCGAGCGTGCCGCTCACCCCGGACAGCCTCCGCGCCGCCGACTGCGTGCTCGTCCTCACGCATCACTCGGCCTACGACTGGGACCTCGTCGCCGAGCACGCGCCCCTGGTGGTCGACACCCGGGGCGTGATGCGCACGACCGCCATCGGCCGGGGTCGCCTCTTCGAGGCCTGACCGAGCCCGAGCCCAAGTGACGCGCCGTCTCAGACGCCGTAGTAGCTCCGGTACCAGCTCACGAAGCGCTGGACGCCCACCTCCAGCGGGGTCCCCGGGCGATAGCCCACGTCCCGCGCGAGGTCGCCGATGTCGGCGTGCGTCACCAGCGCGTCGCCGGGCTGGCGGGGGAGATACTCCTTGATGGCCTCGCGGCCCAGGCAGTCCTCCAGGATCTCGATCATCCGCAGCAGATTCACCGGCTGACTGTTGCCGATGTTGTAGATGCGGAACGGGGCGTCGCTGGTCGCGGGATCCGGCGCCTCGTCGGGCGCGGGAGGGGGACCGGGGTCGGGCGGGCGGTCCAGGACGCGCACCACGCCCTCCACGACGTCGTCCACGTAGGTGAAGTCCCGAGCCATGTCGCCCCGGTTGAACACCGGGACGGGCCGGCCGTGCAGGATGGCGTCGGTGAACAGGAACAGCGCCATGTCCGGCCGCCCCCAGGGCCCGTACACCGTGAAGAGGCGCAGGCCGGTGGTGGGGAGGGCGTGCAGGTGGCTGTAGGTGTGGGCCATCAGCTCGTTGGCTCGCTTGGACGCCGCGTAGATGCTCATGGGGTGATCCGCCGGGTCGTGCGGCGAGAACGGCAGCCGCGCGCCGCGCCCGTACACGGAGCTCGAGGAGGCGTACAGGAGGTGCTCCGCCCCGTGGCGCCGGCAGCCCTCGAGCACGTGGATGAAGCCGACCATGTTGGTGTCCACGTACCCGTACGGATGCTTCAGGGAGTGGCGCACGCCGGCCTGGGCGGCCAGGTGGACGACCCGGTCGGGGCGGACCCGGTCGAAGAGCGCCTCCATGGACGCCCGATCCGCCACGTCGTCCCGGTGGAGCTCGAACGCGGCGTGCGCCTCCAGGTGCGCGAGGCGCGCCTCCTTCAGCGAGACGTCATAGTGAGGGGTCGCGTTGTCGACGCCGACGACCCGGTCGCCCCGGTCCAGGAGGCGACGCGCGACGTGGAATCCGATGAACCCCGCCGCGCCGGTGACCATGATCGTGTCCATGCGCTCTACGCACTCCGGTGGAGCAGTCGGGCGGGATCGTCGCACGCCGCACCGCAGAGGTCACGTCGGTCACGACACCCGGGGCCATCGCAGAGTCGGAGAAGTGAGGGCCGTACGGCGCCCGGCGCCGGATTGCAGCCGCTCGGAAACGATGGGTTTTGCGCGTCTGAGAGCAGGCACGGGCACGGGCACGGGCACGGGCACGGGCACGGGCACGGGCACGGGCACGGGCAAGGGAGGGCGGTCGACTTTGCGACCGCCCTGCCACGACACCCGCGCCGGGTTGTCCACACCCGAGGCGGCCCGTATCCTCCGCAGCGACCCCGTGCCCGGAGGTCCGACAGCCGATGGACGTTCGCCGCGACGTGGGAGCATGGCGTGCGCTGCGCAGGGCCCTGCGGGGTGAGGCGGTCGCGTGCTCAGCCGAGCGCCTGGCGGCGGCGGCCCGGGTCGGGCAGGTGGTCGTGCTCGCGGCCGACCGGATCCCCGGCCTGGACGCGCCCCTCCGAGAGGACGTCGCCCGGGCCCTGTTCGTCCACATGCACGTGGAGCAGGCCGCGCGCCGGGTCGCCGACGTGCTGGAGGGCGTGTGCCCGGCGGTGCTCCTGAAGGGGAACGCCACGGCGCACCTGGTCTACGACAGGCCCGAGCATCGCCAGACCGTCGACGTGGACGTCCTGGTGCCGGCGGGCGGGTTCGCGGCGGCCCTGGAGGCGCTCCGCGGCGACGGCTGGCGGGACGCCGTGGGGCCGGGCTTCGCCGCCGTGGAGGGGGACGACCCCTACGAGTGGGCTCTCGCGCGCACCTTTGGGCGCGTCCGTGTGGCCTGCGACCTGCACCAGAGGTTCACCTGGGGCCGGCGCTTCCACGTGGACCACGAGGCCGTGCTCGCCAGGGCGGTCGAGGTGCCGCGGGCGCTCCTGCCCGTCTGCCACCCGGAGGACGCCCTGATCCACGCCGCCGTCCACGCCGCGGCGTCGGCCCTCCGGGTGCCGCTCAAGTCGTGGATCGACGTGGATCGCCTGGTGCGCGATCCCGGCGTGGACCTCCGCCGGGTCGCGGAGCGGGCGCGGCGATGGCGCTGCGCCACGGCGCTCTGGGCGGCGCTGGGGGTGGCGTCGCGGTGGCTCGGGACGCCGGTACCGGGGGAGGTGCGCGCCTCGCTCCGGCCGGGACAAGTGCGCGCCCGGGCCCTGGAGGTCGTGCTCTCCGGGGACGCCGCCGCGCCGACGTTCCGGGACCTGTCGCCTCGGGTGGGGCACGTGCTGCTCGGGCCCCTGGTGGGCGACGACCTCGGAGCGAGCGCGGCCTGGGCGAAGGAGACGGCGCACCAGGTCGTCCGCGCCCGCCTGCCGCGCTGATCAGCCCGCCGCGTCCTGCTCGTCCCGGCGCTGGTTGGCCGCCAGCGTGTCCAGGGCCGAGATGTCCGTCCGGTACCAGCGGTCGGAGGACTGGAGGACGTTGTACTTCAGGATCGTCCAGAGGGCGCTCACCCCGTCCCTCCACGTGATCTTCTTGCCCTCCTCGTAGGTGCGCCCGTGGTAGCTGATGGGCACCTCGTAGATGCACAGGCGCCGGATCCGCGCCAGCTTGGCGGTGATCTCGGGCTCGATCCCGAAGCGATCGCTCTCGAGGAGGATGTTCTGGATGACCTCGCGCTTGAAGACCTTGTAGCAGGTCTCCATGTCCGTGAGGTTCAGGTCCGTGAAGAGGTTGGACAGGAACGTGAGCAGGCGGTTGCCCATGGTGTGGCGGTAGTAGAGCACCCGCCCGGGCCCGCCCTGGAAACGCGAGCCGTACACGACGTCGGCCCAGCCCTCGCGGATGGGCCGCAGCAGCGCGGGATAGTCGGCGGGGTCGTACTCCAGGTCGGCGTCCTGGATGAGGACGACGTCCCCCCGGGCCTCCTGGATGCCGCGGCGGACGGCGGCGCCCTTGCCGCGGTTTTCCGGCTGGAGGAAGATCCGAAGCTCCGGATCGCTCTCCAGCTCCCGCAGGAGGTCGCGCGTCCCGTCGGTGGAGCCGTCGTCGACCAGGAGGATCTCCTTGTCGAACGGCGCCTCCTTCACCCGGCGGACGATCTGCCGCAGGGTCTGGCGCTCGTTGTAGACCGGGATGACGACCGACAGCTCCATGGGGCGCAACGTCTGCCCGACGCTCCACGCCGTGTCAAGCGCGCGAGGATCCCCAAATCCACCGCCTGCTCCGGCATTCGCCCACCGATTCGGGCCCATCTGCGGCGTCACCGTCACCGATTCGTGCTCGAGGTAGCTCGGCTACTCCGGGCTGCAAAGCACCCCGGCTCTCGCTGGCCCTGGGGGCCAGCCGCCGCGCGGCTTCGCCGCGCATCCGCGCGAATCGCCAACGTCTCCTTGCACCTGGACCCGCCACGGCGCGCTCGGTGCTCGGCCCGGTCGGCGGATTTGGGGACGCCGTTGGTCGCGAACCCCCGATTCGGGTACAAGGGGCCGACCGGGATTTCGGGAGGTATCCGTGGAGCAGCGCGTGAGGCGGTTGGCAGCATGGACGGTGGCCCTGGGGGTCGCCATGGCGTCGGTGGGATCCGCGAGGGCCGGCGGGGCCGTCTTCGGCCCGGACGGCGGCGCGACGCCGTCCGTGGAGGCCCACCGGGTCCTGACCGTCTGGCATCGGCAGCGCGTGGACGTCCACGTGCAGCCTCTCGTGCGCGACGCCGACGAGGGCTTCGCCTGGCTGCTCCCGGTGGTGTCGCCGCCGGAGGTGTCCGTGGGCGACGCCGACGTCATGGACGCCGTCGAGGCGTGGACCCGCCCGACGGTGCGCAGGCTCGAGGAGACCGGCGGCGGGTGCGACGATACCGAGCGCTTCGCAGGCGATCCCGTCGCGGGCCCGTCCGTCGGCGACCTGGACGGCACGCGCGTCGGCGACTGGACCTTGGACACCTACACGGGAAGCTCCGGCGCCAGGCTCGTCGAGTGGCTCGAGGAGGGCGGCTGGGCCGTCGACGAGGGCCTGGAGGCCGCCCTCCAGGGCTACCTGGACCGGGACATGGCGTTCGTCCGCGCCACGCTCGCGCCGGCCGACGGCGACCTCGTGGAGCCGGATCCCCTCGTGCTGGACATCCTGGAGCCGGCCACCGGCCGCCTGCCCCTGGGCATCGGGCTCACGCGTGGGAGCGCTCCGGAGACGCTCCCCGTCCTGGTGCACACGGTCGCCGACAAGCGCTATCGCGTGGAGAACTACGGCGGCGTGACCCTCGGCCGGGTCGCCGCGGAGGTGTCCGCCCGGCTGGCCTCCGGCGAGGAGGCCGGCTACGACGCGGTCGTGGACGACCTCACCGAGGAGGCCGGAGGCCGGGTCTTCGTCACGGAGTACGCCATGCCGGTGGCGGTCGCCGACGCCCCCGCGGAGCTTCAGCCCCTGCTCGACGGGGACACGGCCTTCGTGACGCGGCTGTATGCCCGCGTCCCGAGCGAGGTCCTGGCGGACCCGGTCGTGACCTTCTCCAAGGAGGGCCCGGAGATCGCCCCCGAGGTGGTGGTCCGTCCCGGCGACGGCGTCGTGGCCGTCGGCGTGCTGTTCGGCCTACTGCTGGCCTTCGGTCTGGCCCGCACCTCGGCGGCGCGCCGCGAACGCCAGCCCGGCGAGTAGGACGACCGCGGGCCAGCCGGCCCCGCCGCTCCCGCCGGCGCCGCATCCGCTGGGGCCGGCGCCGCCCGAGTACGCCGCGGGGGGCTGCTGCCCGCCCGGATCCGGGGTCGCGCCAGCGTCGATCCGCGGCCGCGCGCCGGGATCCGGCGACGTGGCCGTGTCCGGAGCCCCGCCCTGGTCGGGCGCGGGGCCCACGTCGCTCGTCCGGTGGCCCGGGTCGGGAGGCGGGCCTGCATCGGGGCCCGGCTCGGCCTGCGGCTCCGGCATGGGCTCGACCTGGGGCTCGGGGCCCGGCTCGGGCTGCGGCTCGGGGCCGGGATCCGGCTCCGGGTCGGGATCCGGGTCCGGCTCCGGGTCGGGATCCGGGTCCGGCTCCGGGTCGGGATCGGGCTGGGGCGGGTGCTTCGGGACGCAGACGCCGCGCTTCGGATCGTCCGGATCCTCCAGGTCCAGGCACACCTCTCCGGCGAAGCAGCCCAGGTTGTTCGCTTGGAGCTTGCAGTCCTTGTGGCAGGTGGGCGTACCGATGACGCCCTCGTGGCAGACCAGGTCCGCCTCGCAGGGATCGCTCGGCGGGTCGCAGGCCTCGCCCTCCTGGCGACCGCCGGTGGCCTCCACGCAGGTGCCGGTGAGGGTGCTCGTCCAGGACTCCCAGCGCCACGCGCAGACCTCCCCCTCGAGGCAGCCCTGGGCCAGCAGCGGATTGCACGGCCGCGCGCAGGTCCCCGCGGCGTCCTGGGCCGGCTTCTGGCAGACGAGGCCGTCCGGGCACGCGCCGCTGTCCTGGCAGGACCCGCCGGTGGCGCCGCCCTCGCAGAAGCCGCCGTCGCCGCAGGTGCTCCCCTCGGGGCAGGGAGGCTGGCCCGCGCCACAGGGCTGGGTGCACGCTCCGTCGATGCAGTACGTTCCGGCGCACTGGTCGTCGCGGATGCAGGGGGCCCCGTTGGCACCCGGCCCCGGCGGCACGCAGAAGACGTCCTGGAGGCACTGGTTCCCGTCCGGGCAGGTGCCCCCGTTCGTACCGCAGGGCTGGGTGCAGACCCCCTGGCTGGAGAAGTGGACGCACGAGCCGGTCTGGCACTCCGACGACTTGTCGCAGGCGCCGCCGTAGGGGGTGTCACCGGCGGCGAGGCAGAGGCCGCCCACGCACACCATCCCGTCGGCGCAGGACGAGGTGCACTCCTGGGAGCAGTAGGCGTCGTCCGGCAGGACGAGGCAGGTGCCCGAGGAGCAGGTCTCGTGCCCGTAGCAGTACTCGCCCAGGCCGATGCTCGCGCCCGCCTGGTCGCAGTGATCGTTGGCCGGATAGCACTGGGGCTCGATGCTGGGGTCGGTGAACTCGGCGCAGAAGAAGCCGTCCGGGCAGTCCGTGCTCCCCTGGCAGTATTGGCCGCAGAAGGCGCTGCCCCAGCCCTGGATGAGCAGGCAGTCGCCGTCCGCGCAGTCGGCGTTGCTCTCGCAGGAGTCGCACGCGGCGCCCCCGCCGAAGTCGCCGTCCGGGTACAGGTAGCAGGCGCCCTGCTCGTCGTCGCCCGCCAGGGAGCGCAGGTCCGTGGAGCCGCCCGAGAAGAACATGGTCGACTCGAAGTGCCGGGAGTGGTCGAGGCCGATGGCGTGCCCGATCTCGTGGGTCGCCACGCCCTGGACGTCGGAGACGCCCACGGGCGGACTGCCGGAGGCCGACCACTGGGCCGTGGCGGCGTTGAAGACGATGTCCGTGGACGTGATGGAGCCGTCCGAGGTGGTCTGGGACTGGGCGTAGGCCAGGGCGTCGCCGACGGTGGGATCCCACGAGTTGGACTGGACGATCACGTGGATGCCGCCGCCCGGGTCGAACGTCTTCACGCCGTCGAACTGGAAGCCCAGCCAGGAGCACCCGACGCCCTCCCAGGCGTCGAAGGCCGCCTGCAGCGCGGACTGGAACGACGAGTCGCCGACCCCCGGTATGGAGCCGGAGCCCATGGTCCACGGGACCGTCGTCTCCTGCCAGCGGCGCGTGCTTCCGTCGTAGTCCTTCAGAACCACGTACGCGTGGGCCTCTCCGGCGAGGAACAGCAGGGCCAGGAGGGCGATCGCGAATCGGACCGTGCGGTTCATCGCGTCCCCCCGCCGGCGAGGATGGCCTCCACCCGGGCCCGAAGCTCGGCGAGGGTCGTCCTGTCGGGCGCGGCGCCGTGGGTGGGGCCGGCCGGGCGAGCCAGGCGCAGGGAGTCCACGCCGCGGGCCACCACGGGCGCGCCGGCGGGCGAGTGGTCGATCTGCCACAGGCCCTGCGACATGCCGACGAGGTAGTGGAAGGCGCCGTCGGTCCGGGCGAACAGGACCACGTCGTCCCCCACGTGGAGGTCCACCGTCCCGACGACGTGGCTCTCCACCCCGTCGAGCAGCCCCCCGATCTGGCGGACCGCGATCACGTCCCCGGGGCGGTCGTGGCCGCTCCAGGCCTGGCGGATGCGCACGAACGAGTGGGTGTAGACGCGCCCGCGGTCGGCGTCGTACACCACCTCCTCGTCGATGACCTCCCCCCGGACGACCGCGTGGGACTCCAGGGTCATCGCCTCCAGGCTGAAGCCCCGTACGATGGTCGCCCACGCCGCGGGGCCCGCCACCAGCAGGGTCAGCGCCGCCACGGTGCCGATCGCTCTGCGCATCCTCTCCTCCCTCCGAATACGAGCGCCGGACTATACCGGCCGCTCCCCGGCCGTTCCACGATAGAGACGGAGCCTCCGATGACCGCGCCGCGCATCCCCTACGATCCCCCCCTCGTCGCCGGCCGCCTCGTGCGCCGCTACAAGCGCTTTCTGGCGGACGTGGTGCTGGACGACGGCCGGGAGGTGGTGGCCCACTGCATGAACACCGGCAGCATGATGGGCTGCCAGGACCCTGACTCGCGGGTGTGGCTCAGGCCGGCGGACAACCCGAAGCGGAAGCTGAAGTGGACCTGGGAGATCGCCAGCGACGGCGACGTGCTCGTGGGCATCAACACGCAGCTTCCGAACAGGCTGGCCCGGCGGGCCGTGGAGGCCGACGCCATCCCGGGCCTGGCGGGCTATCGGTCCGTGCGCCGGGAGGTGAAGTACGGGGAGCGGTCCCGCATCGACCTCCTGCTCGAGGAGCACCCGGACGACGCGCGCCCCTGCTACGTGGAGGTGAAGAACGTCACCCTGGCCGACGACGGGGTCGCGTGCTTCCCGGACGCCGTGACGAAGCGCGGCCTGAAGCATCTCCGGGAGCTGGAGGGGATGGTGGAGCAGGGCGCCCGGGCCGTGATGCTCTATCTGGTCCAGCGAGACGACGCGGGGACCTTCGCGCCGGCGGCGCGGATCGACCCGGACTACGCCGCCGCCCTCGCCGAGGTGACGGAGGCCGGCGTGGAGGTGGAGGCCTGGCGTGCCGAGGTCACGCCGGAGGCCGTCTCCCTCGGCGGTTCCCTCGCAGTGGACCTTGATCACCCGGGCCCTTCCCCGGTAAGGCGTCCGTCCTGACTCCTGGGAAGGAATGGAGGTTCGAGTCCACGGCGCCGAGGCGCAAGCTGTGGTGGGACGAAACGACGCAGGACTGGCAGCGCCAATTCAAGGAGTTGCGGCCCGCCACAGCGCCGTCGAATCGTCGGCGTGGGCCGGAGTTTCTTCACAGGAGTCATCATGAGTGATCAGAGCACGCGCGGCATCCGGGTCCAGGTGGAGAGCCTCTACGTGCCCGAGCGGAGCGCGCCGGAGCGCGACCACTACTTCTTCGCCTACCGGGTGCAAATCCGGAACGAGTCGGACGAGGCCGTCCAGCTCGTGAGCCGCCACTGGGTGATCACGGACGGCGACGGTCACGTGGAGGAGGTCCGCGGCCCCGGCGTCGTGGGCGAGCAGCCGGTCCTGGCGCCCGGCGACGAGCACGCATACACGAGCGCCTGCCCCCTGCGCACGCAGGTGGGCACCATGCAGGGGACGTACCAGATGGTCACCGACGCCGGCGACGAGTTCGACGCGGTGATCGCGCCGTTCACCCTCGCCGTGCCGAACGCGCTCCACTGATCCTTCGGGGGCGCCCTCGCCCTCCCCACCCGCACCTCGTGGGGGCGCCGGCGTCCCCGCCGGGGACGGTTGCTGCGGTTGGCCGGGAGGTGACCGCCGTGGACGGCTCACAGTCCACATCTCGGGATCCCGCGGTCTCGCGTAAAGTCGCGCGCCAAGCCGCCAAGACGCGAAGGCCGGCGAACCGCTTGCACACCGGCTTGGTTGAGACCGTCGGGTCACCGGCAGGCACACAGCGAGCACACCGGCTCGAAACATGCCGCTTTCCTTTGCGTCTTCGCGCCTTTGCGCGAGCCTTTCGTCTTGCGACATGTGACGAACTGTGAGCCGGGGGCGGCGGTCCTGGCTCCCCGCGGGCGCGCGCGGCCCCCGAAACGACGACGCCCCGCGCCGGGCGGGCCGACGCGGGGCGTTCGAGCATCACGAGCGGGGCCCGGCCGGCCGGCCGGACCCCGACGGGCGCGCTACGGCGCCTCCGAGCACATCAGCGGGAAGCTCTCGGAGGGCTCCGCGCTCCCGTCGGTCCCGCAGTCGTAGAACTCGTCCTCCGCCCTCCACCCGCAGAACGGGCTGCCGCTCGCGCAGTCGAAACAGTAGGTGTCGCCGCCTTCGCACCAGATGACGCGACCGTACTGATCGCAGCAGCCCTCCATGGAGGAGACGATGTCGCAGGAGCCCTCGATGGCGGGAGCGTCCGTGCCCTGGCACTCGAAGGACGGCTCGCCCGAGCACTCCTCGGTCGTCGGGACGTTGGTGCAGGTCCCCTCCTCCCCACACAGATCGGCCGTGCAGGGGTCCGAGTCGTTGCACACCTGGCACGTGGCGAGCGCGATCTGGGCGCACGTCTCGTCCCAGGCGTTGTCGCAGCAGAAGCTGTCGGTCTCGCAGACACAGGCCGTGATCTCCGGGTCGGACGACTCGGGGAATTCGCTCGTCTCGCAGGGGTGGTTCGTCGCGCAGAGCTCTTCGTACACGCAGGCCCCGGTCCCGGCGTCGCAGGAGTCGGCCGTGCAGGAGTCTCCGTCATCGCAGGCGGAGTCCGTCGGGATCACGCTGCACTCGCCGGTCTCCGGGTCGCACGTGTCGATGAGGCACTCGCCCTCGTCGTTCGTGCACTCCACCGGCGGGGCGTCGGCGCAGAAGCCGTCCTGGCAGACCCACGTGCCGTCGCAGCGGTCGGCGTTGGTGTCGCAGGCGACGCAGTCCAGGTCGACGTCGCACGCCACGTCACCCGCCGAGCAGTCGCAGGTGGCGCCGCAGGTCGCCGCGGCGATGTCCACGCACCCCTCGTGCCACGCGGTGTCGCAGCAGCTCGGGTCCTCCGCGCACACGCACTCGGTCACCGACGGGTCGGCCGAGGTCGGCAATCCGCTGACGTGGCACGGGTGGTTCGCGCCGCAGCCCGCGATGTCCTCGTTCACGCAGCTCCCGTCCTCGACGCAGATGTCGTTGGTGCAGACGTCACCGTCGTCGCAGAGGTCGTCGTCCGTCACGGGCACGCAGGCGCCCTCGAGCTCGTCGCACACCGGGGTGACGCAGTCGTTGTCGTCCTCGTCAGTGCACGTGAGGGGCTCCCCCTGGACGCAGGTGCCGTCCACGCAGTCCCACTCGCCGGTGCAGACGTTCCCGCCGCACCAGTCGCAGTCCTCCGGCACGTCACACGCGAGCTCGTCGGCGGTCGCCGCGCTGCAGTCGCAGGTCAGGCCGCACTCCGAGATGGCCTCGTCGACGCACTGGGAGTCCCAGATGTCGGTGCAGCAGAAGTCGTCGACCTCACACAGGCAGTTCGTGATGTCCGAATCGCTCGATCCCGGGCTCCCCGCCGGCACGCACGGGTGGTTGTTCTCGCCGGTGCAGATGTCCGTGTAGTCGCACTGGCCGGTCTCCAGGTTGCAGGAGCCCTCCATGCACCAGTCGTCCACCACGCACTGCTCGTCGCCCGTGCACTCCCCGGCGTCGGGACCGACGTCGGTCGGCACGTCCGCGACCATGTCCGGCTCGGCGTCCTGGACGGTGTCCGGCTCGGTGTCCTGGACGGTGTCCGGCTCCGCGTCGGGCTCGGCATCCGGCTCCGCGTCGGGCTCGGCATCCGGCTCCGCGTCGGGCTCGACATCCGGCTCCGCGTCGGGCTCGACATCCGGCTCCGCGTCGGGCTCGGCATCCGGCTCCGCGTCGGGCTCGGCATCCGGCTCCGCGTCGGGCTCGGCATCCGGCTCCGCGTCGGGCTCGGCATCCGGCTCCGCGTCGGGCTCGGCGTCTCCCTCCACATCGGCGACATCGCTCTCGACGTCGAGCCCCCCGGTATCGCCGACGCCGGCGCCGTCGTCGGAGTCGCAGGCGCCCAGCGCGAGGAGCGCGAGCGCCGACACGGTATGCAGCAGCGTGTGTCGGTGGATTCGCATGGTGTCGTCCCCATTTGGTCCCGTGCGAGCGCCCGCCCGCGAGCGTGCGCCCGGAGGTGTGCCAGCCGTCCGGGATGGACGGAGTCGAGAGTGCCGCCTCTCCAAGGAGCGGCGACGATACCGGGGCCCGCCGAGATGTTCAACGCTCCATGGTTCCCCCGTCGGTCGCGAGATCGTCCTCAACTCCGACCGCACCGCGACCGATGAACCCGGGGGAACGCAGGGAGCCGGGGGCCCCATGATCCAGCAACAGACGCCCACGAGTCGCCGCCTCCTGGTGGTGGACGACGACCGGACCGTCGCGCGGGCCGTAGCCCGGCAGCTTCGGACGGGGCCGCTGGACTTCGACGTGGACGGCGCGGCGTCCGGCGAGGAGGCGGCGGAGCGCGTGCGTGCCGCCTGCGAGGAGGGGCGCCCCTATGCCGTCGCGTGGGTCGACATCGACCTCGGCGAGGGCTGGGACGGCTTCGAGACGACGCGCTGTCTTTGGGACGAGGATCCGGAGCTGGAGATCGTCCTTTGTACAGGGCTCCCGGACGTGCACTGGCGGACCATCGTCGCGCGCCTGGGGGATCGGGTCGATCAGCTCGTGCTCCTGTGCAAGCCCTTCGAGCCCGTGGAGGTCCAGCAGCTCGCGGTGGGGCTGGTGGAGAAGCGGGAGCTCCGGCGCATGGCCCTCGGCCGGCTCATGGATCTCGAGCGCTGCGTCGCAGACCGCACCGCGGAGCTCCACGGGGTCGTGGAGTGCCTCCGCCAGGAGATGGCAGACCGGGAGCGGCTCGAGGTCGAGCGCCGGCACATGCAGAAGCTGGAGGCCGTGGGACAGCTCGCGTCCGGCATCGCCCACGAGATCAACACGCCCATCCAATTCGTCGGGGACAGTGTGCACTTCCTCCGCGGGGCCTACGAGGACGTGCGCGCCCTGGCCCGCGGCTATCGGCGGATGATGGCCGAGGCCGGTCTCCTGGAGGCGCCCGCGCCCGCCGAGGAGGTCCGGGCCATGGAGGACGCGGCCGACCTGGAGTTCCTGGACGAGGAGAGCGGGCCGGCCTTCGAGCGCACCTTCGAGGGCATCCGGCGGGTCGCCGAGATCGTCCGCGCCATGAAGGAGTTCGCGCATCCCTCCTGTGACGAGAAGACGGCGGCCGACGTCAACCGCATCATCGACAACACGCTGACGGTGGCCCGCAACGAGTACAAGCACGTCGCGGACCTCGACCTGGAGCTGGGGGATCTGCCGCTCGTGACGTGCCACCCGGGGGACATCGGGCAGGTGCTCCTGAACATCGTCGTCAACGCCGCCCACGCCATCCGCGACGTGGTGGACGTCGGCGACCGCGGCCGTATCGCGGTCCGGAGCCGCCAGGAGGCGGATCACGTCGTCGTGACCATCGCGGACACGGGCCCCGGCATCCCGGACTGCGACTGCGAGCGGATCTTCGAGCCCTTCTACACGACGAAGCCCGTCGGGCAGGGAACCGGCCAGGGGCTCGCCCTGGCGCACGCCATCGTCGTGGAGCGCCACGGCGGGAGCATCTGGTTCGACACGGAGCGCGGCGCGGGGACGGCGTTCCACGTCCGGCTCCCCATCGATCCGGCCCAGGTGCGGGAGGAGGCGGCATGACGCGACGGGTCCTCTTCGTCGACGACGAGCGGCACGTGCTCAACGGGCTGCGGGGGTTGCTGCGGAGGTATCGAGGCCAGTGGCGCATGGACTTCGTCGACAGCGCCGAGCAGGCCCTCCTGCACATGACCACAGAGCCGGTGGACGTCCTGGTCACGGACGTGCGGATGCCCGGCATGGACGGGACGGCGCTGCTCGAGACCGTGGAGGAGCGCCACCCGGACGTCGTGCGCATCGTCCTGTCGGGCCACGTCGACGAGCACGCCTCCCTGCGCGCCGTACCCGTGGCGCATCAGTATCTCGACAAGCCCTGCGAGCCCGAGCGGCTGGAGAACGTCGTGGAGCGGGCCTGTCGCCTGCAGGACCTCCTGCACGACCCGGGGCTGCGACAGCTCCTGGGCTCCACGGATGCGCTGCCGTCCTGCCCGCGGATCTACTCGGAGCTGGTGGCGGCCCTCCGGGACCCGGACGTGAGCCTCGACGAGCTGGGAGCCATCGTCGAGCAGGACGTGGCCATGACGGCCAAGATCTTCCAGATCGTCAACTCGGCCTTCTTCGGCACGGTCCGCCGCGTGTCGAGCGTGCGTCAGGCGGTGACCTTCCTGGGCACGCGGATGCTCCGGAACCTCGTCCTGTCGGTGGAGGTGTTCCGGGCCTTCGAGCCGGCGCCCGACGTGCCCGGCTTCTCCATCGGCTCCCTCCAGCGGCACGCCCTGCGGACCGGGCGCGTGGCGTCGCGGCTGGTCGCCCGGCGAGACGCCGACGACGCCTTCATGGCGGGGATGCTCCACGATGCGGGCTACCTGCTGCTGGCCTCCAGGCTGTCCGGTCGCCTCGCCGTGTGCCTGTCGGAGGCCGAGCGCTCCGGACGCCCCGCCTGGGAGGTGGAGCAGGACGTGCTGGGCTACACGCACGCGGAGGTGGGCGCCTATCTCCTGGGCCTCTGGGGCCTGCCACACCCGATCGTGGAGGCGGTGGCCCACCACCACGTGCCGCGCCGGGTGGAGAGCACTGTCTTCGACCTGGTGGCGGCCGTCCACGTGGCGGATCGCCTGAGCCACGAGTGCTGCGCGGCCGAGGCCCCGGACGCTTGCCAGCCGGAGCTGGATCACGGGTTGCTGGACGACCTCGGCGTCGCGGAGCGCCTGCCGGACTGGCGGGAGGAGGCCGGTCGGGTCCTGTGCGGCGGGGTGGCGTGATGCGGTGGCCAAGGGTCGAGGACAAGCCGCGGATCCTCTGCGTCGACGACGAGCCCCACGTGCTGTCCGGCCTCCGCCTCCACCTCCGGCGCCGCGCCGAGATCCACCTCGCCGAGCGGGGCGAGGAGGCCTTGCGGAAGCTGGAGGCCCACGGGCCGTTCGCGGTGGTCATGTCCGACATGCGGATGCCCGGCATGGACGGCCTGGAGCTGTTGAGCCGGGTGCGGAACGTCGCGCCGGACACCGTGCGCGTGCTGCTCACGGGCCACGCCGACCTGAACACGGCCATCGCCCTGGTGAACGAGGCCGGCATCTTCCGGTTCCTCACCAAGCCCTGTCCGCCTCCCCAGCTGGTGGCGGCCGTCCGCGCCGCGGCCGAGCAGTATCGCCTGATCCGGGCGGAGAAGGTCCTCCTCGAGCAGACCCTGCGCGGCTCCGTCAAGGCCCTGAGCCACGTGATGGCCCTCACGCAGCCGGAGGCCTTCGGCCGCTCGGAGCGCATGGCCGAGCAGGTGCGGAGGCTCGCGGAGCACGTGGGCCGTTCGGACGCCTGGGAGGCCGAGGTGGCCGCGCTCCTCGGCGAGCTGGGGACCGTGACGGCGCCCCCCGAGACCGTGCGGAAGCTGCACGCGGGCCGCCCCCTGTCCCGCGAGGAGGAGAAGATCGTCGCGCGCATCCCGGAGGTGGCCGATCAGCTCCTCGGCCCGGTTCCGCGCCTGGAGGGCGTGCGCCAGATCATCGCCAACGTGGGCAAGCACTTCGACGGGTCCGGGCGGCCGGCCAATCACCTGCGGGAGCGGACGATCCCGTGGGGCGCGCGCGCCATCCGCATCGTGCGCGACTTCGACGTGCTGGAGGCCGGCGGGTCGCCGCCCGAGGTCGCCCTGGAGTTCATGCGCGGGCGCCGCGGCGTCTACGACCCCGACCTCCTGGCGGCCTTCGTCGAGATGCGCGGCGGCGGCGAGCAGGCCATGAAGGTCGAGGAGGTGCCGCTGCACGCGGTCCGCGAGGGCATGACCTTCGCCGCGGACGTGCTCACGGCCAACGGGACCCTGCTGGTGGCCCGGGGGCACGCCGTGACCTGCGGGATCATCGAGCGGGTCCGCAACCTCGCGAACGATCTCCGCGACATGCCGGTGAAGGTGATCCTCCAGCGGCCCGAGAACGAGGCCGAGGCCGAGGCGGGCGAGGTGGACCCGGCGCCCGCCGGCGGGGACGGGAGCGAGGCCGAGGCGGCCTGAGCCGAGCCGAAGCCCCGCCGGTAGCGCGTCACTGGCAGATCCCGCGCGGATCGCGGAAGTACGTGTGGAAGGTCCAGTGCTCGAACTCCATCCCGGGGTGCCCCTCCTCCAGGTGCTCCCAAGGCGGGGACGGCTGCTCGGCGAGGCTCTCCAGCTCGAAGCCGATCAGCTCGCCCTCCGGCGAGTACAGCAGGACCAGGGGCTCCGGCTCGCCCTGGGACCCCATCCTCAGCGCGTGGACGCCCATGTTCGGCACGCACTCCCCCTCGGGCATCCAGCCGGCGTCCTCCGCGGCGCCCATCCGATGGGGCATCGCGTTGAACTGTCCGTGGGTCGTCATGAGGCGATGGCCCACCGAGCCGTCCGCCGGCGGGGCCACCTCCCCTTCGCAGACCCCGGTCGGATCCCGGAAGTAGGCGTGGAACGTCCAGTGTTCGAACTCCATGCCCTCGTGGCCCTCTTCCAGGTGCTCCCAGGGCGGGGCGGGTTGCTCGGCCAGGCTCTCGAGCTCGACGCCGAGAAGGCGGCCCTCCAGGTCATAGAGGAGCACCAGCGGGCCGGGTTCGCCTTGCTCGTTCATGTTCAGGGCGTGGACGCCCATGCCGGGGACGCACTCCTCCGTGGACGTCCAGCCCGCAGCCTCGGCCGCCTCCTGGGTCAGGGGGACGGTGTCGAACTCCCCCTGGGTCACGAGGACCTGGCTGCCCAGGCTCTCGTCCGTCGTCTCCCCGCCGTCACCGTTGTCGTCGCAGCCCATCGCCAGGGCCGACGCCGCCAGGGCCGCGGCCCAGATGTGCCCTCGCAGTTGCATGACTCCACCTCCGCTGCGCCGGGCGCGAACTCTGTGTGAGATCGCCCGGCTGCGAACCGTGTTGTGTGAATACGCACGATGTTGAGGCCGCGTCGCGGGTTCGTCAACTTGGGAGCAGGGTGTGCGGCGGCCGACGCGGGCAGGTTTCCGGTGCCCGCGCGATCCGCGGCTGCTATGGTCTCGCCGCGACACGCGGAGGCGCCATGACGAGCGAGGAGATGATCCGCCTGTGCCGGGCCCACACGATCTACTCGTGGAGCCGGCAGGGCGCCGTGGACCCGTTGCCCATCGCCGGGGCCGAGGGCGTGTGGTTCTGGACCCCCGAGGGCGAGCGCTATCTGGACTTCAACAGCCAGATCATGAGCGTGAACGCCGGGCACGCGCACCCGCGAATCGTCGCCGCCATCCGGGAGCAGGTCGAGACCCTGGCCTACGCCTATCCGGGCTCGGCGACGGAGGTCCGCGCCCGCCTCGGCGAGCTCCTCTCCGAGGTGCTCCCGGGGGACCTGGACCGCTTCTTCTTCACGCTGGGTGGGGCGGAGGCCAACGAGAACGCCATCAAGGCGGCCCGGGCGGTGACCGGCCGTCACAAGATCCTCGCCCGCTACCGCAGCTATCACGGCGCCACCCACGGGGCGATGACGCTGACGGGCGAGCCGCGTCGCTGGACCATCGAGCCCGGGATCCCGGGCGTCGTCCACGTCCTGGACCCGGAGCCCTGGAGCTACTCGTTCGGCGCCACCGAGGAGGAGCGTGCGGTGAACAACCTCCGCTACCTGGAAGAGGTCATCCAGGCGGAGGGGCCGCACCACATCGCCGCCATGTTCGTGGAGAGCATCACCGGTACGAACGGCGTGCTGCTGCCGCCGAAGGGCTACCTCCGCGGCCTGAAGGATCTCCTGGACCGCCACGGCATCCTGCTGGTCTGCGACGAGGTCATGGCCGGCTTCGGCCGGAGCGGCCGCTGGTTCGGCTTCGAGCACGGCGACATCGTCCCGGACATCGTCACCATGGCGAAGGGCCTCACCAGCTCGTACGCGCCGCTCGGCTGCATGGCCCTGAGCGACCGCGTGGCCTCGCACTTCGAGGACGAGGTGTTCTGGGGCGGGCTCACCTACACCGCGCATCCCATCGGCCTGGCCGCCGCCGCCGCCAACATCGAGGTGCTCCGGGACGAGGGGCTGGTCGACCAGGCCGCCCGCCTGGAGCCCGTGATGCGCGAGGAGATGGACAGCCTGCGGGAGCGTCACCCGTCGGTCGCCGGCGGCCGCTGCGTCGGCCTGTTCGGCATGGTGGACCTGCGCCGGAACGAGGCCGGGGAGCCGGTGGCGCCGTTCAACGGCTCCAGCCCGGTGATGGAGCGCTTCAAGGAGCGCCTCCTGGAGGAGCGCCTGTTCAGCTACGTCCGCTGGTCCAGCTTCATGACGAACCCGCCTCTGTGCATCTCCGAGGGGGATCTGCGCGAGGGTTTCGCGCGCATCGACCGGGCCCTGGACGTCGTGGACGAGGCGTTCGAGGGCTGAGGGTTGACTCCTGTGACGAAACTCCGGTCCGGCCCAGGCCGACGATCCGACGGCGCTGTGGCGTGCCGCGACTCCTTGAATTGGCGCTGCCAGTCCTGCGTCGTTGCGTCCCACCACAGCTTGCGCCTCCCCGCCCTGGACTCGAACCTCCATTCCGTCCCAGGAGTCAGGGTTCGTACACGCCGGGGAGGACCTCCCAGGGGACGAGGCGCTCGAACTCGTCCCAGGGCTCCCCGTCGTTCCGCCGGCACTTCTCGCCGTCCCGCCCGACGCGGTACCCAGGCCGTCGCGGCGACCAGGGCCATGCCCGGCACGTAGACGCGGAAGCCGTTGTCCCTGTAGAGGTTCCGCCAGCCGGGCTCGGTGGGCGGCCCGTGGCCCGTCTGGCCCGGCACCGGCCTCGTGAGCACAAGCTGCACCCCGGTGTGAACCCCGGCGACCGTCCAGGCCCAGGCGGAGCCCCGGAAGGGTGGCCTCCACATGGGATCCCGGTGAGCGCTCCGGACCCCCTCCCGCTTCGAAGAGGTCGCCCCGGGCGGCGAAGGAGCCGCCGAGGTCGACGTGGACGTACGCCACCGTCACGGCTGCCGGCGGAGCAGGCAGAATGGTGAGCAGGGGCAGGGCCTTGCGCGCTTCTCACGGGTGACCCTCGTAGTGCCCGGAGCGGGGGTCGTGCATGGCTCCCCCGGGCCGGCGCCGTCATCCCCCCGGCTCGCCGGGGGCCTCGAGGATGCGGTGGACCGCCCTCCCCGGCGGTCGCTGGATACGCGCCTACCCGTCGCAGCCCGGATCGCCGACGCTCACGCGGGCGCCCGAGGCGATCCAGGACTCGACCAGGTCCATCTCCGCCTCGGTCAGGAACGGGCCGCCGATCGGCATGCGTCCGCCGAAGGGCGGAGTCGACGAGAGCTTGCCGAGGATGGTGCCATCCCCGGGCTGGCACGGGACAACCGCCGGTCCGTGGTCGCCGCCCTCCTCCAGGGCTTCCACGGAGGCCACCGAGAGCCCGGACGCCGTGTTGTCGCCGTGGCAAAGCGCTGCCCCGCATCCCTTGTCCGCGAGCAGCGGCTGGATGTCGTCCTCCCACGTGGGAGCGGGCGGCCGGGTGTCGCCGCCGGGGTCGCCCGGCACGTCCCCGGGCGCGGCGTCCACGTCCAGGGGCATGAACACGGAGTCCCCGGTCTTCGTGCAACCCGCGAGGGCGACCGGCCCGAGGAGGATCGCGGCGGCGAGGCGGTGGGTCATGGGACGAACCTATCGAAGCCCTGGCGCGTGGGCAACGCGGCTCGGAGCGGTTCGGTCCGGCGAACCTCACCGTGACGCGGGACAGCGGAGAGCGGCTCCACCGGGTGGGCGCCAGACGGGTTCCGTGCACGTCCTTGACCACGCGCGAGACGCCCCAATAGGGTGCCGTGGTTCGGAAAGGGAGGAGTCGATGAAGCGTCTCAACGTCACGGTCACATGCGCGGTCCTGCTCACCCTGGCGTCGTGCGAAGGGCCGCCCCGGGACACGCAGTCGGACGAGGCGGGGGGACCGGAGGCGACGGAGACGCCGGCGGTGGACCACGCGGAGCGGTTCCGCCGGGCGCCGGGCATCGACTACATCATGTACCCGGACGAGCCGATGCGGCCGGCCCATCGCAGGACCCTCCCGACGCCGAGCGCCAAGGCCGATCAGTACGACGACATCCGGGCGGCGGCGCCCCAGCGCTATGCCATCACCGCGCCGCCCTCCGGCGACGTGCGCCCCATGGTCGAGTGGGAGCCCATGCGGGCCGTCGTCATGGCCGTCCCGGACTACTTGACGGCGAGCCAGTACGAGAACGCCCGGGGGACGATCCTCCAGATCGCCAAGCACGCCTCCACGGTGGCGGAGGTCTGGTTCATCGTACCCGGCAACAGCACCGCCAATACCCTGAAGAACCTGCTCCAACAGGTGGGCGTCCCCGAGTCGACCATCACGTCGAAGATCCGCTTCATCGTCGAGCCCCTGGACAGCGTCTGGTTCATCGACTCCGGCCCGCTGCCCATCATCGACCAGGCCACGGACACCTTCTCCTTCGCGGACTTCCGCTACTACCACGACCGGCCCCTGGACGACGGCCTTCCCACCTTCCTCGGCCGGGCCCTGCCCGAGCTGGGCCAGGAGGCGCCGACCAACACGTACCGCATGCCGGTGACGACCGAGGGCGGCACGTTCCAGGCCACCACCGACGGCGTCTGCTTCACCGGCTCCCGGCAGCTCTACTACATGAGCTGCGACCAGGGCGGGTGCGACTCGAGCCTCAACTCCGCGGACCTGGCCACGCTCCAGGACCACCCGCTCACCCAGCAGCTCGAGGCCGAGTGGGGCGACTACCTGGGCTGCCAGGACGTGGTCATCACCTACAGCATCACCGACGACGGCACCGGCCACATCGACATGTACATGAAGGTCGTGGACGACGACACGATCATCATCGGCCACTATCCGGAGCCCTACGCCAACAGCGCCCAGCAGACGAACGCGGCCCGGATGGACGCCAACACCGCGTTCCTCGAGTCCTACGTGAAGCCGGGAGGCGGCGGGTTCACCGTGGAGCGCGTCGTGATGCCGGGGCACCGGACCACTATCAATTCGCGAGGGAAGCCCGTGGACGTCCCGTTCACGTACATCAACTCCACCTTCGTCAACGGGCTCAACCTGTGGCCCGCCTACTCCCTGCCGGAAAACGATGACGACTACCAGGAGTGGGAGGACAGCCGCGCCCAGGCCCAGGCGGAGTGGGAGGCGGCGATGCCCGACTACGACCACGTCTGGATCGACTCGGAGGAGCTCTCGTTCTGGTCCGGGGCCATCCACTGCGTCACGCGGACCGTCCCGGCGAAGGCCCCGGACACGTGGATCGACGACGGCACGTGCGTGGACGGGACCTGCCAGGCCCCTACCGGCGGTTACGACGGCGCCTGCCAGCCCGGCGGCGCCAGCCAGGAGGTGTGCTGGGGGCCGGCCTGGGAGTGCGGCTGCAACGACTGCACCTCCTCGTGCCCCACGGGCGGGACGTCGGAGTGCGGCGACGTGACGTACACCGGCTGCTGTGACGGCTCGACGGCGATCTGGTGCGACAACGGGAGCCTGCAGAGCCAGGAGTGCACGTCGTCGTGCGGGTGGGATGCGGAAAAGAACTACTACTACTGCGGCGAGAGCGGCGAAGACCCGAGCGGCGAGTATCCGCGAAGCTGCGACGGCGGCTGCACGCCGGACTGCTCAGGCAAGACCTGCGGCGACGACGGCTGCGGTGGCTCCTGCGGCACCTGCGCCGAGGGCGAGACCTGCTCCGACGGCCAGTGCCATCCGCCCTGCGGCGACGTCACCTTCACGGGCTGCTGCGACGGCTCCACGGTCGTCTGGTGCGAGGACGGCCTCCTCTACGACCAGGACTGCGAGTCCTCGTGCGGCTGGGACGGCGACAAGGGCTTCTACGAGTGCGGTGACACGGGGGCCGATCCCTCCGGCGAGAATCCGCTGGAGTGCGAGCCCGCCGCCTGCGAGCCCGCCTGCGACGGCAAGGTCTGCGGCCCGGACGGGTGCGGAGGGTCCTGCGGCTCGTGCGCCGGGGACGAGGTCTGCACGGAGACCGGCCAGTGTGAGCCCGCCCCCTGCGAGCCCGCCTGCGACGGGAAGACCTGCGGCGACGACGGGTGCGGAGCGTCCTGCGGGACCTGCGCCGACGGCGAGGTCTGCGAGGCCGGTCAGTGCGAGCCGGAGGCCTGCGAGCCCGCCTGCGACGGGAAGACCTGCGGCGACGACGGGTGCGGAGCGTCCTGCGGGACCTGCGCCGACGGCGAGGTCTGCGAGGCCGGTCAGTGCGAGCCGGAGGCCTGCGAGCCCGCCTGCGACGGGAAGACCTGCGGCGACGACGGGTGCGGTGAGCCTTGCGGCGCCTGCGCGGACGGGGAGATCTGCGAGGACTTCGCGTGCGTGCCGGAGGGCTGCGTGCCCGACTGCGTGGGCAAGCAGTGCGGACCCGACGGCTGCGGCGGCCTCTGCGCGCCGTGCCACTCCGGGTTCGAGTGCACGGCCGAAGGCATCTGCGAGCCGATCCCCTGCGATCCCGACTGCTCCGGCAAGGCCTGCGGCGACGACGGCTGCGGAGGGTCCTGCGGCGCCTGCGCGGACGGCGAGGCGTGCGACGCGGGCCAGTGCGAGGCCGTAGAGGGCTGCGGAGACGTCAGCTTCGAGGGGTACTGCGACGGGAGCACGGTGATCTGGTGCGAGGACGACCAGGTGAAGTCCTTCGACTGCACCGAGGATGACAAGGTCTGCGGCGTCGGGGAGACCGGCCGCACGTGCGTGGAGCCCTGCGTGCCCGACTGCTCCGGCAAGCAGTGCGGCGACGACGGGTGCGGAGGGTCCTGCGGAGCCTGCCCGCCGGACTCGACGTGCGACGAGGCCCGGCAGTGCGTGGAGGCCACCGACCCGAGCCCGGACGCCGAGGGGGGGACTCCCGACGCGGGCGATGACGTGTCGGAGCCGGACGCCGCCGGCTCGGACGACACGGCCGGCGGGCAGGACGTGTCCGGGAGCGGTCCGGACACCGGCCCGGAGCAGCCTCCCGTCTCCGGCGGCGGGGATGGCGGATCGAGCGGATGCGCCGGAGGCGGCGGCCCGACCGGCGCCCTGCCGTGGGCCCTGCTGCTCCTCCCTGCCCTCGTGGCCACGCGGAGGCGGCGCGCCGGCTGATCGCCGACGAGGGATTCAACTTCCGGCGCGCTCCGACCGAACAGGGGGAGCGAACCGCCGGAAGGAGTGTCCCGGGTCGATGACGAAGTCCCCGCGCGACAGAGCCCTGCGTGACGGCAGCGTCGATGACGCGTCGGAACCCCCGTCGATCCGCTACGTGGACGCGCCGGCCCCGGCGTACGAGGATGGCAGCGTGGAGCACGAGGCACCGGAGGAGGAGACCGCCTGCCTGGACACGGCGGTCCTGGAGAGCCTCCGCGCCCTGGCCGAGGGTGACGACGGGTTCATGGAGGAGGTCCTGGGTCTCTTCCTGGAGGACACGATCCCCAGGCTGACGGCCATCCGTGAAGCCCTGGCGCGCGGCGACAGCGCCGAGGCCGCGAGGGTGGCCCACGCCCTCAAGGGCAGCGCGGCCAACGTGGGCGCGATCCGCCTCCGGGACACGGCCGCCGCCGTCGAGGCCCGGGCGAAGGCCGACGACGCAGCCGGGGCGGCCGCGGTGCTGGACCGGGCCGACCGGGACTTCGAGGCGACACGGAGCGCGCTGCTCCGAGACTGGCTGCCGAGCCCCCCGGGCGCGCAGTCCGACGTCCCGTAGGACCGGCACCCGTGGGCACCCCGGCAGTCGGGAGAGGTGCCCGAAACAAGACGGGGCGCCGACATGATCGCCGGCGCCCCGTGGGGTTCGCGAGGTGAGGTCCGGGCTCAGCCCTCGATGGTGGCGCCCGTCGCCTTCAGGACGAACTCCTTGCGCGAGCCCTCGACCTTGGAGGGATCGCCGCCGCGATCGGCCTCCAGGTGCTTGACCTGCTCCTCGGTGAAGGTGCGCACGGTCACGGTGCCCTCCACCTGGGCCTTCCGGCCCTTGGAGTCCTTCGGGACCGTGAAGGCGCGGCCCATGGTGATGCGGGCCTTCTTCTCGCCGTCCTCGAGCACGAACCAGCACCCGGCCTTCTGGCAGACCTCCTCGATGGTGCCGCTGACACGTACGGGCGCGTCCGGGACGTCGTCCCCGCTCAGGACGGCGGCGAGGTTCTTCTGCTCCTTCACGCTGAAGGCCTCGCCGTAGTGCTTGCCCTCCACGTCGCCGGCCACCGTCCCCTCGGCGCCGTGGTGCCCGCACTCGTGGCCCGCGGCCTTCGCCTTCGCGGCGTGCGCGTGATCACCGTCAGCCTCGTCCCCGCTGAACGGGCAGTGGGCCTCGTCGGCGTAGTCCGCCTCGGCCTTCTTGCCGTGGTCGCACTCGGCGCCCTTGGCGTGCGGGCAGTCCCCGTCGCAGCCCTTCTCGGCCTTCTTGCCGTGGTCGCACTCGGCGCCCTTGGCGTGCGGGCAGTCCCCGTCGCAGCCCTTCTCGGCCTTCTCGGCGTGGGGGCACGCGCCCGCCTTGGCGTGGGGGCACTCGTCGCAGTTCCCGTCGCAGCCGCCCTCGTCGGCGTGGGGACAGGTCCCGGCCTTGGCGTGGGGGCACTCGTCGCAGTTCCCGTCGCAGCCCTCGGCCTTCGGACACTCGCCGGCCTTGGCGTGCGGACAGGCCGTGGCCGCGCCCGCCTTCGCCGTGGCTGCGCCCTCGGCCGTGGTGGTCTCCTGCTCGCCGCCGGCGGGCTGCTCGGCGGGGGCCGCCTCCTGGACGGCCTTCGCCTCCGGCTCGGGCGTCTCCTCCGCTCCCGCCTGGGGATCACAGCCCATGGCGACGAGGGAGAACGCGCTGAGGAGGAATGCGAGTCGAGTGATCCTGGCCATGATGACGTACCCCGGGCTCCGTCGGAGGGAGTGATGAGCGCAGGGACCCTACCGAGGGCCCCGCCGGTGGTCAACGATCCGGGCCGGCGCGCGCAGGGCAATCGCAAAGTCGGACAAGTGAGGGCCGCGCGACGGTACGGCGCCCGGCGCCGGATTGTATCCGCTCGGAAACGATGCATTCTGCGCGTTCGAGAGCAGGCAAGGGCACGGGCAAGGGCACGGGCAAGGGAGGGCGGTCGACTTTGCGACCGCCCTGCCGGCGCGCGGCCCCGGACTCGCGCCTTCGCGATCGGGCGCGCGGGCTGTACGGTGCCCGGCGATGCGCGACGTGCGACCCATCCGCGAGCACCTCGCCGCCTGGTATCACACCCGGCGTCGCCGGCTGCCGTGGCGCGAGGATCCCACCCCGTACCGGGTCTGGATCTCGGAGATCATGCTCCAGCAGACCCGGGTCGACACGGTGATCCCCTACTTCGAGCGCTTCGTGTCCGCCTTCCCCGACGCGCAGGCCCTGGCCGACGCCGGCGAGGAGGACGTGCTGGGCCTGTGGGCGGGCCTCGGCTACTACCGGCGGGCCCGCCACCTCCACGCCGCCGCCGGGGAGGTCGTGGAGCGCTTCGACGGCCGCCTGCCGGACACCGTGGAGGCCCTGAAGAGCCTCCCCGGGATCGGCCGCTACACGGCGGGCGCCATCGCGTCCATCGCCTTCGGCCGGGCGGAGGCGGTCCTGGACGGCAACGTCGCCCGGGTGCTCTCCAGGCTGACGGCCTTCGGGGATCCCGTGAACACAGCCGCCGGAGAGCGCTTCCTCTGGGAGACGGCCGAGGCCCTCGTGGACACGGACGATCCCTCGTCCCACAACCAGGCGATGATGGAGATCGGCGCCCTGGTCTGCACGCCGAAGCAGCCCGCGTGCCCCGAGTGCCCGCTCCGCGCCTTCTGCCGCGCTGCGGCCGAGGGCACCCCGGAGCGCTTCCCGGTCAAGAAGGGCCGGCGGCGTCCCAGGGAGGCGCTGGCGGTGTCCGGCCTCGTGCGCGATGCGCAGGGCCGCGTGCTGCTCGCGCGGAGGCCTCCGGACGTGCTCCTCGGAGGCCTCTGGGAGCTTCCCGGTGGGGATCTCCCCCTGCGGGCCGCGCGGGAGGAGGGCCTCCGGGATCACCTGGGCGAGCGCCTCGGCCTGGACGCGCGCGTCGGCCGCCACCTGGCCAGCGTGGAGCACGTGTTCACGCACCGGCGCCTCACCCTGGAGATCTACCACGTCGACCGGCACGCAGGACGCCCGGAGCCGTCGTGGTACACGGACTGGCGATGGCTCGAGGGCGGGGCGCTCCGGTCCGTGCCCCTGTCCCGCCTCACGGAGAAGGTCCTCGACGCCCTGGGGTACACCGATGGCTGAGCGTGGAGAGATCGTCCGGAACCTCCCCCTGCCCCTGGGCACGCCGCCGCAGGCGCTCCGCCGGCTGGCGGCCGAGGCCCTGGGCATCCCGGTCGAGCAGGTCGCGGAGGTGCGGCCGCGCAGGGTCTCGCTGGACGCGCGCGGGAAGACGCCGCGGCGGATCTACACCGTGGAGGTCTGGCGCGTGGGCGAGGAGGTGCCCCCCGAGCAGGCGCCGCGCCGGGAGATCCCGGCCGGCATGCGCCGCCTCGTCCCCGGGGAGGCGCCCGTCATCGTGGGGACGGGCCCCGCCGGGTTGTGGGCGGCCATCCGCTTCGTGGAGGCGGGGCAGCCGGTCATCCTCCTGGAGCGCGGCGGCGCCGTCGAGCAGCGGAACCGCTCCACGCACCGCCTGCGGGTCCGTGGAGAGCTGGACCCGGAGTCCAACCTCTGCTTCGGAGAGGGCGGCGCAGGGACCTACTCGGACGGCAAGCTCTACACGCGCATCAAGGATCGCCGCGTGAGGCGCATCTACGAGGACCTCGTCGCCTTCGGTGCGGCGCAGGATCTCCTCGTGGAGGCGCACCCCCACGTGGGGACGAACCGGCTCATCAAGATCCTCGAGCGCATCCGCGCCTGGCTCCTCGAGGCCGGCTGCGACCTGCGCTTCGACGCGCGCGTGGTCGACCTCCTGCGCGACGAGCGCGGGCGCGTGGCCGGCGTGCGCCTCGAGGACGGCACGGAGATCCCCTCCCCGGCGGTCCTGCTGGCGACGGGGCACTCCGCGCGGGACGTGTACGCCATGCTCCACCGCGCGGGAGTGCCCCTGGAGCGCAAGCCGTTCGCGGTGGGCGCCCGGGTCGAGCATCCCCAGGGCCTCGTGGATCGCATCCAGTACGGGCGCCACGCGGATCACCCCGACCTGGAGGCGGCGGCCTACGCCGTCACGGCGCGCGTGGGGCCGCGCGGCGTGTACTCGTTCTGCATGTGCCCCGGGGGCTTCGTCATCCCGACGACCACGGAGCCCGAGCGCCTGAACGTCAACGGGATGTCCAACTCCAACCGGGGGTCGCGCTGGGCGAACTCCGCCCTCGTGGTGACCCTGGAGCCGGACGACTTCTGGCTCGCGCGCCCCGGGGACCTGGACGACCAGGGGCCGCTGGCGGGAATCGCGCTGCAGCGACACCTGGAGGCGGCCGCCTACCGCGCAGGCGGGGGCGGCTATCGGGCGCCGGCCCAGCGCCTCACCGACTTCCTCGAGGGGCGCGTCGGCGACGTCCCGGCCAAGACCAGCTACAAGCCGGGCGTGCGGGCCGCGGACCTCCGCGAGGTCCTCCCGGAGCGGATCAGCAATCCCCTCGCGCGGGCGGTGCTGCGGTTCGACCGGAAGATGAAGGGCTTCCTCACCGAGGACGCGGTGCTCATGGGGGTGGAGACGACCACCTCCAGCCCGGTCCGCGTCGTGCGGGACGAGGAGACCCTCCTGGCGCCGGGCTTCGACGGCCTCTACCCGTGCGGCGAGGGCGCCGGATATGCCGGCGGCATCGTGTCGAGCGCCATCGAGGGCATCCGGGTCGCCGAGGCCGTGCTCGGCCGATAGCGCCACCTCGATGCCACCGTCGATCTCGCGCCGAGACGCGAAGACGCAATGGGAGCGTGTCTTCGCGGCTTCGCGCGAGACCTCGGCTCGGGAACGAGGCGCCCGTCCGGGCCGGGACCGGCGGCGGATGCCTTCCGGCCCCGGCCTGGAGCCTTACAGCTGCTCCTTGAGGGCCTTGCCGGCCTTGAAGCCGACGTTCCTGCTCGGGCCGATCTTGATGCTCGCGCCCGTGCGGGGGTTGCGGCCGGTGCGCGCGGCGCGCTCCTTCACCTTGAAGGTGCCGAAGCCCACGAGCTGGACCTTGCCGCCGTTGGTGATCCCCTCGGAGATGCCCTCGAGGACGTCGTCCACGGCGGCCGCCGCGGCGGCCTTGGTCTGGTAGTCGCCGTTCTTGTGGACCACGTCGATCAGATCGGACTTGTTCATGTGTCCCCTTCCTCGCGTGTGTGTCGTGTGTGGTTGATGTCGGCCGGCACATGCGTCCCGGCCAGCGATGACGCGAGGAAGATAGAGCAAACGCCGAAAAAATGCAGACGCCGCTGGAAACTCGGGCGTGCGCTGCAGGGAGCTCGCTCCCCGAGCGCCACGAGCCGCACCGCATGAACGCGCTGGAATCACTCGATAAACGGAATCAATCACCCCGGGGCTCGAGGCGCCCGCTCCGGTTTCGAGGCCCGCGTCGCTACTCGGTCGTGGCCACGTCCTCGCCGCCCTCGAGGGCCTCGTGGAGAGCGTGCCAGGCCAGGGTGGCGCACTTGACCCGCATGGGGAACGCGGCGACCCCGGCGAAGGCCGCCAGCTTGCCCTCGTCGGCCAGGTTCTCCGGAGGCTCCTCGCCGGTGACGACCCCGTGGAAGCGCTGATAGACGGCCTCGACCTCCTCGACGCTCCGGCCGCGGACGGCCTCCGTCAGCGTGGACGCCGCGGCCGTGGAGATGGCGCAGCCCTCGCCGTCGAACATCACGTCGCGGACCACCCCCTCGTCCTCGTCCACGACGAGCTGGATGGTCACCCGATCGCCGCACAGGGGGTTGAACCCCTCGGCCCGGCGGTTGGCCTCCTTCAGCGTCCCGCGGTTCCGGGGGTGTCGGCTGTGGTCGAGGATGACCTCGCGGTACAGCTCGTGGAGGTCGCTCATGGGAAGCCTCAGCCGAAGAAGCTCAGCACCTTGCGGATGCCCGCGCCCAGCCGGTCCATCTCCTCCGTCGTGTTGTAGACGCCGACGGAGGCGCGGATGGTGGCCGGGACGCCGAAGCGCTCCATGACCGGCTGGGCGCAGTGGTGGCCCACCCGGACGGCGATGCCCTGGTTGTCGAGGATGGTCCCCGCGTCGTGGGGGTGGACGCCGTCCAGGACGAAGGACAGGACCCCGGCGGACCGGCGCGCGGTGCCGATGCGGCGCAGCCCCGGGATGTCGTCCAGCAGCGCCGCGCCGCGGGCCAGGACCTCGGCCTCGTGGGCGGCCACGCGCTCCAGGCCTGCCTCGGTGAGGAAGTCCAGGGCCGCGGCCAGGCCGACGGCGCCGGCGATGTGCGGGGTGCCCGCCTCGAACTTGGCGGGGACGTCGGCCCAGGTGCTCCCCTCGAAGGTGACGCGGGAGATCATGTCCCCGCCGCCCTGCCAGGGGGGCATCTCCTCGAGCAGCGCGCGCTTCGCGTACAGCACGCCGATGCCCGTCGGGCCGTAGGTCTTGTGGCCGCTGAAGACGAAGAAGTCGCAGTCCAGGGCCTGGACGTCCACCGGCGCGTGGGGCGCCGCCTGGGCGCCGTCGACGAGCACCGGCACGCCGCGGTCGTGAGCCGCTTCGATCAGCCTCTCCACGGGGTTCACGGTGCCCAGGGCGTTGGAGACGTGGACGATCGCGGCCAGCTTCGTCCGGTCGGAGAGCTTGCGCTCGAAGTCAGGGACGACCAGGTCGCCGCGGTCGTCGATGTCGGCCACCACCAGCTTCGCGCCCTTGTCCTCGCACAGCATCTGCCAGGGGACGATGTTGGAGTGGTGCTCCATGGCCGTGATCAGGACCTCGTCGCCGGGTCCGACGTTCACGCGGCCGAAGGTCTGCGCGACGAGGTTGATGCCCTCGGTGGTGCCACGGGTGAAGACGATCTCGGCCGTCTCGCGGGCGTTCAGGAAGGCGCGGACGGTCTCGCGGGCGTCCTCGAGGGCCTGGGTGGAGCGGACCGACAGGGCGTGCACGCCCCGGTGCACGTTGGCGTAGTCGTGACTGTACAGCCGCGTCATGGCGTCGAGGACGACCTGGGGCTTCTGTGCGCTGGCCGCGCTGTCCAGGTACACGAGCGGGTTGCCGTGGATCTCCTGGTGCAGGCACGGGAACTGCGCCCGGATCGCCTCCACGTCGAGGGGGCCGGTGCGCGTCGTCTCTCCTGTGGCCAGCGCGGCGCCCATCAGAGCTCCTCCTCGATGGCGTGCATCGTGATCGGCGACGCGTCCGTGGCGAGCCGCTCCGCCAGGACGCGGCCGAGCTTGCGCTTCAGGCCCTCCACCGGCAGCCGCGTGATCATCTCCTCGGCGAAGGCCCACGTGAGGATGCCGCGGGCGCTCTCCGGGTCGATGCCCCGGGTCTCCAGGTAGAACAGCGCGTCCGCGTCGAGCTGACCCACGGTGGAGCCGTGGGCGGCCTTCACGTCGTCGTTGTCGATCTCGAGCTGCGGCCGGGTGTGGACGTGGGCCTTCCGGGACAGCAGCAGGTTGTTGTTGAGCTGCGCCGTGCGGCTCTTCACCGCGCCCTCGTCGATGAGGATGCGCCCGAAGAACGTCCCGGTGGACTCGTCCGCGATGACGCCCTTGTACAGCTCCTCGCTGTCCGTGTGGGGCGCGGCGTGCTCGATGTACGTGTAGTGGTCCAGGTGACGCTTCTCGGAGGCCAGGTACAGGCCATCGAGCTGGCAGGAGGCGCCCTCCTCGGCCAGGATCGCGTGGACGGAGGTCCGCCCCAGTCCCCCGCTCAGCGACAGCACGTGGGAGTCGAACCGCCCGCCGCGCCGGACCCGGGCGGCCACGTCGCCCGCGTGCCAGGCCTCGTCCCGGTCCTCCACGAGCTTCACGTGGCGGACGGTCGCGTCGGGGCCCACGATCAGCTCCGTGACCGCGTCGGTGAACGAGGGCGCGCCCTCGGCGCCCACGAAGCGCTCCACGACGGTGATCTGGCTGGCGTCGTCGGCCATGACGAGCACGCGCGGGTGGGCCGCGACTCCCTCGTCGGAGGGCACCGTGGCGTGGACGATCACCACCGGGTCCTCGACCACCACGCCGCGCGGCACGTGCAGCACCACGGCGTCGGACAGGACGCTCGTGTTCAGGGCCACGACCCCGTCCTCGTCCTTCGGGGCGACGGTCCCCAGGCCCGCCCGGACGCGCTCCGGCAGCCTCTCCACGGCCTGCGCGAGGTCCAGGACCTGCACGCCCTCCGGCAGGCCGTCCATGGACGACAGGGACGGGGCGAAGAAGCCGTTGACCGTGATCACGCGGGCGGCCTTGCCCTCCGTGAAGCCGGCGGTGGCCTCGGCGGCGCGCTCCAGGGTCGCGTCGTCCGGGCGCCCGGCGACGGCGTCCTCGAACGCCTTCAGCGGGCGGACCTTCACGTAGCGCCAGGCCTCCACCTTGCGGTTGGGCCAGCCCAGGGTCGCGAAGCGATCGCGGCCCTCGTAGCGCAGGGCGGCGAGCCAGTCCGGGCCGCCCCCGCTCTGCACGGCGCCGGCCTGCTGCGCGGCGAGCATCTGCATCGGGTTCATTCGGTCCGTCCTAGGTTCTAGGCTGCGAGGGTCTCTTCCTTGACCCAGTCGTAGCCCTTCTCTTCCAGCTTCAGGGCCAGGTCCTTGTCGCCCGTCTTCACGATGCGCCCGTCGAGGAGCACGTGCACCTTGTCCGGGACGATGTGGTCCAGGAGCCGCTGGTAGTGGGTGATCATCAGCATGGAGCGCTGCTCGGTCCGCAGGGCGTTCACCCCGTCCGCCACGGCCTTCAGCGCGTCGATGTCCAGCCCCGAGTCCGTCTCGTCGAGGATGCAGACCTTCGGGTCCAGCAGCGCCATCTGCAGGATCTCGTTGCGCTTCTTCTCGCCCCCGGAGAACCCGCTGTTCACCTGGCGGCTGGCCAGCTCCTTGCCCATGCCGACGAGCTTGCGCTTGTCCTCGAAGAGCTTCAGGAACTCGAAGGCGTCCAGCTCCGGCTCGCCCCGCTGCTTCCGGACGGCGTTGAGCGCCGACTTGAGGAAGACCTTGTTGGACACGCCGGGGATCTCCACCGGGTACTGGAAGGCGAGGAAGACCCCGCGCCGGGCGCGCTCGTCGGCCTCCATGGCCAGGAGGTCCTCGCCGTCGAAGAGGACCTCCCCCTCGGTGACCTCGTAGCCCTCGCGGCCGGACAGCACGTAGGCGAGCGTGCTCTTGCCGGAGCCGTTCGGGCCCATGATGGCGGACACCTCGCCCGGCTCCAGCGTGAGGCTGAGACCCTTGAGGATCGGGGTGCCGTGGACCTCGGCGTGGAGGTTTCGAATCTCGAGCGTCGGCATCGGTGGTCTCTCCGGAAGCGTGTTCGGTGCGTGGGAGGGGAGGGAGCCTCGCGGCGTCTAGCCCACCGCGCCCTCGAGGCTCACCTCGAGCAGCTTCTGCGCCTCCACGGCGAACTCCATGGGGAGCTCGCGGAAGACCTCCTTGCAGAAGCCGTTCACGATGAGGTTCACGGCGTCCTCCGGGTCCATCCCCCGCTGCATGCAGTAGAAGAGCTGGTCCTCGCTGATCTTGGAGGTCGTGGCCTCGTGCTCCAGGCGCGCGGTGGGGTTGTCCACCTCCACGTAGGGCACCGTGTCGGCCTTGCAGGTGTCGCTCAGGAGCAGGGAGTCGCACTGGGTGTGGTTCCGCGCGCCCTCGGCGCCCCGGGCGATCTTCACCAGGCCCCGGTAGGTCTGCTCGCCGCGGCCGGCGGAGATGCCCTTGGAGACGATGGTGCTGGAGGTGTTCTTGCCCAGGTGGATCATCTTCGTGCCCGTGTCCGCCTGCTGCATGCGGTTGGTCACGGCCACGGAGTAGAACTCGCCCACGGAGCCGTCGCCCTGGAGGATGCAGCTCGGATACTTCCACGTGATGGCCGAGCCGGTCTCCACCTGGGTCCAGCTGATCTTCGAGCGGGCCCCGCGGCAGGCGCCGCGCTTGGTCACGAAGTTGTAGATGCCGCCCTTGCCGTTGTCGTCGCCGGGGTACCAGTTCTGGACCGTGGAGTACTTGATCTCCGCGTCGTCCAGGGCCACCAGCTCGACCACGGCGGCGTGGAGCTGGTTCTCGTCGCGCATGGGCGCCGTGCAGCCCTCGAGGTAGCTCACGTAGGAGCCCTCCTCGGCGATGATGAGCGTCCGCTCGAACTGGCCGGTCTTGGCCTCGTTGATGCGGAAGTAGGTG
The DNA here is from genome assembly GCA_051747385.1 of Myxococcota bacterium. Classification (GTDB taxonomy): domain Bacteria; phylum Myxococcota_A; class UBA9042; order PHBI01; family JACKFB01; genus JBNJGB01. The sequence continues at coordinate 44,440 of JBNJGB010000004.1, forward strand.
CTCAGCTCCATGGGGCAGCGGACGCCCTTCGGGATGAACACGAAGGAGCCGTCCGTGAAGACCGCCGAGTTGAGCGCCGCGAAGAAGTTGTCCCCCGCGGGCACGACCGAGCCCAGGTACTTCTTCACCAGGTCGGGGTGGTCGCGGACCGCCTCGGAGAACGGGCAGAAGATGACGCCCTTCTCGGCCAGCTTCTCCTTGAAGGTGGTCACCACCGAGACGCTGTCGAAGACCGCGTCCACGGCGACGCCCTCGAGCATCTTCTGCTCCTCGAGGGGGATGCCGAGCTTCTCGTAGGTCTCGAGGATCTCCGGGTCCACCTCGTCGAGGCTCTCGCGCTCCTTCTTCTTCGGCGCGGAGTAGTAGACGACGTCCTGGTAGTCGATGGGGGGATGGTGCACGTGGGCCCAGTTCGGGTGGCTCATGGTGAGCCAGTGGCGATAGGCCTTCAGGCGCCACTCCAGCATCCACTCGGGCTCGTCCTTCTTGGCCGAGATGAGCCGGATGACGTCCTCGTCGAGGCCCGGCGGGACGCTGTCGGACTCGACCTCGGTCACGAAGCCGGCGCTGTACTTGCGGTTCGCGAGCTCCTCGACGGTCTCGCTCCGCTCCTGCCTGCTGTCGACGCTCGTACTCATCCTGAGTCCTGCCTGGCGGCGATGCCTCGCGTGGCGTGCTCAATGCGGACCCATCCGGTCCGACATTGCGACTGTAGCCACTGGGAGGCCGATGTCAACGTTGGCGTGGCATCCGGGGGCCACCCTGGAACCCCGCTCGCGGGCGGGTCGCGCGTGGCCCGAGATCGGCTCTGTGTAACACGCGGATGGCCGATGTCACGAGGCGACGAGGCCCCGGGCGATCCCCTATCCGGAAGATCGTGCCTCCGAGGCCTCGGCGGAGGGCTCTCCCCAGCGCTCCGTCACCTCCCCGAGGACCTCGGGCTCCCCGATGAGGGTCAGGCGATCCCCGTCCCGGAGACGGGTCCGGGCGCCCGGGATCAGGGTGGCGCCGTCGCGGGCCACCAGCGCCAGCAGGCATCCGTCGGGCAGATCGAGGTCCGCGACCCTGGAGCCGATGAGCGGTGCGCTGCGGGTCCCCTCCTCCAGCACCAGGCCGAGGAAGCGTTCGTCCCGGAGCACGGCCTCCTTCAGCTCGTGCTCCGAGGTCGCGGACAGCCAGGCGCCCATGAACTCGTCGTCGTCCACGCGGCCCGCGATCTGCGCGAGGATGCGCAGGTGCTGCTTGGCGTCCTCCTCGGGGCTCACCAGGAAGAACGCCGCGTGGACGCGCTGGGGTTGCTCCGGCAGATCCCCGGCCACGTCCATCGTGATGCCCACGCGCGAGCGCGCGAGGACGATCTCCGGGCTGTCGAGCCCCGGCAGGCGCAGGTGGGGGAGCGCCACCCCGTGGGCCACCGGGGTCATGCCGATGCGCGTGCCCTCCATGAAGCCGTGCCGGAGCTTGTCGGCCGTGGCCGGCAGGCGCTTGGCCAGCTCCGCGGAGGCCCGTCGGACCACGTGCTCGAAGCCTACCTTCTCCTCCGGGTCCACGACCGCCGCGCGGGCGACGACCTCGTCGAAGGGATCCCCGGCCCGCAGGCCCTTCTCCTTCATGATGGTCCGAAGCTCGCGGTCCAGGCCCTCGAAGCGCTGCTGGCCGAGCCGCTCGAACCAGAACAGCAGCGCGCCCCCGCGGGTCACCCGGTCCCGCGCGTACCAGAAGTACCAGGCCAGGCAGGCGCCGACGAGGACCACCGTGAAGGCCATCGGCATGAAGCCCATGGTGGCGATGAGGAGGATGGGCGCCAGCAGGCCGACGATCTGCAGCCACGGATAGAGCGGCGAGCGGAAGCCGGGGTCGTAGGCCTCCAGGCCGCTCTCCCGCATGACGATCACCGCCAGGTTCACCAGCCCGAAGATCATGAGTTGGAAGGCGCTGGCCAGCTTGGCGACGCTCATGACGTCCATGGTGAGGATGAGGAGGATCATCAGGCCGCTGGTGGCCAGGACGCCGAGCGTGGGCGTGTGGAAGCGGCCGACGCGGCCCAGGGCGGGCGGGACGAGGCCGTCGCGGCCCATGGCCAGGAGATAGCGCGAGGCCGCCATGACGCCGGCGTTGGCGGCGGAGGCGAAGGCCACGACCGCGGCGACGACGACGAGGACGACCCCCGAGCGACCGGGCATCCAGTCGAAGATCCGCTCCCCGGCCGAGGCGACGGGCACGAGGTCTCCGCTCAGGGCGTCTCCGCCGAGCACCTCGGCCATGAGGAAGACCCCCGCGACGTAGACGAACGTGACCGTGGCCAGGGACAGGGCCATGCCCCGCGGGATGTTGCGATCCGGCTCCCGGACCTCCTCGGAGACGCTGGCGGCCTTGGTGAGGCCGGCGAAGGAGACGAAGACCAGGCCGACGGTCGCCACGAAGGACTCCACCCCGCCCGGCATGAAGCCGCCCAGGCGCTGCGTGGGCGGCGCGTCGCTGGTGGCCAGGTCCCAGGCCCCGCCGCCCACGAAGAGGACGCAGAAGGCCATGAGGACGAGGACGAGCGCCTTCTGGAGCCCGCCGGTCTCCTTGGCGCCGACGACGTTGAGGACCAGGAAGAAGACGGTCAGGCCCACGGCGATGGGCCGGATCTCCACGTCGAAGAACAGGCCCAGGTACGCGCCCATGCCGATGAGCACGAAGGTGTTCTTGAGCACCTGGGCGACCCAGGTCCCCAGGCCGCCGATGGTGCCCACGATGGGGCCCAGGCTCCGGTCCAGGAAGTAGTAGGCGCCGCCGGCGCGGGGCATGGCGGTCGCCAGCTCGGCCTTGCTGACCATGGCGGGGATGACCAGCAGCGCCGCGACGAAGTAGGCGAGGACCGCCGAGGGTCCGGCGGCCGCGTACGCCAGCCCGGGCAGCAGGAAGAGGCCGGAGCCGAGCATCCCGCCCGTGCTGATGGCGAAGACGTCGGACAGGCGCAGGGCCTTGTGCAGCCGCGCGCCACCGTTCTGGGTATCCGGGGTCCCGGACTCGGTCATGATCAGGTCCCGTGGGAGGCAGGCCCCACGATACCGGAAAAGAGCGTCGTCGCCAGGGCTGGCGCGGCGCGGAGGGACACTCGGAGGCCACCGCTGTCCGGTCGCCTGCGGCCTCGCCTGTCAATCGATCACAACTCGCCGAGAGCCCGCGAAACGTGGTCGTGGACGTGGTCGTGGTCGGGCTCACGGGCCAACGCGTTCCGGTCCCATCGGGAGTGGACTCGGGACCTCGGGACAGGGCCTCGTTGTGCTGCCGGCGCCGGTGGATCGGGAAGTGACCGCCGGGGGCGACAGCGTCCGAAGGGGCGGGGGGCCGGGGCGAATCGCCTCGTCACCACGGCCTCAAGGCAGGCAAGGGCAAGGGCAAGGGCAAAGGCAAGGGGGTCAGAGGACCTTGTCCATCCAGCGGTGGGGGATGCCGGCGTCCATGAACTCGCCGCCCCAGGCGGTGTAGCCCAGGGCCTCGTAGAACGGGATGGCGCGGACCTGGCTCGCCAGGCGCGCGGTGGTGGCCCCCTGCTCGGCGGCGATGCGCTCCAGGGCCTCCATCACCCGGCGGCCGAGGCCCCGGCGGCGGTGGGACCGCTCCACGGCGATCCGCTGCATCTTGCCGAGGCCGTCCCGCACCACGACCCGGCCGGTGGCCAGGGCCGCTCCGTCCGGCGCCATCACGGCCACGTGGCGCGCGGTCGAGCCCGGCTCGTCCAGGTCGTCGTACTCCAGGTCCGGCGGCACGCGCTGCTCGCCGATGAACACGCGCCGCCGCAGCGCGAACGCGGCCTCCCGCTCCGTCCCCTCCGAGAGCACCACCAGCCGCGCGTCCTCCATCAGATGGAGCCCCCGGCCGGGTAGATCTCGCTCAGGAGCACGAACACCTTGTCGCCGCTCCGGCTGATGCGCACCTCGGCCCCGTCGAGGACCTCCACGTACACGCCACCGGCGAGCAGCGAGGCGTCCACCTCGGGCGGCAGGTCCACCTCGGAGGCCCGGAGTACGGCCAGGCTGGCGCCGAGCATGGACTCGTCGCAGTCGGCGAAGGAGGCCTGCACCACGCGGTTCCGCTCGCCCTCCGGGGTGATGAAGCTGCCGGGGAGGCTCTCGAAGGTCACCAGCGCGCCCGCCTGCACCAGGTCGTCGAGGCTGCTGGGGCCGATCTCGCCCCGGTGGACCCTCACCATGCGCTCCATGGCCTCCCCGTCCAGCCGGCCGCCGGCCGCCGCGTGCGCCGAGGTCGGCTGCGCGGGCCCCGCGTCCACGAAGGACCAGGCCAGGGCCACGATGCAGGCGAGGGCCGCGGCCGCCGCCACGGGGATCCACCTCCGGAGACGCTGGCGCCGGGCGCGCGCGGTCGCCGCCCGTTCCTCGATGGCCCGCAGCCAGCGCTCCTTCTGGGCCTCGGTGGGCACGCACTCGCCGCCCGCCACGTGCAGCTGGACCTTCAGGGCCTCCAGGGCGTGGAACGCCCGGTGGCACCGGGGGCAGTCCTCGACGTGGCGCCGGACCGCGATGGCCTCCAGGGGGCGAAGCTCGCCGTCCGCCAGGGCCGACAGGTGATGCTCGATCCGATCACAGGGCGACATCGCTGCCTCCGTATCCATTGCGCCGGGCGTAGCCCGCCAGGCGCTTCCGGAGCCGCTTCCGAGCGTGGTGGATGCGGCTCCTGACCGTACCGACCGGGCACTCCATGACCCGGGCGATCTCCTCGTAGTCCATGCCCTCGACGTCGCACAGGACCACCGCCGTGCGCTGGGTCTCCGACAGGTGGCCGAGGGCCTCCACGACCCGGTCGTCGAACCCGTGGAGGTAGCCGTCGTCGGGCCGCACCATTCCGTCGGACGGGTGGCGCCCGGCGGGATCGGCCACGCCCTCCGGCTCCGGGAGGTCCGTCTCCCGGCCGGCGCGGCGACATCGGCTGAAAAAGGTGTTCCGGAGGATGGTGAACGCCCACGCGCGGTGGTTCGTCCCCGGCCGGCATCGCCCGAAGGCGTCGAACGCACGGGTGAGGGTCTCCTGGACGAGGTCGTCCGCCTGGTCCTCGTCGCCGCAGAGGCGCATGGCATACCGGAACAGCCCGTCGGCGTGGACGAAGACGTCCTCGAGGAACGCCTCCTCCGTGTCCCGTGTGCGCCGGAGCCACCTCACCTGCGATCCCTCCGTCCTCTCTCGGTCCTCTGCCGATGGTGTCGTGCGGACCCCGGACGATCAACGCGGGCGACCGGCGGATCGTTCAATCGCGGTCAAGTCGTCGTCGTCTGCGCCCGATGGGTGGAACATGATGCGTCCCCGTTCCTTCCCACGCGGCCTCCTCTTCGGTGCAACCCTGCTGCCGGCGCTGCTCACGGCGTCCTGCGACGCGGGGAGTGCCCCGTCGGACACCGGCCCGGACGGGATCGCCGACGCCGGGCCGGTGCCCTCCGTGGACGTCGTGGCGGACGCCGCCGCCCCGGCCCCCCCGGACGACGAAGGGGAGGTCCGGGTTCCCGACGAGGCGTTCGTCGCGTGGCTCACCGGGGTGCGGGCCGAGGTGGGCCTCGCGCCGGTCGCGGCCAGCCCCACCCTCCAGGACGCCGCCGCGGCCCACGCGGACTTCCTGGTCCGGCACGGAGACGCGTACGCCAGCCGGGGCCTGAGCGCCCACACGGAGCCCGAGGACCTGGAGGGCTTCACCGGCGCCACCTTCATGGAGCGTCTCGCGCACTTCGGCTACGGGGGCGAGGCCCTGGCCGAGGTGATCGCCTTCAAGCCCAGCGCCCTGGCCGCCGGCCGGTCGTGGCTGGAGTCCGTCTATCATCGCCTGCCCCTGCTCGATCCGGAGGCCCGCGATGTGGGCTACGGGGAGGCCGGCGCGGACGGGCGCTGGAGCAACGTGCTGGAGATCGGGCGCCCCGCCGGGGACACGCCCGAGGCTCGTCTGATCGCCTGGCCTCCGGACGGCGCCGCCGACGTGCCCACGTCCTGGGACGGCGCGGAGATCCCGCAGCCGCCCGCCCCGCCCGGCGGATACCCCAGCGGCCCCGTCGTGACGCTTCAGACCTCGGGGGGAGCGCTCGACGTGGGCGTGGCCGTCGTGACGTCCACGGTCGACGAGGTCCCGGCGCCTCTGAGGGTGCTGACGTCCGACGACGATCCGGCCATGCCGCGCCACGCCGTCGCGATCCTCCCCCACGAGCCGCTGGCGCCCGAGACGACCTACCGCGTGACCCTGGCCGGCACCCTGGACCAGGTCCCCTTCGACGAGTCCTGGACGTTCACCACCCGCCGGGAGGGCTGCGATGTGCTGCTCCAGGACTGCGGCTCGGGGCGAGGGTGCTATTTCCTCGGCGACGGACCGACGTGCCTCTGGGCCGGCTCGAGCGCGGCCGGCGAGACCTGCAGCCACGTCAACGAGTGCGGAGCGGGCCTCACCTGCCTCGGCTCCCGGTGCCGCCCGGTGTGCAACGGACAGGCCCAGGGCGGCCCCAACAGCTGCGCCGAGCAGTGCGAGCACGGCTTCGCGCCCCTCGGCGAGCAGGGTCCCGAGGCGGCTTGCCTGCCGCCTTCCTGTGCCCTCGACCCCGGAACGTGCGGCCCCTCCGAGGGCTGCTACTGGGTCGGCAGCTTCGTGTGCGACCAGGCGGGGGAGGCGGGAGACGGCGAGTCCTGCACCTACGCCAACGACTGCGCCCCCGGCCTGGGCTGCCTCGGGCTGGACGGGGACTACGCCTGCCGCGCCCTCTGCGACGGGCCCGGCCTGCCGGACTGCGAGCACTCCTGCGAGGAAGGCCACCAGCCCCTCGACCCCGAGAGCGGCGTGCGGTTCTGCCTCTGAGTCGTGCGCCCGCGCCGGCGCCCCGGACTGCGGTGGGATCGCCGTCCCCGGGGGCGAAGGAAAAAGTGTGAAATGAGTAGGCTTGACCCCAGCGAGGGGTCGCGCGCCGGCTCATCCCCGGGCCAGCTTGCGGATCTCCGGGCCCTCGCGTCGCCAGATGTCGGAGAGGCCGGCGCGGAAGTCCGGATAGCGCAGCCGGACGCCGAGGCGCTCCCGCGTCCGGCCGCCGTCGATGCGCTTGGAGCCGGTGATCATGGCCAGGACGTCCTTGGACAGGCGGACGCGGGCCTCGTCCATGCTCATCCGGGGCGGCTCCGGCAGGCCGAAGGACTCCACGGCCCACTCCACGACCTCGCGCTGGGTCGCGGGCTCCTCGTCGCTGCCCAGGTAGACCGCGCCGTCCTCGCCGCGGTCGATGGCGCCCTCCAGGATGGCGGCGAGATCGCCGACGTGGATGCGGTTCGTGTAGGCGTCGCCCTCGCCGATCAGCTTGTAGCGCCCCTCGGCGATGCGGTGGAGCTGGCTCCGCCCCGGACCGTAGATGCCGGCCGGGCGGACGACGCGCGCGGGCAGGCCGCTCGACAGGACCTGCCGCTCGACGGCGAGGCGGGCCTCACCGCGGGGGCTGTCGGGGGTGCAGGGGGTGTCCTCGGTGACCACGTCGCCGCCCCGGTCGCCGTAGACGCTCGTGGAGGACACGTAGACGAAGGCGTCGAGTCCCCAGCCGGCGACGTGCTCCAGGATGCGCGCGGTGGGGTCGGTCCAGCCGCCGCCGCGCTCCATGGTCGGCGGGATCATCGTCACCACCGCGTGGATGCGGCCCTCCAGGCGGTCGATGGGCGACAGGTCGTCGGCCTCCATCAGGATCGCCTCGGCGCCGCGGCTCCGGATCACCGACGTCCGGGCCTCGCTCCGCGTGGTCCCGAACACCGGCCGGCCCTCGAAGCCCAGCTTCGAGGCCAGGACCGCCCCCGTGTAGCCACAGCCCAGGATGAGGATGCCCTCGCGCGCCATCGTGCCTCCCGCGTTCGACGGCGCGAGTCTCACCGAGCGCCCGCCCCGTCCGCAAGCCCGACACCGCTTGTCCGGATGGCGCGGGCTGCTACACTCCCGCCTCCAATCCTTCCGACACACTCGAACGAGGAGACGGCGATGAGGAACATCTGCACGAAGGCGCTCGGCGTCCTGCTCACCCTGGCGATGGCCGGCCCCGCGCTGGCCGAGGAGGGTTTGAAGCTTCCCGAGCTGAGCCCCCTGGCGCGCGTGATGCAGACGGTGGGCGTCGCGGAGGTCACCGTCGAATACTCCAGCCCGGGGCTCCGCGACCGGGAGGTCTTCGCGGACGACGGCCTGGTGCCCTTCGGGAAGCTGTGGCGGACGGGCGCCAACGCGGCCACGAAGCTGACCCTCAGCCACGACGCGAAGATCGGCGGGAAGGACGTCCCGGCCGGCACATACGCCATCTTCACCATCCCCGGTGAGGACGAGTGGACCTTCATCGTCAACGAGAACGCGGACCAGGGCGGGACGCGCAGCTACGACGAGAAGCTGGATCAGGCCCGCCTGAAGGTGAAGCCGCAGGAGGCCCCGAAGCGGGAGCGGCTGACCTTCCTCTTCTCGGACACCACGGCCGACTCCACCCGCCTGGACCTGGTGTGGGAGGAGACGCGCGTGTCCGTGCCGGTGGAGTTCCCCACCGCGAAGTATGCGAAGTCGAACATCGGGGACTACGCCACCGGCGCGAGCCGGGCCCTCGTGGACGCCGCCCGCTACTTCGCGGATCACGACGACATGGACGCGGCCCTGGAGTACGTGGACGCCTCCATCGCCGTGAAGCGGACCTGGTTCAACACCTGGATCAAGGCCTCCTTCCTCGCGGACACGGGCGACTACGCGGCGGCCTATCCCCTGGCGCAGAAGGCCTGGGAGATGGGTGAGAAGGCCGAGGTCTTCTTCTACCGCGATCAGGTGAAGAAGGCCCTCGAGGAGTGGAAGGACAAGCGCTGAGCGAGCGCTGGCGAGGTCGCCCGGGCGGTGCGGTTTCCGCGCCGCTCGTGGCGGCCGGCCGGGCCCGGGTGATAGGCTCCCGGGCCATGGCCGTGGAGCTTCCCGACCCCGCCGAGGGCTACGAGTCCGACGTGGCGTACCTGGCGGACGCCCTGGAGGTGCTCCGCCTGCGGTGTCGCCGGCGGCTGAGGGAGCGGGAGGCCGAGGGCCTCGTCCCGCGGGACCCGGTGCGGGCCCTGTCGGGGGAGGACGACGAGGAGGACGACCCGGAGGAGGCGCTCGACGCCGCCCGGGAGCGCGTCGAGGCCCGCCTCGCGGCGACGGAGCGCACGCCGGCCCTGCTCCGCACGCAGGAGACGTTCGGGCTCGACGACTTCGAGCGGGACGTGCTCCTGATGGCCCTGGCGCCGGCCCTGGACGGCACGTTCAACGGGCTGTACGGGCGGCTCAAGGGCCTGGGCTATCGCGCGCCGCTGGACGTGGACGTGGCCCTGGCGGTGCTGGCCGGGGGCTTCGCGGACCGGATGGAGCGGCGCCACGCCTTCGGGCCGGAGGGGCGCCTGCTCCGGCACAACCTGCTCCTGGTGGGGCGGGCGGGCCTGGAGTCCGGCGACGACTTCCTGAACCTGGAGCTTCGCCTGCCGGCGCGCCTGGTGTCCCTGCTCATGGGGCAGGAGGGGGAGGACCCGTCCATCCGGGCCTTCTCGCGTGTGGTCGAGCCCACGGAGACCCTGGACCGCGTCGTCCTGCCGCCGCGGGAGAAGGAGCGCATCGTCCGGCTGGTGGCGCACCACGACGCCTACGTGGACGCCCTGGAGCGCTGGGGCCTGGACGAGGCCGTCCCGTACGGCCGGGGCGTCGTGATGCTCTTCGCGGGACCGCCGGGGACGGGCAAGACCCTGACAGCGCGGGCCGTGGCCCACCACCTGGGCCGCCGCCTGCTGACCGTGGACACGACGCGGCTCACGGGGCGGCAGGGGTCGTTCGACGCGAGCCTGGACAACCTCCTTCGGGAGGCGCGGCTCCAGCGCGCGGTGCTGTTCTTCGACGAGTGCGAGGCCCTGTTCAGCGCGGCCCAGCGGGGCTCGGGGCACCTCTCGGCGCTGCTGGCCGCCCTCGAGCAGTTCGGGGGCGTGACCATCCTGGCGACCAACGCCCCGAAGGCCCTCGACCAGGCCCTGGACCGCCGGATCCTGTACCGGGTCGACTTCGAGACCCCCAGCCCGTCCATGCGGGAGGCCATCTGGCGGGTGCACCTGCCCCCGGACCTGCCCCTCGCGGACGACGTGGACGTGCCGTGGCTGGCGCGGCGCTACGAGTTCACGGGCGGCTACATCAAGAACGCGGTGCTGCTGGCGGCGGGCGCCGCGGCGAGCCGGGCGGCGGGCGGGGACGGGCCGGGCGCGGTGTCCCAGGCCGACCTGGTGGAGGCGGCCCACGCCCAGCTCCGGCACCGGCTGAACCGCTACGCGGACCGCGACGTGGCGGACCTGCGCCTCGACGACCTGATCCTCCCCGACGACGTGCGGGACCAGGTTCGCGAGATCATCGAGGCGGTGGCCGCCCAGCAGATCGTCTTCCGGGAGTGGGGCTTCGGGCGGCGGTTCAACAAGGGCCGCGGGCTGTCCGCCCTGTTCGACGGAGAGCCGGGCACCGGCAAGACCATGGCGGCCGAGGTCATCGCCGCGGAGCTGGGCCTGGGCCTGTACCGGGTCAACGTGGCCAACGTGGTGAGCAAGTACATCGGCGAGACGGAGAAGAACCTCACCCGGGTCTTCGCCGAGGCACGCAGCGCCCACGCGGTGCTCCTGTTCGACGAGGCGGACTCCCTGTTCTCGAAGCGCGTGGAGGTAAAGGGCTCCAACGATCGCTTCGCGAACATGGAGGTGAACACCCTGCTCCAGCTCATCGAGCGCTACGACGGCCTGGTGCTGCTGACCACCAACCTCAAGAGCTCCCTGGACGAGGCCTTCGAGCGGCGCCTGTCCTTCAAGATCCAGTTCCCCTTCCCGGACGAGGAGACGCGCGCCCGCATCTGGGAGCACCTGATCCCCGCCGAGGCGCCCATGGAGGAGGAGGTGGACTGGGACCTCCTGGGCCGCTGCTACGACCTGTCGGGCGGGTCCATCAAGAACGCCGTCCTCCGCGCCGCCTACCGCGCCGCCTCCGCCGACCGCCCCCTGTCCATGGACCTCTTCGACGCCGCCGCCAAGCGCGAGTGCCAGGCCGCCGGCAAGCTCTACCGGGTCGCCTCCCGCGACGACTGGTAACCCCATGGGGACCCCATGGGGTCAAACCTACTCACTTCTCACTTTTTCGCCGCCTCGGCAGCCCCCGGTGACCGCCGGGGATGGCGGTCCTGCCCATCTTCCCCCAGGGCAATCGCAAAGTCGGAGAAGTGTGGGCCGCGGGGCGGTGCGGCGTCCGGCGTCGCATTGCACCCGCTCGGAAAGGATGGATTTTGCCGTCTGGAGGACCCCATGGGGTCAAACCTACTCACTTCTCACTTTTTCGCCGCCTCGGCAGCCCCGGGTGCCCCCCGGGGACGGCGGTCCTGCCCATCTTCCCCCAGGGCAATCGCAAAGTCGGAGAAGTGTGGGCCGCGGGGCGGTGCGGCGTCCGGCGTCGCATTGCACCCGCTCGGAAAGGATGGATTTTGCCGTCTGGAGGGCAGGCAAGGGCACGGGCAAGGGCAAGGGCAAGGGAGGGCGGTCGACTTTGCGACCGCCCTGCCATCTTCCCCGCGCCCCCCTTGTCCCGACCGGAACCCGCCCTTACCCTGTGGGTCCGTGCCCGACGTCGGTCGGGTGCGTTGATGCTGATATCCCGGTCGGATAGAGCCAGACGCGTCCCGTGTTCACCGAGCGGCGACGTGAGCCGTAGGATCATGGTCGCGCGGTGCGCCCATGCCAGGTTGGCGCTCGATACCCCGTCGGGGCTGCCGCCGGTCCGCTCCCAAACGAGTGGAGGGACCACCACGCGGACGGCTCGGGGGCCGGGCCGACGCCAGGCAGGTGCCCGCAACGCGGCACGCGATTCCGGACACGAAGCCCGTCCCGGTGCGTGGGGCGGTTCCCGCCTGGCCTCGCTGTGCCGGGATGTCGGCCTCCCCTCTTTCCCGGGAGCCCCATGCTGACCGGTGACCTGGAGAGCGCCCGCGCCCTGTTCCTGCAGCAGCTCCAGGGCGACATGGCGGCGCTGGCGGGTCACGAGGGCTTCACCGAGTACTGGCAGCAGGTGGAGTTCGAGCTCCCCCAGGTGGAGGACCAGGCCCTGCTGGAGAAGTGGCTCTCCGAGCTCCTGAGGGATCGGGAGCGCCTCCGCGCCATGGAGGATCGTCAGCGCGAGGCTTCTACGGACGGCCGGTCGGGCACCGCGGAGGAGGCCCTCCGCATCATCGCCCGGCTGCTCGGCGTGCTCGACGACGTGGAGCGTCGCCTCCGCCACCGCCTCTGGGTCATCCGCGAGCGCCTGGGCGCGTGGGTCTACCTCGCCGGCCCCGGCGTGAAGCGCAAGCCGCGGCCCAAGGGCCCGGAGGAGGAGAAGGAGGAGGAGAAGAAGCGCTCCAAGCGCGAGGCGGCCCGGGCCCGCAAGCCGAAGGCGAAGAAGGGCGGCGGGAAGAAGTGAGCCGGCCCGGCCTACGCCGGCTCGCCCTCCGGGGAGACGTAGTAACGCAGCGCCTCCACGGCCTCGTCCGAGGCCTCCGCGAAGGTCACCATCGCCCGCGTCCGCCGATCCAGGTGGGCCGCGTGCGCCAGGGCCTTCACGATGTCCGGCCATTCCCCGCCGACGAGGATCAGCGGCCGATACGGGCCGTCCCGGGTGGTGCCGTAGGACCAGACCTGCAGCAGGGCGGCCAGGGCCGTCAGGTCCCCCGGCAGGACCAGCAGGGCGTCGGCGTGCCCCAGGATGGTCTCCAGGGAGCGGAAGATCGTGGGCTGGGCCACGCGCCGCACCCCCTCGGGATCGCCCGGGAGTCGCTCGGCGCCTTCCTCGACGACGGTCACGACCCGCCCGCCGGCCGGCGCCGCGCCACGGACGACCGCCGCCGCCACCCCGGAGGCTCCGTGCACCATCAGCGTGTAGCCGGCCTCGGACAGGGCCCGGCCCAGCCCCTCGGCCACGACCCCGGCCGTGTCGCCGGCGTCCAGGTGGTCGGGACCCAGCACCGCGATTGCTGCCTTGTCCTCGAACACCCTTCGCGCCCCTTCGCCCTTGCGGCCCGCGTCCCGGCGCGCCGTGCAACCGGTCTCGTCCCGCACCGCCGGGGCCCTGCGGAGGGCTAGATTGTCGACCGGCGTCGCGCATTGTCAAGCAGGGACACGCATGCTACGGCGCAGGCGGGGACCGCCCGCCGCCCCTTCCGGCCCGGCTCGAGGACCATGTCGATGCCCGCTCGCGATGCTGCCCGGCTCCGCGCCGCCCCCCGCCTCCGGGCGGCGTGGCTTGCGTTCGCCTGCGCGGCGGCCCTGGGCGCCGGGGCGTGCGACAACCCCAACGAGATGTTCACGGGCCGCTGGGAGGCCGACCAGGCCCACGACGGGGTGATCACCGGCGCGCCCATTGTGGCCATGGGCCACTATGGACGGGAGGTGGCCGGGGTGGTCTACTTCGACCTGTTCCCCGGGGGGCCCCCGGTCGAGGCCTGCCCCTGCGCCTTCATCGACCGTCCCGAGGTGGACCTGGACGCTCGGGAGGTCGAGTTCGACACCACCTGCCCGGGGGCGGTCCCGCAGAGGTGGCAGCTGACCCTGGAGGAGCGCGGCGACGACCTCGTCCTCGTCGGCACGGTGAGGCCGGCGGACGGCTCTCCCGACGAGGTCTCGGTGGAGCTGGTGAACAAGGCCCGGTTCGTAGGCGACGAGGACAAGGAATGCCCCACCGACGGCTCCTGACGGCGCTGCTGGCCCTCGTGACGCTGGGGGCGGCCGGGGGCCCGGCGGGAGCGGCGGACGCCCTGCCCGAGGCCGGATGGCGGACCCTCGAGGTGGCCGTCCTCCCCGTGCGTTCCTACGTCCGCGGCCCCGAGGACCTCTTCGAGGATCGTCCGGCGGTGCGCCGGCTCCGCGAGCGGGCGGGCCTCTGGCAGCGTCGCTTGGAGCAGAGCCTGGCCGCACGCGACCTGGTCGACACCCTCCCGGCCACGGAGAGCGCCGAGCACATGACCCGCCGATCGGGCTACCGGGAGGCGCTGCTGGTGGCGCGGGAACGCCTGACCCTGGGCATCGAGCGCTATCGCGAGCTCCAGATCGACGAGGCCCTCCGCCACCTCCAGCGGGCCGACGAGCTGTATCACGAAGCGTGGGCAGGCGTGGCCAACCCCCGCGAGATGGCGGACGTGTCCTTCTACCGGGGCCTCGCCCACATGGACCGGGGGGACGTGAACCGGGCGCACATCGCGTTCCGGAACCTGTGGCTCCTGGACCCGTCCCGGCGCATCGACCAGGGCTACTACCCGAAGGCCACCGAGGAGGCCCTGGCGGGGGCCCTGGAGGACCTGGCGTCCCTGCCCGACAAGCTCCTGACCCGCTTCCCGCTGGACCGCGTCGAGAGCCTCGCCGCCGAGCTGGACGTGGATGCCGTCGCCGTGGCGCTCGTGGACGGGACCGTGGACGCTCCGGTCCTTCGGATCGCCATCTTCGAGGCCCGCGGCCAGGGGCTGGCCCTGGACGAGCGCATCGCGCTGGACGACCCCGAGCAGGCCGAGGACCACCTCGAACGAGCCGTGTCCGCGTGGCACACGTGCGCCATCCGCGCCCGACAGCGCCCCCTGGTCCGCCGCCGGCGGAAGCCCCGCTGGTACGTGGACGTGGGCTACGCGCACACCCTCATGGTCCGCCACGAGCGGACCCGCGACCTCTTTCACAGCCCCGGGGCGGCCATCGGCGTCACCTGGGAGGGCAAACGCGCCTTCCACCTCTACGGGCAGATGGTCCACATGGCGAGCGTTCCGGATCCCAACCGGGACCTCATCCACGGCTTCGCCACGAGCCGCCTCGCCCTGGGCGCGGGTCTGACGGGGGGCAACCGCCGCGTGCGCGTCTTCGTGCAGGTGGGGGCGGAGCTGGCGGTGACCTTCTCCGACATCGAGATGAGCACCGACGTGGACTGCAAGCACTTCCCGGACAGCGATCGCTGCAGCGGCCTCTTCGTCCAGGAGGCACCCAGCGTGGGCTTCGGCCTCGACTTCGGGGTGGGCCTGAAGTGGGCGTTCACGCGCTCCTGGTATCTGCAGACCCGCGCGAACGTGGTGAGCTACCTGGCCAGCCAGGATCTCGCCAGCGAGCTGAACTTCCCGGTCTCGCTCGCCGTGGGAATCGGCAACCGGTTCTGACCGTGCCGGGGGAAGGCCCCAGGATCGCGTTGACAGTCCATCGGGGTGGTCCTAGTGTCTCCGCCTCCGTCGAGCACCCGCGATCCGCGTCCCGTTCCGCTCGACACGTGTATTCCATCGAGGAGGACCCCAAGATGAAGCTGCTGTCCCGCATGTCGCGGGTTGCGGCCGTGACCCTGGCAGTGGCCGGGTTGGTGGCGGCGCCCGGATGCAAGAAGGACGAGGACCCCTCCGAGAAGGCCGGGGAGAAGGCCGCGGCGGAGGGCGAGGCCGAGGCCCCGGCGGAGGGCGAGTCCCCCGAGGCCGAGGGCAAGAAGGAGGGGGCGGCCGCCGAGGCCGACGCCACGACGCCGACCATCTCGCGCACCGCGCCCGAGATCCCCGACAGCGTCATCACCGTTGTCGGGGTGCCCTCGCTCGACCACGTGCTCGGCACCGTCGGCGAGATCGGCAACGAGGTCGCCCCGGGCCAGCTCCCGCCCGACCTGTCGCCGATCGTGCTGGAGCAGGTGAAGAGCATGTTCGGCTTCACGAAGGTCGACTGGCTGAAGAGGGACGCGCCCGCGTACGTCTTCAACGTCGACCCGACGGCTCACGAGGGGAAGGGCCAGGCCATCGTCCTGCCCATCTCCGGGAAGGACGCCGTGCTCGGCGCGCTGCCGGACAAGGCCGCCAAGGACGTGGAGGGCCACTCGGCGAAGTACGAGCACCAGTTCCAGACCTGGTTCGTGGACTTCGTCGACGGCCACGCGGTGCTCACGGATCACGCCGGGATCTTCGGCGAGGCGAAGGACTTCGTCGGCGGGGCTCTCACCGGCTGGACCCCCGAGCGGATGCTCAGCCTCCACGCCAACATGAACACGATCAACCGGGTGTTCGGCAAGGAGATCGAGCAGGCCCGGCAGTCCGCGAGCCGCTACGCCACGCAGGCAGCCCAGGACCCGAGCGTGCCCGACGCCGAGAAGGTCATGGAGCGCTACGTCGACATGGCCTTCGAGCTCGTGGAGAGCACCACCCGCATCGACCTCGGCATCTACCCGCAGGACGGCGACGTCCACATGACCTTCGCCTTCCAGGCCAGGCCCGACACGAAGCTGGAGAAGCTCTCCGGCACCCTGAAGGGCGCCTCCGCCGAGCTGGCCGGCGTCGTGCCGACGACCACGTGGCTCGGTCTCGCCGCCGACATGGACGTCCGCGAGATGGAGTCCATGAAGAGCTTCCAGCAGCTCGGGCTGCAGACCTACGCGAAGCTCCTGGAGTTGAGCCCGGAGGAGCAGGAGAAGCTCGAGGGCCTCTTCGACCGGATCACCGAGCAGACCACGGGCGAGAGCGCCACCGCCTTCTACACCGAGGAGCGCTTCCCGATGGCCATCGCCGGCGTGACGAAGGTGACGGAGAGCGGGGCGGCTCGCGACGCCTACGCCGAGCTGGTGGACCTGCTGTTCGCCAAGGCCTGGGCCGTGGGCCTGGAGGAGATGAAGAAGGAGGGCACGGAGCTCCCGGGCGCCGAGGACGTGAAGACCTTCGACGACCTGGTGAAGATGCTCCAGCCCATGGCCGCCCAGGTGGGCCTCACCCTGGCCGTCGCCCACGTGGAGACGGACGGGGCGCGCGTGGACTCCCTGAGCATCGAGGCCGACTGGGACAAGCTCGCCCAGCTCGGGGGCAACCCGGCCGAGATGAAGATGGTCCAGGAGATGGTGGGCGACAAGCTCGAGATCGCCATCGCCTTCGAGGACGAGAACGTGGCCATGGGCTTCGGGCCGACGGGCATCGAGACGGCCACCAAGCTGGCGGGCGGCGAGAAGCTCGGCGGCGAGGAGATCCTGGCGAAGGCCAGCGAGGACAACGCCTTCGCCCTGACCCTCCGGGCCGGCGCGCTGCTGAAGGCGCTGACCTTCGTGCCGGAGCTGAAGTCCCGCCAGGACAAGCTGGAGCAGCTTCCCTCGGACCGGGCCTACAAGGTCACGGCGTCCGGCGACGGGAAGGGCATCGCCGTCACCCTCGGCGTGCCGGTGGACCTCACCGCCGCCCTGGTGAACGCCTTCCAGTAGGAAGCGGTCCGCCGGGCCGATCCACGCGAGGGCCGGCGTCCCCACGGGAGGGGCGCCGGCCCTTCGTCGTTTCGGGGTGCACCCGGGTTTGCCTCGGCCGGGTTTGCCCCCTCGCGGGGGCCGGCCTACGATGCGCCGCGGAGGCTGCCGTGCAGGGCGACGAGAAGGTCATCGCGATCACCGGAGGTGCCGGGTTCATCGGCGCCGCCCTCACCCGTCGCCTCCTGGAGGCCGGCCACCGGGTGCGCTGCCTGGATACCGGCTCGTTCCACCGCCTGGACGACCTGCGCGGCCACCCCCGCCTCGAGCGCCTGGAGGGCGACGTCCTCGACGAGGCGGCGGTGCGGGACCTGGTGACCTCGGCCGACGTGGTGGCTCACCTGGCGGCCTCCGTCGGCGTGAAGCGCTACGTGGAAGACCCCGAGCACGTCCTGGACATGAACATCCTCGGGACGCGCCGGGTGCTTCGGGCCTGCACCGACCTGGGCCGCCCCGCGGTGTTCTCGAGCACCAGCGAGGTCCTCGGAAAGGGCCGGGGCCGTCTGCACCCGGAAAGCGATCGGGTCTACGGCCCCTCGTCGTACGCCCGGTGGTCCTACGCCGTGTCCAAGTCGGCAGGGGAGCACTACGCCCACGCGCTCCGCCGGCGCGGACTCCGGGTCGCCATCCTCCGCTACTTCAACGTCTACGGCCCCGAGATGGACCGGCCGGGCGAGGGGCGCGTCATCAGCCGCTTCGTGGGCGACCTGCTCGACGGGCGCCCCCTGACCCTCGTGGACGGAGGTGAGGCGGTCCGCGCCTTCTGCTACGTGGACGACGCCATCGAGGCCACCACGGCCGCCGTCCTGCGCATCGGCGACGATCCGCGCTTGGACGGGGCCACCCTGCACATCGGGCGGGACGAGCCGGTGTCCATCCGGGACCTCGCGGAGCGCATGCTGGCCATCACCGGGTCCGGCGTGGGGACCCGGACGGTGCCCGGCGAGGCGTTCCTGGGCGAGGGCTTCGAGGAGATCCCCCGGCGAGTGCCCGACCTGGAAGCCTCCCGGGACCTGCTGGGCTACGAGGCCCCGACGGGGCTGGACGAGGGGCTCCGGCGCGTGCTCCGGCGCTGGAACCTCCCCGACGACGGCCCGACCCCGTCGCCGCCGCCCCTCCCGGTCGTCCGCCCGGACGTGGAGCCGGACGGCCGCCTCGGGGATCACCTCTTCGACATCCTGGTCTCCGGGCGCCTGACCAACCAGGGACCGGAGCTTCAGCGCTTCGAGGCCGAACTGGCGGACTGGCTGGGCGCGCCGCGCGTGGTGCTCACGTCGAGCGGCAGCGCGGCCCTGGAGCTGACCCTGGCCGCCATGACGCCGGGGCCCGGCAAGGCGGTCCTGCCGTCGTTCACCTACGCGGCGACCCTCAACGCCGTGCTGGCGAGCGGGCTCGAGCCCCTGCTCTGCGACGTCTCGCCGGACACCTGGACCCTGTCGCCCGAACACCTGGAGCGCCTGCTGGAGGATCACGACGACGTGCGCGTGGTCCTCCCGGTGAACACCTTCGGGGTCCCGCCCGACCTGGGCGCCCTGGGCGAGCGCTGCGCGGCGCACGGGGCGCGGATGCTCTACGACAACGCCCAGGGCCTGGGCACGGAGGTCCGGGGCCGGCGGTGGGACGACCGGGCCGCGCTCCAGATCGTGAGCCTCCACGCCACCAAGGTCCTCCCGGCGGTCGAGGGAGGCGCCCTCGTCACGGCGGACCACACCCTCGCCGACGACGTGGCGCAGCGCCTCCAGCACGGCCTCGCCGAGGGGCGCTTGCACCATCGGCCCGGCACGAACGCCAAGATGAGCGAGCTTCACGCCGCCGTGGGCCGCCACGCCCTCGCCGGCCTCGGCGAAGCCCTCGCCCGACGCCGCGGCTACGCGCAGCGCCTCCGCGCCGCGGTCCAGGACCGATGCGCCGGAATCTACGGGGTCCAGCGCGTGCCCGAGGGCGTGATCTCCAACTTCCAGGACCTGGGAGTCACGTGCCCGGCGGCCGCCGGCGGCCGCATCGAGGCGTGGGGGCGGGAGCTCGAGGCCTCGGGCGTGGAGAGCCGGCGTTACTTCTGGCCCCCGCTCCACCGCCTGCTCTCGCTGGACGGAGCCGGCCTGCCCGAGACGGGGCGCCTGGACGAGACGCTCCTCACGGTGCCGCTCCACAACCGCATGACCGACGAGGAGGTGAGCCGGGTCGAGCGCGCGCTGGCCACGGCTTCGGAGGCGGTGCGCTCGTGGGAGGCATGACGTTCAGCGTCGTCGCGCCCGTCTTCGACGAGGAGGCGGTGGTCGCGGAGCTCGCCCGGCGGTGCCTGGACGCGGCGGAGCGGATCGGCGTGCCCCACGAGGTGATCGTCGTGGACGACGCCAGCCGGGACGGGACCGCCGAGACCCTGGAGGCCGCAGCGCGGCGCGAGGGGTGGGGAGAGCGCCTGCGCCTCCTCCGACTGCCCTCCAACCGCGGGCAGGCGGGCGCCACCCGGGCGGGCCTCGCCGCGGCACGGGGTGACTGGATCGCCGTCCTCGACGGGGATCTCCAGGACCCGCCGGAGGTGCTGACCGACCTCTGGGAGGCCCGCGGGGACGACGGGGCGGACGTCGTCTTCGCGGTGAAGACCGGCCGCGCCGAGCGGGGGCTCCTCCGGGTCGGTCTGGCCGCCTTCCACGGACTCCAGCGGGCGCTGGGCTCCGACACGCCGCCGGGGGCCGGAAGCTACTGCCTGCTACGGCGGGCCGTGGCCCGGCGCGTGGCCGAGGTGGACGCGGGCCACGCCAACCTCTCCGCCGTCCTGGGCGCGATGGCGCGCCCGTACGCGACCGTCCCCTACGACAAGCAGGGGCGCTACGACGAGGCGTCGCGCGTCGGCCTGGCGGGTCTCGCGTGCGAGGGCCTCGTGTCCCTGGCCCTCACCGGCGCCCTCGGGCGCGCCCTGGGCCTCGCGGCGGCCGGAGGGCTCGTCGCGGGCGGCACGATGCGGACCTTCCGTGTGCCGGGATCCCGTGCGGTGCTGGGCCTGGGCGCCGCGGCCGGGGTGGGATGGTGGCTGGTGGAGCGATCCGCCGCTCCCGTCCGCCGAGTCCTGCGCGCGCCGCTCTGATCCGGGCCCGGATCAGGCCTCGGCGGGCCGGACCCCGTCGTCCTCCTGGGCCACCAGGGGGCTCTTCTTGTTGAAGGTGATGTCGAGCATCAGCACGACGACGCCGACGGAGATGGCGATGTCGGCGACGTTGTAGGTGGGCCAGTGCATGAAGCCCAGGTCCATGTCGAGGAAGTCGATGACGTAGCCGTAGCGGATGCGGTCCACGAAGTTCCCCACCGCACCCGCCAGCACGCCGGTCAAGGCGACGGGGACCACCCGGTGGTGGGGCGGGATGCGGACGAGGACGCCCAGGATCACGAGGAAGACGATGACGGTCAGGGTCAAGAAGATGCCGTCCCGCATCCCGTGGGGCACGCCCTTGAGGAAGCCGAAGGCGGCGCCAGGGTTCTCTGCGTAGACGAACTTGAACCAGTCGCCCATCACGTCGACACGCCGCCACTCCAGGAGGTAGGTCGTGCCCGCCACGGCCTTCGCGCTCGGGTCCAGCGACGGCGGGTTGCCGCGGATCGGATGCATGCCCGCCTCGGCGACGCGAGCCGCCTCGTCGTCGGACAGGCGCCGCAGGTGGTGCTCCAGCCACTGCCGCACCGTCAGGCCCGCGAGGTGCTCGTCGATCACCTCGCGGACGTCCCGGGCGGGGGCGTCCGGCGCGGCCAGCGTCATCCACCGGACCAGGAGGCGCCGCTCGTTCCTGGTGATGCGGCGCGGCGGCAGGCCCTCGCCCCGCCAGGCCACGTAGAAGGCCCGGGCCCGCGGTGCCGGGCTGTCCGGGCCGTACATGGGGTCGTCCACCTCCATGGGGACCGGATCCGGCAGGATCGTCAGGCGCCCCTCGACGTCCGAGGGATTCGGGAGATCCAGCCTCTCCGCCACCAGCTCGCCCACGGGTCGGCCCTCGTCGGCCTCCCCGGCCGTCGCGGGCAGGGGGTGCCGCGGATCCGCGAGGGACGTGTCGGCCCAGTGCTTCGTCCACAGGTCGCCGACGAGCCAGGCGACGAAGACGACGCCGAGGAGCACGTACTTCCGAAGCTGCGCGCGCGCGATGATGGACTCCTGCCGGTGGGGGGGAGAGCGGCGCGGAATATAGGAGCCGGGCGCGGGTCACGCAAGGCCGGGCTCGTACGACGTCCCGACCGCGGGGTACCGACCCGCTCGGTCGTAGTCGTAGTCGTGGTCGTGGACGGCGGGGAGACGGACGACATCCAAGCGGTCTCGGAGGGCTCGCGCCAAGGCGCGAAGACGCGAAGGGAAAGCGCGTGAAGCCCCCTCGCTCGCGCACCACGAAGGCCGCGAGACGACCAGGTCGTGGTCGTGGACGATGGGGAGGCGGACGACGTCCAAGCGGTCTCGGAGGGCTCGCGCCAAGGCGCGAAGACGCGAAGGGAAGGCGCGTGAAGCCCCCTCGCTCGAGCACCACGACGGCCGCGAGACGACCAGGTCGTGGTCGTGGACGGCGGGGAGACGGACGACATCCAAGCGGTCTCGGAGGGCTCGCGCCAAGGCGCGAAGACGCGAAGGGAAAGCGCGTGAAGCCCCCTCGCTCGCGCACCACGAAGGCCGCGAGACGAGCACCGGCGCCGCAGCGTGGTTCTCGCCAAACGGCGCGACGCGAAGACGGGCACCACATCTTTGCGGCTTGGCGGCGTCGCACGCGATTTCCTCGTTGCTCAACCCGACGCTCCAACCAGCCAGAGCGGCCCGCATCGTGCACGTGGACGTGGTCATCCACGTCCACGTTCTGGGACTCCGGGGCAGGCCGGAAGGCCCTTCGCCACGTTGACACGCCCCACACCGCGTTGTACCGATGCGGCTGCCCGGCACCGAGAGGCGCACCCGTGCAGATCCATCCAAAGACGGGCCCGTCCCGCGTGGCCGCGCTGATGATCGGCCTGCTGCTCGGGCTGGTCGGCTGCGCGCCCATCCACGCGTCCCACGCCATCGACGACGCCGAGACGCGCATGGAGGAGGCTCGCCGGGCGGACGCCCCGCACCTGGCGCCCTATCCGTGGTGGCTCGCCAGGGCCTACCTGGACAAGGCCAAGCGGACCGAGGGATATGCCGAGCACGAGGGCGCCCGGGAGCTGGCACGCGAGGCCGCCGTGCACTTCGAGCAGGCCACCAACCAGGCCCGCCAGGAGCGGAAGCGCCAGGAGCTCCGGAAGCAGCGGCTCCAGAAGCGGCCCTCCGGGGAGGGCTCGCCGTGACGGGCTCCCGACGATCGGCGGTCGTCGCCATCGCGGCGATCTGGGCGCTCGCCGGCTGCGTCACCGCCTCCAAGGTCCAGGAGGACACCGCCGAGCTGGCCGTCTTCACGCAGGAGTTCGAGGAGGCGGCCCTCATCTGCGCGCCGCGTGCCCTGGCCGAGGCCCGCGCCCACGCGGCGTTCGCGGAGTACGAGGCCGACGAGGGCCAGACCACGCGCGCCTGGCGGCACCTGAAGACGGCGAAGCAGCGGGCGAAGACGGCCTGGGAGGACTCGCGCGGCGAGGAGTGCGCCCCGGACACGGACCTGGACGGGATCGTCGACCCGAAGGATCGCTGCCCCGAGGAGCCCGAGGACTACGACGGGGACCGGGACGAGGACGGCTGCCCGGACCTGGACCAGGACGGCGACGGGATCGACGACGAGGACGATCGCTGCCCGCGCGAGCCCGAGGACTTCGACGAGTTCGAGGACGAGGACGGCTGCCCCGACCCGGACAACGATCAGGACGGCATCGACGACGACGTGGACCAGTGCCCCATGGAGCCGGAGGATCGCGACGGCTTCGAGGACATCGACGGCTGCCCGGATCCTGACAACGACCAGGACGGCATCCCGGACACGGCCGACGGCTGCCCGAACCAGCCCGAGGACATGGACGGGGACGAGGACGAGGACGGCTGCCCGGATCTGTACGAGAAGATCGTGGTGAAGAAGGACCGGATCGAGCTGAAGCAGAAGGTCTTCTTCGCCACCGCCAGGGCCCGCGTGCTGCCCAGGAGCTACGACCTGCTCGACGAGGTGGTGGACGTCCTGCAGCGCCGCGAGGACCTGCGCGTCCGTATCGAGGGGCACACGGACTCCCGGGGCGCCAGCCGGTACAACAAGCGCCTGAGCCAGCGACGGGCCGACGCCGTGAAGGACTACCTGGACAAGGCGGGCGTCGACCCGACGCGCCTCGTCACCGTGGGCTACGGCGAGGAGGTCCCCATCGACACCAACGAGACCCGGGAGGGCCGGGCTCGCAACCGACGCGTGGAGTTCCACATCATCCGATGAGCGACACCAACGACCAGACCGAAGCCACGGAGGGCGGCGCCGCGGACAACCGCCGCCTCTTCTCCGGAATCCAGCCCACCGGCGTCGTGCACATCGGCAACTGGCTGGGGGCCATCCAGAACTGGGTGCGCCTGCAGGACGACTACGAGTGCATCTACTCCATCGTCGACCACCACGCGACGACCGTGGAGTACGACCCGGAGGCGTTCCGGAGCGACATCTTCGAGATGGCCGTGGCGCTCCTCGCCTGCGGCATCGACCCGGAGCGCTCCACGCTGTTCGTCCAGTCCATGGTCCCGGAGCACACCGAGCTCGCGTGGATGTTCAACACGGTCACCATGTACGGCGACCTGGGGCGGATGACGCAGTTCAAGGAGAAGTCCGAGCAGCACCGGGACAACGTGAACGTCGGCCTGTTCACCTATCCCGTCCTCCAGGCGGCGGACATCCTCCTGTACCGGGCGAACTGGGTGCCCGTCGGCGAGGATCAGCTCCAGCACCTCGAGCTCAGCCGGGACGTCGCCCGCCGCTGGAACCGGCGCTTCGAGGAGGGCTACTTCCCCCAGCCCCGGCCGCTGCTGACCCCGGCGCGACGCATCCTGGGCCTCGACGGCAAGTCCAAGATGTCCAAGAGCCAGGGCAACTACCTGGGCATCCTGGACACCCCGGAGGAGCGCTGGGAGAAGCTACGGACCGCGTTCACGGATCCCCAGCGCCTGCGCCGGAGCGATCCGGGCCGCCCCGAGGTCTGCAACATCTTCTCCCTCCACCAGTACTTCTCGGACGAGGAGACCATCGCCCGGGTGGACATGGAGTGCCGCGCCGCGGAGATCGGCTGCTTCGCCGACAAGAAGCTGCTGGCGGAGGCCATGGAGGCGAAGCTCGGCCCCATCCGTGAGGCGGCGAACGACTGGCGGAGCCGCCCCGACGACGTGTGGGACGTCCTCCGGACCAGCGCCCGCCGGGCCCGCGCCATCGCCCGCGAGACCATGGAGCGGGTGCGGGATCGCATGGGGCTGCCCGGCGTGGTGGAGTAGCCGGGCCCCGTGGCGGGTCTCGGCCTGGTCGTCGCCCTGGCGGTCCTCCAGGGCCTGACGGAGTTCCTCCCGGTCTCCTCCAGCGGACACCTGCGCCTGCTGTCCGAGTGGTTCGGGGTGGACGATCCGCAGACGCTGTTCGACATCGTCCTGCACGTGGGCACGCTGGTGCCGGTCATGCTCGTCTACCGTCGCGTCCTGGGGAAGATGGCGACCTCCGCCTGGCGGGTCGTCCGGGCGCCGCGGACCCTGGGCGACGAGCCCCACGCGCGCCTGGTCCTGCTCGTGGGCGTCGCCACCGTGCCCACGGGGATCATCGCCATGACTGTGGGCTACGCCATGGAGGCCCTCGCCGCGGACATCGGCTTCGTGGCCGCCGCCCTGGCGGTCAACGGCGGGATGCTCCTGCTCCTGGGCGTCCTCCAGCGCCGGGCCGACGAGCCGGATCGCCGGACCCTGGAGCAGCTTCGGGTGCGGGACGCGCTGATCGTCGGCACCATCCAGGGCCTCGCCATCTTCCGGGGCATCTCCCGGAGCGGCTCCACGATCACGGCCGGCCTCCTGTGCGGCATCGAGCGCGAGGCGGCCGCCGCCTTCTCGTTCCTCCTGGCCATCCCCGCCATCCTGGGCGCCCTGGTGATGGAGTTCGACGCCGAGGCCCTGTCCGGACAGGGCCTGCCCGCCTTCCTGGTGGGGGGCGTCGTGTCCGCCCTGTCCGGCCTGTTCGCCCTGCTGGTGCTCCTGCGGATGCTGCGCCGGGGCCGGCTCCACCACTTCGCCTGGTATTGCTTTGCCCTCGCGGGTCTGGCTTTCTGGTGGCGTTTCACCACAGCCTGAAGACGACGAATCCATGACGGACACACCCCTGGACCACGCCTGGACGGTCATCATGGCCGGCGGGGTCGGGAGCCGGTTCTGGCCCCTGTCCCGCGCCGCCCGGCCCAAGCAGCTCCTGGATCTGTTCGGCGACGGCTCCATGCTGCGGGCCACGTTCGAGCGCCTGGAGCCCGTCGTGCCTCCGGAGCGGCAGATCGTCGTCACCGGGCGTATCCTGGGCGACGCCGTGCGCGAGGCGCTGCCCGAGGTGCCCCCGGCCAACGTCCTGGAGGAGCCCACGGGCCGGAACACGGCGCCCGCGATCGGCTGGGCCGCCCTGGAGGTCCGCCGCCGGGATCCGGACGCCATCCTGGCCGTCCTCCCCGCCGACCAGCACATCGTGGACACGGACGCGTACCGGAGGGTCGTGCGCCGGGCCGTGGAGGCGGCCGCCGAGGGCCGCATCGTCACCCTGGGCATCCCGGCCACCCGCCCCGAGACCGGCTACGGATACATCCGCGCCGGCGAGACCATCGACGGCGAGGTGCGCGGGGTCCGGGAGTTCAAGGAGAAGCCCGACCGGGAGACCGCCCTCCGGTACCTGAAGGAGGGGGGCTACCTGTGGAACGCCGGGATGTTCTTCATGCCGGCCGACCTGGGGGTCTCCGAGCTTCGCCGCCACGAGCCGGACCTGGCGGAGGGCCTGGACTCCCTGTTCGAGGGAGACGCCCCGCCGACCCGCGAGCGCCTGTCGTCCGTCTATCCGACCCTGAAGTCCATCAGCGTGGACTACGCCGTGATGGAGCGCTCCGATCGCGTGGCGGTCATCCCGGGCGACTTCGGCTGGTCCGACGTGGGCTCGTGGCGCTCCCTGTGGGACTTCCGGCCCGAGGGTGAGCCGTCCTTCACGCGAGGTCGCGTGATCGAGATCGACGGCGGGGACAACGTCCTCTTCGCCGACGAGGGCACCGTGGCGACCGTGGGCGTCCGCGACCTAGTCGTGGTCCACACCCGGGACGCCACGCTCGTCTGCCCGCGCGCCGAGGCCCAGCGCGTGAAGGACATCGTGAAGACGCTCGAGGAGCAGCACCAGGAGGACCTCCTTTGAACCCCGGAATCTTTCGCGCCTACGACGTCCGCGGCGTGGCGGACGAGGACCTGACCGACGACGTGGTCCGCTACCTCGGGCGCGCCTACGGCACCCTCGTCCGCCGCAGCGACGGGCGCACCGTCTGCGTCGGCCGGGACTGCCGTCTCCACGGCCCGCGGCTCCACGCCGCCTTCCTGGACGGCCTGCTGGGCACCGGCGTGGATGTCATCGACGTGGGCGTCGTCTCGACGCCGCTGCTGTACTTCGGCGTCTTCCACCACGACGTGGACGGCGGCGTGCAGATCACCGGCAGCCACAACCCGCCGGAGTTCAACGGCTTCAAGCTCATGCGGGGCAAGGACACGCTGCACGGCGACGGGATCCAGGCCCTGCGCAGGCTCATCGAGTCCGGGGACTTCGAGACCGGCGCGGGCACCGTCCGCGAGCAGCCCATCCTCGACACGTACGTGGACTACGTGACCGACAACCTGGAGATGGGCGACCGGCGCCTGCGGGTCGTCGTGGACGGGGGCAACGGGACCGGCGGGCCGCCGGCCATGGCCCTGCTGAAGCGCCTCGGGGTGGCCGTGGTCCCCATGTACGTGGACATGGACGGCACCTTCCCGAACCACCACCCCGACCCGACCGTCGTGGAGAACCTCGAGGAGCTGATCGAGCGGGTCCAGGCCGAGGAGGCCGACCTGGGCGTGGCCTACGACGGTGACGCGGATCGCATCGGCGTCATCGACGAGCGCGGCGAGATCGTCTGGGGCGACCGCCTGATGATCGTGCTGAGCCGAGACGTCCTGAAGGATCACCCGGGCGCGCCCATCGTCAGCGAGGTGAAGTGCTCCCAGACGCTCTTCGACGACATCGCCGCCCGCGGCGGGCGCCCGGTGATGAGCAAGGTGGGCCACAGCATCATCAAGGAGCGCATGAAGCAGGAGGAGGCGCTCCTCGGCGGCGAGATGAGCGGCCACATCTTCTTCCGGCACCGGTGGTTCGGCTTCGACGACGCCGTGTACGCCACCGGGCGCCTCCTGGAGATCCTGAGCCGCACGGACCAGCCCCTGTCCGCGCTGCTCGCCGACGTCCCGCCGACCCACGCCACCCCGGAGCTTCGCCTCCCCTGCGCGGACGACGAGAAGTTCGACCTGGTCGACCGGGCCGTCGCGTACTTCAAGGAGCGCTTCGACGTCGTCGACATCGACGGCGCCCGGGTGAACTTCGGCGACGGCTGGGGCCTCATCCGCGCCTCGAACACCCAGCCGGTCGTCGTGCTCCGCGCCGAGGCCGAGACCCCCGAGGCCCTGGCGCGCATCCGGCACACCCTCGAGTCCTTCGTGAATGACCCACGCTGACGGCCCACACGACCGCCCGTGCCGTTCGAAATTCGCGCGCAAAGCCGCCAAGGCGCCAAGCCGCAGACCACATTGGGAGGACGCGAGCAGCGTGGACGAAAACGAGATCGCGAAGGAGGTCGTCGACGCGGCGTACAAGGTCCACACCACACTGGGCCTCGGATTACTGGAGTCCGTGTACCAGGCTGTCCTGGCCTACGAGCTGGAGAGGCGTGGCCTGCGCGTCGACGAGCAGGTCCCCATCCCGGTCCGGTACGAAGATCTCCGCATCGACGCTGGGTTCCGGGCTGATCTCATCGTGGAGCGCAAGGTCATCGTGGAGCTGAAGTCGGTCGAGCGCACGGCGCCGGTTCACAAGAAGCAGACGTTGACCTACGTTCGCCTGACCGGTCTGCACCTCGGCCTCCTGGTCAACTTCGGCGCAGCCCGGATCAAGGACGGCATCACCCGCCTCGTGCACCGCTTGGAGGATTGAGACCAAAGGTCGCTCCACAAATCGGGCGTCTCCGTGCAGGCGAGCGCCCCGACTGCCCCTTTCCCTTTGCGTCTTCGCGCCTTTGCGCGAAATTTCCGTTCAGCCACCTGCGCACCACCGGCGAAGGGCGTAGCGCACGCCCAATCAGCGTCTTCCCTCGGGCACAATGCCCCGACTGCCACCAGCCCCTTCCCTTTGCGTCTTCGCGCCTTTGCGCGAGGCTCCCTGCCCCAACAGCCCCTTTCCCTTTGCGTCTTCGCGCCTTTGCGCGAGATTCCCAGTGCGGCCGGAGAAGTTCGATGAAGATGAACATCGATCATGTGGCGAACCTGGCGCGCATCCGCCTGAGGCCCGAGGAGGCCGAGACGTACGGCGCCCAGCTCGGGCGGGTCCTGGAGTACGTGGACCTGCTCGGAGAGCTGGACACCTCCGACGTGGAGCCGACCAGCCACCCGCTGGCGATGGACACGGCCTGGCGCGAAGACGAGGCCGGAGAGCCGCTCCCGCGGGAGCGCGCGCTGGCCAACGCCCCCGACGACGACGGGGAGCACTTCGTCGTCCCGAAGGTCGTATAGGCCCAGCCCCGAAGGAGCCCCGATGCCCATCGGACCCGACGCGACCCTGGGCGAGCTTCGCCGCGCCCTGGAGTCCGGAGAGACCACCGCCGTCGCCCTGGCCGAGGCCACCCTGGAGCGGGTGCGCGCCACGGACGGCCCCCTGAACGCCTGGCTCCGCACCTGCGACGAGCAGGCCCTGGAGCAGGCGGCCCGCGTGGACGCCAAGCGCGAGGCCGGCGAGCCCCTCGGCCCCCTGGCCGGCGTGCCCGTCGGCGTGAAGGACCTCCTGTGCACGGAGGGGGTGGAGACGACGGCCGCCTCCCGCATCCTGGAGGGCTTCGTCCCGCCCTACGACGCCACGGCCGTGAAGCGCCTCCGCGACGCCGACGCCGTGGTGGTCGGCAAGCTGAACATGGACGAGTTCGCCATGGGCTCGTCCAACGAGAACTCCGCGTTCGGCGCGACCCGGAACCCCTGGGACACGGAGCGCATCCCCGGCGGCTCGTCGGGCGGCTCGGCGGCGGCCGTAGCGGCGGGACAGGTCCCGCTCACCCTCGGCACGGACACGGGCGGCTCCATCCGCCAGCCGGCGAGCCTCTGCGGCGTCGTGGGCGTGAAGCCGACCTACGGCCGGGTGAGCCGCTGGGGCGTCGTGGCCTTCGCCTCCAGCCTGGACCAGGTGGGCCCGCTGGCGCGCGACGTGGAGGGCGCGGCGGCGCTGCTGGAGGCCGTGAGCGGCCACGATCCCCTGGACTCCACGTCCATCCCCCGGGACGTCCCCTCGTACACCGACGCCCTGACCGGCGACGTGGAGGGTCTCCGGGTCGGCGTGCCGAAGGCGTTCTTCGGGGAGGGGCTCGACGAGGGCGTGTCCTCGGCGGTCCGGGAGTCCCTGGCGAGGCTGGAGTCGCTGGGCTGCGAGCTTGTGGAGGTGGAGCTTCCCCACGCCCGATACGCCGTGGCGACCTACTACCTGGTGGCGACGGCCGAGGCGTCCTCGAACCTCGCGCGGTACGACGGTGTGCGGTACGGCCACCGGACGGACGAGCCCGCCCGGGAGGTCGCCGACCTGTACGCCGACACGCGCGCGGAGGGCTTCGGGCCCGAGGTGAAGCGCCGGATCCTCCTGGGGACCTACGCCCTGTCGTCCGGCTACTACGACGCCTACTACCTGAAGGCCCAGAAGGTGCGGACGCTCATCCGCCGGGACTTCGAGGAGGCCTTCCGCCGCTGCGACGTCATCGCGGGGCCCGCCTCGCCGGTGACCGCGCTGCGCCTGGGCGAGCGCATCGACGACCCGCTGCAGATGTACCTCATGGACGTCTACACCATCCCGGCGAGCCTGGCCGGCCTCCCGGGGCTGTCGGTGCCCTGCGGCTTCGACGGCGGCGGCCTCCCCGTGGGGCTCCAGCTCGTGGGTTCGCCCCTGGAGGAGGGGCGCCTGCTCCGGGCCGCCCACGCCTACGAGCAGGCCACGGACTTCTCCTGTTTCGACCGGGCCCCGGGTCCGGTCTCCGAAGAGACCCCGGAGGAGCGCTGATGGCACGCGAGGACTGGGAAGCCGTCATCGGCCTGGAGATCCACGTCCAGCTCGCCACCGAGAGCAAGATCTTCAGCTGGGCCCCCGCGGGCGCCGGGGAGGAGCCCAACACGCAGGTGGAGCCGGTGTGCCTGGGGATGCCCGGGATGCTGCCGGTGCTGAACCGCCACGCCGTGGAGCTGGCGCTGAAGGTGGGCCTGGCCCTGGGGTGCGACGTCGCGCGCCGGAGCCGCTTCGCCCGGAAGCACTACTTCTACCCGGACCTGCCCAAGGGCTATCAGATCAGCCAGTACGAGGAGCCGCTCTGCACGGCCGGCGAGATCGTGGCCGACGTCGACGGCGAGGAGAAGACCTTCCGCCTGACGCGCATCCACATGGAGGAGGACGCCGGCAAGACCATCCACGACGCGCGCCGCGGCCAGTCCCTGGTGGACTACAACCGGGCCGGGGTGCCGCTCATCGAGACGGTCAGCGAGCCGGACATGCGCTCGCCGGAGGACGCGGTCGCCTACATGAAGGCGCTCCACGAGATCGTCGTGGCCCTGGGCGTGTCCGACGGCAACATGGAGCGCGGCAACTTCCGGTGCGACGCCAACGTCTCCGTCCGCCGCCGGGGCGACGCGACCCTGGGCACCAAGGTGGAGCTCAAGAACATCAACAGCTTCCGCTTCGTGGGCCGGGGCCTGGCCTACGAGATCGACCGGCAGATCGCGGAGCTGGAGGCCGGCCGCGCCATCGCCCAGGAGACGCGCCTGTGGGACGAGGCCGGCGCCTGCACGCGCCCCATGCGCACCAAGGAGGAGGCCCACGACTACCGGTACTTCCCGGACCCGGACCTCATGGACCTGGTGGTGGACGAGGCCTGGCTGGAGCGGCTGGAGGCCGATCTCCCGGAGCTTCCCCGGGCGCGCCGGGCCCGCTTCGCGAGGGACTACGACCTGACGACCTACGACGCCGAGGTCCTGACCGGCTCCGCGGCGCTGGCCGACTACTTCGAGGCCGTGGCGGTGGGCGCCGGCGACGCGAAGCTGGCCGCCAACTGGGTCCAGGGAGAGCTCTCCGGTGCCCTGAACCGGGCCGACCTGGACGTCGCGGAGTCGCCGGTCTCCGCGGAAGACCTGGTGGACCTCTTGAAGACGCTGGAGTCGGGAAAGATCTCCGGCAAGATGGCCAAGGAGTGCTTCGCGGCCATGTTCGACGAGGGCGTGTCCGTGAAGGCCTGGGTCGACGAGCACGGGGGGCAGATCACGGACGAGGCGGAGATCGAGCGCCTCGTGCGCGGCGCCCTGGAGGACAACCCCGACCAGGTCACACAGTATCGGGAAGGGAAGACCAAGCTGCTCGGGTTCTTCGTCGGGCAGGTGATGAAGGCCACGCGGGGCAAGGCGAACCCGCAGACGGTCAACCAGGTGGCGAGGAGACTCCTCGAGGAGAGCCCATGATCGACGTGGGGGCCATCGTGCCCATCCGACGGGACGAGGCGGGCCGGGTCGTGATGCTCGACCAGACGGTCCTGCCCCGCGAAGAGGTCTATCGGACCTACGAGACCGCCGACGGGGTGGCGGAGGCCATCCGCTCCATGGTGATCCGGGGCGCCCCGGCCATCGGGGTCGCGGCCGCCATGGGCCTGGCGCTCGGCGCCCGGGCGATCCCCCGCGAGCGCTTCGCGGAGGGCTTCGCGGCCCTGTGCGAGCACATGGCCGGCACGCGGCCGACCGCGGTGAACCTCTTCTGGGCCATCGACCGCATGAAGCGCCTCGTGTCGGGCTTCGACGGCTCCCACGAGGCGCTGCTCGACGCCCTCGACGCCGAGGCGGCGCGCGTCCGGGAGGACGACATCGCCATCAACCGGGCCATGGGAGCACACGGAGAGCCGCTCATCCCCGACGGCGCGCGGATCCTCACCCACTGCAACACGGGCAGCCTGGCCACGGCGGGCTGGGGGACGGCCCTGGGCGTCGTCCGCTCCGCCGTGGAGGCCGGCAAGCGGGTCACGGTCTACGCCGACGAGACCCGTCCCTTCCTGCAGGGCAGCCGCCTGACGGCCTGGGAGTGCCTGAAGGAGGGCATCGACGTCACCGTCATCGCCGACAACGCCGCCGGTCACCTCATGGCCCGGGGCGAGATCGACCTGGCCATCGTCGGCACGGACCGCACGGTGGCCAACGGCGACGTCGCGAACAAGATCGGCACCTACCAGGTGGCGACCATGTGCCGGCGACACGACCTCCCCTTCTACGTGGCCGCGCCCACCTCGACCCTCGACCTGGCCACCCCGTCCGGCGACGCGATCCCCATCGAGGAGCGCTCCCCCGACGAGGTCCGCACGGTGTTCGGCCACCCCGTGGCCCCGGAGGGCGTGAAGGTCGCCAACCCGGCCTTCGACGTCACCCCCGCCGACCTGGTCACGGCGATCATCACCGAGCGGGGCGTCGCCCGCCCGCCCTACGCGGAGTCGCTGCGCGCACTCTGATCAGGTGGGGTCAAACCTACTCACTTTTCATTTTTCGGGGCACCGCGCCGGCGCTCCGACCGCCGCCCCGGCCCCTCGTCGACCACGCCCACGACCACGTGGAGAGGCGCTCGTCCCGGCACCTGACATGATGCTTGACACCCGCAACCCCCTTCTCTAGGTTCGCGGGCCTTCCACGGGAGGCACGTCCATGTACGCAGTGATAAAGACCGGTGGAAAGCAGTACCGAGTCGAGGAAGGCGACGTCGTCAAGCTCGAGAGGCTGAGCGGCGAGCCCGGTGCGGAGCTCACCTTCGACGACGTGCTCCTGGTGGGCTCGGACGACGAGACCCACATCGGCACGCCGCGCCTCGACGGCGCCTCGGTGAAGGGCACCATCCTCGAGCAGGATCGGGACAAGAAGATCGTCGTCTTCAAGTTCCGCCGGCGGAAGGACTACAAGCGCAAGCAGGGCCATCGGCAGCCCTTCACGCGTGTCCGCATCGACGGCATCCAGCTCTGACGGACGGAGGATCGCGCCATGGCGCACAAGAAGGGACAGGGCAGCTCGCGTAACGGTCGCGACTCCAATCCGCAGTATCGCGGAGTGAAGAAATTCGGCGGCCAGCAGGTCACGGCGGGCAACATCATCGTCCGCCAGCTCGGCACGCGCTTCCACCCGGGCAAGAACGTCGGCATGGGCAAGGACTACACGATCTTCGCCAAGGTCGACGGCCTGGTCCGGTTCCGCCGCTACGGGCGCGATCGCAAGAAGATCGACGTCCTCCCCGCCGAGGCATAGACCCGGCCCCGGCGCACCGCGCGCGCCGGTCCGCCGCGTTGCCTCCGGCTCGAACCGGGCAGGCACACCGATGCGCTTCGTGGACGAGGCCGTCATCGAGGTGACCGCCGGGGACGGCGGGAACGGCGTGGTGCACTTCCGCCGGGAGTCGAAGGTCGCCTTCGGTGGCCCGGACGGAGGCGACGGAGGCCGTGGGGGCGACGTGGTCCTCGCGGCCGACCCGCGCGCCACCACCCTCCTCGACCACCGGTATCGCCGGATCTACCGGGCGCCCTCCGGGGGCCGCGGCGACGGCGGCAAGCGCACCGGTCGCAACGGCGAGGACCTGGTCATCCCCATCCCGCTGGGCACTGTCGTCACGGACGAGGCCACCGGCGAGGTCGTGGCGGACATCGTGGGCGAGGACCAGCGCGTCGTCGTGGCCCACGGTGGGCGCGGGGGACACGGGAACGCGTACTACGCGACGCCGACGCGCCAGGCGCCCCGCTTCGCGCAGGAGGGCAAGCCCGGCGAGGAGCGGACGCTCCGCCTGAGCCTCAAGCTCGTGGCCGACGTCGGCCTGGTCGGCCTCCCGAACGCGGGCAAGAGCACCTTCATCCGAGCCATCAGCCGCAGCCGGGCCAAGGTGGCCGCCTATCCGTTCACGACCCTGGTCCCGAACCTCGGGGTGGCCCGGGTCGACGGTCGCGACCTCGTCGTGGCCGACATCCCGGGGCTGGTGGAGGGGGCCCACGCGGGCCACGGCCTCGGCGACCGCTTCCTGAAGCACCTCGAGCGCACCCGCGTGTTGGTGCACCTGGTGAGCCTGGCGCCGGACTCCCCGGACCCCCTCGAGGCCTACGACACCATCAACGCAGAGCTCGAGGCGTGGTCCGAGGGCCTTGCGGAGTGTCCCCAGGTGGTGGTGCTCAACAAGCTGGACGTGGTCGATGACCGCTACGAGATCCAACTCTGGCGCGAGGCGTTCGGCGCCCGGGGCGTCGCGGTCATGGCCGCCAGCGGCCTGTCCGGCGAGAACGTCCGGGAGGTGCTCCGCCGCGTCGTCCGACTCCTCGAGGAGACCGAGCCCGAGGAGGAGCCGGGGGAGCCCTGGAGTCCCATCTGAGTCCCTCCCCGGCATCCGCCGGCCACCTGCAACAAGTTTTGCTTTGAGATCGGGGGCTTCCGGCGACAAAGGCCGTAACGGGTTCTGTTGACGGATTCGGGGGCCGGGGGCAGACTACGGTTCACGGCTCGGTCGCGCCACCTCCCGGCGGCCAGCAGAGCCATGCGAGCCGCGCCACGTGGGCGAGCCTGCATGGCGTGACGATTCATCACGCGAGGACGGTGACATGACCCGTTTCAGCGGCAGCGGTCCCGGGGCGCTCGTCGCCCTGGGCCTGGGGCTGAGCCTCCTGTCGGGCCCGCTCGGCGCCCCCAGGGCGCAGCCTGCCGGCGAGCAGGAGGAGGAGGCCCCGATCGGGGAGGAGCCCTCCGAGGGCGAGGAGGGGATGCGCGAGGCGCCGCCCCCGACGGCCGACGAGCAGTACGACATCAAGGTGCGCGAGCTCGAGGAGAAGGTCGTCAACCTCAAGGAGAAGATCTTCCGGTCGAAGACCCGGCTCCTCCTCCTCAAGGAGCGCATCCTCAACGACGTCATCGCCGAGGCGAAGCTGGTCATCCACCACGTCGACGACATGGGCGGGAGCTTCGAGCCGGTGCAGGTCTACTACAGGCTCGACGGCGAGGACCTGAAGCTGCTGGACAACGCCACGGGTCTCCTGAACACCGACGAGCCCATCGAGATCTTCAGCGGCAACGTCGCACCCGGCAACCACAACCTCACGGTGGAGATGGTCTTCCGCGGCGACTCCGCGGTGTTCAGCTATCTCAAGGACTACCTGTTCAAGCTGCGCGCCAACTACACCTTCTACGCCACGAAGGGGAAGGTCACGACGGTGCGCAGCGTCGGATATCTGAAGGGCGACATCACCCACGACCTGACGGAGCGCCCCTCCATCAAGTTCTCGGTGTCCCAGAAGAGCTACACGAAAGAGGCCCTCGAGACGCCCGAGGCGCGCGAGGGCGAAGGCGGGAGCGAGTAGGGATGGCTCCTCGGAGCACCGCGCTGCTTCTGGCGGCGACGGTCGGCGTCCTCTCCGGCCCGGCGCAGTGGGCGCGGGCACAGGAGGGCGAGGCGGACCCAGTCACCTCCTACGAGCGGCGCCTCGACAACCTCCGGCGCAGCGTCGAGCGTCTCGAGCGCCTGTACGCGGATCCGGTCGCGGTGATCCGCACGCACCCGCTGGAGACGCGCTTCGTCGAGGCGCGCGTACAGTACGACCTGGGCCACTGGGAGTCCGCCTCCGTCATCCTGATGGAGCTGGTGGACAACGACGCCTTCACCCGCAACCCGGAGTATCCGGAGGCCCTGCTGATGCTGGGCCGCAGCCTCCTGAAGCAGGGAAACGTCAAGGCGGCGCGGGGCTACCTCGAGCGGGCGGCGAACGCGGCGAACCCCGAGGTCACAGACGAGGCGCGCTTTCTGCTCATCGACATGGCCCTGGACCGCGGCGACGACGAGGCGCTGCGCGACCTCGTGCGGAGCCTCTCCGGGACGGCCAGCCCCCGCACGCAGTACGCCATGGGCAAGGCCCTCGTCCGGCTCGGCGAATACCAGCGGGCGCTGTCGGTGCTGGGCGGCCTGACGACCCACGACGAGCTGGGCGCCAAGACGCGCTACTACATGGGCGTCGCGCAGACGGCCCTGGGCCGCACGGAGGCGGCCCAATCCGCGTTCGAGGACCTCGCGGCGGCCCCCTCCGACGAGGGGGTCTCCACCGACGTCCGCGACCTGTCACGCCTCGCCCTCGGGCGGCTGCACATGGAGGCGGGCGACCTCGTCAGCGCCGTGACCGCGTACCAGCGCATCGAGCGGCACAGCCCGCACTACGAGGTGGCGCTGTACGAGATGGCGTGGACGTACATCAAGGCCGAGCAGTACGACAAGGCGCTCGGCACCCTCGACGCCCTCCTGCTCACGGTGAAGGACCCGGAGCTGGACGTGGAGGCGCACACCCTCAGGGGCCGGCTGAACATCTTCCTGAACGACTACGAGTCGGCGGTGGAGAGCTTCGACGAGATCGTCGCCCGCTTCGCCCCCATCCGGAACGAGCTGGAGCGCTTCACCCGGAACCCCGACAACGTACACCGCTACTTCGAGTGGCTCCTGGAGCGCCAGGTCGAGGAGGCCGCCCTGAACGCACCGCTCACGGATCGTACCGCGGAGTGGGTGGAGTCCGTGGGCGACATGAAGCAGGTCGTCGAGGTGTTCGACGAGATGAGCACCCAGCGCAACGAGATCCGGACGACGCACGAGCTCGCCGAGGACCTGGAGCGCATCGTCACCTCGCGCAACCGCGTGGAGCTGTTCCCGGACCTCAAGGAGGGCTGGACACGGGCCGTCGTTCTGGAGAACCAGCTCCTGTTCCTGTCGTCCCAGATGCTCGACCACCAGAACCGCCACCTGAAGCCGAACCTAGACGCCTCCGAGAAGGCCGAGCTGAGCGAGCTGGTGAACTGGCGCCAGCGCCTGGAGCGCCGCTTCGCCCGGCTCCCCATGACCTTCGGCCAGTACCAGGAGCGGAAGGCCCGGGTGGACGAGCGCTTCCTGGACCTCAAGCGCAAGGCCTTTCTGGTCCGACAGCGCCTCAAGGCGGTGCGCCGCCAGCTCCTCGCCCTGGAGCGGTACGTCGACGATCGCCAGTACGCGGAGAAGGGCGAGAAGTTCTCGGAGGAGCGCGAGGACGAGATCCGCGCGCTCCTCGCGGAGGAGAAGACCCGGCTCGAGGAGCTCTACGACGACCTCGCCGGCCTCGAGCGGGAGCTGGAGGTGGAGGCCCGGCGCATCGGCGCGGGCGACGAGGCCACGCGCGGCGAGGAGGACCTGAAGCAGGCCCTCATCGAGGCCCACAAGCGTGAGGGGCTGTTCTACGACCGCCACGCCGCGGACGCGAAGCCCGGCCTCGTGGCCGACTTCGATCGGCTGGGGCAGGCCCGCGATCGGATCTTCGAGCAGGTGGGCGCCCTGGACCGTGTCGTGGCCGCCATCGACCGCAAAGTGGACGCCCAGGTGCGGCGCCTGCGCGCCCGCATCGAGCGAGAGTCCCGGAAGCTGTCCGGCTACGCCGCCACCATGGGCACCTACGAGTCCCAGGGCGAGCGCATCGGCCAGCGGGTCGGCGAGGAGCTGTTCGACCGGGCCCGGCAGAAGATGAAGGACGTGGTCCTCAAGGCCGAGGTGGGGCTCATCGACGTCGCCTGGCAGCGCAAGCGCGAGAAGACCGAGGACATCCAGGCCATGAGCCAGGAGAAGTCGGACAAGCTCCGGCGCCTCGACGCGACGCTCCAGGAGCTCATGACCGAGCGCATCCGCTCGCCGCTGTTCGGCGGCGGCGAGGGCGAAGGCGCCGAGGGCGGCGAGGAGGAGACGCCGTGAGGCGAGCGCTGCTCCGAGGAGCCGTCGTGGCCCTGCTGACCCTGGCCTGGTCCGGCTGGATGCCCGTCCGTGCGGCGACGGTCCAGGCGCCGCCGGGCGAGGAGCCCGCGACCGAGCCGGACACCGAAGCCCCCGATGGGGGGACGGCCGAGGACGAGCCCCCGGCCGACGATGCCACGGCGCCCCGCCCGGCTCCGAAGATCGAGCCCCAGGCCGCACCCGAGCAGGAGGACACCACGAACGAGGGCGCCGAGCAGCCGTCCGGTGCCGCCGAGCGCGTGGACGCCGAGCCGGACCTGCCCAAGTGCCGCCAGGATCAAGCCGGGGAGGAGAAGTCGGAGGAGCGCGGCGAGGACGAACCCGAGACCACGGTGGCCGAGGACCTGGATCAGCAGGCGGCCCGGCGACGCTTCGAGGAGTCGGTGGAGCGCTACGCCGAGGTGGCCAAAGACTACCAGGAGGAGGCCCACGATCGGATCCGGCGCTCCGTCGAGGAGCAGAAGGAGTTCGTCCAGCGGACCTACGGGCGGCGGACCGCGGAGCACGAGCTGGCGGAGCGCCAGCGCCGCGCCGACGCCATCGAGCGCTTCGAGCGCTTCGTGGAGCGCTATCCGAACAACGACGGCTACACGCCCGACGCGATGTTCCGCCTCGCGGAGCTGTACTACGAGCGGAGCGAGGTCCGCTTCGCCGACGCCATGGAACAGTACGAGAAGGACCGGGATCTGTACGAGCGGGGCAAGATCCCGTCCGAGCCCACCCTCCCCCGGCGGGACTACGACGACTCGGTGCGAATGTACGAGACGATGCTGGCCCGCTTCGGGGACAGCTATCGCTATGCGGATGCCGTGTACTACCTGCTGGGCTACGTGCAGAACGAGCAGGCCAACGACGTGGCCGCCCAGCGCGCCTGGAAGCGACTCGTGGAGCAATTCCCCAAGAGCCGCTATGCCCCGGAGGTCTGGCTCCGCACGGGCGAGATGCACTTCGACTACGGCGAGTTCCGCCAGGCCGCCGACGCCTACGAGGAGGTCCTCCGCTATCCGGAGTCGCGCTTCTACGACAAGGCGCTCTACAAGCTCGGGTGGACCTACTTCCAGCTCTACGACTACGATCGGGCCATCCGGACGTTCAAGAACCTCATCGCCTGGTACGACCGCGACGAGGCGGGTAGCGAGGGCCTCGCCAGCGCCCTGCGGAAGGAGGCGGTCGACTACCTCGCGGCCAGCCTGGCCGAGGACGACTGGGACAGCGACGGCCTCGACGACCCCGACGCCGGCGTGGACCGGGCCCTGTCGTATCTCTCCGGGGGCGAGCCGTACGAGCGCGACATCATCGAGCGCTACGCGGCGACCCTGGTGGAGTTGGCCGATCGGGAGAAGTGGCAGGAGGCCGTCCAGGTCTACGATCGCCTCATCGCCATGAACCCGATGCACGACGAGGCGCCGGAGTACCAGGGCGAGATCATCCGCATCTACGACATCCTGCGGGAGATCGACGCCGCGGCACGGGAGCGACGCGAGCTGGCGAACCGCTTCGGCCCGGGCAGCCGGTGGTGGGAGGCCCACGAGGGCGATCCGCGCCTCCGGGACCAGGTCACGGAGCACATCGAGGAGGCCATGCGCAAGCGGGCCCTCTGGCACCACCAGCGGGCCCAGGAGCTGAAGGTGCAGGCGCGCATGGAGCGCGATCCCGACCTCCAGGCGCAGTCCAGCGAGCAGTATCGAAAGGCGGCCGAGGCCTACCGGGAGTACCTGGCGAAGTACCCGAACGAGCCCGCCAGCTACGAGATGACCTTCTTCCTGGCGGAGTCCTACTGGTACTCGGACCAGTTCGACAAGGCGGCGCCCATCTACGAGCAGGTCGCCACGGACCCGAACAACGACGACTACCGGCAGGCGGCGGCGTGGTCGTCCATCAAGAGCTGGGAGAGCATCGTCGAGGAGCGCGCCGACGCGGGCCGCGTCCCGGCCAAGGCGGTGCCGGGAAGCCAGTGGTCCCCCCCCGAGGAGGAGGAGGCCGGGGGCGCCACGGACCTGGCGGAGACGGAGGTCTCGCGCGTGGAGCCGGAGGCCGTGCCCGAGTCGGTGCGGCGCTGGATCGAGGCCATCGACTACTACGCGGACCATGACTTCGAGGACGGGGCCAGCGAGAAGAACCAGGCCCTGGTCTCCTACCAGGCCGGCGAGATCCTCTACCGGTTCAAGAACTATCCGGCGGCTCGGGAGCGCTTCAAGCAGGTCATCGCCTGCCATCCGGGCCAGGAGGTCGCAGCCTACGCGGCGGCGAACATCATCAACAGCTACAGGGACGAGAACGACTGGCCGAACTTGGAGAAGTGGGCCGACATCGCCGATCGCCTCGAGCTGGGCACGGAGGAGCAGCAGCAGAGCCTCCGCAAGGAGATCAAGCTCTTCAAGCTCGGCTCCATGTTCAAGCGCGCCGAGTCCCTGTATCGCACGGAGAAGTACCTCGAGGCCGCCCGCGAGTTCGAGCGGCTGGCCGACGAGAACCCCGACGCGGACTTCGCCGACAAGGCGTACTTCAACGCGGCGACCGCCTACAAGAAGGAGAAGTACTACGACTCGGCGGCCCGCATCTTCGAGAAGCTGGTCACCGACCCCCGCTACGAAGACAGCGACTTCGCCGAGGAGTCGCTGTTCGAGCTCGCGGAGACGAACAAGCTCTTCTTCAACTTCGACAAGGCCGTCAACGCGTATCTGACGCTGTTCGAGCGCTACCCGGAGGGCGACAACCGCAGCTACGCCCTGTTCC
This sequence comes from Myxococcota bacterium, assembly GCA_051747385.1. GTDB lineage: Bacteria > Myxococcota_A > UBA9042 > PHBI01 > JACKFB01 > JBNJGB01. The sequence continues at coordinate 85,437 of JBNJGB010000004.1, forward strand.
AGGCGGCGACGCTGCAGGAGAACGCCGGGGACGAGCGGGCGGCGGCGAAGACCTGGGAGCGCTACGCGAGCCTCTACTCCGACACCGAGGAGGCGCCGGGGACCTTGTACCGGGCGGCCGAGCTGTACGGGGAGATCGACGCGGACGCCGAGCAGCGGCGGGTGCTCCGGGAGTTCATCGAGCGCTACGAGGCCACCCCCGGCCAGGACGTCCTCGTCATCGACGCCTTGTCCACCCTGGCCGACCTCGCCGAGGAGGAAGGCAACGTCCGGGCCGCCGAGCGCTACTGGAGTCGCGTGCTCCGGGAGTACGTCGCCCGCGACCAGGAGCCGGGCTCGCCGGCGGCGGAGGACGCCGCCAAGGCGCGCTTCAAGCAGGTCGAGCAGGTCTTCGCCGACTATGCCGACCTGAAGATCGACACGCCCAACCAGCGGCGGGCCTCCGCGATCATCGAACGGAAGAACAAGCTCCTGAGCGAGCTGGAGGAGTCGTACGCGGAGGTGGCCGGCTACAACGCCGTCGACTGGACCATCGCCGCGGCCTATCGCCTCGCAGACATCTACAAGGACTTCGCGGACACCCTGTACAACGCGCCGTATCCGGAGGGTCTCGATCCCCAGGTGCTCGACGCCTACATCGTGCAGATCGAGGATCTGGGCCTGAAGTACGAGGACATCGCGATCAACCGCTACGAGAAGGCCATCCAGGCGGCCCGGCGCCTGAAGGTGACCAACGAGTGGGCGAAGAAGGCCCTCGAGCAGATCAACAAGTACAAGCCGGCCGAGTACCCCCTCTACAAGGAGGAGATCCGCCTGCCGGACTTCGATCCGCTGTACGACCTCGACGCCCGCGTCCCGGAGGTGCGGTGATGCGGCGCATACAGGGTGCCCTGCCCAAGATGCTGGTCGCCGGACTCCTCGCCTGGCCGGCGGCGACATACGCCCAGCCGGGGCCGGGAGCCGGCGAGGAGCAGCCAGCCGCAGAGGACCGGCCGGAGAGCGAGGAGGCTGCACCCAAGCCTCCCACCGAGGGGGAGTCCCCGGGGGCTGAGCCCGAGCCCGAGCCGGAACCCGAGCCGGGTCCCGAGCCGGAACCCGCGCCGGAACCCGAGCCGGAACCCGCGCCGGAACCCGAGCCGGAACCCGCGCCGGAGCGCCCCCCCGCCGACGCCCCCCGGGGTGTGCACACGGCCTGGGAGGCCGCGCGGCTCATCGACGACGGTGAGCTCTCCGGCGCGGAGGCGAAGGCCTCCCTGGCGCTCACACAGCCGGGCGGCTCGGCACCGGGACACTTCCAGCTGGCGCGCATCCGGGCCCGGCAGGGGCGTCTGTCCGAGGCACGCGACGAGGCACGCCGGGCGGTGGACGCCGATGCGCTGTACACGCCCGGCCAGGTCCTCCTGGTCCACCTCCTCACCGAGACGGGGGACGCCGCCTCGGCGATCGCCCGCCTCGACTCCCTCGCCAACCGCGAGCCGGACGCGCTCGGCGTCCGCATCGCCCTGGCCGAGGCCCAGATCGCCGCGGGGCGGCCCTCGGACGCCATGGACACGGCGCGCGCCGTCCTCAAGCGCGCCGAGACGTCCGTCACGGCCATGAAGCTCCTCGCGCGCGCCTACCTGGCGGTCGACAACCCCTCGGCGGCCGAGGCCATCCTGGAACGTGCCCTGGAGCTGGAGACGGACGCGGAGGCGTACCTGCTCCGGGGCCGAATCGCGCTGATGCGGGACGAGGTCAACCGCGCCCGGAGCTGGTTCGAGCAGGCCGTCGAGGCGGACGGGGACCACCCGGAGGCCCTGAACAACCTCGGCTACACGTTGCTGGAGGTCCGGAGCTTCGAGGCGGCCATCGAGGTCCTGGACGAGGCCGTGATGCTGGCCCCGGCCTATGCGACGGCCTGGTTGAATCTGGGGAGCGCGCGCCGCGGCCTCCAGCGCTTCGACGAGGCGGAGGCAGCGTGGAAGCGCACCCTGGAACTGGACCCGGACATGGCCGAGGCCTCGTTCAACCTGGGTATCCTGTACCTCGAAAACGACGCGGGCGGCCGGGATCGCATCCAGCGGTACGAGGCGGCGATCGAGGCGTTCAACGACTACAAGTCGTCCGCTCGGCCCACCGGGAAGGCCCTGGAGCAGGTGGACAGCTACATCGAGGAGGCGAAGCTCCTCCTGGACCGGGAGAAGCAGCGCAAGCAGCAGCAGCTCAAGCAGGCCCAGCCCGATGAGGCACCTGCCGAGGAGACACCGGAGGAGCCCCCCGCGGAGGAAGCGCCCGCCGAGGAGACACCGGAGGAGCCCCCCGCGGAGGAAGCGCCCGCCGAGGAGCCCCCCGCCGAGGCGCCCCCCGTCGAGGAGACACCGGAGGCGCCCCCCGCCGAGGAGGCCCCTCCGGGTGACGAGGGCTCCGCCGCGGGCCCGACTCGCGCTGCCGCGACGACCCACGCGACGGAGGTACGCCGATGCGACGCCTGATGCTCCGAGTGGCCCTGACGGTCTCCGCGGCCGCGCTCGCCCTGACCCTCCTCGCCCCGGCGGCCTCCGCACAGGCGGGCGGACGGGCCCCCCAGGTCATCGAGCTGGAGGAGATGGTCATCGAGGGGAAGGTGGCCAAGCCGCAGGTCTTCTACGTCCTCGGCCGGAGCACGATCCGCTACCGGAGCCTGCGGATGGACCGGACCTTCGTCCACCGCATCATCGAGACGGCGAAGAAGAACCCTTTTTAAGCCCGGGCACCATCCGACCGTTGAGGGGGGACTGTGAGGTCCTGCGGGCCCGGACGTCTCGTGGACGAGGACGCCTCGGAGCCGCGCCGCGGCGCCTCGCGGATTGCGAAAGCGTGAGGTGATGCAGGCTTGACCGGAGAGAAGATGCCGGTTAAGCGTGTCGGGGCTCTCGATGACGGGCCCCGGGGTCTCCAGGGCCCCATCGGAACAAGGGATTGTCAACCAGCGAAAGGGCGGCCGCATACGGGCCGCACCGAGGGTTCAAAACCGGAGGTAAGAGGTCCATGGACGCCATTGCGAAGGCCATGAGTGAAGGTGGCATCTGGATGTACATCATCCTGGCCACGTCCATTGTCGGTCTGGGCATCATCATCGAGCGATTCGTGATGCTGTTCTTCAAGTACAACATCAACGCGAACGCGTTCATGGCGCAGATCCAGAAGCTCGTGATGGCCAACAGCATCGACAAGGCCATCAAGCTGTGCAACGCCGCGCCGTCGGCCGCGCTGGCCCGCGTCATCAAGGCCGGTCTCACCCGCGCCAACAAGGGTGCCGACGAGATCCAGAATGCGGTGGAGGAGGCCACGCTGGAGGTCATCCCCTACATCCAGCGCCGCACGAACGCGCTGGCCGCCATCGCCAACATCGCGACCCTGATGGGTCTGCTCGGTACCATCATCGGCATGATCGGCGCCTTCGCCGACCTGGCCGAGGTGGCCCCGGACAAGCGCCAGGAGGCCCTGGGCAAGAACATCTCCCTGGCCATGAACACCACGGCGTTCGGCCTCATCGTGGCCATCCCGTGCATGCTGGCGCACGTCGTCCTCTCCGGCGTGACCAAGAAGATCATCGACGAGATCGATCTCTACTCGGTCAAGCTGGAGAACCTGCTCATCTCGCGCCACAAGCCGTCCGACCGCGGCTGATGATCCCTCGGGGCCGGTGCGTGGCGTGATCCGGCGCGCACCGGCCCGTTGTATCCATCCCCTGGTCGGCCTGTTGGCTGGAGGAACCTAGATGGCTCGCAAGCCCTCCGAACGACGACATGGCGCTGATGACACCGGACCGGAGCTGAACCTGGCTCCGATCATGGCCATCCTCGTCATCCTCATCCCGATGCTGCTGTACGCCTTCTCGTTCTTCGAGGTGAAGGTGCAGGCGGTGTCGGCCCCGCGCATGGGCTCCTCGAAGGCGAAGCAGGCCGACGAGGACGAGAAGAAGCCCCTGAACCTGACGGTGCTCATCACGAGCGAGGGCTTCGTCGTCAAGCAGCAGGCCGAGCTGACCGCCGAGGCCGAGAAGCCCATCTACAAGCGCGAGCAGACGACGGTCGACGGGGAGACCATCAACACGTGGGACTGGCCGACGCTGTACTGCCGTCTCATGGAGAAGAAGCAGGGCTACCCCGACGAGACGACGGTCAACCTCGGCGCAGAGATGGACATCCCGTGGCACGTCATCGCCCGGACGATCGACGCGTCCCGCGTCCAGCTCGAGGAGCCGTGCTACGAGAGCCTGGCGGACTACGCCCAGGCGAAGCCCAAGCTGAACAACGAAGGCGAGGCCCTGGACCTGTTCCCGGCGGTCGTCTTCGTGGTCGCGGAGTAGGGATCCCCACACCGAACAGCCCACGCGCCGTCGAAGTGTTCCTGTAAGCTGTAAGGAATCCGCCGGCGGCGCGTCTGTTGGAGCGAGAGGCGAACGATGGAGATCGACGACAAGCCCCAGGCGAGCCCAGGCGCAGAGGGAAGCGACGAGCACGTCCTCCAGTACCAGAAGAAGGATCGCAAGTCGGCCCGTGACACGTCCATGCAGGGGTCCCTCAACATCAACTCCATGATGGACATCATGACGATCCTGCTCGTCTTCCTCCTGATCTCCATCACCTCGGACCCGCTGTCCATCAAGCAGGACGACTTCCTCAAGTTGGCGAAGTCGACAGCCGATTACAACCCCGAGGACTCGGTCCCGATCACGCTGACGAAGCAGGACATCCTCGTCGACAACAAGTCGGTCGTGAAGGTCGACTGCACGTCGGGTGGCCAGGTCTGCACCCGGGAGGACTACGAAGAGGGCGGCAACTTCTACTCCGTCGACAAGTCCTACAAGGAGGACGGGTCCGAGTCGAGCTTCCTCATCGTGCCGCTCGAGAAGAAGTTGACGCAGCTGGTGAAGCAGCAGAAGGAGGAGGCGAAGGAGCTCGGACGCGAGTTCCAGCCCATCGCCACGATCATCTGCGACCGGGACATCCCGTTCCGACTCATCGCGGAGATCGTCCACTCGGCCGGCATGGCCGGACTGAGCGACCTCAGGTTCGCCGTCATCAAGCGCGGGTTCCGCTAAGGATAGAGCCTACGGTCACATCCCCGGCCTCCTGCGCGCTCACGTTCCCCTCGACGGCAACCGACAACAAGGGGCGTAAACGCAAGAGGCAGAAAGCCCCCGATGCAAGGCGACGGCGCGTCGACCCCCACGGACATCGAGGGCAAGGGATTCGGAGCCCGACCCGCCACGGGGCGCGCTCCGACATGGAGAAGGTTGGCTGATGGCTCAGGACGGCACCAGGAAGATACTCCGCGTCGGCATCATCCAGAGCGGCCGGATCGTGGAGGAGAGGCTGGTCCGAAAGCGTGAAGACGTCACGATCGGTCAGGCCTCGAAGAACACCTTCATCCTCCCCATCCCGCAGCTTCCGAAGAGCTTCACCCTCTTCGAGGCCAAGGGCGACGCCTATCACCTCGTGTTCGAGGAGGGGATGGAGGGTCGGGTCTCCATCGGCGACCAGGTCGTCGACCTGAAGGGCCTGGCCAAGTCCGGCAACGTGAAGCGCCGCGGCGGCCGATACGTGGTGCCCCTGGACAACAAGTCCCGGGGCAAGGTCGTCATCGGGGAGTTCACGCTGCTGTTCCAGTTCGTGGACGCGCCGCCGGTGCTGCCGAAGCCGCAGCTCCCGGCCGCCGCGCGTGGCGGCCTGGCACAGCGGATCGACTGGACCTTCGTGAACATCCTCCTGCTGAGCATGCTCCTCCAGGGCGGCTTCGGCGTCGGCCTCGACATCTGGTGGCGGCAGAGCGGCCGCTATCTCCAGGAGCAGTACACCGGCCGGCAGACGCGCTCCTACGAGATCCTCAAGGCCGAGGTCCAGCGCGAGGAGGAGGAGGAGCCGGAGCTCGAAGAGGAGCCCGAGGCCGAGGCCGAGGCCGAGGAGGAGGCCCCGGAGCCCGAGCCGGCCCCCGCGCCGGAGCCGGAGCCGGAGCCGAAGCCCGAGCCCGACAAGGAGGCGAAGGCCGACGAGCCCGCCGAGGAGGAGGGCGAGGGCGGCGAAGAGGCCGAGCGCGAGACGACCCTCACGAAGGAGCAGGTTCAGGAGAAGGTCCGCGACGAGACCTTCCTCCACGTCCTCGGCTCCGAGGAGGACGGCGATGCGGGCCTCGGCCCCAGCACCCTGAAGCAGGGCCTCGCGGACGCCAAGCTCGACGACGCCTTCCGCAACCTGGACGGCGGCGTGGCCACGGCGGAGCCGGGCAAGCAGGCGACCTTCAAGGGCAAACCCAAGGCCGTCAAGAAGGGCAAGGAGTACAAGGGCATCTCCGACAAGGAGGCGGGCGGCGAGCGCATCGCCACCAAGACGGTGAAGAGCAAGAAGAAGGAGGCCGGCGCGGGCAAGGAGGTCAAGGTTCGCGTCAAGGTCCGCGGCGGCACCATGGGCGCCATGACCGGCACGGGCCGCGTGGACAAGAAGGCCATCGCCCGGGTGTTCTCCCGCCGGAAGCGCGCCATCCAGTACTGCTACGAGAAGGCGCTGAAGGTGAACGAGAACGTCAAGGGCAAGGTGACCATCAAGTTCACCATCGGCCCGGCCGGACGGATCACGAACGTGAGCATCGTCACGAACAGCACCGGCGACGCCTCCATCGGCCAGTGCATCATGAACAAGGTCAAGACGTGGCGCTTCCCGCCGCCCGAGGGTGGCTCCGTCACCGCGACCTTCCCGTTCGTGCTCTCGAAGGGTTGACTCCTGTGACGAAACTCCGGTCCGGCCCAGGCCGACGATCCGACGGCGCTGTGGCGTGCCGCAACTCCTTGAATTGGCGCTGCCAGTCCCGCGTCGTTGCGTCCCACCACAGCTTGCGCCTCCCCGCCCTGGACTCGAACCTCCATTCCGTCCCAGGAGTCGAGGGCTGATTCCTGGGACGGATCCGGGAAATCCGACGACGGGATGATCGGATCCGGCCGGAGGGGCAACACAGAGGGCACGAGGGCCGGTATCCACGGGATCCGCCCGGACCCCCGGTCTTGTTGACACCCCGATCGATCGCTCCCACACTCGGGTCCACTGCCCGGGCCGTGCGGCGCGGGCGTTCGATGACACGGTAGTTTGCGTCATGCGCAGGTTCATACTCGCAGGAGGGGCACTCGTGGCCCTGTCGGCCGTGTCGCTGCTGGCCCCGGCCCAGACGCCGCAGTCCCGTAGTGACACGGAGCTCTCCCGGATGTCGCCCGACGAGATCGTCGACTCCGCACAGGAGATGGTGCGCGAGATGGAGGAGAAGCTCTCCAAGAGCTTCAAGCTCCTCGAAGAGTCCATGAGCGCGGGCGACGTCGGCACGACGCAGGCCCGGAACGAGGCCATCACAGCGATGAAGGGCCTCGTGAAGCTCAGCGAGGAGAACCTCATGACCATGCAGCAGGCGGCTGCCGAAGGTGACCGCGAGCGGATCGAGCACGAGTATGTAAAGATCTCCATCGCCGCCGCAAAGGTGGAAGAGCTCTTCGCGCAGGTCCGCACCGCGGGCGGCATCCAGGTGGACCTGGAGGCGCCCGGGGTCGAGCGGACACTGTCGATCGAGAGCATCCTCCCGCTCGTCCCGGAGCTCACGACGACCTTCGCGGACCCGCCGCAGGTCATTCCGGATCCCCCGATCCACGCGAGCCCCTACTTCTAGCCCACCGGTGCGGCGTCCGACCCCCGGAACGGCGTCCACCCTGGAAAAGGCGGGTTGATGCGGCGTTTCATCACGGTGGTTTCCACGGCTGTCGCGCTGGGCCTCACGGCTTCGGCCGCGCAGGCCGTCGAGGGCGTGGGCACCACGGACCCGCGCGTCATCAGCCCGGGCTCGCTCGGCGCGGAGTTCTCCGGCCTGACCCAGGCCGGGATGGGGCTGCCCCGCACCACGCCCAAGTACGGGCTGCGCGCCGGCGAGTTCATCATCCAGCCGCGGTTCTTCGTGGAGGGCGCCTACACGAGCAACTTCTTCCGGGTCGACACGCGCGACGAGACCGCCGAGGAGGAGGGCGTCTTCTCCCTGCACCTGCGCCCCGGCCTGGCGGTGTTCAACCCGGAGTACGACAAGGTCTCGTTCAAGCTGGGCGTGGACGCCAACGTGCTCCTGCCGTTCTCCGACCAGGACCGCGTGACGAAGCAGAAGGACGTCGGGCTGGAGGCCGACGCGCGCGTGGCGCTCTTCCCGAAGGGCGCCCTGACGCTGACGTTCGCCGACAGCTTCAACCGGCAGCTCTGGATGCGCCCGGCCATCGGGACGGACAACGGCAACCGGAACCACAACGAGCTGGGGGCGGACCTCTCGTTCCACCCGGGCGGCGGGGCGCTGGAGTTCAAGGCCGGCTATCGCTGGGGCATCACGCGTTACGACGACCTGGACGACCTGGACGCCGACAACCACCAGTTCGATTTCCTGGCGTCCTGGCGCTTCTATCCGCTCAGCTACGCCTTCCTCGAGAGCAACATCAGCCTCTTCGAGTACTCCCACGACGCGACGGCCGCGGAGGAGCAGTCCGTGGGCAACTACGTCCCCGGCACCCCGCTCCGCGTGTACCTGGGCATCTCGGGCTATCTGACGGAGCGCTTCGCGCTGGTGGCGAAGGCCGGCTACGGCAACTCCATGCTGGAGGACGAGGCAGCGGAGGACTTCAACAGCGCCATCGGGCAGCTCCAGGCCACCTTCCGCTTCACGCCGAAGACGGCGTGGCACATCGGCGGCGAGCGCAACTACGAGACGGTGGTCTTCGGCGGCTACTACAGCGTGTGGCGCGCCTACACCTCCCTGGAGCAGAACATCGGCGACGTGGTCCTGCTCCACATGGACTTCTCGTACGACCACCGACGGTTCGGTCCGTGGCAGCCGGCGCCCGTGGAGGATCCCCAGGACGGCTCCGTGACCACGCCCACCGCCTCCGACGACAACCGCGTGGATCCATACCTGCGAGGCGGCGTGCTGCTCGACTTCAACATCTCGCGCCTTTTCGGCACGAGCCTCGGCTATCGCTACACGGCGAACCTGACGGACTTCACCGTCGACGTCGACGGCCGTGAGGCGCACCAGGGCTACGACGAGCACCGGATCTTCGCGACGATCAACCTTCGGTACTGAGGTCCGCGTGCACTCCCGAACCGCCACGGCGGCGCGCGTCCTCGCGCTCCTCGCCCTGCTCGCGGCTCTCTCCGGGTGCCGGCCGTCGGCGCCGACCACGGGCTACGAGCACCTGAGCGCCGACATCGAGGCCGAGCTCACCCAGGTGGGCCTCGGCCCCGGCGACATCTTCGAGGTGCGGGTCTACGGCGAGGAGAGCCTGTCCGGGGTCCACCGGGTCTCCCCCGACGGCAGCATCGACTTCCCCCTGGTGGGGCGCGTCATGGTGGAGGACCTCACGCCGGACGAGATCGCGAAGCGCTTGCGGGAGCGTCTGCAGGACGGCTACATCCGCGATCCCTTCGTCTCCGTGTTCGTCGAAGAGTACCACTCCAAGAAGATCTTCATCCTGGGCGAGGTGAAGAAGCCGGGGACCTTCCCGTACAGTGCGGGGATGAGCATCGTGGAGGCCATCACCCTCGCGGGCGGTTTCAACCCGGCGGCGAACCCCGACTACGTCGTCGTCACGCGGAAGACCGCGGATGGAGAGACCCGCATCCCCGTGCCGGTCGAGAAGATCAGCAAGGGCGAAGCCCGAAACCTGGAATTGCAGGCGGGTGACATCGTGTTCGTGCCGGACACCCTGCTCTGACGGGCAGGACCACCGGTGGACGCGCCACATGTGCGTCCGCTTCCATCACCCGGTGTCCGGGTGGGCTCGCGGCTTCATTGCGGGTGAAGACGTCGCGCCCCTATACTCACCAGGTATTTGTGTACTCACCTCTGCTGGAGGGGTCATGGGCAAGGTTATCGGCATCGACCTCGGGACGACCAACTCCTGCGTCGTGGTCATGGAGGCCGGTAACCCCGTGGTCATCCCCAACTCCGAGGGGAGCCGGACGACGCCGTCCGTCATCGCCTTCACGGAGGACGGGGAGCGACTGGTCGGGCACATCGCCAAGCGACAGGCCATCACCAACCCGGCCAACACGGTGTTCGCCACCAAGCGCCTCATGGGGCGCAAGTTCAAGTCGCCGGAGGTCCAGGACATCCTGGACACCTTCCCGTACGAGGTGCTCGCCGCGAACAACGGCGACGCGCACGTGAGGATCCGCGAGCGGAAGTACTCCCCGCCGGAGCTCTCGGCGTATGTCCTCGCCCAGATGAAGGAGTTCGCCGAGGACTACCTCGGGGAGCCGGTCGAGGACGCGGTCATCACGGTCCCGGCGTACTTCGACGACAGCCAGCGCCAGGCGACGCGTGACGCCGGGCGCATCGCGGGGCTGAACACGCTCCGCATCATCAACGAGCCCACGGCGGCCGCGCTGGCCTACGGCCTCAACCGCCACTCCCAGGGGCGCGTCGCGGTCTACGACCTGGGCGGCGGCACGTTCGACATCTCCATCCTCGAGGTGGGCAACGGCGTCTTCCAGGTGAAGTCGACCCACGGCGACACGTTCCTGGGCGGCGAGGACGTGGATCTGCGCATCATCGAGCGCATCGCGGAGCAGTTCGCCAAGGAGCACGGCGTCGATCTCATCCGGGATCCCATCGCGCTCCAGCGCCTCAAGGAGGCGGCCGAGAAGGCCAAGATCGAGCTGTCGACCCTCGACGAGACGGACATCAACCTGCCGTTCATCTCGGCGGACGAGTCCGGGCCCAAGCACCTCCACATGACCATGTCGCGTCGTGAGCTGGAGGAGCTGACCGAGGACCTCATCGACCGGACGATCTACCATTGCGAGCAGGCGCTGAGCGACGCCGGCTATCACACGGACGACGTGGACGAGGTCATCCTCGTCGGCGGCATGACCAAGATGCCCATCGTCCAGAAGCGGGTGTACGAGTTCTTCCGCAAGGCGCCCAACAAGGGCGTGAGCCCGGACGAGGCCGTCGCCATCGGCGCCTCCATCCAGGGCGGCATCATCCGCGGCGACGTGCAGGACGTCCTCCTGCTCGACGTCATTCCGCTGTCGCTGGGCATCGAGACCCAGGGCGGCATCTTCACCAAGCTCATCGAGCGGAACCGGACCATCCCCACCTCCTGCACGGAGATCTTCACCACGGCGGAGGACTACCAGCCGCTGGTGAACATCCACGTCCTGCAGGGCGAGCGGCCCATGGCCCGGGACAACAAGAGCCTCGCCCGCTTCGAGCTGCTCGGCATCCCGCCGGCGCGGCGCGGCGTGCCCAAGATCGAGGTGACCTTCGAGGTGGACGCCAACGGCATCCTGTCGGTCACCGCCCGCGACCTGGGCACGAACAACGAGCGGCAGGTGCGCATCCGCGCGACGTCCGGACTCAGCGAGCGCGAGATCGAGCGGATCATGGCGGAGGCCGAGGCCAACCGCCAGGAGGACTCGAAGCGCAAGGAGGTCGCGGCGGTCCGCAACAAGGCCAACGGCCTGATGTACACCACGGAGCGGAGCATCGCCGAGCTGGGCAACTACCTCACCGACGACGAGATGAAGCAGATCCGGCGCGACATCGACCGGTGTCGCAAGGCCCTGGAGAGCGACGACCTGGAGACGATGACGCGGGCCCTGGAGCAGCTCGAGCGCTCCAGCTACCGGATCGCCGAGGTGATGTACAAGGACGTTGGCTGAGCGCCCGGACTACTACGCGGTCCTGGGGGTGCCGCGGGATGCCGAGACCCTGCGCATCAAGCAGGCGTATCGGCGGCTGGCCGCGCGGTATCACCCGGACCGTCACGGCGGGGCGCGGGACGCGACGGGCCGCTTCCAGGCCCTCGTGGAGGCCTACAGCGTCCTGGGCGACGCGGAGCGCCGGCGGGCCTACGACGAGGGGCAGGCCATCGACGCCGTCCGGATCGAGCCGGGCACGCCCCTCGAAGAGCTCTTCGGGCGCATGGTCGATCAGCTGTTCGGCGTCCGCTCCCGGCGCGCCGTGGACGGACGCGACGTGCGCTATCGCCTGGACGTGGACCTCGCGGAGGTGGCCCACGGCTGCGCGCGCACGCTCCGGCTTCCCCGGGAGGTGCCGTGCGGCGCCTGCGACGGGCGCGGTTTCCCGCTGGAGTCCCTGCCGGAGATCTGCGAACGCTGCGGCGGACGGGGCGAGATCCAGCGCCGGCGGGTCCTGCGCTCGACCCTCGAGAACTGCCCGGACTGCGAGGGGCGCGGGTTCCACCTGGTCACGGCCTGTGTCCGGTGCGAGGGGAGCGGGACGCGGGTCCACCGGGAGCCCCTGACCATCGACGTTCCGGCCGGGGTCGAGGACGGCAGGAGGCTCGTGGTGCGCGGCGGAGGGCAGCCCGGGCGCAACGGGGGCCGCGACGGCGACTGCCTGGTCACGGTGCGGGTCCGCCCCCACCCGGCCCTGGAGCGGCGCGGCAGTGACGTCCTGCTCGAGCGGCCGGTGAGCGTCTTCGAGGCGACGGCCGGGGGCTGGCTCGACGTGCCCACGGTGGACGGCGAGCAGCGCCTCAAGCTGCCAGTGGGCATCGAGGACGGCGCGGTGCTGCGCATGCAGGGCCGTGGCCTCGCGGACTCGAGGGGGGAGCGCGGCGATCAACTGGTGACGATCCGCGTGGAGATGCCGCAGGATCTCGACGAGGACATCCGGGAGGCGCTGCGGCGGCTGGGAATGAAGGCCGGGCGCGGCCCGTTCCCGAAGACGCGCCGGTTCGAGGCGGAGGCCCTCGTGCGGCGCGTGGCGCCGGAGACGTCGGACGATGGCTGATGGACGAACGGTGCGGGCCCTGGGAGTCTGTAGGGTTTTGCGGACCGAGCGAGCCCGAGGCGATTTCGCCCAGATCGGCGTTCGATGGTTCCGTAGTCGAACCAGTAGGTTCGGCGGAGGGTTCTCGAGCGTCGAGATGGGCGGAAGCGGCCGGGAATCCCGACGGGAGCATATGCGCTACAGGCTCCTAGGCCTCGCCGCGGTGATCGCGCTGGGAGCCTGCGGTGGTCCGAGTCAGGAGACGCGCCGCGAGCCCGACCCGACCAGGCCCGTGGAGACGACGCCGCGACCGGAGGAGGCGGTCGTAGAGGCGCTTCCCGAGGCCCCGGCGAGCACCGAGGAGGGGCGCCGGTTGCTTGATGAGTCCGAGGACGCCCGGAGCCGCGGCGACGACGTGGCGGCCCGGCGTGTGCTCGAGCGCCTCGCGCGGGCCCGGCCCGACACGGTGGAGGCCGCCCGCGCCCGTCTGCGCCTCGGGGAGGACGCCCTGGAGCGCGAGGACTGGGTGGCCGCGGAGCGATGGGTGGCGGACGACGCCCCCTTCGAGACGATGGAGGACGCAGACGCCCCCTTTCGGCGCCAGCGCGTGCTCGCCCTGGCGTGGGAGGGGCAGGAGCGCTACCGGGAGGCCGCCGAGGCCTGGCTCGCCGCCAGCGAGGCCGCCCCCGCCGAGGAGGACAGCCGCGAGGCCGTCGCCCGCGCCGCCGGCGACCTGGCCGTCGACGGGCGGACGGAGGAGGCGCGCGAGACCCTGACCGAGCGCGGACTGCCCCGGGAGGCGCTCCGCCGCCACCTCGACGTGCGCCTGGAGGGCGCCGTGCTGAAGCGGGCGGCCGCGCGGATCCCGCAGAACGATCCCCTCGCTCCCTGGATCCAGCTCCGCGTGGCCCGGGCGCGGTGCGAGGCGGGCGATCTCGTGGGCTGCCGCGACGGCGCGACCCGCGCGATGCGCTCGACGGACGAGGGCGTGGTCATGGCGGCCGAGGCCCTCCTGGAGCGCGTGGAGGCCTGGGACGAGGTGGCGCCGAGCCGTGTGGGGGTGCTGCTGCCCCTGAGCGGACGGTATCAGCGCATCGGGCAGGCCGCCCTGGAGGGCATCCAGCTCGCGATGGAGGACACGCCCGTGGACCTCGTCGTGCGCGACACGGCGGGCGACGCGGAGCAGGCCGCGGCACAGGTGGAGTCCCTGGTCCTCGAGGAGCACGTGGTCGCCCTGCTGGGCCCGGTGGGCGAGAGGGAGTCCCGGGGCGCGGCGGAGGCCGCGCAGGCGCTCGGCGTGCCCCAGGTGGTGCTCACCAGCAGCGAGGAGGCCGTCGCGGACACGCCCACGGCGCACCGGGTGCGCCTGTCCTCCGCGGAGCAGGCCTCGGCGCTGGCGCGGTACGCCGCGACGGCCCTGGAGGTGGATCGGGTGGCGATCCTCTTCCCCGAGGAGACCGCCGGTCGGCGCGTAATGGCCGCCTTCTGGGACGAGGTGGTCCGGCTGGGCGGCGAGGTCCGGGCCGTGGAGCGCTACGCCCCGGACACCAGCGACTTCAGCCCCGTGCTGCGCGACCTGCTGGCGGCGCGGAAACCCGGCGACGGCACGTTCGACTTCGAGGCGCTGTTCATCCCGGACGACGCCCTGACGGTCCGGCGTCTGGTCCCCTTTTTGAAGTACTGGGACCTGCGCGTCCGGACGTCCCCCCGGGAGCGTGGGACCGAGGAGCGCCCGGCCGTGCAGCTCCTGGGAGCCGCAGGCTGGAACCACCCCTCGGTCATCGATCGGGGGGACAACCTGACGGACAACGCCGTGTTCGTGGATGCCTGGGTCCACGATCCCGACGATCCGACGTCGGATCGCTTCGCGCGGGCCTTCTACGCGCGTTACAGCCGCAAGCCCACGACCTTTCACGCGGAGGTGCGCGACGCCGCCGCCCTGCTCCTCCGGGCCGTGGAGGGCGTCGAGGTCACGACGCATCAGGCGCGCAGCGACGCACTGGCGGCCCTTCGGGGGACGCGCCACTTCCGCGGGGTCACGGGAGACGTCGCGGTGCTGGACAGCGGCGAGGTGGTGCGGCGGCCGAGGCTGCTGACCATCGACCTGGACACCATCCGCCCGCGCCTTTCAGAGGAGGAGGAGGAGGCCGTCCGCCGCCGGGACGCGCCCGTCCTTCGTCCGGTTCGCTGAGCCCCGACCCGCCCTCCCCGCGCCGCCTTCGCACCCGGAGGAACGCCTTGAGCGATCGCCCGTTGAATATCGGCATCACGTGCTACCCCAGCTTCGGGGGCAGCGGGATCATGGCGACCGAGATCGGCCACGCCATGGCCCGCCGGGGACACCAGGTGCACTTCATCTCCCAGGGCGTGCCACGCCGCTTCGATCGGTGGGTGGACAACGTCTTCTTCCACAACGTGGAGGCGCGGAGCTATCCCCTGCTGGAGCACACGCCCTACACCGTGGCCCTCGCCTCCAAGCTCGTCGAGGTCAGCCGCTGGGAGTCCCTGGACCTGCTCCACGTCCACTATGCCGTGCCCCACGCCTCCAGCGCATTCCTGGCGCGGGCGACCCTCGGCGAGGCCGCGCCGCGAATCGTCACCACGCTCCACGGGACGGACACGACCATCGTCGGTCCGGACTCGAGCTATCGGCCCGTCACGCGCTTCTGCATCGAGCAGAGCGACGGCATCACGGTCCCCAGCGAGTTCCTCCGGCGCGAGGCCCGCGAGCGGCTCGGTATCGACGGTTGCTGTGAGATCCGCGTCCTCCCGAACTTCGTCGACACCGAGGTGTTCTCCCCACCGCAAGGCCCACGCGCAGAGTGCGTCGGACACCTGTTCGGCGGCCGCTTGACAGACGAGGACCTGCTGCTGACGCACGTCTCGAACTTCCGCCCCGTCAAACGGCCCCAGGACGTCGTGGAGGTCTTCGCGGCCGTGGCCGGGGAGATCCCCGCCCGCCTCGTCATGATCGGCGACGGGCCCGAGCGCTCCCGCGCCGAGGCGGACCTGAGGGCGCGGGGACTGGGGAGCCGCGTGCGCTTCCTCGGCATGCAGGAGCACTTCGAGGACATCCTCGACTGCTCGGACGTCTTCCTCCTGCCCAGCGAGTCCGAGTCCTTCGGCCTGGCGGCCCTGGAAGCCCAGAGCAGCGGCGTGCCGGTGGTGGGCTCGGACGCCGGCGGCCTGCCGGAGGTGGTGGCCGACGGGGAGACCGGGCTCCTGGCCCCCGTCGGTGACGTGGAGGCGATGGTCGGCCACGTCCTGCGACTCGCCCGGGAGCCGGCCCTGCGCCGAAGCATGGCTCGGAGCGCCCGCGAGCGCGCGGTGCGGTTGTTTCGCCGCGAGCCGGTGGTGGATCGGTACGAGGCGTTCTACCGGGACGTCATGGCCCGCTCCCGAGCGTGACGCCCGTCGCCCCGGAATCGTCCGGGGAGGCGTCCTGTTCTGACCCCGGTGATCCCCTCGGCCTTCTCGAAGCCGGGGCCGATTCACGCTACCCTGGCCGGGCGACTTCCGAGGTGCCCGGCCACCACGTCTTCGAGGAGCGTCCCTCCCGATGATCGATCCGCGACGTCACGTCCTGGGCGCGAGCTGCTTCCTGCTGGCGGCCGTGCTGCTGTTCGGCTACGACTTCGTGGACCGCGGGCGCCACTTCCAGCCCCCGCCGGCGTCGGCGAAGATGGACCGGGCCGGGGTCTACGACCTGTCCCAGGCGCGGATGCTCACGCGCGTCGTCGGGCACGTGCGGAGTCACTATGTGGCCCCGGTGCGGGTCGACCCACGGGACATGGCCGTCGCCGCCCTGCGCGCCGTCCAGGCCGGTGTCCCTGAGGTCATCGTCCGGGTGGAGCGCGACGGAGGCGACCGCGCGCAGGTCCTCGAGATCACCGTCGCCGACGAGGAGAAGCGCTTCGACCTGAGGCGCGTCGGGGACCTCTACGAGCTGAACTGGAAGCTCATGGACGTCTTCGACTTCCTCCAGCGCAACCTGCCGCCGACGGCGGACCTGGAGGACATCGAGTACACGGCCGTCAACGGGCTCCTGGACACCCTGGACCCGCACAGCGTGCTGGTGACGCCGGAGGTCTACCGGGACATGCAGATGGGGACCCAGGGACGCTTCGGCGGCCTGGGCATCGTCATCTCCGTGCGCGACGGGCTGCTGACCGTCATGTCGGTCATGGACGGCACCCCCGCGGACGCCGCCGGCCTCCGGAGCGGCGACTCCATCGTGCAGATCGGCGAGGAGTCCACCATCAACATGCGCCTCAACGAGGCGGTGAACCGGCTTCGCGGCGAACCCGGGACGGACATCACGATCTGGATCGAGCGACAGGGCTGGGCCGAGCCCCGGGACTTCACCATCACCCGCGAGGAGATCCGCCTCCGCTCCGTGATCCACGAGGACCTGGGCGAGGGCGTCGGATACGTGAAGATCCGGAACTTCCAGGGCACGACCTTCGACGATCTCCAGGAGGCCCTGGAGAAGCTCCAGGCGGCGGACGGCGGCCTGAAGGGGCTCGTGATGGACCTCCGCAACAACCCGGGCGGTCTGCTGGACCAGGCCATCCAGGTGAGCGACCGCTTCCTGGACCGGGGGACCATCGTCACGACCGTCCGGGAGCGCGGCAAGGAGCGCGAGGAGCGCCACGCCACGCGAGCCGGGTCCCTGACCGACGTGCCCATGGTCGTGCTCATCAACAGGGGGTCCGCGTCGGCCTCGGAGATCGTCGCCGGAGCCCTGAAGCACAACAACCGCGCCCTCGTCATGGGCACGACCAGCTTCGGCAAGGGGTCGGTGCAGGTCGTCTATCAGATCGACGACGCGGCCTTGAAGCTCACCATCGCGCAGTACCTCACACCCGGGGACGTCTCCATCCAGTCCGTGGGCATCGTGCCGGACGTGGCCATCGATCGCGTGCACGTCTCCCGCGAGGAGGTGGACCTGCACCCCGATGAGCTGGACTTCGAGGGCGAGGCGGGGCTGAAGAGCCACCTGGAGAGCAAGAAGGCCAAGCGCGTGACTCCGGCGCGGCGCTTCAAGCTGCTCGTGGACAACGGCGAGGACGCGCCCCATCCGGCCGGTCGGGGAGACGACTTCCGCTCGGACACCCTCATCGAGCTCGCCGGCGAGGTCGTGCGGGCGGCGCCCGCGGCGGATCGCGGCAAGGCCCTCGTGCAGGTGACAGGCTTCCTGGAAAAGCGGCAGGCCACCGAAGACGAGGCCCTGGCCGCCGAGCTGAAGGAACTGGACGTGGACTGGTCGCGCGGCGGGCGCGGGCATGCGCCGACCCTGGACGCCCACCTGGCCCTGGTTCCGCTCGGGGACGGCGCCGAGAGCGAGGATGAGGGTGGTCGGCGCCTCCGCGCAGGCCGGGCGGCGCGAGTCGTGGCCCGCGTGATGAACCGCGGAGACCGGCCCGCGTGGCGTATCCACGGGGTCCTGCAGTCGGAGATCGCCGCCCTCGACGGCGAAGAGGTGGTCTTCGGACGCGTCGACCCCGGCGAGTCGCGCAAGTGGACGACGGAGGTGGAGCTGCCCAAGAGCCTGCCGACCCAGGGCGACCGGGTGGTCCTGGAGTTGTACGGTGACGGTCGTATTCTCGACCCCCAGGGGGAGGCGTTCGCCGTCGTGGACGGCGTGCCCCGTCCCCGCTTCGCCTATACGGCGCAGGTCCTCGACGGAGAGAGCAACGGCGACGGGCTCATCCAGCGCGGCGAGGAGGTCGGGCTCGAGGTGCGGGTGACCAACGTGGGGGACGGGGGCGCCGACGACGTTCTCGTGACGGTCAAGAACGAGTCCGGAGAGGCCGTATTCATCGAGAAGGGCCGCCACAGCGCCGGCGCGTTGGCGAGAGGCGAGTCCACGACGGCGAGGTTCCGACTCAAGGTGCGAGAGACCCTCAAGTCCCAGGACGTGCAGCTCAAGCTGGCCATCGTGGACCAGAAGATCCGGACGTGGTCCCAGGACGACCTGAGCCTGCCGGTCTTCCCCAACGAGTTCCCGCCGGCGAAGCCCGAGGAGTGGCTCGGACGCGTGGGCACCGGGCCGCTGCCCGTGCACGCCGGGGCCCACCGGGACACACACATGGTCGCGGAGGTCGGAGACGGCGCCGTGGTCCCGGTCCGCGCGCGGGCCGGCGAGTGGGTCAAGGTGGCCCTGGCCGGCGAGGACGGCGCCCTCCCCGAGGGCTGGGTGCCGGCCGATCGCCTCCAGCGGTTGGCGGAGGGGAAGGCCGACTTCGGGAAGGTCCGCACCGTGCTCCAGCACGAGCCGCCGCTCGTGGAGCTGGAGCCGGGGGTGTACGAGAACGTGGTCACCGAGGAAGACCACGTGACCGTGTCCGGCGCGGCCCGGTTCACCGGGGACGGCCGGGGGCGGCGATATCTCTACATGTTCCGCAACGACGACAAGGTGCACTTCCAGGCGGCCGCGGCCGCCGGGGACGAGGAGCTGCCCTTCTCGGCGGAGGTGTCGCTCGAGGAGGGACGCAACGCCATCACCGTGGTGGCCCGCCACGGGGACGGCGACGTGACCCGGGAGACGCTGATCGTCTTCCGACGCTGACAGGGAGAGTCCTCCATGAGCCGAGACCGAAGCCCGCTCGCACCCGGAGCCCGTATCCGCCGCCTGTGCGGGGTCGTCGTCGCCCTGGCCCTGATGGTGGGGATCCCCGTCGCCGGCTTTGACGCGCCGATCGCCGCGGCCGCCGAGGGGGACGAGGCGCAGGCGGGGGCCAAGTACTATGAGCGGGCTGTCCGCTACGTCCGGGCGCGGAAGTACGACAAGGCGCTGGAGTGGTTCGAGAAGGCCCTGCCCCACCGGAACGAGACCAGCGATATCTTCTACAACCTGGTCAACGTCGCCGAGGCGGTGAAGGACTGGGAGAAGGTCTATCTGTACGCGGTGGGCTTCCTGTACCTCGAGCCGGACACGGCCGACGCCGACGACATCCGGGCGAAGAAGGACAAGGCCGCGCGCGTGCTGGGGAGGCGCGATCGGGCGCCCGTGGCCGTGACCTTCGACGTGAAGCCCAGGGGCGTGCAGGTGCTGGTGGACCACGTGCCAGTCGTCCGGAGCGCCCGCAAGCCGGTGGAGCTGATCCCCGGGGAGTACACGGCGACGGCGGACAAGCCGGATCACCACCCCTGGGAGAAGACCTTCGAGGTGGTGGCCGGCGCGCCCCGGGAGGTGGAGGGCGAGGTGAAGCCCATGATCTTTCACGGGAAGCTGAAGGTCGTCACCCACCCCGCCGAGGGCGTGAAGGTCTACGTGGACGACGAGTACGTGGGGACGACGCCCCTGGATCCCATCGAGCTGGAGACCCGCAAGTACCTCATCCGCTTCGAGAAGGAGGGGTGGGACAAGTGGATCCGGTACGTCACCATCCAGAAGGAGGAGACGTTCGTTTTGGAGCCCCACCTCGAGCGGACCGTCAACGGGAAGATCCAGCGGGCGGAGTAGGATGATCACCGGCGACGGGGTCAAGCATACTCACTTGACTCCTGGGAAGTAACGGAGGTTCGAGCCCACGGCGCCGAGGCGCAAGCTGTGCTGGGACGCGACGACGCAGGAATGGCCCAGCCAACTCACGGAGTTGCGGCACGCCACAGCGCCGTCGGATCGTCGTCGTGGGCCGGATCGGAGCTGCTTCACAGGAGTCTCACTTCTCACTTCTTTCTCGGCGTTCGAACCGTCGGGTCGCCGGCGTCTCCGGCGGCGGTAGGCGGTTCTGGCTGCCCGGAGGCTCATCGCCGGCGCGGCCGCCTGTCAGTTGTTCACCAGGCGCCGAGAGCCGCCGAAACGTGGACGTGTGGACGCGAGAGCCGCCCTTTCGGGCCGGGGCAAGGGCACGAGGCCGACTTGCCGAGATGTGTATGGCCGACGGGTGGCCTCGCCGGTGACGGATGCGCCGGACGAGCAGACAGCGGAGGTCAGGCTCGGCGACCCCGACCACGCATGTTCGTGTCGAGACGCGTGGGATCGAAAGACATCCACGTCTCGCCGGCTGTCGGGGGTTGCCCGAAACGACGAGCACCCCGACCCGTCCGCGGGCCGAGGCGCTTCGTCTTGTGATCGCGTCCGCCTCCGTCAGGGAGCGAACTGGGCCATGCACTCCTCGAAGGCGTCGGTCTTGGACCACCCGCAGGTGCCATCCGCCGTGAGGCCGCACTGGGCGTACTCGTAGCAGGCGTACCAGGGCATGAATTCGCAGGTGGTGTAGACCGGCTCCGCCGCGCAGACGGTGCCGGAGCAGCCCGTGGCCATGCACTCGGTCGGCTCGGGCTCGGGCTCGGGCTCGTCCGGCTCGCCGCAGACCCCGTAGCAGGGCGGGCAGTAGTCCGGCGTGCACGGCGCCATGGGGCACGGCTGCGACAGGCAGACCTGGCCCTCGGGGCAGTCGTCGTCAGCCAGGCACTGGGTCGGGTCGGGGGCCTTCTCCTCGCAGACGCCCCAGCACGCCGGGTCGTCGCCGCAGCCACAGTCGTTGGAGCCGTCCGGGCAGGCACAGGACGCGCACACCTGGATCTCGCAGTAGGTCCCCTCCGGGCAGTCGGCGTTCGTCGTGCACCCCTGCTCGGGCGGCGCCGGGACGCACTGGCCGTAGCACACGTCCGGGCAGGCCTCGCCGGGCTCGCACCCTGGCGGCGGGAGGCACACGGAGGTGTCGCAGACCATCCCGTCGCCGCAGTCCGAGTCTCCCATGCAGGCCGTCGGCTCGGTCGGATCCGTCTCGGCCTTGCAGATGCCGGTGCACGGCGGGCAGGAGTAGTCCGGGTCGTCCGAGGGCATACAGTCCGGGCACATCTGGATCTCGCAGTACGCGTCGTCCGGGCAGTCCGCGTCCGAGATGCACTCGCCGCCCGTCGGATCCTGCGGCTCGCACTGGCCGTAGCATACCGGCTCGCACGGATCCGTGGCCACGCAGGTCTGCTGGCACTCCTCCTCGTTGGCGAACAGGTCGAAGCCCTGATCGTCGCAGCCGCTCAGAAGCGTGCACTGGCCGTCGACCACGCCCCAGCCCAGAACCATCGCGCAGGACCCGAAGTTCACGCCGGAGGCGTCCGTGCACGGAGCGCCCGGCGCCCGAGCGTCCGTCCAGCACCCGGGCGTGGGGAGGCAGAAGTCCTCCTTGTTGCAGGTCATTCCGTCCCCGCAGTCCGCGTCGCTCCAGCAGGCCTCGGAGGGCGGCTGCTGGGGCTGGCAGGTCCCGAAGCACCCGCACCCCTCGCAGCCCGGGTCGCCCTCGGCGCAGTCGCAGTCCACGCAGTAGTCGATCTCGCAGATCTCGCCGGACGCGCAGTCCGCGTCGCTCTTGCACTCGCCCTCGGGCGGATTGTCCTCCGGGACGCACTTCGTCGGGCACGTGGGCATCGCGGGGTCGCCGCCGGAGTCGTAGTCGGAGAAGTCGCACTGGCACGTATAGCCGGCCGGGCAGTCCGCGTCGGACGAGCAGTACTCGGACGGCTCCTCGTACTTCTTCATGCACTCCGCGAAGGCGTCCGTCTGGGCCCAGCCGCAGCCGCCGCCCTCGGCGAACGCGCCGCACTCGGTGTGCTGGAGGCACTCGAACCAGGGCTCGTACTCGCAGTCGGTGTAGACGGTGCCGGACGCGCAGACCTCGCCGGAGCAGCCGGACTCCTTGCACTCCGTGGGAGGCTCCCCGGGGACGCACGCGCCGATGGGCTCGCAAGGCTCGCAGACGCAGTTCTCGGCGTCGGCCGGGCAGTCGCAGGGCGGGCACGGGGCCAGGTCGCAGACCTCCCCGGGACCGCAGTCCGCGTCGCTCGTGCAGCCGGTCGGCTCCTGGGGCACGCACTCGCCCTGCGGGTAGCAGGCGCCACATGCGCAGCCGTCGTCCTCGCACGGGCACGGCGGGCAGGGCTCCAGCTCGCACTTCATGTCGGGGCCGCAGTCCTCGTCACTGTGGCACTCGGTCGGCTCCTCGTCCGGGACGCACTGCATGAGGCAGACGTCGCACATGGGGCACGAGGGGTCCGGCATGCACGCGCAGCGCTGGCCGACCGGGCAGTCCGAGTCCGTCTGGCATGCCGGCGGCTCGGGCTCCTCGTACTGGGCCATGCACTCCTCGAACGCCTCGGTCTGCGCCCAGGCGCAGGAGCCTCCGGCGCCGTTGGGTCCGCACGCCGTGTACTTCAGGCACTCGTGCCAGGGCGCGGCGACGCACGGCGAGTCCACCGGGCCCGACGCGCAGATCTCTCCGCTGCAGCCGGTGGCCATGCAGGTCTTCGGTTCGCCGTCGTCCGTACAGACGCCCTGGACGCACTGCAGGCCGTCCGGACAGTCCATGTGCGTGGCGCAGGCCTTGGGTTCCTCGGGATCTTCGGGGTTGTCGGGATCCTCGGGTGCGACGCTTTGGCAGGCGCCGTCGACGCAGGTGCCGTCACCGCAGTCGGCGTCCACCGTACACGCCGTGTCCCCGTCGCAGAACCAGTTGCACGCGCCGGCGTCACAGGACCACCCGCCCTGGCAGTCCGCCGGCGCCTGGAAGGTCTGGCAATCCGCCGCGACCTGGCACTCGGGCTCCTGGTCGAGACCGGGGCCCTCGCCCGTCTCCGGGCCGCACTCTCCGTTCGCGCCCATGGCGAACAGGGAGACGACGCCCAGGAGCGCTACCGGTATCCAACGTGCCTGCGGGCTGCTGCGCATTCGATCCTCCTTCCGCGTCCTGCATTCCTCGAGCGAACGCTTCACGATCCGTGCCACTACCCGGAGGCGCCATCCGCCGCGATGCGAGCGAGCGACCAGCGTGGCTTACGTGCATCACGTGTGGAGAAAATTCACACGCCATCCACCGGGCCTCTCACGAATCGGGTGGAGTCTACCCGCGCGACGCCGCCTCCTGCCATGCCATGGATCACGTCTACGGTGACCGGGCGCCAAGCTCAGCGGCTGACCCACGGCTCGCGGCTCCGGACCCGGTCGGCGTCCGCCGGCCTGGGACCGTGCTCCGCCGCCACCACGAGGATTTCCCGCGCCTCGGGGTCGTACAGGCGCAGCGTGTCGTCCGCTGCCGTGTGGATGGTCAGCACCGCGCCGCCCTCCGGCGAGCGCAGGCTCCGGATGCTCCCAGGCTCGGCCAGGAGCACGTCGGGAGCGTGGACCCGACGCTCCCCGACGGGCACCAGGCGATCGCCCGCCCAGCGCCAGGTCGTCTCGTACAGCGCTCCCTCCACGAGGCAGTGGATGGAGCGGCCGCGCTCCCACGCGTGCGGCGGCGTCGGAACGCCCGAAAGCCAGTGCTGCAGGCTGATGGAGCCCGAGTCGTTCGCGTGGAGCGGGACGCTCGCCCAGGGGGAGTCGCCCTCCGGCTCCGGCAGCTCGTCCGTGACCATGCGGGCCCCGCGCGCTACCTCGCCGGCGGTGGGGAGAGCCACGGAGAGGTCGTCTCCGCAGGCCACCAGGATCTCGTGCCAGTCCTCGTTCGTCATGCGTGTGCGTCCCGCGCAGGGCATTCAGCAGACTTGTTTCGCCCCCACACGTCAAGGGGCGGCCCCCGGCAGAGCGGGGAGGCGTTGACGAGAGAGCACCGCCCGCGCAGACTCTGGCCGGGTAGCGTTCCGGGGGTCGGAAGCAGCGATGCGGCTCGAGTGCGAAGTCGAGGACGGGGTGGCCCGGGTCGATCTCGGCCCCGGGCGTTCGCGTGTGCTGGTGGGCCGTCACCCGAGCTGCGACCTCCACGTGACGGATCCCACGGTCAGCCGTCGCCACTGCGAGTTCCTGTGGTCCGACGGGGCCGTCGAGGTGCACGACCTGGGCAGCACGGCCGGGACCTTCGTGAACGGCCACCGCATCGACCGTGCCGCCGTGACGGACTCGGACCGCGTGACCTGCGGCAACCTGGACGTGCGCCTGGCAGGCGATGTCCACGACGCGTCCGCGCCCCAGCCGGCCGCCGCCGCGGCCGGGGAGTGGAGCCTCGTCTACGTGGACCGGGACGGCTTCGAGATGCGCCTTGCCCTGGACCCGACCGAGCCGCCCGTGGTCGTGGGGCGGCATCCGAAGGTGGACCTTCAGGTGCACCACCCGACCGTGAGTCGCCGCCACGCGGAGCTCGGGTGGGTCGACGGCCGCCTCGAGGTGCGCGACCTGGGCAGCAGCGCGGGGACGGCGGTCAACGGCCAGCGCATCGAGCGGGCGATCCTCCAGCCGGGCGACGAGGTCCACATGGGGGAGAAGGCCTTCCGCGTCGTGGAGGAGCTCCCCGAGGCGGAGCCTGTGCCCGGAGACACCGTGGAGACCTGGGACGAGGACGAGGCCGTCGGCGGCGAGGAGGGCTGGACCCTCGTCTACGACGATCCCGGCGGCGGCGGGGAGATGCGCTGCTCCATCGACCCGGACGCGCCGCCCATCATCCTGGGCCGGAATCCGGACGTGGACGTGCGCCTGCAGGACCCCTCGATGGGGCGGAAGCACTGCCGCGTGGGCTTCCAGCGCGGCCAGCTCATCATCGAGGACCTGAACAGCCGGAACGGGACCTTCGTCAACGACGACCAGGTGACGCGGCGGGTGCTCCACGCCGGGGACCAGGTGGTGCTGGGGAGCTTCCCCCTGCGCGTGGACGGCCCGGAGCCTGCCCTCGAGGAGTGGGGCGACTGGGACGACGACTGGGACGAGGAGCTTCCGGAGATGGGGCCGCCCACGTGGCACGTCGTCTTCACGGACGACGACGGCTACGTGTCGCACGAGACCCTGGGGCCCAGCTTTCGGCTCCTGGCCGTGGGGAGCGACGAGGACTGCGAGATCTGCGCCGCGGACCGGGGCGCCGAGCCGGACCATGCGGAGCTCATGTGGGACGAGGGCGTCCTGGTGGTCGCGGATCTGAAGACCGAGGTGGGCACGCGAGTCCACGGTGGCCTCGTCGACGAGTACGTGCTCCGGAACGGTGACGTGGTGACCTGTGGGGACCTGCGCCTCCGCGCGGTGCGGGGTGGCGACAGCGAGCGGGCCGGCCGGGGCCACAGCGGCATCCGCTCCGGTGACGCCAACCTGTGGGCGACGCACCTCCGGAACCGGGACAGCGCCATGGGCGTGCTCTTCACGCAGCAGCGCGAGGGCGACGAGGGCACCTGCCGGGAGGAGGTCACCGTCTTCGGGGACGGCGAGGCGCGCCTCGAGCTCCAGGACGCGGACTTGAAGACCAGCTACGAGGGACGGGTCCGGCTCCCCCTGGTGGAGGCGCTGCTCGACGCGCTCCTGCGGGCGGGCTTCCCGGACGCGCCGAAGAAGGCCGTGGGCCCCGACGAGACCCCGGTCGAGATCGCCGCCTTCCAGGACAACGACCGGGCGAGCCTGCGCCTGGGACGCCGGGGGCTGAACCGTTCCGAGGACTACCGCGAGGCCGTAGAGCTGTTCCGGGCCCTCATCGGGGAGCTCCGCGAGGGATGACGGACGTGGCCCGTCGACTCCCCTGGCCGTCCGCGGCGGCGGCCGAGGTGGCGTCCATCCTCCGGCTGCACATCGTCGCCATCGCCGTGACCGCCGCCCTGGCGTTCTCGTGGCTGCTCACCGGCGCGCTGCGACCCGAGGTGGCGCTGCTGGGCGGCGTCGACTGGCTCCTCATCAACCTCCTCAACCGCATCACGGACCTGAAGGAGGACCAGGCGAACGACATCCGGGGCTCGGACCTGGTGGGGCGCCACCCGCGCGTCTTCACGGCCGCGTGGATCGTCCTGCTCGTGGGATCCTTCACCCTGGGGCACGCCGTGCTGCCGGACCTGACGCCTTGGCGCGTGGGCGTGCAGATCATCGGCCTCGGCTACAGCGTGCCCCTGGTCCCCACACTGAAGGGGCTCCGGCGGTTCAAGGACCTGTACTTCCTGAAGAACTTCATGTCGGCGGTGCTCTTCTGCCTGACGGGGTTCGCCTATCCCCTGGTGGCGGCCGGCGGCGGGCCCCCGGACGTCCCGGGAGGCTGGGCCGCGTTGGCCGTGCTGGTGGGCTTCTTCGTGCCCTTCGAGCTGACCTACGAGATCCTCTACGACCTCCGGGACCTCGAGGGGGATCGCCTCGCGGGCGTGCCCACCTATCCCGTGGTCCACGGGGCGGAGCGGTCGCGGCAGATCATCGACGGCCTGCTGCTGCTCTCGACCCTGGTCCTGGCCGTCGGGCTCGGCGCCGGGGTCGTGGGCGTGCGCGAGGGCCTGATGCTCGTGGCGCCGCTCGTGCAGGTGGCGTACTACCGGCCCCGGTTCCGCCGGGGCCTCACCCGGTCCGACTGCATCCGCGTCACCTGGCTCGGCGCCGGGCTGCTGATGTTCTACCTGGTCGGCAATCTCCTGTGGCTCGCCGCCGGCCTGCCGGACAACATCTTCCTCCGCTGACCCGCCCCTGGGGTCAAACCTACTCACTTCTCATATTTTCGACCGCCGGGGACGGCGCTCCCACCGCCTCTTCGCCAAGTTGTCTGCGCCCTTGCGGCCTGGCGCCTTGGCGCGAGCCCTTCTTCGGAACTGCCGAGATCCGCATGATCGACAGGCGGGGACGCCGGCGCTCCAACAGGGGGGTCAGTGCAGCTTGGCCTCGCGCACCTGCCGGTACTCGCGCTCGAACATGGTGAGGGCGTCGCGCACGAGGCCGGCGGGCCCCTGGTTGACGTCCAGGTCCAGGCGCTCCACCAGGTCGTTCACCTGGACCTCCACCTCGCCCATGCGGTCGCACAGGAGGCTGAGCTGGTCCACGTCGCGGGTGGTGCGGTCCTGGCCGGCGAAGTCCCGGTTGTACTCGTCGAGGACCTCGTTGGCCTCGCGCCCCAGGGCGTCCAGGCGGCTCGTGCCCGTGGCCTGCGCCTGCTGGGTGCGGATGGCGTCCATCTCCTCCCGGTACAGGCCGAGGCGCTCGCCCACGATGCCGATGTTCTTGTGGTTGGTCGGATCGCTGTAGCCGGCGGCCGCGACGCCCTCCATCTCTGCCCGGATGCGCGACAGCTCGCCGATGATGCGCTCGAGGAGCCCGGGCCGCCGGGTCATCCGGGAGCGCCCGGCGAAGTGCACCTGGTAGAGCTGGAACTGCCCGTTCGCCAGGGCGGCCAGCAGCGAGGCCTGCTGGGCCGGATCGTCCACGTCCTGCGCGTTCTCGATGTTCGGGCGCTCCCGGCGGTAGACGTCCAGGTTCTCCGTGACCACCTCCAGGTCGCGCCGAAGCTCCGCGATCTCCTGCTGCGCGACGAGCCGGGCCATCCGCCGCTGGATGCCCTCCATCCAGCCGCTCAGCTCGTCGAGGAGGCCCAGGTCCCGCGTCCGACGGTCCTGGCCGGCGAAGTTCCGATGATACCGGGCGATGACGAAGTTGGCCCGGGTCCCGAGCAGCGCGGCCTCGACGAAGGCCGAGCCCGCGTCCTGCGCCTGGACGATCGCCTCCCGCTCGCGCCGGTACGTCTCGGCCTGCTCCTCGACGCGCTGCTTCAGGTCCGCTGCCCCCTCGCCGGCCTCCGAGACCTCCCCGAGGAGGAGGTCCACCTCCTTGAGCAGGACGTCCATCTCCGCCAGGTCCCGGGTGGCCCGGGGCTTGTCGGCGAAGCGGAATCGATAGCGCCCCTGCAGGGCGTCGGCGCGGCGTTCGAGGGCGTCGAGGGTGGCGTCGGACATGGAGTCTCCCTGGGCGTCGCGGGGCCCCATAGCCTGAACGCTCCGAGCCGGTTGGACAAGGCTCCGCCGGGCGCTTGACCGCCCGGCACCGGCCCGGCATCGTCCCGCCGTGGGTGACGACCTGACGGCGGTGGATCAGCACCTCTCCAAGGAGGGGACCGCGCCCATCTACCTCGTCCAGGGCCCCGAGCGCCTCATGGTCGACGAGACGGTCCGCAGGATCCTGACCGCCGCCGTGGGGGATCCCCGCGATCCCATGGCCGTGACCCGCGTCGACCTGGCGGAGTCGGGCAGGGGCGCCCGCGACGTGCTCGACGCGTGCCGCTCCATGGGTCTCTTCGCGAGCCGCCAGGCGGTGCTGGTCCGCGCCACGGACGCCCTCACCAAGCGGAAGGCCGACCTCGACGAGATGGCGGCGTACGCCTCCGACCCGGATCCCCACACCACCCTGGTGCTCAAGGCCGAGAAGCTCAACGGCAACATGGCGCTGGTCCGCCGGATCAGGAAGCACGGGCGCGTCTTCACGTTCGAGACGCTGAAGCAGTACCAGGTGCCCGCGTGGCTGAGCGAGGAGGCGCGCCGCGTCGGCCACCCCATCGATCACGCCACCGCCCGGCTGGTGGCGGACCTGGTGGGGACCGACCTGGCCCGGCTCCGGCTCACCATGGAGCAGCTCTCGCTGTACGTGGGCGACGGCGCCCCGATCACCGCCGAGGCCGTCGAGGAGATGCTCGTGGCCACCCGGGCCCACAGCATCTTCGAGCTCGTGGACGCCGTGGCGGAGCGCCGCCTGGTGCCGGCCCTGCGCCATCTCCACGCCATGCTGGCCCACCGGGAGCCCGGCCTGCGCATCCTGGCGATGCTGATCCGGCACTTCCGGATGCTGTGGCTCACGGCCGAGGCCCGGGCCGCCGGCGCCTCGCTCCCCGAGGTCCAGAAGAAGCTCTCCCTGCACCAGTTCGTGGCCAAGAAGGTCTGGGCCCAGAGCGGCAAGTTCGACGCGCGGAGCCTGCGTCGCGCCTGGGATCGGCTCTATCGGACCGACCGGGACCTGAAGTCGTCGGGCCTGGACGACGCGCTGGTCATGGAGCGCCTCGTCATGGACCTCTGCGGAGGCTGACGCGCCTGTCGGTCGTTCGCGAGTCGCCGAGGGGGCAGCTCCTTGACCGTGATTGGTTGAACCAATTAACATCCGCATTGGTTCAACCAATCCGGAGCGTGCGTGACGACGTCCACGAACAAGCGCGTCGACGACATCTTCCAGGATCTCCAGCGGCGGATCCTTCGGCGGGAGTTCGCGCCCGGGGATCGCCTGCCGCCCGAGCGGAACCTGGCCGGTCAGTACGACACGAACCGGAACACGCTGCGGGAGGCCATCCGCAAGCTGGAGCAGGTCGGCCTGGTCACGGTCCGACAGGGCCGCGGCGTGACGATCGCGGACTATCACCGCACGGGGACCATGAGCCTCCTCGGGGCCTACCTGGAGCACGGCGACGACGTGGCCGGGCGGGTCGAGGTGCTCATGGACGTCCTGGAGGCCCGCGCCGCGGTGCTCCGAATCGCGGTGTCGCGGATCGCGCGGCGGGCCGAGGCGCAGGACGTGGCGCGGCTTCGCTCCATCGCCGCCTCGCAGATCCGCGCGTTCGAGGCCGAGGATCGCGTCGCCCTGGCGCGAGGCGACGTGGCGTGGCTGGACGCCCTCGTGGACGGCGCCCACTCGCTGACCGTGCGGTGGATGGCCAACACGTTCCTGGAGATCTACCGCGGCGTCATCGAGCGGTTCCCCTCCCTGTGGATCATGGAGGACACCTACCCGGCCTACCTGACCGCCCTCGTGGACGCGATCGTGGACCGCGACGGGGAGCGCGCCGCCGCGGTCATCGGCGACTTCTTCGAGCGCGCCGATCGCACCTTGGAAGGGATCCTGAGCGGCCTGGTCGAGGGCGCGGACGACGCGTCGGCCGCGGAGGTCGAGCCGACGACCCCGCGCGAGGAGGCTTGATGATGACAACCCACCCCGCACCCGGCACCGACGAGGCCGCAGCGGCCGCCTCGGCCTCCGGCGACCTGGCACGACACCCCAGCGACGGCTGGATCCCGCCCGATCCGTGCCCCATGGGCCGCGGATCGCGCGCGGTGCTCCGGGGGGCCATCCGGGCCATCTGCCCGCTCGAGACCGGGCCGGGCGGCCCCGGGATGGTAGACCGCGTGGAGCACCAGGTGCGCATCGCGATGGCGTGCATGCCTCGGGGGACCGCGCGGATGCTCGTCGCCCTGATGTACGTCTTCGACTTCGCGCCGCTGTGGCGGTTCGAGGCGCTCCGGCGCCTCCGCAGCCTGCCGCGGGAGCGGGCGGCGGCCGTGCTCGAGGGCGTCATGAACAGCCGCTCGGACCTGCTCCGGAACATCTTCTTCCCGATCCGGGGCGTCCTGCAGAGCGCCTACTACGACCAGCCCGAGGTCCACGAGGCCATCGGCTACGAGCCGGTCACGTTCATGCGGACGCGCATCACCCTCCGGGAGCGCCTCATGGCCGGCGCGGAGACGGACACCGACGACCTGCTGAAGGGAGGCCCCCGATGATCCTCCGCTACGCGGACTACGAGACGAGGGACACCTTCGACGCCGACGTGGTCGTCGTGGGCACCGGCGCGGGCGGCGCCACGGTCGGCGCCGAGCTGGCGGAGGCCGGCCTGGACGTCCTCTTCGTGGAGGAGGGCGGCTATCACCCGACGTCCAGCTTCAACCCGTACCTGGGAGAGTCGGTCCCGCGCCTGTACCGGGACGCGGGCTCCACCGTCATCTTCGGCAGGCCGCCCATCCCGTACATCGAGGGACGCTGCGTGGGCGGGAGCACCGTCATCAACGGCGGCATGGCCTACCGCGCCCCCGAGCACATCCTCGAGGACTGGCGGCGGATCACGGGCGACGACGCCCTGGGGCCGGAGGGCCTGGCGCCCTACTACGACCGCGTCGAGGACCGGGTCCACGTGGCGCCCCAGCATCCGACGTCCATCGGCGGGGACAACCGGGTGATGAAGCAGGGCGCGGAGCGCAAGGGCTGGGAGTACCAGGAGAGCATGCGCAGCCAGGAGGCCTGCGTCGGCTCCAACAACTGCGTCCTGGGCTGCCCCACCGGCGCCAAGCAGTCCACCCTGGTCAGCTACATGCCGCGCGCCCTCGGACACGGCGCCGGCTGCCTGACAGAGGTGCGCGTCGACCGGCTCCTCATCGAGGACGGCCGCTGCGTGGGCGTGGCCGGCAAGGCGGTGAACCCGCGCACCATGCAGCCCGACCGCCCCGTCACGGTGCGCGGCAAGGCCGTGGTGGTGGCCGCCGGCGCCATCCAGACGCCCTATCTCATGCTGCGCCACCGCCTGGGGCGCCCGTCGGGACAGCTCGGGCGGAACTTCCTGTGCCACCCGAACGTAAAGCTCATCGGGATCTTCCCCTTCGACGTGAAGGGCTGGCAGGGCGTGAGCCAGGTGGGCCAGGTGCGCGAGTTCCACGACGAGGGCATCGTCCTCGCCGAGAACTTCATCCCGCCCGGCGCCATGGCGACGCAGATGCCGTTCATCGATCGGCGCGGCTGGGACTTCATGTCGCGCTACAACCAGATGGTCGTGGGCGGCTGCCTCGTGGAGGACTCCCACGGCGGCCGCGTGCGCCGCGGCCCCATGGGCATGCCCATGACCACCTACAACGTCACGAAGCTGGACCACGCCCGGTTCCTGAAGGGCGCCCGGCTCCTGGCGGACATGTGGTTCGAGATGGGGGCGGAGGAGGTGGTCCTCCCCTTCAACAACATGCACGTCGCCCGCTCGCCGGACGACCTGGACCGCATCGACCCGCGCCGCATCAAGCGCAAGCACCTGGAGCTGTTCACCCCCCACCTCATGGGCACGTGCCGCATGGGCGGCGCCGCCGAGGACTCGGTCATCGACTCCGGCGGCCAGGTGTGGGACCTGCCGGGCTGCTACGTGGCCGACGCCAGCGTCTTCCCCACGGCCATCGGCGTGAACCCCCAGATCACCATCATGGCGATGGCCACCCTGGTCGCCTCCCGCCTCGTGGAGAGCGTCGGCGCCCTGCGTCGCCAGGCCGCCTGACGCGGGGTGGCGCGCCCGCGGAGGGCAATCGCAAAGTCGGAGAAGTCAGGGCCGCGCGGCGGTACGGCGCCCGGCACCGGATTGCACCCGCTCGGAAACGATGGATTTTGCGTGTCTGACAGCGGGCAAGGGCACGGGCAAGGGCAAGGACAGGGGAGGGCGGTCAACTTTGCGACCGCCCTGGCCGCCCGCGCCGCAGGGGTGACACACACGTCGTTCCATGGCATGATTCAGGACGATGCCACTTCGACAAGAGGTGTCACGATGGCGGAGACGCAACATCGGTCCAGGATCGGCCAGGGCGGCCGGCTCGTGATCCCAAAGCGGATCCGTGAGGTCTTGGGGCTCGGCATCGGCACCGACGTCGTCCTGGTGGCCGAGGAGGACGGGCTGCGAGTCCTCACGCGCGAGCAGGCCATCGAGCGGGCCCGGGCCCGGGTGCGACGCGTCCTGCCGCGCGACCGCAGCCTCTCCGAGGAGCTCATCGCCGAACGACGCGCCGAGGCCGGGCGTGAGTGATGTCGTCCTGGATGCCTCCGCGCTCCTGGCCCTTCTCGGCGAGGAGCCGGGCGCCATCCGGGTCGCCACCACGATCCCGGGAGCGCTCGTCTCGGCCGCGAACCGGTCGGAGGTGGTCGGCAAGCTCGTCGACATGGGCCTCGATGCGGACGAGGCCGCGCAAGTGTTCGTCGATCTCGGCCTGCGCACCGTGCCCGTGGACGAGCACATCGCGGACGCGGCCGGGGCGCTGAGAGCGGGCACACGCGCCTTGGGACTCTCCCTGGGCGATCGGCTCTGCATCGCGACGGCCGAGGTTCACGGGGCGGCGGTGCTGACGGCGGATCGGGCGTGGGCCGAGGTCGAAGCCGGAGTGTCCATCGAGCTCATCCGGTGACGGACGGCCCCACTGCGTAGGGGCAAAGCTGCGGAGGCCGGCGGCCTCGCCGCCGAGACGACCCATCCGTCGCCCGCCGCGGACGGCGGCGGCACCCCGCGCCAAGCGGGCGGGGCTACTCCGCGAGGGCGGGCGCGATCCAGGCGTCATCGCCGTCCGCGTCCACCTCGATGGGGTTGGTGAGGGCGTAGGGCGGGCCCGAGAAGGTCATGGGGCGCATGTTCCCGTGGCCCCGGACCTCCAGGGCGTACCAGGCGTCGGCGGGCGGGGTGACCTCGAGGACCGTGTCCAGGCGGACGATGGGGTCGGCCGGGGCGCTGACGTCGATGACGTCGACGACCTCGCCGTTTTCCCAGAGGCGCGCCTCGTCGATCTTCATCCACGTGGGGGCCTGGACCCGGACGCGGAAGGCGATCTGCCCGTCGGCGTCGACGGCGGCGCGGTCGCCCAGGCCGGCGAGGACCTCGCCCTCGGCGTCCACGGCCTCGAACTCCACGAACGGGCCGCAGGACACGAAGAGCTTCCGGTCACGGACGGCGGGGACCAGGTTCTGCGGATCGTCGCGCACGGCGGCCTCGTCGACGCGGATCCAGTTCCGCGGGGTGCCCGGCGGGCGGGACAGGTGGTGGGTGTCCGAGCCGGAGGACAGCACCTTCCGCCGGCCGCGGTTGGTCATGCCGATCCAGTCGTCCAGGGCGTCGCCCTTGCCGCAGCCTCCGTTGAACGCCTCGACGGTGTCCCAGTCGTCCGACCACATCTCGGGGCGCGCGAAGTCGCCGGTCTCGGTGTCCAGGCCCACGGCGTCGAAGTAGGACCCGGAGGGAAAGCCCCGCGGGTGGTTCACCTGGATGATCTCGTCCCCGGGGTTCTGGGCCCGGATGGCCTCGAACAGCGCCGGCGCCTCCTTGTCGTGGGGGAAGATGGCGCCGTTGTTGGGCTCGTCGGGTCGCCACACCAGCGGGAACGCGTTGAAGTGCCCGTAGGCGAAGGAGGTCACCTCCTGGCCCGTGATACCGATGACCTCGTCGTCCAGCCCGATGTCCCGGGCGGTGTCCGCCAGCCCGTTGAGCACCACGTGCTCCGTCAGGATGGGCAGGTCCAGGTCCTCGGTGGCCGCCTGCCGCACGCGGATGTCGTAGGGCGTGTAGCTGTCCGGGCTGTGGAACGCGTGGATGTGGAAGTCGCTGGACAGCCACCCGGTGGTGTCGATGACCCGCTCCACGGCCATGTCCAGGGTGGGGTTGTCGCCCGGCGACAGGGTCACCGTGCGCTCCTCCATCTCGTAGCTGAACCCGCGGCTGGCCGTGACGCGATAGGTCCCGGCGGGGAGGATCGCGACCTCCTCGGGGCCGGTCACCAGGGCCACGGCGCTCTGCACGCCGCCCCAGGTCTTCTGCGCCGGCCGGACGTCCCCGGGCGGATACGGCGACGGCGTGTCGCCGGTGCGCTCGAAGGTCACCCGGGCCGGGACCGGCCCGTCCGTCGCCAGGTCCATCACCGTCACCGGCACCCGCGCCGCCTGCTCGATGACGAGGCTCGGGGTCGGCTGGCCCGCCGGCGTCACCTCGAGGGCCACCGGCTCGGCCGGCGCGTGCTGGTCCGCGTACGCCTCGACCACGTAGTCCCCGGTGGGCAGCGTCAGCCCGAAGCTCCCGTCCTCCCGCACCGGCGCGAGGCTCCGCACCGCGCCCTCCTGCCGCACCGCGACCCACGCGCTGTCCGGCGCGACCGTGTCGGGCAGGTCCACGGTGCCCTCCACCGCACGCTCCAGGCCGTCCGTCGGGAAGAGATCCTGGCGTGCCGCGCGCACGCCGTCCGCGCCGTTGGCGCTCGGGGCGTACCACATGGTCCGGACCCGCGACTCGTAGGCGGACATGTAGAACGCCTGGCGCTGGGTCAGGGTCACCGACGAGTACGTGAAGCTCACCTCCAGGTCGTCCGTGCCGACCATGACGCCGTAGCCCCGCTCACGGCCCACGGCGCCGAACCACGGCGCTGCGATGGCCGGCTCGTCGCTCACCCCGTAGCCGGGCCCCGGCACGAACGGGAAGACCCCGTCCCCGAACGAGGCCATCCCCACCGGCCAGTCGATCCAGATGCCCTCCGGCGCCGGGTTCGTCAGGGTGATGTCCAGGCGCAGGACCCGCGCGTCGGGCTCCAGCACGTAGTCGTAGATGACCTCGAAGGCCGGCGACTCGGCCTTGATGATGTCCCCGATGAAGCTCGTCGCGAAGGCCATGGGCTCCGTGACGCCGGTGAAGCGCACGTGGGCGGGGCCGCCGTCCGTCCCGTCGTTCACGATCTCCACGTCCTCGGGGCGGAAGATGTCCAGGTTCCAGGAGACGACGTACTCCCCGTAGCGGTCCTCCAATGGCGCGCCGTCCGGGCCGAGCACCGCCATGTCCACCGGCGAGCCGCCCCAGTAGCGATACCCGCCGGCCCGCCGCACGCCCTCGACGACGAAGGCCACGTGGGCGTTGTACAGCTTCACGTCCCCGGGCCGTCCGTCGGCCTTCGGCCCCGGGATGAGCGCCGCCTCGTCCTCGATCAGCCCGGCCCGGGCCTCCCCGTCCGCCAGGATCTCGGTCAGGTCCGGCGTCGGCGGCGCGGGCACGTCGGGCTCCACGTCCGGGGTGACGTCCTCGACGTCGGGGCCCCCCTCGTCCGTCGCGACGTCCGGTGGCACCTCGACGTCGGGCTCCGCCGTGTCCTCCACGGCGTCGAGCGCGCCGTCCGGGCTCCCGGACGGGTCGGAGGAGCCCTCGTCGCACGCGGGGACGAGGAGGAGCAGCGCCAGCAACGACAGGGGGAGAACACGTTTCATGCGCGAGAGGCTAGCAGAACCGTGACTCGGAATTCACGATTTTGTCACCGGGTGCCGTCACCTCGCCCCGAGCCCGTCACCGCAGCTTCCGCTCCCGCCTGCGTCCGAACAGCATCTCGCGCTCGAGGCGGCCCCGCTGGGCCGCGTAGAAGGCCCGAAGGAAGCGCTCCGGGTCCACGTCCCGGCGATCGTCGGGCCAGTCGATCTTCCGCATGACCTTGTCGCGGATGAGCGCCAGCAGCTCCGGATCCTGCTGCTCCGGCTCCCTCCGGAGGACGTCCTCCAGGACCTGCAGCTCGCGGATCCCGTAGACGTCGAGCTGCTCCCGCGTGAAGGCGAGCTCCGGCGCGTCGCTCGGCCCGCCCGCGGCGGTGGGCGCCTCCGCCGCGAGGTCCCGCAGGAGCCGCGCCCGGGGCGAGACGACCACGAGCGTGCCCGCCACCAGGTCGCCCAGGCGCATCCGGTGGCGGTTGAAGACCGGCAGGAGGACCACGATCACCAGCCACGCCATGGACAGGAGGCCCACGAGCCCCGCCCCGGCGCCCAGCAGCCCCTGCCCGGAGGCGAGGAGCTGGATCGGCAGCCAGATCTCGAAGTCCCGCGTCAGGTTCCGCGCGAACACCAGCCCGGCGGTCAACGGCCCGCCGTCCCGGGCCACGACCCGGATGCCGATGAGCCGCTTGCCCGGGGTCCGCCCCTGCCACCGGAGCTCCGCGAGGATGAAGTAGAAGTTGAAGAGCAGGAAGCCGGCGAGGATGACCACCGCCTGGACGATGCCGCCGCCGCCGACCGCCTGGAGCGCGCCGCCCAGGAGCGTCGTCAGCAGCGCCAGGAGCGCGACCAGGCCGACGATGATGCCCAGGTCCACCAGCAGCGCGGCGAGCCGGCTGCCCAGGGGCGCCAGCTCGAAGCCGATGGGCACCTGCTCGGGCGTCACCAGGGTGACGAACCGGCGGACGGCCAGGGGGCGGCGGCTCACGGGGCCCTCCTCCGGCCGAGCACGAGGAAGTACCAGGCCCAGAAGACCGCCGTGACGGTCGCCAGCGTCAGCCGCGCCGGGATGCTGTGCACGAGCTGACGGAAGAAGCCCTCGATGAGGGCCGCCACGAAGAACAGCGCCACCGCGCCGACCACCACGAGCGCCGCCTCCCGCCCGCGCCGGGCCACGTTCTGGAGGCGCCGATACGGCCCCGGGAAGACGACGGCGTGCCCCACCGCGAGCCCCGCCGCCGCGCAGACGCAGACGGCCAGCAGCTCCGTCACCCCGTGCGGGAGGAGCCAGGCCCACAGGTCCACGCCCAGCCCCTCGTCCACGTGGATGGCCGCGAAGGCGCCCAGGATGAGGCCGTTGGTGAACACCAGCAGCATCACCGGCACCCCCGCCGCGAAGCCCAGAGCGAAGCAGAGCAGCCCGATCTTGGCGTTGTGGGTGAACAGGAACGACGCGAAGGCGCTCAGCATCTCCGCCGCGCCGCCCTGGTCGTCGTAGAGCACCGCGCGGAGCTCTTCGCGGCTGGACTCGGGCCCCCGGTCCTGGGCGTAGGCCGGGTCCACGAAGGCGTGGAAGCGGGCGGGATCGTCCAGGGTCATCAGCAGGCCCACGACGGTCCCGACCACCAGCAGCACCACGGACAGCAGCAGCCCGCGGCGCATGCCCCAGACGAGCCTCGGGAAGCGCTCGGTGAAGAACTCCACCACCGTGGCCCCGAAGCGACGGCGCGTGGAGTAGACCGCCAGGTAGGCGCGCGCCGACAGCCCCTCGAGCCAGGTCACCAGGTTCTTGTCGAGCGAGATGGCCCGGGCCACGGCGAGGGACGACAGGGTCGCCCGGTACAGCTCCGGCAGGCGGGCCAGCTCGTCGTCGTCCAGGCTGCGCAGGCCGCGATCCTCGACGCGGTCCATCAGCTCCGCCAGCTCGCGCCAGGTGGCCTCCCGCTCGCGCCGGAACTCGAACGACTTCAGGGTGTAGCCCTGCCCCTTCATCAGATCATCTCCCGGCGCTTCACCCGAAGGTAGCGCTCGATGAGCTCCGGGCCCACCTGGTCGGGGGCGGCGTCGATGCACAACACCCCCGCCCGCCGGAGCCGCCGCAGCACCACCTCGCGCTCCCGCAGGTACGTGTCCGCCACGACCGCACGGTGGAGCGCGTCGACCGAGTGCGGCGGCGCGTCCACGAGTCTTCGGAGGAGCGGGTCGCGCAGCGCCACGAACACGAGGAGGTGCCGCTTGGACAGGCGCTGGAGGTTGTCCACCATCAGCTCCGCGGTGACCGGGTCCACGAAGTCGGTGAGCACGACCACGAGGGACCGGCGGCGCAGCCGCGTGGCCAGGTCCGTGAGCCCCAGGGTGAAGTTGGTCTCGGCCGTGGTGTAGTCGAGCTCTCCCGAGGCGTGCAGCACGGCCTGGAACGCCGGCATCCCCGACCGCGCGGCCACGAAGGCGCGGGGCTTCTCGTCGAAGGCGTACAGCCCCACGCGATCCCCGGTGCGCGCCCCGACATAGGACAGGAGCAGCGCCGCGTGGACGGCGTGGTCGAGCCGGGGCAGGCCCGCCGTGGGCTCGCCCATCAGGCGGCCCGTGTCCACCGCCACGACCACCTGGTGATTTCGCTCGGCCCGGAACCGCCGCACCAGCAGCTTCCCGTGGCGCGCCGAGGACTTCCAGTCGATGGCCCGGTGATCGTGGCCCTTCCGGAACTCCTCCAGGGCGTCGAACTCGGAGCCGTCGCCCCGGAAGCGCTCCACCTTCGCCCCGGAGCGGAGCTCCGGATCGTGCACGAACGGCAGGGCCTGGGCCCGGACGTGCCCGAGATCGGGGACCACGCGCGTGTCGACGCCCAGCGGGCGGCGGTGGGTCCGGCACACGAGCCCGAGCGGCCCCCGCCACCGCAGCCAGGCCGCCTCCACCTCGGCCCGCCCGCGGCGGACGGGGACGAGCGGCACCCGCGCGTCGGCCCGCCCGTCGGCCAGGACCAGGGCCTCGTCGGACAGGGGCGCCAGGTGCTCGGACGCGTCCAGGTGCACGCGCACCCGCAGCCGGCGGAGGGGACCCCGGAGGCGGAGGGAGGCCTCCCGGGTCCGGCCGACCGGGATCGACGGGGGAAGCTCGAGGGTCACGTCCACCTCCCGGGAGCGCGGCGCCAGCGCGGCGTCCACGGCGTGGGCGCCGATGGCCAGGACCCAGAAGGCGACCCAGGCCGCCCACAGCGCCGGCGCGACGAACACGGGCCCCAGGGCCAGGACGAGGCCCAGGCCCGTGACGCGCAGGGATCGGGGGGTCGGGGTGATCAACGGCACCTACCTCGGCGCGGCCACGCTCTCGAGGATCTGCTCCAGCACGCCGTCCGCGTGGAGCCCCTCCACCTCGGCGCCGGGCGCCAGGATGACGCGGTGTCGCATGGCGGGCAGGAAGATGTCCTTCACGTCGTCGGGGAGCACGAAGGCGCGGCCCTGGAGCGTCGCCCGGGCCCGGGACGCCGTCGCCAGCATGTTCGCGGCCCGCGGCGAGGCCCCGTGGAGGACGGCGTGGTGCTCGCGCGTGGCCCGGACCAGGTCGACCACGTAGTCCACCACCTCGTCGGCGAGGCGAAGCTCGGCCACGGCCTCGCGGATGTCCCGCAGGGCGTCCAGGTCGGCGAGCCGCTCCAGGTCGAAGCGGTCCAGCCTCGGCATGGCCGTCCGGTGGCCGTGGAGCCGCACGATGCGCCGCTCCTCGTCCCGCGAGGGGAAGCCCACGAGCACCTTGAAGAGGAAGCGATCGAGCTGCGCCTCCGGCAGGGGATAGGTCCCCTCCTGCTCGATGGGGTTCTGGGTCGCCACGACCATGAAGCCGTCGGACAAGGTGTGGGTCCGCCCGTCCAGGGTGACGCTGCGCTCCTGCATGGCCTCCAGCAGGGCCGACTGGGTCTTGGGCGGCGTCCGGTTGATCTCGTCGGCCAGCAGGAAGTCCGTGAAGACGGGCCCCGGCGTGAGCACGAACTCGTTCGTCCGGAAGTTGAACAGGTTGGTGCCGATCACGTCGCCGGGCATCAGGTCGGGCGTGAACTGGATGCGGTTGAAGCGCAGGCCCAGGCTCTCGGCGAAGGTGCGCGCGAGCAGGGTCTTGGCCGTGCCCGGCGGGCCCTCCAGGAGCACGTGCCCCTCGCAGAGGAGCGCCACCAGGAGCGACTCCACCACCTCGTCCTGGCCGACGACCACCCGGGCTATCTGCTCCTCCAGGCGCTCGGTCAGCGCGCGAATCGACTCCAGCTCCATCAGGGTCCTCCGGTGGGGGTTCGTGGGCGCGGCGTCTCGTGGGAAAGGGCGTGGCGCCAGCGGTGGATGTCCCGGGCGACGGCGCGCACCCGGCGCGGCTCCGGCGAG
Source organism: Myxococcota bacterium (assembly GCA_051747385.1). Lineage (GTDB taxonomy): Bacteria > Myxococcota_A > UBA9042 > PHBI01 > JACKFB01 > JBNJGB01. The sequence goes on from JBNJGB010000004.1 coordinate 126,011, forward strand.
CCCGCGGCGACGTCGTCCACCCGCGCGGCGAGGGAGGCCGGATCGTCGTCCAGCCCCCGGGCGCGGGACAGGGCCGCCAGCCTCCGCAGGCGCTCGGTCTCCTGAAGCTCGGGCGAGACCGAGCACGCCCGGGCGGCGTCGTCCAGCATGAGCCTCAGGTAGCGGCGCAGGCCCTCCCCGGCGTGGCCCGCGACGGTCAGGAGCTCCGCCGTGTGGGCGATCAGCGTCTCCTTGCCCGGTGGCACCCGCGGCGGCGCCGGCTGCGGCCGCCCGAACCGCCCGACGCCCGCCCACACGACCAGGAGCAGCAGGGCGAGGGCGTGGAACGTGACGAGCACCAGGGGGAAGCTCAGAAGCTCCGCCCAGAGGGAAGGCTGGTACTCGAAGCCGTGCAGCACCTCGTCCACGACGACGCGCTCGGCCGACAGGTGCTCCGCGAACAGCAGGTGGGCGAGGGCCGCGTTGTCGCCGCGCCCGAGGCCGGCGTTGTTGAGGAGATCCGGGTCGCTCACCACGCACACGCCCGAGTCGTGGCGCGCCACCAGCACCCCGACGTCCGTCGACACCAGCGGGTCCATGCCGTCCAGGCCCCAGGCGAGGAGCTGGGGGCGCTCCAGGGTCGGCTCGAGGGCCTCCCACGGGGTCTCCCACGGGCCCTCCAGGGTCGCGTCGAGGCGCACCACGGCGTCCCGGACCGGCGCCGAGCCGAGGCTCGTGGCTGCGCCCAGGGCCTCCTCGACGTCCTCCTCGGGCCGCAGCGTGACCCGGACCACGTGGCCGGGCCGGACGGGATCGGGCGCGGCCGACCACTTGGGGAGGACGACGACCACCTCGCTGCCTGCCTCCAGGGCGTCGGCGACGAGGGACGTCGTGGCCTGCCGCTCCGACGCGGCAGGGGGCTCGGCGAGCAGCAGCGCTCGACCCGGCCCCAGGCGCGTCGCGGTGGCGGAGCGGCTCACCTCCACCGGCACGCCGCCCTCCTCGAGGAGCTTCGCGAGGGCCCGGTGCCCCACGGCGGAGCGGCTGAAGCTGTCGGCACCCGCGCTGCGCGCCTCGAAGAGGTCGTCGCCGAGCAGGGCCAGGACGAGGGCCGTGACCACGGAGAGCCCGGCCACGCCCATGAGGACCCAGAAGGTCCGGCGGCGGAAGGTGTCGGCGGCGGAGGGCACCACCTCTCGCTGGACCCGTGCGTTCAAGCGGCCCCCAGGGTCTCGGCGAGGCGACGATAGGCGCCGAGGCATCGATCCCACTCGGCGCGCCCCACCGGCTGTCCCCCGAACAGGGAGTGCTCGACCGCCACGACCAGGGCCTCCAGCGCCTGCCGGCGCTCCCCTCGGAGCGAGGCGGCCCGGAGCACCTCGCGGCTGGTGAGCGACGCCGGCAGCGGGCGCCCCTCGCGCCGGGACAGCCAGGCCAGCACCCGCTGCAGGAGCAGGTGGGTCGCCTCGTCGAAGCGCCCCCGCTCGGCCAGGGCCTCGGCCTCGTCCAGGTGGGGCAGCGGCGCCTCGGCCTCGGCGATCTCCGCCCCGATCGTCTCGTCGTCCGCCCCGCGCGTCCGCCGGGTCACCTCGCGGCCGATGGCCACGGCCAGGGCGAGGACCAGGGCTCCGAGCAGGGCATACAGCAGGATCTCCGCCAGGATGCCGGCCGGACCGGGGGGTGTCGCGCCGCCGGAGGCCGGAGAGCCGCAGCCCCGGGCCGGCTCGTCCACGTCGGGCGGATCGGTGGGGAGCTCGCGCTGGTAGTCGTCCTCGAGGATCTCCTGGGCGCGCTCCCGGGCGGCGGAGGCCTCGTCCGCGCGGACGCCGGTCCCCAGGCCCACGACGGCCAGAGCGGCCACGAGTGCCGCCCCGACGACCCCCCTCCGGCGCGGCGCTCCCCCCATCAGGCGATGATCGATGCGAGGTCCTCGGGGACCATGGCGTCCTCGTCGACGCGCGGGTCGTGGCAGGGAGCCGGCGTGCGCTCGCCCGTCATGCGCTCGCCAGTCTGTCCATCTCGCCAGCGAGCGTGAGGTCCAGATCGGTCACGCCGCCGGCGTCGTGCGTCGCCAGGTCGACGACCACGGTCTTGTAGACGTTGAACCACTCCGGGTGGTGGCTCATCTTCTCGGCCACCAGGGCGACCCGCGACATCCACCCGAAGGCCTGCACGAAGTCGTCGAAGGCGTACTCCTTGTGGAGTTTGCCGTCGCGCAGGGACCAGCCCTCCAGGTCCCGGAGGCGGTCGCGGATCGCGGCGTCGTCCAGTCGTTCGCGTGCCATGGCTGTCCTCCCGGATCCGGCTTCAGATCCGTCGCCGATCTGCCGTTGGTCGAGGGTGGATACGGCGTCGAACCGTATCACCCCCCGCCTCGATCGTGTACCCGCGGAGACCCATGATGCGACGCCTGCTCGCAGCCTTGATCCTGCCCCTCGTCCTCGGCGCCTGCGCCCCCGGCGCGTCCACCGTCCGACTGGAGGAGGCCCCGCCGGTGATGCCCGCCGGGGACGACCTCGACGGGGGCATCCCGCCGGGGGACAACGGCGAGACGGTCTCCGGCGAGCGGGACCTGGACGGCGACGGGGTCCTCGACTGCTGGCGGGCCACCCGCTCCCGCGGCGGAGGCTGGTTCGCCACCACGGTCACGGTGCGCCAGGGCTGCCGGGGGATCGTGCGCACGCTGTCGCACGTCGCCCCTCTGCTGGACCTCCTCGTGGAGGTGGAGATCCCCGCCGCCTGGCGACGCAACCCCGCCCTCCTCGCGGGCACCCTGAACCTGCTCTACGGGGCGACGAGCGTGCGGCGGCTCGAGGGCCCGGAGAGCGTCGAGGCCACCCTGGCCGACGGCTCCCTCCGGTGGCTGGCCGATCGGCTGCGGCGGCCGCCCGTGGGCCGCTCCCTGCCCTTCGACTCCATCCGCGCCTGGGAGCCGGTCTGGACCCCGGGCCTCCCCTCGATCCCGGAGAGCCAGGTCGCGGTCCTCCGCGGCACGGAGGAGCAGCACGCCGCCCGACTGGCCGGGCTCCGGGGCTCGGGGATCGACGAGGACAATCCCACGCGCCTCCTGGTCTATCGCACCCGCTTGCACGGGGAGGTCCACGAGGCGGCTTCGTGCACCCGCTGGACGCTGCACTCCACGGGCCAGGCCGTGGCCGCCCGGGATCCGCACGCCGAGCAGTCGGCCTGGATCTGGGTCGCCGATCGCGCCCCCGGCCCGCGCCACGCCAGCGTGAAGCGGGTGACCTGCGCCATGGGCCTCGTCTTCATCGAGCCCGTCCGGGCCCCCGACGATCGCGTCCTCGTGGTGGTCGCCCCGGACCTGGGCCGCCTGGGCCGGATCCCCCTCGGCGCCGAGGAGACCTGGTCCATCGACGAGGGCGAGCAGCGCCTCCGCCGGGGCGAGGACCGCGTGGTGGACCTCATCGACCTGCGGGACAAGCTGTTGGTGCCGTAGGAGCCTGTAGCGCGCGAAGCCCCCGACCCTGGTGGATCGGGGGCTCCCGGCTTCCGCGAACGGGGCGCTACTTGCCGAAGTTCTCGGCGACGAAGTCCCAGTTCACGAGGTTCCAGAAGGCCTTCAGGTACTCGGGCCGGGCGTTCTGGTAGTCGAGGTAGTAGGCGTGCTCCCACACGTCGACGGTGAGCAGCGGCGTCTTGCCGTGGGCCAGTGGCGTGTCCGCGTCGTGGGTGCTGACGACCTTCAGCTTGCCGTCCGTGTCCTTGATCAGCCAGCCCCAGCCGCTGCCGAAGTGGGTCTTCGACTCGTTGGTGAAGGCCTCCTTGAACTCGGCGAAGCCGCCGAAGGTGGCCTCGATGGCCTTGGCCAGCTCACCGGTGGGCTCGCCGCCGCCGTTCGGCGACATGCACTTCCAGTAGAAGCTGTGGTTGAAGTGCTGGCAGCCGTTGTTGAAGATCGCCGTCTTCTTGGCCTCGGGCGCCTGGTCGACGCTCTCGACCAGCTCCTCGAGGTCCATCTCGGCGAACTTCGTGCCCTCCACGGCGGCGTTCAGCTTCTTCACGTAGCCGGCGTGGTGCTTGCCGTGGTGGAACTCGAGCGTCTTCGACGAGATGCTCGGTTCGAGCGCGTCCTTGCTGTACGGAAGGTCGGGAAGGGTGAATGCCATCGTGTCCTCCTCTGTGTCCGGGGGAAGTCCCGGAGGGTGCATGATTCCGGCCCGCTTCGGGGGCCCGACGCGAGACGTCCGTCGGCGTTTCGGGCGTCCTGGGGGGCGCGACGAAGCGGATCCGGGCGCGACGACGCGGGCTGGCGTCGCCGTCGGTGTCCGCTATCTGACGGTCCCCAAGGGGTAACAAGGACCGCGTGGGTCCGCAACCGCAGGGCGCTCGCAAAGTCGACCGCCCTCCCTTGCCCTTGCCCTTGCCCTTGCCCTTGCCTGCTCTCAGACGCCCAGAATCCATCGTTTCCGAGCGGGTGCAATCCAGCGCCGGGCGCCGTACCGCCGCGCGGCCCTCACTGTTCCGACTTTGCGATTGCCCTGTCCGCAACCGGGGATGCCCCGGTTTCCGGCCCGCGGGCCCGGCCGGTCAGTGGAAGGTCGGGGTCTCCCAGCCGCGCAGATCCAGCAGCTCCCGAGCGATGGCCACCGTGAGCGGGTGGAGGCTCTTGTCCCGGCTGAACTGGTGCAGGTCCTGGGCCGACATCAGCGGCATGAGGACGACGGACACCCGCACCGGCGTGTACGGATTGAGCAGCAGGGCCCGCTGGATGCGCGGTCGGCAGATCCACCGGGACACCCGGGCGATCTCGCGGAGCACGGCGGCCCGGTTCGGGCGCTTCGCCGCGAGGCGGAGGACCTCCTGCTCCGTGATGCGTGGGTTCCGGAGGAGCACGCGGATCACGGCGGGATCCCCGTCGTTCAGCATGCGCGCCAGCAGGTTCCGGTCCAGGGCCCGCGCCTTGGCCTTGCGCTCGCCCAGGGTCAGGCCGTCCAGCAGGTCGTCCCGCGCGAAGTCCTCGTCGCGCGCCGTCTTGTGGGCCACCTCGCCGCCGATGAGCAGGTGGCGCATCACGTCGAAGCCCCCCGCCACGGCGGCCCGGTAGAGGTCCCCGTGGACGTCGTATGGGATCGCGCCGCCCGTGAGCGCCGAGGCCACGGTCAGCCACGTCCCCCGATGCCGCCCGCGGACGGCCTCTCGCACGAGGGCGTGGAGCGCCTCCACGGCCACCGCCGGCCCCTGGGTCAGGCAGAACTCCCGGACCAGCACGTCCCGCTGGGAGGGATGGGAGATCCCCTCCAGCCTGCGCACAAGCGCCCTCGCGAGCCCTTCCCCGGCGGCCCTCTGCTCCACCTCACCGTCCATGGCGAGAGCATACGACGGCCGCTCCCTCAGCCCAAGGCCCCGCCGTCGGGAGCCCACGCGGTTCCCCGCCGCGGTGTTGTCGCTGGAGATCGGGGAGGCCTGCCGCTAGACTCCGCCGCGCGCCGGCGGACAGGCCACCGCGGCGCGACCCATGCCACGGAGGTGAGGTGAGCGGCGAAGCGAGGATGCTGCGTATCCTGCTGGCGGAGGACCGGGACCGGGACGTCCTGGTGACGCGGGAGGCGCTGAACGAGGCCATGGTCCCCCACATCCTGACCCCCGTCTCGGACGGCCAGGAGGTGCTGGACTACCTCTACAGGCAGGGCGTCTACGCCGACCCCCTGCGCTCCCCGCGCCCGGACGTGGTCCTGCTTGACCTGAACCTCCCCCGGGTGGACGGACGGGACGTGCTCCGGAGGGTCAAGAGCGACAAGGCCCTGTGCCACATCCCCATCGTGGTCCTGTCCACGGCCCACCACCGGGCGGAGGTGCTCCAGGCCTATCGGCACGGGGCGAACGCCTACATCGAGAAGCCCATCGCCTACGACCGGTTCGTGCAGGTGATCAGCCACTTCGGGGACTTCTGGACCCGCTGCGCGTCCCTCCCCGCCGAGGAGCCGATGTAGCGACCGGCGGGGACGTCACATGTCGCAAGACGAAGGGCTCGCGCAAAGGCGCGAAGACGCAAAGGGGAACGGGATGCTTCGGCTGGGTGTGCTCGCGGTTGGCCCGCCGGTAGCCCGACAGTCTCAGCCGATCCCGTGTGCAAGCGGTTTGCTGGCCTTTGCGGCTTGGCGGCTTGGCGCGCGACTGTCCGCGAGACCGCGGCACCCCGCGATGTGTGGGACTGTGAGGCGGGGACGGCGGTCCTACTGCGGCACGCAGTCCCGGACCCAGGCCTCCACGGTCTCGGCGCGCTTCCCGGCGCGGGCCTCGGCGGCCTCGAGGGGCTCGTCGTCGGCCACCGGCTCCACCACCTCGACGTAGCTCTTGAGCTTTGGCTCCGTCCCGCTGGGGCGGATGACCAGGCGCGTGCCGTCCTCCAGCCAGAACGTGAGGACGTTGCTCCGCGGCAGGTTCGCCTCCTCGGCGTCCGGCCCCAGGAGGTCCCGCGTCCGCGCCACGGGGACGCCGCCGATGCGGTTCGGCGTGCGCTCCCTAAGGGCGGCCAGGACCGCTTGGATGCGGGCACGCCCCTCCGCGCCGGGCAGGACCGTGGAGACCTGGCGGGTCAGGTGCAGGCCGTGCTCACGAGACAGCTCGGCGAGCCGATCCAGCAGCGTGCGGCCGTCGGCCTTCAGCGCGGCGGCGCACTCCATGGCCACCTGGGCCGCCCCGATGCCGTCCTTGTCGCGGACGGCGGGCCCGACGCAGGATCCGAGGGCCTCCTCGAAGCCGAACACGAAGCCGCGCCCGTCGTCGCCCCGCTGGAGCGCCCGGTCCCAGATCCACTTGAAGCCGGTCAGGCTCTCCCCGTAGTCGACCCCGTGGTGGCGCGCGAGCCGCTCCAGCATCGACGTCGACACGATGGTCGTGCCGACGTACGGGCGCTCCGGCATCCGACCCTGGCGCTCGCGCTCCGTGAGCAGCCAGTCGGCGAGCAGCACCCCGATCTCGTTGCCGGTGAGGATCCGGTAGCCCTCCTCGCGCGACGGCTCCCGCACCCCGACGCACAGGCGATCGGCGTCCGGATCGTTGGCCAGGATGAGGTCCGCGCCCACCTCACGCGCCCGCTCCAGCGCCAGGTCCAGGGCGCCGCCTTCCTCGGGGTTCGGGAAGTCGACGGTCGGGAACTCGGCGTCCGGCTCCGCCTGCTCCTCCACCGCGTGCACCCGCTCGAAGCCCCGTCGCCGGAGCGCGGCGTGGAGCAGGCGATGGCCCACGCCGTGGAGCGACGTGGTGACGGCGACGACCTGGGCCGGCGGGCGCTTCGTCCCCATGCACTGGGCGTCCAGGGCCTGCAGGTAGGTGTCCTGCAGCCCGTTGCCGAGCACGTCCAGGCGCCCGTCCTCCACCGCGGCGTCGAAGGGCGTCCGGGGGAGCTGGAGGACCGGCCCCGCGGCGTCCATCTCCTCCCGGATGCGCGCGTCCTGGGGCGGGACGATCTGGGAGCCCCGCTCCGAGTACACCTTGAAGCCGTTGTACTCGGGCGGGTTGTGGCTGGCCGTGACGATGGCGGTCCCCGCGGCCCTCAGATACCGGCCGGCGAAGGCCACGAGCGGCGTGGGGGCGACCTCCGGCAGCCAGTGCACCCGCAGGCCGTGGCCGGCGATGATCTCCGCCGCGCGCCAGGCCAGCTCTCGGGACAGACGGCGGGCGTCGTGCCCGATCACCACGCCCCGCTCGCGGGCGTCCGGGACGTCCTCGAGGAGCTGTCGGGCCAGCCCGGCCGCGGCCCGGGAGATGGTGGCGAGGTTCATCCGCGCCGGCCCCGCGCCCAGCAGCCCGCGCAGCCCGGCCGTCCCGAACTCCATCGGACCGGCGAACCGCTCCGCGAGATCCTCGAGCATGTCCTCCTCCATGAGGAAGGCCAGCTCGTCCCGCGTCGCCGGATCCGGGTCGTCCGCCATCCACGCACGGGCCATCGCGCGCAGCTCAGCCGCGTGGTCCGAGATCCTCTCCATGGCCGCTCACCCCGCCAGGCTCAGAGCGACCGCACCTCCACCCGGCCGTCGGGGTCGATCGATCGCTCGCAGCCACAACCGTATGCCGGGCCCTCCCGCTCGATCAACGCCCCGAGCGAGGTCGTACGGCGCGAGAACACGAGCCGCCCCTCGCCGTCCGTGACGTGGACGTCGTCGTTGTCGAAGGACACGACGTGGAGGCCGTCGGCGTTCACCTCGCCCGGCGCGATCACGGTGATCCGTGCGCCGCGGGACGTGACGGAGTGGGTGTAGATGGGCGCCCCGGCCTCGTCGCGGACGATCGTCGTTCGCGCCTGGCGACCCGGGACCGGGCGTCGGACCCGCTCCGGGCCGCGCTCCACCAGGGACTCGCAGTCGGCCCGCAGGACCACCTGGCGGCGGGCCGGATCGAGGACGGTGAGGCTGTCGGCGTCCCGCTCGACCACCAGGTGGGGCCCGGACTGCACCTCCGACAGGGTCAGCAGCAGGTCCAACCCGTCGCACGACGACGCCTCGGCGGCGGCGCGACCGGGGAGCGCGAGGAGCGCGAGCAGGGCCAGGACGGACGGCAGGGTGAGGCGCTTCATGGCGGGCAGGATACCCCCGCGCGCGGCTCCACCTCAAGACGCCGGGTCACATCGCCCAGGGCGGTCGCAAAGTCGACCGCCCTCCCTTGCCCTTGCCCTTGCCCTTGCCCGCTCTCAGACGCGCAAAACCCATCGTCTCCGAGCGGGTGCAATCGGCGCCGGGCGCCGTACCGCCGCGCGGCCCTCACTTCTCCGACCTTGCGATTGCCCCGCCACCTCGCCCGCCGCGGCTACCCCCCCTTGTAGTCCGGCTCCCGGCGGGCCATGAACGCGGACACGGCCTCGGCCAGGTCCTCGGACTGGAGGAAGGCGGCGTTCCAGGCCGCGACGTACTCCAGCCCCTCGGACATGGGCTTGCCCTCGCCGAAGCGCAGGACCTCCTTGACGCCGCGGACGGCCAGGGGCGGGTTGGCGGCGATCTCCTCCGCCATGTCCGTGGCCGCCTCGTCCAGGGACTCCCGGTCCGGGAGGACCCGGTTGACCAGGCCCATCTCCAGGGCCCGCTCGGCGTCCACGTCGCGCCCGGTGAAGGCCAGCTCCCGGAGGTTCCCCTGGCCGATGATGCCGGGGAGGCGCTGGAGACTCCCCAGGTCCGCCACCATGGCCACCCGCGTCTCCCGCAGCGAGAACTTCGCGACCTTCGACGCCAGCCGGACGTCGCACGCGCTGGCCAGGTCCAGGCCGCCGCCGATACACCAGCCGTGGACGGCGGCCACGACCGGCACGGGGAGCGCCGCCACCGCGCCCATGGCCCCCTGCCAGCGCCGGATGAGGCCAAGGAGCTCGGTGCGCGGGCCTGCGAGCCCCCCGCCGCTCAGCAGCGGGCCGTGCTCCTTGAACGCCGCCGGAAGGTCCAGGCCGTAGCTGAAGGCCTTGGCCGTCCCCCGGAGGACGACTGCGCGGAGGTCCTCCCGGCCGGCCAGGTCCTCGCACACGGAGGCGAGCTCCCCGAAGAACGCCGGCGGCATCGTCCGGCCGGTCATGGTGATCCGCGCGACGCGGCCGTCCTGCTCCACCTCGAAGTGCTCCCACATGCTGTCCTCCTCCGGCGCACGGTGTGTGTCCGCTCCGCGTCAGCCTTGCGTCCGGATCCTCGATGTGCAAGGGGTTGAGCCGTATGTGGTTCATGGTCAGCGTCATGCATCAGCCCGACTGCGCGTAGGGAATCCTCCACCCGGAAGGCCCTGTTCTGCCCTGCACGCATCGAGGTGTGCCCATGAGCGCGACCGCCCACCACGACCCCCACCCGTCCGCCGCGGAGCCGGAGGACACCACCCCCCTCCGACACCTGAAGCCGCCCGTGGAGCCGGGTGAGCTGAGCTGGCGCGAGCTGCGCCGCGACGCCTTCTGGCAGCGCGTCCCCGCCTGGCGGGACGTGGACGAGGCGACATTCCTCGACCCCATGTGGCAGGAGCGGAACGCCGTCACGAGCCCGAAGAAGCTGCGCAAGGCCGTCGGGGACGTGATCGGCGAGGCGTTCCTGCGCGACCTGGAGGAGGGCCTCCACCACGCGCCCATGGCCGTCCGGGTGACGCCGTACATCCTGGGACTCATCGACTGGTCGAACCCGTGGCACGACCCGCTGCGGCGCCAGTTCCTGCCCCTGGGCTCCCAGCTCCAGCCCGATCACCCCATGCTCACCCTGGACAGCCTGGGCGAGCAGGCCGACTCCCCCGTGCCCGGCCTCACCCACCGGTATCCGGACAAGGCCCTGTTCCTCGCCCTGGACACCTGCCCGGTCTACTGCCGCTTCTGCACGCGGAGCTACGCGGTCGGCACGCCCACGGACGAGGTGGACAAGGTCAGCTACAAGGCCACCCGCGATCGCTGGGAGCTGGTGTTCCGCTACATCGCGGAGCGGCCGGAGCTCGAGGACATCGTGATCAGCGGCGGCGACGCCTACCGGCTCAAGCCGAGCCAGGTCCGGGAGATCGGCGATCGGCTCCTGGACATCCCCCACGTCCGGCGCTTCCGCTTCGCCACGAAGGGTCTGGCCATCATGCCCATGAAGATCCTGCGCGACGAGGCCTGGCTGGACGCCCTCACGGAGGTCGTCGAGCGGGGCCGGCGGATGGGCAAGGAGGTGGCGCTCCACACCCACTTCAACCACCCGGCGGAGATCACGGGCATGTCCGGGGACGCCGCCCAGGTGCTGTTCGAGCGCGGCATCACCGTGCGGAACCAGACCGTGTTCCAGCACGGGGTGAACGACGCGGCCGACACCATGATCGAGCTCTGCAAGCGGCTGAGCTGGATGAACGTCCACCCGTACTATGTCTACATGCACGACCTGGTGCGGGGGACGGAGGACCTGAGGACGACCCTTGCCCGCGGCATCCAGGTGGACAAGCGCCTGCGCGGGACGACCGCCGGCTTCAACACGCCCACGTTCGTGGTCGACGCGCCCGGCGGCGGCGGCAAGCGGGACGTGCACAGCTTCGAGCACTACGACCGGGAGACGGGCATCTCCGTGTACTCGGCCCCGTCGGTGAAGCACGACAAGCTGTTCACCTACTTCGACCCGCTGTCCGAGCTGTCCATCCCCATGCAGCAGGCGTGGCAGGACTCCCGGCTTCGCCACCAGATGATCCACGACGCCCTCAGCGCCGCCCGCCGCGGCATGATCTAGTGGGGTCAAACCTACTCACTTCTCACTTTTCCGGCGCGAGTGACCGCCGCGGACGGCGGCGCTCCACCCCTGCCGGGGGATGTCCGGGGCGCCGGCGACAGGCTCAGTCGTGGGCGAGGAGGTCGTGGATGTGGGCGTTCAGCTCCGCCAGCCACCGGTCGAGGCGCTCCTCCTCGTCCGCGGGGACCCAGCCGGCCAGGTAGTCGGTCGGCACCGGGGTCTCCTCGACCCGGAGGACGGCGGCCACGGCCTCCGACCCGCCCGGGCGCGTGAAGCGCTCCTTCCGGAGGTGGCTCTCGTCCGTGAGGTCCGAGGTGTAGCCGAACGACCAGCGGGGCTCCCGGCGGTGGATGCCGACATGGCCCAGGCGCAGGACGTCCGCCTGCCTCTCGATGCCCTGGAGGCGAAGATCCTGGAAATCGTCCCAGCTCGCCGCCACCTCCTCGAGCCGCTCCGAGTCGATGATCGCCATGCTCACCATGATAGGGACTGTCGGGTGTTCTGTGTACCGCCCCCGGGCGGTCCACGCGGCGCGAGCGGAATCGGGGCCGACGGCCGTTCGTTGGCACCACGGACGCCCGCTTGAACCCCCCGCACGGGCTGTGGCCTACTTCCTGTCGTGACCCACTGTGAGCTCCACCCCGACCGCGAAGCGGTGGGCGCCTGCGCCGACTGCGGACGGTTCATCTGCCGTGAGTGCGATCGCGGCCCCGGGAAGCTGACCTGCCCGACCTGCGCCGCGCGCGGGCACGGGCGGCGGAGGACCCCCGAGGCCCAGCAGGTCGCGCCCGTGCAGGTGCTCGTGGGCCAGCACCAGCCCCCGGCGACGGCGCCGCAGCACACACGCGAGAGCATCCGGCGCGCGTCGGGTCTGCCGACACCGGGCGGAGTCCAGCGACCGACGACGGGCCAGCGCTGGGCCTGGGTCCCGGCGGCGGGCTTCATCTGGTCGCTGGCGCTGTTCGGCGCACGCGGGCTGTGGTGGATCGCCGCCATCCCGCTGCTCCTGCTCTCCCTGTACGGGGCGCGGTGGCTGTGGCAGCGGCACCGGAGCGAGCGCTTCGAGCAGAAGGCCCTCCGCGTGTTCCGGAACCTCCGGGGCGAGGCGGTGACCAAGCAGGACGTCGTGCGCGAGCACGGCCTGGACCCGGACGACGCGGACGACGTCCTCCAGTGGCTGGTGGCCCACGAGCTGTTGGAGGTCGACTGGACCGACCTGGAGCGTCCCCTCATCTACCGACGGGGGAGCGCATGAACTGCGCCCTGCACACCGACCAGCCGGCCACCGCCGTCTGCTGTGACTGCGGCAACGGGGTGTGCGCCACCTGCCGCAACAAGATGTTCGGGCGGAACTACTGCGACGCCTGCGCGATGCGCCTCGAGGAGAAGATGCTCGCGCGGAACGACACCCCCCGGACCGAGGTGGTGGTCCAACAACGCCTCGGCCCGCCCGCGACCGCCGGCCCCGGCAAGAGCCCCGCCGTCGCAGCGGCCCTGTCCGTGGTCTTCCCGGGCGCGGGACAGCTCTACTGCGGCCGGACCGGGCGCGGCATCGGCGTGTTCATCGGCACCGTCGTCCTCACGCCCGTGTTCATCGGGTGGCTGCTCTGGTTCGCCCAGATCTTCGACGCCATGAACATCGCCAAGGAGCACAACCGGGAGCAGGGCCTCCTGCCCCCCTTCTGAGGCTTCTTGCGCGGCAGGCGGTGCGTCGGTACGGTCGGCCCTCCCCGCGCCACCCCGTCGGAGGCACGCCCATGATGGCCATGGCCCGTCCGCTCGCACTCCTCGCGACCCTCGCCCTCCTCACCGGTTGCAACGTGGCCGACCTGCCGCCGCTTCCGGGCGACACGACGGGCGAGGAGGACGTCGAGGACACCTCCACGACGCCCGACACGACGGACCGGGACGTGGCCGAGGACACCACGGCCGACGAGGACGTCGCCGAGGACACCACGGCCGACGAGGACGTCGCCGAGGACACGCGGGCCGACACCGTCCAGGACACGGCAGGCGACGCGGGCGAGGACGCCGAAGCCGACGCCGTGGGGGACACGGGGGGCGACGCGACCGAGGACGCCGGGGCCGACACGCTCCAGGACGCCTCGCCGGACGCCGCCGCCGACGCCGTGGGGGACACGACGACCGACGCCACCGAGGACGCCGCCGTCGACGTCGCGGCGGACATGGCCGGGGACGCCGCCGCGGACACCGCCGACGGCGCCGCCGTCCCGTACACCTGCCAGGAGGTGGGCGCGCAGGGCTGCTGCACGGCGGACGGCGTGCTGTACTACTGCCTGACCGACACGGTCACGGAGGAGCAGTGCGCCTCCGGGTGCGGCTGGGACGTGGCCGACGAGGGCTTCGCCGGCTACTACTGCGACGTCCCCGAGCAGAGCGACCCCGACGACCTGTACCCGTACCTCTGCCCGGGCGAGACCTGCGCGGACGCCTGCGCCGACATGGAGTGCGGCTTCGACTGCGGCCAGGCCTGCGGCGAGTGCACGGGTGGCGACGTCTGCGAGGCCGGGACCTGCGTCACTCCCTGACCCCCTCGGTCACGACCCGCCGAGGGCCGTCGGTGCGGCGGGAGGTGGCCGTCGGTGCGGCGGGAGGTGACCGCCGGGGACGGCGGTCCTGCTGCAGATCTCTCTTGGCGCTTTGCCGCGAGACAATCGGTCAGGGCGCCGATGGCTCAGAGGGTCCGGCTGCGGGTCCGGATGGCCTCCAGCAGGCGCCTCTGGAACTCGGCGGCCGGCATGGTCTCCTGCTCGCGCTGGCCGTAGCGGCGGAGGGTGACCGTCTCGGACTCCACCTCCCGCTCGCCGAGGACGAGGATGTTCGGGATCTTGCTCGTCACCGCGTTGCGGATCTTCTTGCCCACCGTGTCCGACGAGTAGTCCAGCTCCGCGCGGACCATCTGCCCGCGCAGGTCGGAGACAAGCTCCTCGGCGTAGTCGTTGAAGCGCTCGCTCACCGTCAGCAGCCGGACCTGCACCGGGGCCAGCCAGGTGGGGAAGGCGCCGCCGTAGTGCTCGATGAGGAACGAGATGAAGCGCTCGTGGGTGCCCAGGGGCGCCCGGTGGATGATGTAGGGGCGGTGCTCCTGGTTGTCGGCGCCCACGTAGCTCAGGTCCATGCGCTCGGGGACCGCGAAGTCGAGCTGGTTGGTGGACGCCGTCTCCTCGCGGCCGGTCACCGACCGGAACTGCACGTCGATCTTCGGGCCGTAGAACGCCGCCTCGCCCTTGACCTCCGTGAACTCCAGGCCGCTCTCGAGCATGGCCTCGCGGACCAGATCCTGGGTGCGCTCCCAGGCCTCCGGGTCGCCCACGTACTTGGTCTTCGCCTTCTCGTCCTCGGGATCCCAGGTGGAAAACCGCATGTAGTAGTCGCTCAGCCCGAGGATCTCGTAGACCTCGCGGTGCATGTCCATCACCGCCAGGAACTCCTCCTTGATCTGGTCCTCGGTGCAGTAGATGTGCGCGTCGTTCATGCACATCCCGCGCACCCGGAGCAGCCCCGACAGGGCCCCGGAGTCCTCGAAGCGGTAGACCTGCCCGTACTCCGCGAGGCGCAGCGGGAGCTCGCGATAGCTCCGCATCCGCGCCTTGAAGATGCGGTGGTGGTGCGGGCAGTTCATGGGCTTGAGGCAGTAGGCCTCCTTGACCTCCTCGACGCGCCCCTCCTCGGTCTCCCGCTCCTCCTTGAGCTCCATGATCGGGTACATGTGCTCCTCGTAGTAGGGGAGGTGGCCCGACTGGTAGTAGAGGTCCACCTTGGTCAGGTGGGGCGTGGCGACGCGCTGATAGCCCGCCTTGAACTCCAGCTCCTTCATGAGCTTCTCGAGCTCGTCGCGGAGCACGGTCCCGTTGGGCAGCCACAGGGGGAGGCCGCGCCCGACCGAGTCGTCGATGGTGTAGATGTCCAGCTCGCGCCCCAGCTTCTTGTGGTCGCGGGCGAGGGCCTCCTTGTAGGCCTTCACGTGGGTCTCGAGCTGCTCCTTCGTGGGGAAGGCCCAGGCGTAGATCCGCGTCATCATCACGTTGTCGGAGTCGCCCCGCCAGTACGCGCCGGCCACGCTCCGCAGCTTGAACGCGCCCTTCGGCAGCTTCCGCGTGGAGTCCACGTGGGGGCCGTCGCACATGTCGAGGAACGGCCCGGAGCGATAGAAGGTGAGCTTGTCGAGTCCCTTCTTGTCGAACAGCTCCTCGGCGTACTCGCGCTTGTACGGCTCGCCCATCTCGTCGAGGCGCTCCATGGCCTCGCCCCGGGGGAGCTCCTCGCGCTCGAACTTCTCGCCCTTCTTGATGATGCGCTTCATCCGCTTCTCGAGC
Source organism: Myxococcota bacterium (assembly GCA_051747385.1). Lineage (GTDB taxonomy): Bacteria > Myxococcota_A > UBA9042 > PHBI01 > JACKFB01 > JBNJGB01. The sequence continues at coordinate 141,492 of JBNJGB010000004.1, forward strand.
TCCGGGAAGTCCTCCTCGGTGAGAGGCTCGGAGAGGATGAAGTCGTAGTAGAAGCCGTCGTCGATGGGCGGGCCGAAGCCCAGCGTGGAGCCCGGGCGCATCTCCAGGACCGCCTGGGCCAGGACGTGGGCCAGGCTGTGGCGGATCCGGTAGAGCTGGTCGTCGGGGTTCAGGGATCCCTGGTGCTCGGGCTGCTCCATCTGCGCGTCCTCCGTCTGGGGCCGGTCAGCGTTACGCCAAATGCCCGGCGCCTTCAACCGCGGTCGTCCTCGGAGCGGGGCAGGTGCAGGCCGCACTCCCGTTTCGTGGCGTCCTCCCACCACCAGCGGCCCTCGCGCGGGTGCTGGCCGGGGTGCGTCGGCCGCGTGCACGGGGCGCACCCGATGCTCGTGTAGCCCTGCTCGTGCAGCGGGTTGTACGGCACGTCGTGCTCGCGGATGTAGGCCCACACGCGCTCCTGGCTCCACTCGGCCAGGGGGTTCACCTTCACGAGCGTCCGCTCCGGCGTCGAGAACTTCGGGTCCGCCTGGAGCACGGCCACCTCGGCCCGCGTGGGGCTCTGGTCCCGCCGCTGCCCGGTGATCCAGGCCGGACGGCCGGCAAGCGCGCGGCCCAGGGGCTCCACCTTCCGGATGCCGCAGCACTCGTGGTGGCCGTCCCTGTAGAAGCTGAACAGCCCCTTGTCCCGCACGAACGTCTGGAGCGCCTCCGGGTCCGGGTTCATCACCTCGACCTTCACGCCGTAGTGATCCCGCACGTCCTCCACGAAGCGCAGGGTCTCCTCGTGGAGCCGCCCGGTGTCGAGCACGAAGCAGTGGAAGGGCAGCCCCGTCCGCACCGCCATGTCCACCAGCACCACGTCCTCGGCGCCGCTGAAGGCGATGGTCGTGTCCGGGCCGTACTGCTCCAGGGTCCAGCGCACGGCCTCCAGGGGCTCCATGCCGGCCACGAGGCGGGCGGCCTCCGCCAGGGGATGCTCGTCCTTCGGCTCGGGCGGGGTCTCCAGGTGCGACAGCACGGAGCGGTGGAGCTTCAGCGCGCTCGTGTAGATCTTATCGCGCCCGTCCCCGTCCGTCACGATGAAAAACGGCGCCAGGCTCACGTCGTGCTCTTGGGCCAGCTTCATCCCGGGAGACTCCGGCTCGCCCTCCAGGGCCCACACGACCTCGTCGACGCGCTCCCAGACGCCTCGCCTCCGGAGCATCTCCTCCGTCTGCGCGCACTTGCGACAGGTGGAGCCGTCGGCGAGCCGCTTCTTCACCATGATGACGCGCATGGAGCCTCCCCTGCAGGGCGTCGGTCCTATCACCGCCGGCAGGACGGTGCCAACGATCAGTGCACGACGACCCGGATCTGTTCCCTGCGGCCTGATACGGGGCTCAGCCGGACGGCCACAGCAGGGGGATGACGAGGGCCGCCACGACCGCCAGCGTGAGGTTCAGCGGGACCCCGACGCGCAGGAAGTCCGTGTATCGATAGCCGCCCGGGCCGTAGATCATCGTGTTCGTCTGGTAGCCCGTGGGCGTCATGAAGGAGGCCGAGCAGCCGAACATGACGGCCACGACCAGGGCGTACGGGTTCGTCTCCAAGGGGGCTGCGGACTCGAGCGCCACCGGGGTGAGCACGACCGCGGCGGCGGCGTTGGTCATGACCTCGGTCAGAAACGACGCCAGCAGGTAGAAGACGAGGACGGCCACGACCACCCCCCGGCCCCCGATGAGGTCGGCCACGCCGTCGGCGAGCAGGCGCGCCCCGCCGGACTCGTCCATGGCCAGCCCCAGGGGGATCAGGCCGGCCAGGAGCGCCAGCACCCGCCAGTCCATCTCGCGATACAGCTCGTCGAGCTTCACGCAGCCCGTGAAGACCATGGCCACGGCGCCGACGACGGCCGCGGCGAGGATCGACACCAGGCCGGCGCCCGCGGCGCCGATGACGGCCACCAGGATGGCCACGGCCACGGAGGCGCCCATGCGGGTCCGGATGGGCGGGTACGCGCCGAGGGGGACGAGGCCCGGGACGTCGGCGAGGCGGCCCAGGGTCTCCTCGCGACCGTGGACCAGCAGGAGGTCTCCCGCCTCGAGCCGGGCGTCGCCGATGCGCGTGGGGAGGCGCCGGCCGTGGCGCTGCAGGCCCAGGACCGTGACGCCGAAGCGGTGGCTGAGGTGGATCTGGCGCAGCGTCCGGTGGGCCAGGAACGAGCCGGGCGCCACGAGCACCTCCGCCAGGCGCCCCTCTTCGTGGCCGAGCCGGGGCGTCTTCTCGGTGGCGTCGGCGAGGCTCGCCAGCCGGGCCCGCTTGGCGAGCTCCAGGATCTGGTCCGAGCCGCCCCGGACCAGGATCACGTCCCCGGGTCGGAGCCGGGCGCTCCCTGCGCGGATGGTGCGCCCGCGGCCCTGCCGGTGGATCCCGTGGACCTCCACGCCGTATGCGTCGGCCCAGTCCAGATCGTCGATGGCCCGGCCGACCCCGCGGGAGTCCTTCGTGACGATGAGCTCCGTGTCGAAGGCGCGGACGTCGTACTTCTCGGCCAGGTCCTCGGTGACCGGGCGGCGGGGCAGGAGCCATCGGCCGATCGTGAAGACGTACACGAAGCCCACGGCCAGGTAGATCAGGCCCAGGGGCGTGATCGTGAACATGGACAGCTCGTCCAGGCCGCGGTTCCGTGCCATGCCGTGGACGATGAGGTTCGTGGACGTCCCGATGAGGGTCACCGTCCCGCCGAGGATGCCCGCGTAGGACAGGGGGACGAGGACGCGCGAGGGCGCGGTCCCCGAGTTCGCGGCCATGGTGAGGAAGACGGGCAGCATGACGGCGACGACCGCCGTGTTGTTGATGAACGGGGAGACCGCCGCGACCAGCAGGCACATGACGAACAGGCGCGTCCGCGGGCCGCCCAGCGGGGCGGTGCGGACCCAGCGGCCCAGCACGGCGACCGCCCCCGTCTTGTGGAGGCCCAGGCCCAGGACGAGGACGGCGGCGACGGTGACGGTGGCCCGGTGCGCCAGCCCCGACACGGCCTGCTCGGGCGTGAGGACCCCGCCCATCAGAAGGAGGGCCGGGACCGCCATGGCGACCTGATCGACGGGCACCTTCTCGGTGACGAACAGGAGCAGGGCCCCCAGCGCCACCGCGAACACCCAGACGATCTCGAAGTCCATTCCCGTCCCCGGCCCGTCCAGCAGCCAGCATAGCGCGTCAGGGGGGCTACGCCACCGAACGGCCGTGCTCCCGTCGGCGCGATCTCCGGCGCCTCGGCCCGTCCGCGCCGGCGAGACCCACCGCCGGCCAGGAAGCGCGCGCGACCGCCGCGGTCCAGCGGATTTCCTCAACGGCCTCACCGACGGATAGCAGGCTGCCCCGGACCGCGTCCCCAACGTCTCCGCGCCTCGCGGGAGGCGACGGCGCCCGCGGCCCCCAGGGCCCACGGCACGGCGCCCCACCCTGGGGCTCTACGACCCACTCCGATAGGAGGATGAGATGAAGAAGACGAGGATGGACCCGACCATGGCCGCAGCCATCGGGTTTCTCACCGGCGTATGGCCCAATCTACGGCCGGAACCCGCTGTGGTGCTGTCCTTTGTCGTCCTCCTGCCGCTCCTTTGCTCCTGGATCAACTGAGAAACAACCCGGAGCGCGACCCCTGTGCTCGCAGGATGCCGCTGGGCCCATGGTCCGATGGGATAACGGGGTGAGGTTGGGCTTGTCAAAATCGGCGCTGACCCCTATACGAGCATCGCTCGGGATCGCGGCCCCGAGTGGCCGCGGCTCGCGGGAGGCGACGGCGCCCGCAGAGCTCCCAGGGCCCACGGCACGGCGCCCCAGGCTGGGGCGCGCAGCAAGCGGGCGGAATGGACGAGACGCAGACGGCAGGGGAGAGGCGCAGGGTTCCGGGGGAGGACCGCGACCGCCCGCCGAGCGCGCTCCCCGGGGTGCTCGGCGCCGCCGTGTTCCTCATGCTGATCTGGCTCGGCTTCTCCGAGAAGCTGGACGCGTTCCACCTGGCCTGCGGGGCGGCCTCGGCGCTGTTCGTGTCGTGGCTGACGCACGGGCTGATGGTCACCGGGGTGACGCGGACCCGGAGCGGGCGGCCGGCGTTGGCGTACATCTGGAGCTTCCGCTGGCACCGGCTGATCGTCTTCATCCCCTGGCTGCTGTGGAAGATCGCCGTGGCCAACATCCAGGTGTCCTGGATGGTGCTCCACCCGCGGCTGCCCATCGAGCCGTCGGTCATCGTGCTGGACACCGGGCTCCGGACCGACATCGCCCGGCTGGCCCTGTCGGCCACCATCACGCTGACGCCCGGGACCTGCGTGCTCGACGTCCAGGGGGATCGCTTCGTGGTCCACGCCCTGCACCCGGCGTCCAAGGGCGACCTCGTGTCCGGCCGGATGGTCGAGCGCGTCCGGGAGACGTTCGAGCTGCCGTCCTTCGAGCCCCTCGAGGCGGGGGAGGCCGGCCGTGTCTGAGCTCGAGCACGTCTTCCTCGGCGCGGCCATGGCCCTGGCCGTCATCGCCCTGATCTACCTCTACCGGGTGCTCCGGGGCCCCAGTACGTTCGACCGTCTGCTCGGCCTGGCCGGAATCGGGACCAAGGCGATCCTGATCCTGGTGCTCATCGGCGCGATCTACGGGCAGCTCGACATGGTGGTCGACATCGCCCTCGGCTACGCCTTGATCAACTTCGTCGCCTCCCTGGCGGCCGCGCGATACGCCAAGCTCTACGGGGGGACGGAGACGTGAACGCGATCGTGCTCGTCATCCTGGTGGCCGGCGTGCTCCTCAACGCCGTGGCGACCCTCGGGATGCTCCGCCTGCCGGACTTCTACACACGCATCCACATGGTCGGCAAGGCGGACACCATGGGGATCACCCTCGTCCTGCTCGCCGTGGCCGTCTCCGAGGGCTTCACGCGCACCAGCCTGAAGCTGGCGTTCATCATCGTCTTCTACTTCATCGCCAACCCTGCGGCTGCTCACGCCCTGGGGCACGCGGCGCTCCGGCGCGGGCTGGTCCCGTGGACGCGCGAAGGGAGGTCGGGGTCGTGACGTACCAGCTCGACGTCCTGTTCCTCATCCTCCTGCTCCTCCTCGCGTCCATGGCGGTCCGCGGCCGGCGGCTGCTCCAGGCGATCGTGATCCTGGGCGCCTACGGGTTCGTGATCGCCCTGGAGTGGGCGCTGATGGGCGCCGTCGACGTGGCCTTCACCGAGGCGGTCATCGGCGCCGGCGTGTGGACGGTGTTCATGCTCGCCGCCCTCCGGCAGGTCGGCGAGGAGCCGCCGGACAAGGTCGATCGGAAGCGCATGCGTCCGGCTGCGGCCCTGGCCCTCCTCGCGCTGGGCACCCTCCTCGTCATCTCCGCCTTCAGCATCCCGGCCTTCGGGGACGCGTCATCGCCGGCGTCGGTGCGCATCTCGCCGTACTACATCGAGCAGGCCGTGCCGGACACGGCGACCCCCAACATGGTCACCGCGGTGCTGGGCGACTACCGGAGCATCGACACGATGATGGAGGTCACGGTCGTCTTCGCCGCCTCCATGGCCATCGTGCTGCTCCTCGGCCTGCGACAGAGGAGGCCGGAGGCATGAGGACACCGCATCAGACGGTCGTGATCCGGACCACCGTCCGGCTGCTCGTCCCGCTCGTGCAGCTCTACGCGCTCTACGTCGTCTTCCACGGGCACTACAGCCCGGGGGGCGGGTTCCAGGGGGGGGTCATCATCGCAGCCTCCTACATCCTCGTCGCGCTGGGGCTGGGAGAGGACGAGTTCCGACGCCGCATCCGGGAGCGGTCACTGGCCACCTGGAGCGGCGTGGGAGTCGCCGTCTTCGCCGGCGTCGGGGCGCTGTCGTGGCTGTACGACGCGAGCTTCCTCGACTACGGCGCCCTGAGCTTCCTGGCGGAGGATCCGCCGGACCGGCGCGCGATGGGGATCCTGCTCGTGGAGATCGGCGTCGCCATCACCGTCGCGTCGGGCCTGCTGCTCATCTTCGCCCGCCTCTTCGACCGACCGGAGTCCTGACATGTCCCCCGTCCTGGACGAGCTCATGGCTCGCCTCAACTACATCGGCTATGTGGGGCTGACGCTCATCGGCTTCTACGCCATGATCACGCGCGCCCACCTGATGCGGCAGGTCGTCGGCCTGGTCATCTTCCAGACCGGGATCATCGTGTTCTTCATCTCCACCGCCGCCAAGTGGGGAGGCGCCCTCCCCATCGCCGTCGGTGAGGGCACGCCCGCACCGGTCGAGCACATGAACCCCCTGCCGCACGCCCTGATGCTCACCGCCATCGTGGTCTCGGTCGCCGTGCAGGGAGTGGCCCTGGCGCTCCTCATCCGCCTCAAGCGCACGTACGGAACGCTGGACGAGGACGAGCTCGTGCAGCAGATGGACTAGCCCGTTGGAACACGCTCCCGTCCTGCTGCTGCTGGCTCCCCTGGCGGCATCCATCCTCATCGCGGTCCTGGCCATGCGCCGGACCGGGGTGGCCTACGCCGTCGCGACGACCGCGACCGCGGCCGCCGCCGCCCTGTCGTGGGCGCTCCTGCTGCGGGTGGTCGAGCACGGTCCCGTGACCTACCTCGTCGCCGGCTGGGGTGAGACCGGGGCGCACCCACCCGGTCTGGACCTGAACATCGGGATCGAGCTGGTGGTCGACGTCATGGGGGGCTTCGTGGCGGCCGTCGTCGCCACGATGGCGGCGATGTCCATGGTCTGGTCCCGGCACTCCGTCCTGGAGGAGCTGGGCGACCGCGGGCCCACCTTCTACGCCGTGGCCTGCCTGGCGCTCACCGGTCTCCTCGGCATGTGCGTGACGGGTGACGCCTTCAACCTGTTCGTCTTCCTGGAGGTCGCCTCCCTGGCCGGCTACGCCCTCGTCGGCTCCGGCGGCGGACGCTCCCAGCTCGCGGCCTTCCGCTACCTGATCCTGGGCGCCACCGGCGCCTCGCTCTACCTCCTCGGCGTCGGCTACCTCTACGCGGCCACGGGCACCCTCAACATGGGGGATCTCGCCGGCCTCCTCACGGACCACCCGCTCACGCCGGTCGCCCTCGCGTTCATCATCAGCGGGCTCGGGCTCAAGATGGGGCTCTTCCCGCTCCACGCCTGGATGCCGGATGCCTACACCTGCTCGCCATCCGCGGTGGCGGCCTTCATCGCGCCGGTCTTCACCAAGGTCATGGCCCTGGCCCTGATGCGCTTCCTGTTCACCATCTTCGGCGTGGAGGCCTTCGAGGGAGCCCTGCCGGCCGGCCAGATCATCGCCTGGATGGGGGCGATCGCGGCCATCGTCGGCGCGGGTGTGGCGGCCGTCCAGTCCGACCTGCGCCGGCTGCTCGCGTGGTCGAGCGTGGGCCAGATCGGCTACATCGGCGTCGGCATCGGCATCGGCAGCCCGCTCGCCATCGCGGCGGCGCTGCTGCACGTCATGAACCACTCCCTCATGAAGGGCGCCCTCTTCTACGTCGCCGGCTCCTCCCGGGCGCGCCGGATCTCGGAGCTGCGGGGGCTCTCCCGGCGCATGCCCGTCACGGCCGTGTGCCTGGTGATCGCCGCCGCGTCGCTGGTGGGCGTGCCGCCGCTGGGCGGCTTCTTCAGCAAGTGGTACCTGCTCCAGGCCGCCATCGGCGCCAGCCAGCCGTGGCTCGCCGCGGCGGTCATCGGCGGGAGCCTCCTCGCCATCGCCTACGTCTTCCGGATCCTGGAGGCTGCCCTCCTCGCTCCGGAGAAGGCGCCAGCCACCGCGACCACTTCCAGCGGCGGAGCGGTGAGCGCACCCCTGCCCCGGACGGAGTCCCCGCCGTCCTCCCTCGCCCCCCTGGTGGTGGTGAGCGGACTCATCATCGTCACCGGGCTCCTGTCGCACCTCATCGTGACGCGCTGGCTCCTGGGGGCCGCCGGATGAACGCGCTCCTTCCGCTGCTGCTGCTGGCCGCGCCCCTCGCCGGCGCCCTCTGGATCGTCGCCTTCGCCCGCCGCCCGAACCTCCGCGAGGCGGGGAGCCTCCTGGCGGCCGGCGTCATGGCCGTGGTCGCCGGCCTCATCGTCACCCGGGTGGCCGCCGGGGACTCCGTCGAGGTCGTGCTCCTCGATCTCGTCCCGGGCGCCCCGCTCCACCTCCGGGCGGACGGCCTGGGTGCGTTCTTCGCCTTCATGGCATCGGGGCTGTGGGCGATCACGACCGTCTACTCCATCGGCTACATGCGCGGCGCCCGGGAGCACGCCCAGACCCGCTACTACTTCTGGTTCGCCGTCTGCTTGCTGGCCGTGGCCGGCCTGACCCTGTCCGCGAACCTCGTGACCTTCTTCGTCTTCTACGAGCTCCTGACCGTCGCCACCTACCCGCTGGTCGTGCACAAGCAGTCGGCCGAGGCGATCCGCGCGGGCCGCAAGTACCTGGCGTATGCCCTGACGGCGGGCCTCCTCCTGCTGGCCGCCATCATCTGGACCCACGAGCTGGCCGGCGAGTTCGCCCTGCGGCCCGGCGGCATCCTCCCGCCCGACATCCCGCGCGGATCCCTGTGGGCGCTCTTCGGCCTGTTCATCGGGGGCGTCGCGGTCAAGGCGGGTGTCATGCCGCTGCACTCGTGGCTCCCCTCGGCCATGGTGGCGCCCACGCCGGTCTCCGCGTTGCTGCACGCCGTCGCCGTGGTCAAGGCGGGCGTCTTCGGCGTCGCGCGCGTCGTGGGCTGGGTCTTCGGCCCTACGCTCCTGGCCGACCTGGGCGGGGCGGAGGTCCTCGCGTGGTTCGCGGCCTCCACCATCGTGCTCTCGTCGCTCATCGCCCTGCTCCAGGACAACCTCAAGCGGCGCCTGGCCTTCTCCACCATCGGCCAGCTCTCCTACTGCGTGCTGGGCCTGGCGCTCCTCACGCCGGAGGCGATGGCCGGCGGCATGTTTCACATGCTCGGCCACGGCCTCATGAAGATCACGCTGTTCTTCTGCGCCGGGGCCATCTACGTCACCACGAAGAAGACCCGGGTGAGCCAGCTCGACGGCATCGGCCGCCAGATGCCCTACACGATGATCGCCTTCGGGGTCGCGGCCGTGGGGCTGGCCGGGTTCCCGCCGCTGGTGGGTTTCACCGCCAAGTGGTTCCTCCTCGAGGGCACCACCGCGACGGGGCACACGGCGTTTTCCGTCGCCCTCGTCCTGTCCGGCGTCCTCAACATCGCCTACCTCTTCCCCATCGTGCTGCGCGCCTTCTTCCGCTCGTCGCCCGACCACGCGGAGCGGGCCGACGCGCGGCCGGCGCTCCTGGCGCCGCTGCTCGTGACCGCGGCCCTGACGATCGTCATCGGCCTGGCGCCGGACGCCCTGCTCCCCCTGTGGTCGCTCGTGGCGGAGGCCGCCGCGGAGGTGACCCGATGATCCGCCGCATCCGGATCGGCCTCGTAGTGGCGCTCGGCGTCCTGACCGTGCTGGAGGTCGTCCTGCCCCTCGGCATGAGCGAGACCAAGCCCTGGTGGCACCACACCACGGGCTACTTCGGCGTCTACGGCCTGCTGGCCTGCGCCGCGCTCGTCTACGTGGCGAAGTTCGCCGGGAAGCTCGGCCTCCAGCAGCCCGAGCCGTCGCCGGAGGCCGAAAGGCGCGCCCCCCTCGACCCCGCCGAACCACCGGCGGAGCGCGACGAGGAGGGCCTGGCATGAGCGAGCTCCTGCTCCACCCGGCCGTCCCGTACCTGGTCGGGGCCGCCCTGGCCCTCGCCCTGCCGACGCGGCTCCGGCCGATCGCGCTCCTCGGGGCGCCGATCGTCTCGCTCCTCCTCGTCGAGCGACTCGCCGGCATGGACGCGTCTCCGTCCGTCACGGTGGCGTTCCTGGGCCAGGCCCTGGACCCGCTGAGGGCGGACACCCTCGGCCTGCTCTTCGCGCGGATCTTCGCCCTGGCCGGTGGTATCGCGCTCCTGTACGGGCTGAAGGAGCGGAGCCGCCTCACCCACGCGGCCGCCATGGTCACGGTCGCCGCGGGCCTCACCGTGGTGCTGGCCGGCGATCTCCTGACGCTGTTCGTGGCGTGGGAGGTCAAGGCCGTGGCCACCACGGTCATCGTCTTCATGGGCGGGATGGCGGGGTCGGTGCGCGCCGCGCAGCGCTACTTCCTCGTGCACACGCTCGGCGGCAGCGTCCTGTTCGTGGGCATCACCGCCTGGGCCGGCAGCCACGGGCTCGCCTTCGACGCCATGCCGGTCGACGGCGCCTCGGGCTGGATCCTCGCCGGCTTCGCCCTCTGCGCGGCGATCCCCCCGCTCCACGCCTGGCTCACGGACGCCTACCCGGAGGCGTCCACCTTCGGCGCGGTGGTGCTCTCGGCGTTCACGACCAAGGCGGCCGTCTACGCCCTGGTGCGCGGCTTCCCGGGGCTCGAGCTGCTCATCTGGGTCGGCGCGGCCATGGCGCTCTACGGCGCGGCCATGGCGGTGCTGGAGAACGACATCCGGCGGCTCCTCGCCTACCACATCGTCAGTCAGGTGGGCTTCATGGTGTGCGGCGTGGGAATGGGCGCCGCCGGAGACCCCAACGGCGAGCTGGCGCTCAATGGCACGAGCGCCCACGCCGTCTCCCACATCCTCTACAAGGGCCTCCTGTTCATGTCCGCGGGCGCGGTGATCCACGCCACCGGCCTCCGCAAGCTGAGCGATCTGGGCGGCCTCTGGCGGCACATGCCGTGGACGCTGGCCCTCTGCATGGTCGGCGCGTTCTCCATCTCCGGCGTGCCCCTGTGGAACGGCTTCATCTCCAAGTCCATGGTGGTCTCGGCCGCCGAGTACGGTGACTACGCCGCCGCGGAGTGGATGCTGGTGGCCGCGTCGGTCGGGACGTTCCTCCACACGGGCCTGAAGCTCCCGTGGTTCATCTTCTTCGGCGAGGATCGGGGGCTCGTGCCCAACCGCCGGGTGCCCTGGAACATGTTCGCCGCCATGGGCCTGGCCGCCGCGCTCTGCACGCTGATGGGGGTGGCCCCGGGCCTGCTCTACGAGCTCCTCCCCTACCCGGTGGACTACCACCCCTACTCGACCTACCACGTGGTCCACCAGCTCCAGCTCCTGGTGGGCACCGCCCTCGGCTTCTTCCTGCTGCTGTCGAAGCTCGGCGGCGCGCCGCTGGTCACGCGGGAGGTCAACGCGCTCTACGAGGGCATCGGCCGCGGCGCGATCCTCCTGTCCCGGCGCGGCGTCCTCCCGATCATGGAGGCTGCGGCGTGGCTCATCCGGCTCCTGGTGGCGAGGGTCGGGGACCTCAGCGTCGAGCTGCGGGACGTGCAACGCGCGCCGGTGGGCGTCTGGGTCGGGATCGCCGTCGCGGCCCTCGCGGTGCTCGTGTTTGCCCTCCGCTTCGGCGGCCTGCCGGCGTGATCCGGCGATCGGCGTGCCCGCCGTAAAGGCCCTCGCCGGCTACGTCCCGACCGACGTCGAGTGCAGACTCGTCGCGGCCCTCGCCTCTACCGCGGTGGCCATGGCGTGCCTCCGGTTCCTCCCGCAGTCACCGCCTCAGACGCCTGAGGTCGCCCACCCTCAGGGTCACGCGTTCGCGGTCGAAGTACTCCTGGAGCGGGATGGTCCACTTGCGGCTGGCCTGCGTCAGCTCCTTGAAGGTGCCGGTGTCGATGGTCCCGTGCTCCTCCAGGTGGGCCACGAGGCGCTCGCGGAGGTCGTCCAGGGCCGGCCGGGCGTAGAACAGCTCCCGGTTGACCCGGACCACCCGCCGGTCCATGCGGAGAAGCTCCAGGGTCTCGTCCACCTCCCGATCGGCCAGCTCGGCGGCCTCGGGGAGATCCTGGCGACGCGGCGGCGTGAGGCCGCCCTCCTCCAGCACCCCGTACACGGTCGCGCACCGGGCGCGCTGGGCGTCCGAGCGGCGCGGCTCGAAGTCCGGCAGCGCCAGGAGGTCCCCGTCCCGACGGATGCGCCCGGCGGCCTCCATCCGCTCCAGCAGGCGCGCGACGATCTCCGGCGACAGCCCCTTTCGCAGGCGCGTCCGGAGCTCCTCGACGCCGATGCCCGGCCACGCGGGCCGCTCGCGGTGGTGCGCGGACAGCACGTCCTCGACGCGCGGGGCAAGGGCATCCACCGCCTGTTCGTGGAGCAGGAGCTCGCCGGCCTCCACCGCCACGCCCCGCTCCACGAGGGCGCGCGCCGCCGCGTCGATGGCGGCCCGCTCCAGGGGGAGGAGCGCCGCGAGTCGCGCGGTCGCCACCCCGCCCGGGCCCTCGAACCGGAGAAGCTCCGCGAGCATGGCCTCCGGGTCCGTGCCGGACAGGGCGTCCACGAGGCGCGTCTCGGCCTCGGCCCAGCGGCGACGGTGGCGGCGCGGCGCGGGGATCAGCGCGCGGCCGCCGCCCAGGGTGCGTCCGTAGCCCGCCAGGACCGTGAAGCCGCGGACCACGAAGGGCTCCCCCGGCAGGAGGGCCACCGGAGCGTCCAGGCGCACCTGCACCGGCACGCGCTGCCCCGGGGCCACCTCGTCGACGCCGATCCACGCCAGCGTCCCCTCGATCCGCGCCGTGCCCACGTGGACGAGCGCCCGGGTGCGGTCCGGCAGGGGCTCCTCGAGGCGTCCGAGCGCCTTGAACTCCCCGTCGATCATGGAGGTGACCTCCAGGGCATCCGGGTGCGTGAGCACGTCGCCCCGGCTGACCCCCTCGTGCTCCACGCCCTGGAGGTTGATGGCCGCGCGCATCCCCGGACCCACCTCGTCGACGGTCTCGCCGTGCACCTGGAGCCCGCGGACCCGGCCTCGCAGATCGGGCGGGAGCAGGGCCACCTCGTCGCCCGCGGCCAGCCGCCCCGAGGCGCTCGTGCCCGTGACCACCGTCCCGAACCCGCGCACCGTGAACGAGCGGTCGACCGACATCTTGAACGGGCGATCCGGGCTCCGGGAGGCGAGGCGATGCTGCCCCTCCCCGCGCGCGACCAGGTCCGCCAGCATGGCGCGGACGCGCTCGGTGGCCTCGTCGTCGTCCGGCTGCCAGCGGGTGAGGGGCGCGCCCTCCAGGAAGGTGCCGCGGAGCTCGTCGCGCAGGTCCTCCTCGACCAGGTCGAGCCACTCCGGGTCGTCCACCAGGTCGGTCTTCGTGATGACGACCCCGCCCAGGCGCACGCCGAGCATCTCGCAGATGTCCAGGTGCTCGCGGGTCTGGGGCATGACCCCCTCGTCGGCCGCCACGACCAGGAGCACCAGGTCGACGCCCGCCGCGCCCGCGATCATGTGCCGCACGAAGCGCTCGTGGCCCGGCACGTCCACGATGGCGGCGCGGCCCTCGGGCAGGTTCAGCCAGGCGAAGCCCAGCTCGATGGAGATGCCCCGGGACTTCTCCTGCTCCAGCCGATCCGTGTCGATGCCGGTGAGGTGATGGACGAGGGTGGTCTTGCCGTGGTCGACGTGGCCGGCCGTGCCCACCACCGCGCGGATCTGCCGCTCCATCTCTGCCTCTCCCGAGCCGTTGTCGCCGCACCCCGGCGCCGTCGGCCCGAGGCCGTCGGATTGCACCGTAGCGCCCGCGCCCTGCCTTGACCAGCCGAGAAGGCCACTGCTAGGCTCCCGGCGTGGAGTGGGTCTTGCATTCAGCCGGCGATCTCTCCCGGAATGAACGGCCGTGGAGGCCGGGTTTTCGGACGCCGCGATGTGGCCCGACTCGTACGACGGACGGAAGCGAGCACCGATGAATCAGACGTGCCCCAATTGTGGCGCCGACAACGAGGTGGCCGGGCCGGGCCGGGAGGCGGTCTGCCTGAGCTGCTTCCACGCGTGGGTCGTGGGAGAGGGAGGCCCCGGCGAGGGCTCCGGGGACTCCTCCGACCCCTTCGCCCTCGGGCCCGGGGACGCCGATCCCCCCGGGGAGGACGACGGTGGCGGCGCACTCGCCATGGGCGCCGGACCGCCCGCGGAGGCCGACGACGGCGGCGCGATCCCGCTGGCGGGCGCCGAGGGCGACGCGTCGCCGGAAGTGACCGGCAATTCCGACGACGACCGGGGGGAGGAGCTCTTCTTCCTGGACGACGAGGACATCGAGCTTCTGGACGACGAGGACGTCGAGGCCGCGCATGGACCCGAGGAGGTCTTCGAGCTCCCCATCGGGGCCGAGGAGGAGACGACCGGCGATCTGCCCGCCGAGCCGGGCGTAGAGTTCGGGGAGGCCTCCTCGGAGGAGGCGACACGGGTGGACGGTCGGCCGCAGGAGGACGAGCCCGCGGACTCGCCGCCCGCAGGCCCGGCCTCGTTCCTGTTCAAGCGACGCCGGAAGCGGAACCTGAGCGAGACCGACGTCGCGAAGATCGGGACGTATCAGCGGCGGAGCAACGAGCTGCCCCAGGCGGAGGAGGTCGTCTGGAAGCCCGGCGAGGCGCCCCCGCCCAAACGCGCGTCCGAGGTGACGCGCGACAACCCGCACCTGGGCGAGCCCTTCGACTCCACGGAGGTGCTCGGCGGAGACGGCCCGGGCCCGAGCGACTCGCAGCCACCCGGCGGCCGCGCCGACTCGACGCTGGCGTGGGGCGCCGATCCCACCGCCGGCGATCGCGGCACCGACTACGCGGGTGACGACCCGTTCGCCGACGTGGGCGGGCAGAAGCCCGGGGCGTCCGAGACGCTCGCGTTCGGCGAGGAGCCGTCCCTGGGCGCGTCCGACGATCCCTTCGCGCCCTACGGGGAGGGGGACGACGACGACCCGTTCGCCTCCGATCCGTTCGGGACAAGTGACGGCGCGCCCAGTCGCGGCGGCCTGAACGTGACGGAGGAGAACCCCTTCGACACGGCGGACTTCACGACCGCCGGCGAGACCAGCGGCATGGAGTCCCTCGACTTCGCCGACCTGGACGACGGGCCGCCGGGTCCGGCTCAGCCCGAGGCGCCCGACGACAACACGGTGTTCGTGGACGGCGTGGGCCCGGTCCGCTTGGGCGGGGACAAGGAGACGACGTCCCCCACCACGGGCGACGGCGACGCGCTCTTCGAGCTGGACATGCCGACCGGCGAGGGGCATCCGGGCGGGGGTGGTGGCCGAGCCGCCGCGTCCCCCGCCAAGGCCGCGCAGCAGCGGCGGCGCAAGAAGCGCGGGCGCTCGCGGAAGAGGAGGGGGCAGGCCGGACGCGTGGCGGCGCTCGTCGTGCTCGTCGTGGCGCTGGCGGGCGTGGCCCTCGGCCAGACCGATCTGGGCTACTTCGGCGTGAACGCTCTCGTGGGCGCGCCGGAGCCCGCCGCCCCCAAGGCGGCCCCGGTGCAGCCCGAGCGCCCCGAGGCGGAGCAGGAGGAGGATGAGGCGCGCGCGGCCCTGACGTCCGACGCTCCCGGGGACTACACGGCGCGCATTGCGGACCTCCGCGAGGAGATCAAGGCCTCTCCCGGGGACACCGGGGTCCGGGAGAAGCTCGTGCGGACGCTGATGCGGCTCCAGGAGCGCTACCCGGCCGTGTATCGCTCGGATCCCACCTACCCGAATCTCCTGGAGGAGCTGCTCACCCCGTCCCAGCTCGAGCAGGACAAGCGACTGCTCATCAGCAAGCTCCTGGCGGAGAACAAGACCGAGGACGCCGCCGAGGCGCTCGAGCAGTACGTGGCGGAGATGACCCACGACCCGGACGACCTCTATCTGATGGCCCGGGTGGCGCGGTCCAGGGGCAACGAGGAGCGGGCGATCCAGTACTACGAGCGGGCCATCGAGCAGGCGCCCGGCTACGAGCCCGCCCTGTTCGACCTGGGCGACCTCTTCCTGGCCCGGGAGAAGATCCCGGAGGCACAGGAGACCTTCGAGAAGCTCCTGGAGAAGAACCCGAAGCACTCGGGCGCGAAGCTCGCCCTGGCCCAGATCACGCTCTACGAGAAGGGCTACGACAAGGCCAAGGCCCTCATCGACGAGGCCCTGGCGATGGCGCGGCAGACGGACAACCCCGAGGAGCAGTTCCGGGCGTTCTGGCTCAAGGCGACCCTCGCGGAGGCCCAGGGCAACGCGGAGGACAAGCGCAAGGCGCTGCAGCGGGCGCTGGAGATCCGGCCCGACGACGAGCGCACGGCCCTGGCCCTGGCCCAGCTCCTTGGGCAGCAGGGGCTTCATCAGGAGGCGCTGCGCCGCCTGAAGGAGTGCCAGAAGGCGGGCTGCAACTCCTCGCAGTTCTACACGGCGCTGGTGGACGCCTACGAGCAGAACGGCCAGCCGGAGGACGCCCGCAGCCAGCTCAACGAGGCGCTGCGCAAGCACCCGAACGACACGGGCCTGCTCATGCTGCACGCGGAGAAGGAGCGCGAGGCGGAGCACTACAAGACGGCGAAGAACATCTACGCGACCATCCTCGAGAAGGACCCGACCTACATCGACTCCTACCTGGAGCTGGCCGACCTGCAGCTCCGCGAGGGTCGCCAGTCGGAGGCCGTCGAGACGCTGCAGGAAGGCGCGGAGCGGGTGGACAACGAGCTGCCGCTCCTGGAGAGGCTGGCCGAGACGCAGATGAAGGTGGGGGCCACGCTGAAGGCGAAGGAGACCATGGGGCGGATCCTTGAGATGGATCCGAACAACACGGACGCCAAGCTGCGCTTCGCCGAGCTGCTGGCCGGGCTGGGCTTCTACGAGGAGAGCAGCGGCTACTACGGGGACCTGGACGTAGCCGGCGCGCTCAACGGCGAGCAGCTGTTGGACTACGCGGAGGTGCTCTTCGAGCTGAAGCGCCTGGACGAGGCCATGAAGCACGTCCAGGCCGTCCTGTCCGCCGATCCGCTCGATCTCCGGGCGACCGTCCTGCGCGGCGCGGTGCACAGCGCCCGGGGCGCGTACGACAAGGCGGACGAGGATCTGCGCAAGGCGCTCAAGCTCGACTCCGAGAACGCGGACGCCTACTACTACCTCGGCCTCAACGAGATGAACCGCGGCAGGATGGCGGGGGCGGTGGAGCACCTGTCCAAGGCCGCGACACTGGCGCCGGAGGACCTGGACATCCGCTACCACCTCGCCCGCGCCTATACGGAGGTCGGCGGCGTGGACAACCGCCGGATGGCCCTGGCGCAGTACTCGTTCATCATCGACGAGTACGAGAAGTACACGAGCAACCTCGACAAGAAGCGCATCGACCCGGAGATCTACCTGATGCGCGGGCGGTTGTACTTCGACAACTCCCAGTTCCGCGAGGCGCTGGCGGACTTCAAGCAGGCGATGCTCCTGGACCCGGTGCGCCAGGACCTCATCATCGAGTTCGCCAAGACGCTGCAGACCATGGGCAAGCGCTCGGAGGCGGAGACCTACCTCGAAGAGGTCCTGAGCCGCGACGCGAAGAACCCGGCGGCCCATTTCCACCTTGGCGTCATCAAGCTCAAGTCGGGCGACAAGAACAAGGCGGAGGATCACTTCAAGCAGGCCATCGCGGCCGGCGGGGCCAACTTCCCGGTCGCCCACCGGTACCTGGGCTTCCTCTACAAGGACAAGGGCCTGACCGCGCTGAGCTGCAACGCCTTCAAGGAGTACCTCCGCGTCGCGCCGCGAGACGCCTACGACCGCGAGGAGATCCGGCGCCTGGTCGGCCAGACCTGCCGCTGATCCCCGGCGCGGACGCCCGTCGATCGATCACGACTCGCCGAAGGCCGGCGAGACGGGGTCGTGGTCGGGCCCACCGGGCACGGCGCTCCGGTCCGAGCGGGCGTGGAACGGGAAGCGACCGCCGGGGACGGCTCACAGTCCTACACAGCTCGGGATCCCGAGGTCGCGCGCCAAGCCGCCAAGCCGCCAAGACGCAAAGGCGGGCGAACCGCTTGCACACCGGTTCGGCTGAGACTGTCGGGTCATCGGCAGGCCCACAGCGAGCACACCGGGCCGGAGCATGCCGTTTTCCTTTGCGTCTTCGCGCCTTTGCGCGAGCCCTTCGTCTTGCGGCATGTGACGAGCTGTGAGCCGGGGATGGCGGTCGTACTGCATCTTCCCCGTGTTCTCCAGTCGTCGCCCCAGCCCGCCTCGGCGGCGTCCTTCAGAGCCCCGCGAGGCGGAAGACCAGGCGATCGATGGCTGCGCGGAGCTCCGCCGTCCGATCGGGGGTGGCCTCGTTGACGAACACGGCGAAGGCGAGCTCACGCCCCGACTCCGTGGGGACGTAGCCCGACAGGCTCACCACCTCGTCCAGCGTGCCGGTCTTCCCCCGCACCTTGCCCCGGGTCCGCGCGTGGCCCAGGCGCCGCCGCAGGGTCCCCTCCCCGCCGGCCACGGCGAGGCTGGCGCGGAATGCCGGACCGCGATCGTCGTCCCGGGCCATGGCGAGGAGCAGTCGGGTCATGGCGCGCGGCGCCACGTGCGTGCCCCGGTAGAGCCCCGAGCCGTTCACGATGCGAAACCGCTCCGGGTCCAGCCCGTATGCCTCCAGAGCCCCCTCGACGGCCTCCACGGCGCGGTCCCACTCGGCCGGACCGCAGGATCGTCCGCCGCCCAGGTGCTTGAAGAGGACCTCGGCCATGTAGTTGTTCGACCAGGTGTTCGTGTCGGCGATGGTGTCGGCCAGCGACTGGCTGGTCACCTTCGCCAGCACGTCCCCGGGGCGCTCCGAAGGCTCCCGGACGACGCGGACGTCCCCGCGCACCTCGACGCCCGCGTCCCGCAGGGCTTCGGCGAGCAGGTAGCCGCTCAGGAGGTCCGGATCGGCCACGCGCTTCCGCCCGGACCAGCGCCCCGCCCGGGCGCCCCGGCGCCCGCTCACGACGATGCGCGTCCGGCCGTCGGGCAGGGCCTCGCCGCGGACCGCCATGGCGCGACGCTTCCCGGCGACCGTCTTCGCCTCGTTGACGATCTCGACGGCGTCGGTCGCCGGCTTCGTGCTCACCCGGAGGGGGCGTCCGACCGCCCGGCCCGGCTGCACGACGACCCGGACTGCGCCGAAGTTGCTGCCGGCCGCCCCGACGGCTGGCCGATAGCCGGCATCCGCGTCCTTCTGGTCGTAGGCGGGAGGCAGGAGGTCGTCGTCGAACAGGCTGGCGTCCACGACCACGCCCCCACCCACCGCGCGCACTCCGGCCTCGGCCACCTGCTTCGCCAGATCCGTGAGGTGCGCCGGCAGCAGCTTCGGATCGCCGCCGCCGACCAGCCGGAGCGGGCCGTCCACCGTCTCTCCGACCCGCTCGCCCACCACCCGGGTCACCCAGCGCGTGTCGCGCTCCAGGACCCTCAGGGCGGCGGTCGTCGTCAGCAGCTTGGTGCCGCTGGCGGGGTTCATGACCACGTCGGCCTCGTGGGCCGCCACCTCGCGCCCGTCGGCCAGGTCCACGATCGACACGCCGACGCGCACGCCCTCCAGGGCGGGGTCCGCCAGCCACTCCTCCGCCAGGGACGCGGCGTCCGTCGCGTGCGCCCCGGAGCCCGACAGCAGCAGGAGCCAGAGCCCCGCCAGGGTCAGCACTCGTCGATGTGTCTGCACGTTCTCGCCCCCCCGACCATGACCATCCTCGCGGTCCGGCATATGCCTTGACAAGAAGGCGCCCCGGACCGGACAAGGAGCCGCGCGTGTCCACCGAAGAGCCAACGCCCAGACCCCGCCCCTCGTTCCGCCGGCTGCTGAAGGACGTGGCCGTCAGCGTGGCGGTCGCCCTGCTGGTGGTGCTGGCCATGACCTGGCTGCAACGCCAGTCCCAGCGCGGCGGGGGCGGCACCCTGCCGGTCGGCGAGCCGGCGCCCGCCTTCCGCCTGGAGGAGCTCGAAACGGGCGAGACGCTCTCCCTGGAGGACCTCCGGGGACGACCCGTCGTCCTGAACTTCTGGGCCACGTGGTGCAACCCCTGCATGCGGGAGCTTCCCGGCCTCGAGCGGCTCCACCGAGAGAGCGAGGGACGCTTCCACGTCGTGACCGTCAACGGGCAGCCGCCCGCCGTCGTGCTCCGCGCCCTGCGTCGGCGCGATCTGGCTCTCCCGGTCCTCCACGATCCCGCCGGCCGCGTGCAGGCGGCCTATCACGTCGAGCGTATCCCCATGACGGTCCTCCTGGACGCCGAGGGGCGCGTCGTCCACGACTTCACCGGCGAGGCGGACATGGACATCCTCCGGGACCACATGGAGCGCCTCCTGGGCGAAGGCTAGCGCTCGGTCGGGCGCTCCGTCGATGTCCCTTCGCCGGGGCACAGGGGGAGGGTCGGGAGGCCGCTCCGGGACATCCGCATGCGCTCGCGCGGCTCGATCAGCTCCCGCCCGGAGAGGCGCTGCACGTGCCGCCGGACGGGGTGGCCTCGCTCTGCCCCGGCGCCCGGGAGATCGCGCCAGGCGGCCTCGGCCTCGGCGAGGAGGCCGTGCCGCTCCACGACCATGGCCCGCAGCACCTCGAGGGCCCGCCCCGCCTCGGGGTGCTCCCCGCGCACCGACGACAGCCGCTCCAGGCTCTCGTCCAGGGCTCGCTCCTGGTCCGGGCCGAGCACGTGGAACCATGCGGAGGTCGTCTGCCCGCCCGTGCCGTCGACGCGCTCCGTCGGAGAGAGCTCCCACAGGTAGAAGACGCCCGGCTCCAGCGGACGCGACGGCCGGTGGACGGTCCCCGAGAGCCCCGTCCAGCGCTCCACCGGTACGAGGGTGCCGGCCTCGTCGAGGCGCCACAGGTCCAGGTCCCAGCGGCGCACGTCCCAGCGCGGACGCCACTGGAGGAGGGGACGCCGCGTGCGGATCGCCGTCTCCGTCGGCGCCAGGCTCGGGGCGCCCGCGAGCGCCGAGTGTCCGTCGCCGTCCCGGGCCTCTCGCCACTCCGCCTCGGGACCGGGCGGCATCAGGCGGAGGTCCAGGCGCTCGGCACCGCCCCCGCGTTCGCCCGTCGCCCGGCCGCGCTCCACACGCCGGAGGCCGTCGACCGTGACGCGCCAGATCCCCGGGCCCCGGAGGACCCTCGGATGCCCGGACGCGTCCAGGAGCCACAGGCTGCCGCCCCGCGCGATCTCCACGTGCTCGCCCGGGGCGAGGGGGTCGAGCACGCCGAGGAGCAGCGGCGACCCGTCGTCCCGCCCGGTGGGCGACGCCCGTGTCGTGGCGCGACCGTCCACCGCCAGGACGCGGAGATCCGGAGCATCCGGCGCCCGGGGCCGGGCCGCAGACGCCGCCATCAACCCGACGATCGCCACGCTCCACGCGCACCATGCTGCTCTGCCCATGGACGGTGCCTCCCGTGCCCCATCCATAGCAGGAAGCGCCCCGTCGACCCAGCCGGTGGAGCGGGCCAGGGCGGTCGCAAGGTCGACTGCCCTCCCTTGCCCTTGCCCTTGCCCTTGCCCTTGCCTGCTCTCGGACGCGCAAAACCCAGCGTTTCCGCGCGGGTGCATTCCGGCGCCGGGCGCCGTACCGCCGCGCGGCCCACGCTTCTCCGACTCTGCGATTGCCCTGTGGAGCGGGCCGCGGGTGGTTTGCGAGGCCACACGAGCGGGAGTAGGCTCTCGTTGCGAGCGTCGGCCTCCCGCGGCCGGGCTCGCCTGGACAGGGGGCATCCGCGTGTCGGCAACACCAGATCCATCGGCGTATGCCGCCCTGGGACGCCTGGCCCACGCGTTGGACCTCGAGGTCGGGCCGGCGCTGGAGAGCTTCTGCGAGACGTTCCGGGGCCACCTCGCGCACTTCACGGAGGTCGGCGTGCTCCTCCGCCCCCGGGCCCTCGCGGTGGTGACCCTGGGCCGGGGCTCGGTGTTCGGCGGACGCGTGTCGGCCTGGCTCCGGGAGATGGGCTTCGACGACGGCGTGGCCGAGCGGATCCGCGACCTCCAGGCCACCGTCGACGACTGGATGCTCCTCCGCCTCCTGACGGACGGCGGGTCGACGTACGAGGTGGGCTTGTACTTCCGCCACGCCCTGCCGGTGGACGCCGCCCTCCGCTGGCTGGACGGGCGCGGCGTGGACCCGCGCGAGCAACGGGCCGTGCGCCTCCTGGCCGAGCTGACCGGCGCCCGCCAGACCGGCATCGTCGCGGCGCGCCTGCGGCCCGGGCAGCCCGTGGCCTACAAGGTCTATCTCCACATCCGGCCCGGCTCGGCGGGCCACTTCGGGCGCACCCTCGGGCCGGTGTTCGAGCGCTTCGAGGTGGCCTGGCCCCGCTGGCGCGAGCTCCTCGCCCGGATGGACGACATGCACGATCTGCGCCCCGAGGACGTCTACGCCAGCCTCACCGTGGGCGAGGGAGAGGCCTTCGAGTCCCTCAAGCTCGACATGTTCCGGGTGGAGCTGGAGTCCTTCAGCCGCGTGATGCGCGAGACCGGGTTGCTCGGGCCGGACGATCCGTGTCCGGTGGACCTGGGCCGGGAGCTGAGCCTGCACACCGCGGAGCACTGCGGCCTCCGCTTCCACCCGGACCACTGCGACCTGACGTTCTACTTCGTGCCGCCCCGGGGCGACGACCCATGACGACGCGGGCGCTGCCGGGCTTCGCCAACGTCCACTCCCACGCGTTCCAGCGCCTGCTGCGCGGGCACGTGCAGGTCCGGGATCCGGGCCGCGAGGACAGCTTCTGGACGTGGCGGGAGCGGATGTACGCCCTGGCCGGGCGCCTGGACCTGGACGACCTGGAGGCGGCGGCCCGCCTCTGCTACGCCGAGTGCCTCGAGGCGGGCTACACGGCCGTGGGCGAGTTCCACTACCTGCACCACGGCCCGGGCGGTCGACCCTGGGACGACCCGGTGGCGGCCTCGCGCGCCCTCCTCCGCGCAGCGGACCAGGCCGGCATCCGCGTGACCCTGCTGTGGGCGGCCTACGTCCGGGGCGGCTTCGACCGGCCCCTGGAGCCGCGGCAGGCGCGCTTCCGGGTCGGGGACTTCGAGGACGTGGTCCGGGCCCTGGATGGCCTGGCCGACGCCGTGGACGGCCGCCGCTCCCGCCTCGGCGTGGCCATCCACAGCGTCCGCGCCGTCCCCCGGACCTGGCTGGGACCGCTCGCCGAGGAGGCGCGAGCGCGCGGCCTGCCGCTCCACGTCCACGTGAGCGAGCAGCCCGCCGAGGTGCACGCCTGCCGCGAGGCCACGGGGCTCACGCCGGTGGCGCTCCTGGACGACGAGGGCGCGCTCGGCCCGGGCACCACCGCCGTCCACGCCACCTGGCTGGACGACGACGACGTGCGACGCCTCGCGGCCCGAGACGTCACCGTCTGCCTCTGCCCCACCACGGAGGGGGACCTGGGCGACGGCTTCCCGCGGACCGCCGACCTCCACGCGGCCGGGGTGCCGCTGGCCGTGGGCTCCGACTCCCACGCCGTCATCGACCCCTTCGCGGAGCTCCGCGCCGCCGAGCACCAGGCGCGAGCCGCCACGAACCGGCGCTGCGTGCTGGCGGACGCCGACGGGCGCGTCGCCCCGGTCCTCCGCCGGACGGGCCACGACCACGGCTACCGCGCCCTGGGTCTCCCCGCGGAGGGGGACCGGGTGCTCCTGGCCCCCGACGCCCGGGTCTTCGAGGGCTCGGGCGACTGGGAGGCCACGGCCCTCACCGCCGGCCACCCCGGCCTCGTCGACCGGGTCGAGGTGGACGGCGAGGTCGTCGTCGACGCGGGCCGGCACGTGGACCTCTGACGCCGCCGGGGACGGCCCACAGTCCTACACGTCTCGGGATGCCACGGTCTCGCGGACAGTCGCGCGCCAAGCCGCCAAGCCGCCAAGACCCAAAGGCCAGCGAACCGCTTGCGCACAGGTTCGGCTGAGACTGTCGGGTCACCGGCCGGCCCACAGTCCTACACGTCTCGGGATGCCACGGTCTCGCGGACAGCCGCGCGCCAAGCCGCCAAGCCGCCAAGACCCAAAGGCCAGCGAACCGCTTGCGCACAGGTTCGGCTGAGACTGTCGGGTCACCGGCCGGCCCACAGCGAGCACACGGGGCCGAAGCATGCCGTTTTCCTTTGCGTCTTCGCGTCTTTGCGCGAGCCCCTCGTCTTGCGACATGTGGCGAACCGACCGCCGGGGACGGCGGTCCTACCGCATCTCCAGGCGGTCTCCGTTTCTCGGCGGCCCTGATCAGGCCGCGTCCTGCTGCTGGGCCCGCAGCACCGTCCACGCGGCCAGGTTCACGATGTCCGAGGCGTCGGCGTTGAAGGCGAGGATGTTCACCGGCTTGTCCATGCCCAGGAGGATGGGCCCGAAGATGCTGGCGTTCCCGAGCTGGTGGAGCATCTTGTAGGAGATGTTCGCCGCCGCCAGGTTCGGGAAGATGAAGGTGTTGGCCCGCTTGGTGAGCCGGCTCCAGGGATAGACCCGACGGCGCAGGTTCATGTCCACGGCGATGTCCACCTGGACCTCGCCCTCGATCATCAGGTCCGGCTCGCGCTCCAGGACCAGCTCGGCGGCGCGGGCCATCTTCCGGGTCTCCGGGTGTCGGACGGCGCCGAAGTTGGCGAAGGACAGCATGGCCACCCGGGGCTCGATGTCGAAGGAGCGCACGAGGCCCACCACCTCCTCCGTCACGGCGGCGAGGGTCTCCGCGTCCGGGTCGATGTTCACCGTCGTGTCCGCGAAGAACAGCGTCTGGTCGCGCGTGAGCACCATGTAGACGCCGCAGGCGTGGCCCGTGGCCCCCACCAGGTGGAGCGCGGGGCGCATGGCCTCGGCGTAGGGTCGAGTGGCGCCCGCGACGATGCCGTCGGCGTCGCCGTTGCGCACCATCATCATGCCGAAGTTGGTGCGGTGGGCGATCTCCTTCAACGCCCGGGACATGGTGGCCCCGCGGCGCTGGTTCAGCTCGAGGTAGGTCTCCACGTACTCGTCGCGCCGCGGATCCTGGTTCGGGTAGATGATCTCGATCCCCTCGATGTCCACGCCGGCTCCCTTCGCCGCGACCTGCACCTCCTCCGGGAGGCCCATCAGGATGGGGACGGCGATGTGCTCGCTGGCGAGGATGCTGGCCGCCTTGACGACCCGGGGGTCGCTCCCCTCCGGCAGGACGACCCGGCGCGGATCGGCCTGCGCCTGGCCGATGATCTCCTGCAGCAGCCCCCGGCCCGGGTCCATCATCCGCTCCAGCTCGACGCGGTAGGCGTCCCAGTCCTCGACGGGCCGGCGGGCGACCCCGGAGTCCATGGCGGCCTGCGCGACGGCCGGCGCCACCCAGCCCAGCACCCGCGGATCGAAGGGCGTGGGGATGATGTACTCGGGGCCGAACTCGAACTTCCGGTCCTCGTAGGCGCGCGTCACCGTGGCCGGGACCGGCTCCCTCGCCAGCGCCGCCAGGGCCTTCACGGCCGCGATCTTCATCTCTTCGTTGATGGAGGTGGCGTGCACGTCCAGCGCGCCCCGGAAGATGTAGGGGAAGCCCAGGACGTTGTTCACCTGGTTGGGATAGTCGCTCCGCCCGGTGGCCATGATGGCGTCGCGGGAGACCTCCATGACGTCGGGATACGGGATCTCCGGGTCCGGGTTGGCCATGGCGAACACGATGGGCGGGTCCGCCATGGAGGCCACCATCTCCTTGGAGACCAGCCCGCCCACCGACAGCCCGATGAACGCGTCCGCGCCCTCCATGGCGTCGGCGAGGGTCGTCCTGTCCGTGCGCCGGGCGAACGCCCGCTTGTAGGGATCGGAGAGGTCCCGGGCCTCGCTCAGCACGCCGTGCCGATCGCACATCAGCAGGTGCTCGCGGTCCAGCCCGAGGGAGATCAGCAGGTTCGCGCAGGCGATGGCCGCCGCGCCGGCGCCGGACATGACCAGGCGCACCTCGGCGATGTCCTTGTTTGCGATCTCCAGGGCGTTCAGGAACGCCGCGGCGGTGATGATGGCCGTCCCGTGCTGATCGTCGTGGAACACCGGGATGTCCATCGAGGCCTTCAGCGCCTCCTCGACCCGGAAGGCCTCGGGCGCCTTGATGTCCTCGAGGTTCACCCCGCCAAAGGTGGGCTCCAGGGCCTTCACCACCTGGATGAGGGTCTCGGCGTCCCCGGCGTCCACCTCCAGATCGAAGACGTCGATGTCCGCGAAGCGCTTGAAGAGGACCGCCTTGCCCTCCATCACGGGCTTCGACGCCGCCGGGCCGATGTTCCCCAGGCCCAGGACCGCCGTCCCGTTGGAGATTACGGCCACCAGGTTCCCGCGGTTCGTGAAGTCGTACGAGCGCTCGGCGTCCTCGGCGATGACGCGGCACGGCGCCGCCACCCCCGGCGAGTAGGCCAGGGAGAGGTCCAGCTGGGTCGCCACCGGCTTGGTGGGGCGCACCTCGGTCTTGCCCGGCCGCGGCCCGCGCTGATGGTACTCGAGCGCCTCCTTGTCCTTGTCGGCCATGTCGCCCTCGCGGCTTGCTGGTCTAGGATCGGGGCCGACTCTATACTCCCGGCGATGGGACCGCCACCCGCCGAAGACGCGCAGGCGAGCGGCCGCCGGGCCGTCTGGCCGCTCGTCCTCGTCACCGTCCTGCTGCTCCTCCCGGCCACGGCCTGGGCCGGCGCCTACTTCTGGCTTCGGACGGACGCGGGCCAGGCGCAGCTCCGCGAGGACCTGGTGGAGGATCTGCGCCCGGGCTCGCTGGACTTCCGCGCCGTCCGCTGGGGCCCGGCGCCCTCGGAGCTCTGGTTCGTGGACGCCGTCGTGCGCGACCGCTCGGGCAAGCCCGCCATCGGCGCCCGGGCCATCGGGGGAGACCTGGACCTGGGCACGCTCCTGGACGGACGACTCCACCTGCGCCGGACGCGCGCTGTGGACT
The DNA here is from genome assembly GCA_051747385.1 of Myxococcota bacterium. GTDB lineage: Bacteria > Myxococcota_A > UBA9042 > PHBI01 > JACKFB01 > JBNJGB01. The sequence continues at coordinate 168,085 of JBNJGB010000004.1, forward strand.
TCGAGGTGCGCCTCGCCTGGGACGCGGAGGGCACGTTCAGCCTGAAGGACGCCTTCCGGAAGGGCCCGCCCGAGGAGGAGGAGGACAAGCCCCCGGAGCCGGAGGTGCCCCCTCCGCTCGTCCGCTTCGACGGCGTGCGCCTGGACCGGGGCCTGGTGACCCTGGACTGGCCCGTGTGGGGCCTCCGGTTCGAGGAGGTCGACGCCCGCGGACGGGTGCACCTCGGCGGGGAGCGCGGGCTGCTCATCGAGGCGGACCTGGAGGGCGCGCTGGCTCGCGCCGACGTGGATCACCGCACGCGCACCGTCGCCTTCGACGCCCTCCGGATCGCCGGCTTCCGCTGGGAGGGCGAGGGCTTCGACACGGAGACCCTCGCGCTGACCGGCGGGGACGGCGCGCGGGTCGTCCTGGCGGGCGGGATGCGCTTCGGGGATCCGACGCGCATGGACGTCGCCGGCGACGTCCTGCTGACCGGCCCGGAGACCCGCGACGTCCTGGGGCGCTGGCTGCCCGGCGGAGCGGAGGTCCGGGGGCTGGAGACGCACCTGGAGGGCGAGGCCCTGGTCGTGGACGCGAGCCGGGCCTCGGCGCCCGTGATCACGGCCGGCCCGTTCCGGCTGGAGGACGTCTCCCTGCCCGTGAAGGGCCGCGCGGCGCCCGGCGGGCTCGTCCCCACGGTCTCCTTCGACACCCGGGACGCCACGATCGGCCGCCTCCAGGCCCCCGAGGGCTTCGAGGCCCGGGACGTGAGCGTTGCCCGGCTCGAGGCCTCCATGTCCGGCAACGCGGCGCTGCGGGTGGTGGACGCGCGGGCCTCCGGCATGACCCTGCCGGAGGGGGAGGTGGGTGCGACGCGCGCGGACGGCCGCCTCGAGGTGGGCCTGAGCGGCGGAGAAGTGCAGGGCGCGGTCGCCACCGACCAGGGGACGTTGAAGGCCGAGGGCTCCGTGGACGTCCAGCTCATGAAGCGGGAGGCGCGCATCACGGTGGTCATGACCCTCGACGACTTCACCGACACCCTGGCCCGCAGCCTGAAGACGGCGCTCCCGGACGACGTCGCCTCGCGGCTGGAGGAGCCCATCCGCGGGCAGGCGCGCTTCCGCGGGCGGGCGGCGCGCGAGGAGCCCGCGGAGGACACGGGCGAGCGGGAGTGGGGCCTGTCCTTCTACCTGGACTCGGGGCACCTCGTGGGCCGCGGCCGGGTCGAGTACCGCGAGGATGACTGGGTGCCGGCCCTGGAGACGGCGGGGGACGGCGGCCCGTGATGCGCCGTCTCCTGCGCGGACTGGCGCGGCTCGGGCTCCTGCTGGGCAAGCTGGTGGTCGCCCTGGTGGTGACCGTGTACCTGCTCCTGGTCCGGAGCTTCCTGTTCCTCCTGACCCTGGCGATGCTCCTGTATTTCGCCAGCGCGACCACGGCCGTGCGGGACCTCGTCCAGGGGGTGGTGGCGGACGCGATCCCGGGCACCATCACCGCGTCCAGCGTCCAGTGGGGGCCCTTCCCCGGGAGGGTGCGGGTGGCCGACGTGAGCATCCGCGGGGAGCACGCCGAGGAGATCATCCGCGCCGACCTGCTCGTGGCCGAGGTGAACCTGGTGGCCACGGCCACGGCGCTCGTGCGCAAGCTCACGGATCCCGACACCCCCCTGGTCCTGCGCTTCCGGAGCGCGCGGGTGGTTCGGCCCCGTGTCCGCATCGACGTGGACGAGGAGGGCCTCGTCGGCATCGAGCGGGCCTTCCACATCGCGCCCGACGACGAGCCTCCCGAGGAGGATGGGCCGCCGGTGCTCGATCTCGCGGTCTCCCGCGTGCGGATCGAGGACGGCACCGTGGACATCGACACGCCGGAGGTGCACCTGGACATCGAGGGCGTGAACGCGGCGACCCGGTTCCGCATCGTCGACGAGCCGTGGATGCACTTCCCCGTACCCAAGGCGACCGCTCGGAGCGTCGACGTCCAGCTCAAGCCCGCGGTTCGGCCGGGCGACGCCCTGGGACGCCTCCACGTGCCGGTGCGGGACGTGGAGATCCGCCAGTTGATGTGGGAGGGCATGCGCTTCGACTTCCGCAGGATCACGGGAGCGGTGGGTGGGGGTGGCCGTCTCTTCGGGAGCGGACACCTGGACCTCCAGGGGGAGGAAGCCGCCTGGGCGGCGAACGTGGGGTTGGACCTCCCGCCCACCTCCGACCTGGTGCCCCGGATCTTCGGCGACGACGTGCGCGGTGCCCTGAGCCTGGACGTCCGGGGCAGCGGGGACTTCGATCAGCTCACGGCGGAGGTGCGCGCCCGCTCGCCCCACATGGAGGTGGACGGGGTCACGCTTCGGCAGCTGCACGCCGACGTGGGCCTGGAGCCCGTGGTGACCCCCGACGGCCGCCTCACCCACCGCTTCCTTGTCCAGGAGGCGCACGCCGCCATGCTGGGCGGGCGCGTGGTGATCTCCCCGGCCCGGTGGCTCCCGCGCTGGGCCGAGCGGGAGGAGGACGGGCCGGCCCGGCCGACGGTGAACGACTTCGAGGCCACGGTGCGGGTGGAGGGCGCGGAGCCGATGGCCCTCCTCAGCTCCCCGTGGCTGGGGCTGCTCCCGGAGGGCCTTGCATTCCTCGACGGCCGCGTCTCGGGCGTAGTGGACGTGGCCGGCGCCGTGGAGGAGCGGACAGGCCTGCTGCGCGTCCGGGCCCGCACGGGCGGGCTGGCCATGGACGACCTGGACGCCTCCGACCTCCCCGTCGGCGCGGGCTGGGGCCTCGAGGGGGGCTTCGAGCTCGTGAGCGGCCCCGCGGGCTCGGTGCCTCCTACCGGTCTGCGCTTCCACCCCGTGAACCGCCTGACCCTGCACCATCTACGGGTGGACAGCGGTGGGGATCGGCTGGCCCTCGACGGCACGCTCGACCTGGAGCGCGGGCTCGTCGACGCCCGCGGCGAGGTGCGCATCGCCGATCTGGGGGCCTTCCTCCGCCCCCTCGGCGTGACCGGCGTCGACGGCGCGCTGCACCTCCGGGGCGCCCGGTTCGGCGGCACGTTCCCGGATCCCGCGGTGCGTGGCCGGCTCGAGGTCGACGGGGCACGCCTGGCGCGCCAGGACCTGGGCACCGTGGAGGCCCGGGTGGACCTGTCCCACGGGCTGCTCACCGTGGGGGATCTCCGGGCGGAGACGCCCTACGGACGCGTGGCGGCGGACGGCGCCATCCGGCTGTGGCGCGACGAGCTGACCCACGTGCATCCTCGCCTGCCCTTCACGGTCTCGGCGGCGTCCGTGAGCGGCGTGGACCTGCACCGCCTGCTCCCGGATCTCGGGGTGACGGCGACGGTGAGCCTGGAGGCCAGCGAGGTGGAGGGCGAGGCGATGGACCCGGTCGGGACGCTGTCGGGCCGGGCGGAGCTGTCCACGGGGCCGGTGCGGTTTGCCGGGGAGCGCGCCCGGCGGGTCCAGGCGAAGCTCCGGGGCGGACCGCGACGCCTGACGGCCCGGGACATCGAGATCGTCCTGGACAGCGGCGACGTCATCCGCGGGGCGGTGGGGCTGGACAAGCGCACGCGCCGGATCGAGGCGTCCGTGGAGACGCGGCTCCTGCCGTTTTCGGCCTTCGAGTGGTTCGAGGCGAACGAGATGCCCTTCGCCGGCCGCGTGACCGCCGATCTGAGCCTGGAGGGCACCCTCGACGAGCCGGCCATCATCGGCACGGTCCGCGTGCGCGACTTCGGCTTCGATCCCGTGGTCCTGGGGGACGCCAGCTTCACGCTCACGCCCGGACCGGGCGGCAGGGTCGACATCTCGACCACGGACGACTTCCGGGGGCTGGAGATCCTGGACGGCAGCCTGGTGGAGCTGGACGGGATGATCCCCGGCCGCGTGCTGATTCGCGCCCGGGGCGAGGACGCGGACGTCTTCCGGCTGCTGCCGTTTCTGGCGATCCCAGACACCTCGCTGACGGCCACGGCCCTGGCGGAGCTGGAGATCCTGCTGGATCGGGACCCCGTCCACTGGGAGCTCCGCGTCGACGCCTTGCCAGACGACGTGGCGCTCGGCCTGTACGACGGCGAGATCTCCTACCGGAACCTCTCTCCGCTGTTCCTGGTGGTCGACGACGCCGGCGTGCACCTCGGTCCGACCTCCCTCGGGCGGAACCTCGACGACGCGCTGACCGTCTGCGGGACCATCGGGGTGGACACGGCCATGGACCTGAAGGCCACCGGCCGGGTGGAGCTGGAGGTAGCGCGGCCCCTGCGCGAGCTGTTCAGCGTGCACGAAGGCACGCTGCTCGTCGGGGCGGATCCGATCACGAGCCGCCGGGTGGGCGCCGATCACTGCCTCCCGGACGCGGGGGATCGCATCCTCCACATCACCGGGACCGTGGAACGGCCGAAGGCCTCGGGGCGGATCGAGACGGTGGACACGCGGCTGGTCCCTCGGACGTTCGGGCACGAGTTCCGCCTGGAGGACGGGGCGGGCGTCCTCCTGCGACCGACGACGGCGCCCGGCGAGGTCCGCGTGGTCCTGCCGCGCGAGCCGGAAGAGCGCCTGGGCGGCGAGATGGACGACGGCGGCTTCGAGCTGTGGGGCGAGATCGTGCTGATGGACCTGGTCCCCGAGAACGCCGATCTCCACCTGATCGGCACCGACCTCTTCTACAGCAGCGCCGGCGAGTTCCGCATGACGTTCAACCCGGACGTGACACTCATGGCGCGGAACTTCTCGTCGGACGCCCGGCGACGCCTGAAGCTCTCCGGGGAGGTGCTCATCACGGACGGCAGCTTCTACAAGAGCTTCGACCGCATCAGCCAGACCCTGTCCGGCGGCACGGCCGCGGGGGGCTCCCTGCCCCTGACGGAGCAGGTCCCATGGCTGGCGGACCTGACCCTCGATCTCCACGTCGCGGCCCCGGACTTCGAGATCCGGAGCAAGTTCCCGTTCGGGGATACGGAGCTGGAGGCCCGCTTCGACCTGCGAATCCGCGGCACCCTGGACGATCCCGAGGTCTACGACCGCATTCAGCTCATCCCGGGTGGCCGCATCCGCTACGACGTGATCCAGCGGGAGTTCGAGATCGTCCAGGGCACCCTGGACTTCGAGGGGGAGCCGTTCGCGCCGCGCGTGGACATCGAGGCCCAGACGGAGGTGGCCTACCTGGCGCTCGTGGACCCGTCCATCCCGGACAGCGAGGAGGAGCGCCAGGTCACGGTCTCCCTGCGCATCAGCGGGGTCCCGCCGGCCCTGAACATCGAGTACTGGTCCAACGACGATCCCAGCTTTGATCAGGCGGACCTCCAGTCGCTCATCCTGACGGGGCGACCGCGGGACGAGGCTTCGGAGAGCCTGGAGGGCTTCGGATTCCAGTACGACTTCGGCAATGCGCTGCAGGGAATCCTCGAGTCCCCCATCATCGAAGCGCTCCGCGTGCGCGTGGGCGCGGACCAGAGCGTCACGACGGAGCTGGTCAACCAGCTGGGGCGCGTCGTACGTCTCCGGACCCGGGTGGTCCAGGAGACCGAGGAGACGCGCGTGACCGCGGGCTTCCGCTTCCAGATCACCGACCGGCTCTCCCTGGAGGGCAACCTCCAGCGGGTCGAGAACGCTACCAATCCGACCCAGACCTACCAGGCCCGCTTCAAGTACCGGATCCCCCTCGACTGATCGGACCTCCTTGTCACCCGCCGCTCTTCCACTCGCGCTGATGCTCGTCGCAGTGACGGCGCGCGCCCCCGAGCCTCCTCCCGCGGAGGAGGAGCCTCCCGAGGCCCCGGCGCGCACGCCGGCGACGGTCGAGGACCGCGCGCCCCTCCCCGCGGAGCCCGAGCCTCCCGGCCCGTGCGTGGGGCGGCGGGTCGCCTCGGTCGCGCTGGTCGGGTGTCGGGGGCGGACCTGCGACACCGAGTCCCGCCGCCGGCGGCTGCTGTCCCTGGCCGACCTGGACCCGGAGGAGACGCTCACCGCGGAGGACCACGAGCGGGCCGTCGCCCGGCTCGAGAAGACCGGCTACTTCCGGGAGGTGGCCATCACGTGCGAGCAGGCGACCGACGGGGTGGACGTGCGCATCGTCGTGGACATGAACACCTTCGTGCGCGACGTGGACATCGAGGGCAACGAGGACTTCCGCGTCGGGGAGATCCGCAAGCGCCTCTTCCTGCGCTCCGGGACGGTGCTGAACGTGACGCCGGGCGAGGAGGAGCAGCACGAGTCCGTCCGTCGGCAGGTCCAGTCGCTCCAGCGCTTCTATCGCCGGGAGGGGCTGGAGGACGTGTCCATCGGCGTGGAGGCGACCCGCGCGGATCCCACGACGGTGGACCTGCGGATCCTCATCGACGAGGGCGAGCGGAGGCGGATCCGCGACCTGGTGATCCGCCACCGCCAGGTCCTCCCGACGCCGCCCGGAGAGCAGGGGTGTCCGACGGTGAGCCGTCCGCGGCTCAGGAGGCTCGTGGGCGTGGGCGTAGGCGGTGTGGTGACGTCGCGCACCGAGCGCCGGGTGCGGCGCGACCTGGAGACGTTCTTCCAGTCCATCGGCTACGTGCGGCCCCACGTGGACGTGCGCGTGGAGGAGGATCCGCTGCGCATGGTGGTGGACATCCAGACGGAGCGCTGCTGGCTCGTCCGGGTCTGGGAGCGAGAGTCGGCGGCGGTGAGCGGGACCCGGGACGTGCCCGCGTTCCGCTTCCACGATCCCCTCGGAGAGGACGTGGCCGCCGGTGAGGACGCGCCGTATCAGCGTGCGTCCCTGGAGCCGTGGCGCGAGAAGCTCCCGTTCGGGCCCTCCGGCGTGTTCGACCGCGAGGAGGCCAAGCGCGGCGTGGAGATCATCCAGCGGGACCTGGAGGACGAGGGCTTCCCGTTCGCCGAGGTGGTCCTGGAGCACCGGCGCTTCCCCCGGGCCGGCCCCGACGAGCTTGCGAGCCCCGTGGCGGGTGCCATCGACTTCCGCATCACGCGAAACTACGAGCGGCGCATCCAGGGGATCCTGCTGCCGGGGCGCCGGACGTTCTCGGAGGAGCGACTGCTCGAGGAGATCGACACGAAGGTCTACGACGCCCTGGGCGACGGCGGGTTCGTGCAGGTGGAGCAGGTGCTCTTCGACCTCAAGGAGCTGAGGCGCTTCTACGAGGCGCGCGGTTTCTACCGGTTCCGCTTCCTGGTCCAGGGGGAGCCGGACGATCCCGCGCCCAGCCGGGAGCGCATCGAGACGCGCGACTGGCTCGTCTGGGAGTACCGCTACCGGGACCGGGGCTTCCGGGTGAAGAAGCGCCGGAGCGAGATGGTGCTCTATCTGGAGCTTCCGTTCGAGGAGGGGCCGCGGACGCGCCTCCAGGACGTGGTGATCGCCGGCAACGAGCAGCTCTCCACCCGACGGGTCGGGAAGATGCTCGGCCTCGCGCCCGGGGACCCCTTCGGGTCGGCGTACCTCGAGGACGGCCTCCAGCGCATCCGGGCCTGGTACCGGCGGCGCGGCTTCCACCAGGCCAGGGTGAGGGCGAGCTGCGAGGCGGATATCCCGCCGCCGGGAGGGGACTGCTCCCTGGTGAGGTCCTCCTGGGCGGACCTGATCGTGAGCATCGACGAGGGCCCGCGGAGCGTGGTCGGGGAGATCTTCTGGCGGGGGAATTTCCGCACGGATCCCGAGGTCCTGGTGCGGGATCTCCCGGAGTCGGGCGAGCCCTACGACCAGTCACGCCTCGCGGAGGCGACGCGCAAGCTACGGAACCTGGGTGTCTTCAGCGCCGTGGACATCACGCGGATCGGCCTGGAGGAGAGCCCGCCGCGGGAGCGCATCGCCCTGGTGGTGAGCGTGGAGGAGGCGGACAGTCGCTTCCTGGACCTGGCGGCCGGCTTTCGCACCATCGATCGGGACAGCGACCGGGGCACCCGCGCGCCGCCCCTGCTGGGCTCCATCGTCGGGCATGGGACCGCGTCCATGGACCGGTCCACCACCGGCCTGGCGCGGGCCTTCCCCCTGTCGTTGCCGGACGTGCTGTTCGTCTTCGAGACGGAGTACATCGACCGGCACTTCCGCGGCATGGGCCACCGGATGCGCCTGCCCGTGAAGTACGGATTCTCGACCAAGGACGCCCTGCGGCTGCTGTCGTTCGTGCCGACGCTGGACGTGCCGCGCTTCCTGGGCTCCGACATCCTGCTGCAGTTCAAGCTCCTCGCCGAGCTCGACCGGGTCAACGAGCAGCTGGACCGCGAGGAGGTCGGCGCGGGCACGAGCCTCACCTGGCCGCTGAGGAAGCGCATGTCCCTGGGTGTGGGTGTGGAGGCCAGCTATATCCGCTTCACGAACCCGGACGAGTCGCCCGGCCTCACCACGCGCATCGACGACAGCTTCGTGCCCCAGGTGCGGCCGTCCGTGCGGTGGCGCTGGGACACGCAGGACAACCCGCTGCACCCTACGGAGGGCTTCGCCCTGACGTCCGAGGTGCGCTACATCCTCGCCGTCGACCGGCAGGTCGTGGAGGACGAGCGACGCACGGAGGTGAACAACTTCGTGAAGTGGCAGACCTCCTTCGAGTGGGCCTGGAAGCCGCGGGGCGGACCCGTGGTCGCCTGGTTCTCGCGCTACGGCGCGGCCCTCGGCGCCGCGGGCGAGCTGCTGCCCCCGAACGAGCGCTTCACCCTGGGCGGCTCCAACGGCCTGCGGGGCTTCGCCGACCACGCCGTGGGGCGCTACGACGAAAACGGGCGCCTGGAGCCGGACATCACCGACAGCCGCGAGCTGGGCGGCGGCAACGTGGTCCTCAACGGCAGCGTCGAGTTCCGGCTGCCCATCCTCGAGGACGCCGGCCTCTGGCTGGGCACCTTCCTCGACGGCGGCGCCCTGGCGCGGACCCACGACGACCTCAGCCCCGGGAGCTTCCGCTTCTCCGCCGGCGCCGGCCTCCGCTGGCTCATCGGCGACCAGATCCCCATCCGCTTCGACTGGGCCGCCGCCTTCGGCCGCCGCCGCTGCGTCGAGTGGCGCGAGCCCCCCGAGCCCGGCACCGAGGGCGTCTGCGCCAACCGCGAGCAGGGCCAGGCGTTCCACTTCGACCTGCTCTACCCCTTCTAGGCGAGGCGGGGTCAAACCTACTCACTTTTCATTTTTTGGGGTCGCGGCGGCGGAGGGCGTCGACGTAGACCCGGGGGGCGGCCCGGGCGGGCAGGTCGCCGGCGCGCACACGCTCCTCGAGCCACGCCAGGCGCTCGCCGATGCCGGGGCCGGGAGCCAGGCCCAGGGCGTCGCAGATCACGCGGCCCATGCCCTTCGGGAGCAGGGGCCGGGCCTCGTCCTCGGCACGCAGGCGGGCGATGCGCTGCCGCAGCTCACGGAGGTTCGACCGGATGCGGCTCGCCTTCGCCTTGCGGCGCGTGGTGAAGTCCGCCGCTGAGAACGTGAGGAGATCCCCGAGGCGATCCCCGGCGTCCCGCATCAGGCGACGGACGGCGCGATCCGACCAGCGGGGCTCGTAGGCGTTGACGCGGGCGTGATGCTCGATGACGTAGGCGACGCGATCGATCCGCTCCGGGGGCATCTCCAGCCGCGCCCCGATGCCGCGGGCGTACACGCCGCCGACCCGCTCGTGGCGGAGGAAGTTCACGCGGCCTCGCTCGTCGACGTGCCGCGTCGGCACCTTGCCCACGTCGTGGAGCAGCGCTACCCAGCGGAGGTCCGCGTCGGCCACGGTGCGCTCGACGACCTCCACGGTGTGGGCCCAGAGGTCCTTGTGGTGCACGCGACAGGTCGTGTGGAAGCCCACCAGGGCCGCCACCTCCGGCAGGAGGAGCTGCAGGAGGCCCGACGCGCCAAGCAGCTCGAGGCCGCGCCCCGCCCGCGGGCCCAGGAGCAGCCGATCCAGCAGCCGAAGGAGATCCCGAGGCGCGAGATCGTGCGCGCGGGCGACATGGCGTCGGACGTCGTCCGGGATCTCGGATTCGGCTTCCTCGTCGCTCCCGTGGGCGCGCTCGGCCGCCAGGGCGACGACGGCCGGCGCCGTGTCCAGCCCCGGCGCGACGCCGCTGCGCGCCGCCTCGGGTTCGTCTCGGTCCTTCCCCCTCATGGCGCGCTACATAGCACAGCCGCCGGTCTCGGACAGCGCTCCGTTCCGGCCTCGACGAGCGGCGTCCCCGCTGTTGCTGGCACCCGACCCCGGTGCTACCGTCGGTCTGCCTCGCCGGGGCGCCGTTCCCCGGTGCTCCCGCCGGCCCCGCTCCCCCCGAAGAGTCCATGCCGCGCTACGAGATCCTCTTCCCAGGTGAATCGGCCGACGCGCTCCGCATGACGTTCCACGTCGAGGCGGACAACTGGATGGCTGCGCTCCACATCGCCCTCGAGGAGCTCGGTCAGCCCTACGGCCTCCAGGACGCGCTGTGCGAGATCCAGGGCGAGGACGCGGTGCGGGTCACGGATCCGAAGACCGAGCGCACCGTCGACGTCTATCGGGTGGGCCCCGGCGAAGACACCGCCGGGCCGCCCAGCACGCCACCGGTCGACATGGGACGCGCCCTGCAGATCGACCGCCCCCGGACCAGGGTCGGCCCGATCCGGCGCGACACCCAGCCCTACATCCTCGCGAGCGAGGGCGGCCCCCGTCCCGCGGACCCGGACCATACGGTCCAGGACACGCCGGCGGTGCCGGAGCCGTCGTCCCCGACGGAGCCCCGCCTGCGCGAGACCAGCCCCGGCGCTCCGATCAGCTCCCTGGTGGGTCCGCGCGACTCCCGGGTGCGCCCCCCCATCGAGGCCCTCGCAGGGGCCGCCGAGGCCCTCGATGACGAGCGCCTCAACGCCGAGCAGCTCATCGATCAGGCCCTGCAACTCGCCTGGGATCACGTCATGGCCGACTCGGTCCAGTGCCTCCTGCCGGAGAGCGACGGAGAGGGCTGGCGGGTCGTCGGAGCCCGCGGCGAGCGCGCGGGCACGGTGCTGCTCACCCGCATCGTCTTCGACCAGCCGCCCCTGTCGAGCTGGGCGCCCCACCTGGATCGGGCGCTCCACGTGGAGTCCCCGGACCTCCGCCTGCACTTCGAGGATCGCCGCGACCAGCGCATCACGCTGGAGGCCCACCAGGTGCTCATGATCCCCGTGCGGCGCGAGGAGCGGCGCATCGCCATGCTCCTGTTCGCCCGGGGCGTGGGCGCCGAGCCCTTCCGACGCGACGTCATCCAGGCCGTGCGCGACCTCGGCGACAGCCTCGGCGCCGCCCTGGCCCTGCGCTTGTAGCGCTCGGCCCCGGACGCCGGTCGATCAGTGGAGGATCGGCTGCCGCCGCTCCATGTAGCGGTAGAGGTAGTCGAAGTAGAGGTGCACCAGCACCTCCTGCACCGGGACCGGCGCCTCCCGGATCCGGGCGCGCTGGCTGCGCACGTCGCGACTGCTCTCCAGGGCGTCGATGAGGCTGTGCGTCTCGTCGGCGACCTCCCGATCCACCCAGGGACCGTCCGGCCGCCGCTTGCGGATGGCGGCGCGCAGGACCCCGCGATCGAAGAGGTGGTGGTGGCCGTTCATCCCCTGCTCGCAGATGTACCGGAAGGACTTCATGCCATATATGGCAACATACCTTGCGAGCCCCTGTCCAGCCCTACTACGGTCGATGCACTCAGGGCGGTCGCAAAGTCGACCGCCCTCCCTTGCCCTTGCCTGAAGGAGCGACTCCCGCCGGAATATTCGGTGCGCGGGCGAGGACGCCCACGGTCCCGGGCACCGGTCGCGTTTCCTGGGATGGCGGTCTCCCAGCCCGCGCGATCGGCGCCCCGGCTGGAGGAACGCCGGTCGACCACGACCACGACCACGACCACGACCACGAGGTCCCGGGAATGCTCAGCCCTTCGTGAGGCCCAGCACGGCGGCCTGGGCGGGGACCCGGAGCCAGTCCCGGCGGAGGTCGTCGTCGCCGATCGACGCGGCGATGCGGCGCAGGTGCTCGATGGCCCGCTGCTCCAGGGCCTGGGCGGCGCGGTGGCGGCGCGCCCTCCTCCTCGCCATGGCGAGGATGTAGAGCAGGCGGTGCCCGTCCTCCTCGTGGCCGGGCCGGCGGTCGGCGGCCGCGACCGCACGCTCCGCGTCCTCCAAGGCGGCGCCCGGATCGCGACCGGTGGTGGCCGCCTCCGACGCCAGGGCCCACGCCCGGGCGGCCCGCGGATACTCCTGGCGACGCTCGGCCTGGGCGGCGAGCTCCTGGGCGCGGCGGCGGCGCTCCTCGGCCGCCTCCCGGTCCCCGTCGGCGAGGAGCAGGTCCAGGAGCTGGAGGCGGGCGTCCGCGAGCGCCGTCCAGCCGCTGTCGTCACGCATGGAGGTCACCACGCCCACGGTCCGCTCCCGCGCCTTCCGCCGCTGCCCCTGGAGGCGCAGCGCCGTGGCCTCGACCAGCCCGGCGGCGGCCAGCCCCTCGCCCCAGCGATCCCGCTCCGCCAGGGAGCGCGCCTGAGAGGCGTGGTCGCGGGCCGTCTCGGACCAGCCGAAGGCCAGGTGCATCCGGGCCAGCTCCAGCTCGAGCCGGGACGACACGCCCCGGAGGTGATCCGCGGGGAGCTCCCGGGCGAGGCCGCGGAGGATCCCCAGCGCGGCCTCCGGGCGGCCGCCCTGCCTCTCCACGACCGCCTCCAGGATGCCGACGCGCAGCCGGTGGGCGCGCTCCCCGGCCGCCTCGGCGATCTGGCGGTACACGGCGACGGCCTTCCGAGCCTCCCGCACCCACTCCACCTCCACGAGGATGTCCGCCCGGGCGACCGCGAGGCGCAGCAGCACCCCCGTCCGCGGGCGCGGCGGCCCCATGGACAGCCCCTCGGCCAGGGAGTCCAGGGCCGTGCGCGTCTCGCCGAACGCCCGCAGCCGGAGGGCCTCCGCCCACAGGAACAGGCCGCGGGCGTCGGGGCCGGGCTGCGCGCCGTCCAGCGCCATCCGCGCCTCGGCGTGCCGCACCAGCCGGCTCCAGTCCCGGGACTCCCAGGCGGCCGCCATGCGCGTCTCCAGCGCGAACCGCAGCGTGGGCACGTGGGCCGCGTCCGTGCCCAGCTCCACGAGGGCCTCCGAGGCCTCCTCGAGCACCTCCACGTCGCCGTCGGTCGTGGCCAGGCGCACGCGCGCCTTCCAGAGCATCACCCACCAGCGCCAGGCGTCCCGCTCCTCCGCGTCCCCGACGTGGTGATCCAGGAGCTCGGCGGCCTTGTCCAGGTAGCGCTGCGCCCGCGCGGCCTCCTCCGTGCCGACGGCCTCGCTGGCCGCCACGACCAGGTGGGGCGCCGCCAGGACCGGCCGATCCGAGCGGATCAGCTCCGCGGCCACCAGGCTCCGCTGGCCCGGGAAGGCCTCTGCGCCGTGGAGCGCCCGGGCGAGCCGCCGGTGGGCGCGCATCTTCGTCACCGCCGAGAGCCGGCGGTACACGCGGCGCCTCCACACCTCGTCGCCCACGGCGAAGCGATCCCCCGACCGCTGCACGAGCCGCCCCTGGGCCACCAGCGCCGCCAGGTGGGGGGCCCATCGGCCGAGGAAGCCCTCCACCGCGTCCCGCGGCATGGCGTGCCGCATGCTCGCCAGGAGCATGTCCAGCTCTCCCACGTCCGCCGGCTCCACGGGACCCAGGGGGGCGTGGGCGTCCCCGCGCACGGCGTATCCGTGGACCGAGCGCGTCAGCACGCCCCTCCGGAAGAGGTCCTGCAGGGCGGCCACGAGGCCCGCGGGCCGGCCGGACGCAGCGGCGTGGACGTGGGTCAGCAGGGGCACGTCCATCACGCCCCGACCGAGCGCGTCCTCGATCCAGCGGGCCGAGTCCTCCACGCTCAGGGCGTCGAGGACCGTCCGCTCCGCGAACTCCGAGGAGGCGAGGCGCGCGAAGGCCTTCGGCGCCACCGGGTCCTCCTCGGGGTCCACCGTGGCCAGGAGCCGCAGGTTCGCCACCCGGCTCCCCGTGAAGGACGCCCGCAGCACGTCCAGGCTCTCGCGATCGGCGCGCTGGAGGCCCTCGAGCACCACCACGGTCGGATCGTGGAGCCGGGTCAACAGCGCGGCCGCGCCGGCGACGCCGGGGAGCTCCGCCGCGCCCCTGTCGCCGCCCTCCTCCCGGAGGCGACGGAGTACGTCCAGGGCCGGTTGGAGGGCCGTCAGGGCGACGTCCGAGGGAGCCTCGAGCCGCACGCGGACGACGCGGGCGCCCTGGACGGCCGCCCGATCCGCGAGCTCGTGGACGACGCGGTCCGCCTCGTGTCCCCGCGACGCCTGGACCAGCAGGGCTCGCGGCTGCTCGCGCGTGGTCTCGACGCCGGCAGCGACCCCGTGGAGCACCGCGTGCCCCCGCTCCATGGCTCGCTCCCGCCCGGGGAAGGGCACTCCGGCGAGGCGGCGCCCGAACGCCACCGGCGTCTCGATCGGCGCGGTGCTGCCCGTGGCGTCGGCCAGCCGGACGATGACCTCGGCGGCGCTCGCGGGGCGGTCCTCCATCCGGGGCAGCAGGAGGTGTCGGATCAGGTCCTCGACCGCCGGAGGGCACTGCGGGTGCGCGATGGCGGGCGGGTCCTCGTGGAGGCGCTTGTCCAGGAGCTCCTGCTCGTCGCTGCCGCTCCAGGGACGCCGCCGCTCGATGGCCTCGTACAGGAGCAGCCCGAAGGAGTAGAGATCCGAGCGCTGGTCGAACTGGAAGCCGGCGAGGACCTCCGGGGAGCAGTACTCGGGCGTCCCGATGAACAGCTCCTCCGGAGGATCCCCGAGGCGCGAGGCGACGCCCAGGTCGATGAGGTGTGTGGAGATCCCGTCCCCCGACTCCATGTCCACCAGGACGTTGCCCGGCTTCAGGTCCCGGTGGAGCCAGCCCCGGTCGTGGATGTAGTCGAGGGCCCGGAGCACCTGGATCATCCAGGGCCAGACGCGGTCCAGGCCGTCGGCGCGCGGGATCGCGCTGATGAGCGAGATCCCCGGGCAGTACTCCAGGGTGAAGTACGGCACCTCGCCGCCGCGTGGGTGTCGGGCGAAGCCCAGCTCGTAGACCTTGGGGACGTTCGGGTGCTCGAAGCTCCGCTGGGTGACGAACTCCTGCATGAAGCCCGTGGTGGTGTCGCGGTACTCCGGCAGCAGGATCTTCACCGCCACCGGGTGTTCGTTCCGCGCCAGGTCACGGGCCAGCAACACCCGTCCCATCCCCCCCTCGCCGAGGGTGCGCTCCAGCCGATACCGCCCGTCCCACGTCACCGGGTCGGGGCCTCCGCGCGCCGCGCCCCACCATCACGCACCATCGAGCACCACCTCTCGCCACAGCGGCACCAGGCGCTCCAGGTCCCGCTCCAGCCGTCGGGTCGCCGTCGCCAGGGTCGGCGCCCGCTCGGCGAACCGGTGGTCCAGGATCACGGCCCAACCGCCCCCGTGGGAGCGCTCGAGCGTGGGGCCGTACAGCTCACGTGCGCCGCTCGGGGGCTCCGCCACGCCCGGGGGCACCCTGAGGGACAGGGACAACCCGTGCCGGTCCAGCCGAAGCTCGACCCGGGGCCGATCCTCGAAGCCGGGGACGGGCTGCTCCCCCGCGGCCCACGCTAGCACCAGCGCCTCGATGGGGGCGCCGTCCACGTCCCCTACGCGCCAGGGCGAGGTCCTGTGCGCCTCGTCCGGGTGCGGGTGTAGTCGTCCACCGGACAGGCGCGTCAGCGTCGGGTGCACGGCGTCCCCGAGCGCGATGAGCGCGTCGCGCGCCTGCAGCCGCTCGAGGTTGAGCGACGGGTTCGCCGCCCCGGACCCCAGCGCCTCCAGCGCGTCGTCGGAGACGAGCGGCGCCTGATCCGCCTCCGCCGGAGGCCAGACCTCGGGCTCCGGGACCTCCTCGTCGCGCGACGGCGTGGGGGAGGTGTCCTCGTCGTGCGGCTCCAGCAACGGCTCCCGGTGTCGCGACAGCCAGGCCAGCACGTCCTCCGTCAGGAACCTCACCTCGCCTGCGATGACGATCCGGGGGACCGGGGTCTCCGACACCAGGCGCTCCACCACGCCGCGCTCCACGCGCAGCAGCGTCGCAAGCTCCGCCTCTGTCAGGACCGGATGCATGCGCGGCAGTATACGCACGGCCCCGGAATCGGGCCAGTCGACGGGGGATCAGCGCAGGGCGGTCGCAAAGTCGACCGCCCTCCCTCGCCCCTGCCCTTGCCGCTGCCTGCTCTCAGACGCGCGAAATCCATCCTCTCCGAGCGGGTGCAATCCGGCGCCGGGCGCCGTACCGTCGCGCGGCCCACACGTCTCCGACCTCGCGATTGCCCTGGAGATCAGCGCTTGCGGCGGGGGCTCCGCTTCGGCGTCCCGCGTCGGCTCGGAGAGCGCGACGGTCGCTTCGTCCGCGAGGGCTTCTTGTACTTCCGCGACGGCCTGGAGGGCCGCTTGATGGTCCGACGGCTCGGCTTGGAGGGGCGGTCGTAGCTCGGTCGGCTCGGCTTCGACGGCCGCTTGTACGTCCGACGGCTCGGCTTCGACGGTCGCTTGTACGTCCGGCGGCTGGGACGCTCCGGCTCGTCGTAGGCCGGACGGCGCGTGGGCCGACGGGGCGTGCGGGCGCGGTCGGGGACCTTGGGCGGGTCGTGCTTCCGGCTGCGGTCCGGGGTGGGCGCGCGACGCGGGCTGGTGCGATCCCGCTGGGGCTTCCGGCGCGGGCTGGTGCGGTCGGGCTTCCGGTCCGGGCGGTCGATCTTGCGCCGGCTGCGATCCGGCGCCCGACGCTTCGGCTCGGTGCGGGGCGTCCGACGCGGGGTGGCCCGCTCGGGCTTCGGAGCCCGCCGCTCGGGCCGCGCCTTCCGATCCGGCGTCCGGTCGGGGGTGCGGGACGGGCGCTCTCCGCGATCCGGACGGCTCGGTCGCCCGGGCAGGTCGTCGTAGAGCCGCTCGCCGCTCCGCCGCTCGGAGCGCTCCCGATCCCGGTGCCTGGGGTTGGGCGCCTTCGGAGGCTCGCGACGGTCCGGGCGCGAGGCTCCGCCCCGGCGACGATCCCCGTCGTCCCGGGAGCGCCGCGCGTCGGGGGTGTCCCGCCTCGGCCGTGCCTCCGGCCGCCGATCCCCCCGGTCCTGTCCCCGCCGCGCGTCGGGCCGCTGTCCGCGGGACGGCTCGGGCGCCTTGCGCCGCTCTCCACGCGCCGGGGCGGGGCGTGCCTTGGCTCGCGCCTTCACGGGCTTGGGCTTCACCGTCACGCGCTCGCTCCCGGCGATGGGGCGCGGCTGCACCCGGGTCCGGGGCGTGTAGGCCACGTAGCGCACGCGGCGTACCCGCCGGTGGTGGCGGCGATAGTAGTGATGCCCGTGGTGGTGGTGATAGTAGGCGTAGTGCCCGACGTGGATGCCCACGGGTGGGTGCCACACGCCGAAGTACCAGTGGCCGTGGATCCAGTGGCCGCCGAGGTAGTAGCCCGGAACCCACGTGTAGCCGACGCGCACGGCGGGCCGCCAGTGGCCCATGGTCCACACGGTGCCCACGGCGTAGCCCGGCACCCACACGTGGTCGACCCGCTCGCGCACCGGCGACCAGTAGCCGCGGTACCAGTCCCCGTCGGCCCAGTAGCCGTCGACCCACGCGTAGCCCTCGACGTGGTCCTCTCGCCAGAACCCGTGCACCCATCGGCCGTCCGGGCCCACGTGGCCGGGCACCCACACGTAACCGGAGCGCGGCTCGAGGGGCTCCCAGTGGCCCGCGACCCACACGCCGGACTCGTCGTAGTAGCCGGTGATCCACGTGTAGCCGGGCATGGAGGCCTCGCGCCAGAAGCCCTCGACCCAGGTCCCGTCCTCGGCGCGATAGCCGGGCACCCACACCCAGCCCTCCTCGTCCGGGCCCTCCACCGGCTCCCAGTGTCCGGGCACGGGGACGCCGTCCGAGTCCACGTACGGGTCGACCCAGCGGAAGCCGGAGCGCTCCGCCTGGCGGTAGAAGCCGTCGATCCAGGTGCCGTCGGAGGCCTCGTGCCCCTCGACCCAGACCCAGCCGTCGTCGTCGGGCGGCGGGGGCTGCGCACCTGCGGGCGTCGCCACGCTGCCGAGGAGCAGGGCGGCGGCGAGAGCGAGTCGAGCGAGCAGGTTCTGCGGGGACATGGCGTGCTCCTGTGCGGCCGTGGGCCTCGCGCACCAGACCGACGAGCCCAACGCCCGCATATTCAATACTCTTCCTCCCGGCGCGCGCTACAAACAGCCGGGATCCGCGAGGCAGTCCGAGTCCTCGCAGTCCGTCGCCCCGTCGTCGTCGTCGTCGATCTGGTTGCCGCAGTCCGTCTCGCCTTCCGGGAGCACGCACTCCGTCGCCAGGGCGCAGTCGTCGACGTCGTCGCAGTCCGTCATCCCGTCGTCGTCCTCGTCCAGGCCGTCGCCGCAGTCCACCTCGCAGGCGAGGGTGCCGCCGACGCAGGCGCCGTCCTGGCACGCGTCGTCCTCGGTGCAGGTCTCCCCGTCGTCGCACGGCGTCCCGTCCTCCACGGGCACCGGCTCGCAGAGGCCGCTGGACGGCTCGCACTCCAGCGTGTGGCAGGCGGGCGGGGTCTGCCCGGAGCAGTCGACCGCGTCCTGGCCCTCGACGCAGGTGCCGTCGTCGCAGCTCCACGTCCCGTTGCACGCGTCCCCGTCATCGAACTGCGCGCAGTCCTCGTCCACGTCGCACGCGCAGGCGTTCTCGTCGCCGGGCACGCACGCGCCGTCCACGCACTGGTCGCCCTCCGTGCAGGCGTCCTCGTCGTCGCACGGCGCGCCGTCCTCCACGTCCACGGTCTCGCACTCGCCGGTGTCGGGGTTGCAGGCCAGCTCGGTGCAGGCCTGCCCGTCGTCCGGGCACGTCACCTCGCTGCCCGGATCCGGCACGCAGACGCCCTCGTCGCAGACTAGGATCCCGTTGCACAGGTCCCCGTCGTCGTACGCCGCGCAGTCCGCGTCCACGTCGCACTGGCAGGTGTTGCCGGACCCGGTGCAGGCGCCCTCCCTGCAGGTGTCGTCGGCCGTGCAGGGGTTGCCGTCGTCGCACGAGCCCTCGCGGGGCGTGAACACGCAGCCCGTGCCGGGCTCGCAGGAGTCCGTGGTGCAGGGGTTGCCGTCGTCGCACGTGATCGTGGCGATCTCCTCGCAGGCCCCGCCCCGGCACGTGTAGCCGACGCAGTCGTTCCAGGCCGCCGAATCGCAGGCCGTCCCGTCCGGCGCGGTGCCCACGACACACCCGCCGGCGCTTTCGCCGTTGCAGCGTCCCGCCTCGCACTCGCCGGCGCCCTGGGCCTCGCACGGCCGACCGGCCCGGAGGACGACCCGCTCGCAGGACCCCGCGACGCACCGAGGCGCCTCGCACGGCCCCAGGTCGCCGAAGCGGCCCTGGCACTGGGCGTCGTAGCCGCACTCGTTGTCCGGGATGGACAGGTCGCCGCCGGACGTGTCCGCGGCTCCGCCGTCTCCCCCGCCGTCGTCGCAGGCCGCGACGGGCACGGCGACGAGAAACGCGAGGACGAGCAACGAGCGGACTGGATGCATGGAGGACCTCCTGTTTGCGCGCGTACGTTAGCGGACCCGGATGCTCCCCCTCAACGGCACTCGCGATCGGGCCAGCGCAGGTCGAGCCAGTCGAGCCACTCCGGCCAGGGGGTCGGGTCCTTCAGCCCCTGCGGACGCACCAGCAGGCCGCGGTCGGCGCCCACGTCCAGATGCTGCTTCGGCCGCCCCTTCCGGGCGGGACGCCAGAAGCCGAACAGGAGCTCCGTGTCGCCCTGCCACGGGTGTCGCGCGACCCAGCCGCGCAGGTAGACGAGGTCTCCCTCGCGCCAGGTGCCGGAGGAGGGGAAGACCCGGATGCGGGTCACGGCCTTGCGCCGCACCTCAGGCTCGCACACACCGTAGGCGTAGCGGTCGAGGAACGGGAACCACCCCGGCCCCGGAGGGTCGTCCACCCGGAAGACGGCCTCGAGGACCAGGCCGCGACGCGACGGGGGCGTGACGCGCAGGCCCAGAAGCGACAGCGCGTCGCCGAAGGCCACCGGCCCGTCCACCCCCTCGGGGAGCGGCGCCCGCTCGGCCAGCCACTCCCGCGGTTCCGGCGGCGTGAGCCCGGCCGCTCGGGCGAGGACGTGGTTCGCGACCCGGTGGCGCAGGTCGTCCGGGAACGTCTCCACCGCGAGATAGCGATGGACGGCCGGCGCCCGGTGGCCGGTGGACAGCAGGAGCATGGCCTCCATGAGCGGATCCCGCTCCAGGGTCCAGGGGCCGTAGACCATGGACACCAGCCACCGGTGGAGGATGCCCGGGTCGCCCTCCCGCTTGGAGAGCCACGTGACCTCCGGGGATTCCACGCGCCGGCGCATGTCCGCGATGACGAAGTCCTCCAGGACGGTCACCGGGTGGCGCCGGAGCAGATCCTTCAGCACCGGGTGCTGGGTCTGCTGCGGGGCGGTGGTGAGATCCACCACGGCCAGGGCGGTCCCGCGCGGCGGCTGGATGCGGCGCGTCTTCGAGCCGTAGTGCAGGCGGTGCCAGTCCCGGCGCTGGTAGAACCCCAGCTGGAACCGGGCCTTGTCGACGGGGCGCATCAGCGCGACCGTCTCCTCGGGCTCCGTGTGCTCGGCGATCCAGCGGCCCAGGATCGTGTGCCGATGCCGCCAGTCGTCCGCCTCCCACAGGTTCGGGTCGGGGTTGCGGTGGCGGTGGACCACCCCGGCGAGGCCCGACGTGGCCTGGAGCGCGATCAGCACCGCGGCCACGGCGACCCCCGCGTGTCGGAGGCGGCCCCGGTGGACCCGCGCGAGGAGGCCGGCGAGGTGCTCCACCAGGTCGGCGCCGGCGACGACGAAGAAGACCGCCGCGTAGAAGGGCCAGTACTCGTGGACGCTGGCGCCCTGCTTGAAGACCCAGGTCCACAGCGCGCCCGTGAACAGGAAGGCCCACGCCACGGCGTGCTTCATGCTCAGGCGTCCGCGCACGGCGTCCCACAGGGTGAACGGCATCCAGGCCAGCCCGGCGGTGATCAGGGTGGGCGTGAAGAGCTGCACCCAGCGGTCGCCGGAGGCGCCGACCAGGTCCTCGAGGGACTTCTTCTCCCCGCCGCTCCGGAACTCGAAGAGGTGCAGGAAGCCGTCGAGCCAGTCCTCTGCGCCCTGGAGCGCCACCAGGTGCTTCAGCACGCCCACGAGGCCGACCACGACGCCGACGGACAGCACCACCAACCAGCGCACGTCCGGGCTCCGCCGCGCCATGAGGCGGATCAATTCCACGACGGCCAGGGCGAAGGCGAAGGGGAACCAGGGCCAGTCGGACCACGCCGCGAGGGTGGCCACGACCGCCGTCGCCACGAGGATCCAGGGGCGCGGGGAGCGGGCCCAGCGGGTCTGGAGCCAGGCCGCGGCCATGCAGCACACGAGCACCAGGGGTTCCTGGTTCACGAAGGGCCCGTAGTAGCCCAGCATCGGGATGGTGGAGAAGAAGATCAGGGCCGCCCACAGGCCGGGCCCCCGCCACCACTCCCGGGCCATCAGGTAGAAGAGCAGGAACGACGCGAGCATCAGGAGGACGGGCACGATCCGCGCCTGCCACTCGCCCACGCCCAGGGTGCGAAAGGACGCGCCCACGAGCAGGTGGATGCCCACCGGGTGGTGCCAGTAGACGTCGAACTCCTCCGGCTCCACCGGGGCCAGATTCTCCACGGGGCCGTACTTCGTCTCCTCGAACCCGTAGCGGACGAAGTTCTGGCCGGCCACGCCCCTCCGGGCGGCGCACCAGCCCGAGTGGCCGTACAGGAACGCCTCACCGATCCCCGTCAGCCACACCACGAGGGCGACCACGAGGCCCATCCCGAGGGCCCGGAGGCGCACGCGGCGGCTCACGACGCGCGCTCCAGCGCCACCAGCGCCTCCACGTGGGGCGTGTGCGGGAACATGTCCAGGGGCACCAGGTCCGTCACGCGGAAGCCGGCCTCCACAAGGCGGCGGGCATCCCGCGCCAGCCCCTTGGGCCCGCAGGACACGTAGATCACGCGCGGACGGCCGGGGAGCGCGGCGATCGCGTCCACCACGGCGGGGCCGCACCCGGAGCGCGGCGGGTCCAGGACGACCGCGTCGGGAGGCGGGCCGGGCAGGTCGGCGGCGACCTCGGCGGCGTCCGCTTCCAGGACGGTGACGTGCTCCGCGCCCAGGCGGGCGGCGTTCCGGCGGGCGTCGGCCACGGCCGCCGGGCTGCGCTCCACCAGCGTCACGCGCTCGGCGCGGCGGCTCAGCGCCAGCCCGAACACGCCCACCCCGGCGTAGAGGTCGGCCAGGTGCGCCATGCGCCCGGGAGTCAGGCCGGCCACGACCTCCAACAGCGCCAGGGCGACCGCGTGGTTCGTCTGGAGGAAGGCGGTGGGGCCGATCTGCAGCGCGAGGCTGCCGTAGCGCACCTCCTGGTACCGCGCCCCCGCCAGGTGTCGCGTCTCGGGGCCCAGGACCGGGCCGCCGTCCGCCGGGTTCACGTTGGCGTGGACGCCCGCGACGCCCGGGATGCCGACGAGCTCTCGGGCCAGGGCCGGGAGGGATTCGTCGTCGCGCGTCACCACCAGGGTCAGCAGGCCGGCGCCCACGGCCGGATCCATGCGCAGGAGCGCGGCCTTGAGGAGCCCGTCGCTGCCCGCCCCCTCCCACGTGGTGACGCGGCGGCGGTGCAGGCGGAAGCGGACCTCCTCCAGGGCCGTCCCGATCCGGGCGTCCTGGACGGGGCATCGCTCCGCAGGGACCAGGTCGTTGGTGCCGGGGGCAAAGAAGCCCAGGCGCAGGCGGCCGCGGTGCTTGCGTGCCATCATCAGCGCCCTCGTGCGGAAGCCCCGGTCTGCCACGGGCCCCGCCCACGGGTGGCGGCGCGCGCCGTCCAGGAGGTCGCCGAGGGCCGCCTCCAGCCCGGCCAGGCGGGCCCGGCGCTGGGCCTCGGCGGACACGGACTGCCAGGGGCAGCCTCCGCAGCGATCGACCACGTCGCAGAACGTGCTTACGCGGTCCGGAGACGGGACCGTCAGGTCGTGCACCTTGCCCCAGACGGCGTTCTTGCCGGTGTGGACGATGCGCAGGACGCCCCGATCCCCGGGCACGCCCCCCGGCACGCGCACCTCGACGCCCTCGGCGAGGGCCACGCTGCCCCCCTTCGGGGCCAGTCGCAGCACCTCGCCCTCCACGAGATCCCCCTGCCGGAACGGGAGCCGGCGCGGTCGGGGTGAGCTGGGGCGGACGTCGGCCACGGCGGGCGGACTATAATGAAGTCGCGGGTCGTGTCCATGCCGCGCGCACCGAGCAGGCCGGATCGGGTGTCGAGGAGCATGCCGGCAGGGACCGCTGTCGAGCGGCCACGACTTGCCGAGAGCCCGCGAAACGTGGTCGTGGACGTGGTCGAGCTCACCGGGCCCGGCGTTTCGCCACCATCGGGAGTGGTCTCCGGGCAGGGCCGGATCGTGCCGCCGGGGCCGGCGGGCCGGGGAGCGACCGCCGTGGCAAATGGTCCCAATGCCCCTCCTCCATGTCCTCCGCGGCTTCGCGGCCTGGCGCCTCGGCGCGAGCCCGTTGGAAGCCGGGAGATGTGCATGATCTGCATGCGAGGACGCCGGCGCCCCCTGTTTGGGGCGCGCTCCCCGGCGGCGGCCACATCGACGACCGGACGAAACCGATTGATCCTCGGTTTTCTCCTCGCGTAGGGTGTCGCGTCATGGCGAAGACGACCCCGAGCCGGCTCGGCGAGCTGGAGATAGCGGTGATGGAGCACGTGTGGGAGCACGGCCCCACGGACGTGAGGGCCGCCCACGCGGTGATCGGCGCCGACCGCGGCATCACCCACAACACCGTGCAGTCCACGTTCAAGCGCCTGGCGGACAAGGGCCTCCTCCGCCGCGAGAAGCGCAGCCACGCCTACGTCTACTCCGCCCTCGTCGACCGCCGCGCGCTGACGGAGCGGGTGGTCGGCGAGATGGTCGATCAGGTCTCCGGCGGCCGGGTCGAGATCGCGCTGGAGGCCTTCGTGGACTTCGCCGATCACGCCGGGGAGGACACGCTCGATCGTCTGGAGCGGCTCATCGCCGCCCGCCGCGCCGAGGAGGAGTCCTGATGGCGGGGTGGATCCAGATGGCGGCCCTGCTTGGGGCCGCCGGCGTGGCGTTGGGGGCGCTCGTGAGCGGCCTGGCCGTGCCGGCACTCCGCGGCCTGGACCGGGTGGAGCCCGCGAGGCGCTTCCGGCTCCTGGCCGCGCTGGGCCTGATCCCCCTCGCGGTGGGCGTGGCGGCCGTGGCCGTGGTGTTCCTGCCGTCGGCCCTGGACGCCCTGGGCGTCGCCCGGGACCACTGCCATCACCACGACCACCACGACTTCCACCTCTGCTTCGTCCACGACACGCCGCCGGCGACCTCCGCGGTCATCCTGGGTGGCGCCGGGCTGGGCCTGCTCTGGCTGGCGATCGGGTGGTCCCGGGACCTCGCCGGCCTCGTCCGGGCTCGACGATGGACGGCCCGCCTGGAGCGGGTCGCCCGCTGGGACGGCGCCCTCGGGGGCTGGCTGCTCGCCTCCGACGCCCCGCTGGCCGTCGCCGCGGGCCTCGTCCGCCCGCGCGTCTTCGTGTCGGAGGGCCTGCGAGACCGCCTGACGGCCGCGCAGCTTCGGGCTGTGGTCGCCCACGAGGCCGCCCACGCCGGGCGTCGCGACGGCCTGATCAAGCTGGCGGTCCGCCTCGGCTCCCGCCTCCACCTGCCCGGCGTCCGCCGGCGCCTGCTGGACGCCCTCGACGTCGCCGGGGAGCAGGCCTGCGACGAGGCCGCCGCGCGCCGGGTCGGGGATCGGCTCACCGTGGCCGAGGCCATCGTCCAGGCCCGGCGCGCCGTCGTGGAGCCGCCCCCGGCCGCCGTGCCCGCCTTCGGCGGCGGGGCCGTGGAGCGCCGGGTGCAGGGGCTCGTCGACGGGCGCTGGACCGTGCCGGCCCGCTGGCCCGCCTGGCTGCTCGGCGCCGCGGTGCTGACCATCCTCGCGATCGGTCACGACGCCCTCCACCACCTGGCCGAGACCTGGGTGGCCCGGCTCTTCTGACCCTGCCCTCGGGCCCTCGCCCGCCCACGAGGTGCGCATCATGGTGAAAAGAAGGCCGAGTGCCGATCGGTTTTTCGTGGCTGCCCTGGCCGTCGTGGCCCTGGGAACACCCGCCCGCGCTCAGCCGGCCGGCGAGGTCCTGGGCGAGCGCGAGGCCGTACGGCGCGCCCTGGAGCGCCCGGCCCTCGTGCGCGCCTGGGAGTCCGAGGAGGCCGCAGCGCGGGCCGAAGCCCTGCGCGCGGAGGCATGGCCGAACCCGTCGTTCGACTTCCTGCACGAGCGGACGAACGAGGACCCGGACACGGTGGCCGAGAGCTTCCTGCAGGTGGAGCAGAGCCTGCCGATCTCAGGGCAGCGAGGGCTGCAGGCGGACGCCGCCGAGCGCACGGCGGACGCCGTCGGCGAGGAGAGCCGCGCGGCCCGGCTGGACCTGGCGGCGGACGTGCGCAGGACCTTCCTCGCCGCGCTGCGGCTCCAGGAGCGCGTGGCCGTGCGGGAGCAGTGGCTCGAGCGCCTCGGCGAGGCGGCCGACGCCGTGGCGATGGCGGTGGAGGCCGGCGAGCGGGCCCCGTACGAGCGGGAGCGGCTGGCGCAGGAGATCGCCGAGAGCCGCGCCACCCTGGACGTGGAGCGCGCCCGACTCGAGCGTATCCGGGCTGTGCTGGCGGGGCTGGTGGGATTGGATCCGGCCGAGGCCGCGGCTTCGCTGCGCCTCGCCGGCGACGTGCTGCCGGACGCTCCGCCGAGCGTCGTGGGCGACCCGGCTCGACCGTCCGTCGCCGCCCTCGGCGCCCGCATCGACGCCCTGGAGCTTCGGCGGGAGGCGGCGGGGCGCGGCTGGATCCCCACGCCGTCCGTCCTGGCCGGCTACAAGCACGCCCGGATCGGCGGCGACGGCTTCCCCGGGTTCGTCCTGGGCGTGGGCCTGACCCTGCCCCTGTTCGACCGGGAGCAGGGGGAGCGGGCGGAGGCCGAGGCCGCCCTGACCGCGACCCGGCGCCGCCGGGATATCCTGCAGCAGCAGGTCCGTGCCGAGGTCGTGGGCCTCTCCCGGGAGGCGGCGAGTCTCCGGGAGGCGGCGGTGGCCTATCGCGAGGAGGGCCGGGAGCGCAGCCGGAGCCTCCTGGAGACCGCCCGCGTGTCCTGGGAGGCGGGAGAGATCACCGTCCTGGGCTACCTGGACGCGTGGCGGGCCGTCGTGGACGTGGAGCTTCGGGCCCTGGAGCTCGAGGCCGAGGCGCGCGACCGGCGGATCGCGCTGGACCGGGCGCTGGGGCGCACCGGCATGGAGGAGCGGTAGATGGTGTACCGGTACATCGCGATCGTCGCAGCGGCGGCCTGGCTCGCGGGGTGCGCGGAGGCCGATCACGGCCACGACCACGCCGCCGAAGGCGGGCACGCGCACGAGGAGGAAGCCGGCCACGACGACGAAGGCGGCCACGGCCACGGCGACGAGGCGGGCCATGACGACCACGGGCACGGCCACGAGCGGCCGGCGCAGGTCGTCACGCAGTTCGGGGAGCGGCACCAGCTCTACGTGGAGTTCCCGGCGCTGCTCGTCGGCCACCACTCGGAGTTCGCCGCCCACTTCACCGGCCTGGACGGCTGGGAGCCCGTGACCCGCGGCTCGCTGGCGGTGGTCCTCACCGGACCGGATCACCCCGGGGAGCGCTGGGAGGCGAACGCCCCGGCCCGCGCCGGCATCTTCACGCCTGCCGTCACGCCGCGACATGCGGGCGAACGACGGCTCCTGCTGCTCCTGGAGACGGAGGACGGGACCGAGCGCTTCGACCTGGGGACCGTCCGGGTCTTCGAGGACGCCGCTGCCGCGGCCGAGGCGCACTTCGAGGAGCCGGTGGGCGACATCTCGTTCCTCCTGGAGACCCAGTGGAAGGTGGACTTCGGGGTCACCGCCGTCCGGGAGCAGCCCTTGCGGCCGTCGGTGCCCGCGAACGCCACGGTCCGCCCGGCCGCCGACGCGGAGGCGCGCGTCATGGCGCCCTTCGGTGGCCGGATCGCCGCGCCGGATGGTGGCGTGCCCCAGGTGGGGCGGCGCGTGGAGGCCGGCGAGGTGGTGGCCTGGGTCGTGCCGCGGCTGGAGCCCGGCGGCGCCGCGAACCTCGAGGCGGAGGTCCGCAAGGCCGAGGTCCGGGTGCGCCGCGCCAAACGCGAGGTGGCGCGTCTGCGGAGGCTGGCCGAGGCGGGCGCGATCCCGCGGAAGCGCCTGCTGGACGCCGAGAGCGACCTGGACGTGGCCCGCGCGGAAGTGGAGCAGGCCCGCGGCCGCCGCGCGCAGCACGAGGGCCTGGGCTCGGAGGAGGGAGACGCCCGGGGTCGCGTGGCCATCCGGAGCCCCATCGCCGGGACCGTGACGTCGCGCGCCGTGGTGGACGGGGCCTTCGTCACCGCCGGTGAGCCGCTGCTGCAGATCGTGGATCGGGAGCGCCTGTGGCTGCAGGCGCGGGTGCCCGAGGCCGACGCGGCGCGGGTCGGCGAGCCGACGGGGCTCTGGTTCCGCCCGTCGGACGGTGCGGAGCCGGTGGCCATCGACCTCACCGCCGAGGGCGCGCTGGTGGCGTGGCCGGACGTGGTCGAGTCGAACACCCGGACGGTGTCGCTCCTGGCGGCGCTGGGCGAGGCCGGGACCGGGCTGCGGGTCGGCGCCTTCCTGCGGGCCCACGTCTTCAGCGGCCCGGCGCGGCAGGTGCCGGTCATCCCGGCCTCGGCCGTGCTGGACGACAAGGGCGTGGACGTCGTCTACGTGGTGGGCGGCGGAGAGACCTTCGAGCGGCGCGTGGTGCGCCTCGGCGTCCGGGACCGCGGCCTCGTGGAGGTCGTGGACGGCCTGGAGCCGGGTGAGCACGTGGTCTCCGAGGGGGCGTACTTCGTGAAGCTGGCGGCCACCGCGACCGGCGCGGTCGGCCATGGGCACGCGCACTGATGGTCGACGGGATCATCCGCTGGTCGCTGCGCAACCGTCTCCTCGTGGTGCTCGTGGCGCTGGGTCTGTTCGGCTGGGGAAGCTGGCGTGCCCTGAACGTCCCCGTGGACGTCTTCCCGGACCTGACCGCGCCGAGCGTCACGGTCCTGGTGGAGGCCCACGGCATGGCCCCGGAGGAGGTGGAGAGCCAGGTCGTCTATCCCATCGAGACCGCCGTGAACGGCGCCACCGGCGTGCGGCGCGTGCGCTCGGCCACCGGCATCGGCAACGCGGTCATCTGGGTGGAGTTCGAGTGGGGGACCGACATCTACCGGGCCCGCCAGGTGGTCTCGGAGAAGCTCCAGCTCGTCCGCGCGTCCCTGCCGCCGGACGTGGATCCGCCGACCATGGCGCCCATCACGTCCATCATGGGCGAGATCCTCTTCGTGGCGCTCACCTCCGACGAGCACACGCCCATCGAGGTGCGGACGGAGGCCGACTGGAGCGTCCGGCGGCGCCTGCTAGCGGTCCCCGGGGTCTCGCAGGTGATCCCCATCGGCGGCGGCGTGAAGCAGTACCAGGTGGTGGTGTCGCCCGAGCGCCTGTCCGCCTACGGCATCGCCCTGGACACGGTCGCCGACGCCCTCCGCGAGGCGAACGAGAACGTCTCGGCGGGCTTCTATCGCGAAAACGGCCGCGAGTACCTCATCTACGGCCTGGGCCGGGTCGAGCGCGTGGAGGACATCGGCGAGACCGTCCTGGAGGTGCGCGACGGCGAGCCCATCACGGTCTCCGACGTGGCCGAGGTGCGCATCGGGCCCGCCCTGAAGCGTGGAGAGGGCTCGTTCAACGGCGATCCCGCGGTCGTCATCGGCATCCAGAAGCAGCCGGACGCCAACACCCTGGCCCTGACGGAGCGCCTCGACGCCGTCCTGGACGACGTGCAGGCCTCGCTGCCGGAGGGGATGCGGCTCCAGCGCGACATCTTCCGGCAGGCGGACTTCATCGAGGTCGCGGTGGACAACGTGGTCCACGCCCTGCGGGACGGCGCCATCCTGGTGGTGCTCATCCTCCTGCTGTTCCTGGCCAACGGCCGCGCCACCGCCATCACCGCCACGGCCATCCCCCTGTCCCTGCTGGCGGCCGTGGTGGTGCTGGACTGGCTGGGCGGGACCATCAACACCATGACCCTGGGCGGCATGGCCATCGCCGTGGGCGCCCTGGTGGACGACGCCATCGTCGACGTGGAGAACGTGGTCCGCCGCCTGCGCCAGAACGCCGCGCTCCCAGAGGCCGAGCGCCGCTCCACCTTCGAGGTGGTCTACGACGCCAGCCGCGAGGTCCGGGCCTCCATCGTCTTCGCGACCCTGGTCATCATCCTGGTGTTCGTGCCTTTGTTCTTCCTGACCGGCGTGGAGGGGCGCCTCCTCGAGCCGCTGGGCCTGGCCTACGTCGTGTCCCTGGCGGCGTCGCTGGTGGTCGCGCTGACCGTGACCCCGGCGCTCTGCTACCTCCTCCTGCCCGGCTCGAAGGGCATCGAGCAGCGCGGAGAGGGCCGCCTGACGCGCTGGATCAAGGCGGCCTACGGGCCCACCCTCGACCTGACGGTGCGCCGCTGGATCCCCATCACCATCGCCTCCGTCGCGGCCCTGGGAGCGGCCGGGTGGGGTCTGTCGCGGGCCGGGCAGTCGTTCCTGCCCGAGTTCAACGAGGGGACCCTGACCATCAGCGCCGTGACCCTCCCCGGCACCTCTCTCGAGACGTCCGACCGCTTGGGCCGCATGGTCGAGGACGTCCTCCACGAGCACCCGGAGGTGGTCTCCACGTCCCGCCGCACCGGGCGGGCGGAGCAGGACGAGCACTCCCAGGGGGTGAACTCCTCGGAGATCGACGTGGACCTGGACATGGAGGAGCGCTCCAAGGAGGCGTTCCTGGCCGACCTGCGCGACGACCTCGCCGCCGTGCCGGGCATGAACATCACCATCGGCCAGCCCATCAGCCACCGCATCGACCACATGCTGTCCGGCACGCGCGCGAACATCGCCGTGAAGGTCTTCGGGCCGGACCTGCACACCCTCCGAAGCCTCGCGGAGGACGTGAGCCGCGCCATGGAGACCGTCTCCGGCGTCGTGGACCTGAACGTCGAGCAGCAGATGGACGTCCCGTACCTGGTCGTGGACTTCGACCGGCCGGCCATCGCCCGCCACGGCCTGTCGATCCGCGACGTGGCCGAGACCCTGGAGACGGCCTTCCGCGGCCACCCCGTCTCGCGCATCCTGGAGGGGACGCGGGGCTTCGACCTCCTGGTCCGCCTCCCGGAGGAGGCCAAGGAGGACGTCGAGGCCATCCGCCAGACCCTGGTGGCCACGCCGTCCGGCGCCGAGGTGCCTCTGCACGCCCTGGCCGACGTGCGCCGGGACCGCCGCCCGAACCGCATCGGCCGCGAGGACGTGCAGCGCAAGATCGTCGTCTCGGCCAACGTGGCCGGCGGCGACCTGGTGGGCGTCGTCGAGGCCATCCGCGCCCGCGTGGACGAGGAGGTCGACCTCCCCGACGGCTATCACGTCGAGTACGGCGGCCAGTTCCAGAGCGCCGCCCAGGCCTCCCGCACGCTGACCGTCCTCACGGCCGTGGTCGTCCTGGGCATCTTCCTGCTGCTGTTCATGTCCCTGGGCTCGGGCCGGGACTCCCTGCTCGTCATGGCGAACCTGCCCCTGGCCCTCATCGGCGGCGTCGCCGGGGTCTGGGTCCTCGACGGCGTCCTGTCGGTGGCCTCCCTCATCGGCTTCATCACCCTGTTCGGCATCGCCACCCGGAACGGCCTCCTGATGGTCTCGCACATCCGCCACCTGGCCCTGGAAGAGGGCGTCACCGACCCCTTCACCGCCGTCCGCCAGGGCGCCATGGAGCGCCTGGCCCCCATCTTCATGACCGCCCTCGCCTCCGGCCTCGGCCTCGTCCCCCTGGCGCTGCAGGCCGGCGAGCCCGGCTCCGAGATCCAGGCTCCCATGGCCATCGTCATCCTCTTCGGCCTCGTCTCCTCCACCGCCCTGAACATGATCGTCGTCCCGGCGCTCTACCTGCGGTTCGGGGCCGTGACGCGCCGGTGAGCGGCGGCAGGGTCCCCCGCTTGTGCGAACCCGGTGGCCGCGGCGATCATCACGGCATGGCGCACGCAGGACATCCCGGAGCCGACGTCGGACCCTTCACCTGGGACGACTTCGTCGCTCTCGACGAGGACGATCCGCGCGAGCTGTTCGAGGGCTGGCTGGAGGACGTGGATACGCCGACCGAGCAGCACGAGTTCGTGGTCGCCCTGCTCGTGCACTTCCTGGTGGCCTGGGCCCGCAGTTCAGTGCAAGGCAGTGAGTCGCCCGGCCGGTGTGGCCGTCGCCCGTCAGTTGCTCGGATCGATGCTGGACTGGGGGCACGAACGCGGAATCCTGGCGTGCTACGCAGGTTTCACCAAGCCAGCCGCCGAGTTCATCGCCGACAAGCCCATCGAGGTCATCGACCTTCACGATGTGCTCGAGATGGCTCGTGCCGGCCGGGCTCCCTTCTAGACGACCAGCGGCTCCAAGATCGCTACGGAAGGAAGTCGTCCACGACCAACGTAATGTCCGGGAACGCGCGCAACGTGACGGAGCCGCCGTGACCGTAGCGTGCGACCGTGCGGTACTCGCCCTCGGTGGGGTCGGTGCGGACCTCCACGGCTCGGCCGGGGAGGTCGACGATCCAGTACTCCTCGACCCCGGCGGCGGCGTAGAGGGCGGACTTCACGCGCCGGTCCTTGTTGAGGGACGTGTCAGCGACCTCGACGACGAGAGAGGCGGTGGTGGGGTGCTCGTCCCAGCCCAGGTCCGGGGCGACGACGGCGAGGTCCGGCTCCGGCTCGGAGTCGTCCGTGACCGCCAGAGGCGCCTGCACCGAGACGGCTGCGCGCCCGGCGAGGAGCGGCGCGAGGAGCATGTTCAGGCGGCGGACGACGTCGGTGTGGGCCGTTCCCCGCGGGCTCATGCGGACGTTCACCCCGTGCAGCAGCTCGACCCGCTCGTCCTCGAAGGCGCCCGACTCCACCAGGCGCTCGTACTCCGCTCTCCGCAGCGGCCGCGCGGTCTCCGGTGCGATGTCGGACGGCTCGAGCATCGTGGTCCGCTCCTCCGGTCGGCCCCAGTCTACCACCCGGCGGGCGATTCCGCGGAGTCGTCGCATGCTAGTCTGACTGCACCTCATCATCCATCGCCTGCGAGGTGCGCATGCCCATCCCCGTCTGGGTGCTCCTGGCGTTCGCCGGGTGGACCCTGCTCATGCTGACCGCGACGGTCGGCGTCTACCGCTGGAGCCGGATCCTCTCCGGCCGGGACCCGATCAAGGCCTACGCCCACTACGCCATCGAGGGGCGCGACTGGTACAAGCGCGCCCTCCGCGCCCACGCCAACTGCGTGGAGAACCTCCCCGTGCTCGGGGCCATCGTCCTGGCCATCGTGGTGGCGGACGTGTCCAGCCCGACCCTCGACGTGCTGGCGCTGACCGTCATGGGCGCCCGGGTGCTCCACACCACCACGCACGTGGCCTTCGAGCAGACGAACCGGGTCGTGACCGTCCGGTTCACGTTCTTCGCCGCCCAGGCCGTCTGCATGCTCTGGATGGGGATCCACACCGCGCTGGCGGTGGCGTAAAGCTATCGGCCCCGTCGAGCCTCGCGCCGCACGAGCACGAGTGCGCCCAGCAGCGCTGCGAGGGCGAGCCAGGCCGGTCCGAGGAAGTACCAGGGTCGGAAGACCAGCGTCACCCGGTGTGGACCCTCGTCCACGGGGACGGCCTGCATCATGCCGTTGGCGCGGACGACGGGGGCGTCTTCTCCGTCCACCTGCGCCGTCCGGCCCGGGAGCCAGGCCTCGGTCACCGCCAGCAGCCCCGCCTTTGGCGCGTCCACGTCTACGGCGAGGCGGTTCGTCGAGGCCTCGACCAGCGCGGCGGGAACGCCGGGCCGTCTGCCGTCCAGGGGGAGGAGACGCGCGCGGACGGCCTCGGGGACGTCCTCCTTGACCAGCAGCACCTCCCCGTGTCGCTCCAGGTCGCGGAGGCCCGCGGCGGACTTGAACATGAAGGCCAGGTCGGACCAGCAGGGATCCTCGACCCGGTCCTCGTGGTAGCGAGTGGAGCCCGGCCGGACGGTTGACTCGCTCCGAAGTCGCGACGTACAAACCGGCGACGATGGGCCGTACCTCCCGCACGCAAAGGCTCCTACGCGCGCTGACGCTGTCGGCCGCGGCGGCGTTCCTGGTGGTGCAGGTCGTCGGCGCCGTGCACTTCGCGGCCGTGGAGCACGCGCGCTGCGAGGAGCACGGCGAGGTGGTGCATGCGTCCGGCGCCCACGACGGAGCGGATCACGCCCACGAGCCCGGCGGCGGCCGGGACGCCGACGGGGAGCACGGAGACGAGCACGAGCACTGCTCCGTGACCCTCGGCGGCCACGACGGCGCCGCCGTGCGGGTCGAGCCGGCGGCTCCGGGGCTGTCCCTCGCGTGGGTCGCCGCCCACCCGGAGGGCACGGACCGGGCCATCCTCGCCCGCGCCGTCTATCGCTACGCCCCCAAGACCTCTCCCCCGGCGATCGGCTGATCGATCGAGGGGTCGCCGAGGCGGCCCCGAAGCCGGCCCGGCGTGTCCGGGCCCGGACTCCACGGGACGTGAGAGGTCATCGTGCGCACGGCACGTGTGGGGCCGATCCTGCTCTGGATCGGCCTGTGTACGGCGCCGGCCGTCCGAGCGGGCGAGCCCGGCGCCGACGGATTGAGTGAAGAGGAGCGGGCGGCCCTCGAGGAGGCCCTCGAAGCCGACGCCGCGGAGCGCGAGGAGAGCACGGACGCGGAGCCCGGCGGTCCCCTGGCCGCGGCGAGCGGCGCCCTGCAGAGCATGAACCCGAGGATCTCGCTGATCCTCGACACCACCCTGGCCTGGTTCGACGACGACGAGCCGCTCCAGCTGGGAGGTCACGATCCCACGGAGACGGGGTTCAACCTCCAGCAGCTCGAGCTGCACATGGAGGCCAGCGTCGACCCCTACTTCCGGCTCGACGCCAACCTCGTCTACAGCCAGTTCGGGGTGGAGGTGGAGGAGGCCTATGCCACGACCCTGGGCCTCCCCGCGAACCTCCAGGTGCGCGCCGGGCAGTTCAAGACGCGCTTCGGGCGCCTGAACCCGACCCATCCCCACAGCTGGTCGTTCGTGGACCAGCCCCTGGCGAACGGGAAGCTCTTCGGCTCCGAGGGGAGCCGTGGCCTGGGCGTGGAGGTCTCCTGGCTGGCTCCGCTGCCCTGGTACGTGGAGGTGCTCGCGTCCTCGACCATGGCCACCGGCGCCTGCTGTGCCCGGAGCTTCTTCGGGGGGGAGGACCCCGGCGTCGACGACCCGGGAGACCTCCTCTACACGCTCGGCCTGCGGCAGTTCTTCGCCCTGAGCGACGCCTGGTCGCTCCAGTGGGGGCTCACGTCCCAGCTCGGGCCGAACTCCACCGGGCACGACAACCGGACGGAGATCTACGGGACGGACCTGTACCTGCGCTGGCGTCCCCCCGGTGACGTCGACAGGACGTCGGTCTCCCTGACCGTCGAGGGGATGTTCCGCACCCGCCAGGTGCCCGGGGACGTGCTGCAGGACGGGGGCGGCTACGCCCAGCTCGTCTGGCGCATCGACCCGGAGTGGGAGGTGGGCGGCCGCTACGAGTGGGTCGGCGGAGTGGAGGACGACCCCCTCGATCCCGAGTGGGACGAGCCCCGCCAGCGGGCGAGCCTCCAGGGCACCTTCTATCCATCGCACTTCTCGCGCCTCCGCCTGCAGGGCTCCCGGGACGACCCCGGGTGGAGGGAGGACCCCATCTGGGCCGGCTTCCTGGCCCTCGAGGTCCTGATCGGCGCCCACGGCGCCCACGGCTACTAGGAGAGACCCGATGAGCAAGTACATCACGGGCTGCACGCCTCCGATCCCCCGGGCCGCGCTGGCCGGGCTCGCCCTCCTCGCGGTGACCCTCGGATCCCCGGGGGTCGCGGCGGCGAAGCTGGACGTCGTCGCCACGCTGCCGGACCTGGCGGCCGTGGCCGACGCGGTGGGCGGGGACCTCGTCGACGTGACGGTCCTCGCCGCGCCCAACGAGGATCCGCACTACGTCGATCCCCGGCCGAACCTGATCCTCCCGCTCAACCGGGCGGATCTCGTCGTCCTCAACGGGCTCCAGCTCGAGGTGGGCTGGCTCCCGCCGCTTCTGGCGAACGCTCGCAACGCCGACGTCCAGGAGGGCGCCGACGGGCACTTCGACGCCTCGGAGCACGTGCGCCGGAAGGAGGTCCCGACGACCCGCGTGGACCGGAGCGAGGGGGACGTGCACCCCGGCGGGAATCCGCACTACATGCACAGCCCCGTGCAGGCTGCACGTGTCGCGGAGGCCCTGGGCGAGCGGATGTCCCGCCTGGATCCGGAGCACGCGGACCGCTACCGGGAGCAAGCAGGAGCCTACGCGGAGACGCTCCGAGACCTGGCGCGGGAGGAGGCCGCCCGCTTCGGGAAGCTCTCCGACGACGCGCGGAAGGTCGTCGTCTACCACCGCTCCCTGGTCTACCTGCTCGACTGGCTGGACCTGGAGCGGGTGACGACCGTGGAGCCGAAGCCGGGCATCCGCCCCTCGCCGGGCCGTGTCGCGGAGGTGCTGAAGACGATGCGCCGGACCGGGACGCACGTCATCGTCCAGGAGGAGTTCTATCCGACGCGGCTGAGCGAGACCCTGGCCCGGATGGCGGAGGGCGACCTCGTGCTCGTCCCGGGCGGCACGCGATACGAGGACGACGAGACGTACCTGGAGCGGATCCGGAAGACGAGCGGGAGGCTGTACGATGCGCTGGCGAACTAGCGCCCTGGCCCTGGCGGCCCTGATGGTCTCGGGCTGTGCCTTCGCGGACGGGGATCCGTGGGGCGCCCTGGACCCGTCGCTGGAGGCCGCCTTCGCGCCGGCACCGGAGCACCTCACCGACGAGGGCTGGCTGGAGACCACCGGCGACTACGCCGTGGAACTCGAGGAGCTCGCGGTCGTCTTCGGCTCGCTGTCCGTCTCGCTGAGCGGCGAAGCGGCCGAGGCGTTCGACCCGGCGGACCCGCCTCCCGGCTACTCCAACTGCCACGGCGGTCACTGCCACGCCGACGACGGGCGCCTGGTGCCCTACGAGCAGGTCGCCGTCGAGGCCGGGGCGGCCGGCGGGGCCTCCCGGGTCACCGCCGTCACGATCCGCGACGTGGTACCCCTCGGCCCGGAGCCGTCGCACGTCGGGATCACCCTCTGCGACGGGCACTGCTGGCTGGACCGGGGTGTCCTCACCTCCGTCGAGGTCCTGGCCCTGGAGCTTCGCTTCCACGGGCGCGTCTTCGATCTGCGGGAGGGGCGGGAGGGGGAGACCCGCCGCCTCCCCGAGGAGGGTGTCGCCGTGGAGGCCGTGTGGCCCCTGGAGGTCGTCCTCCGTGCCCCGCTCGAGGTCCCCGTCGACGGGGATCACCCGGTCGGGGTGCGCCTCGACGCCGTCGTGCACGTCCCCGATCAGCTCTTCGACGGGATCGAGTGGGCCGCCGTCCTGCCCGCCGACCCCGCAGACGATCCGGTGGACCCGGGGGGCGCGGGGCCCCTTGCGGACCGCATCGCGGAGAACCTCGCCGAGCACGGCGACCTCCACGTCGAGGTCCATCGCTTCGGGGGCGACTTCGCCTTCGGTGAGGACCAGGCCAACGAGGAGGAGGGCGAACACGAGGAGGAGGACGACCACGACCACTGACGCGGCCGATCATCTCGTGGAGCGCGGGCGTCCTCGAGGCTGTCGCTCCTCGTCGGTCGCCGGAGCGCCGGCGTCCCCGCCGGCGCCAGGATCGGGTCGTGCCGGAGCGCCTGCGACCCGTCCCCGTTCGGGGGCGGGGCCTACTCGGGCGCGCGCCGCAGGATCACGTACCAGGCCCCGCTGCCGCCCAGGGCGCCGGGGGCGCTGACGGCGTCGGCGAGGTGCTCCCGGAGGTCCCGGCGGAGCCAGCGGGGGACCGCCTCGTGGAGGACGGCGCGATCCCGGGAGTGCAGGCCCTTGCCGCAGATCACCCGGACCACCTCGCGTCCCTCCTTGCGCCCGCGGCGGAGGAACGCCTCCAGAGCCTGTCGGGCCTCGTCCTCGCGCAGGCCGTGGAGGTCGAGCTCCAGCTCGTGGGCGAGCTCGCCCGCCTTCAGGCGTCGCCGCAGGGTCTGGTGGCTCCCGGTGGTGAGCTTCCGGCGGCGCCCCGGCCGGGTGGGGTCCTCCTCCGGGGCTGCCGGCGGGTCCCCCAGATCCTCCACGGCCGCCTCGAACAGGGCCGCGTCCTCCGCCACGCGGTGGCTCGGAGCGGAAGGGGGCGCAGCCGTGGCGTCCTCCTCGCGCGCGTGTTCCTCATCGGGGAGGCCCTCCACGCCCAGGCGCTCCAGCTCCGCCTCGAAGAGGTCGTCGTCCGACGGGGTGGCCCCCGCGTCGGGGCGGAGGCCCAGCCGTCGCATCGCGTCCTCGAACTCCTGCCCGTCGTCGCCCATGACAGCCCCGGCCGCCTCTGGTAGTACACGCTCCCGTTCGCCCGCCCGAAGGCAGAACGCCGGCGCGGGCGGGACCCTTCCCGCGGAGGCCCGAGGATACGCCATGCGCATGTCGCAGTTCCACGCCCCGACCCTGCGCGACGCCCCCCGCGAGGCGGAGGTGGCCAGCCACAAGCTGCTCGTGCGTGCGGGCTTCATCCGCCAGCTCGCAGCCGGCATCTACAACCTGCTCCCCCTGGGGCAGCGCACCGCCCAGCGGATCAGCCGCATC
Source organism: Myxococcota bacterium (assembly GCA_051747385.1). Classification (GTDB taxonomy): domain Bacteria; phylum Myxococcota_A; class UBA9042; order PHBI01; family JACKFB01; genus JBNJGB01. The sequence goes on from JBNJGB010000004.1 coordinate 205,825, forward strand.
ATCCGCGAGGAGATGGACGCGGCCGGGGCCCAGGAGATCCTGATGCCGGCCGTCCAGCCCGGCGAGCTGTGGGAGGAGTCGGGCCGCTGGAAGAAGTACGGCCCGGAGCTCCTCCGCTTCGAGGATCGGAAGGGCAACCCCTTCTGCCTCGGGCCCACGCACGAGGAGGTGATCGTCGACCTGGTGCGACGGGACGTCCGTTCCTACCGCCAGCTCCCGATGAACCTCTACCAGATCCAGGCGAAGTTCCGGGACGAGATCCGGCCGCGCGCGGGCCTCATGCGCGGGCGCGAGTTCATGATGAAGGACGCCTACTCCTTCGACGTGGACGACGAGGCCGCCCGGCGCTCCTACGACGCGATGTTCCGGGCGTACGAGCGGATCTTCGCGCGCTGCGGCCTGGACTTCCGCGCGGTGGAGGCCGACACGGGCAACATCGGGGGCAGCCTCTCCCACGAGTTCCAGGTCCTGGCCCAGACGGGCGAGGACGCCATCGTGAGCTGCGACTCCTGCAGCTACTCCGCGAACGTGGAGATGGCCGAGATCGGGGGGCTGCCGGAGCCCGCCGAACCCGAAGAGGGCGGCGCCGCGGAGCGCGTGGAGACCCCGGGCAAGCGCACGGTCGAGGAGGTCACCGGCTTCCTGGGTGTCACCGCCGGTGAGCTGATCAAGACGCTGGTGGTCCTCGTGGACGAGGAGCCCTGGCTGGCGCTCGTCCGCGGCGATCGCGAGCTGAACCCGGTCAAGGTGAAGCGCGCCCTCGGGGCCGACGAGGTCGAGCTCGCCGACGACGACGTGGTGGAGCGCATCACGGGGGCACCCGTCGGGTTCGCCGGCCCCGTCGGCCTGGACACGCTCATCGTGGCCGACCCGGAGGTGATGGCCCTGACCCGGGCGGTCTGCGGTGCCAACGAAGCCGACGTGCACCTCGAGGGGGTCCGGCCGGGGGCCGATTTCGAGGCGGCCAGGGTGGCCGACGTCCGGATGGCCGTGGGGGGCGATCGCTGCCCGCGCTGCGAGGGCACCCTGGAGCCGTACCGCGGCATCGAGGTGGGCCACGTCTTCTACCTCGGCACCACCTACACCGAGCCCATGGACTGCACGTTCCTCGACGACAGCGGCAAGGAGCGCCCCATGGTCATGGGGTGCTACGGCATCGGCGTCACCCGGATCATGGCCGCCGCCATCGAGCAGAACCACGACGAGCGCGGCATTGTCTGGCCCATGCCCCTGGCGCCCTTCCAGGTGGCCGTCATCCCGCTCGGCAAGCCCGGCGACCCGGTGGAGCAGGAGGCCTCGCGCATCTACATGGGCCTGCGGGACCAGGGCGTCGACGCGGTGCTGGACGATCGGAAGGATCGCCCCGGCGCGAAGTTCGCCGACGCGGAGCTCATCGGCTTCCCCCTGCAGGTGGTCCTCGGCAAGCGGGGCCTGAAGCAGGGGATGGCGGAGCTGAAGGATCGACGGACGGGCGACAAGGTGGACGTCTCCCTCGACGAGATCGTGGACGTGGCCGCGGGCCGCGTCCGGGAGACGCGCCGATGACCCCTGCCGATCGTCTGATCGTCGCCCTCGACCACCCGGAGGTCGAGCCGGCCCTCGCCCTGGCCGACCGCCTGTACGGCACCGTGCGCTGGCTGAAGGTCGGAATGACCCTCTTCTTCCGGGGCGGACGCCGGTTCGTCCGCGACCTGGACGAGCGGGGCTTCTCGGTCTTCGTCGACCTCAAGTGCCACGACATCCCCTACCAGGTGCAGGGCGCGGTCGCCGGCCTCGCGGATCTCGGCGCCGGGCTGGTGACCGTGCACACCGCGGGCGGCGAGGAGATGCTGCGCGCCGCTGTCCGGGCGGCTGACGGGACCGACACGCGGATCCTGGGCGTGACCGTGCTCACGAGCCTGGACCGTGCGGCGCTCCGGGAGACGGGCATCGACGAGACCCCGGGAGAGCTGGTCCGGCGTCGGACGTCGCTCGCGGTCCGCTGCGGCCTGGACGGCGTCGTCGCCTCGCCCCTGGAGGCCGGACTCGTGCGCGATCACGCCCCGCCCGGCCTGGAGATCGTGACCCCCGGCATCCGGCCCCGAGACGCCGCGGAGGACGACCAGCGGCGGGTCGCCACGCCGGAGGCCGCTCTGCACGCCGGCGCCACCCGCCTGGTGGTCGGGCGACCCATCACGCAGTCCGGCGACCCCGTGGAAGCGGCGCGGGCGATCCTGGCGGAGATCGAGGCCGCCCCGTGAGTCGAATCTTCGGCCGGCGCGCGATCGAGGATCTCATGCGGACGGATCCCGGGGCCGTGGCCGGCCTCGTGGTGCCGCTCGGCGATCTCGGAGACGCCGAGCGCCGCCTCGTGGAGCACGCCCGGGATCTCGGGATCGAGATCCGCGAGGCCCCGGCGGACGAGCGACGACGCCGGTCGGGTGCCCGCGGAGGCGCACGCCTGGGCGCGGACGTGCGGGTCGCCGGCGACGTGGACCTGGACACGCTCCACGCGGAGCCCGGAGAGCCCTCCCTCGTCCTGGCCCTCGACGGGATCACCGATCCCCACAACCTCGGCGCGATCATGCGAACGGCCGCGGTCTACGGGGCCCGGGCCGTGGTGGTGGCGAAGGATCGCGCGGCTCCGCTGAACGACGCCGCGGTGCGCGCGTCGGCCGGGGGCGTGGCCCACGTGCCCCTGGTCCGGGTCGTGAACCTGGCGCGGGCGCTCCGGACCCTGGCCGATCGGGGCTACTGGGTCATGGGCACGCGCCTGGAGGAGGGGCAGCCCCTCTGGGAGGCCGATCTCACCGGGCCGATCGTCCTCGTCCTCGGTGCGGAGGGGCGCGGGCTGCGACCCGGGGTCGCCAAGGCGTGCGACCTGGCGATCCACCTCCCGACGCCGGGGCCGGTGCAGTCGCTGAACGTGAGCGTCTTCGCGGGCGTCGCCTGCGCCGAGGTCGCCCGGCAGCGCCGCGAGGTCGCTGCGAAGTCCACTCAGTAGCCGGGACGGAATGGCCCCTCCGAGGCCGGCGCGCGAGCGGCGTCCGGACACTCCCGAGAGGCCGCGAAATCGTCGGTTGACAGCCCCAGAGACGTCTCGTATAAGGCGACACCCCTCGCGCGGGGGTCCCGGACAGGGCAGCTCCTGCCGGGCATTCTACCCTGGGCTGACGTAGCTCAACTGGTAGAGCAGCTGATTTGTAATCAGCAGGTTGCGGGTTCGAGTCCCACCGTCAGCTCCGTAGCCGCACGCTCTTTAAAAGGTCCACGTCCACCCACCTGGACCCCTCTCGTGGAGGGATGCCCGAGTGGCCAAAGGGAGCAGACTGTAAATCTGCCGGCTTACGCCTTCGGAGGTTCAAATCCTCCTCCCTCCACCAGGCGCTCCAGCGATCCGGGGCCGGCTCTCGCGGGAATAGCTCAGGGGTAGAGCATCAGCCTTCCAAGCTGAGGGTCGCGAGTTCGAATCTCGTTTCCCGCTCCAAAGGGCCCCGAGCCCGCATCCGGTCCCGGGTCGCTGCGTGCGCACACGCCTGCGTAGCTCAGGGGTAGAGCACTTCCTTGGTAAGGAAGAGGCCACGGGTTCAAATCCCGTCGCAGGCTCCATTCCACAGCCGCCTCCCGTCGACGGGGGCAAACAACCGAAGCGGGTCCGGAGACAGCAAGCTCGGCGCCGTGGGTGAAGGCGGCGGACCACGGACTCCAACTCGAGCCGCCGACACGCCCCGAACCGGTGGGTGCGGCGAGTCCCCACAAGGAGACATGAGATGGCGAAGGAGAAGTTCGTTCGTAGCAAGCCGCACGTCAACGTGGGCACGATCGGCCACGTCGACCACGGCAAGACCACGCTGACCGCCGCGATCACCAAGATCATGGCGGACAAGAACACCTCGGGCGACGTGAAGGCGTTCGACGAGATCGACAACGCGCCCGAGGAGAAGCAGCGCGGCATCACGATCTCGACCGCGCACGTCGAGTACGAGTCGGACAACCGGCACTACGCCCACGTGGACTGCCCGGGCCACGCCGACTACGTGAAGAACATGATCACCGGCGCCGCCCAGATGGACGGCGCGATCATGGTGGTCAGCGCGGCCGACGGCCCGATGCCCCAGACCCGCGAGCACATCCTCCTCGCCCGTCAGGTCGGCGTGCCCTACATCGTCGTCTTCCTGAACAAGGTCGACATGGTCGACGACGAGGAGCTCCTCGAGCTCGTCGAGATGGAGGTCCGGGAGCTGCTCGACAAGTACGAGTTCCCCGGCGACGACACCCCGGTGGTCCAGGGCTCGGCCCTGAAGGCCCTCGAGGCGGACTCGTGGCAGGACGAGGCCTGCAAGCCGGTCATCGAGCTCGTCGAGGCGCTGGACTCCTACATCCCCGAGCCCGAGCGTGACATCGACAAGGACTTCCTGATGCCGATCGAGGACGTGTTCTCGATCCCGGGCCGCGGCACCGTGGTCACCGGTCGCGTCGAGCGCGGTATCGTGAAGGTCGGCGACGACGTCGAGATCGTGGGCATCAAGGACACCAAGAAGACGACCGTCACGGGCGTCGAGATGTTCCGCAAGCTCCTCGACCAGGGCCAGGCCGGCGACAACGTGGGCGTGCTGCTCCGCGGCATCAAGAAGGACGAGGTCGAGCGCGGCCAGGTCCTCGCGAAGCCCGGCTCCATCACCCCGCACAAGCAGTTCAAGGGCGCGGCCTACATCCTGACCAAGGAGGAGGGCGGCCGTCACACGCCGTTCTTCGCCAACTACCGGCCGCAGTTCTACTTCCGCACGACGGACGTGACGGGGACCATCAACCTGCCCGAGGGCACCGAGATGGTCATGCCGGGCGACAACATCGAGCTGAGCGTCGAGCTCCTCACGCCCATCGCCATGGACAAGGGCCTGCGCTTCGCCATCCGCGAGGGTGGCCGCACGGTCGGCGCTGGCGTGGTCGAGGAGATCATCGACTAGCGACTCGGTCATGGACCGACAGGTGGAGGGAGGCGGACGGCCCGCCTCCCTCCACGTGCTTCTGAGGAGCATCGAACATGGCGAAGAAGGGCAACCGGGTCATCGTGACGCTCGAGTGCACCGAGGCGCGTCCCGCCGGCGAGACGCCGAGCCGGTACACGACGACCAAGAACAAGAAGAACCACCCGAAGCGGATCGAGCTCCGGAAGTACAACCCGTTCCTCCGGCGCCACACGATCCACCGGGAGATCAAGTAGGTCCACGGCCGCCCCTTCGGGGGCGGCTCGCCGGTCCGATCAGCCCGATACTTCGAGGACGGGCGCGGCTGGCACGGTGAGTGCTTGACACTCTGCGAGGGCCGCTCGTATGGTCCCCGCCCCGCTGGCAGGCCCCTTTTTCGGAGGGAGTGCCGGCTTCATCTGTAGGCCAGTAGCTCCAATTGGTAGAGCATCGGACTCCAAATCCGGCGGTTGCAGGTTCGAATCCTGCCTGGCCTGCCAACCACCATCCCAAAGGATGTCATCCCCCCGGCGGCGCGTCCTCGGGCTGACCCCCGTCCCGCCGTGACCGTCGACGCGGGCATCCGAAGAGTACAGGGCACGGCTACAAGATGGGTGTCGCGCGCTACGTCAACATGGCCTTCGTCGCGGTCGGCCTACTCGCCTGGGTCATCTCGGCGGAGTTCTTCACGTGGTTGTTCGGGCTCGTGGGCCCGGGCATCAACCGGCCCCTGATCGGGGTCAACTTCCGCGTGGCGGACCTGTCAGGGCTGGTGGTCGCCATCGTCCTGACCGTCTACCTGAGACGCCACGAGCGCGTCTCCACCTTCTCGATGGAGGTCGGCAACGAGCTGGCGAAGGTGACCTGGCCGAGCTGGTCCGAGACGCGGCTGTCGACGATCGTGGTGATCGTGGTGACGTTCATCATCGCCATGATCCTCGGACTGTTCGACTACGTGTGGGCCTTCCTCTCGGGGCTCGTCTACGAGGTCTGAGGCGAGCCGCCCCGGTCCGACGGTCCAGGGTCTTCGAAGCGACAGAGGTGAACCCAGATGGCGATGAAATGGTACGCGATCGGCACGTTCTCCGGCTACGAGTCGCGCGCCAAGCAGCTGCTCGAGGAGAACATCAAGAACCACGGCCTCGAGGAGCGCTTCGGGGAGATCCTGGTTCCGACCGAGGAGGTCATCGAGCTTCGTGGTGGGGCCAAGCGCACCATGCAGAAGAAGCTCATGCCCGGCTACATCTTCGTGCAGATGGACCTCGACGGGGACACCTGGAGCCTCGTCAAGAACACGCAGCGCGTCACCGGGTTCATCGGTGACGACAAGCACCCGAAGCCCATCAGCCAGCGGGAGATCAACAAGCTCACGCAGAAGGCCGAGGAGGGCGCCGCCGCCCCGAGCGCCCGCGTGGCGTTCGAGGAGGGCAACAGCGTCCGCATCATCGACGGACCGTTCCTCAACTTCAGCGGCACCGTCGAGGAGGTGATGCCGCAGAAGCAGAAGGTGCGGGTGCTGGTGAGCATCTTCGGGCGCGCCACCCCCGTCGAACTCGATTTCATGCAGGTAGAGAAGCTCTAGCCGAGCCCAGGGTCGACCGCGTGGGCCCCGGTTCGGGGCCTCACGGACCAAGGAGAGAGTCGCGATGGCCAAGAAGGTTGCTGGCTACATCAAGCTGCAGGTGCCCGCGGGCGCGGCGAACCCCTCGCCGCCGGTCGGCCCGGCCCTGGGTCAGCACGGCGTGAACATCATGCAGTTCTGCAAGGAGTTCAACGCCCGCACCCAGGACGACAAGGGGATGATCATCCCGGTGGAGATCACGGTCTTCGCCGATCGATCCTTCACCTTCATCACCAAGACGCCGCCGGCCGCGATCCTTCTGAAGAAGGCCGCGGGCATCAAGAGCGGCTCCGGCGTCCCCAACCGGGACAAGGTCGGCAAGGTGACGTGGGACCAGGTCAAGGAGATCGCCGAGATCAAGTTCCCCGACCTGTACGCCAACGACATGGACGCCGCCATGCGCACCGTAGCCGGCACGGCGCGGAGCATGGGCATCGACGTCAGGTAGGAATTCCCCCGGCGTCGGCCTTCCGGGGCGGCGCCGCACACGCGGCAGGAGGGGCCACGTCCCGCACGCACTGCCGAGGAGAGAGCCCATGAGACAGCGCGGAAAGAAGTACCGCGAGGCAGCCGGGAAGGTCGACCGCGAGGCGCGGTACGACCTGGACGACGCAGCCAAGCTGGTGAAGGAGACCTCCTACGCCAGCTTCGACGCCACCGTCGATCTCGCCGTCCGCCTCGGCGTCAACCCGCGGCACGCCGACCAGATGGTCCGCGGCGCCGTGGTGCTCCCGCACGGCACCGGCAAGGAGGTGCGCGTCATCGTGTTCGCCAAGGGCGACAAGGTGGCGGAGGCCGAGGAGGCCGGCGCCGACGAGGTCGGCGGCGAGGACCTCGTCGAGCGCATCAAGGGCGGCTGGATGGACTTCGACAAGGCCATCGCCACCCCGGACATGATGGGCCAGGTCGGCAAGATCGGCCGCATCCTGGGCCCCCGGGGCCTGATGCCGAACCCGAAGAGCGGCTCGGTCACCTTCGAGGTGGGCCAGGCCGTCAGCGACGCGAAGGCCGGCAAGGTCGACTTCCGCGTCGAGAAGGCCGGCATCATCCACGCGGGCATCGGCAAGGTGTCGTTCTCCGCGGACCAGATCGCCGACAACGCCCGCGCGCTCGTGGATCGGCTCGTGAAGATGCGGCCGTCCAGCGCCAAGGGCACCTACGTACGAACCATCACGCTGTCGTCCACGATGGGCCCCAGCGTCAAGGTCAACCCGGTCTCCCTGTCGTCCGTCGCGGCGGTGCGGCAGGAGACCGGTTGAGCGGGCGGAGCGACCCCCGGTCGCTTCGCCGTCACCGGTGGGGTTCGCCCCGCCACACAACGACGGAGTACGCTCCGTTTCATTGTAGCGCGTGCCAGGTCCATCCGGTCGCTGGCCGTCGGAGAAGTCGGAGGGCGAGGCCCTTTATTCCAGTGGTCGCTGGATCCGGCGGAGGCGGTGAGCGGAGGATTCGGACCCCGATTCCCTGGCTCGTTCGCCAAGACAGGGAGAGCCCCTCTCCCCGGTTGGCGACGCGGACCGCGACCCGGCACGGAACCGACCCCGAAGGACACCCTCGGGTGTCCCAGGAGGCAGGATGAACCGTCAGGAGAAGAGCCAGCAGGTCGATGAGCTGCGGGACCTCTTCGACGGTGCCCAGCTTGCGATTCTGACGCATTACGCCGGTCTCGACGTGCCCAGCATGGTCGAGCTCCGGTCGGAGCTGCGGAAGAACCAGGCCGGCTACCGGGTCGTGAAGAACACGCTCGCCAGATGGGCGACGGCCGACACCGAGCTGGAGGTGCTCCACGAGCACTTCGAAGGCCCGGTGGGTGTCGTGGTGGCCAAGGAGGACGCGGCGGCGGCGGCAAAGGTCGTCACCGAGTTCGCCAAGGCCCACCCGGCGCTGGAGATCAAGGCCGGCGTCCTCACGGGGGGGAAGGTGCTCGATGCCGAAGGCATCCAGCAGCTCGCCAGGCTCCCGGGCAAGGACGAGCTGAGGGCCCAGCTGTTGAGCACGCTCAACGGTGTGGCCTCCAACCTCGTCCGCGTGCTCTCCGCCCCCGGTCGCGATCTCGTCGGCGTCCTCGAGGCGCGGCGTCGCGAGCTGGCCGGCGAAGGCTGAGCGACCGCTCGAAGACACCGCTCGACCACGGAATCAACTCGATACGGCCCGACGGGCCAACCAGGAGAATCGGAAATGGCAGATCTCACGATCGATCAGGTGAAGGAGTTTCTCGGTGGCCTCACGGTCCTGGAGCTTGCGGACCTCGTGAAGCAGCTGGAGGATGAGTGGGGCGTGTCCGCTCAGGCCCCCGTGGCCGTCGCCGCCGGCGCGGCCCCGGCCGAGGGCGGCGCCGCCGAGGAGGAGCAGACCGAGTTCGACGTGATCCTCACGTCGGCGGGCGACAAGAAGATCCAGGTCATCAAGGCGGTCCGCGAGATCACCGGCCTGGGCCTCAAGGACGCCAAGGCCCTCGTCGACGAGACCGGCAAGCCCATCAAGGAGGCTGCCTCCAAGGAGGAGGCCGAGGAGATCAAGGAGAAGATCGAGGGGGCCGGAGGCTCCGTCGAGCTCAAGTAGCGACACGCGTGCCTGCAGCCGGGGGGTCTCCGCGACCTCCCGGCTGCGGCCGTGCTCGGGACCGGCTCTGCCGGCCCGCCGGACGGGGGACCCGGACTCCCGCTTCGGACAGAGAGAAGGTCTCGGTGGCTTCGGCCACCGGCGTCGTCCCGGCGGCGCGAATCCGGGGATAGCGGGGGCGCCGCCCCCTCCGGGCTGACCAGCCCGCCGAACCCTCCCATCGGCAAGGAGCAACCGTGGCTGCCCGAACCCTCAGGGATCTCCGAATCCGAAAGAACTTCGCGAAGATCCCCAAGATCATCGACATCCCGGATCTCATCAACATCCAGAAGAACTCCTACGAGAAGTTCCTGCAGTCGAACGTCTCGACGGAGAAGCGGGAGGAGATCGGCCTCCAGGCCATCTTCAAGAGCGTCTTCCCGATCCGGGACTTCAACAAGACGGCGGAGCTCCAGTTCGTCAGCTACAACCTGGAGCCCCCGAAGTACGACGTCGATGAGTGCCGCGCGCGCGGCATGACCTTCGCGGCGCCGGTGAAGGTCACCATCCGCCTGGTGACCTGGGACACCGACGACGAAGGCAACCAGTCCATCCGGGACATGAAGGAGCAGGAGGTCTACTTCGGGGAGATCCCGTTGATGACCGAAAACGGCACGTTCATCATCAATGGCACCGAGCGGGTGATCGTCAGCCAGCTCCACCGGTCGCCCGGCGTGTTCTTCAACCACGACCGGGGCAAGACGCACTCCTCGGGCAAGCTGCTGTACAGCGCCCGGGTGATCCCGTACCGCGGCTCCTGGCTCGACTTCGAGTTCGACCACAAGGACCTGCTGTACGTCCGGATCGACCGTCGCCGGAAGATGCACGCCACGGTGCTTCTGCGCGCGCTGGACTACACGCCGGAGGACCTGCTCCAGGACTTCTACCACACGCAGACGATCCGACTGGGGGAGGACGGTCGGGTCTTCCGCAAGATCGACTACGACCTGATGCAGGGTCAGAAGGTCGCCGCGGACATCACGCACCCGGAGACGGGCGCCGTGGTGGTCAAGAAGGGCAAGAAGCTCGGCCGGGCCAACATCCGCCGCCTCAAGGAGGCCGGTGTCACGGAGATCGAGGGCACCGAAGAGGATCTCATCGGCCAGGTCTTCGCCCACGACATCATCAACATGGAGACCGGCGAGGTGCTCTTCGACTGCAACGAGGAGATCACGCCGGACATCCTCGGCCAGCTGCGCGAGATCGGGATCGACGAGTTCGACATCCTCTTCATCGATCCCCTCACGGCCGGCCCCTACCTGCGGGATACGCTGAAGGCCGACAAGATCGGGAGCACCGACGAGGCGATCCTCGAGATCTACCGCCGGCTCCGTCCCGGCGACCCGTCGACCGTCCAGCAGGCGAAGAACTACTTCGACAACCTGTTCTTCAACCCGAGCCGCTACGACCTCTCGGAGGTCGGGCGCGTGAAGCTCAACCACAAGCTACACCGGGAAAAGGAGGAGGCGCCCCAGGACACCGTCCTCACGCGTGAGGACATCATGGAGGCGGTGCGCTACCTCATCGAGCTGAAGAATGGCCGGCAGGGCTACTTCATCGACGACATCGACCACCTGGGCAACCGGCGCGTCCGGGCGGTCGGCGAGCTGATGGAGAACCAGTACCGCATCGGGCTGGTCCGCATGGAGCGTGCGATCAAGGAGCGCATGTCCATGTCGCAGGAGCTCGAGACGCTCATGCCCCACGACCTGATCAACGCCAAGCCGGTCAGCGCCGTGGTGAAGGAGTACTTCGGCTCCTCGCAGCTCAGCCAGTTCATGGACCAGACGAACCCGCTGAGCGAGGTCACGCACAAGCGGCGCCTGTCGGCCCTCGGGCCGGGCGGCCTGACCCGGGACCGCGCGGGCTTCGAGGTCCGCGACGTCCACACGACGCACTTCGGGCGGATGTGCCCCATCGAGACGCCCGAGGGTCCGAACATCGGCCTCATCGCCTCGCTGGCCACCTACGCCAGGGTCAACCGGCTGGGCTTCATCGAGACCCCCTACCGGACGGTGGAGGACCAGAAGGCGACCTCCCAGGTGCGGTACTACTCCGCCCTGGAGGAGGAGGCGAACACCATCGCCCAGGCCAACGCGGACCTGGACGAGGACGGGACGTTCGTCAGCGAGTCGGTCCCCTCCCGAGAGCGCGGCGAGTTCCAGCTCGTGCCGCGGGAGGACGTCACGCTCATGGACGTCAGCCCGAACCAGCTCGTGTCCGTGGCCGCCTCCCTGGTGCCGTTCCTCCAGAACGACGACGCCAACCGCGCCCTGATGGGCTCCAACATGATGAGGCAGGCGGTGCCGCTGCTGCGGACCGACGCCCCGCTCGTGGGCACCGGCCTGGAGCCGATCGTGGCCGCCGACTCGGGCGTCACCGCGGTGGCGAAGAACGACGGCGTCATCGAGTCCGTCGACGCCGGCCGCATCGTCATCAAGCCGGACGCGCTGGACACGGACATCCACGCGAAGCCAGACATCTACAACCTGGTCAAGTACCAGCGATCGAATCAGAACACCTGCATCAACCAGAAGCCCATCGTGAAGCAGGGCGACCGGGTGAAGGCGGGTGACGTGATCGCCGACGGCCCCGCGACGGACCTCGGCGAGCTGGCCCTGGGCCGGAACATGGTCGTCGCCTTCATGCCCTGGGGCGGCTACAACTTCGAGGACTCCATCCTCATCTCCGAGTCCGTGGTGAAGGAGGACGTGTTCACGTCCGTGCACATCGAGGAGTTCGAGTGCACCGCCCGGGACACGAAGCTCGGCAAGGAGGAGATCACCCGCGACATCCCGAACGTGGGTGAGGAGGCCATGGCGCACCTCGACGAGGCGGGCATCGTCCGCATCGGCGCCGAGGTGGGCACGGGCGACATCCTGGTCGGCAAGATCACCCCGAAGGGCGAGACCCAGCTCTCCCCGGAGGAGAAGCTGCTCCGCGCCATCTTCGGCGAGAAGGCCGGCGACGTCCGCGACACGTCCCTGCGCGTCCCGCCGGGCGTGAAGGGCACGGTCATCGACGCGCGCGTCTTCTCCCGGAAGGGGGTCGAGAAGGACTCCCGCTCCGAGCAGATCGAGCAGATGGAGGAGGCGAAGCTCCGCAAGGACCTCGAGGACGAGGTGAAGATCATGCGCCGCGCGGCGTACGGTCGGATCGCCCGGCTCCTCGACGGTCACACGACGGCCGCCAAGCTCATCTCCGACAAGGGCGACGTCCTCATCGGCAAGGGCACGCGCCTGAGCCCGGAGGCCCTCGAGGACGTCCCGCAGAAGTACTGGCGGGACATCGAGGTCGAGGGCAGCGACGACGTGACGGCCACCGTCCGCCGCATCGCGGAGGAGGTGGACCAGTCCACGGAGGAGGTGGAGACGCACTTCGAGGACAAGATCGGCCGCCTCAAGAAGGGCGACGAGCTTCCTCCGGGCGTCATCAAGATGGTCAAGGTCTACCTGGCCATCAAGCGCAAGCTGCAGGTCGGCGACAAGATGGCCGGCCGGCACGGCAACAAGGGCGTCATCAGCCGCATCCTCCCCGAGGAGGACCTGCCGTACCTGCCGGACGGCACGCCGGTCGACGTCGTGCTCAACCCCCTGGGCGTCCCGAGCCGCATGAACGTGGGGCAGATCCTGGAGACGCACCTGGGCTGGGCCGCCAAGGGCATCGGCCGCGCCATCGCCGACATGGCCGAGCAGATGGCCTCCCCGAAGGCCGTCCGCCAGCGCATCGCCGACATCTACGACGACGAGGAGTCCAAGTCGCTCGTGGAGTCCCTGTCCGACGAGGACGTCTACCGGCTCGGCAGGATGCTCTCCACCGGCGTCCACGTGTCGAACCCCGTGTTCGACGGCGCCAGCGAGGACGAGATCCGCGACCTGCTGGAGCGGGCCGGCTACGAGCGCTCGGGGCAGACGGTGCTCTTCGACGGGCGCACGGGCGCGGCGTTCGACGAGGACGTCACCGTCGGCGTCATGTACGTGCTGAAGCTCCACCACCTGGTGGACGACAAGATCCACGCGCGGAGCATCGGGCCCTACTCGCTGGTCACGCAGCAGCCCCTGGGCGGCAAGGCCCAGTTCGGCGGCCAACGCCTCGGCGAGATGGAGGTCTGGGCCATGGAGGCCTACGGTGCCGCCTTCGGCCTTCAGGAGTTCCTGACGGTCAAGTCGGACGACGTGGTCGGGCGGACGCGCATCTACGAGGCCATCGTCAAGGGCGAGCAGAACCTCGAGCCCGGGCTGCCCGAGTCCTTCAAGGTCCTCCTCAAGGAGCTGAAGGCCCTGGCCCTGGACGTCGAACTCATCGAGGCATAGGAGAGGATCCCCCATGAAAGACTTCTTCAACTTCTACGAGAAGCCCACGGATCCGCTCAGCTTCAGCGCCGTCCGGGTCGGGCTCGCCTCTCCAAAGAAGATCCTCGAGTGGTCCTTCGGCGAGGTGAAGAAGCCGGAGACCATCAACTACCGCACGTTCAAGCCGGAGCGGGACGGGCTCTTCTGCGCGAAGATCTTCGGTCCCGTGAAGGACTACGAGTGCAACTGCGGCAAGTACAAGCGGATGAAGCACCGCGGCATCGTCTGCGAGAAGTGCGGCGTCGAGGTCATCCAGGCGAAGGTCCGCCGCGACCGCCTCGGCCACATCAACCTCGCGACGCCGGCCGCGCACATCTGGTTCCTCAAGAGCCTGCCGAGCCGCATCGGCAACCTGCTCGACATCAGCCTCAAGGATCTCGAGCGGGTGCTGTACTGCGTGGCCTACGTGGTCCTCGATCCCGGTGAGACCGACCTCCAGGTGGGCGAGGTCATCACCGAGGAGCGCTACGAGGAGCTCCTCGACGAGCACGGCGAGGAGTCCCTCGAGGTCGGCATGGGCGCCGAGGCCATCCGCGAGCTCCTCGAGAGCATCGACGTGGACGCCCTCGCCGCCGAGCTGCGCAGCGCCATGAAGGAGGCGCGATCGGAGGCCAAGCGGAAGAAGATCTCCAAGCGGCTCAAGGTCGTGGAGGCCTTCCGCGACTCCGGCAACGAGCCGGCCTGGATGGTGCTGACCACCATCCCGGTCCTGCCGCCCGATCTCCGCCCGCTCGTCCCGCTGGACGGCGGCCGCTTCGCGACCAGCGATCTGAACGATCTCTACCGGCGGGTCATCAACCGGAACAACCGGCTGAAGAGGCTGCTCGAGCTGAACGCGCCCGAGATCATCATCCGCAACGAGAAGCGGATGCTCCAGGAGGCCGTCGACGCCCTTTTCGACAACGGCCGGCGCGGCAAGACCATCACCGGCCCGAACAAGCGGCCGCTCAAGAGCCTGTCCGACATGCTCAAGGGCAAGCAGGGCCGCTTCCGGCAGAACCTGCTGGGCAAGCGCGTCGACTACTCGGGCCGATCGGTCATCGTCGTGGGCCCGGAGCTGAGGCTGCACCAGTGCGGCCTGCCGAAGAAGATGGCCCTCGAGCTGTTCAAGCCGTTCATCTACAACAAGCTCGAGGAGCGCGGCTACGTCACCACGATCAAGAGCGCCAAGAAGCTCGTCGAGAGGGAGACCTCCGAGGTCTGGGACATCCTGGACGAGGTCATTCGCGAGCACCCGGTGATGCTCAACCGCGCCCCGACCCTGCACCGCCTCGGCATCCAGGCCTTCGAGCCGGTCCTCGTGGAGGGCAAGGCCCTCAAGATCCACCCGCTCGTCTGCACGGCCTTCAACGCCGACTTCGACGGCGATCAGATGGCGGTCCACGTGCCGCTGTCCGTCGAGGCCCAGATGGAGGCCCGGGTGCTCATGATGAGCACCAACAACATCCTGAGCCCGGCGTACGGCAAGCCCATCATCAACCCGAGCCAGGACATCGTCCTGGGGCTGTACTACATGACGCGGCCCCGCGAGTTCGGCCTGGGCGAGGGCAAGATGTTCTCCTCCCCGGAGGAGGTCCGCGTGGCCTACGACGCCGACGAGGTGGCCCTGCAGGCGCGCATCAAGTGCCGCTACCAGGGCCAGCTCCACGACACGACCGTGGGCCGGTGCCTGCTGACCGAGATCGTCCCGGACGACATCGAGTTCGAGCTGTACAACAAGACGCTCGGCAAGAAGGAGCTCGGGGGGCTCATCGACATCACCTTCCGCTCCTCCGGCACCAAGAACACGGTGCTGCTCGCCGACGCCCTGCGCACCTGGGGCTACGAGTACTCCACGCGCGCGGGTGCGAGCATCTCCATCGAGGATCTGCGGATCCCGCCCGCCAAGAAGACCATCCTGGAGCGGGCCGGGGCCGAGGTCGCGGAGATCGACAACAGCTACCGCGAGGGCCTCATCACCTTCGGCGAGCGCTACAACAAGGTAATCGACATCTGGGCGGCGGCCTCCGAGGAGATCGCCGACAAGATGATGGAGGGCATCCAGGTCGAGGACGTCACCTCGCCGGACGGGAAGGAGACTCGCGAGCAGGCCTCCTTCAACTCCATCTTCATGATGGCCGACTCCGGCGCCCGAGGCTCCGCGCAGCAGATCCGGCAGCTCGCCGGCATGCGTGGCCTGATGGCCAAGCCGTCGGGCGAGATCATCGAGACGCCCATCACCGCGAACTTCCGCGAGGGCCTGTCGGTGCTCCAGTACTTCATCTCCACGCACGGCGCGCGGAAGGGCCTGGCCGACACGGCGCTCAAGACCGCCAACTCCGGCTACCTGACGCGCCGCCTGGTGGACGTGGCCAACGACGCGGTCATCGTGGAGCAGGACTGCGGGACCCTGGACGGCATCACCGCCGTCCCGCTGGTCGAGGGCGGCGAGGTCATCGAGCCCCTGTCCGACCGCATCCTGGGCCGCGTGGCCCTCGACGACGTGGTCGACCCGTACTCGGGTGAGACGCTGGTGGAGGCCAACGAGGGGATCGACGAGGGCAAGGTCGAGCTCATCGAGAACGCCGGCATCGAGAGGGTCGAGATCCGCAGCCCGCTCACCTGCCGGACCACCGACGGCGTGTGCGTGCTCTGCTACGGGCGCGATCTGGCTCGCGGCCAGATCGTCAACGTGGGCGAGTCGGTCGGCGTCATCGCCGCCCAGTCCATCGGCGAGCCGGGCACCCAGTTGACCATGCGGACGTTCCACGTCGGCGGCGCCGCCCGCGCCCGGGCCGAGCAGTCGACCCTGGAGGCCCGCAACGACGGCAAGGCGGCGTTCCGCAACGTCTCCGCCGTGGAGAAGGCGGACGGCTCCCGCGTGGTGATGAACCGGAACGCGGAGCTCATCGTGGTGGACGACAACGGCCGCGAAAAGGAGCGGTACAGCGTCGTCTACGGCGCCCGCATCTACGTGAGGGACGGCGAGGAGGTGACCAAGGGCCAGGTCATCGCCGAGTGGGATCCGTGGTCCATCCCGGTCCTCACCGAGCACGCCGGCACGGTGAGGTTCGGTGACATCACCGAGGGCAAGACCATGAAGGAGGAGGTCGACGAGGTGACCGGCCTGTCCCGGAAGGTCATCACGGAGACCAAGGGCGACCTCCGACCCCACATCGAGATCCTCGGAGAGGACGGCAAGCCCATCAAGATCGCGGTGCCGGGCAAGAAGAAGAGCCAGCCGATCCGCTACATGCTCCCGGTGGGCTCGAACATCTCGGTGACCCACAAGGAGGAGGTCGCCGCCGGCGACATCCTCGCCAAGATCCCGCGCGAGACCACCAAGACCAAGGACATCACGGGCGGCCTGCCCCGCGTGGCCGAGCTCTTCGAGGCCCGGAAGCCGAAGGAGAAGGCCATCATCTCGGAGATCGAGGGCCACGTGGAGTTCGGCAAGGAGACGAAGGGCAAGCGGAAGATCATCGTCCGCCCCGACGTCGGCGAGCCGTCCGAGTACCTCATCCCGAAGTCCAAGCACATTTCCGTGCACGAGGGCGACTTCGTTCGCGCCGGCGAGCCGCTGATGGACGGCTCCCCCGACCCCCACGACATCCTCAAGGTCAAGGGCGAAAAGGAGCTGTCCAACTTCCTGGTCGACGAGATCCAGGAGGTCTACCGGCTGCAGGGCGTGAAGATCAACGACAAGCACATCGAGGTCGTCGTCCGCCAGATGCTTCGCTGGGTGCGCATCGTCGACGTGGGGGACACGGAGTTCCTCATCAACGAGCAGGTGCCCCGGCACCGCTTCGAGGAGGCCAACAACAAGGTCCTCGCCCGGGGCGGGGAGCCGGGGCAGGGCGAGCCGATCATGCTCGGCATCACCAAGGCCAGCCTCTCCACGGAGAGCTTCCTGTCGGCCTCCTCCTTCCAGGAGACGACGAAGGTGCTCACCCAGGCCTCCATCGAGGGCAAGATCGACTACCTCCGCGGGCTCAAGGAGAACGTGGTGATGGGCCGCCTCATCCCGGCCGGCACCGGCGTGCCGGTCTACGAGGAGCTGGGCCTGTCGATCAAGCCGGAGGCCGAGGAGCCGGAGTTCCTCAAGCGTCGCCCGCCTGCCCGATAGAGTAGCCCGGGGGCGCTCCGACGCCCCCGACACATCCCCCTTGACTTGTCCGGGCGCACTCCTAGAATGCGCCTCCCCCTGCCGCAGGGGCCCAGACCACGAGGACGAACGGGTACACCATGCCTACCATCAATCAGCTGGTCCGCACGGGGCGGAAGAAGCAGAAGAAGAAGGTCTCCGCGCCGGCGCTCCAGAAGTGCCCGCAGAAGCGCGGGGTGTGCGTTCGCGTGTACACCTCGACGCCGAAGAAGCCGAACTCGGCGCTCCGGAAGATCGCCCGTGTGCGTCTGACGAACGGGATGGAGGTCACCTCCTACATCCCGGGCGAGGGCCACAACCTGCAGGAGCACTCTCTGGTGCTCATTCGCGGCGGCCGTGTGAAGGACCTTCCGGGAGTCCGCTATCACATCATCCGCGGCACCCTGGACGCCACCGGCGTCGCGAACCGGAAGCGCGGTCGATCCAAGTACGGTACCAAGCGCGGCAAGTAGCCAACCCCGAGCGGCGAGACCGTCCGGTCACACGGAGCAGACCATGCCGAGGAAGCGAGAGATTGCGAAGCGCTACATCGACCCGGATCCCCGGCACGGGGATACGTTGGTGGCGAAGCTCATCAACATCCTCATGTACGACGGGAAGAAGCAGGTCGCGGAGCGCATCCTCTACGGCGCGTTCGACCAGATCGGTGACAAGACCGGCGACGAGCCGGTCCGGGTCTTCAAGAAGGCCGTCGACAACGTGAAGCCCCAGCTCGAGGTCAAGTCGCGCCGGGTGGGGGGCTCGAACTACCAGGTGCCCATCGAGGTCCGCCCGGAGCGCCGCACGGCCCTGGCGCTACGCTGGATCGTCGACTTCGCCAGGAACCGCAGCGAGAAGTCCATGGTGGATCGGCTCGCCAACGAGGTGCTCGACGCCTCGAACAACCGCGGCTCCGCGGTGAAGAAGAAGGAAGACACGCACCGCATGGCGGACGCGAACAAGGCGTTCGCGCACTACCGCTGGTAGCGAGCGACGCATAGACGGTGACCGCCCGGGGGTGGTCCGTCTACGAGGGGCCGGCCGACGCCACGTCAGCCGGCCCTTTTTGTTTTCGGGAGCTCGGAAGAGGCAAGGGCAAGGGCACGGGCACGGGCACGGGCAAGGGAACGGGAACGGGAACGGGAACGGGAACGGGAACGGGACGAGAGGATGGACTCGGTAGACCCCGTCGGGCAGCGAAACATCGGGATCGTCGCCCACATCGACGCGGGCAAGACGACGCTGACCGAGCAGGTGCTGGTCTGCGGCGGAGCGCTCCGGAGGCCCGGCTCGGTGGAGCACGGCTCGACCGTGACCGACTGGCTCCTCCAGGAGCAGGAGCGGGGCATCACCATCGGCTCCGCCGCCGTGGCCTGCCGCTGGCGGGACGCGGACGTCGTCCTCGTGGACACGCCCGGACACGTGGACTTCACCGTGGAGGTGGAGCGTAGCCTCACGGTCCTCGACGGCGTCGTGGTGGTGCTCAGCGGCCCGGACGGCGTCCAGGCCCAGACCCAGACGGTGTGGCACCAGGCCGCGCGACACCGCCTCCCGGTCATCGGCTTCGTGAACAAGCTCGATCGGCCCGGCTTCGACGACGAGGCGCTCCAGGAGGACGTCTCAGAGCGCCTGGGGATCGAGCCGCTGCCGATGCAGGTCCCCGTGGAGCACGGCGGCTCCCGGCTCGTGCTTCTCGACGTCCTCGCCGAGGAGCGGCTGGTCTGGGAGGGGGTGGATCGGAAGGGCGCACCCCGGGCCCCGGTCCGGGAGCCGATCGAGGACGACGAGGAGCACCTGCACGTCACGCTCGCCCGGGAGCGGATCGTGGACGCGGTCGCGAGCTGGGACGACGACTTCGCCGAGCGCATCCTCGAGGGTGACGTGGCCCCGGTGCAGGACTGGCATCGCGCGGTCGCGCGCGCGACGCACGCGCGGGCGTGTCTCCCCCTGGTCTACGGCGTGGCCCGGGCCGGGGCGGGCGTAGAGGCGGCCCTCGGCGCCGTGCTGCGGTATCTGCCGCCGCCGACCGAGGCGCGTCACCCGGACGTCTTCGATCTCCGGACGGGGCGGCCCGTGGGGAGCTGGGCGCGGCATCGGGCGGGAGAGGTCGCCGCCTTCGTGTTCAAGACCGAGCGCCGCGTGCGCGGCAGGCGGATCGCGTGGGTGCGGGTCTTCGAGGGGACGCTGGAGGCCGGCGCGATCGTGCGGCGGCTGCCCGGCGGAGAGACCCTGCGCGTGGAGGAGGCCTTCCGCCTCTTCGGGGGCGAGGAGGAGCCCGTCTCCGCGCTCCGGGAGGGCACGATCGGCGCGATCGTGCCGGACGACGAGGATGCACTGCCCCGCACCGGCGAGACCCTCGCCGTCGGCGATCTCGCCGTGACCTTCGAGTCCGTGCGGGTCCCGACGCCGGTGATCTCCGTGTCCGTGGAGGCGGAGGACCTGGAGGAGGACGCCCGGATGCGGCGGGCCCTCGAGGAGATCGCCACCGACGATCCGTCCCTCGCCGTGGTCGGCGATCGGGAGACGGGGCAGACGCTCCTCGCCGGCATGGGCGAGCTTCACCTGGAGCTCGCGATCGAGCGCATCCGCCGGGAGCACGGCGTCGCGATCCGATCGGGGCCGCTGCGGCCTCGACGTCGCAACGTGCTCTCGAGGGCGGCCACCGGGCACGCGGAGCGGCACCAGGGGACGGTGCCCCACGGGACGGTCTCCCTCACCCTGCGCCTGGAGCCGGGTGCGCAAGGGCCGTCCGACGGGTGTCGCTGGGAGGCGGCGCCGCCGGATCGGAGGGAGTGGCGGGAGGCCACGGAGGGCGGCGTCCGCCACGCCCTGGAGCACGAGGCGGACGTGGTGGACGCGATCGCGATCATCGAGGCGATCGAGTCGCACGGCGCGGGCCTCACGCCCCGGCTCTTCTGGGAGGCGGGGGCTGCGGCCGTGCGCGTGGCGCTCTCGGATTCCGGGCCCGTGCCAGCGGAGCCCTGGATGGCGCTCACGATCGTGGTGCCCGAGGGCTATGTGGGGCGCGTCTCCACCGACCTCGCCCGTCGTCGCGGACGAATCCGGGGATCCAGCAGCCGCGGGGGCCTGCAGATCCTCGACGCCGCCGCGCCCCTGGCCGAGGTGGTGCGCTACGCCACCGAGTTGAGATCGCTCACCGGTGGGCGGGCCACCTTCTCGATGGAGCCGGCCGGATACCAATCCGTGCCCGAATGACGGGCCCCGGAGGCGTCCTGGGCGAGACTCCGAGGATTCCCGTTGACAGCACTCGGGTGCCCCTGTAGAACCCTGCGGCCCGTCGCGGTGGCGATTTGTCCACGCGGCTCGCACGCGTTCTTGGAGGCGGCAGATGGCCCAGAGAATCAGGATTCGGCTCAAGGCCTACGACCACAAGCTGCTGGACCAGTCGGCGACCGAGATCATCGACACGGTGCGCCGTACCGGAGCCAAGACGGCCGGGCCTGTGCCTCTGCCGACGCGGATCAACCGGTACACGGTCCTTCGCGGCCCCCACGTGGACAAGAAGAGCCGCGAGCAATTCGAGATCCGCACGCACAAGCGACTCATCGACATCATCGAGCCGACCCAGGACACCCTGGATTCGCTCATGAAGCTCGACCTCTCCGCTGGCGTCGACGTGGAGATCAAGACGTGACGAGCTTCGACGCACTCTCCCCTCCGACGATCGGCTGACTTCCCACCCGCCGGTCCCGCGCAGGCGAAGGGCGTCCCCCGACCCCCACCCGGGGACGCACCCGCCCGCGCCGGTCGAGCCCGACGGAACCCCTCCTGGCGGCCGACCTCATCCGCGAACACACAAGCGAGCGGCGTCAGGGCGCAACACCGCGGCGCCGCTCAGAATTCGGCCGAGCCCGTGCTTGACACGGCATGGGCCCGGTGCTAGCAGGGCCAGCCCTCGCGCTTCGAGCGGGGACCGCCCGGGCACTGGAACGAGCAGGAGCACACGGCCATGGCCACAGTGGACGTCTACAACCTGGACCGCGAGAAGGTCGGCACGCTGGATCTCAGCGACGCGATCTTCGGCGTGGAGGTGCGAGAGCATCTCTTCCACGAGGTCGTCCGGGCGCAGCAGGCTGCGAAGCGCTCCGGCACGGCCAAGACGAAGCCCCGCAACGAGATCCGCGGGGCCAACACCAAGGTCTGGCGCCAGAAGGGCACCGGGCGCGCCCGTCAGGGCAGCAAGAAGGCGCCCCAATGGGTCGGCGGCGGCACGGTCTTCGGCCCGCAGCCGCGCTCGTACGACAAGAAGCTGAACAAGAAGGTCCGCCGGGCCGCCCTCTGCGCTGCGCTGTCGCGGCGTCAGGAGGAGGGGCGGCTGTTCGTGCTCGAGTCCTTCGAGCTGCCGGAGATCAAGACGCAGCGCGTCGTCGATGTCCTGAAGCGCTTCGAGACCGACAAGGCGCTCATCGTCGACGGCGACAACGACACGCTCGCCCGGAGCGCGCGGAACCTGTCGACGTCCAAGTACCTCACGGCCGCCGGGCTGAACGTCTACGACGTGCTCAAGCACGACGCCGTGGTGCTCACGAAGGACGCCGTCGAGGCCATCACGAGGAGGCTCGGACAGTGAGTGGCTCCCTCTACAGCATCCTGAAGCGGCCGGTCATCACCGAGAAGACGAACCGTCTCCGCGAGGAGAACAACCAGTACGTCTTCGAGGTGAAGCCCGACACGAACAAGGTGGATATCCGCCGGGCCGTCGAGGCGCTGTTCAGCGTGCGGGTCACGGACGTCCGCACGATGGGTATGCGCGGGAAGGTCAAGCGCTTCCGGCGCGGCTTCGGCAAGAAGCCCAATTGGAAGAAGGCGATCGTGACCGTCCGCGAGGGCGAGGTGATCGACATCTTCGAGGGCGTGTAGGAGGCGACCGATGGCCATCAAGCGATTCAAGCCGACGAGCGCCGCCCGGCGCGACATGACCGGCAGCGCCTTCGACGAGATCACGAAGGACACGCCGGAGCGCAACCTGCTCCAGGCGCTCCACAAGAAGGGCGGTCGCAACAACCACGGGCGCATCACCGCGCGCCGTCGGGGTGGCGGCCACAAGCGCCGCTACCGCGTCGTGGACTTCCGGCGCGACAAGGTGGGCGTGCCCGCCCGGGTCGCCGCCGTGGAGTACGACCCGAATCGAGGCGCCCGGCTGGCGCTGCTGCACTACGCCGACGGCGAGAAGCGGTACATCCTGTGGCCGGTCGGCCTGAAGGTCGGTGACGAGGTCATCTCCAGCCGCAACGCCGACATCAAGCCCGGCAACGCCCTCCCGCTCGAGGCGATGCCCACCGGCACCCAGGTCCACAACGTGGAGCTTCGGCCCCGAAAGGGCGGC
The DNA here is from genome assembly GCA_051747385.1 of Myxococcota bacterium. Taxonomy (GTDB): domain Bacteria; phylum Myxococcota_A; class UBA9042; order PHBI01; family JACKFB01; genus JBNJGB01. The sequence continues at coordinate 228,815 of JBNJGB010000004.1, forward strand.
CAGCTCGCGCGGGGCGCCGGGTGTGCGGCCCAGCTCATGGCCAAGGAGGGCAAGTACGCGCTGATGCGCATGCCCTCCGGTGAGCTCCGGAAGGTGCTGGCCACCTGCCGCGCGACCGTGGGTCGCGTCGGCAACATCGACCGCCAGAACGTCGTGCAAGGCAAGGCGGGAAAGACCCGCTGGAAGGGCAAGCGCCCCGAGGTGCGCGGCGTCGCGATGAACCCCGTCGACCATCCGCACGGCGGTGGCGAGGGCCGGTCGTCCGGCGGTCGCCACCCGGTGACTCCGTGGGGGGCGCCGACCAAGGGCAAGAAGACCCGTCAGAACAAGGCCACGGACAAGTTCATCGTCCGTCGTCGGAACCGCTAACGAGAGCGAGGTCGACCGATGCCCCGTTCCATCAAGAAAGGCCCGTTCGTGGACGACCACCTCGAGAAGAAGGTGGAGGCCGCGCAGAAGGCCGGCAAGCGCCAGGTCATCAAGACCTGGAGTCGCCGGTCCACGATCCTGCCGGAGATGGTCGGCCTGACCATCGCCGTCCACAACGGCCGCAAGTTCATGCCGGTGTTCGTGACCGAGAACATGGTCGGTCACAAGCTCGGCGAGTTCGCACCCACCCGCACCTTCCACGGCCACGCGGCCGACAGGAAGGGCCGGCGCCGCTAGGAGGGGCATCCGATGGAAGCGAAAGCCACGCTCCGTTACGTCCGAATGGCGCCGCGCAAGATCCGCGTGATCCTGGACGCCATCCGCAACCAGCCGGTGGAGATCGCCCTGGCGCAGCTCCAGTTCAGCGACCGCCGGGCCGCCGGGGTCGTGCAGAAGCTGTTGGCCTCCGCGGTGGCGAACGCCAACCAGCACTACGGCGACGTGGACCCGGCCGAGCTGATCGTCAAGTCGGCCTGGGCCGACCAGGGGCCGACGCTGCGGCGGTTCCGCCCCCGCGCGATGGGTCGGGCGACGCGGATCAACAAGAAGACGAGCCACGTGACCCTCGTGGTCGCGGGCCTGGACTGAGGAGAGCGCCGTGGGACAGAAGGTCCATCCAATCGGGTTCCGCCTGGGCGTGGTCAAGAGCTGGGACTCCCGCTGGTACGCGGAGAAGACCTACGCCAAGTGGCTGCACGAGGACGTGGTCATCCGCCGCCTCATCAAGAAGCGGGTGGGGCACGCCGGCATCAGCCGGGTGGAGATCGAGCGCTCGTCGATGAAGTGCACGATCAACGTGTACACCGCCCGTCCGGGCATCATCATCGGCAAGAAGGGCCAGGGCGCGGAGACCTTGAAGAACGAGGTCCAGAAGCACACCGAGTCCAAGGTCTATCTGAACATCCACGAGGTCCGGAAGGCCGAGCTGGACGCGCAGCTGGTGGCGGAGAACGTCGCCACGCAACTCGAGCGTCGCGTGTCCTTCCGCCGGGCGATGAAGAAGGCCGTCCAGACGGCGATGAAGTTCGGCGCCAAGGGCATCCGGCTCAACGCGTCCGGGCGGCTCGGCGGCGCGGAGATGTCCCGCCGCGAGTGGTACCGCGAGGGTCGCGTGCCCCTGCACACGCTCCGCGCGGACATCGAGTACGGAAAGGCCGTGGCGAAGACGACCCACGGCATCATCGGCGTCCAGTGCTGGATCTACAAGGGTGAGATCCTCCAGGAGCGGCGCGCCCGCGCCTAGCCCGCCGGCCGAGGCACGCACGAGGAGTTGATTCCATGCTTGCTCCCAAGCGCATCAAATTCCGCAAGGCCCACAAGGGCAAGAACCGCGGGCAGGCTCACCGGGGCACCGAGGTGTCCTTCGGGGACTACGGGTTGCAGGCCATCGACCGGGGCTGGATGACCTCCCGCCAGATCGAGGCCGCCCGTATCGCGATGACCCGCTCGGTCCGCCGCGGGGCCCAGATCTGGATCCGGATCTTCCCCGACAAGCCCATCACCAAGAAGCCCGCCGAGACCCGGATGGGCAAGGGCAAGGGCTCCCCCGAGTACTGGGTCGCCGTCGTCAAGCCGGGCCGGGTGCTCTACGAGATGAAGGGGATCCCCGAGGAGCGTGCGCGCGAGGCGTTCCGCCTGGCCGCCCACAAGCTCCCCTTCAAGACCCGTGTGGTGAAGCGCAAGGAGGTCCAGGAGTGAAGGCGCACGATCTTCGGCAGATGGAGGTCGAGGACCTCCGGGCCAAGGTGGGGGCCCTCCGGGAGGACCTCCACAAGCTGCGGTTCCGCCACGCGACGGCCCAGCTTCAGGATCCGAGCGAGATCCGCAAGACGAGGCGCACGCTGGCGCGGGCACTCACGATTCTGGGCGAGCGCGAGAGCGGCGATACGGCCGCTGAGCAAGGCTGAGGTAGGTCACCATGGCGCAGCGCGGTAACAAGAAGCAGCTCGTCGGCCTCGTCGCGAGCGACAAGAACGAGAAGACCGTGGTGGTGGAGGTCGCCCGCCGGGTGATGCATCCCATCTATCACAAGTACATCCAGCGTCGGAAGCGCTACCAGGCGCACGACGAAGCGAACGACTGCCGGGTCGGCGATCGGGTGCTCATCGAGGAGTGCCGGCCGATGAGCAAGCGGAAGAAGTGGCGCGTCAAGCAGGTGCTCGAGCGCGCGGTCTAGGCGACGCCTTGCCCCCACCCCCCGGCGGGATCGAAGAGGTTCTGCGATGATCCAGATGCAGACGAACCTGGTATCGGCCGACAACTCCGGCGCGCGCCGCTTGCAGTGTATCAAGGTGCTCGGCGGCTCGAAGCGGAAGTACGCGACGATCGGCGATATCGTGATGGTCTCCGTCAAGGAGGCCATGCCGAAGGCTCGCGTAAAGAAGAAGGAAGTGCTCAAGGCTGTCATCGTCCGCACGGCGAAGGAGATTCACCGTCCGGACGGGTCGAGCATCCGCTTCGACGAGAACGCCGCCGTGCTCATCAACGCCGCGGGCGAGCCCATCGGCACGCGTATCTTCGGCCCCGTGGCCCGGGAGCTTCGGGCGAAGCGCTTCATGCGCATCGTCTCGCTGGCCCCCGAGGTCCTGTAGGAGGCACGCCATGGAGCGTATCAGGAAGGGAGACAAGGTCCGGGTCGTCGCCGGCAAGGAGCGAGGCAAGGAGGGCACGGTCCTCGGCTTCACCCACGGCGGCGACCGGGTCCTGGTGGAGGGTCTGAACATCGTCAAGCGCCACACGCGCCCGACGCAGACCAACCCCCAGGGCGGGATCATCGAAAAGGAGGCCGGCATCCACGCTTCGAACGTGATGCCGCTGACCCCGAGCGGCCGGCCCACACGGGTCTCGTTCCAGGTGAGCGAGGACGGGCGGAAGGTCCGCTACAGCCGACGCTACGACGAGCACCTCGACTGAGGGAGACGGCGATGGCCCGACTCAGAGAACAGTACAAGGCCGAGATCGTCCCCCGCCTGAAGGCGGACTTCGGCTACAAGAACGTCCACCAGGTCCCGCGTCTGGACAAGATCTCGGTGAACATGGGCCTGGGCGAGGCCGTTCAGAACCCGAAGATCCTCGAGGGCGCGGTCGAGCAGCTCGGGATGCTGACGGGGCAGAAGCCCATCATCACCCGCGCGCGGAAGTCGATCGCCGGCTTCAAGCTGCGCGAGGGGATGCCCATCGGGGTGAAGGTCACCCTGCGCCGGGATCGGATGTACGAGTTCCTGGACCGCCTCATCCACGTCGCCATGCCGCGCGTCCGCGACTTTCGCGGCGTGTCGCCGAAGGCGTTCGACGGGCGGGGCAACTACTCGCTGGGCATCCGCGAGCAGATCATCTTCCCCGAGATCAATTACGACTCGGTCGACAAGATCAAGGGGCTCAACGTCACCGTGGTGACCACCGCGGAGACGGACGACGAAGCCCGACGGCTCCTTGCCTATTTCGGCATGCCGTTCCGGAAGTAGGGAGAGGTAACGGTGGCGAAGACGTCCCAGATCGTTCGGTGCCAGAGGCCCGCGAAATTCCGAGTGCGGGAGTACAACCGGTGCGGCCAATGCGGTCGACCGCGCGGCTACCTGCGCAAGTTCGGCCTGTGCCGGATCTGCTTCCGGAACATGGCGCTCGCCGGGCACATCCCCGGTGTCACCAAGTCGAGCTGGTAGGGAGGGAGCAAACATGTCGATGACCGACCCCATCGCGGACCTCCTCACACGGATCCGGAACGCGCAGCTGGCGCGACATCCGGTGCTGCAGGTGCCCGCGTCCAAGATCAAGGAGCAGATCGTCCGCATCCTGAAGGACGAAGGCTTCATCACGGACTACCAGCGCGTCCCGAACAAGCCGCAGGATGTCCTGGACATCCAGCTGAAGTACGGGCCGGACCTGCAGGGCGCCATCCTGGGTCTGCAGCGCGAGAGCAAGCCGGGCCGCCGGGTCTACGTGGGCGCGGACGGAATCCCGCGCGTCCGACACGGCCTGGGCGTGGCCATCGTCAGCACGTCCCACGGTGTGCTCCCCGACCACCTCGCGCGCAAGAAGCGGGTGGGCGGCGAGCTCCTGTGCACGGTCTGGTAGGGAGGAGTCGAGCGTGTCACGCATCGGAAACATGCCGGTCCCGGTCCCCGACAAGGTCGACGTGACCATCGACGGGACGCGGGTTCGAGTGAAGGGACCCTTGGGCGAGTTGGAGCGCACGTTCAAGGACGTGACGTTCGAGCAGGGCGACGGGGAGATCCGGGTCCTGCCCGCGGGCGAGGAGCGAGAGCACCGCGCCATGTGGGGGCTGGGCCGCACCCTGCTCGACAACATGGTGGTCGGCGTCTCCAAGGGCTTCGAGAGGAGTCTGGTGATCAACGGCGTCGGCTACCGCGCCGAGCAGAAGGGCGACCACGTCGTCTTCACGCTCGGCTACAGCCACCCGATCGAGTTCCTCGTCCCCGAGGGGCTGAAGATCGAGGTGGACAAGCAGGTCAACGTGAAGGTCAGCGGGATCAACAAGGAGCTGGTGGGGCAGACGGCCGCCCGCATCCGATCCCTCCGGGCCCCCGAGCCCTACAAGGGCAAGGGCGTCCGGTACGCTGACGAGCACATCCGGCGCAAGGCCGGCAAGGCGGCCAAGTAGCGGGCCGCACGAGGCTGCAGGAGGGCGGGATGAGTACCCATGTGAAGCTGGCGGCGCAGCGCCGCCGAAAGAAGCGGATCCGCAAGAAGGTGGTCGGCAGCGCCGAGCGCCCGCGGATGACCGTGTTCAAGTCGAACAAGCACATCTACGTGCAGGTGATCGACGACGACCGCGGTGCGACCCTCGCGGCGGCCTCCACGCAGGCTCCGGACATCCGGAGCGAGATCGCCGAGCTGAACAAGGTCGACGCCGCCGGGAAGGTCGGCGAGCTGGCGGCGAAGGCCTGCCAGGAGGCCGGGATCTCGAAGGTCGTCTTCGACCGCAACGGCTATCCGTACCGAGGCCGCGTGGCCGCGCTCGCCAAGAGCGCCCGCGACGCCGGCCTCGACTTCTAGGAGCCTGTTGTGAATATGCTCCCGTCGCGAATCCCGGCCGCTTCAACCCGTTTCGACGCTCCAGAACCCTCCGCCGTACCTCAAGGTACGGCTACGGAACCGTGGAGCGCCGATCCGGGCCAAATCGGCTCGGGCTCGCTCGGTCCGCAATCCCCAACAGACTCCTTCTAGACACCGAGAGCTGAGAGGAACCTACCGTGGCTCGAGACCGGGACAGGCGAAATCGCCGCGACTTCGACGAGTCGCTCATGGACAAGGTCGTCAACATCAACCGCGTGGCGAAGGTGGTGAAGGGCGGCCGTCGGTTCAGCTTCACCGCGCTGGTGGTCGTCGGTGACGGCGCCGGGCGCGTGGGCGCGGCGATGGGCAAGGCCAACGAGGTGCCGGAGGCGATCCGGAAGGCGAAGGATCGCGCCATCGCCACCATGGTCACCGTGCCCATCGTGCACAACACGATCCCGCACGAGATCGTCGGGCGGGTCGGCGCGGGTCGGGTGCTCCTGAAGCCCGCCAGCGAGGGTACCGGTGTCATCGCCGGCGGCGCCGTGCGCGCCATCCTCGAGCTGGGCGGGGTGCACAACATCCTCACGAAGTGCATCGGCAGCAACAACCCGGTGAACGTCGTTCACGCGACCATGCACGCGCTCCGGAGCCTGAGCAGCCCGGAGGAGGCGTCCGTCCGGCGCGGCATCCCGGTGGAGGAGCTTCGGGCGCGTCACACGGAGCAGCGGGCATGAGCAACAAGGTTCGGATCACCCTGGTGCGCAGCTACACCAAGGGCAACGGCCAGCAGCGGAAGATCCTGGACGGCCTCGGCCTCAAGAAGGTCCGCCAGTCCAGGGAGCACGCGGACACCCCGGCCATCCGGGGCATGATCGCCAAGGTGGATCACCTCGTCGAGGTGGACGGGGCCTGAGCGCCTGCGCCGAGACGAAAGGAAGGTCGAGATGAACGAGCTCAGTCGACTCAAGCCGCGCCCCGGGTCCCGCACCGATCGGAAGCGGGTGGGCCGCGGTCCCGGCTCCGGGAACGGGAAGACGGCCGGGCGTGGCCAGAAGGGCCAGAAGGCCCGCGCCGCCTCCAAGAAGCCGATGGGCTTCGAGGGCGGCCAGATGCCGCTCCAGCGCCGGCTGCCCAAGCGCGGCTTCCGGCCGATGAACCGCAAGGAGATTGCGATCCTCAACGTGGTCGACCTCAACTACTTCGAGGCCGGCACCGAGGTGACCCCGGAGCTCCTGGCCGAAGAGGGGCTCATCCGGAAGGCGACGATACCCGTAAAGATCCTCGGGGACGGGGACCTCGAGGTGTCGCTCACGGTGAAGGCCCACAAGTTCAGCGCCTCCGCCCGGGAGAAGATCTCGGGGCAGGGGGGCAAGGTCGAGGTGATCGGTGGCTAGCAGCGTCGCCAACCTGGGGAAGATGCCGGAGCTTCGCAGCCGGATCTTCTACACGCTCGCCCTCCTGGCGGTGTACCGCATCGGCGTGTTCATCACGGTCCCGGGCGTCGACCGGGAGGTGATGCAGCAGTACATCCAGGGCGCGGCCGGCGGCTTCCTCGGGTTGTTCAACATGTTCAGCGGGGGCGCGATCGAGCAGTTGTCGATCTTCGCCCTCGGGGTGATGCCGTACATCTCGGCGAGCATCATCCTGCAGCTGATGACCGTGGTCGTGCCCGCGCTCGAGCGCCTCAACAAGGAGGGCGAGCGCGGCCGGCAGAAGATCAACCAGTACACCCGCTACGGGACCATCCTGCTCGGTCTCATCCAGGGTACGGGTATCTCGTTCTGGTTGGACTCGCTGAGCCAGGCGGGCGGCAGCGCCGAGGGGGTGCTGCTGGGCAGCGGGCTCGGCTTCAAGGCCGTGACCATCATCTCCCTGACCACGGGGACCGTGTTCCTCATGTGGCTCGGCGAGCAGATCACCGAGCGCGGCATCGGAAACGGGATCTCCCTGCTCATCTTCGCCGGCATCGTCGCCGGTCTCCCGGACGCCCTGGTCCAGACGTGGAACCTCTCCACCCTGGGCGGCGGCGACATGGAGACGCCCCAGCTCGGCATCATCGGCATCGTGGTGGTCGCCGTCATCGGAGTCATCGTGTTCTTCGAGCGCGGCCAGCGCCGGATCCCGGTTCGCTACGCCAAGAAGGTGGTCGGCACGCGGATGTACGGCGGCCAGAACACGTACCTGCCCCTGAAGGTGAACACGGCCGGCGTCATCCCGCCGATCTTCGCCAGCTCCATCCTGATGTTCCCGCAGACGCTGGCCGGGATGTTCCCGGAGGCGGCGATCGTGGAGTGGATGAATGCAGCGCTGCTGCCGGGCAACACCTTCTACAACGTGGTGTACGTCGCGCTCATCATCTTCTTCTGCTACTTCTACACGGCCGTCACCTTCAACCCGATCGACGTCGCCGACAACATGAAGAAGTTCGGCGGCTTCATCCCGGGCATCCGGGCGGGCAAGAAGACGGCCGAGTACATCGATCGGGTGCTGACGCGCATCACGCTCGGCGGCGCCGTCTACATGTCGGCCGTGTGCGTGCTCCCGACGTTCCTGCAGACCGAGATGGGCGTGCCGTTCTACTTCGGCGGCACCGCGCTGCTCATCGTCGTGGCGGTCGCCCTGGACACGGTGCAGCAGATCGAGAGCCACCTCATCACGCGAAACTACGAGGGCTTCGGCGGGCAGGGCGGCGCCCGGGTCCGCGGCCGGAGGAGGGGTTAGATGAAGCTCATGCTCCTCGGACCGCCGGGTGCGGGAAAGGGCACCCAGGCGAAGCGGCTGGTCGACACGCTCGGGATCCCGCAGATCTCGACGGGCGACATGCTGCGATCGGCGGTCGCCCACAAGACGAAGATGGGCCTCGAGGCCAAGAAGTTCATGGACGCCGGCGGGCTGGTGCCCGACGAGGTGGTCATCGGCATCGTCCGCGATCGCCTCGCCGAGGACGACTGCGCGCGGGGCTTCATCCTGGACGGCTTCCCCCGCACGGTGCCTCAGGCAGAGGCGCTCGCGGAGTTCTCCCCGCTGGACGCGGTGGTGAACATCCAGGTGGACGAGGACGCCGTGGTGGAGCGCCTGGCGGGTCGTCGGACATGCAAGGCTTGCGGCGCCATCTATCATGTTGTATCAAGCCCGCCCTCCCGCGAGGGCGTCTGCGATAAGTGTGGCGGCGAGCTCCACCAGCGGAGCGACGACAACGAGGACGCGATTCGCGAGCGCCTCGAACAGTACAAGCAGAAGACGGCGCCGCTCATCGAGTGGTACGCCGACCGCGGCGTGCTGAAGAACGTCGACGGGGCCGGCTCGCCGGACGAGGTCCAGGCGAGGATCCTGGCCGCCCTGGGACAGGGCGGAGAGCAATAGACATCGAGGCTTGCGTGTGACGAGGGACGGCCCTGTCGAGCACGCGCCGAACACGACGCGTGGGTGCGCTGAGGCGCCACCGCCGCGAACGAGGTAGGGAGCCATGAAGGTCCGGGCTTCGGTCAAGAAGATGTGCGAGAAGTGCAAGGTCATCAAGCGGCGTGGAACGATCCGGGTGATCTGCGACAACCCTCGCCACAAGCAGCGACAGGGGTAGGCAGCGATGGCACGTATCGCAGGCGTCGACCTTCCGCGACGGAAGCAGATCTGGGTCGGTCTCACGTACATCTACGGCGTGGGAAAGACCACGGCGTTCAAGATCTGTGAGCAGGCCCAGGTGGAGTCTTCCACGCGGACGGATCAGCTCACGGACCAGGAGGTCGTCCGACTCCGGCAGATCCTCACCGACCAGTACCGGGTCGAGGGGGATCTCCGGCGCGACATCTCCATGAACATCAAGCGCCTGATGGATCTCGGGTGCTACCGCGGCCTCCGCCACCGGCGCGGTCTCCCCGTTCGGGGACAGCGGACGCACACGAACGCGCGCACCCGCAAGGGGCCGCGTCGTCAGGCCATCAAGAAGAAGAAGTAGGAGAGCCGATCGGCTCTCCCCCGGCAGGCCACATAGGTGAACCATGGCTAAGCCCAAGGGCGCAGGACGCGCTGGTCGCAAGAAGGTCAGGAAGAACATCCCGACCGGCGTGGCGCACATCCAGTCGACGTTCAACAACACGATCGTCACCATCACCGACCCGCAGGGGAACACCGTGTGCTGGTCGAGCGCTGGCAAGCGGGGCTTCAAGGGGTCCCGCAAGTCCACGCCCTTCGCGGCCCAGCTCGCGGCGGAGGACGCCGCGCGCGAGGCCCAGGACCACGGGATGCGGACCGTGACCGTGTTCGTGAAGGGGCCGGGCGCCGGGCGGGAGGCTGCGCTGCGCGCGCTGTCCACCGCGGGTATGAAGGTGACCACGATTCGCGACGTGACGGCCATCCCCCACAATGGCTGCCGGCCGCCCAAGCGGCGTCGAGTATAGACGGGAGCGAGGACACACATGGCCAGGTACATCGGACCGGTCTGCCGGCTCTGCCGGCGCGAAGGGCTCAAGCTCTTCCTCAAGGGCGATCGCTGCTACACGGAGAAGTGCGCCATCGAGCGGCGCGCGTATCCGCCCGGTCAGCACGGCCTCCGGCATCGCAAGATCAGCGACTACGGCCACCAGCTTCGCGAGAAGCAGAAGGTGCGCCGGATGTACGGGCTGCTCGAGAAGCAGTTCCGTCGCTACTACGAGATCGCCGACCGCAAGAAGGGCGTGACGGGCAGCAACCTGATCCGGCTGCTGGAGATGCGGCTCGACAACGTCGTCTTCCGGCTCGGCTTCGCCGTCAACCGCGGTGAGGCGCGCCAGCTCGTCCGCCACAACCTGGTCAGGCTGAACGGGCACAAGGCGAACGTCCCGTCGCTGCAGGTGAAGGTGGGCGACGTCATCGAGGTGAAGGACAAGGCCGGGAAGCAGCTCCGGGTCCAGGCCGCCCTCGAGAGCGTGGATCGGCGCAGCGTCCCGCAGTGGCTGGAGCTTGACCGGAAGAACGTCAAGGGCACCGTGACGGCCGCGCCGGAGCGCGAGGACGTGACGATGCCCATCGAGGAGCACCTCATCGTCGAGCTCTACAGCAAGTAGCAGCCCGCCGGATTCACTCACAGGGGTTCGAACCATGTATCGCAACTGGCGCGAACTGATCCGCCCGAAGAGCATCGAGACCGATCACGCTTCGCTCAGCGAGCGCTACGGGCGCTTCATCGCGGAGCCCCTGGAGCGTGGCTTCGGGATCACGGTCGGCAACGCGCTGCGGCGCGTGCTGCTCAGCTCCATCCGCGGCAGCGCCATCGTGGGCGCGCGCATCGACGGAGCGCTCCACGAGTTCTCGCACATCGACGGGATCGTCGAGGACGTGGCCGACATCGTGCTGAACCTCAAGGAGGTCCAGCTCAAGAAGGCCGGCGAGGAGCCCGCGACGCTCCACGTGGAGCGGCTCGAGGCCGGCGAGGTCAAGGCCGCCGACCTGGCGGTGGATCCCTCCGTCGAGATCCTCAACCCGGATCAGCACATCTGCACCGTCTCGAGCGACGGCAAGCTGGTGATGGATCTCCACATCGGCGACGGCAAGGGCTACGTCCCGGCCGAGCAGAACAAGAGCGAGGAGTGGCCCGTGGGCACGATGGCGCTGGACGCCATCTACTCGCCCATCCACAAGGTGAACTACCGCGTCACCAACGCCCGCGTCGGTCAGCGCACCGATTACGACAAGCTCATCCTCGAGCTCTGGACCAACGGCGCCGTCCTGCCGGAGGACGCCGTCGCGCTCGCCGCGAAGATCATCAAGGAGCAGGTCCAGATCTTCATCAACTTCGACGAGGACATCGAGCCCGAGGTCGAGGAGGAGGAGGAGGAGGAGCCGGTCAACCCGAACCTCTATCGGACCGTGGACGAGCTCGAGCTGTCCGTCCGGTCCGCCAACTGCCTCCAGAACGCCGGCATCCGCTACATCGGAGAGCTGGTGCAGAAGTCGGAGGCGGAGATGCTGAAGACCAAGAACTTCGGCAGGAAGTCCTTGAAGGAGATCAAGGAGATCCTGGCGGAGATGGGGCTGAGCCTCGGGATGTCGATCGAGAAGTTCGATCCCGACAAGCACGCCGAAATGGCGGAGAGCTGAAGCCTTTCGGAACGCGCTGACGTCTCCTCGGGGCCGGGCCCCGCGGGGCCAGGAGTACTCGCCATGCGACATCAAAAGGCTGGCCGCAGACTGGGCCGCACGTCGAGCCATCGGACGGCCATGTTCCGCAACATGGTCACGTCGCTCTTCGAGCACGGCCGCATCCGGACGACCGACCAGAAGGCGAAGGAGCTTCGCCAGGTGGCGGACCGCATGGTCACGCTCGGCAAGAAGAACACGGTGCACGCCCGTCGCCTCGCGGCGCGGACGATCCAGGATCGCGTGGTGCTCGCGAAGCTCTTCGACGAGATCGCGCCCGGGTTCGAGGAGCGGCACGGCGGCTACACTCGGATCATCAAGATCGGTCGCCGTCGGGGCGACAACGCCATGATGTCGTTCATCGAGCTGATGCCTGCCGGCGCGCCGGACAAGAAGGCCCGCAGGCGCCCGGTGGCCCCCTCCGTGAAGCCGACCACCGCCGTGCCCGAGACGAAGGAGCGCTTCGACGTGACCTCCGAGGCCGAGGAGGAGGGCGAGACGGCCGAGGAGCCCAAGGCCGAGGAGCCGACCGAGGAGGCCAAGGCCGAGGAGCCGACCGAGGAGGCCAAGGCCGAGGAGCCGACCGAGGCCGCCGAGGGGGCGACGCCGGAGGCCGAGGAGGAGGAGAAGAGCGAGTCCTGAGGCCGCTGTCCCGGACCGCCGAATGCGGCCAAATTTCGGCTTGACTTGGCGGGCAGGGGACCCTACCTTCCCTCCCGCCTCGACGGGGAAGCGGCATTTGCCACACCCGTCGGGTGACAACTGAAGAGCTGTTCGGGGATCGTCTAACGGCAGGACAACAGATTCTGGTTCTGTTTATCCAGGTTCGAATCCTGGTCCCCGAACCAGGGCGCGGTCCCGGTCCCCGACGGGGCCGGGCCGCACCACACCGACCATGGGGCGTTCGTCTAGCGGTCAGGACGCCGGCCTCTCACGCCGGTAACACGGGTTCGATTCCCGTACGCCCTACCAACGAGGCCCGCGAGCCGCAGTGTTCGCGGGCCTCTTTTTTTGCCGCCAGGCCAGCCGGCCAACCGGAACCTGATGGGTCGCGCCCGCCACGGCGCCGGCGTCAGCGGACGTGGAGCTCGTTTTCGACCACGATGTCGTAGGCGTCGAGCTTGTTGTACAGCGTCCGGCGGTCGATGCCGAGGCGCTCGGCGGTCCGCTTCTTGTTGCCCTTGTTGTCATGGAGCGCCTGGATGATGGCCTGGCGCTCCAGGTCCTTGAGCGTGCGCCCGGACAGGTGCACGTCCCTCGACGAGGGGCGCTCGGCGCCCATGACCTCCGGGAAGGACTGGAAGTCGCCCGGCTGGAGGATCTCCCCCTCCGCGAAGAGGCTGGCGTTCTTCAGGACCATCTCGAGCTGGCGGACGTTGCCCGGCCAGTGATAGCGGGTGAGCAGGGACATGGCCTTGCTCGAGATGCCCGTGACCTGGCCGAGGCCGGCCTCCTGGTTCTGCTCCAGGAAGTGCTGGACGAGCACCGGGATGTCGTCGCGGCGCTCACGGAGGGGCGGCAGGCGGATGGGGATCACGGCCAGGCGGTAGTAGAGGTCCTCCCGGAAGCGCCCCGCGGCGACCTCCTCGTCGAGCCGGCGGTTGGTGGCGGCGATGATGCGGACGTCCACCTGCTGGTGGCGCGTGGAGCCCACCTTCTTGACCTCCCCGCTCTGCAGCACCCGGAGGAGCTTCACCTGCATCTCCAGCGGAAGCTCGCCCAGCTCGTCCAGCAGCAGGGTGCCGCCGTGGGCGGCCTCGAAGAGGCCCTTCTTGTCGCTCGAAGCGCCGGTGAACGCGCCGCGTACGTGGCCGAACAGCTCGCTCTCCAGCAGGTTCGCCGGGATGGCGCCGCAGTTGACGGCCACGAACTCCTCGTCGCGCTGCGGGCCGTTGTAGTGGATGGCGCGCGCCACCAGCTCCTTGCCGGTCCCGGACTCGCCCTCGATGAGGACGGGGATGGTGTTGTCGAGGAGCCGGTCCATGACGGCGAAGACCGCGCGGATGGGCTCCGACTCGCCGATGATGTGCCGATAGGAGTGCCGATCCGCGAGCTGTCGCTGCTGGCGGATGACCACGCGGTGGGTGTCCTCCAGCTCGCGGGTGCGCGCCTCGAGCTGCTCGCGGAGCCTCGCGTTGAGGGCCTCGACTTGCCTGCGAGCGTCCTCGAGGTCCTCGCGGGATCGCTCCATCCCCTCGACGAGGCGCGCGGTGTCCAGCGCGATGGCCGCCTGGTCGGCCAGGCCCTCCATCACCCGGATGTCGTCGCGGCCGAAGGCGGAGGACTGGAAGCGGTTGTCGACGTAGATGGCGCCCAGGACGCCCCGCCGGCTGATCATGGGAACGCAGAGGACCGATCGCAGGCGCAGGTCGTGCACCGAGAGCTGATCGCGGTAGCGCTCGTCGGCCATCGCATCCACGGTCACGGCCGCCTCGCCGGTGTCGATGACCCGGCGGGCGATGCCGTGGCTGATCTTGAGGCGCGTGTTGCGGATGTTCTCGCGGTCGAGGTTCCGCGCCATGTGTACCTCCATGCCGTCCCCGCCCGCCTCCTCGCCGAGGAGCAGGAAGCCGCGCTCGGCGCCGCTCAGGAGGATGGCCGAGTCCATGATGTACTCGAGCAGGGGCCGGACCTTCCGCTCCGCCGACAGCCGCTTGTTGATCTCGAGGAGCCGCGCCCAGCGATCGTCGGACGGCCGCGCGACAGCCGCCTGCGTCGAACCCGGTGCCCCGAGCAGGGACGTCTCCAGGCGGGCGCGGCGCCGCTCTCGCAGGCTCCGGAAGGCCCCACGATGGCGCGCCGGGACCGCGTCCTCGAGCTGGCGGAGGGTCCTCCGCACCTCCTCGCCCAGGCGGATGGCCTCCTCGGCGTCGCCCCGGCGGCGAGCGTCGAAGCAGCCCTCGAGGAGCACCGGCCAGCGGCCGTCCGGGCTCGGGATCTCGTCCACGTGCTCCAGGGCCTCCTCGAGCAGGCGCGCCGCCTTCGCCTCGTCGCCGTGGACGCTGCGGCCGTGGGCTCCGGCCAGGAGCGCCGTGGCCTGGACCTCCAGGCCCTGGTTCTCCGCCCGACGCGCGACGGAGCGGGCGAGCTCGGCCTCGCGCCGGGCCGCCCGGTAGGCCTGGCGCTCCAGGTGGAGCCTCGCGAGCTCGATGCGCGCCTCGGCCTCCTCGGTGACGCTGCGGCCGTCCACCGCGGCGGCGACGGCCTCGTCCAGGAGGCGCTCGGCCCGCTCCCAGGCTTCGTCGGCCAGGGCCACCTCGCCCATGAGCAGCAGGAGGCGCCCCTCCATGTAGCGGTTGTCCTCGCGCCGGGCCAGCTCCAGCCCCCGCTCCAGCACCTCCCCGGCCCGCTCCAGCTCGCCCAGGTAGCGCCAGAGGTGGGCGATGTTCCCCGAGAGCTGCACCACGCGTCCCCGCTGATCCAGGGCCTCCGCGAGCTCCAGGGCCTCCTCGTACGTGTCGAGCGCCTCGGTGAAGCTCCCGCGCTCGTGGAGGACCACGCCGAGGTTCTGGAGCGCCGTGAGCACGCGGGCGTCGTCGCCGCAGCGCTCGCCGATGGCCAGGGCCTCCCGGTAGCGCTCCGCGGCCTCGCCGAGGTCGCCCCGGCGGTGGGCCACGAGCCCGAGGGCGGTCACCGCCGCACCTTCCTCGACGCGGTCCCGCGCCGCGCGGGCGTCCTCGAGCGCGCCGGACAGAGCGCGCTCTGAGGGGCCCGGGTCGCCGCCGTAGAAGTGGACCAGGCCGGCCGCGTAGCGCAGGCGGCCGCGCAGCACGGGGTCGCCCTCGCCCACCAGGGCGAGCCCCTCCTCGCTCCAGCGCCCCGCCTCGTCGCAGCGGCCCGTGAGGACCGCGCTCCGGGCCAGGGCCGCGAGGATCTCGGCCCGGAGGCCCGGCTCCGCGTCGCTCCCCGCCTGCTCCAGGGCCTCGCCGAGGGCCTCCACCGCCACGGCGTGCCGGGACTGCCGAGCCTCCAGGGTACCGAGTCGACACAGGGCGCGGGCCGCCACCTGGGGCTCCGCTCCGGGTCCGCACGCGCGCCGAAGGAGCCCGGTCGCCAGGTCGACGTCGCCGCAAGCCACGGCGGCATCCGCCAGCCGGAGCGCGTCTCCGTGATCCGACGGCCAGTCGTCTTCGACCACCACGTCCAGCAGCAGCCCGGCCGCCTCCGGAGGAAGCTCCAGTGCGATCGTCCGCGCCTCGTCCACGGCGCCGGGCCTCTTGCTTCGAGCGGCGTACCAGGCGGCCTCCGCGTGGGCGTCGTCGCCGTCCGCCGCCCTCCAGCGCTCGCTCCACGTGGCCCACGCGTCCGCCTCGGCGATCCCATCGAGGGCCGCCTCGGCCACGGTGCGGGAGCGCAGGGTGATGCGCGGCCCGTCGCGCCCCATCACCCGGACCGCCAGGCCGTCCGCGAGCAGGCGCGCGGTCGCCGTCCCGGTGAGCGCCACCGGGACGGGCTCGCGGGCGTGGGCCAGCAGGGCCGCCTCCCGGCGCGCGTCCTCCGGGAGCTCCACCAGGCGCGCCGTGTCCCGGGTGGCAGCGTCGGCGGGCGCCGGGTCCAGGGACCCGACGTCGCCCGCGAGCTGCACTGCCGAGGGGCCGATCTCCAGCAGGCCGCGCCGGGCCAGGTCGGGCAGGGCCTCGGCCAGGAGCCCGGGGAGTCCCCGCGCCACGTGGCTCACCGGTCTGGAAACCCGATCTCCGACACGGCGACCGGGGAAGAGCGTCTCCAGGAGGCGCTCCACGGCGGCGGCGTCCCAGGTCTCCAGGGTGGCGTCCGCCTCGTCGTCGGTGACCGCCACCATCAGGAGGCGTCCGGCGCGATCCGGGGCCCGCTCGGTGGCTCGGACCACGAAGTCCACCGCGCGCCGCGTCGCCGGTCGGGCCGCGTCGAGGTCGTCGACCAGGAGGACCGTCGGTCGATCGAGGTGTCGCGCGGTCGCCAGGAGGCCGCGTGCGAGGGCCGCGGGGCCGTCCTGCTCGGGGGGGATCGGCTCGTCGGGTGCGAGGCGGGCCTGGAGGCGCGCGAGGAGGTCCCCCTCGCCGTCGCTCGCCAGGGCCTGCTCGCGGACGACGCGGATGCCGTGGCCGACCAGGGCGTGGCCGAGCTCGTGGAGGAGCCGGGTCCGCCCCGTGCCCGGGGCGCCGCCGACGCGGAGGATCTGCGGGCGGCCGGCGTCCGCCGCGGTCCGGAGGCGGTTGTGCAGGAGGTCGAGCTGATCTCCGACGTCCACGAACGGGAGGCGGGCGACCCGCCCGGCCACGTCCTCGGGCGGGACCAGCGGCAGCGGCCCGTCGACCGCCTCTTCGAGGGCCGCGAGGGCTGCCGCGGCGTCCGGCGGTCGATCGCCCGGGGCCGGGGCGAGCATGCGGTCCAGCCAGGGGTCCAGGTCGGAGGAGACCAGGTCCGTGCGGTCGGGTCCCTCCGCGACGTCGCCCGCGGCCGGATATCCCGGGAACGGGTGGCGCCCGTGGAGCAGCCCGAACAGGACCGCTCCCACGGACCACAGGTCGGCGGCGCGGTGGAGCGGGGCGCCCTCGAGGCGCTCCGGCGCGGCGTAGGAGAGGACGCCGGACGTGCTGCCACCACCCGTGCCGGAGCGACCCGCCGCGCCCAGGTCCAGGATGCGGAGGTGGGCGGGATCCTCCTCGGAGACCAGGATGTTCGGTGGGGCCAGGTCCCCGTGCACCCACCCGAGGCGGTGCAGGTGGTCGACGGCCCGGAGCAGGGTGGCAGCCGCGGCGACCACGCCGTCCTCGCCCTGGACGCTGCCCGGGACGAGGGGCCTGCCGCGGCACCACTCCAGCACCATGTAGAGTCGGCCCGTGCGTGCGTCGAGGCCCAGGTCGTCGGCGCGGACGAAGGCGGGGTGGGCCAGCCGGCGGAGCAGGCGGAAGCCCTCCACGAACTCGCCCCGGAGCGCGTCGTCCTCCAGCAGCTTCAGGGCCACGAGCCCCGGCGCCGGCTCGTCGCGCCCCGATCCTGGAACGGGGGGTGCATGGAGATCCCGTGCGAGCAGGACGCGGCCCATGCCGCCGCGTCCGAGCTCCCGCTGGATCTCCCAGCGCTCGTCGACGATGTCGGTCACAGGGTCGACCACTCGGCCCTCCGGACAGGCTTCAAATTCTCCACACAGTGTGGAAGTATTCAACACATCGCGCAAGCCGAGGCGCCGAATGGCTGTATCCACCATCCGAATCCTGCCCGTCGCGATGCTGCTGGCGCTCGCCCCGGCCGCCCTCGGCGCGTGCGCCTCGAACCCGACACCCCACCCGGAGGCGGACGGCGGCTTCGAGGGGCCTGGGAATGAGCCGCCGGCGAACGGCGACGTGACCGGTGACCCCGACAAGGGCGCCTCGGACGCCGCGGGCGGGGACACCGGCGACTTCGACGGACCTGGAGGCGTGTCCGGAGACGCCGCGTGCTTCGATGTGGCGCCCGACGTGGTGCCCGAAGACGCGACCGACACGGGCCCGACCGAGGACGCGGGTCCCGTGGACGGCGTCGGCTGCCCGTCGCCGCCGGACCTGTCGACGGACGTGGACGTGCTGAACGTGGACGCCGGGGGGCGGCATCGCTGAGCCGCGCGGAGGTTCCCTGGTGCTGGCCCTGGACGGCGTGGTGCTGGACGTGCTGCCCGCGAGGGCCGAGGCCGTGGCGCGGGCGCTGCGGGCCTATCCGGCCATCGAGGCGCCCGCGCCGGATCCGGCCCGCCTGACGCGCACCCTGGAGGGCGACGGAGGGGGCGACGAATACGCCCTGGCGTCGCGCCTGCTGAGGGCGGCCGCGGGCGGCGTGGACCCGGGCGCCCCAGAGGACGACCTGCCGCCCCGGGCGACGGTGGACGAGGCGATGCTGGGTCGCCTGCTGGACGAGGCCCTCCTGGGGGACGTCCTGTTCGAGGTGGTCCACGGCGAGGCACCGCGGGAGCCTCTCGGGCAGGGGACGCTGGGCGCGGTCCGGCGCGTCGTCTCCGTGGAGACCCTGGAGCGGCGTGCGGCCGGCGGCCCGCTCGCGCTGGTGAGCCACCGGCCCGGCCCGGAGGTCCTGTACCTGCTCCTGGAGCACGGCCTGGGGGACGTCTTCGCGGCCGTCGTCACCGGGGACGGCGAGGCGGAGCGGCGCGCCCTGTTCGCGGAGGCGCGACGCCGCGTGGGGGCGGAGGTGGCGTGGGTCCGGACGGCGGCGGATCGGCGGGCGGCGGAGGCGGCCGGGCTCGCCACGGAGGCGCCGCCCTGGTGAGGCCTGCTCGTGGTCCCAGGGCAATCGCAAAGTCGGAAAAGTGAGGGCCGCGCGGCGGTACGGCGCCCGGCGCCGGATTGCACCCGCTCGGAAACGATGGATCCCGGGCGTCTGAGAGGAGGCAAGGGCAAGGGCAAGGGCAAGGGAGGGCGGTCGACTTTGCGACCGCCCTACTCGTGGTCCATGGCGAGGTTGTCGAACCGCGTGTAGTTCTGCCAGAACTTCATCTTCACGGACCCGATGGGGCCGTTGCGGTGCTTGGCGATGATCAGCTCCGCCACGCCGCGCAGGGACTCGTCCACGTCCTTGTTCAGGACCTCCTCCCGGTGGATGAAGCCGATGATGTCCGCGTCCTGCTCGATGGCGCCGGACTCGCGGAGGTCGCTGAGCATGGGGCGGGCGTCGCCGCGCTTCTCGATGCCGCGGTTCATCTGGCTGAGCGCGATGACCGGGACGCCCAGGTCCTTGGCCAGTCCCTTCAGCGAGCGCGAGATGTAGCTGACCTGCTGCTCGCGGGACTTGCTCGAGTCGTGGAGCTCCATGAGCTGGAGGTAGTCGATGATGATGAGGTCCAGGCCGTGCTGGCGGGCCACGCGTCGGCACCGGGCGCGGACGGCGGCCGGCGTCGCGCCGGGGGTGTCGTCCATGAAGATCCGGGCCTGGCTCAGCTTGTCCGCGGCGTGGGTGAGGCGCGGCCAGTCCTCGTCGAGGAGGCGCCCGCCGCGGAGCCGCGACAGGTCGATGCGGGCCTCCGCCGCGATGAGGCGCATGGCGAGCTGCTCGGAGGGCATCTCCAGGGAGAACAGGGCGACCGAGGCGTCGTGCTTCAGGGAGGCGTTGCCGGCCAGGTTGAGCACGAAGGACGTCTTCCCCATGGCGGGGCGGGCGGCGATGATGACGAGGTCGCCCGGCTGCAGGCCGGAGGTGAGCTTGTCCAGGTCGATGAAGCCCGTGCCCAGGCCCGTGACCTGGCCGTCCGCGTCGTAGGCCGACTGGATCTGGCGGATGGTGGCCGGGATCACGTCGGCCATGTCCCGCATGGACGTGTTGGAGCGCTGCTCCAGGACGGAGAAGACCTGCCGCTCCGCCTGGTCCAGGTACTCCTGGATCTCCGTGGCGCCGCGCAGGCCCTCGGCCTCGATGGTCCGCGCGGCCTCGATCATCCGGCGGACCTGGGCCTTGTCGTGGACGATCTTGCAGTAGTGGCCCAGGTTGGCGGTCGTGCCGGCGCGGTCGAGGAGGTTCGCCAGGGTGCGGGCGCCGCCGATGCGCTCCCAATGACCCGAGTCCTTCATCTTCTGGGCGAGGGTCACCTCGTCGAGGGTCCCGTCGGCCTCGTGCAGGGCCAGCATCGCCCCGAAGATGAGCTGGTGGCGCTCCAGGTAGAAGTCATCCGCGCGAATCCCGTGCTCCAGGACCGTGTCCAGGGACGCGGGATCCACGAAGACCGCCGCGAGGACCTCTCGCTCCGCCTCCACGGAGTGGGGGAGGGTGATCTCCGGTGCGGGGACGTCGACCTCGTGGAACGCGGTCAAGTCGGACCTCTCAGGTCACGTTGATCCGGAAGAGAGCCGGCGGCGGACGCCGGGTCGCCAGCCCGGGCCACCTTGCCCCGACCGGGGGCCGGTGTCTACGTTGCGAACGGGAGGTGCGCCATGGAGCACATCACCGCATTGGCCATCAACGACGCGTCACTCCTCGCCCCGATCGTGGAGCGGAACCGGGAGCTGTTCGCCGTCCCGGAGTCGGTTACGCGCGGGGCGTGGGGTGTGGGTTTCCACCACAACGGCGAGATCCTCGTCAAGAAGCGGCCGATCACGTCGAGCCTGGACACCGTGGGGGAGATCTCCCGGGTGCCGGCGCCTCAGCTCGTGTCCACGGTCACCGACTTCGAGGGGGGCAGCCTGCCCCTCGAGCGGTGCCTCCCGCTGCGGTATCGGAACTGGCTGTTCGCCGCGCGCGGCGTGGAGACCCTCGGCGGGGTGTTCTTCGACCGGGCCACCGAGCACCTGCGCGGCTACATCACGCCGGGCCGGTGGATGGAGACCGCCACCGAGGCCGTGATGATGGTCTTCATCCGCGCCCTGCACGGCGCCGGAGAGCTGGACCACCGCAGCCTGTCGAGCGACGGCGTCCACGAGGCCCTGGCCGCGGCTGCCGGCGAGGTCGTCGACCTGGCCGGAGGGAAGGACGGCGTCCGGCTCGCCATCGTCCTGCACCTGGAGGACCACCTGTACGCCCTGTCGATGGGGCACCCCGTGGCGATGCGCGAGGTGCGCGTCGCGCGCCAGACGAAGAGCGGTCGCCTGAGCGGGCCGCGCCACGGCCGAGCCGTCCTCCTGGCCACCCGCGACGCCGGCGAGGACGAGGAGCCCGTAGGCCAGTGGCGGGGCGTGGAGATCCCTTCCGACTGCATCCCGCAGGGCTTCGGTCTCGCCAGCTGACCGGTCGGCGACGCCGCAGGTTGACCCACGCGATCGGGCGCCGTTATAAGGCCCGTCGCTGCGGCCGACGGTCGCCGGAGCGGTGTCGGAGGTGACCATGGAAGTCGCGGTCGTGGGAACGGGGTACGTGGGGCTGGTCGCGGGGACGTGCCTGGCCGAGCTCGGCCACCGCGTGACGTGCGTGGACAAGGACGCCGACAAGGTGGAGACGCTCCGCCGGGGCGGCCTGCCCATCTACGAACCGGGCCTCGAGGAGATGGTCCCGCGCAACGCCGAGGCCGAGCGCCTGCTGTTCACCACGGACCTGCCCGAGGCCGTCGGCGCCGCGGACGTGGTCTTCATCGCCGTCGGCACCCCGCCGGGCGAGGACGGCTCGGCCGACCTCCAGTACGTGGAGGCCGTGGCGGAGGGCGTCGCCGACGCCCTGGACGGCTACACGGTCGTCGTCGTGAAGTCGACGGTCCCGGTGGGTACCTGCGAGCGCGTGCGCTCCATCATCGCGGACCGCACGGACACGCCGTTCGACGTGGTGTCGAACCCGGAGTTCCTCCGCGAGGGCGTCGCCGTCCCGGACTTCATGGACCCGGACCGCATCGTCCTCGGCTGCGCCAGCGACGCGGCCCGGGAGCGCATGGAGGAGCTGTATCGCCCGCTCACCGACGAGGGGGCCCTCCTGCTGGGGATGGACGTCCGCAGCGCGGAGCTGACGAAGTACGCCTCCAACGCCATGCTCGCCACGCGCATCTCCTTCATGAACGAGATCGCCAACCTCTGCGAGCGGGCGGGCGCCGACGTGGAGAACGTCCGGCGGGGCATGGGCACCGACCACCGCATCGGGCCCGAGTTCCTGAAGGCCGGCGTCGGCTACGGCGGAAGCTGTTTCCCCAAGGACGTGCAGGCCCTCCGGCGCATCGGCCGGGCCCACGGCACGGACCTCCGCATCCTCGACGCCGTGGAGGACGTCAACGAGCGCCAGAAGGTGCGCCTCGTGGAGTCGGTCCGGGAGGACTTCGGCGACGACCTGTCCGGCCGGACCTTCGCCCTGTGGGGCCTGGCGTTCAAGCCGGACACCGACGACATGCGGGAGGCGCCGTCCATTCGCATCGTGCGGGCGTTGCGCGAGGCCGGCGCCACGGTCCGGGCGTACGATCCCGTGGCGGAGGAGACCGCCCGCGAGGTACTCGGCGACCTGCCCGAGTACGCGGACGACCCCTACGCCTGCCTGGAGGGCGCGGATGCCCTGCTGCTGGTCACCGAGTGGAAGGCCTTCCGCGAGCCGGACTGGGATCGGGTGAAGGGCCTCCTCGCCGCGCCGCGCATCTACGACGGCCGGAACCTCTGGGATCCGGAGGCCCTCGCGGCGGCCGGGTTCACCTACCGGGGCATCGGCCGGCGGTGAGGGCGGCTCGCACGCCCTGCCAGCGCGACCACGCGGCGGGGAGGGCGGCGAACGCCACCAGCCGATCGGGGTCCAGCCGGACGAGGAGCACGCTCTCGTCCGGCGTGGAGTAGCGCACGCAGCGCCCCGGCGCCGGCACGAGGCCCGCGAGGGTGTCGTCCACGGCGGCCAGGTCGGCGGGGGCCCCCGCGGCCGCCAGCATCTCGACTCCCGAGCGGGTGCACGCCGGGCCTCCGGCCGCCTCCGGATCGCAGCCTCCCTCGCCCAGGTGGCCGTGGCGCCCCGCCGCCGGCAGCGCGTCCGGGCCGAAGCCGGGCACGTCCACCAGGTCCCGCGGCGCAGGCGGAAGTCCCGGGTCCGCAGCGGCCAACCCGGCGGCGGCGAGGAGCACGAGGGCGCCCGCCACGCCGACGAGGTCTCCACGGCGTGGTCGATGCGCGACCAGGGCGCCCAGCGTGAGGCCGACCACCAGCCCGCCGGCGTGGGACGCGTGGTCGATCCGCGACGGCAGGGCGGGCGCGAGGAGGAGGGTCGCCGCGACGGCGCCGCCGAACGCGGCGGCGAGGAGGCGGGCGCGTCGTCCGAGGCGCGCCCGATCCCGCCAGAGCAGGACCAGGAGGAGGCCGGCGAGGGCGTACGCGCTCCCGGAGGCGCCCACGCTCGGGCCCGTGCGCAGGGCGAAGCCCAGGGCGTGGCCGGCGACCCCGCCCAGAGCCCAGGCGGCGAAGACGGCGGCCGGGCCGGTCCTCCGGAGGGCCGCGACGGCCAGGGCCGTGATCCAGAGGGCGTTGGCGGCCACGTGTCCCGCCGAGCGGTGGACGAGCACGGAGGTGGCCAGGCGGTGCACCTCGCCCAGGGCGACCCACGCGTCCAGCTTGGCGCCGAAGGCCACCAGGGCGGCGGCCGGGATGTGCTCGGGGGACTCGGACCACCACGGCGCGCGGGCCGCGGCGTCGATGGCGAGCCAGGCCAGGATCGGCGCGCCGGCGAGCATGGCGGGAAGCCAGGGGGCCGATGCGTCGCGGGTCCCCGGCTTCCTTGCGCTATGGGCGTGGCCTGTCATAGTGATGGCGTGGATCCTGCGGTGGGTGGCGGGAGAGGCTGCTTCCCCCGCGACCGGAGGTGGCACGGTGACTTTGGAGGCCTGGACGGCGATGAGCGAGGAAGACCAGCCCATCACCCAGGACCGGCAGCGTCTGATCACGCAGTACGCCCCCCTGGTCAAGACCATCGCCGCGAAGGTCGCCCAGCGCCTCCCGCCGCACATCGAGATGGACGACCTCATCAGCGCGGGCACCATCGGCCTCATCGACGCCGTGGACAAGTTCGACCGCGCCCGGGCGACCAACCTGAAGAAGTACGCGGAGATCCGCATCAAGGGCGCCATCCTCGACGAGCTCCGCGCCATGGACCACGTGACGCGCACCGTGCGCCGCCAGGCGTCGAGGCTCGACCAGGCCGTCCGCGAGGTGCAGGCCGACAAGGGCCGCGCGGCGACGGCGGAGGAGGTGGCCGATCACCTGGGCATCGAGCTTCGCGAGTATCACGGGCTGGTGGAGAAGCTGAAGCCCATCTACCTGGTGAGCCTGGAGGACCTGGGCGGGGCCGGCGACGACACCCGCGACCCGCTGCAGTTCCTGGAGGACCCGCGCTCGGTGGATCCTCAGGTGGTGCTGCACTTCAAGAAGCTGCGCGACCTGGTGGCGGAGCACATCGAGGGCCTCGCCGAGCGTCAGCGCGTGGTCGTGAGCCTGTACTACTACGACGACCTGACCCTGAAGGAGATCGGCAAGCTCCTGGGGGTCACGGAGAGCCGGATCAGCCAGGTCCTCTCGAAGGCCACGGCGACGCTGAAGAAGCGCATCCGGCTCCACTTCGCCAACGAGCGCGCGACCGCCCGCCAGCTCGACTGAGGAGCCCATCGCGCCCATGCCCGCGCGCTCCGCCCGGCCCGTGCGCCTCGCCGCCTGTCTCGCCCTCCTGGCCGTGACCACGGGGGCGGCGCCGCAGCCGGACGTCCTGGACGCCGACGATCCGACCCTGGACGAGGGCCTGTTCCTCGCCGAGGAGGACCTGGTCGGGGCCATCGATATCGACGAGGACGTGGTCCTGGCCGCCCAGAAGGTGCGGACCACCGTCCAGGACGCGCCGAGCATCATCACGGTCGTGACGCGCGAGCAGATCCGCGAGCGGGGCTATCGGACCCTCAACGAGGTGCTCGCCTCGGTCGCCGGGTTCGAGGGCGACCGCTGGGAGGGCAACGGCTGGCACAAGGAGGCCTTCGCCCGCGGGCTGCCGCGGACCGTCCTGGTGCTGGTCAACGGCGTGAACATCATCGAGCCGGTCCGGAACTACGTGAACCTCGACCGGAAGATCCCCCTGGAGATGGTCGAGCGGGTCGAGGTGACCTCCGGGCCGGGCGGCGTGCTCTGGGGCTCCAACGCCCTGCTCGGCATCGTGAACGTGGTCACGCGGCGGCCCGACGACAGCGGCGTGCACGCCGTGGCCGGGTTCGGCGGCGGCCCGGGGGAGAACCGCCAGTTCAAGACGGCCCTCGGGCTGAGCGAGCGCTTCGGCGAGCACGTCGGCCTGTTCGCGCACCTGAGCCTGTACTCCACGGATGGCCCCGAGCTGACGGTGGCGGACGAGAAGGTCGTCGGCGCGGTGCCGGCTCCGGCCCCCGACGCAGAGACCTTCTATCTGCCCGGGGAGCGGACCACGACCCCCGGGGAGCGGAGCTGGTTCTTGAACTTCTCCGGGCGGCTGGAGGTGGGGGCCTTCGCCCTGGACTGGATGCTGCCCTTCGAGCGGGACCACCGCGCGCTGGCCACCGGGGGCAGCATCATGCGGCGGAGCTACCTCACCGGCGAGGACACCGGCGAGGCGACGCGGGGCCGGGACGAGGTGCGCCTGGTGAACCTGAGCTACCGGGACCGCTTCGCCGAGGGAGACGTGGGCCTGAAGGCGCGGGCGTACTTCGTGGAGTGGAACGTCGAGGAGTCCCCCTTCGGGGTCTTCCCGGCGAGCCCCATCCTCTTCGCGAGCCAGGGGCACAAGGAGGACCTCCACGTGGAGATGGCCGCCGACCTGGTGGCGCGGACCGGCGCCGCGGCGGACCTGGACTGGCGCCTGGGCCACGGCGTGACGCTGCTCACCGGCGGCGAAGCGTTCGTGGACATCAACCGCGGCCTCACCCAGCGGAACTTCCTGCCGGCCACGGGCGGCCGCTGCCCGGTCGTGCAGGTGGACGGCGTGGGCGAGGTGGCCTTCGAGCGCGACCCGTTCGACCCGTACCTGGAGTGCAGCGCCGAGGAGACCCTGGTCGCCGACACGGATCGGGTCATCGGCGCCGGCTTCGCCCAGGTCGACTGGGAGGCCCTGCCCAGCCTGGCCCTGAACGCCGGGCTCCGGCTGCAGGCCTCCGACGCCTACGAGCCGGCCATCCTCTACAGCGGCGGCCTGGTGTGGAACGTGGTGGACCGGACGAACGTGAAGCTGTTCACGGCCAGCGGCCTGCGCCCGCCCAGCTTCACGGCGACCCACACCCGGAACACCTCCCAGGGCATCACCTTCGACGCCAACCCGGACCTGGACGTGGAGCGCTCCCAGTCGTTCGAGACCGAGATCAACACCATGATCCTGCGCGACGTGGGGGGCGTCCGGGATCTCTTCCTGCGCGCCAATGGGGCGTACACGCTGATGACCGACGTCATCAAGCGGCCCGCCGGGCAGTTCGCCAACGCGGGACGCCGGCGCGTCGGGACCGCCGAGGGGCTCCTGCGCCTGCGCTTCGACGCCGGCCACGAGCTGTGGGGCAACTACACCTTCACCCGGGTCGTGGACGACGACACCGGCGAGGTTCGCAACTTCGCCCGGCACATGGGCAACGTCGGCGGGAAGCTCAGCTTCCTCGGCGGGCACATCGAGCTGGACGCCGTCCTGAACCTGAAGGGCGAGATGGAGGACCCCAACCGGCCCCCGCTGACGGACTCGAGCGGCGACTACTCCGTGTCGTGCGCGCAGGTGCGGAGCGGCGACCTCCCCCCGGGCGTGGACGCGCCGTCGCTGGCCTCGGCCTGCCGGCTCCCGGGGCTGGGCGGCGGCGTCATCGTGCGCCCGGGGCAGGTGGTGGACGAGACCATCCGGCCGCTCGTGCTCCTGGACGTGGGCGTCCGCTTCAAGGACATCTGGCGGGATCTCACCGCCTCCATCTTCGTCTACAACCTGCTCGACCACCGCTACTTCGAGCCGGACTTCTTCCAGGATCCCCGCGTCCTGAGCCGCCCGCAGCCGAAGCCGGGCCTGTCGATCTTCGGCCAGCTCGCCATCGGACTGTGAAAGGGATCGCGACCACGAGGGCGCGGTGCCGAGATCCATCGAGCCGAGAGGCCGGGGGAGGAGCTCCCTGGCGGGCCAGAAAAACAGAGTGATTCCAGCGGGTTGAGGGGGTGATCCGCGGTTGACAACCCCACCCGCGCGCGATAGGGTGCCCGCCCTGCTCGCGGCCGGCTGATTCTCGCGCTTTCTGCGCCACGCCCGAGCCCGCCTTCACCGGACGGACGCGGAGACCATGACGGAGCACATCACCCCCGGCGGAGACCGGATCCCCGTCAACATCGAGGACGAGATGCGTGGGTCGTACCTGGCCTACGCCATGTCCGTGATCATCGGGCGCGCGTTGCCCGACGTGCGGGACGGGCTCAAGCCCGTGCACCGGCGCGTGCTGTACGCCATGCACGAGCAGAGCAACACGCACTCGCGGCCGTACAAGAAGTCGGCGCGCATCGTCGGCGACGTCATCGGCAAGTACCACCCCCACGGCGACCAGGCGGCCTACGACACGATGGTCCGCATGGCGCAGGACTTCAGCCTGCGCTATCCGCTCGTGGACGGGCAGGGGAACTTCGGGTCCATCGACGGCGACCCGGCCGCGGCCATGCGGTACACCGAGGTGCGGATGACGCGCCTGGTGCAGTCGCTCCTGGCCGACATCGACAAGGAGACCGTCGACTGGCAGGAGAACTACGACGGCTCCGAGACCGAGCCGGTGGTCCTGCCGTCCGGCTTCCCGAACCTGCTGGTGAACGGCTCGGGCGGCATCGCCGTCGGCATGGCCACGAACATGCCGCCGCACAACCTGACCGAGATCATCGACGCTACCGTGGCCGTCATCGACAACCCGGCCATCTCCGTCGACGAGCTGCTGGAGATCGTGCCCGGTCCCGACTTCCCGACGGCCGGCTACATCTACGGGCGGGCCGGCATCCGGAAGGCCTACGAGACCGGGCGCGGCATCGTGCGCGTCCGGGCCAAGGCCGACATCGAGTACGACGACAACGGTGACGAGAAGGCCATCGCCGTCACCGAGCTGCCCTACCAGGTGAACAAGGCGAAGCTCCTCGAGCGCATCGCCGACCTGGTGCGGGACAAGAAGATCGAGGGCATCCGAGACCTCCGGGACGAGAGCGACCGCCGGGGCATGCGGGTGTACATCGAGCTCAAGAAGGGCGCGATGGCCCACATCGTGCTCAACAAGCTCTTCGCCATGACGCCGATGCAGACCAGCTTCGGCATCATCAACCTGGCCATCGTCGGCGGGCAGCCCCGGGTCCTGACCCTCAAGGAGCTGCTGGTCCACTTCATCAACCACCGGCGCGACGTGGTCAGCCGGCGGTGCCGCTACGAGCTGCGGAAGGCGGAGGAGCGGGCCCACATCCTCGAGGGCTATCTCATCGCCCTCGACAACATCGACGAGGTGGTGGCCCTCATCAAGGCGAGCCCCACGCCAGTCGAGGCGCGCGAAGCCCTGATGAGCCGCTTCGGCCTGAGCGAGGTCCAGGCCCAGAGCATCCTGGACATGCGGCTGCAGCGCCTCACCGGCCTGGAGCGCGACAAGATCAAGGCCGAGTACGAGGAGATCCAGGCCACGATCAGCCGCCTGCGGGCCATCCTGGCCTCCGACGAGCTCCTCATGGAGGTCATCGTCGACGAGATCCAGGAGATCAAGGAGCGCTACGGGGACGCCCGGCGCACCCGCATCGTCGACGCCTCCGCCGAGATCGGCATGGAGGACCTGATCGCCGACGAGGACATGGTGGTCACCCTCACGGGCACGGGCTACATCAAGCGGACGCCGCTCACCGAGTATCGGACCCAGAAGCGTGGCGGCCGGGGCCGCAGCGGCATGAACACGAAGGCCGAGGACGCGGTCACCGACCTGTTCGTGGCCTCCGCCCACACCATGCTGCTCATCTTCACGGACCAGGGGCAGGTCTATCCGCTCAAGGTCTGGGAGCTCCCGGCGGGCGGCATCACGGCGACCGGCAAGGCCATCGTGAACCTCATCCCCCTCGAGGAGGGGGAGCAGGTGAAGTCCATCCTGTCCGTGGAGGACCTCGACCGCCGGGACCTCTTCCTGGTGTTCGCCACCCGCAAGGGGCTCGTGAAGCGGACGCGGCTGGACCAGTACAAGAACGTCCGGAACAACGGCATCCGGGCCATCAACCTGGACGACGACGACGACCTGGTGGCCGTGCGCCTCACCGACGCCGACGGCCACGTCATGATGGTGACGGCGCGGGGCCAGAGCATCATCTTCGAGGTCACCAACGCCCGGGCCATCGGGCGCGCCACCCGCGGCGTCCGGGGCATCCGCCTCCGCAACGACGACGAGGTCGTCGCCATGGACGTCCTCAAGCTCCACGGCCTGGCCGCGGAGGGCGACGAGGAGGAGGAGGATGAGCTCGAGGCCGCCGAGGAGGAGGCCGAGGGCCCCGAGGAGGGCGAGGAGGAGGCCGTCGACGAGACGCGCCCCACCATCCTCTTCATCACCGAGAACGGCTACGGCAAGCGCACGCCCCTGGATCGCTTCCGCATCCAGAAGCGCGGCGGCCTGGGTCTGCGGGCGCTGCCGTACGTGAAGCGGAACGGCCCGCTCGTCGAGATGCGGCGGGTGCGCGACGACCAGGACCTGATGATCGTCACGGACGGCGGCACCATCATCCGCCTCCGCGTCGAGGAGATCCGGACCTACAGCCGCCAGGCGCGGGGTGTGCGCATCATCAACCTGTCCAAGGGCGAGAAGGTCGTCTCCATGCACCCGGTCGACGCCTCCGAGGAGGAGGAGGTCGAGCGGCTGGAGGAGGAGGCCGAGGAGCGCGCCGGGGCCGCCCGGGCCTCCGAGGTCGCCGAGGCGTCCGAGGCCGTGGACGTGCCCGACGAGGCCGAGGGGGCCGACGCCTCGGGTGACGAGCAGGACGACTCGTGAGCGACTCCATCCGAGTCGAGCTGAAGCGCGGGCGGAGCAAGCCCCTCTGGCTGGGGCACCCCTGGGTCTTCAGCGGGGCCATCCACCGGGTCGAGGGGCCGGTGGGCGACACCGGCGGGCCCTGCGTGGTGGAGGACGACCGCGGCAACGTCGTGGGCACGGGCTTCTACAATCCCCACGCCCAGATCGCCGTGCGACTCCTCCAACACCGGCGCACCACGGACCTGCCCTTCGAGCCCCGCCCCACGCTCGACGTGGTCCGGGAGCGCTTCGACGCCGCCCTGGCGCGGAGGGCGGCCCTGGGGATGCCGGCGGAGGACACCACCGTCTACCGGGTCGTGAACTCCGAGGGCGACAGCCTCTCCGGCCTCGTGGTGGACCGGCTGGGCGACGTGGCCGTCGTGCACACCAACTCCCGCGCCATGTACGAGCTGCGCGAGTCCATCGCCGCCCACGCGGCCGAGGCGATGCCCGTGGAGGCCGTCGTCGTGGCCGTCGGGGAGGCCGCCTCGCGCCTCGAGGCCATCCCGGTCACCGCGGACGTCCTCCTCGGGAAGGTGGAGGGGCCGGTGGAGGTCCTCGAGCGCGGCGTGCGCTTCCGCGTGGACCCCCTGGGCGGCCAGAAGACGGGCTTCTACGCCGACCAGCGGGACAACCGCCGGCGCTTCGCCGAGCACTGCGCCGGCGAGGACGTGCTGGATCTCTTCAGCTACGTGGGCGCGTTCGGCCTGCACGCGGCCGGAGCCGGCGCGGCGTCCGTCACCTCCGTGGACAGCAGCGGCCCGGCCTGCGAGGCCACCGCGGCGAACGCCGCACTCAACGGGCTCTCCGACCGCGTCCAGGTGATGAACGCGGACGTGATGACGTTCCTGAAGGAGGCACGGGCCAAGGGGCGAAGCTGGTCGCGCATCGTCTGCGATCCGCCCAAGTACGCCCGGGGCCGGAAGGGCCTCCAGGACGCCATCAAGAAGTACGCGCGGCTCAACACCCTGGCCATGGCCGCCCTGGCGCCCGGCGGCCTGCTGCTGACCTGCTCCTGCAGCCAGCACGTCTCCGACGAGGCCTTCCTGCGCATGCTGACGGACGCCGGCCACCGGCTGAGGAAGACCGTGCACGTCCACGCCGTGTGGGGGCAGGCCCCGGACCACCCGTTCTCCGTGGTGGCCCAGGAGGGGCGCTATCTCACCGCCGTCCTGCTGAGCCTGAGCGGCTCCTGACGCCGATGGGTCGCGCGAAGCCGCGAAGGGCCTGATTCCTTTGCGCCTTTGCGCCTTTGCGCGGGCTTCCCTTGTGGTCGTGACGTCGTGGTGGGCCGGATGGGTCGCGCGAAGCCGCGAAGCCGCGAAGGGCCTGGTTCCTTTGCGCCTTTGCGCCTTTGCGCGGGCTTCGCTTGTGGTCGTGAGGTCGTGGTGGGCCGGATGGGTCGCGCGAAGCCGCGAAGCCGCGAAGGGCCTGATACCTTTGCGCCTTAGCGCCTTTGCGCGCGCTTCCCTTGTGGTCGTGAGGTCGTGGTGGGCCGGATGGGTCGCGCGAAGCCGCGAAGCCGCGAAGGGCCTGATACCTTTGCGCCTTAGCGCCTTTGCGCGGGCTTCCGTTGTGGTCGTGAGGTCGTGGTGGGCCGGATGGGTCGCGCGAAGCCGCGAAGGGCCTGATTCCTTTGCGCCTTTGCGCCTTTGCGCGGGCTTCCGTTGTGGTCGTGAGGTCGTGGTGGGCCGGATGGGTCGCGCGAAGCCGCGAAGCCGCGAAGGGCCTGATTCCCTTGCGCCTTTGCGCCTTTGCGCGGGCTT
>JBNJGB010000005.1:0-236728 GCA_051747385.1 Myxococcota bacterium
CACCTCGCCGGCGACGCACGAAGTCGTGCCCGTCGAGGCGCACGCGCCGGTACCGCAGGAGGTCTCCTCGGGCGCGTAGTCCTCGTCGGTCGTGCCGTCGCAGTCGTCGTCCACGCCGTCACACGTCGCGTCCGAACCCGCCGGCGCCCCGGCCTCGCATGTATCCACGACGTCTCCGCCGACACACTGCGTCTCGCCGGTGGCCGCGCACGCCCCCACGCCACATGACGTGGCCTGCGGAGCGAAGTCCTCGTCCACCCGGCCGTCGCAGTCGTTGTCCAGCCCGTCGCAGATGTCACCCCGCGCCGGGGCGCCGGGCGTGCACGTGTCCACGACCTCGCCGTCCACGCAGGAGGTCGTTCCGGTGTCCGCGCACACCCCGACGCCACACGTCGTGGCCTGCGGAGCGAAGTCCTCGTCCACCTGGCCGTCGCAGTCGTTGTCCAGCCCGTCGCAGATGTCACCCCGCGCCGGGGCGCCGGGCGTGCACGTGTCCACGACCTCGCCGTCCACGCAAGAGGTCGTGCCGCTGGCTGCGCACGCGCCCACGCCACAGGTCGTGGCCTGGGGCGCGAAGTCCTCGTCCGTCTGCCCGTCGCAGTCGTCATCCACACCGTCGCAGGAGTCGGCCCGGGCCGGCGCTCCCGGCTCGCAGGTGTCCACGATGTCGCCGGCGACACACTGCGTCTCGCCCGTGGCCGCACAGGCGCCCACGCCGCACGACGTCGCCTCCGGCTGGTAGTCCTCGTCGGTCGCGCCGTCGCAGTCGTCGTCCACGCCGTCGCAGTTGGCGTCGTCGCCCGTCGGCTCGCCCGCCTCGCAGCTGTCCCCGATCGTCCCGGCCTCGCACGTCGTGAAGCCGACCGCCGCACAGGCGCCCACACCGCAGGAGGTCTCCTGGGCGACGTAGCCCTCGTCGGTCTGGCCGTCGCAGTCGTCGTCCACGGTGTCGCAGTCGTCGTCCGCGCCGCTCGGCTCACCCGCCTCGCAGGTGTCCACCAGCTCTCCGGTGTCCGGATCGCAGACCTGCTGGCCGGTGCTGGCGCAGACGCCCTGGCCGCACTCGGTGGGCACGGGGTCCCAGCTCTCGCCCGGCGTGCACGTGTCGATGAGCGTCCCGTCGACGCAGATCATCTGGCCCTCGGCCATGCACTCGGGATCCGCGCCGCAGGTCGTCGGGAAGCCGATGCCGGCGAAGTCCTCGTCCGTCTCCCCGTCGCAGTCGGCGTCCACGCCGTCGCAGACCCAGTCGCCGTCCACGGCCGGGTGCACGTCGGGATCCTCGTCGTCGCAGTCGCCCTCGCACTCCGTGAAGCCGTCCTCGTCCTTGTCGAAGCAGACCTCCACGGCCGCGAGGCCGTTGGGGACCACGTCCTCTCCGATGCCGTCGTCGCTCAGGGAGCCCATGAAGGTCTGGAGCGAGATCGGGCCGACCACCCCGCCGAAGCCCGGAAGCTGGGAGAAGTGGGTGATGCTGAACTCGACGTGGGGGGCGGTGGCGTCCGTGAAACCGTGCACCGCGCCGACGTGTCCGGGGAGGGGGGTCCCGAACGACGTCGACGGGGACTCGGGCAGGCCGTCGAACTCCGCCACCGTGAAGTCGGCCACGTCGCCGGTCGCGGACACGCCCGCCACCACGTCGAACGCGCCGTCGCCGTCGGTGTCGATCATCAGCGCGAAGGACTCGGTGCTGCCGAAGCCGAGGAAGTCCTTCCCGCCGTTTGCATCGAGCCAGTCGCTCGTGCCCGGGCCGATGACGCCGAGGGGATCGCCCTCGATGCCGTTCCCGTCGGCGTCGCCGCCGATGCCCCAGGTCTCGATGCCCACGTACAGGGTGTCGGCGCTGAGATCGTAGCGGAGCCACACCCCGCGCATGTCCCAGCCGCTGATCGTCCCCGCCGGCGCCTGCTCCGGCAGGCCCACGTCCCGGCCGATGGACGGGTCCTCCACGTACACCACACCCGTCCGCGGGGTCGTGCCGTCGTCCTCCGTGAAGTCGACGTCCGCGTGTCCGGTGAACTCGATGGCCGGTGCCACGATCGCGTCCCCGCCGTCACGCCGCGTCTGGGCCGTCGCGTCCGACCCGACGCCCATCAGCGTGCACGACAGAAGCAGAGCGACCGTGCAGATACACGGGCTCCTCAAAAGCTGGAAGCTCATCCTCGTCCCCCTCCGATTTCACGTGCCGGCGAGCCAATAGCGCATCTCGCCCGCGCGCACGATGTACGCAGCGAACTCGACGTACCGACCCGACAGCGCGGCAAGGATCAACACTCCGGGCGACCGATTTCAAGCATCATCGTTACGTCTCGAGTAACGGAGCGGCCCGAGAGGCCGGGCTTCCGAGCCAGAATCGCCACCGGGTGCCGGCTCCCATCCGCAGAACCGCTGCAGGACGCCGGACACCGGGGCTTGCGTCGTCCCGGAACGCGGCGCCGGATGGAAGAGTGCGCGATCGCACTGTTCGGGCAAGCGAGGCGTCCTTGGATACGGAGAGGCACGAGGTGGCCGGCGAGCCGGATCGGAAGGTGGGCCGGGGTCGCTGGCGCCCGCTGGGCCCGGAGGGAGCCCTCGCCTTCCGCCGCGTCCTGGCGGAGCAGGGCGGCCTTCTCGGACTGATTCGGTCCAAATTCCTCGCACCCCCCTTGTCGCCGGCCGGGACGTGTCTATGCTGGCTCCCTCGGGCGGGGGCGCGCCCCCGTCCCGGACGCGTGACGCCTGACGCGTCCGTCGAGTCATCGAGAACCACAGCACCGGAGGCAACCCCATGTCCCTCATCGGCAAGAAGGCTCCCGAGTTCACCGCCGACGCCGTCATCGACGGCCAGGTCAAGCAGTTCGACAGCAAGTCCCTCGAGGGCAAGTGGTCGGTCGTGTTCTTCTACCCGCTCGACTTCACCTTCGTGTGCCCTACCGAGGTGCTCGCGTTCGACGAGCGGCTTCAGGACTTCAAGGAGATCGGCGCCGAGGTGGTGGGCGTGTCCGTGGACAGCGCCTTCACCCACCTCGCGTGGATCAACACGCCGAAGGACAAGGGGGGCCTGGGCGGCCTGGACCTGCCGCTGGTCGCCGACGTGAACAAGGAGATCTCCCGGGGCTTCGACGTCCTCGAGGAGGAGGCCGGCGTGGCCTTCCGCGGCGTGTTCGTCATCGACCCGGAGGGGACGGTCCAGTCCGCGATCGTCAACAACCTGCCGGTCGGCCGTAACGTCTCCGAGGTCCTGCGCACCCTGAAGGCCTTCCAGTACGTGACCAGCCACGAGGGCGAGGTCTGCCCCGCGGACTGGGAGGAGGGCGCCGAGACCATGAAGGCGACGCCCGAGGGCGTGGCCGAGTACCTCGGCAAGCACGGCTGAGCGCGGGCGGTCCAGTAGTCCGACTCGCACGAGGGCGCGGGGGCGAGCTGGCCTCCGCGCCCTCTTTGCGTTCGAGGCCTCAGGGACACGCCTCGACGGCCTCGAGGCCGGCGGCCTGCTCCAGGCAGCGAGCGTGCTCCACGGACAGGCGCCCCACGCAGCCGGTCATGCAGTCGCGCTCCAGGGCGTCGAGCATGGTGGCGGTCTCGCGCGGGTCCATCTCCTCTCCGGCCGCGCGCAGGTCGCTCTCCGCAAGGGCACGGATCCTGGCGCAGGCCCGCGCGCACTCGGCCTCGCCGGCCGGGCCCGTCGCGCAGCGACCGTTCACGCACGCCAGGCCCTCGCGGCAGCCCTGGTCCGTGACGCAGACCCCTCCGACCTCCGACCTCGCCGGCAGGCAGCGCGCGCCCTTGCACACGAGACCCTCGCGGCAGTCGGCGCCGGTCTCACAGGCTGCGCCGCGGGGGGCGAGCTCCTGGCCGGCGCCTCCGCACGCCCCGACCAGCAGGGCGGCGAGGGCCAGCGCTCCGATGCGTGGTGAGAGGGCCATGCTCCCGTTGTACCGCGGACTCGCCCCCGCGTGCAGCCCGACCGGGCCAGGGCGGTCGCAAAGTCGACCGCCCTCCCCTGCCCTTGCCCCTGCCCTTGCCCGCTCGCAGACGCGCAGAAACCATCGTTTCCGAGCGGGTGCGATCCGGCGCCGGGCGCCGTACCGCCGCGCGGCCCTCACGTTTCCGACGTTGCGATTGCCCTGCCGACCCGCCGGAAAACGTTCGGAAGGGACCCGAGGCAGCGTGATCCACCACGCCCGCAAATGCGTTGACGCTGCCCCGGGGGGATGCCATGCAGGGGCCATGCTCGACGCCATCTTCAAGCCCCGAAGCATCGCCGTGGTCGGCGCCAGCCGGCGACCCGGCACCATCGGCTGGCAGGTCTGCGACAACGTGATCGCGTCCGGGTTCGACGGCCAGCTCTTTCCCGTGAACCCGGGCTATCAGCACGTGCACTCCATCAAGTGCTGGGCGTCCGTGGCGGACATCCCGGATCCGGTCGACCTGGCGATCCTCGCCGTGCCGGCGGATCACGTCCTCGGCGTGGCCCGGGACTGCGCCGCCAAGGGCGTGGGCGGCCTGGTCGTCATCTCGGCGGGCTTCGCGGAGCGGGCCGGCGACGACACGGAGGCGGGCGAGCGCCTCCAGGACGAGCTCGTGTCCCTGTGCCGCGAGCACGGCATGCGGCTCATCGGCCCCAACTGCATGGGCGTCGTGAACACCGATCCCGGCGTCCGGATGAACGCCACGTTCGCCCGGACGGCCCCGCTGCCGGGCAACGTGGCCTTCATGAGCCAGTCCGGCGCCCTGGGCGAGGCCATCCTGGCCCACGCGGCGCGCCTGCGGCTGGGCATCAGCATGTTCGCCAGCGTGGGCAACCGCGCGGACGTGTCGGCCGTGGACCTCCTGGCCGCCTGGCGTGAGGATCCGCGCACGTCGGTGGTGCTCCTGTACCTGGAGAGCTTCGGGGATCCGCGCCGGGTCGTGCCGGAGCTCCGGCAGACCACCCGCCGCAAGCCGGTCATCGCCGTCAAGGCGGGCCGGAGCGAGGCCGGTCGCCGGGCCGTCATGAGCCACACGGGCTCCCTGGCCGGCGCGGACGCCACCGTGGACGCGCTGTTCGAGCAGTGCGGCGTCCTCCGGGCCCGGTCGGTGCCCGAGCTGTTCGATCTGGCCCGCGCCCTGTCCTCGCAGCCGCTCCCGCGCGGAAACCGCGTGGCCGTGGTGACCAACGCGGGCGGCCCGGGAGCCCTCGCGGCCGACGCCCTGGAGGGGTACGGCCTGGAGCTTCCGCGGCTGTCCGAGGACGCGGAGGCGCGGATACGCAGCGAGGTCATGGCCCACGCGAGCGTCGGCAACCCGGTGGACCTGCTGGCGGGTGCCACGCCGCGCCACTACCGGGTGGCCCTGGACGGCGCCCTGGCCGATCCGGGCGTGGACGCGGTCCTGGCCATCTTCGTGCCCCCGATCATCACGGACGCCCGCGGAGTGCTGGAGGCCATCGCCGACGCCTCCAAGGCGGCCCCGGACAAGCCCATCCTGGCCTGCGTCATGGCGGAGGCGTCCGTCATCGACGGCGTGGAGGTGCTCCACGGCCAGAAGATCCCCCTGTACGGCTTCCCCGAGGCGGCGGCCGCGGCCCTGGACGCCATGGTCCGCTACGCCCGCTGGCGGGAGGAGGGGCCGTTCGAGCCCGTCCGCTTCGACGACGTGAACGACGATCTGGTGCAGGCGATCGTGGTGGCCGCGCTCATGACCGGGCGGCACGTGCTCACGTCCGACGAGACCTTCCGCGTCCTGGACGCCTACGGCATCCCGACGGTCCCGAGCATCACGGTGGGCAGCCCGCACGCGGCCCGGCGCGCCGCCTCGGAGACGGGCTATCCCGTGGCGCTCAAGGTCGCCTCGGAGCGCCTCACCCACAAGAGCGACGTGCGCGGGGTGGCGCTGGACCTCCGCGACGGCGACGCCCTCGAGGCCGAGATGCTCCGCATGCACGGGGAGCTGAAGGACCGGGACCCGGACCTGGCGTTTTCCATCCAGCCCATGGTCACCGGCGGCGTGGAGCTGATCGCCGGCTTCGCCACGGACCCGCAGTTCGGCGCGGTGGTGATGTTCGGCCTGGGCGGCATCCACGCGGAGTCCATCAAGGACGTGGCCTTCCGCGTGGCGCCCCTGTCTCGGGCCGACGCGGAGGCCATGGTCGACGGGCTGCGCGCCTCGGACATCCTCCGCGGCACCCGCGGACGCCCGCCCCTGGACCGGGAGCGCCTGGTGGACATCCTGCTGCGGCTGGGCCAGCTCGCGGTGGACTTCCCCGAGATCACGGAGCTGGACGTCAACCCGCTCCTCGCCTTCCCGGAGGCGGATCGCTTCCGCGCCGTGGACGCCCGGGCCGGGCTGGTCGACCAGGAGACCCTCCTCGACGAGTGACGCGCGTCACGGGCTCGCGTCACGGTGTGCCACGAGTGCGTTGAACTGGCGGGCCGCCGCCGTCTATAGTCGCCGCGCCTTGGGAGGACCCGGCAAAGCGAGGGTGGCGATGCGGCGTTGGTGTTGGACGATAGGGCTCGTGGTGGCGCTGGCGGCGTGCGACGACGGCGGCGGTGGCGGCGGCGAGGAGCAGGACACGACGCCGACTCCGGACGCCGCGCAGGACGCGGACGTGGCGGACGAGCAGGACACTCCGCAGGACGTCGTGCCCTCCGAGGTCGGCGAGGGGACCGACTCCGGCCCGACGGACGTGACCCCACCGCCCGATGTCCCCGACGCCGATGACGTCACGCCGGACGCCGACTCGGAGGAGGACGACGCGGGCCCCGTCTGCGAGCACTCCTGCGAGAACCAGTTCGGCCAGGAGGATCCGAGCCTGTGCCCCGACCCGAAGTCGGACTGGCAGTGCATCGACGGCTGCTGCGTGGCCAGGTTCAAGTGCGAGACCGACGCGGACTGCGCCGAGCAGGGCTTCGACGAGGGCCAGTGCTCGGACCCGCGCTTCGATTGCCGCTGCGAGGTGGACTCCGGCACCTGCTCCACGTGGTTCTGCGCGGTGGACGCCGACTGCGCCGAGGGCGAGACCTGCGCCGCCGGCGTCTGTGAGACCATGCCGGAGCCTGCGGCCCTGGAGGTACGCATCGCCAGCGCGGCGACGGTGCTGACGACCGACGCCGAGTACCCCCTGGTGGCCGAGGCCTGGGACCCGTCCGACGAGGACGTCGTGGTCGACGCCGACGTGACCTGGACCTCCGACGCCCCGGGGATCGTGGACGTGACGGATGACGGCGTGGCGATCGGCGGGACCACGTCCGGCGAGGCGATCATCACGGCCTCCCTGACGGACGGCTCCGACATGGAGGACATCATCGTCCTCAGGAACGTCGCCGCCGCCGAGGGCGACACCCTGACCGTCGTGGTCTTCGAGGAGCGCCACACGGACCCGGTGAGCGGGTCCTACGGGCTCGTCGACAGCGGCACCGGCGCGTTCCTGGACAGCGGGCCCATCCCCGAGGACGGCGTCATCACCTGGGACGGCGCCATCGAAGCCGGGATCGACGTCCACGTCTTCGGCGAGGGGACCGACTGGGTCTCCTGGCTGGGCGCCCAGGGCGGCGTCCTCGCCCTGCCCGTCCGGCGCACCTTCTGGGGCAGCGTCGTGATGGACCAGGAGGCGGAGATCGTGCCCGAGGAGACGGTCCTGAAGGGAGCCAACATCCTCCGGGGCGAGGTGGGCCTCGGGGACTATCCCAAGTCCGGCGAGCTGGAGCTGACGCTGACCTCGTTCCCGTTCGCGTCGGGCCTGTTCGACTTCAACCTGACCTCCATCGTCGGCGCGAACGTGGAGCGCTACTTCGACCCGGACGCCATGGACCTCTTCGACAAGGACGAGCCGGCCGAGATCCCCGGCGGCGTCACCTTCGCCATCAACGAGCCGGCCATCCCGGACTTCGTCCTGGCCGCGCCGAAGGGCCGTCACCACGTCTGGACGCTCGGCGGCCGCATCGCCCTGGACGAGATCACCGAGTTCGCCGACATCCTCTTCGACGGCTTCGGCGGCGGCTCCATCGACTTCGGCAAGCTGGTGAGCAACCTGGTGCCGCTCTTCCAGGACTTCTGGACGACGCGCACCGCGACCCCGGACATTGCGGGGGACGGCTCGGTGCAGGTGGAGACCATCACCCCGGCTCTCCGGGTCCCGCTCGGGCTGCAGGCCGAGGTCGACGTCCCGCCGATGCCCGCGCTCGGGGAGACCGGCTGGCCCTCCACGGTCTTCCTCATCCCGGGCGCCGTCACCGCCGAGTCCCTGTTCGTGCCGCTCGGCCTCCACGCCGGACCGGACACCACGGACGCGGAGGCGAACCCCGCGGACGGCGTCGTGGACCCGGACGAGAGCACCCCCGAGGTGGAGCCCTTCGACGTGCCCATCGCTCCGCTGCACACGGGCCTCGCGGGCCCCGGCACGCGCTACACCCTGGCGGCCGTCGCCGTGAGCCTGCGCGAGGGCTCCGGCGATCCGCGCCCGGAAGGCGGCAGCGCCATCATCCACCGTGAGGCCCCCGGCGCCAGCCCCGAGGGCGCCCTGGAGCTACCCGATTTCCTGCCCTTCCCCATGAACAGCACGTGGGACGCGGAGACCCGGACCCTGTCCGTCGAGCCGCTGGCCGACGGCGACGTGCAGCGGGTCCTGTTCAAGGGCAGGACCGGCGAGCACTGGACCATCTGGCTCCACGGCGCGGACACCTACCAGGTCCCCGTCCCCGACTCGGTCATGGGCCCGGGCTCCGACATCGGCGATCGCACCGTGGACCCCGAGCTGGTGCTCGTGAACACCTTCGACCTGCGCGAGGGGCTCACCCTGGACGCCCTGGCGCAGCCCGGCGGCCTCGGCCTGGACATGCTGCTGGACGCCGTGGATCGCGCGTCCTTCGTGGACATCCTCTTTCTGAGCCAGTAGAGCGCACGCAGGGAATCCATCCGCTCCGGGGGTATCTCCTATGCGATCCACGATCCTCTGCGTGCTCGTGGCCGCCCTGTGCCTGGCCGCATGCGACTCGGGAGGCGGCGGCGGGACCACGGCGCCGGACGCGAACGGCGGTGGCCCGGACGCGGCCGACGTGGCGCCCGACGCGCCCGATCCCTGCGAGGGCGTCGTCTGCGACGAGGGGACACCCTCCGAGTGTGACGGCGACCAGATCGTGGTCTACGACGACGCGGGCTCGTGCGGCGTCGAGTCCGGAGCCGCGGTCTGCGCCTATCCCGAGGCCTCGCGCGTGGACTGCAGCGCCCTGGGCAAGATCTGCGCCGGCGGCGAGTGCGTCGACCCGCCGAAGACCCCGTGCGAGATCGAGGTGTGCGCCGACCCGCCGCCGCCCGACTGCGACGGCGACACGGCCCGCGTGTACGTGACCTTCGGCGACTGCTCCGAGCAGGGCGGCGAGGCCGTGTGCGACTACCCGGTGCAGGGGACGCTCGAATGCGCCGCCGACGGAAAGGTCTGTCGCAACGGCGGCTGCGCCGAGGAGGTGATCGACCCCTGCGATCCGAACCCGTGCACGGTCCCTCCGGCGCCCCACTGCACGGCCGGTGACCGCGCCTCGTTCCCCCCGGACACGGGGACCTGTACGCCCGACGGCGAGGTGGCCGTGTGCGACTGGTCGGACCACGACACCGACGACTGCCCGGCCCAGGACCAGGAGTGCCACGCGGGCGCCTGCGCCGACGGCGCCGCCGCGCCGGAGGCCGCCGGGGACGTCGTCGTCACCGAGATCCTGGTGAACCCCGCGGCCTCGGGCGATCCCACGGAGTGGCTGGAGCTTCACAACCCCGGGACGATCGCCCGGCGCCTCGACGGCTGCGTGCTGGCCGACCGGGACGTGGACGACCACGCGATCCCGAGCGGCGCGGACGTCGTCGTGCCCGCCGGCGGGCACATCGTGCTGGCCCGCACCGGGGACGCCGAGGCCCTCGGCGGCTGGGAGCCCGACTACGTCTACGGCGAGGAGGACCTGGCCCTGGCCAACACCGCCGACGAGCTGTTGCTGCGATGCGGCGAGCTGATCGTGGACGAGGTCGCCTGGGACAAGACCTGGCCCCTCCAGAGCGGCGCCGCCCTGAGCCTCGACCCCGGACAGACGGGCGCCGGCGCCAACGACGACGCCTCCTCCTGGTGCGCCGCCTCGGACACGTACTCCGGCACGCTGGACAAGGGCACGCCCCGCGAGGCCAACCCGGCCTGCCCCTGACGAGTCGGGCTCGCCGCGAGCACCATCCGTCGCCGGCGACGACGCGGCCGCCGAGGACGGCTCACAGTCTACACATCTCGGGATCCCCCGGTCTCGCGGAGAATCGCGCGAGGCCTTCGTCTTGCGACGTGTGACGAGCTGTGAGCCGAGGACGGCGGTCCCACTGCAGGTTCCCCATGTTCTCCGCGCCTTTGCGGCCTGGCGCCTTCGCGCGAGCCCATCGGAACGGCGGAGGTGTGAGCGCTGGACAGGGGGAGCGCACCGGTCAGGCGGAGGCGGCCTCGTCGGGGACGTCGTTGGCGCCGACGGGGATGTAGCGGGTCCCGCGGGCGCGGCCCACCTTTCGGAGGCGGCCCTCCTCGCAGAGCCAGTGGAGGTAGCGCCGCGCCTCGACCGACGACACGCCGAGGGCGTCTGCCACGAAGCCGCTCGTCAGGGAGCCGTGCTGCCAGGCGGCGGCCACCAGGAGGTCGTCGAGGGAGTCGGCGGACGTGGGATCCGGGGCCTCCGGCACGTCGTCGTCGGCCACCTGCTCCACGATCTGGTCGATGCGGCGGCGACCCATCCGGACGATGGGGGCCAACACGTCCGCGATGACCTCGCCCGGGGTCTCGGCCGGCCCCGGACCCAGGGCGCGGACCACCGGCAGCGCCTCGTCCTCCTCCAGATCCCCGGCGCTCAGCCGGAACGCCAGGTGCGGGACCATCCCGGCGTCCCAATAGCCCTCCATGAGCGCGTCCAGGGGCTCCGTGTCGTCCGGGATCGAACCCTGGCTCCCCTGCTCCGGCTCCAGCACGGAGGGCCCGGTGTCCCGGAGGTGTCCCAGGAGCGTGTCGCGGTTGCGGCCACGGAACTCCAGCAGGAGGAGCGGGTCGCCCTCCATGGCCTCGGCCGCGGCGAAGTGCGCGGCCACCGCGTGCACGCACACGGGCGAGTCGTCCCCGCAGGTGCAGAAGAAGGTCAGATCGTGGTGATCGAAGGGGAACAGCTCGGCGCCGGCCTCCTCGAAGAAGTGGAGCATCTCCCGGGAGATGCGCCCCGACAGCAGCGTGGCGGCGTGCGCGGCCTCGCCGGCGAGGCGCTCCACGACCCCATCCCAGACCTCCTCGTGGATCATCGGCTGGCGGACCCGCACCTCGCGGACGACCCCGGAGTCCTCCTCGACCGTGGCGGTGATGAGCCCGGGGCGCACCTCGAGATCGCCGACGCGCCCACGTCGGGCCACGATCCGGCCCTTTCGGACCTTCTGGCGCAGCTCCTTGCTGTCCAGGATGGGATCGAGCCAGCGCTGGGCCCACCAGACGCTCTCGGACTTCATGCATCCTCCTCGAGCACGGCGTCCTGCCCCAGGCCGACGAGGTCCCGCAGGGTCGCGTCGTCCAGCTCGGACAGCCACGTCTCCCCGGCGCCCACCACGCGGTCGGCGAGCATGCGCTTGTCGGCCAGCACCTGGTGGATCTGCTCTTCGAGGGTGCCCTGGCTGACCATCCGATGCACGGTCACGTCCCGGGTCTGGCCGATGCGGAACGCGCGATCCGTGGCCTGATCCTCCACCGCGGGGTTCCACCACCGGTCGTAGTGGAACACGTGGTTGGCGCGCGTGAGGTTCAGCCCCGTGCCGCCGGCCTTCAGCGAGACGATCATCACCGGCGGACCGTGCGGATCCTGGAACGACGCCACCATCCGATCCCGGGCGGTCCGGTTCAGGCCGCCGTGGAAGAACGGCACGCGCTCCCCGACGTGGCGCTCCACGACCCGGGCCAGGATGCCGCCCATCTCCCGGTACTGGCTGAAGACCAGCGGGTGTCCGCCGCCCTCCAGCACCTCGTCCAGCAGCTCCAGGAAGCGCACCAGCTTGCCCGACCGCCGGGGCTCCACTCCGTCGTCGGCCAGGTACTGAGCCGGGTGATTGCAGATCTGTTTGAGCGCCGTGAGCATCGCCAGGACCCGTCCGCGGCGCTCGATCCCCGGCTCCAGACCGGAGATCTCCTCCATGGCCTTGTCCAGGGTCACCTGGTACAGAGCCGCCTGCTCGCGGGTGAGCGGGCAGTAGCGGACCATCTCGAACTTGTCCGGGAGGTCCGGCGCGATGGTCGGGTCCGTCTTCAAGCGCCGCAGGATGAACGGCGCCGTCACCCGCCGGAGCCGATCGGCCGCGTCCCGCTCGCCGTAGCGCTCCACCGGGATGGCGAAGGTCTTCTTGAAGCTGTTCCGGGAGCCCAGCAGGCCCGGGTTCAGGAAGTCCATGATGGACCACAGCTCCAGGAGACGGTTCTCCACGGGCGTGCCGGTCAGCGCCACGCGCCGGCGGGCGGCCAGCTCTCGAACGGCCCGGCTCTGCCCCGCTTCCGGGTTCTTGATGTTCTGGGCCTCGTCCAGGGCCACCAGGTCGAAGGGGATCCTCCGGAACATCTGCAGGTCCCGGCGCGCCAGG
Source organism: Myxococcota bacterium (assembly GCA_051747385.1). Taxonomy (GTDB): domain Bacteria; phylum Myxococcota_A; class UBA9042; order PHBI01; family JACKFB01; genus JBNJGB01. The sequence continues at coordinate 12,580 of JBNJGB010000005.1, forward strand.
GCGTAGCTGGTGATGACGACGGTCCCGTCGGCGTCATCTTCCTCCAGGTCCTCCATGAGCTCGATCAGCGTTTCGGCGTCCTCCACCCGCGAGGGTCCGTGGTGGATCACCGGCTCGAGGCCGGGCGTGAACCGCTGCACCTCGCGGCGCCAGTTGCCCAGCACGCTGGTCGGACAGACCACGAGGAAGCGGCGCCCCTCCTCCGTCTCCGCCATGTGCTGCATCATCGCCAGCACCTGGATGGTCTTGCCCAGGCCCATGTCGTCGGCCAGGCAGGCGCCGAAGCCCGTCCCGCAGACGTCCATCAGCCAGCCCAGGCCGCGCTCCTGGTAGGGGCGCAGCGTGCCCACCAGTCCGACCGGGGCCTCCATCTCCGCATCGCGCGCGTCGACGCCGGCCTGGAGGATCTCCAGCGCCTCGGCGAGAGAGCCGTCCCCCACCACGTCCGCGCTGGCCTCCTCGCCGCCCGGCACGGAGACCTCCGACGCCAGGGCGAGCCGCAGGGCCTCCGCCGCAGCCATCTCGCCGCCGCCCTTGTCCATCAGGCGCTCGAGGCGCTCGATCTCGGCGGGATCGACCGCCACCCAGCGGCCCCGGTGCATGACCAGCGGCGCCTTGGACTGCGCGAGCTCGCGGAACTCCTTCGCCGTCAGGGTGTCGTCGCCGAGGCTCGCCTCCCATCGGAAGTTCACGGTCCCGCCGACGAGCCCCGTCCCGGCCGCGCGGCCGCCCTCGTCCGTGCCCAGGCGCATCCTCGGGCGCACGCGGCGCCGGCCCACCCTCGAGAGGGCGGCGGGCACGTCCACCCAGTAGCCGGCGCGCTGCAGCCGCAAGGCGGCGTCCGTGAGGAACGACCAGGCCTCGCTGGCGTCCAGCATCACGCCGCCGGGCAGGCGCCCGCTCAGGCTCCGCTCGATGGGCTCGAACACGCGGGCGCAGCGGGCGAGAGCCTCCAGCAGCGTCTCCCCCGGCCTGCTCATCCGTGCCGCGAGGTCGCGCGCGCTCGGGACTCCGTCCCGGAGGTCCGCCACGGCGACGCGCTCCTCCCCGCCGGCCTCCAGGAGGTGATAGGTGACCCGCCAGTGCCCCTGGGCGCTCGCAGGCTCCTCCAGTCGGAAACCCACCAGCGGACGCGTCCCGCCGATGGCCGTGGTCGGGGCGATCCACCGGTCGAGAGATCCCGGCAGGTGACGATCGCTCAGGCCCTGGATGGGGAAGCTCGGATCCGGCCCCGAGAGCGCACGGCCCAGTCGCATCGCCCAGGAGGGTCCGCTCGCCGGGTGGGGAGCCGTCTCCTCGGTGGCGGCCCTCAGGAGACCGTCGACCGCGGCGTCCAGGAAGGTGCGCAGCGCCGCCAGGGGCGTCGGCACGTGCTCGTCCCCGTTGACCCCGGCCCGCGCCACGCCGGGCATCGCCGAAGCCAGGCCCGTCAGCCGGGAGCGATCCTCGGCCCGCACCGGCGCCACGCGCCAGCGCGCCTCGTAGCGATCCGGGTCGTCGGTGGGGGTCAGGGACGGGACGGCCTGCTGTCGCACCACGGCCTCCACGGCCCACTTGGACGCCAGGGCCCAGACGGCGATGGAGGCCGGCAGGTCGTCCACCGTGTTCAGCGACATGGGCGCCAGGGCCGCGGCAGCCGTGGACGCCTTCAGGAACCACCCGTCCACGGTCACCCGCTCCGGTCGACCGGCCCGGTCGGGCATCACCACGGGCACGTCCGTCCGCCACCGGCCGCGGAGGAACGACGAGCGCAGCACGGGCGGCACGTCCTGATCCTCGGGTACCCAGAGGAGCAGACCGACGCGATCGGCGTCTCGGTGGAGTGTCAACGCTGCGTGCTCGTGGCTCATCGGATCGAGTCTATAACAGGTTTCAGGGGGGTCCGGTAACGAAAGGTTCGAAGTCGACTCGGCACATGGCGACCGGGCGAGGGAGGTCGCGCGGGGCGTGCCATGGATGCAGACAAAGCGCCTCCGAGGCAAGGGGCAATCACGATTCGAGTCAGAAGACCCAGCCCGCAGAGAGCGCGACACCCGCATGTGACACATTGTATCCGCGTAAATCGAGCGCCACATAGAGCCCCGACGGGGGCCCGTACCGGACTCCAACACCCAGCATCCCGACGAATTCCGCGCCGTCCGATCCCCACCGGACGCCCTCGGAGTCCGGACCGTCGCCCGCGTCGTCACCCGCGGCCACCCCGAGACCCAGGAGGGCGTAGGGAGACAGGGGAAGCGCCCGATCGGCCGTCATCTCCCGGAACGGATGCCACTGTCCCTCGAGCCAGACGGTGATGAACTGCGCCCGGGACCGCGCGTCGGGAAGCACCCCAGCGAACGCGGCGGTCACGCGGAAATCCGACACATGGGCTCCGGCCGCCAGTCCGAACGCGTTGCCCGCCTCGTCGAACGCGTCCCACGCCGTCACGGTGGACCCCACGACTCCCGCGTCGATGTGCACGCCGGAGTCCCCGGCAAATGCGGGCGCCGACCACGCGAGTCCGACGATCACCAGGAGCGTCGGGAACAGACGCATCACCGCTCGACCGCGCCGACGCCTCGCGCCAGGTACGACGCGGCCAGGGCCTCGTAGTGTGCGGCACTCTCGCGCAGGGACCGGAGCTCCTCGTCGGTGAGCCCCCTCCGCGCGCGAGCGGGAGCGCCGACCGCCAGGGTGCGCGGCTCGATGACGGTCCCGGGGGTCACCAGGGCGCCCGCGCCCACCATGGCCTCCTCGCCTATGACCGCCTCGTCCATCACGACGGCCCCCATGCCGACGAGGGCGCCGCGCTTCACGGTGCACCCGTGCAGGACGACGCGGTGCCCCACGGTCACGTCGTCCTCGATCAGCGTGGGATGCGTGGCGGTGGTCACGTGCACCATGCAGAGGTCCTGGATGTTGACCCGGCGACCGACGCGGATGTGGTGCACGTCCCCCCGGAGCACCGTGCCGAACCAGATGGAGCTCCCGTCTCCCACGCGGGTGTCACCGATGATCCGGGCAGTGTCCGCCACGAAGACGTCGCGGCCCAGGGTCGGTGTGACATCGTGATGTGACAGCATGCGCGGATCGCCCATCGCGGTCTCCCCTCCCTCGTGCCCCGTCGGCCCGCCCGCCCGACGCGACGGCGCACTGCGCGTCCAGAGCGGGCCACGAACCGTATCGCACGGAGTCCTTTCCGCCAACCCGAAACGCTCGCGCCTCCGGTCCCTCGAGCGGGTTACGGCTTTCGTCGCCAAATCCCGGCGGCGCTGCTACCATCCGCACCGGTCGCCTCGGGGGGCACGCCTCCCCTCACGCCCATCACGCGAGGAGTCGGCGCCGATGCCTCCACGCCCGTCCATCACCGCCCTCGTCATCCCCTTCCTCCTGCTCGCGGCGTCCGCCGGGGACGCCCGAGCCCAGGCCCGCGAGACCGCCGTCGTCGACGTGTCGTCGGAAGGCAAGGCGGCCGCGGAGATCGCCCACACCATCCGCGAGGCCGTCAGAGCGCACGACGGCTATGTCCTCAAGGACATCCACGGCGTCCTGAACGCCGGGGGCGAGGCCGACGCCCAGGGCAACATCAAGACCGCCCAGGCGTTCCACAAGGCGGGGCTGTCGGCCCTGGAGGGCGGCGACGCCATGGACGCGGCGGAGCAGTTCGAGACCGCGGCGCAGCTGATGGAGAACAGCTTCGCCCAGCTTCGGGACACGGACGAGTACCGGCGGGTACTGCTGCACCTGGGCATGGCGCTCTTCCGCTCCGGGGAGGCGGCGCCGGCCGGGCTGGCATTCGAGCGCGCCGTGCTGTTCCAGGCCGAGCCGGGCATGGTGGATCTGAGCGCCGACGAGAGGGCCCTGCTCGACAAGGCGCGCGAGGCCATCGAGGCGCGATCGCTGGGCGCCGTCATGCTCGAGAGCGAGCCCTCCCACGCGGAGGTGTACGTGGACGGCCGATACCGCGGGGTGACGCCCTTGACGGTGGCCGGCCTGCCCGAGGGCAAGCACGTCGTGACCGCCTTCAAGAGCGGCTTCGTCCGCCAGACGGCCCGGGTGGAGATCAGCTCCCTGGGCATGGTGAACCGGACGGTGGCCCTCGAGCCCGCACGCAGGAAGCGCCTGTTCGACGAGATGCGTGGGGAGCTTCGGAGCGGCCTCGATGCCCTGGACGAGGGCGTCGAGCGCGGCGGCGAAGGCGTCCGCCGCATGGGCGCCCTGCTCTTCGCGGAGGCCGGCGTCGTGGTGCAGACCACCGGCGAGAGCCCGAGGCACGTGTCGATGTACCTCTTCGACACGAACAGCCGCCTCCTGGTCCACCGCGTGGAGGGCGACGTGGACTGGTCCCGGCGCAACCGGGAGCAGGTGCGGGATCTCGTCTCGCAGCTTCTCGATGTGGACTGGGACGTGGCCCTGGCGGGCGTCCCCGAGGATCCCGCCGGCCCCGCCGCCGAGCCGATCACGAAGAAGTGGTGGTTCTGGACGGCCATAGGGGTCGGCGTCGCCGGCGCCACCGCGGCGGCCCTCATCGCCACCTCCGGAGGCGACGGCGGCGAGCCTCCCGACACCGGCGCGCTGGTGCTCACCTTCTGAGTGGGGTCAAACCTACTCACTTCTCATTTTCTCGCCCGCCCACCGCCGGCCACGCCGGGCCCGTCCGGCGCGCAGAGCGCCTACAAGGCGGGCTCCAGGATGCGCACCTCGGTCCGCTCGGGGAGGCCGTCGGCGCTCGACCACGTGCTGACGCCGGGCCGCACGGGAGGCGCGGCCAGGTGCGGAAGCAGAGCCTCGACGGGCGCCATGCCGAGGGAGCAGCGGGCGTTGTCGTAGTGGACCGGGAGGGCCAGGCGGGGGCGCAGGGTCGCCAGGACCTCGGGCGCGTCCTCGGGCCCCAGGGTGAAGCGGCCGCCCACGGGCCACACCAGCACGTCCACGGGCCCCAGCGCGGCGGCGTCCTCGGGGGTCAGCGGGCAGCCGACGTCGCCCAGGTGGACCACGCGCAGGCCGTCCACCTCGAACGCGTACATGGCCGTCATGCCCATGCGCGTCCCGCCCTGTCGATCGTGGTAGGTGAACCGGAAGTCGAACGCGAAGCCGGCGACGCGGCCGGAGCGATCGGCGACCGGCGGGAGGCCCGCCCCCTCCGACAGGTCGGCGGTCACGTGGCTGTGATCCACGTGATAGTGGGACACGGCGACCACATCCGCCGGGACGCGCACCGGGGCGTGGGCGATGCGCCCACCGAACGCACCCGGCCGATAGGGATCCGTCACCAGGACCCGCCCGGCGCCGTCTCGGACGGTGAGGCAGGCGTGGCCGTTGAACGTGATCTCCACGGGCCTCCGCGGGTCGGGGCTACGCGCCGATCTTGTGGCCGATGAAGGGCAGGTTCCGGAGGTACTGCCGGTCGTCCAGGCCGTAGCCGATGACGAAGTGGTCGTCGATGGTGAAGCCCTTGTAGTGGATGGGCACCTCGACGCGGGCGCGGGCCGGCTTGTGGAGCAGCGTGCAGACCTTGATGCTCCTCGGATGGCGGGTCTGCAGGTTCTCGAGCAGGTACTTCATCGTCAGGCCGGTGTCGACGATGTCCTCCACCAGCAGCACGTGGCGGTCCGCGATGGGAGCCGTCAGGTCCAGGGCCATGCCGACGACACCGCTCGTCTCCTGCTCGTCGCCGTAGCTGGACAGGGCGAGGAAGTCCACGGTGCTCGGCAAGTCGATGTTCCGGACCAGGTCGGACAGGAACACGAAGGCCCCCTTGAGGACGGCCACGATGGCGAGCTTCTCGCCCGCATAGTCGCGCGTGATCTCCTCGCCCATCTCGCGCACGCGCCGCTCGAGGTCCGCCTCGCTGATGAGGACCTCGATGTCGCTCACGTCGATCCCGTCGGTGCCTGCCTTTCCCATGCGCTCCCGTCCGATCCGTTCGTTCACACGAAGACGTTGTTGATGACCTCGCCCAGGCCCCCGGCGCCCGGGACGATGTAGTGCCGGTCGTCCAGCCCGCGCTCCCGCTCCGGGTGGGTGCCCGGCACGGTGGAGAGGACCTCCGGCGGGCTCAGGCCCCGGTCCAGCCGGAACGCGTACATGACGACCTCGGGGTGCTCGGCGTGGACGTTCCGGATGAACTCCGGCGTCACGATGAGGTTCATCGTCACGATGCCCGCCGGGGTGCCGCCGGCCTCCTCCTTGTAGTAGCGGATGGCCTGCTTCAGGGAGGACCCGGTCGCCCCCATGGGGTCCGGGAAGAGCAGCCAGCGGCCGTCCACCTCGCCGCCGGTCTTCTCGCCGAAGATGCGCGCCCCCACGACCTGCCCGTCCTCGTCCGTCACGCGATTCATGACCAGGTGATCCTGGCGCACGCCGTCCGGGTCGAGGACGAAGTTCAGGGCGTCGAAGCAGATCTGCGCCGGCAGCATCCCCGCCCGCGCGATGTCCACGCAGACCGCGCGCGTGGACGGGTCCACCACCTCCCCTCGGAAGACCCCCCGGGACGTGTGGGCGATCATGCGGGTGTCCACCGACGCCTCGGAGACGGGGAACTGCCGCGGCGCCACGTAGGCGATGAGGTCGCGGTACAGCGTGGTGACCAGGTGGTTCACGAGCGGCTGCCGGGTCGAGTCCGCGCTCAGCGTGGCCAGAAGCGACAGGTGGTACGGGTCCGAGAGGATGTGCACCCGGTCCCCGTAGCGGTGGATCAGCTCTCCGTCCCGACAGCCCTCCGCCCGATAGGCGACGTCCATCGTGTCGGTTCCGGCCATGACCCCACCTCCCGCCGCGGTCGGCGCACCCTAGATCCGCCGTTCGGCAGGGGTCAAGGAGGTGTCGGGCCGGATCCGTGCCCGCTGTCCACTCGTCCCGGGGCGCCGCCGGCCTCGGCGGCGTGAGGGGCACCCATCGCCGGCGCCCCGAGAAATGAGAAATGAGTAGGCTTGACCCCACTCGTCCGGGCCGGTCTACGTGGCGAGGATGCGCGCGGGATCGAGGCGGGACGCGCGGCGGGCGGGCAGGAGCGCGCCGATGACGCAGAACACCAGGGCGAAGGCCACGGCCCCGGCCAGAGCGCCGAAGTCGTAGACGAAGAAGTCCTCGGGCTTGAAGGGCACGCCCTCGAGGTACTCCGCCGCGGCCACGTTCACGAGGCGGGAGAAGGCGTAGCTCAGGCCCTCGCCCACGAGCGCGCCGAACACGCCGATGGCGCTGGCCTCCACCAGGATGAGCCGCCGGATGTCCGCCCGCGTCGCCCCGACCGCGCGCATGATTCCGATCTCGTAGCGCCGCTCGGTGATGATGGTCAGGAACGTGTGGGTGATGTTCACCGCCGCCACGCCCATGATGACGAAGCTGATGAAGGTGAACACCACCGTCAGGATGAAGAGCACGTCGGCGGCCTTCCGCGCGTTCTCGCTCCGCCGCGACAGGCTGAAGCCCCGGTCCTCCAGCTCGGCGATGAGGGCGCTGACGTCCTCGTTGCCCTCGGTCTCCAGGATGAACGTGTTGTACGTGGAGGCCGCCTCGCGCCCCTTGAAGTGCGTGTTGAACAGCTTCACGTACGGCAGGGGCATGGTGACGCCGAACTCGAGGGCCTTGCTGGAGAACCCCGCGATCTCCGCCAGCTTGACCTGCTGCTTGTCCCGCGGCAGGTCCGCGGTGAAGAAGCTGCCGCCCAGGTGCATCCGGAAGCGCAGCCCGAGGATGGCCTCCGTCCCGTCGAGGGGCTGCAGGCCCAGGGAGCTGGCCACCGAGGAGTTGAACACCTCGATGAGGAACGGGTTCAGCACCACCGGCAGGGGGTCCTCGCACCAGCCCCGGTCGGTGTTGACGTTCCGGGTCGCGCAGTAGGAGCCGCCGGGACATCGCATGGGCTCGCAGGCGGGGCTGGACGGATCCACCTTGTTCGCGCAGCGCCCGACGACCGTGCCGCTCACCTCGCGCGGACGGTCCGAGAACTGGGCCTGCACGCTCTCCAGGCGGCAGCGCATCCGCGTGCACACGCCGGCCCCGTCCGGACCGGACTCGCACACGTGCGTCTCCGGACAGTCCCCGTCCACGTCGCAGGTGGGCAGGCATATCCCGGGGCAGTCGCCCTCTCCCCCGCAGTCCGGCGACGGGACGCAGGCCTCCCCCCCGCCGCAGCCGCCCTCCGGAGGGCACGGGGTCCGACAGCGGCCCGCCAGGCACTCCCGCCCCTCGGGGCAGAAGCGCGTCTCGCCCTCCTCCCCGCAGGGCACGGCCACGCCGTGGTCGCGGAAGCGCTGCCAGTACTCGATGTGCCCGCAGACGCCGTCCTCGCCGCACTCCTGGCCGAGGGGGCACTCCTCGTCGCGCTTGCACGCGATGTCGTCCTCGAGGGCCTGTCGCGCGCGCTTGTCCTCGACCCGCTCCCGGTCCTGCAGCTCGTCGTGGACCAGGGTCGGCTCCAGCCCGTCGAAGAACGCCTCCGTCCGCATGTTGTAGCCGAACATGGACTTCCCGCCCCACAGGCGCGCCTGCAGGCGGGAGCGCATCTTCGGATACACGGCCGTGACCCGGGGGAGCTCGGAGAGGGTCTCCACCATCTCCGGGCCGAGCATCTCCGGGTCCACCACCGTCTCCTGGAGTCCCACGACGCCCACCGTCGCGGGCTCCACCTCGATCTGGTTGACCGGGTAGATGCGGTTCAGGACGCCGGACTGGATCCCCATCCCCAGGGCCACGAAGAACGTGAAGGTGCCGACCCCGACGACGATACCGACGCTGGACAGCACGAACGACCGCTTGTTCCTGCGGATGTTCGAGCCCACGACCCGGAAGACGCGGCGGAGGTCCATCAGCCCTCCCCCCGCGTCGCGTGCTCCCCGTCGTCCACGATGCGACCGTCGCGGATGCGGACGATGCGCTCGCAGCGGCGCGCCACCTCGGCGTCGTGGGTGACGACGACCACGGTGAGCCCCTCGGCCTCGTTGAGCCGACCGAAGATGTCCATGACCCGGCCACCGCTGTCCGTGTCCAGCGCGCCGGTGGGCTCGTCGGCCAGCAGCACCTTGGGGTTGTTGAACAGGGCCCGGGCGATGGCGACGCGCTGCTTCTCGCCGCCGGACAGGCGCTTCGGGCTGGAGGAGACCTTGTCGCCCAGCCCGACCCGCTGGAGGATCTCCGCGGCCTTGCCCCGCAGGTCGTCCCGCGAGCCCCGCTCCGGATCGAACCAGCTCGGCATGGCGACGTTGTCGACGACCTGCAGGTGCGACAGCAGGTGGAACTGCTGGAAGACGAAGGACACGACCCGGTTCCGGTAGCGGCTCTGGGCCTTGTCGTCCATCTCCGCCAGGGAGCGGCCCGCCACCTCCACGACGCCGTCGTAGTCCCGGTCCAGGCCGCCGATGATGTTGAGCATCGTGGACTTGCCGCTGCCGCTCGCCCCCATGAGCGCGACGAACTCGCCCTGGCGGACGTGCAGGCTCACCCCGCGGAGCACGTGGTTGTCGTGCCCGTCCTCGCGGTAGTGCTTGTGCAGGTTCTCCAGGTGGATCACAGCGCGACGTCCAGGGCCAGGCCCACCCCGTCCTCCCGCGGCCGGAAGGCCAGCGCGACGGAGCGGACGTCGTTGATGATTTGCAGGAAGTACGGCGGCAGGCCCTTGTCGGCCAGCTCGCGGGTGATGCGCGTGAAGGTCAGCAGCACACCGACGCCCGTCTGCGGGTCCGTGAGCGCTTCGGCGCGCACGCCGCCGCCCTCGGCCATGGCCGTCAACGGCAGGGCCCTCCCCTCGGCGACGGCCAGGAAGCGCTCCACCTCCCCGGAGCCGCTCAGCAGCACCATCACGTCGTCCCGCAGCAGCGCGCTCCAGGCGTGCTCCCCCTTGCGGAAACCGACGCCCTCCCACGCCTTGCCCTCGATGCGGGCCGTCGTCCAGCCGGCTCCCTCGAAGCGCTCCCGCGTGGCCTCCACGTGGCGGCGCGCCTCTGCCGGATCCCGCACCGTCAGGCCCACCCCGGCGTGCAGGAGCTGGAGGATCACGTCGGGTCGCCGCTGGGCGCGCACGAGCTGCTCGACCGTGGCCTCGTCGTCGATCCCCAGCAGCGCCACCGCCACGTCCCCGGCCGCCAGGTCCAGCCACTCCGCCGGGCTCGGGAGCAGCTTGCCGACCGGGCCGGGCATGGTCGACGGCAGCACCCGCTCCCGCAGGAACGACGGCATGTTCCGGAGGCTGCCCGCGTCCGCGCGAACCCGGGCGAATGCGGTGAGCGCCTTGGGGAAGTGCTCCGCGAGGGCCTCCGGCTCGCCCTTCGGGCGGAACCAGCCCACGGGGAAGGTGCCCTCGCCCTCCCACACCCCGTCCACGCGAGCGGTCAGGCCCTCCGCCTCCAGGCCCACGTGCCCCGTCCAGGTGGACAGCGGCTCCAGGTAGGGGGCCAGGAGCGCCCCCACGGTCCCGAGCCCCGGCGGCACGGAGGGGCTCCGGCGCACGGCCAGCCACAGCCCGGGGGCGTCCCCGAGGCCATCCCGCGCGCGGCCGGCGAGGTCCGAGACCGCGAACCCGCCCGCGCCGCCCGCGAGGGCACGCCAGCGCTCCGCGGGATCCGCCTCGCCCGGCGTCAGGACGACCACGCCCACGCCGTCCTCCGTCGTGCCCCAGGCGAGCTTCCATCGGGGCCCGGCGTCGCCCAGCGCGGCCTCCTTCGGGCGCGCCGAGGCCTCGGCGATCCCGGCCAGGCCCGCCTCGCCGTGGCGTTCCTCGACGCGCGCGCCGGCCCACTTGACGGCCCGGCTGGAGACCAGGTCGGCGAAGGCGTCGTCGTCGCTCACGGAGACGGCCAGCACGCCGGCCTCGTCCACGGCGAAGAGCGCCGCCGAGCCGTCCGGGTCGATGCCCACCTCCCGGAGGCCGTCGGCGTCGCTCAGGTTCACACCGTAGCGCGCCTCGACGAGGTCGAGGGCTCCGCTGGCGCCCTCCACGCCGGCCAGGAAGGCCACGAGTCGTCCGCGGAGCGCCTCCAGGGAGGGCACCACGGCCACCCCGCGCGCCTCCTCGGGCACGACGCGGGTGGCGTCCCCGCCCTCGCCCCGGCAGCCGCCGCGACACGCCTGGGCGCTGATGACGGCGACCCCCATCGCGAGACCCAGCAAGGCGGCGCGGCTCGGCGGCACGTGACGGCGGATGGTCTCCTCCCTCGATTCCGCGGCGTGGCAGGGAGTCAGACAGACCCCGCGGGCGGTGTCAACAGCGCCCTGCCCGCCACGCGCCCCACCCCAACGGTCGCGCCCGCCGCCCCATTCCGGGCGCCCAGGGCGGTCGCAAAGTCGACCGCCCTCCCTTGCCCTTGCCCTTGCCCGTGCCCTTGCCTGCTCTCAGACGCGCAAAAGCCATCGTCTCCGAGCGGGTGCATTCCGGCGCCGGGCGTCGTACCGCCGCGCGGCCCACGCTCGTCCGACTTTGCGATTGCCCTGTTCCGGGCCGCCTGCGCGCTTGATCTCCCCCACGGAGCACGATACGTGGACGGGCTCCCAGCCGCCAGGAGGACCCCGAATGAGCGACGACCACGGCCACCGCCTCGGCACCCGGGCCATCCACGCCGGCCAGCGCCCGGATCCGACCACCGGCGCCATCATGACGCCGGTCTACCAGACCAGCACCTACGTCCAGGACAGCCCGGGGCAGCACCACGGCTACGAGTACAGCCGGACGGGCAATCCCACGCGCACGGCGCTCCAGGACTGCCTGGCGGCGCTCGAGGGCGGAAGGCACGGCGTCTCCTTCTCCAGCGGGTGCGCCGGGGCCTCCACGCTCATGCAGACCCTCCGCGCGGGCGACCACGTGCTGTGCGGCGACGACGTCTACGGCGGGACCTACCGCCTCTTCCAGGACGTGTGGACGCGCTCCGGTCTCCGCTTCGACTTCGTGGATCTCACGGACCCGGACGCCGTCCTCGCGCATCGCCGGCCCGAGACGAAGATGGTCTGGCTGGAGTCGCCCACGAACCCGCTCCTCAAGCTGGCGGACATCGAGGGCGTGGCCTCCCGGTGCCGCGACGAGGGCCTGACGCTGGTGGTGGACAACACCTTCATGTCCCCGGTGTTCCAGCGGCCCCTGGACCTGGGGGCGCACGTGGTCGTCCACTCCACGACCAAGTACCTGAACGGGCACTCCGACGTGGTGGGCGGCGTCGTCATCACCGACGACGACGACCTGGCGGCGGACCTCGCCTACCTCCAGAACGCCGTGGGGGCGGTGCCGGGCCCCATGGACTGCTTCCTGACCCTGCGCGGCCTCAAGACGCTGCACGTGCGCATGGCGCGCCACGAGGACAACGCCCGCACGCTGGCGACCTGGCTCGCGGCTCACCCGGCCGTGGAGAAGGTGGTCTATCCGGGGCTGGAGAGCCACCCGCAGCACGACCTGGCCCGGCGGCAGATGTCCGGCTTCGGCGGCATGGTCACCTGCGTCCTGAAGGGCGGCCTGGAGCCGGCCCGGCGCATGCTGGAGCGGACCCGCCTGTTCACGCTGGCCGAGAGCCTCGGCGGCGTGGAGAGCCTCATCGAGCACCCGGCGATCATGACCCACGCGTCCGTCCCGGCGCAGCAGCGCGAGGCCCTCGGAATCGTCGACGGGCTCATCCGGCTGTCCGTGGGCATCGAGGACGTGGAGGATCTCCGGGGCGACCTGGAGCAGGCGCTCGCTCCTTGACACGGACTCCGGCGGGCTCCTACGTTCTCCCGCCTTCGCCACAACCGGAGTTCGCGATGAGCCGATTCAGCGAGAAGCGCCGCAGCGCCCGCCGGGCCGTCGACATGTTCATCGAGGAGACCCTCGACGATCGCACCTACCTCCACCCGGCCATCGACCTGAGCGTCCACGGCGTCTACCTGATGGCGAGCGACGATCGCCGGGCCGTCGACGGCGAGCGCACGCTGAACCTGGCGTTCACGCTCCCCTCCGGGCACGCGGTCTCCACCGAGGGGCGCGTCGTGCAGGTGGACGACCACCGGGGCCAGCGCGGCCTCCGCGTGGCCTTCGTGGACATGGACGACGCGCACCGCGAGGCCATCCGCGCCTACCTCGACAAGCTCGAGGCCGACGAACCCCTGGCCCAGGCGGGCTGACCCGCCTCCCTGTCACGACTGGCCGAGAGCCCGCGAAACGTGGTCGTGGACGTGGTCGTGGTCGTGGTCGGGCTCACCGGGCACGGCGTTCCGGCCCATCGGGAGTGGACTCGAGGCCGCGACTCGTGCTGTCGAGGCCGGCGCAGCCTGAAGTGACCGCCGCGGACGGCGCTCCTGCTGCAACCGGGTTCGGCCGAGCCTGTCGGGTCACCGGCAGGCCAACCGCGAGCACACCGAGCCGAAGCAGGCCGTTTTCCTTTGCGCCTTCGCGCCTTTGCGCGAGCCCTCCGGAGCGGGGCAGAGGATCCATCGCGCGCGGAGAGCCCGGACCTTCCCTCGAATGTGCCGGTGACTATTCTGCGGGCATGAGTCATTCCGCACGTTTCTGGCACACGCTCGAGGACGGGAGGATCCAGTGCGACCTGTGCCCGCGGCACTGCAAGCTGCGGGACGGGCAGCGCGCCTTCTGCTTCGTGCGTGCGCGCGAGGGCGACGAGCTCGTGCTCACGACCTGGGGGCGGAGCACGGGGTTCTGCGTCGACCCCATCGAGAAGAAGCCCCTGAACCACTTCCTGCCCGGCACGCCCGTGCTGTCCTTCGGCACCGCGGGCTGCAACCTGGGCTGCAAGTTCTGTCAGAACTGGGACATCTCCAAGGCGCGGCAGATCGAGCGCCTTTCCGATCGCGCGACCCCCGCGGGCATCGCCGAGGCGGCGCAGCGCACGGGCTGCCGCAGCGTGGCGTTCACCTACAACGACCCGGTCATCTGGGCCGAGTACGCCATCGACACGGCGCACGCCTGCCACGAGGCGGGCCTGAAGACCGTGGCCGTGACCGCCGGGTACATCACCGAGCAGGCGCGGGCCGAGTTCTTCGAGCCCATCGACGCGGTGAACGTGGACCTCAAGGCGTTCTCGGAGCAGTTCTACGAGAAGCTCTGCTTCGCCCACATCGAGCCCGTGCTGGACACGCTGAAGTGGTTGAAGGAGGAGACGGACACCTGGATCGAGGTGACCACGCTCCTCATCCCCGGCCACAACGACACGGACGAGGAGATCGACAAGCTCACCGGCTGGTTCGCCGAGCACCTCGGCCCGGACGTGCCGCTGCACTTCTCCGCGTTCCACCCGGACTACAAGATGCGGGACATCCCGGCCACGCCGGGCTCCACGCTGAGCCGGGCCCGGCGCCTCGCCATGGACGCGGGGCTCCGCTACGTCTACACGGGCAACGTCCACGACGCCGAGGGCGACACGACCTTCTGCCCCGGCTGCGGCACGGCCGTCATCCGGCGCGACTGGTACGAGCTGCTCGACTACCGCGTCGAGGGCGGCGCCTGCATGGGCTGTGGCCACCCCATCGCCGGCGTCTTCGAGGATCGCCCGGGGACTTGGGGCGCCAAGCGCCAGCCGGTGCACATCGGCCGCTGATCACGAAGCGGAGAAGCGCCGCCTCAACCCCATCCCCTCGGCGCGGACCCGCCCGTTCGCCGCCAGATGCCGCAGCACGTGGAAGGCGTCCGCCGGGTCCGCGTCGAGGTCCGCGCCCAGCTCCTCCGCGGTCCCCGAGGCCCCGTCGCCGAGCCTCGCGAGGAGCCTTCGCTGGAGGTCCAGCAGGCCCGCGGCCGCCTTCTTTCCGGCCTCGACGCCGGGCTGGTGATAGGCGTTGACGTCGACGAGGCTCGCATACAGCCCCACCGCGCGCTCGTGGAGCGCCACGAGGGCTCCGAGCCGACGGGCGTCGACCCGCGGGATCGTCAAGGTCAGCGACGCGCGGCCGGCCTCGTGCAGGGCCTTCCGCGTGCCGTGCAGGAAGCCCGACAGGTAGTCGCCCGCCGTGGCGCCGTCGTCGACCTGGAGGTCGGACGGGCCGTCCTCCAGGACCTCCACGAAGCTCGCGAAGAAGTCGTCGGGGCCGTCCCGGAGCTGCTGGACGTAGGCGTGCTGGTCGGTGGAGCCCTTGTTGCCGTAGACGGTCAGCCCCTGGTGGACCACCCGGCCCTCGCGATCGAGGCGCTTGCCCAGGGACTCCATCACGAGCTGCTGGAGATAGCGGCTCAGGAGCACCAGGCGATCGCGGTACGGCAGCACCACCATGGCGCGCCGCGCCTCCCCACCCGTGGCGTGGAACCACGCGGCGGCCAGGAGCGCGGCCGGGTTGGCGTCCGTGGCCTCCACGCGCGTGACCTCGTCCATGGCCCGCGCGCCGCCCAGGAAGCCGTCCGCGTCCAGACCCTGCAGCATCATGGGCACGAGCCCCACGGCGGCGGTGATGGACGTCCTCCCGCCGACCCAGTCCCACATGGGGAAGCGGGCCAGCCAGCCGTCCCGCTCCGCCTCGCGATCCAGATCGCTCCCCGCACCCGTGATGGCCACCGCCTGCAGCGCGAAGGGGACGCCGGCCTCTTCGAATGCGGCCTGCGCCGCGAGCATCCCGTTCCGCGTCTCCGGCGTGCGGCCGGACTTGGAGACGACGAGGACGAGGGTGCGCTCCGGGTCGATCCCGGCCAGGGTCCGCGCCACGCCGTCCGGGTCCGTGTTGTCGAACCAGTGGAGCCTCCGCGGATCGTCCCGCCGCCCCAGGGCGTCCGACACGAGCTGCGGCCCCAGGGCGGAGCCGCCGATCCCCACGTGGAGCACGTCGCGGAAGCGATCGTCGAGACCGTCCACGAACGCCTCGATCTCCCGCCGCGTCTCCGGGATGGTCGTGCGCAGCGCGCCCTCGGGCGCCCGCTCCGGCGCCCGCAGCCAGTAGTGGCCCACGCGGCGCTCCTCGTCGGGGTTGGCGATGGCGCCGGCCTCCAGGTCGCGCATCTCGACGAAGGCCCGCTCCATCCGATCGGCCAGGGTCTTCGGCCAGTCGTCGGGCAGGCCCATCCAGCGCAGGTCCAGGGCCACGCCAGGCTCCTCGAGCTCCAGGTACTTCCAGGTCATGGTGCGTCCGCTCTGTAGGGTTCGCGCCTAGCCTAACCCACGACGGGGGCTGCGCCCACCGCCCCCGCTCGCCGGGCCAGGGCGGTCGCAAACTCGACCGCCCTGGCCCTTGCCCTTGCCCGTGCCCTTGCCTGCTCTCGAACGCGAAGAATCCATCGTTTCCGAGCGGATGCAATCCGGCGCCGGGCGCCGTACCGCCGCGCGGCCCTCACTTGTCCGACTTTGCGATTGCCCCGCTCGCCGGGCCGGGGCGATCGCATCTACCCGCCCCCCGTCCGTTCATCCCGACTGCCGCCCGCTCTCCGCGAAGTGGACGTGGACATGGTCGGGCTCACCTGGCCCGGCCCTTCGCCCCGATCGGCCGTCAGCGGGGACTCCGGGTCAATCGAGCGCGATCACGACGGCCGGCCCGTCTGGCGGCACCCGGACCTCGCGGTCCAGGAACCGGTCGCCGAGGCGGATCGCCACGCGGTGCGTCCCGGGGGAGGCCGGCCGCCGGAGCACCTGCACGCGCGCCGGGGCGAGGCTCCACGAGCGGGTGTCCGGCACGTCCGCCGAGGACAGCCCCCACGTCACGACCCGCCCCAGGACGGTCGCCAGCCCTCCCGTCGTGGCTGTCGCGTTCGCCGCGCCGGCCGTCGCCGCCGCCCCGGCCGCGTGGCGGAGATCGCGGCGCATCGCGGCGGCCACGAGCATGGCGGGCCGGGCACGCTCGTAGATCCGGCGGGCCACGCCCGCCACGTCGGCGTCCACCAGCCGCGTCGCGGGGGCGTCGTCCACGGTCGCCTCCGCGGGCACACCCGGCGCTCCGCCGGCCAGGCCCACGACCGGCAGCGCCGCCTCTCGCCCCTGGAGCACCGTCTCGTCGAACCGCGCGGCGCGCAGGTCGTCCATCGCGGCCTCCCGCCCCCGATATCGGACGATCCGTCCCGGCGTACGCCCGCTCAGCGCGACCACCACGACGCCGGGACGCGCGGGCGCGGTGAAGCCCGCGTCGGCGTACCACCGCGCGGCGACGGACGGGCGACCCGAGGCCTCGAAGGCGACGCCGGCCACCACCCTGGCCGTTCGGAGGAGGTCGTCCGGCGCCCCGCCCGCGTCCCGGTACCAGCGGTCCAGGACCTCGAGGCGTCGGGCCTCGACCCGGGCTCCGGCCGCGTCGCCCGCCTCCAGCCGCGCCGCCACACCCAGGATCTGCAGCAGGAGGCGCTCGTGCGGAGGCGCCCGGTAGACACGGGCGGAGCCGTCGAACAGGGCCCGCCCCAGCGTCGCCGGGTCGTCACCGCCCAGATCGAGAGCCTCCATGGCCGGGTCCGCGGCGGCCAGGTCCCGGGCCGCACGATCCCAGGCGCCGAGCCGCATCCGCAGCACCGCCCGCTCCAGTCGAAGGAGCGCGACCTCGCCCGGCCGGACGCCGGGAGCCTCCAGTGCCGGGTCGACGCGGGCGAGGGCGGCCTCGGCGTCTCCGGACGCCAGGGCGGCGTGGAGGGGCGCCACGCGATCCCGGTAGGCCGGCGCGCAGGCGACCAGCCCGACAGCCAGGATCGCGGCGGTCCGGAGCCCGCTCATCGGACGGCCATCAGCGCCTTCGTGACGGCGGCGTTCGTGCTCCAGACGAGCCGCGAGGTCTCCACCTCCACCACCTGCAGGAAGAGGAAATACTGGACACGCCGCATGTCGTCGGTGCGCTCCGCGGCGTCGTGGACCTTCCCGGTCAGCACGTAGTCGGCCCCGAGCTGTCGCCCCCAGCGCGACGCGAACGCCGGATCGTACGCGTCCGCCTGCTCTCGGCGGACCTGCTCGACCATGTCCGGCTGGCGCTCCAGGCTCACGAGGTCGAAGGGGCTCCGCCCCACCAGGTCCGCCTCCATCCGGGACAGCAGGGCGTCCAGCTGGCGATCGACGTGCTCGGACGTCTCGTTGCGGATGGGAAGGATCGCCAGGGTCGGATAGCTCCGCTCATCGTCCACGACCTCCCAGAACGCCGAGCGCTCGAGATCGGCGCGGGCCTCGACGAACACCCGCTCCAGGTCCCGGCGATCCAGGCCGGTGCTCATCGCCGGGGTGTCCAGGCCCACGGTGTCCGTGTCGCGGACGTAGGTGGCGGTGCGCGGTGAGGAGCATCCGGCGATCAGGGCGCCGACCAGCGGGAGCACGACGAGGAAACGCATGGGAGCCTCCGTGGGAGATGGTGTGTGGGTTCCATCCCCCCGGACGCTCGAAGCGCTCGGGGATTCAACGCCGGCCGGGCCCCGACCTGCCCTCATCCCGGGGGGGGCACGACGCCGGCGCCGCGGCTCGCCTACTGGCAGGTCACGACGTTGGGCGCGGAGGAGGCGTCCTCCGGCCAGGAGAGGTCCATTCCCTGGATCGTGGCCTGTCCGTCGCCGGTGTTCAGGAACATCAGGTAGACGGGGCCGCCGTCCGCCGGCAGGCAGTCACCGGTCAGGGTGACGCCCTGCCAGGCCTGATCGCTCGGCATCTTCGGCGCCGTCCACTTGCCGTCGGCGGTCACGTCTCCTCCGGTGAGGGCGCCGAACACGACCTTGGAGCCCTTCTTCGCGGCGATGTCCAGATCCACGGGCCCGCCGCCGCCCAAGAACGACGGCTGCGCCTCCGCGGCCCAGGACAGGGTGACGGCCTCGGCGCCCTCGGGGACGTCCACGCGGAACTGGAAGTAGCCCGGCGCGCCCTCGGGGAGCTGGCCCGCCTGGACGTTCTGGGTCCCGGCGACGAAGTACGGGAGCTGGTCGTCGTTGCCCTCGGCGTCGAAGGCCTCCCACGCCTTCTCCCGCTCGCAGCCGATGACGCCGTACTCGGTGAGGATGGCCTCCGTGGTGTCGTACTCGTCGGGGCCGAGGAGCTCCGCCTCGTCCAGGATGAGCTGGCCGGCCATCTCCATGGTCGTGAAGTTGGTGAAGCTCTGGAGCGCCCGCAGGATCATCCCGTCGGTGACGTCCCGACCGAGCTGCTCCCGGAGCGCCCACATGGCGCTGCCGATGATCTTCCCGTCCACGTGGATCTCGCCGAAGAGGTCGTCCGGGCACGTCCGCTCGTTCGTCAGGTCGCGGACCATGTGCTCCCCGGCGAAGCTCAGCCCGTAGGCCCCCACCACCGGGTGATCCTTCATGGACGTGGCGAAGTAGTCGGCGAAGCCCTCGTTCATGGCGCCCGGCAGGGAGTCGAGGCCCCAGGTGTCGGCCAGCACGCCCGTGAGGCGGGTCGTCCCGATCATCGCGTGCGTGTACTCGTGGTAGATGACCGACGCGTCGTAGGCGAAGTCCGTCACCTGGTACTGGCCGAAGACGATGGCGCCGAAGTCCCGCTTCGGGAGCCCGAACTGCTGGAAGCCCTCCTCCGGGATGAAGGCGGCGTTCGGGAAGCCCTGCCAGCCGCCGAATGCGCCGGCGTTGATCTGCACGTTCACCAGCGCCTGCAGCGGGAAGTCCAGGTCCGTCAGGCCGTGCACGTCCTTGTAGTAGTCGTGCATGACGTTGACGTGGTGATACATCATCACCTCGGCGAAGGTGTCGTTCGGATCGCTGTGGATGCTGGGCGGGACGATGTGCAGATAGGTCCCGTCCTCGCCGGGGCTGGCGACGCGCGTCTCGCGGCACAGCGCGGCGCCCCCGCCGATGGGCTCGCCGCCCTCCTCGTTGAGGCAGTTGCGGACCTCGACGAACTCGCCCATGAGGGTCCCGTCGTCGGTCACCGGCGGCCGGAGGGTCACCTCGGTGGTCTCGTAGTCGTCCGTGTTCGGATCGTGCACGAACACCGCGGCCTTGGGCTCGACCTGGGTCTCGGGCTCCGCATCGGGCGCCACGTCCGGTCCCGCGTCGGGCTGCGGGCCCTCGTCCGGTTCCGGCTGGGTGTCGTCCACCGGCGGCACGTCCTGCGCCCCGCCCTCGTCCGGCGTCGTGCCCTCGTCCGGCGTCACGTCTCCGCCCACCGCCCCGTCCGGGGTGGAGGTCACGTCCTCGCCGGAGGGCGCCCCGGAGGCGCCGCCGTCGTCACACGCCGCCAGCGCGGCCGTGCCGAGAGCCACGACGCCCGCGATCGCGATCCATGCCTTCGCGCGTCCCATCGTCGGCCCCCTCATCGGTGCACCATGTTCCGGACCTCGACCACGTCGCCGCTCGTCGCGTCCACGAGCACCCGCAGGTGACGGGACAGCGGCCGCGCCACGACGGAGACGACCCACACCCGGCGCGCGCCCGTCGGGTTCGCGACCACGGCCTGCTCGGCGGGCACCCGCGACAGGGCCTCCTCGCCCAGGGTCCGCGGGTCCAGGCCGGCGGCCTCCACGGCGGTCCGCCGGGCCGCGTCCTCGTCCACGCGCGCCGCCGGGACCTCGCCCACCGGCACGGTGTCGTTGACCACCCGCAGCACCCGGCCGGCGTCGTCGAGGGTGATTGTCAGCTCCCGGTCCAGCACCGGCAGGCCCTCGTGGCGCTGGGCCCAGCGCACCACGGTGCGCCCCTTCATGGAGCGCGTGCCGCGGTGGGCGATCCGGCCGGGGGTCACGCCCAGGAGGGCCCGGGCTCGCTCTACGAACGCTTCGGCGCGCAGACGCGGGCTGTCGCCCTCCGTGGCTTCGCGCAGGCCGGTGACCACGGCCGGGGCCGGTCGCTCGGCCCGCCAGACGGCCCGCGCCGACGGCCGGCGCTGCTTCAAGGTCTCGAACGCCGCCTCGGCGTCCCGGCGCAGCTCCTGGCGGGACGCCGCATGGGCCGACGCCGCCGCCATGGTCAGCAGCGCCGCCAGAGCCACTGCAGTCACGCGTAGTCCGTTCACTTCCCCCTCCGGTGCATCGGATCTCGACTGGCTCGTTCGAGCGCGGAGGGCCGTCCGCGCCCGAACGATCGTACTTATCGCGGCCCCCCGGTTCCGGCGACCGGAATTCCGGTTCGGATCCGCGAACCCCCAGACTACTTCAGGCCGCCCTCGACCGTGAGATAGGCGCCGCTCCGGCCGATGGCCTCCAGGTCGAGCTGGAGCTCGGCGCCGGCGGGGAGCTCCTCGCTCAGGTCGCCCAGGTCG
This sequence comes from Myxococcota bacterium, assembly GCA_051747385.1. GTDB lineage: Bacteria > Myxococcota_A > UBA9042 > PHBI01 > JACKFB01 > JBNJGB01. The sequence continues at coordinate 33,612 of JBNJGB010000005.1, forward strand.
AAGGAGGGGATCTCGAAGGACAGGGAGTCCCCGGCGGCCTGCTCGATGAGCATGGGGATCATCTGGTCCCCGATCAGCTCCACGAGCCCCGCGTCGTCCCCCTCGAACACGCCCTCGTTGGTGACGACCTCGATCACCATGGGATCGAAGTCCTGGATCTCGAAGCCCAGCACCGTGGCGCCGGACTCCGCCGTGGACGTGGTCACGTTCACGATCGCCTCGCCCTGCAGCCACACGACGACGTGCGAGGGCTGGCCCAGCAGATCGAGGGTGGTGTCCAGGTACAGGTCGCCGATCTGCACCCGGTTCTCGCCGCTGCAGGAGTTGAAGACCAGCGGCAGCCGCGGGTCCAGGCTGACGTTGTGGAGGTCGACGCCGTACTGGCTGAGGTCGAGGGAGGCCGCCGCCTCGGGCCCGAGGTCCAGGCTGAGCGTGCCGCCGTCCCAGATGGCGAAGAGGAGCTGGTTCACGAAGTCCTCGTGGATGCCGCCCACCATCGGGGCCGGCGGCGGCACCGGCACGGAGCCGACCGGCGCGCAGCTCGCGTAGCGCACGCTGCCCGGCACGTCGTGCGGTCGGTCCGGGGTCTTCGCGTGCCCGAGCCCGTCCAGCCCGAACCGCAGGTACTGGGGCGTCGACGTGATCTGCGTGGCGTGGCTCGACAGCACGAGGACGTTGGGCTGAGCGCCCTCGATGAAGGCCGGGATCTCCAGCTCCGTGTCGATGGCCAGGCTGTCCGCCAGGCCGCCCACCAGGCTCGCCACCTGGTCCTCGATGATGAACGGCAGCGCGGTCTCCAGCACGCCCAGGACCGCGGGCTCGATGACGTCGAGGCCCGCGTTGATGAAGGCGTCCACGTCCGTCAGGAACGGCACGGTCTCCGAGACGTCGTCGAAGAACAGGAGCGAGGTGTCCTCGATCTTCACGGTGACGTCCTGGGCCTCCGCCTCGAGCTCGCCCGACGCCATGGACAGCATCAGGTCCATCTCCAGCTCCACCAGGGCTGCGGTGAACTTGGCGTCCAGGCTGACCGGCTCGCCCAGCACCTCGGGCCCCGCCAGGGTCAGGACCATCTCGACGTCCGTCATCACCATGACCAGGTGCAGGCCGCCGTCGATCAGCTCCAGGGTCACCTGGGGATCGCCGACGAGGACGTCGTGGACGATCACGTCCCAGTCGCCCAGGAAGCTGAAGCTCGTGAGCGGGTTGGGCAGGAGCGCGCCCAGGTCCATCCCGCCCATGACCACCTCGAGCACCGTGGCCAGGTCGTCCATCTGCTCCGGATCGTGATCGCCGTCGTCGATGGCCTCCGGACCGAGCTCGGCCAGGATGGCGTCCCCCACGGCGTCCGTCTCCCACGCGGGCGGGTCCAGGGCGTACCAGCCGTCCGACCAGACGACGGCGCGCGTGGCGAGGCGCTCGTTGCCCCAGGGATCGGCGGCCCGGGCCTCGAGGAAGTTGATCCCGTAGCCGAGGGGCACGTCCACGGAGAAGGTGCCGCCCTCCGGGTCCAGCGGCACCTCCTCGCCGTTCACGTCGAGCCACGCCACCTCGCCCAGGTTGTCCGACACGGCGCCCTCGAACGCCACCGTGGCGGCGCCCTCCGCGGCGAATCCGCGCGGCGGGTGCGTGATCTCGAGGGCGGGCCCGGTCTGGTCGACGACGACCTCCCGCGTGGCCTTCCGCTCCGGGTGTTCGGCCGACGCCGCGCTGACCTCGTAGACGCCCTCGGCGTCGAAGCGGATGCGGTCCTCCGCCTCCCCGAACACCACGTGCTGGCCGTCCGGAGTCGCCGTCAGGCCGGTCACGGCGATCCCCTCGACCGTGTTGCCGTACGCATCCTCGCCGACGCCGCTCACCTGGAAGCCGTCGTTCACGGCGTAGGCCGGCTTGTCCGGATCCAGGGCCAGCGCGAAGGTCTCCGGCGGGCCCGGCTCCACGGTCCAGGTCGCCGGCACCTGCTCCTCGGTCGAGGCGGCGTCGCACCGCAGCTCGTAGGCCCCCGCCACCGTGGAGGTCACGGACATCCCGTCGACCGTCACGTCGCCCGGGGGCGTGGCCAGCACGGTCGGTGTGGCGTCCGGGACGGGGTTCCCGTGGGCGTCCTCCGCCTCGCAGGTCACCGTGGCGCTGCCGCCGGCCTCCGTGACGGCGGGCTCCACCGTGGCCACGGTCTTCACCACGCCACCCGGGGTCACCGTCAGCTCCGCGGGCGTGTCGTCCACCACCGGGTTCCCGTAAGGGTCCTCCGCCGCGCAGGCCACGGTGAAGGTGCCGGTCGCCGTCAGGGTGACGGACAGATCCTCGACGGTCACGCCGCTCGTCGGCGCCACGCGGACCTCGAACGTCACGCCCTCCACCACGGCCCCGTCCGCGTCCAGGGCCTCGCACGTCACCGACACCGGCGCCCCGGCCTCGGTCGTCTCCGCGGCCAGGGTCGTCTCGACGGACTCCGGCTCGCCGGCGGGTTCCTCGGCGTCCGCCGCGACGTCGCCGGCGACTTCGCTGCCGCCGGTGGTGTCGTCGATCCCGGAGGCGTCGGGGGACTCGTCGACGACCCCGGAGGAACCGTCGCTGCCGCACGCCGCGAGGGCCAGGGAGAGGGAGGTGAGGAAGAGGACGGGCAGCTTGCGGTTCATGGCCTTCTCCGGGGGCTCTCGGGGACGCGCCCCGGCAGGGGCCGCCCCCGGGTTGAATCCGAAGGTGGCGCATGCTAGCGGCCGCCGTGACCCCGGGACAAGGAACATCGCGATGACCGCCGACAAGCCCTCACGCCGACGCCGAGTCGCCCGCACGGTCGCCAGCTGGGTGCTGACCCTCGCCGCGGCGGCCGTCCTCTTCCACGTGGTCGGGAGCCTCCGCGCGCCGGACCTCCCCGAGGCGCCTGGCTTCGACCTGCAGGACCTGGAGGGCGGGACGGTCCGCCTCGAGGACCTCCGCGGGAAGCCCGTGATCCTCAACTTCTGGGCCCCGTGGTGCGGCCCCTGTCGCCTGGAGGCCCCGGCGTTCTCGCGCTTCGCCGCCGACCACCCGGACTTCGCCGTGGTCGGCGTCTCGGATCCCTCCCCGGAGGCCGACATCCGCGCGGCCGTGGAGGATCTCGGCATCGACTACCGGGTGCTGGTCGGCGACGCCGCTGCGCTGGCCGCATGGGGCGTCGACACCTTCCCCACCACGTTCGTCCTGGACGCCGAGGGGCGCATCGTCACCTCGCACTCGGGCCTCATGCTGGACCCGCAGCTCTGGTGGGCCACCCGCGGGCTCTGAGCGGGTCAGTCGAACGTCGCGCTCAGCCCGAGCCCGAAGGCCGGGCCACCCCACCTGGGGAGGTCCGGCGGCTCGCGGAAGTCGCTGAACAGCAGGAACGCGACCGCGCCCAGGCCCCAGTCGTCGTGGATCCACCACTCCTTGCCCACGGCGATCCGCAGCGACCAGCCGGCGTCGCTCGCGAACGAGCGCTCCTCGTCATGGTCCGGGCCGATCCCGGCGGGCCGGGTCATGAACATGAAGCCCAGGCCCAGGGACCCGGTGAAGTAGAGGTTCAGGGGCATCAGGTAGTAGGTGATGCCCGGGCCCACGGTGAGCGCGGACGCGGACCCGTCCGCGCCGGGGGGATGTTCGCCGTCCTCCGTGAAGCGCGGCGCGATCATCCGCCAGTACATGCCCGTGACGTGGAGGATGAGGTTGTCCTCCACCGAGAAGCCCGCCGAGACGTCCATCTCGAGGAAGGCGCCCTTCGCCCGAAGCTCCGTGCTCCGGTCGGCCGCCTGGAGCGCCTGCCAGCCCCCGCCGAGGCCCAGGCGCAGGTGGAAGCCCTCGTGGTGCCTGGGCTTCGGCTCCGGGAAGGCCCGCGCGCCCGGCGCCGCGGCGAGGATCGCCAGCGCCGCCCACGCCGCGATCGCCTTCGCTCCTGGTGGCCTCTGCAAGGTGGTCTCCGAATCCCGGTCCCGGTCTGCCAGGAATGCACACCGCCCGAGCCCGTTTCAACTCCATGGGTGTGGCGCCTTCGAGCGCCGCTCCAGCCGAGACACGACGCCCGCCGGCACGGGATCATATCGGCCCGCCTCCGTTTCAACGAGGCCGAACCGTGTGCTAGCTTTGATCATGGGGAGGACGCCTGCCCGAATCACGCCAGCACCGGTCGAATTCGCGGTCGCCGCACGGCGCCGCGGCCTTCCCATTGGTCCGGCCACGAGGAGTAGAGATGGCTTCTTCGCCCACCGAACGGATCGCCAAGCTTCACGACGTCAAGAGCTTCAAGGACCTGAACTGGGTCGGCTCGTTCGACGACTACCTGGAGGTCGTCCGGGACAATCCCCTCGTGACCCGTACGGCGTGGCAGCGCCTGTACGACATGATCGTGGCGCACGGCATGAGCGAGTACACCGACTCGCGCAAGAAGATCACGCGCTACGAGTTCTTCTCGGACCCGTTCACGGGGGGCAAGGACGCCATCTACGGGATGGACGTCACCCTGATGAAGCTCGTCAACACCTTCAAGTCCGCCGCGTACGGCTACGGGACCGACAAGCGCATCATCCTGCTCCACGGCCCGGTCGGCTCCTCCAAGTCGACGATCGTCCGCCTGCTCAAGAAGGGCATCGAGGAGTACACGAAGAGCCCCGAGGGGGCCATCTACACCTTCGACTGGATCGTCGAGGAGGAGGGGGACAAGCGCGTCGTCCCCTGCCCCATGCACGAGGACCCGCTCCACCTGATCCCGCTCGAGTGGCGTGAGAAGGCCATCAAGGAGCTGGGGCTCGACGAGAAGTGCGGGGACTATCCGATGCCGGTCACCGGCGAGCTGGATCCCGCCTGCCGCTTCCGCTTCAACATGCTGATGGAGCGCTACGAAGGCGACTGGAAGCGCGTCGTCGACGAGCACATCCGCGTCCGCCGGTACGTCTTCAGCGAGAACGACCGCGTCGGCATCGGCACCTTCCAGCCGAAGGACGAGAAGAACCAGGACTCCACGGAGCTCACGGGCGACATCAACTATCGCCTCATCGCCAAGTACGGCTCCGACTCGGATCCGCGGGCGTTCAACTTCGACGGCGAGTTCTGCGTGGCCAACCGCGGCCTCATCGAGTTCGTCGAGGTCCTGAAGCTCGACGTGGCGTTCCTCTACGACCTCCTGGGCGCCACCCAGGAGCACAAGATCAAGCCGAAGAAGTTCCCCCAGACGGACATCGACGAGGTGATCATCGGCCACACCAACGAGGCCGAGTACCAGCGCCTGCTGTCGAACGAGTTCATGGAGGCCCTCCGCGACCGCACGGTGAAGATCGACGTCCCGTACATCACCAAGCTGTCGGAGGAGGCGAAGATCTACCAGAAGGACTTCGGCCCCACCTCCGAGCGGGTCCGGGGCATCCACGTGGCGCCCCACACGCTCGAGATCGCGGCCATGTGGGCCGTGGCGAGCCGCCTGGAGACGCCCAAGAAGCACGATCTGACGATCCTGCAGAAGATGAAGCTCTACGACGGCAAGACCCTGCCGGGCTACACGCAGGACAACGTCCGCGAGCTCCGCAAGGAGGCAGAGCGAGAGGGCCTCGACGGCATCTCGCCCCGCTACGTCCAGGACAAGATCTCCAACGCCCTGGCGACCGAGAAGGGCGGCCGGTACATCAACCCGTTCATCGTGCTCAACGAGCTGGGGAGCGGGCTGAAGCACCACAGCCTCATCACCAACGAGGAGGATCGCCAGCGCTACCGCGTCCTGCTCAACGAGGTCCGGCGCGAGTACGAGGACATCGTGAAGAACGAGGTCCAGCGCGCCATCTCGGCCGACGAGGAGGCCGTCAACCGCCTCTGCTCCAACTACGTCGACAACGTGAAGGCCTACACCCAGAAGGAGCGGGTGAAGAACCCCTTCACGGGCCAGGACGAGGAGCCGGACGAGCGGCTGATGCGCTCCATCGAGGAGAAGATCGACATCACCGAGAGCCGCAAGGACGACTTCCGGCGCGAGATCATGAACTACATCGGCGCCCTGGCCATCGAGGGCAAGCAGTTCGACTACCGGACGAACGAGCGGCTCCACAAGGCCCTCGAGGCGAAGCTCTTCGAGGACCAGAAGGACACCATCAAGCTCTCGACCCTGGTGTCGAACGTGGTCGACCGCGAGACCCAGGAGAAGATCGAGGTCGTCAAGCAGCGGCTCATCGAGAACTACGGCTACAACGAGGAGTCCGCGACCGACGTCCTCAACTTCGTGGCGTCGATCTTCGCGCGCGGCGAGGCCAAGGAGCGCGAGTAGCGCGAGTAGCGCGAGAAGCGCCGCCTCCCCCGCACCTGCCGCCGCACGAGCACAGGCGAAGCATGCCACAGCGAATCGACAGTGATCATCGTCGCTTCCGCGACATCGTCCGAGGCCGCGTCAGGCGGAACCTCAAGCAGTACATCTCCAAGGGCGAGCTCATCGGGAAGCAGGGGGAGGACACCGTGTCCATCCCCGTGCCCCAGATCGACATCCCCCGCTTCAAGTACGGCCGACGGGACAACGGCGGCATGGGCCAGGGGGACGGCCAGCCGGGCGACCCCGTCGGCCAGGGCGAGGGAGAGGGCCAGGGCAGCGGCCCCGGCGAGGCCGGCGAGCAGCCCGGCGAGCACGCCTTGGAGGTGGAGGTCGAGCTCGCGGACCTGGCGAAGATCCTGGGAGAGGAGCTGGAGCTTCCGAACATCGAGCCGAAGGGCAAGGAGCGCTTCGAGTCGGTGAAGCTGAAGTACTCCGGCCTGCGCCCGGTGGGCCCCGAGTCCCTGCGGCACGTCCGCCGCACCTTCAAGAAGGCGCTGAAGCGCCAGGTGGCGTCGGGGACCTACAACCCGGACAACCCCGTCATCGTCCCCATCCGCGACGACTTCGTCTACCGCGCCTGGAAGGAGGAGACGAAGCCCCACCACAACGCGGTCATCATCTACATGATGGACGTGTCGGGCTCCATGGGCGAGGAGCAGAAGGAGATCGTCCGGATCGAGTCGTTCTGGATCGATACGTGGCTGCGGAGCCAGTACAAGGGCATCGAGAGCCGCTACATCATCCACGACGCGGCCGCCAAGGAGGTGGACCGGGACACCTTCTTCCGCACCAAGGAGTCCGGCGGCACGATGATCTCCAGCGCCTACAAGAAGTGCCTGGACATCCTGAACGCGGACTATCCCACCGGGATGTGGAACATCTATCCGTTCCACTTCTCCGACGGGGACAACTGGTCCGCCGACGACACGATGCAGTGCATCAAGCTCCTCCGCGACGAGATCATCCCCGCCTCGAACGTCTTCTGCTACGGCCAGGTGGAGAGCCCGTACGGCTCGGGGCAGTTCATCAAGGACCTGCTGGTCCACTTCCGCGGCGACGAGGACGTCATCACGAGCGAGGTCAAGAACAAGGAAGGGATCGTCGGCTCGATCAAGGACTTCCTCGGAAAGGGCAAGTGAGCCGGGAGGGGACTCGATGAGCGCACGACCCATGCCGGACGACATCAAGTACTGGGTGCGGCGCATCGAAGGCGTCGCGCGCAGCTACGGGCTCGACTTCTTCCCGACCATCTTCGAGATGGTCACCTACGAGCAGATGAACATGCTCGCGGCCTACCAGGGCTTCCCGGTGCGCTACCGCCACTGGCGCTGGGGGATGGACTACGAGCGCCTGTCGAAGAGCTACGAGTGGGGGCTCCACAAGATCTACGAGATGGTGATCAACAACAACCCCTGCTACGCCTACCTGCTGGAGGGCAACAGCCTCGTCGACCAGAAGCTGGTCGTCGCCCACGTGCTGGGCCACTCGGACTTCTTCAAGAACAACTACTGGTTCAGCCGCACCGACCGGAAGATGCTGGACAAGATGGCGTCGAACGCGGCGCGCATCGCCCGCATCGCCGAGCGGCACGGCCCGGAGAAGGTCGAGGACTTCATCGACGTCTGCCTGTCCATCGACAACCTCATCGACTATCATTCCCCGTTCATCGTGCGCCGGCGCGCCGTCCCCGACGAAGAGGAGCTCGCGCCGGAGCCCACGAAGCTGCCCGCGCGCTCCTACATGGACCGGTACATCAACCCGGAGGAGGAGATGGCCCGGGAGCGCGAGCAGATGCGCAAGGAGTGGGAGGAGATGCGCACGAAGATCCCGCCCGAGCCGGAGCGGGACGTGATGCTCTTCCTCCTCGAGCACGCGCCGCTCGCCCGCTGGCAGCGGAAGATCCTCGCCATCATCCGCGAGGAGGCCTACTACTTCGCGCCGCAGATGATGACCAAGATCATGAACGAAGGGTGGGCCAGCTACTGGCACTCCAAGCTCATGACCGAGGAGATCTGCTCGGACAGCGAGATCGTCGACTTCGCCTCGGCGCACTCGGGCACCATGGCCATGAGCCAGACCAACCTGAACCCGTACAAGATCGGCATCGAGCTGCTCCGGGACATCGAGGATCGCTGGAACAAGGGCCGCTTCGGGCTCGAGTACGAGCGCTGCGACGACATGGTCAAGAAGGCCAACTGGGACAAACAGCTCGGCCTGGGCCGCGACAAGATCTTCCAGGTCCGGAAGGTCTACAACGACATCATGTTCATCGACGAGTTCCTCACGCCGGAGTTCGCCGAGCGGCAGAAGATGTTCACGTTCGGCTACAACCGCCGGAACGACACCTGGGAGATCAAGTCCCGGGAGTTCATGCAGATCAAGCAGCAGCTGTTGACCCAGCTCACGAACTTCGGCCAGCCCGCGATCTACGTCGAGGACGCCAACTACCGGAACCGCGGCGAGCTCATGCTCTGGCACAAGCACGAGGGCCAGGACCTCGAGCTCGGATACGGCCGGGAGACCCTCAAGAACCTCGCTCAGCTCTGGTCGCGCCCGGTGCACATCCGCACCCGGACCGAGGACAAGCAGCTGTTCTGGACCCACGACGGCGTACACTTCGACGAGACGACGGACGAGCACTGAGATGGCCGGCTCCGGGGTGTCTTCGCGCCGTCCGCGCGTCAGCGTGGTCCTGCCGGTGCACGACGCCGAGGCCACCCTCGGGGAGGCCCTCGACTCCATCCGGGTCCAGACCCTCGCGGATCACGAGGTCGTCGTGGCGCTCAACGGCGTCACGGACGGCAGCGTCGGCGTGGCGCGCCGGTTCGCCGCTCGGGACGCCCGCGTGCGCCTCCTCGAGCTCGAGCAGGCGGACCTGGTGCACGCCCTCAACGCCGGCCTCGAGGCGGCACGGGCGCCCCTGATCGCCCGCCTGGACGCGGACGACCGGATGCTCCCGGAGCGCCTGGAGCGCCAGGTCGCCGCGCTGGACGCACACCCGCACTGGACCCTCGTCACCTGTGGCGTCCGATGCACTGCCGTGGGCGACGCCGCCCCAGGCCGCGGCATGGTCCGCCACGTCGCCTGGCTCAACGGGCTCGACACGCCGGGCGCCATCCGCGCCGCCCGCTTCGTCGACGCCCCGGTGGCCCATCCCGCCACCGTGTTCCGCCTGACCGCAGTGCAGGAAGCCGGAGGCTATCGCGCAGGCGACTTCCCCGAGGACCACGACCTGTGGCTGCGGCTCCTGGAGTCCGGCGCGGTCTTCGGGCGCGTGCAGGACGTCCTCGTCGAGTGGCGCGACCACCCGCACCGGCTGACGCGCACCGACTCACGGCTGCGCGACGAGGCCCGCCGGCGCCTGGTACATCGCTTCGTGCTGCGGGGCCCCCTGGCCGGCGGACGGCGCGCCCGCATCTGGGGCGCCGGTCGCTACGGGAAGCGGCACGCGCGGTCGCTGGTGGCCATGGGCGCGCGCGTCGACGCCCTGATCGACATCGATCCACGGAAGATCGGGGGGCGGATCGCCGGAGGGATCCCGGTGGTGCACGCGGACACGGTGGGCCCGCCCGACGGACGCCTCACGCTGCTCGCGGTAGCAAGCCCGGGAGCCAGGAGCCTGATCGCGGCTCACCTGGAGCGGCGCGGGCATGTGGCGGAACGGGACTATGTTGCGCTTCAGTAGGGGCTTGCAGCGCGCCGCGAGCCCGCGGAACGTGGCCGGATACCGGCGCTGCGCGATTTCGCGTTGGCCCCGAGGTGCGGGCTGATCTATCTTGGCGCGAAGCCTGCCGGAGGGGTCGGTTGCAGCGCACGCACGAACGCATCCTCGTCATAGAGGACGAATCCATGAGCCGCACGGTCATCCAGACCGTGCTCGAGGAGTCCGGGTTCGAGGTCCGTCACGCGGAGGACGGGGTGGAGGGCATGGAGGCCCTCGACACCTTCAACCCGGATCTCGTCCTCGTGGACCTGGTGACGCCGCGCATGCACGGCTACGAGGTGATCCGGAGGCTGCGCACCGACGACCGGACCCTGCGGACACCGATCGTGGTGCTGTCCGCCAAGGCCTATCCCACCGACCAGCGCAAGGCTCTGGACATGGGCGCGGACGCCTTCCTGTCGAAGCCGGTGCGACGGGACGCCCTGGTCCGACTCGTCCGCGACAAGCTGGACAGCGTGCGCGTCCGCTTCTGGGGCGTGCGGGGCTCCATCGCGACGCCGGGGCCCGACACGGTGCGCTACGGGGGGAACACGCCGTGCGTCACGGTGGAGCGCGGGCGCGACCTGCTGATCCTGGACGCCGGGACGGGGCTTCGCCGCCTCGGCCTGGCCCTGCACGCCGAGGCGCGCGGAGAGCCCCGCGACATCCGGATGCTCATCACCCACACCCACTGGGACCACATCCAGGGCTTCCCGTTCTTCGTCCCCGCGTTCGTCCCCGGAAACCGGGTGGACGTGCACGGGCCGCCCTCCCTGGATCGGCCGCTCGAGAAGGTCCTGCACGGGCAGATGGACCCGCAGTACTTCCCCGTGGCCCTGGGCGAGGTGGCCGCCGACGTGTCGGTACACGAGATCCGCGAGCGCGAGCTGGACATCGGCCCCTTCCACGTCCGGGCGACGTACGTGAACCACCCGGGTGTGACCATGGCCTATCGCATCGCGATCGGCGACTCGGTCGTCACCTACGCCACCGACACGGAGCCGTATCGGGCCCTCCTCACGTCCGACGCCGAGGACGCGGCCAGAGGAGAGGCGGGGAGCTACGGCCGGCAGCGCGACGCGGCCCTGGTGGAGTTCCTCCGGGGCTCGGACGTCTACATCGCGGACAGCCAGTACACGCCGCTGGACTACGAGACCAAGCGAGGGTGGGGGCACACCTGCTACGTGGACGCCGTCGATCTCGCCGTGGAGGCCGGCGTCGGCCAGATGGTGCTCTTCTCCCACGACCCGATGCACGACGATGAGACCCTCGACCACAAGCTGGCTCACAGCCGCCAGCTCGCCCGGGAGGGGAGCCGTGACCTGGAGGTCGTCCCCGCCGTGGAGGGGGCCTGGATCGAGCTTTCCCCGAAAAAGTGATCCAGATCACGGTTTCGGGGTGGCGGGCCCACTAGTGTCGGGGTCGTGTCGACCGAATGCGCCATCGCCCAGGGGAATGCCCACCCCACACGTCGCAGCCGGGCCGCGCCGCCGCGCCCGACGTACGTAACGATGCGCCTCCTTCGGTCGCAGGGGCAGGATCTGCCCGAAGCCCCGGGAGGTGCTCATGACGATGCAGGCGACTGAACGGGACGCGCCGGTACGCCCGGCCCCGCGCCTGGACCTCAAGGTCGGGTTCTCGTGCAACAACCGCTGCGTCTTCTGTGTCCAGGGGGACAAGCGGGATCGCCACGAGGATCGCGAGTTCGACGAGATCCGGACGCTGCTGGCGGAGCACCGCGCCGAGACGGACGCCGTCGTCCTGACCGGCGGCGAGGCCACCATCCGCCGCGACATCATCGACATCGTGCGGGAGGCGCGCGACCTGGAGTATCGGATCATCCAGGTACAGACCAACGGCCGCCGCCTGTCGTACAAGCCGTTCGTGCGCGCCCTCCTCGAGGCGGGCGTCACCGAGATCTCGCCCGCGCTGCACGGCTCGCGGCCGGCCATCCACGACAGCCTGACCCGGGCCAAGGGCGCGTGGGCGCAGGTGGTCAAGGGCATCCGCAACTGCCGGGCCGCCGGGCTGCCGGTGATCATGAACTCGGTGGTGGTGAAGGACAACTACCGCGACCTGCCCACGCTGGCGGACCTCCTGGCCCGCCTGGGCGTGCAGCAGATGCAGTTCGCCTACGTCCACCCGGCGGGCACCGCCGACACCTACTTCAAGCACGTCGTGGCCCGCTTCGAGGACGCCGTGCCCTGGGTCCGGGCCGCGCTGGACGTGGCGCGGAAGGCCCGGATCCCGGCGTTCACCGAGGCTGTGCCCTACTGCTTCATGGACGGCTACGAGGAGCACGTCGTCGAGGACAGCATCCCCGATACGTGCATCGTGGACGCCGAGCAGGTCATCGACGACTACACCGAGTACCGCTGGACCGAGGGCAAGGCCAAGGGCCCGCCCTGCTCCGGCTGCACCTGGAGCGGCCGCTGCGAGGGGCCCTGGCACGAGTACCCCCGCGAGTACGGCTGGTCCGAGTTCATCCCCCGGACGGACGCCCCGCCGGAACGCTAGCGAGGAGACCATGAGCCCATCCGGCGGCGAGATCGCCCGCGTCGACCCCGGAGCAGGCACCGTCCACGTCCGCTTCACCCCGCCCCACGCCTCTCACGAGGCGGTGGCGGCCGCGGCGCTGTCCCTGACGGGGCGCGCCTGGGTGGTCCTGGTCCGGGACGGCGACGCCGTGACCGCCTGCGTCACGCTCCGTGACGCCGACGGCCTCACGGACGAGGCCCGGGCGGACCTGCTCGAGACCCTCGCCGGCGACCTGGTCAGCGCCGCCCTGTGGCAGGACTGGGCCGGGCGGCTCCGCCGGCGCCACCGAGACCGGATCGAAGACGTCTATCGGCGCGTGTTCGGAGGAGGCACCCCGTCATGAGCGCTCATCCCCCCGTCGACTCCCTCCTCGCCGGCGTCGGCACGCCCGACGTCGACCGCGTCATGCCCCACCGCTACCGGCGGGTCGGCGACCATGTCCTGGTGACGAGCGACCTCGGAGACTGGTGTCTCGTCCGAGCCGAGGACTATCCGCGCTATCTGCGCGGCGAGCTCGGCCCCGACGATCCGGTCGGCCGCGAGCTCGCGGAGCACGGCCTCCTCGCCGACCACCTGGACGCGGACGCCCAGGCGGAGCGGCTCGCCCGGAAGATGAGCTATCTGCGCCACGGCCCGCACCTGCACGTCGTCGTGGCGACCCTCCGCTGCGATCACACCTGTCGCTACTGCCACGCCAGCCGCGTGCCCGTGCAGCGCCCCGGCTACGACATGTCCAAGGAGACGGCCGAGCGGGTGGTGGACACCATCCTCCAGTCGCCGAGCCCCTTCCTCACCATCGAGTTCCAGGGGGGCGAGCCCCTCGCCAACTTCCCGGTGGTCAAGCACATCGTCGAGTACGCGGAGGAGCGGAACCGCCGCATCGGCAAGCAGCTCACGTTCTCCCTGGTGACCAACCTGTCCATGATGGACGACGAGCGCCTGGACTGGCTCACGGAGCACCGGGTGGAGATCTGCACGTCCCTGGACGGGCCGGCGGAGCTGCACGACGACAACCGGCTGTGGGCTGGCGGCGGAAGCTCCCAGAGGCGGGTCGTGGAGTGGATCCGGCGCATCAACGAGCGCTACGTGGACATGGGCCTCGACCCCATGGTCTACCGCGTGGAGGCGCTGCTCACCATCACGAAGCAGTCCCTGCCCTACTGGCGGGAGATCATCGACACCTACGTGGACGTGGGCTGCCAGGCTTTGTTCCTGCGGCCGCTGAACCCCTACGGCTTCGCGCAGTCCCTGGGCCAGCAGATCGCCTATCCCGTGGAGGAGTGGCTCGACTTCTACCGCAAGAGCCTGGACTACATCCTCCAGCTGAACCGACGGGGCATCGACCTGGTCGAGCGCAACGCCGGCATCCTGCTCACCAAGGTCCTGACCCCGGACGATCCCAACTTCCTGGACCTGCGCTCCCCGTGCGGCGCGGCCATCGGCCAGCTCGCCTACAACTGGGACGGGCAGGTCTTCACCTGCGACGAGGGCCGCATGGTCCACCGCTCCGGCGAGGATCTCTTCCGCCTCGGGGACGTGCAGGAGCAGAGCTACCGGGAGATGGTCGGCCACGACGCGGCGCGCGCCATGGTGATGTCCAGCACCCTCGACGGCCAGCCGGGCTGCGTGGACTGCGCCTATCAGCCCTTCTGCGGCATCTGCCCCGTCCACAACTACACCGAGCAGGGCAGCCTCTCGGGCCGGATGATGGAGTCCTCCTGGTGCGCCCGCTACATGGGCGTGCTCGACCACCTCTTCGAGCTCCTCGTGGAGTCCCGGAGCGATCCCGAGCTGGACGCCATCCTCCGGCGCTGGACCACGGGTCGCCCGCGGACGCACTTCGTGCACGGCCCGGAGTAGGACGGGCGTCCTCGCCCGTCAGTGGTTCACGAGTGCCGAGAGCCGACAGAACGTAGACGTGGACGTGGACGACCACGAGGCGTCACCGCCCAGGAGGCGTCACTGGACGGCGAGACGCCGTCTCCATCACCGGTCGAGGAAGCGAACGCGGCGGCCGCGCACCTCGAGGGTGCCGGCCCGGGCCATGCGCTGGATGCAGCGGGACACGGTGCCCTGGGCCAGGGAGAGCAGCTCTCCCAGCTCTCCGCGGGTCAGGGGAAGGCGCACCCAGGCGCCGGCGGCCGCGTGGGACGTGAGGGTCCGCAGGACGGCCTCGACGCGCTCCTCCGCCGTCATGGCGCCGATCGCCATGACCTGGTCCCGCAGCCCGACCAGCTCGGAGGCCAACACGCGGCAGAGGGCCGGACCCTGGGACGGCTCGTCCTGCATGCGCGCCTCCACGTCGGAGACGGGGATCCGGCAGACGCGGGCGCGGGTCAGGGCCTCCACCGAGCACTGGTACTCGTCGCGGACCATGGCCTCGCTGCCCGTGGCGTCTCCGGGCTGGACGAGGCGGATGCCCTGGCCGCGGCCGTCCTCGGTGACGTGGGTCTCGCAGAGGACACCCTCGACCACGAGGAACAGCGCGTCGGCGACGTCTCCCTGCAGGTGCAGGACCCCGCCCCGCTGCAGCTCGACCTGCCCGTAGGGCGGGTGGCCGTCGCAGCGGGCGCACAGGGAGCGCAGCTCCAAGCCGCGATCACGGACGGGACACCGCGCGCGGGCGCCGCGTCCTCGGGTGGCGATGGGTTTCGTGGGGCGATTCAACGGGCCGCTCTCCGGCTGTCCAGTCGAACCGTAGTCGCTGGCCCCGCGGTCGGCAAGGAACGCGCCGTCACCTCGCGTCATGCGGGCATCTACTCGCCGTACTTGACCGAGCAGCCGTAGGCCTCGGTGCGCGTCGTGGACACCTCGCGGCCCGCCTTCACGTTCGCCAGCGCCTCCTCCACGTACACGCGGTGCTCGTCGCCGCGGACCTTGCCGAGCGGCGCGTTGTCGAGCGCGCCCACGTAAGCCACGACGCCCTCGTCGTCCACGACGACCATCTGCGGCGTGTTCGTGGCCCCGTACGCTCGCCCGACGTCACCGGACTCGTCCAGGAGGACCGGGTGATCGATGCCGTACCCCTCCTTCGACCGCGCGTTGCGCTCGCGGCCCGCGCCCTGCTTGCCGGGGGCGCCCGAGTTGATGGCCAGCCACACCACCCCGTCCTCGCCGTGGCGCGCCGCCATGTCCCTGAGCGGGCCCTCGGTGTAGGCGTACTTCACGAAGGGGCAGTCGGGGTTGTACCACTCGAGCACGACCGTCTCACCGCGGTGGTCCGACAGGCTCACCTCGCCCCCCTCCACCGCCGGGAGCGTGAAGTCGGGGGCCGGCTCGCCGACCTCGGCCTCCTCCGGCCCCTCGTCGACTTCCTCCCGTGCCTCGCCCGCCGGGGCCTCCGCTGCCCCCTCGCCGGCGGCTGCAGGCTCGTCGCCCTCCTCCGGGGCGGGCGCCGGTTCCTCGGCCTGCTCCTGCGCGGGAGGCTCCGCCTCGACCGGGACCGGCTCGCGGTTCTCCCTGCACCCGGCCAGGGTCGCCCAGCCTACGACGAGGCAGATCACCGTGAGAGCGCCGCTACGATGCGCCTTGCTCATGGTCCCTCGCTCAGCCTCGGTCCGCGCGGGCCTGTTCGTCGTCGTCGCGACGGCCGCTCGCCTTGCCCTTCGCCTTGTCGACGCCCTTGTCGACCGACTCGTTGAAGGCCTTGGAGATCTTGCTCTTGGCCTTGACCTGGGCGTTGTACATCTGACTCCGCGCCTGGGTGTGGGCCCGATCCACGCGGGAACGGAACAGCCGCGAGAAGAAGTCCACGATGGAGTCGATGAAGTCCACGGTCCACCTCCTGGTCCGGGATCCCGGTTAGCACTCCTGCCGGGTCGATGGAAGGGGCGGACGCGTCAATCGCCAGCGCGCCCCCGGGCGCGAACGCGCCTTGCAGTCCTGATCGTGCAATTTCACACGATCATGCCACAGAGCCGCGTCGACGTGCAGAGCCGGCCCGTCACGGCGGCCTGGTCACGGCGGAGCGCACTGGTTCGGCTCGTCGCACGGGGTCGACTCGCTCACGGCCACGGACAGGACGTCCACCACCTGCCGGTCCTGACCGTTCACCCCGAGTCGCACGGTGACGGCCCCCGCCTTCACGTCGTAGCCGGTCGCGCACTGGTCCGGGGTGTCCAGGTCGACGACCACGGTCGGGCGCGGGGTGTCGCCGTCGCGCTCCTCCCGGACGGTCCAGCCGGTCGACGCGACGAACTCCCAGTCCCACGACTCCACGCCGACGCTGTCGGACCCGTCGAACACCAGCTCCCAGCCTCCGGACGACGGGCAGGAGCCGGGACACTCGAGGGGCCGATCCTCGTACACGAGGGTGCAGGAGCCGGCGCCCGGCGTGCGCACGACCACGTCGACGTCCGGGTCCCCGTCTGCGTCCTGCGTCGGGACGTCTGAGGTCGAGTCCGACGCCGACACCTCGGCCGAGGCGTCCGGCGCGCGCAGATCGTCCGCGTCCAGCAGGGCCGAGCACCCCCCGACGCCGACGAGCGCCGCCAGGGCCAGCCCGGGGTTGATTCTCAGAACCGCCATACCGTCCACCTCGTGCGGCGTCCGTCCAGGGCCACCGGGGGCTCGGGCTCCGGGTCGTCGGCCGTGAACCAGAGCACCGTCCCGACGATGGCGCCGGCCGCCGCCACGCCGAAGCTGACATCGGCCGCCAGGCTGCGCCGGTCCACCCGGTCCCGCAGGCGCCCCAGCTCGTCCCGCTCGTCCGGGGTGAGGGACGGCCGGTCGGCGAGATCCTCGCCGTCGCCGTAGTCCCGAAGCGCCAGGCCGCCCAGGACTGCGCCGTTGACCAGCGCCGCGGCCCCCACGCCCCAGGAGACCCAGCTCCAGGTGCGATCGGGGCCCTCGAGCGGCGCCAGCGGGCCCGCGTCGCCCAGCGGCTCGTCGACCACCCACCGGGCTCCCGGATCCAGGCTCCTGGCGCGCCGGAAGCCCCGGTCGTCCAGGCTCACCTCCAGGGTCGTCGCCCCCGGCCCCGTCCGCAGCTCGCAGGGCGTCCGACAGCTCCCGGCCTCGGGGTCGGACAGGAGGCGGGCCTCGGCGCCGGGCGGCTCGGTGCGGACCTCGACGGTCACGAGCGCGGCCTCGCGGCCCCTCTCGGCGGCCTCCAGGCGCCGGCGCACCTCCGGAGCGGCCGGCGAGCCGGGCGCCTCGTCGAGGAAGCGCCGGTAGTACCGGGCCGCGAGGGACCAGCGCTCCTGCTTCTCGTAGCTCAGGGCGATGTTGAACAGGTACGCGGGATCCGGATGGAGGTCCCACGCATCCAGGAAGAGGTCGGCGGCCGCGTCGTAGTGGCCCGCGGCGAACTGGGCCTCGCCGCGCTCGAAGATCTCCACGGCCTCCGCCTTGTCCCCCCCGTCCGCGCGAGCGGGCCCCGCGGTCAGCGCCGCCGCCAGCAGGAGGAGGGTCATCGCGGCCCGACGCATCATGGCTCCTCCCCGTCCGCAGGAAGCTCGGGACGCATCAGCTCGGTCGTACCGGATCGGTGCTCCTCGGGCTTCGGCTCCGGCGCGCGGACCTGGGGCGTCGGCTCCGGCACGTGGACCTCGGGCTTCGCGCGACGCGGCACCGGCCGTCTCGCCTCCTGCTCGGGCTCGTCGTCGGATCGCGACAGGGACGCCTCGATGGTCCGCGCCCGATCGTGTCGGACCGGGAGGGTGAGCGGCTCCCGGTCCTCGTGCCGGAACGTGTAGGAGGCCGTCTCCCCCGAGCGTTCCACGGGGAGCGCCAGGGGCGTGCGACCCAAGACCTCCTCGCCCCGGACGACCTCCGTACCGTCCGGCTCCACGCGGAACTGAAGGACCACCGTCTCGGCCACATCGTGGTCCTCCGCCGCGGCGGGCGCCGTCGCATCCGGCCGAGCCACGGGGTCCGCCCCGGCCCCGACCCGGTCGCCGGCCTCCTCCTCCACGGCTTCACCGTCGCCGGTCCGCTCCGGGCCGCCGGCCGGGCCCGCGAGGGCGCTGTCGGGCTCCGTCGTGGAGGGAGCCGACCTGTGCGCCTCTTCGTCTCCTCCGACGACGCGGAACAGGGCCAGCGCGCCCACGAGGAACGCCAGCCCCACGAGCGGGAGGAGCCAGCGGACGGAGCGCCGGGCCGGGGAAGCGGCATCCCGGGACGGGGGAGGCGTACGCTCGGCCTGCGCCGACGGCAGCGGCTGCTCCTGGGTGGCCCGCGGGGAAGACGGCCGCTCGAGCGGCGTGGACCGCCCGCCCGTCTCGGACTCTCCGGGGGCGGGGACGTCGCCCGCCAGGCGCGCCAGGCCCTCCTCCAGGGCCGCGCGCATGGCGTCGGCGTCCGGATAGCGTTCGTCCGGATCCTTCTCCAGGGCGTGCAGCACCAGGTCGTCGAACCACGACGGCAGCCCGGCCACGACCTCCGACGGGCGCCGCGGCATCTCCTGGAGCTGTCGGGTCATCACCTCCATCGGGCTCCCGCCCGCGAAGGCCACCTCGGCGGTCACCAGCTCCCAGAGCACGCACCCGAGCGCGTACAGGTCCGCGCGGCCGTCCAGCGCCCCCGCCCTGGCCTGCTCCGGCGCCATGTAGTTCGGGGTGCCGAGGGCCCGCCCGGTGCGGGTGAGGCGGTCGGCGTCGGAGGACTCGTCGCCCGCCAGGACCCCGGCGATGCCGAAGTCCAGGAGCTTGACCCGGCCCGGATCGCCCTCCACCAGCCAGATGTTCTCGGGCTTCAGGTCCCGGTGGACGAAGCCGTGCCGGTGGATGACCGCCAGGGCCTCGCAGGTCTGGGCGCCGATCTGCAGCGCGTCCCGAACGTCGACGCGGCCCCGCTCCTGGCTCCAGTCGTAGAGGTCCTCCCCCGTGAGGTGCTCCATCACGAGGTAGTGGAGTCCCTGGGGCGTCACCCCGAAGTCGCTGATCTCCACGACGCGTTCGTGGCGGACGACGCTCGCCGTCCGGGCCTCCCGCAGGAAGCGCTCCTTGACCTCGTCGACCAGGAGGAGCTCCGGGTGCAGCAGTTTGACGGCCACCGGGCGGTCGAGGAAGAGGTGCCGCGCCCGGAGCACGAGGCCCATGCCGCCCTCGCCCAGGAGCGCCTCGATGCGATAGCGCCCGTCCAGGATGCGCCCCCGGAGGGCCGCCTCGTCGCCGGTGTACGTCTCGAGCACGGGATACAGCGGAGCCCCGTCCTCCGGGCACACCTTCGCGTCGGGGATGTCGTACTCCTTCCGACAGCGGGTGCAGACACGGGTCATGGGTCGGGAGAGACTACCAGCGTCGCGCCCACGGTGAAACGACGCTGCACCTCGCGAGCGGGTGGCCGATGCCCCGGCGCGCCCCCGTGGCAGCCGGCAGTGGAAGGCTGCTAGAGTGCGCCCGTGAACCGAGTCCGGCCATGACGAAGGAGCCGAGCCCCGAGCGAACGCGACGCCCCGGCGCGCGGACCCTGCTGGCGGTCGGCGAGGCCACCGGCGGCGTGTCCCACGACGTGGGAAACGCCCTGACGGCCATCGCAGCGCGCGCGGCCCTCATCCGTGCCGAGGCGGGGCGGCCGGACATGGAGGAGCACGCGGAGGCCATCCTGCGGGCTGCGCGCTCCGCGGGAGAGGTGCTGGACCGGGTGCGACGCCTCCTGCGCCCTGCGGACCGGCGCGACCTGGTGCGGGTCGAGCCCGCCGCGGTGGTGGACGAGGCCGTGGACACGGTCCGGGAGCGCGCCCGCTCCGCAGGATGCCGCCTGGACGTGGACGCGCGGCCCTGTCCCGCGGTCGCCGGCATCCCCGGTGAGCTGGTCCACCTCCTGGTGAACCTGGCCACCAACGCGATCGACGCGGCCGGCGCGGGAGGCGAGGTGCGCGTTCGGGCCGAAGCCACGCACGCCGGGGTCCTGCTGGAGGTGCTGGACGACGGCCCCGGCATCCCCGACGACCTGGCGGCCCGCGCTCGCGATCCCTTCGTGTCGACCAAGGGGTCGGGCGGCATGGGGCTCGGGCTGGCCCTGTGCCGGCGCATCGCGGAGCTCCACGACGCCGACCTGGTGCTGGAGCGCCGGCCCGGGGGCGGCACTCGCGCGGCCGTGCGACTCCCGCCGGCGGACGCCGGGATCCCCGCTCCCCGCCGGGCCACCAGCCTGGAGCTGGCGGCCATCCGCGAGCCTCTGCGCGTGCTGGTCATCGACGACGACGAGGACGCCCGCGAGGCGCTGTGCGCGCTGCTGGACGCCTCCGGCCTCAGGACGGCCTCCGCGGACGGCGTGGCGAGCGCCTGGACGCTGCTGGACTCCTTCGACCCGGCGGTGGTGATCACGGACCTGGCCATGGGCGATCGCCGCAGCGGCTGGGACCTGCTGCGGAGCCTGAAGACGCGGGACGCCCTGCTCCCCGTGCTCGTCACGACGGGAGACGCATCGGCGGTCGAGGATCCCGCCGCCAGCCAGGCCGAGGCCGTGCTGGTCAAGCCGGTGAACCCCGGCAGCCTGGTCGCCCGGGTCCGCGAGGTGGCCGAGCGACGGGCGGGCTGGGTTCGGGTCCTCCGGAGGGGAGACGGAACATGACCGACACGACCCGCGAGGAGCGATTCCACACCCTGCGGCGCGCGCTGCACACGGCCAGCCTGCAGCTCGAGGTCGCCCGGACGCTGGTCGCCGACGACGAGGGCCCGGCCGGCCGCGCGCTCCGGAAGTCCCGCGAGGCCCTGTCCCGCGCGGCCGGGGAGCTGGAGGCCCTGGAGGAGGAGGAGCGCCGGTGAGCGGGCGCCGACACGCCCTGGTGGTGGAGGACGACGCCGACGCGAGGGAGGCGCTGTCCGCGCTGCTCGAGGCCCACGGCTTCCGCGCCACGCCCGCGGAGACCCTCGCCGAGGCCCGCGCGCGGCTGGACGAGGGGCACGCCGCGGACCTGATCATGCTCGACCTGGGCCTGCCGGACGGCGACGGCATGGAGCTGCTGGGAGACATCGAGGACCTCCCGGGCCGCCGGGCGGTGATCGTGCTGACCGGGGAGCGGCGCCTGGAGCGAGCCGTGGAGGC
The DNA here is from genome assembly GCA_051747385.1 of Myxococcota bacterium. Lineage (GTDB taxonomy): Bacteria > Myxococcota_A > UBA9042 > PHBI01 > JACKFB01 > JBNJGB01. The sequence continues at coordinate 55,145 of JBNJGB010000005.1, forward strand.
CATGCGCTCGGGGGCCTTCGACTACCTGCCGAAGCCGCTGTCGCCCGAGGCGCTGGAGATCGCGCTGCAGCGGCTGGAGTGGTTCTTCGAGAGCACGGAGGCCCAGCGGAACCTCCGGCGGCAGCTCGCGAGGGCCGGGCGCTTCCAGGGCATGGTGGGGCGCAGCCGCGCGATGCAGGAGGTCTACGCCCTCGTGGAGCGGGTCGCGCCGAGCCGCCTCCCGGTCTTCGTGCGCGGGGAGAGCGGCACCGGCAAGGAGCTGCTGGCGCGGGCCGTCCACGACCTCAGCCCCCGCAAGCGCAGGCCCTTCGTGGCCATCAACTGCGGCGCCATCCCGGCGAGCCTGGTGGAGAGCGAGCTGTTCGGCCACGAGCGCGGCGCGTTCACCGGGGCCACGGCGCGCCACGACGGCGTCTTCCGCCAGGCCGACGGCGGGACGCTGTTCCTGGACGAGCTCCCCGAGATGCCCCAGGACACCCAGGTGAAGCTCCTGCGCGTGCTGGAGTCGGGCACCGTCCGGCGGGTAGGCGGGCGCGAGGACCTCCCCGTCGACGTACGCATCGTGTCGGCGACGAACCGCCACCCGGAGGAGGCGGTGCGAGAGGGGCTGCTTCGGGAGGACCTGTTCTTCCGGCTGCACGTCGTCCCCGTCACGCTTCCGCCCCTGCGGGAGCGCCGGGCCGACGTCCCGCTGCTGGCCGAGACGTTCCTGGAGGCGGCCACGGAGGAGACCGGGACGCCGGTCGCCTCCCTGACCCCAGCCGCCGTGGAGGCGTTGAAGGCGTGGCACTGGCCGGGCAACGTCCGCGAGCTACGGAACGTCATGGCGCGAGCGGCCCTCCTGTCCGGCGGCGAGCCCATCACCCCGGCGCACCTGGGACTGCCGGCCGCGCCGTCCCCCACCGCCGCCGGGGGTCCCGCCAGGTCCCCCGGCGACGCGATCCGCGTCCCCGTCGGCGCCACCCTGCGCGAGGCGGAGCGCCTGGTCGTAGAGGCCTACCTGGAGCGCTTCCGGGGCCACCGCGCCAGGACGGCGCGCGCCCTGGGGATCACGCCGAAGACGCTCTACAACAAGTGCAAGACCTGGGGCCTGGACCCGGATCGCTGGAAGGGCTGAGCCGACCCGGCCGGGCCCGCCGCGGGGAGCCGGCCGCGCGGCCTACCCCGAACCGACGCCCTTCGGCTCCGAGGTGACGGCCGACGCGGCCGGTCTCCACGACACGCCGGGACACTCGGCTCCGGCGTACGGCCCGTACCCCGACGGAGGGCGAGGCCCCCGTCGGGATCACGCACCGCGCACCACTTCGGAGCAACGGGCGTGCCAGTATCGAGGCGTGGGGACGCCGGGCCGGGAGCAGGGCCCGGCCGCATTCCGGCATCGACCACGACCACGACCACGACCACGTGGTGCGACATCGGTAGAAGCCGTGCACCCCGAGCGAGCGGGGCATCGTGCCCCGCCGTCCCATTCTGCCCGACCGCCCCGTCAGCGCTCGGGTCAGCGCTCGGCGGGTTTGAGGACCCGCACCCGGACCTCCACGTGCCGGGGCTCCAGGGCGGGCAGCGGGACGCCGAGGACCGCCGCGTCCGGATAGAGGGTCAGCTCTCGCCGCAGGTCCGGCAGCCGCTCGATCGGGAGGGTGAGCCGCCAGGTGAGCGCCTCGGGCCCGTCGCTGCCCGTGACCAGCCCCACCGGGCCGTACGCGCCCAGGACCGCGCCCACGGCGTCCGTGCTGCTCTCGCCGACCTGGAAGACCGCGGGATCGATGGGGACGGGCTCCGGGTCCGGCGTGGGGATGGCGACCAGGTACGTCGCCAGGAGCAGCCCCAGGAGGACGACGTTGAACGCCGCCTCGTAGGGGAAGCGGGCGCGCGTCATCGCCGACGCGTACCAGTCGCCGCGGGTGCGCCGGCGGATGCGGGACTGGACGCCGGACAGGAAGTCCGCGGGGGCGCGCTGGGGCCGCAGGTCCCGCAGGTGGTGAACCGTGGCCGAGAGCCCCCGGAGAGCCTCGCCGAGCTCCGGGTCCCGCTCGAGCTCCGATTCGAAGCCGAGCCGCTCCGGCTCGTCCATGCGCCCGTCGATCCAGGCGCTCAGGCGTTCGTCGTCCCTGCGTTCCAGCTCGCTCATGCCGCCTCCCCGCCGACCGGGCGCACCTCCAGCGCGACCACCGGCGCGTCGTCGCCGCGCTCCTCCGATCCCCGGGGCGGGGCCGTCGGATCCTCGCCGCCCTGGAAGCGGTCCAGCGCCTCCTTCAGCAGCTTCCTCCCCCGGTGGATGCGGCTCTTCACGGTTCCCAGGCCCACGTCGACCACCTCCGCGATGTCCTCGTAGCTCAGGCCCTCGATGTCACGCAGCACCACCGCCTCGCGCTGGTCGGCGTCCAGGGTCGCCAGGGCGCGCTGGAGGAAGCGCTCCAGCCGCCGGCCCTCGAGCTCTTGATCGGGTCGCGGCACGCTCGCCGACAGGCGCCCGTCGCTCGGCCGGACCGCCATCTCGTCCCAGCTCTGCCGGGCGCGCTCGTGGCGCCGGGCCAGGTACTTGATGCGGTTCTTCGCGTGGTTGCTGGCGACCCGGTAGATCCACGTGGAGAGGCTCGCGTCGCCCCGGAAGAGGTGGATCTTCTCGAACAGGGTCACGAAGACCTCCTGCGCCACGTCCCGGGCCTCCTCGCGGGAGCCCAGCAGCCGGTAGCACAGGTTGAACACCCGGTCCTGGTGGTCGAGCACCAGCCGGTTGAACGCCCGCTCGTCCCGGCGCTCGAGCGCCCTGACGAAGCGCGCGCGGTCTCGGGCCGTCGTAGATGGGTCCATTCGCCTGCGCATGTCGGGTCCGACGTATAGTGGGACACCACCGGTCTATGATTTGTTCCGAGTTCGCGCACCCGCGACCAGCACGAGAACGGCCAGGCCGAGGCAGATCCACGCGAACACGGGCCCGATGACGCGAAACGGGGTGGTCACGTCCCGGAGCGGCACGTCCGCCTCCAGGACGCCGGCCCGATCGAGCCCCAGGGTCGCGCGGGGCACGCCGTCGGGCCCGACGTAGGCCGAGATCCCCGTGAGCGCGCTCCGGACCAGGGGGATCCCCAGCTCGGCGGCCCGCGAGGACTGGGACATGAGGTGGAACCAGGGCGCGGTGGACCTGCCGAACCAGACGTCGATGGTGAGGTTCACGAGGAGGTCGGCCTCGGCGCCGGCGGTCCAGCGCGTGAACCCGGAGAAGATGGACTCGTAGCAGATGCCGCAGGCCACGACCTCGCCCGCGGCCTCGAGGCGGCAGGGCCGCTCGCCGGCCCCGAAGTCGCTGATGCCCTTGATCTTCAGATCCGGGAACCACTCGCGCCCGGGCAGGTACTCGCCGAAGGGCACGAGGATGTTCTTGTCGTAGACGTCGGCCAGGCGCCCCTCGGACGTCAGCAGGACCGCCGAGTTCCGCGTCCGCCCCCCCTCCGGACGCCGGAGGCCGCCCACGATGGCGTCCGCCCCCGTCGCGGCCACGAGGCCCGCCACCTCGCGCGTGGCCCGGACGGAGGTGGGGAGGCGGTCCTCGCCGACGGCCTCGCGATAGTGGGGCGCGTCCGGCCGCCAGTAGAAGGGATACGCCCCCTCGGAGGCGATCACGAGGTCGTACGCCCCGGGCTCCAGGGCGGCGAGGCGCTCGGTGAAGCGCTCGAGGAAGATCCGCCGCATGTCGAGGTCGGCGTCCTTCTTCTCCTCGAGGGTGTAGTTCATCTGCACGGCCGCCACGCGGAGGGTGCGCCTCGGCGGCGTGGACTGGAGGTGCCACCACCACCCGACGCCGAAGGCCAGGAGCGCGGCGCACGCGACGAGACCGGGCACGGCGGCGCGCCAGCGGCGGGTGGCCAGGACCTCCGCAGCCACGGCGGAGATCGTGACGACCACGAACGACAGACCGGGCGCCCCGGTCAGGGCCATGACGCTGCTCACGGGCCCCACCTGCCAGAAGGCCTGGCCCCAGAACCACGGGAAGAGGAAGGGCCACAGCCACTCGACCGCCGTGTAGACGACGGCCACCGCCGGAGGTCCGAGGCCGGGATGTCGGGCCGCCGCCCCGCGACGCGCGGGCTCCGCCAGGACGAGGAAGAGCCCGTCCTTGAGGCCGTGCCACGCCGCGAAGGCCAGCAGGCAGGCGACCGCCGCGGCCGGCGGGAGGTCGCTCATCTCCTGCATGGTGAAGACGATCCACCGGAACAGGACCGCCTGGTAGGCGAAGCCCATCACCCAGCCCAGCAGCAGGCGCCGGCGCCAGGCGACCCGCCGCGCCACCACGAGCAGCGGCACCCACGCCGCCAGGATCGGCACGGCCCACCCGACGGTCGGGAAGGCCAGGACGACGCAGGCGGCGCCGAACAGCGCGGCGAGGAGGCCCCGGCTCACGAGCGGAACAGGTCCAGGGGCAGCGGAGGCTGGGCGCCGTCGTCCTCCTCCTCGGCCGACGCCGGCGCGGACGACGGTGCTACTGTGGGAGTTTCATCCGCAGGCGGGGTAGCCGGCGCTACTGCAGGAGACTCATCCGCCGGCGGGGACGACGGCGCCACTGCAGGGGGTTCGGACGCAGGCGCCCCGGTGGCCTGGCCGCCCGGGAGGTCCGTGGGCAGGGGCTGCAGGTCCCGGCCGTGGTAGACGTTCCACAGGGGGCGGCCCATGCTCCAGACGCGCTCGGTCCAGGGGCCGCCGGCCGCGGAGAGCTTCGTGTGGAGGACGTTCACCTTGCTGTCCAGGTCGTCCACGTAGTGCAGGACGATGGCCTCGGGCGTCTGGGGGAGCTGGGGGCTTCCGAACTCCTGCTTGCCGTGGTGCCCGACCACGAGGTGCCGGAGTCGGAGTCGCGTCTCCGGCGGGAAGCCGTCGATGGAGTCGCAGACGCGGCCCACCAGCTCCGTGCCCATCACCAGGTGGCCCACCATCCGGCCCTCGTCGGTGTAGCCGAAGGCGCCGTCGTAGGTGAGCTCCCAGATCTTGGCGAGGTCGTGGAGGATGCCGCCGGCGACGAGCAGGGAGCGGTCCAGCAGGTCCGGGTAGTACCGCGCGTAGTGCGCGGCCACACCGTCCAGCACGCGGCAGACGCTCAGGACGTGCTCCAGCAGGCCGCCCACCCAGGCGTGGTGGATGTGCATGGCCGCGGGCGCGCGCCGGAGCCGCGAGGCCACCTCCGGATCGTCCAGCAGATGGTCCAGGAAGCGCCGGACCCACGGGTCCTCGAGCGAGGAGACCAGGTCGCGCAGGGCCTCCCACATGACCTCGGGATCGAAGCGGCTCGTCGGCAGGAACGCCGCCGGATCCGCCTGACCCGCCGGGACGACGCGGGCCCGCTCGACCACGATCTGGGTCTCCGAGCGGTACGTCTGCACCTGCCCGGCGACCCGGACGATGGCGCCCTCCTCCAGGATCTCCTCCAGGGCGTCGACGCGATCCCACACGCGCCCCGGCACCTGGCCGGAGGCGTCGCCCATCTCCAGGTGGAGATAGGCCTGTCCGTGGCGCGTCGTCGCGCGGCGCGCGCGATGGATAAGGTACGTGCTGTCGACGGGGCGGCCGGGCTCCAGCTCGGCCACCGGGACGCGTGGAAGATCGTTCATGGACTGCAGCCTCCTCGGATGCCCCCATGTAGCAGATGAGGCGGGGGATGACATCGGGGCGGCCCTGCACACGACATGCGCCGGCCGCCGCTCCACCTCCCTCGTGATCGTTGCGGCGCCGATCGTTGCGCAGCGATCCGGAGGAGCGGCGGAGCCGGAGGCGGCACCAGGGCGGTCGCAAAGTCGACCGCCCTCCCTTGCCCTTGCCCTTGCCCTTGCCCTTGCCCTTGCCTGCTCCCAGACGCGCAAAACCGATCGTTTCCGAGCGGGTGCTATCCGGCGCCGGGCGCCGTACCGCCGCGCGGCCCACGATTCTCCGACCTTGCGATTGCCCTGGAGGCGGCACCCGGGAGCCTTGACCGTGCGCGACGGGGTGGGCTACGCCAGGAGTTGTTCCCACGCCATCCTCCCCCCCGGCCCCCAGGAGCCGCCGTTGAACACCCGGATCCGCTCGATCGAGGAGATGGACCTCGAGGGCCGGCGCACGTTCGTCCGCGTGGACTTCAACGTCCCGCTCGGCGGCGACGGCCAGATCACCGACGACACGCGCATCCAGGCGGCGCTCCCGACCATCGAGCACGCCCGCTCCAAGGGGGCGCGCGTCATCCTCGCCAGCCACCTGGGCCGCCCGAAGGGCAAGCGCGTCCCGGAGATGAGCCTCGCTCCCGTCGGCGACCGCCTGGCGGAGCTGTTGGACGCGGACGTCCTCCTGCCGGACGACTGCATCGGCGACGGCCCGCGCAAGCTGGTGACCGACCTGCGCGAGGGCCAGGTCGTCCTCCTGGAGAACCTCCGGTTCCACGAGGGCGAGAAGGCCAACGACAAGGAGTTCGCCCGCCAGCTCGCGGCCATGTGCGACTGCTACGTGAACGACGCGTTCGGGGCGGCGCACCGGGCCCACGCCTCCGTCGACGCCCTGCCCCGCATGGTCCAGGACCGCGGCGCCGGGCTCCTCGTGCAGAAGGAGCTCCGCTACCTGGGCCGCCTCCTGGAGGCCCCGGAGCACCCCTTCCTGGCCGTGCTCGGCGGGGCCAAGGTGAGCGACAAGATCGGCGTCGTGGACAACCTCCTGACGCGGGTCGACAAGATCCTCATCGGGGGCGCCATGGCGTACACCTTCCTCGCCGCGAAGGGGACGCACCTCGGGAAGTCCCGGGTGGAGGAGGACAAGGTCCGCCAGGCCCGCAAGACCCTGATGAAGGCCGACAACCGCAAGGTCGACATCGTCCTGCCGCGGGACCACGTCGTCGTCACCGAGGTCCGGGAGGACGCCGCGTCCCGCATCCACGGCAACGCCGACTTCCCGGAGGACGGCATCGCCGTGGACATCGGGCCGGAGACGCGCCTCCTGTACGAGCGCTTCATCGGCGGCGCCCGCACCGTGTTCTGGAACGGCCCCATGGGCATCTTCGAGATGCAGCCCTTCGCCGCCGGCACGGAGGCCGTCGCCCACGCCATCGCCCACGCGGGCGCCACCAGCGTGGTGGGGGGCGGCGACAGCGTCGCGGCCCTGCGGAAGAGCGGCTTCACGCCCTTCATCGATCACGTCAGCACCGGCGGCGGAGCCTCCCTCGAGCTGCTCGAGGGCAAGGATCTGCCGGGTGTGGAGGCGCTCCGAGTCCCGGACACGCGAGGAGAGGAAGCATGAGCGACCATGGCCGCCGCCCGGTGATCGCCGGCAACTGGAAGATGAACACCACCCTGGACGAGGCGACCGACCTCGCCTCCGCGGTGGCGGAGCGGAGCAAGGGCGTGCGACAGGCGGAGGTCCTGGTGATCCCGCCCGCCTGCTTCCTGGAGCAGGTGGCCGAGGCGGTCACGGGCTCCCCGGTCTCCGTCGGCGCCCAGAACATGCACCCGGAGCCGGGGGGCGCCTACACGGGCGAGATCGCCGGCCCGATGCTGGAGAGCATGGGCGTGAGCCACGTCCTCTGCGGCCACTCGGAGCGCCGCCAGCTCTTCGGCGAGAGCCCGGAGTGGGTGGGCCGGAAGGTCGCCGCGGCCCACCGGCACGGCCTCACCCCGATCCTCTGCGTGGGAGAGACGCTGGAGGAGCGCCAGGACGATCGCACCGAGGCCGTCGTCGTCGAGCAGATCGATCGGGGTCTGGCCCAGCTCACGGCCGCGCAGGTGTCCCACACGATCGTGGCCTACGAGCCCGTCTGGGCGATCGGCACCGGCCACACCGCCACGCCCGAGCAGGCCCAGGAGGTCCACGCGTCCATCCGGAGGCGCCTCGGCGACCGCTTCGGGCAGGACGTGGCACGGACCGTCCGCATCCAGTACGGCGGCAGCGTCAAGCCCCAGAACGCCGAGTCGCTCCTCGCGCAGCCCGACATCGACGGGGCCCTGGTGGGCGGCGCCAGCCTGAAGGCCGACTCCTTCACCCAGATCGTCGAGGCCGCGATCCGCGTTCTTGGTTGACCGCGCTTCGCCGGGTCTGGTAGACGGTCGCGCCTTCCGTAAGGAGAGCGGTCGATATGCAGTTCGTCCTCATCCTGCTTTTCGTCATCGTCTGCGTACTTCTCTGCCTGGTGATCCTGCTCCAGCCCGGTAAGGGCTCCGGAATGGGCGCCATCGGCGGAGGCGGCGGGGGCGGCGGCACGGTCTTCGGCGCCCGCGGCGCCGTCGGATTCCTGGGCAAGCTCACCGGGTGGCTCGCGGCGGCCTTCATGGTCCTGTCGCTGTTCCTGGCGCGGGCGAGCATCACGGAGTCCGCGGTGGACCCGAGCGCCGTCGGCGGCGCCGCGCCCACGGAGGCGCCGGCCGGTGCCGGTGGCGAGGCGGGCGAGGAAGCCCCGGCCGAAGGCGAGCAGCAGGCTCCCGCCGAGGGTGCCGGCGAGGCCCCCGCCGAGGGCGCGGAGGGCGGCGACGAGACCGCCCCGGCCGAGGAGAGCGAGTAGGCTCTTGACCGCCGCTGCGCCGGGTGTTACCCACCTTTCGGCGTGCGCGGCACCGCGTATGCGAGAGTGGCGGAATTGGTAGACGCGCTAGGTTGAGGGCCTAGTGAGCAGTTATTGCTCGTGGGGGTTCAAGTCCCCCCTCTCGCACCACCCTGTCCTTCCTCCGCAGCAGGCCCATGGACGCACGACGCTCGACAGCCGTGCTCGGCCTGGCGCTCGTCGTCGTCGCGACGGTCGGCTGCGAAGGCCCCGCGGACGTGGTGACCTCGGCGGCCGAGGCCGCACGCGGAGGCGACCACGAGGCCTACGCGGCGTGCTTCACGCCCCGCTCCCGGCCGATCCTGCGCGCGCTGTGGCGCACGGCCGAGCGCGTGGCGCCGGACGCGGCCGGCCTCGGCGCCGGCGACGTGGCCGTCGGGGACGTCAAGGGCCTCTCCCCGGACGAGCACGACCGTCGGCGCGCCGTGGTGACCGTGCAGGAGGGGGGCCGCAGCCTGCCGGTCGTGCTGCACTCCCTGGCCGGGGCCTGGCGCATCGATCTCATGGACACCGAGCGGGTCTCCATGGGCCTTGGCGGGCGCGGGCGCGGCGGGTCCCAGGGTGGGCCGTAGGCTGGGACGCGCGCGGGGTTTTCTGCTAGCCTCCGCGCCGATGTCGGAGACGAGACGATGGATCCCCGCCCTGGGGTTGCTGCTCCTGATGCTGGCCGGCTGCGCCGAGGCGCCGGAGGAGCGCCTGGAGGGTGCGTGGAAGGCCGCGGAGGCCGAGGACGTGGAGGCGTTCGCCCTGTACTTCACGCCGCCGTCTGCGGAGGTGATCCGCGGCATGGTGAACGTGACGGAGCGCACGCGCGGGAAGATGGAGTACCTGGACGACCCCTTCGCGGTGCTGCCGAGGGGCGAGATCATGGGCGTCGAGGAGCGCGGGGACCTGGCCGTGGTCACCGTGAAGCCGAAGGGCGATCCCTACGAGGTGCGCATGACCACGCACCGCGGCCAGTGGCGCATCGACGGCTTCGCCCTGCCGGAGATGTGGGCCCCGCTGGAGGAGCGAGACGATCTATGGTGATCCCGGGGTGGAAGAAGGCCGCCGCCGGCCTCGGCCTGGTCCTGGCCAGCGGGCTGACCGGCTGCTTCGAGCGCTCGCCGAAGGAGGTCTACGTGGACATGACCACCTCGGCGATGATGGGCGATCGGGAGGGCTTCCTCGAGGGCTTCACCGAGCGGAGCAGGGATCTGGTCGGGGCCCTCATCAGCCTCTCCGAGGCCTACGGGATGGACGACTCCAACCCGTACGAGCTGCTCGTCTTCGACTCGGTGGACGACGTGACCATCGAGGAGGATCGGGCCATCCTGATGGTCCGCCGCCGGGCGCAGGTCCGGAAGATCCTCATGGTGAAGAGCGAGGACGACGAGTGGCGCATCGACACCCGGGAGCTCGAGGAGTTCTGGGAGGAGCACGGCCGGCGATGAGGCCCTGCGGCCCGGGGCGCGTCGACTGATGCGCCTGGGCCCCTACGAGGCGGCGCGCTGGATCGGCGCCGGACCCGCCCACCAGCTCTTCGTGGACGCGGAGGACCGCCTGCTCCTCCGCCCGGGCCCCACCCTGGACGCCGGCGAGCGCGAGTCCCTGCGCGGCCCGACCCTGCGCCTGATCCGAGCCCTCGAGGAGGGCGGCCCCGGCCTCCCGCGGCTGCTGGAGCACCGGCTGGAGGGGGAGCCCTGGCTGCTGGGCCTGGCGGACCCGGTCGGACGCTCTTCCCATCTGCTGCACGGGCCCCTGCCCGCCGGCCCCGTCCTGGGCCTGGCGGAGGCGCTGCTGCGGGTCATGGCGCGGCTGCACGCCGAGGGGCTGTACCACGGCGCCCTCACCCCCGGCCGCGTGGTCCTCGACGACGACGGGGCACCCCACGTCCCGACGGTGGGGGAGGCCTTCCTCGCCCAGACGGGCCTCCGCGAACCCCTCCGGCCGTCCGCGCCGGAGTTCGCCGGACTCTTCGGCGTGCCCTGGCTGGTGCCGCCCGAGGTGCTCCTCAGGCGCCCGCTGTCCCCGGCCAGCGACGTGTTCGCCGTGGCCGCCATGGCCCACGCCTGGCTCACCGGGCAGCCGGCGCACCGGGGACGCCGCATCCTGGACGTCTACGCGGCGCTCCGCTCGGGGACGCGCAGCCGCCTCCAGGGGCGCGCGGGAGACGTCCCCGCCGATCTCGCTGCCCTGCTGGACACCGCCATGGAGCCCGACCCGGCGGCGCGACCGTCGCCGACCACCCTGCGTGAGGCCCTCGCGGCGCACGCCGGCGACCCCGCGGCGTTGCTGGAGCACCTGGACGCCCCCGCCCACCCCTGGTCGAAGGGACTCGAGGCGCGCCGGCCGGAGGACGCCCCGGGGCCGCCGGGCTCCGAGGCGGAGAAGGCCCGCCAGCAGGCCATCCGACAGGCCGCGCTGCGCCTCGACATGCACCGGGAGCGCCGCCCGGACCGATCCGCCCGGCGCCGCGTGGGCATCCTGACGACCGTCGTCGTCCTGCTGGGCCTCGTGCTCTTGACACCGACCATGATCGAGCAGCACCCGACCACCGAGGAGGCACGTCCGCCCTCGCCGGAGCCGCAGGCCGGAGAGCGCGCACCCGAGCCCGCCGTGTCCGTCACGGTGGGCGACCGCGAACCCGTGAAGGCCCCCCGCATCCGCCGCCGCCAGCCGGAGCCGGAGCAGCGCCTGCCGCGCGCCGACCCGGTGGAGCCCTGATCCCCGCTCAGAACGAGCACTGCAGAGAAGCGGAGAACAGATCGTAGGAGCCCTGGTGGATCCCGGCGTTCGCCGGGACGCCGTCGTACTCGCAGCCCTCTCCCGGACACTCAGCGAGGGGGCGGACCTGATACACCTTGCCCTCGATCTCGCTGACCCTGCGATCCTCCTCGAAGATGTGACCGTAGGACATCCCGAGGGTCACGGGCCCCGCCTGCCCCTGGATCCCCAGCCCGAAGCCGAAGCGGTCGTAGGAGGGGAAGTCCAGGTGCTCGTAGCCGTTCGGCGTGGCGCCCTGCTCCCAGAACCCCCCAGCGGACAGGCTCACGGCCTCCAGGACGTTCCAGGTGCTCCCGAGCCGCACGCTCAAGGTGTCGCGCCACTTCTTGTCCACCACGACGTCGGGAGCGGGATGGGGGGCAAAGAGATTGATCTCGCCCTCCAGGTCCACCTCGTATTCCTCGATCATGGACCAGGCCTCATAGACGACGTTCAACTCCACGTCGAACACCTCGCGCACGCCGTCCAGATGCCGATACCGGACGCCCGCGCGCACCTTCGGGGGGAGGACGAAGTCCATCGTGGCCGAGGAGTCGGACACCACGAGCCGATCCTCCGCAAACTGCGTCTGTCCGGGGATGTTGTGCAGGGTCCAGTCGCCCTGCAGATCCAGGTAGACGGGGACAAAGCGGCTCGACACCCCCAGCTCGATCTCGTCGATCGGGCGCCACCACCCGCCCAGCACGGCACTGAATGACGTCGCGTCCGACATGCTCACGTCCGCCTCGACGTCGGTCGACGAGTAGTACGGATTCAGGGCGCCCCCAAGGGACCCGTCGGCCACGAGCTTCATCTTCACCTCCTGGGCGTTCGCGTACATCAGCGTGAGCCCCAGGCCGAACTCGTCGGGCTTGCCCCAGGCGACGGCGCCGCCCACGAAGAACAGCTTCGCCTCCATGCGGGTCAACATGTATCGCTGGCCTCCGTCCACGGGAAACTCCTTGTTCCCAATGGCGTTCGGTCCCCAGACGCCGAACCCGAAGGTGAAATCCTCCAGCCCGAAGTCGGAGACCGCGACACCGAATGGCCCCAAGGGGAACAGGGGCTTCTCGTTGCGGACCGTCTCGGTCGGACTGAAGGCGAGTTCGTCGGTTCGCGGGATGCTGCTCTCGACGCGCCGGAAGGTCGTGGAGGAGTGAAAGAACGTGTTGTTCACGTACACGTGGTTGCCGCTCAGCCGCGTCAGCGCGCCCGGGTTCAGAGCGATGGCGGTCGGATTGTCCGCCAGGACGGCGAAGGCCCCGCCCCGACTCAGGGCCCGCGTCCCGTGCCCGGGTAGCTCCATACCCGCAGCGTGGCTCTCGGCGACACCGAGTCCGAGGACGAGCGTGGAAACGACGACGGTGCGCACGAGTCGACCTGGCATGCGTCTCTCCCCTCCTGGCGTGCTGCGACGTTCGTACCGGGCGGGGCCCGTCCCCGGAACGCGAAACGCGGCACGCCTGTTTTGACGCATCCTGACCGGTTGTGCAAACGTACTCCGCGCTCGGCTCGAATCCGCCGTCTCGCCATGATTGTCAGGAGGCCTCCCCGTGCTCCGCCCCCGCTGCTCGTGTGCGACCGCGACCGCTTTCGTCGTCGCCGTCGGGCTCCTCGCTTGTGAAAACTCGACCGACGAAAGCCCGAACGTCCTGCCCATTGCGGACGGCGACGTCGGAGGCGAGGAAACCTCGACAGCCGATGGAGACGTTGGGGAGCCGGACGCCGACAGAGACACGGACACGAGCGCTCCCGACGCGAGCGCCGAGGGGTGCGACTGCATCCAGCAGGGAGATTGGTACATCTTCGACACCCTCGGCCTGGAGACCATCGACGGGGGCGATCACAACGTCATCGACACGCTCAATCAGCTCTGGTCTCAGGACATCGACAAGAACCTCCTCAACATCCTCTTCCTGGTAGAGTCGGTGACGAACTCCAACGTGACGTTCAAGGCGTACAACGCGGCCCGCGTACCGGACAGCCAGGACATCTGCCTGCTCCGAGACACCGAGATCACCCTGAGCTTCCCGCTGGACGGCTGCCGCCTCCTCGAGTCCCCCGAGGCCGGGATCAACATCTACGCTGGCCCGACCAACTTCCCCGTCAACTGCAACACGGAGAACACGCCGCAGCACATCATCCCCGCGCGACGCGTCATCCTCCGGGGCGAGATGAACAACGACTGCGCCGCCATCACGGACGGCATCTTGGTCCGGGGAGTGATCGGCAAGCGCGCGCTGGAGCAGACCTGCACCTGCGTGCGGCTGGGCGGACAGTCGGTGGAGAAGTGCGGTCAGCTCGACCCCGAGTACTCGGAGATGATCGAGGAGGCGGACGAGCCGGTGTGCGTGGGTTGCAACGAGGAGTATCAGAGCCTCGTCGAACTCATCGTGGCCTTCGGAGTCGGCCAGCAGCTCGATTACACGGGCCTGACGAGCGATGGCAAGCCCGCCGTGACCCTCAGCGGCTTCTTCTCGGCCACGCGCTATGGGCAGACGCCGCCGGACTGCCCGTGAGCCTCAGCGCCTGAGCAGCTTGCGCCGGACCGCCTTCAGGGCGCCCTCCAGCTCGTCGACCCCGAGGACGCGACAGGCGGGCAGGTAGGTGACGGCCGCCAAGGTCAGGGCTCCGAGGAGCCAGACCACGAGCAGGAGCCGGCCCTCCACCGAGGCCGCCGGCCAGAGGTGCGCGTATCCGAGCAACCCGCCCGTCATGATCGCGGTCGCTCCGACGAGACGCGCCATCCGCCGCATCATGTCGCGGGCGCCGAGCGGCCCCATCCGGCGCCGGAGCAGCCACGCGAAGAGCCCCGCGTGGACCGCGGCCGCCAGGCTCCCGGCCAGGGCGATGCCGCCGTGGGACAGGGGCACCGACAGGGTCACGCACCCGACGATGTTCACGATCGCGGCGATGCCGGCGACGATCATCGGCGTCCGCAGGTCCTTGTGGGCATAGAAGACCTGGTTCTGGACGCGCGAGACGGCGATGGGGAACAGGCCCAGGGCGTGGAAGACCAGGGCGAAGGCGGTGCGGGCCGTGGACTCCGCGTCGAAGGCGCCGAACTGGAACAGGAGCCTGATCATGGGCGGGCCCAGGAGGATGAGGCCCACGGTGGACGGCAGGGTCACGAACCCCATGAGCCCCGTGGCGTAGCGCAGGGTGTCCTTGACGCCCTCGTCGTCGCGGGAGGCGGTCTGATCGCTGAGCGTCGGCAGGATGACCTGGGCCACGGACACCACGAACAGCCCCAGGACCAGCTCCTGGAGGCGGATGCTGTACTGGAGCGCCGCGATGGAGCCGCCCTCCAGGGTGGAGGCGATGAGCTGGCTCACGAAGACGTTCACCTGGTAGATGCCCGCCGCCAGGGCCCCGGGCACCATGATGCGGGCCACGCGGCGGACGCCCGGGCCGAAGATCGGCTCGAAGCCGAAGCGCGTCCGCGTCCAGCGGAGCAGGAAGGGCACCTGGAAGGCCACCTGGACCACGCCGCCCAGGAGGAAGCCGGCCACCAGGGCGTAGGACGGGTCGGGGAGGACCTGCGCCAGCCCGACGCCGCACCCGATGATGCAGGCGTTCAGCAGCACCGGCGTGAAGGCGGACGGCCCGAAGATCCTGTGGGCGTTCAGCACCGCCTGGAGGACGGCCGCCAGGGTCACGAAGAACAGGTAGGGCCACATCAGGCGCGTCAGCCAGATGGTCAGCTCCACCTTCCCCTCGATCTTCCGGAACTCGCTCGAGAAGAAGGTCTCGATGATCCAGGGCGTCAGCAGGATCCCGACGACGCTGATCGCCGCCGCGGCGAGGGTGAGCAGGGTCACGAACCGCGACAGGAACGCCCGGGTCTCCTCCTCGTCGCCCTTCCGCAGGTACTCGGACAGGACCGGCAGGAAGGCGGCCGTCATGGCGCCCTCGGCCAGCAGCCGGCGCAGCAGGTTCGGGATGGTCGCCGCCAGGCCGAAGGCGTCGGACGCCGCGCCGGTCCCCAGGTACAGGGCGCGCACCTGCTCACGGACGAGGCCCAGCACGCGGCTGAGCAGGGTCATCCCCGTCATCACCCCGGCGGACCGGAGGATGGAGCGACGTCCGGCGGCGCGCCCGGCGTCCGCCTGCTCAGCCCTCTCGTCGCTCAAGGCCGGCCTTCGCCTCCTCCCAGAGGGCGTCCAGGGTCTCCAGGTCGGCGTCCTCGGGGCGCAGGCCGCGCTCGTCGAGGCGCTCCCGGATGATCCGGAACCGCTCCAGGAAGCGATCGGTGGTGTCGCGGAGGGCCAGCTCCGGGTCCGTGTCCAGGTGCCGGGACACGTTCACCGCGGCGAACAGGATGTCGCCCAGCTCGTCGGCGGCCGCGGCCGGGTCCCCCGCGGCCATGGCCTCCCGGAGCTCTGCGATCTCCTCCTCGAGCTTGTCCAGGGGGCCCTCCACCTCGGACCAGTCGAAGCCCATCTTCGAGGCCTTCTTCCCGACCTTGGCCGCGCGGGTGAGCGCCGGCAGGGCCCGGGGCACGTCCTCGATGCCGCCCCGCCCCTCCTCGCGCTTCAGCTCCTCCCAGCGCCGGGCAACCGCCTCCGGGTCCGAGGCGTCCTCCTCGCCGAACACGTGGGGGTGGCGGCGGAGCAGCTTCTCCGAGATGGCGTCCACCACGTCGGCCAGCTCGAACTCGCCGGCCTCCTCGCGGATGCGCGACTGGAAGACCACCTGGAACAGGAGGTCCCCGAGCTCGTCGCAGTGGGCGTCCGGGTCGTCGCCGTCCATGACCTCGAGGACCTCGTAGGACTCCTCGAGGAGGTAGCGGCGCAGGCTCCGAAGGGACTGCTCCAGGTCCCAGGGGCAACCGCCCTCCGGGTCGCGGAGCCGCGCCATGACCTCCTGGAGGCGGCCCAGATCCGGGTCGCGGGAGGACACCGGGGCTACTTCTCCTCCGAGGGAGCGGAGCGCTCGCGCTCCTTCGTCGGCTCCTCGCCCTCCAGCGCCTCGGAGCCCTCCGGGGCCTCCTTGGCCTTCTCGGCCGCCTCGCGCGCCGCACCCGCGGCCTTGCGCGCGCCGGGAGCGGCCGGGATACGCTGGATGCCTCCCGCCCGCGGGCTGGTAGAGAAGCGCAGGGTGCCGAACCCCGAGGTGTTGTGGAAGTCGCCGCCGGCCGGGGACCAGGCGCCCATGAACCCGCCGCCCGACGGGCCCTTCGCGTCGATGCGGTAGAAGTTCACGGCCCACTCCGTGCCGTCGGTCGGCGGGCCGTCGACCCCGGGGAGCTCGTCCCAGGGGATGGCCACCTCGACGGTCCAGCCCTCATCGGTCACGTCGTCGTCGCGGGAGTTCACGGAGCCCCGGAGGTCCACCTCCGCCTTCATGCCCTCCAAGTCGAGCTTCTCGGCGGCCTCCTTCCAGGCCGGCGTCCGGTGGCTGGAGAAGACGGCGTCGAAGATCTCGCCGGTCGGCGAGACCTGGATCTCCACGTAGTCCTTCCCGTCGCGGCCCGGATCCAGGTAGATCTCCACCACGTCCTGCTTCCAGAGCGTGGCGTCGCGGCCCTCGTGCTCGTTCCAGATGTCCCCGTCGCGGGAGGCGAAACCGACGTAGAGGTGCTCGTCGTCCCAGGTGACCCGGGCCTGCGTGAGCCGCTTCGGCGCGAGGCGCTGGCCGCCGGGCTGCACGAACGGCCGGCTGGGGCGAGCGTGCCGCCAGGCCGGGTCGTCCAGCTCGCCGTCGATGGCCGGGGCCTCCTCGGCCTTGTGGGCGATGAGCTTCCGGGGCTTCGGCTTGCGCTCGACGCCGGCCCCCTCGCCCTCCTTCTGCTTCTTGCCCTCGATGTCGAGGGTGGCGGCCTCGATGCGACCGTCGCCGTCGAGCGGCACCTCCACCTCGTCCGGGTTGGTGACCTTCATGCGGACGTTCTCCTGCCGCTCCGACCACGCCTCCTCGTCGAAGATGCCCACGAACAGCTTGGCGGGGCCGTCCGGGAAGTCCCCGGCGACCTGGATCGTCTGCCGATCCTCGACGATGTCGCCCTTCTTCCACTTGCCGACCGGGTACAGCTCCCCGACGGCCTGGTGGTCGTGCACGGTGCGTTTCTTCCCGGGCGCCTCCAGGTGCACGAAGATCTTCCAGTCCCCCTCCAGGTCCTCGAGGGCCTTCCAGTACCAGGTGACCTGGAGCGGCTGACCGGCCTTCACCTCTTCGGGGGACAGATCGACGCCGATCAGCTCGACCTTGCCGTCCATGTGGGCGTGGATCGGGTGATCGGGCGTGGGCGCCTCGTCGAGCAGCGCCTCGCCTATCTCCTGCTGCTGCTCCTTGGTGAGCACCACCTTGCGGGGCTTCTTGCACGCGGGCGCCGCCACGAGCAGCGTCAGCGCGGACACGAGGAGCACGGCCTGCTTCATGGGGACCTCCTCCGGACGGACCACAGCGGTCGGGTGGAGGTGGGGTACCCCGGATCCCACCCCTTTTCAACCCGGCGCGTATATACGCAGCCTGCCGGCCTCCCGGCAGGGGCCGGAGAGGCCCGCCCCAAATCCGTCGCCTGTTCCGGCATTCGCCCACCGATACGGCCCAGGCGACGGATTTGGGCCCGCGGAACGCAGTTGTCGGCGGGGTGCTTTGCCTCTAACCTGCCCCGGCCCATGAAGACCCCCTTTCCGGACAAGCGCTTCGTGATCATCGCCGGCAAGGGCGGCGTGGGGAAGAGCACCATGTGCGCCGCGCTGGGGCTGGCCGCGGCGCGCGCGGGTCTCCGGACGATCGTGGCGGAGCTGAACACCCGGGAGAAGGTCCCGACGTTCTTCGGGAAGAAGGCCCACGGCTACGAGCCGGTGGAGCTCCGGAAGAACCTGTTCAGCCTCAACATCCAGCCGGAGCCGGCCCTGCACGAGTACGCGCTGCGCAAGGTGCGCTTCGAGCGGGTGTACCGGACGGTCTTCGAGAACGACGCGGTCAAGCGGCTGCTCAAGATGATCCCGGGCATGAACGAGCTGCTGCTGCTGGGCAAGGCCTTCGACCTCGAGCGGGAGGAGGACGACCAGGGGAAGCGCGCCTGGGACCTGGTGATCGTGGACGCCCCGGCGACGGGCCACGGTCTGAGCCTGCTGCGGCTCCCCCAGGCCATCCTGGAGGTGATCCAGACCGGCCCCATGGCCGACGAGGTGCGCTCGATGCGCCGCCTCCTCACGGATCCGAAGCGCACCATGATCAACGTGGTGACGCTCCCCGAGGAGATGCCGGTCCGCGAGACCCTGGAGCTGCTCCAGCAGGTGGACGAGGTCCTGGAGATCCCCAAGGGCTACCTCCTCGTCAACGGCGTCTGGCCGACCCTCGTGGACGACTACGACCGGGAGATCCTGACCACCTTCCGCGAGGAGGCCCAGGGCCGCGACGAGATCGTCGACGGCGCCCTGGCCTGCCTGGGCGCCCTCATGCGTCGCCGGAGCTTCCAGGAGGAGTACCTCGCCGAGCTCCGCCGCGAGATCACGGACATCCCCCACATCGAGATCCCGTTCCTGTTCGTGCGGGAGTTCGGCGCGGACGCCATCCGCACCCTGAGCGACCACGTCGTCCGCGAGATGGAGAAGGCCTCGGCTCGCCGCGACCGGTAGTGGGGTCAAACCTACTCACTTCTCACTTTTCGGCGGACGAGCCGGCGCCCGTGGACCGCGAGCCGACCACCGCGGACGGCGGTCCTACCGCATCCTCTCCCGTCGAGAGGCCGGGGTGACGCAGCTTGTCCGGCTGCGGCCCCCGTTCTACCCTCGCGAGACAAGGACAGGCGGAGGCAGCGATGGCGAAGGCGAACGGCGGGGCTCCCACGCCGGACCTGGCATCCCTCAACCGGAGGAGGCCGGAGACGGCGCGCGTGGAGAAGGTCGCCGACCAGCGGCGCGGCCCGGCGCTCATCGAAAAGTTCAGGCTCGGAAACGGCCTGCGGGTGATCGTCTGGGAGGACCACCGGGCGCCGGTGTTCTCGTTCCACACCTGGTTCGGCGTGGGCTCGCGCCACGAGCGGATCGGCCGGACCGGGATGGCCCACCTCTTCGAGCACCTGCTGTTCAAGGCGACGAAGAACCTCCCGGAGGGGGAGTTCGACCGGATCATGGAGCGCCACGGGGCGCAGACCAACGCCGCGACCTGGGTGGACTGGACCTACTACCGGGCGAAGCTGCCCGCCGGGAACCTGGAGCTGGTCTGCCGCCTGGAGGCGGACCGCATGGAGAACATGATCCTCGACGACCACCAGCTCGAGAGCGAGCGGGAGGTGGTGGTCAACGAGCGGCTCCTGCGCGTGGACAACGACCCGGACGGACGCCTGTTCGAGGAGCTGTACGCCCTGGCGTTCCGGAAGCACCCCTATCGCTGGCCCACCATCGGCTGGATGGAGGACATCCGGGCCATCACCCTGGACGACTGCCTGGACTTCTATCGCCGCTTCTACGCACCCAACAACGCCACCATCGTCATCGTGGGCGACGTGGACACCGGCGAGGCGCTGGAGACCATCCAGCGCTTCTACGGCCACCTGGAGGCCCAGGACATCCCGCGGGAGGCCCTGCCCGAGGAGCCGCCCCAGACGGAGGAGCGTCGCAAGAGCCTGGACCTGTCCATCACGGCCGAGAAGGGCCTGTTCGCCTGGCACGCGCCGTCGACCGACGACCCGGACCAGGCCGCCCTCGAGATCCTCGACGAGATCCTCACCGGCGGCGAGTCCTCGCGCCTGTACAAGTCCCTGGTGACCGACCTGGAGCTGGCGAGCCAGCTCGGAGGCTGGGCGGCGTCCTGGCACGACCCCGGCCTGTACGAGATCGGCATCGACATGCGGCCGGGCGCAGCGCTGGCTGACGCGGAGCGCGTGCTCGACGAGACCCTCGACGAGCTGATGGACAGCCGCGTGAGCGAGCGCGAGCTGGCCAAGGCGCGCAACGGCCTCGAGGCCATCTTCCTGCGCGGTCTGGCCGGGACCGGCAACCGGGCGCGCAGCCTCGGGGACGCCGAGACGACCGCGGGGGACTTCCGCTGGCTGTTCCGCCACGTGGAGGCCCTCCGGGAGGTGACCGCAGACGACGTCCTCCGGGTCGCGCGCCGCGTACTGCCCCGGAGCAACCGCACCGTGCTGATCGGACGCCCCGCAGCGGCCGAAGGCGAAGGAGGAGACGCCTCGTGATCGACGACCGCGACATCCTCCTGGTGGAGGACCACGTCCGCCCCATCGCCACCTTCCAGCTCACCCTCCGCACGGGGCTGCTAGACGATCCGCCCGGCAAGGAGGGCCTCGCGTACCTGACGGGCGAGATGCTCCTCCGCGGAGCGGGCGACCTGTCGCAGGAGCGGATCACCGAGGAGCTGGACTACCTGGGGGCGACCCTGCACGTCGCCACGGGGCGGGACGTGACGTCCGTGACGGGCGACGCCCTGGTCCGGAACCTCGACGCCTTCGAGGACCTGGTGTCCACGGTCCTCCTCGAGCCGACCTTCCCCCAGGAGGAGCTGGACAAGCTGAAGCGCCAGACCCTGGCGCAGCTCCAGCAGATCCGGGACCACGACCCCATCCTCGGCCAGCACTTCTTCGTGCGGCGGCTGTTCCATGACCACCCCTACGGCCGCCCCCTACGCGGGACCGAGGGATCCATCACCCGCATCACCCGCGAGGACGTGGTGGACTTCTACCGGCGCCGCTACCGTTCGGCCGACGTGCTGGTGGGCGCAGCGGGAGACGTGGAGCGGGACCGGGTCCGCGCGTTCGCCGAGGCCACGGCGGGGCGCCTCCCCGACGAGCCGGCGCCGCAGGTGGACGTCCCGGCCGTGGAGGGGCCCGACGGCTACCGCGTGACCCTCGTGGACAAGCCGGGGCGCAGCCAGACCCAGATCTTCGTGGGCCACCCCACCCTCCACGCGACCCACGAGGACTACGTCCCGCTGCAGATGGGCAACGTGGTGTTCGGGGGGACCTTCACGTCGCGGCTCAGCCAGGAGATCCGCGAAAAGCGCGGCTGGAGCTACGGCGCGTACAGCTTCCTCCACGTGGATCGCAACCTGGGGACCTGCCTGCTGCGCTTCTACCCCTCCAAGAAGGACGCCGTGCCGGCCCTGAAGGTCGCGGACGACCTCTTCCGCAGCCTGGCGCGTGACGGCGTCACGGACGAGGAGCTGGAGGCCGCCCGCAGCTACGTGGTCCACAGCCACCCCATGCGCGTCGAGACGGCCGAGAAGGAGCTCCACGAGCGCCTGTCGGCCCGGCTGCTCGAACGCCCGATCGACTGGCACGAGCGCTTCGTGGAGCGCGTCCGGGACGTCACCCGCGACGAGGTGAACGCCGCCCTCCGCCGCCACCTGACCCCGGATCGGGTCGTGACGTGCGTCGTGTGCACGGCCGACGACCTGCACCCCGACCTGGTGGCCTGGGACCGGGTCGACTCCGTCGAGGTGGCGGACTACCGGGAGCGCTGAGCACTGAACGAAGAAGGGCGCCCGACTCGTGGCCGGGCGCCCTCCTCGTGCTCCATGGCGTCGGGCTACTCGCCCTTGAGCCGCTTGAGGGCCTTCGGCGCCAGCGTGACGCGGATGAAGTCGTACGCGTCCATGAGGTCGCGGGGCTTCAGGCCGGCGTCCTCGAGGTGCTTGCGGGCGTCCTTCGCCATCTCCTGGAACTCCAGGTACTGCTTGGCGGTGGGCTTGCTCGCGTAGCGCAGGCGCGGACGGAGCCACTTGGACTGCCGGCGGAAGCTGCTCGGGCGCACGCAGACGTGCTCCTCGGGGTGCACCAGGGCCGGCAGCACCGTCGCGAGCTGCCAGGTGGGGTGCTCGCCGCGGCTCGGCGTGACCACGTCCACGAAGCGATCGAAGCGCTCCGAGAAGTCGTCCTCGCCGTACAGGAGGTCCCGCACGGTGCGGGCGAAGGCCTCGACCTGATCACCGGGCAGGTCGTCGATGGGCTGGAGATCCGCCGACGGGCGCACGAGGTCCGTGCGCTTGAGCGCCTCCACGACAGCGTCGCGGACGCCCTCGAAGTCGCCCTTGCCGATCATGTCGTCGAGGGCCTCGCGGGAGAGCTTCTCGGCGGCCTGGTCGATGGCCTGCTGGCGGTGGCGCTTCAAGCGCCGGGACGACTCCTCGCCCCGGATCCCCTCGCTCCACGCGGTGTCCTGGAAACCCTCCGGGTACATCATGCGGAACACGCGCACCTGGTCGTCGAAGGTCACCGCCTGCTTGGGCGAGCCGCCGGCGTCCTCGATGGCCTGCTTCCGGGCGCGGGAGAGGTCCAGCTTCTTCTGCAGCTCTGCGAGGACCTCGACCGCCTCCTCGGGCGCCTCGTCCACCTCCTCGAGGAGGTTGTAGAAGCCCTTCTTGAACGTCCGGATCCGGCCGTCCTGGAACTGGAAGCGCCGCCGGTTGGGGCCCTCCGACGCGAGGATGGCGAAGCCCCACTGCTCGCGCTTGACGTGCCGGTACAGGGTCATCGAGTTCGTCCCTTCGGACATGGATGCTCTCCGCTCTGGGGGGATGCCGACGGACGAGGAGGGCGCCCTGCCCTCCCCGCCCTGCAGGTGTGGCGGGCCGTGCTCAGCCCCGGCGGCGCCGGTTGCGCGTCTCGTACAGGTACAGCTCCAGCGCGCCGTTGCGGTAGGTCAGCGACTCGCATCCGCTCTCGTCGTACACGGTCACCTTGCCGTGCTCTGCGTCGCTGATCTCCTTGGCGGCCTCGATGGCCTTCGCGCGGGTCTCGAACTCTTGCGTCTGCTCGCCGGTAACGACCGAGTACATCCGTTCTCCTGACAGGGTTGGCTTTCGCTCTTGGGCTCTTGATTCCAGTGCGGCCGCGTGCCCGCGCGCACACGGCAGATGCCTCGGCGGGTTCGGGCGTGCAGTCTCGCTACGACTCTTCGGGTTGTGGAGGCGAGGTGGCGGCGAGGGCCGATCACACCGAAGGCGACTCGATCGCTCGAATCGCCCCACGCTCGCGCCCGGGGGCCTATAGCACACGAAGGGCTTGACAAGCAATGCTCACTCCCTTTGGGAGCAGGGCGATCGGGTTCTCCACGCCGGTCGGCTTCGTGCGGGACCCCGGACGCGTCCGGGGCTCATCCAGCGGGCGAGACGCCCGTCGTCCCAGCCCTTCACCACGACATGGCCGGCCACACGCTGGGACCGCGGGCGTTTCGTGGCTGTCGCATTGGCGCCCGAGGGGGCCTGCGGAGCCCGCACACCCAGGAATCTGGGGCGCCGGCGTCGTCGCCGGCGTTCGATCCTCGGCCCCCTCCCGCGGCCGAGGAGGCCCGCGCTGCCGAAATGGACGAAGAGCGACGACCTCGCCCCGTCCACGCGGATGGCGCAGCCGGCAATCGCGCCGCCGTGGCAGAACTCGAAGGCTCTGTCACGTGTTCGAGCGAACCTTGCGCCATCGGCGGACCGTCCCTAGTCTTCCGCGGTCATGCAATCGCCCCCCCGAGACGAGCCGGGCGCCTCCGGCGGCTGGCGGCACGACCTCGTGGCCGGCGCCCTGTCGTTCGGCGCAGTGGGCGTCCTGGACGGGGCGCTGACCTTCGTGCGGCTGGACGGTGGCCGCTCCGAGGCCCTGCCTGCCCTGCCCCTGGCCGTGTTCCTGTGGGTGCTCGTCGGCGCCGTGGCAGGCCTGGGTCGCTGGGCCGTCTGGCGCCTCCTGGCCGGCCGAGGCGGCCGGGACCGGGTCCACGCGAGGCTCCGCGGCGCCCTGCGACGCGTCGTGTCCGAGCGCGGGACGCCGCCGGATCGCCGCCGCCTGGCGCGGCTGGTCGGCGTGCTGGCCGGCCTGGGCGTCCTCGCGGGGGCATCCTTCGTCCTGCTCCACCACCTCATCACGCACCGACACGGCGCGGCGCTCATCTCCCTGGCCTTCCTCGCCGGGCAGGCCGTGCTCGTGCTGGGCTCCGCCGCGGCCGGCCTCGTCGTCCAGCGCGCCGTCCGCGCCCTTCTTGACAGGCTCCCCGAGGGGCGCTTCCGGGTCCTGTCCCTCCCGGGCGTCGTGGGCGTCCTCCTGGTGCTCCTCCTGCTGGGCGCCGGGGCGGCGATGGTCGTGTTCCGGGACGTCGCGGAGGCCACGGACGCCGTGTCCCTCGTGGTGCTGCCCGCCCTCGCCCTGCTCTCCCTGCCGCTCTGGGACCGCCCCGCCCGTCGCCTCGCCTTCCGCGGCGCCGGTGCGGTCGTGCCCGCCGTGGCCCTGCTCGTCGTCGGGCTGAGCGGACAGTCGAGCGCCGCCCGCCGCGCCCTGGTGGGCGACGGCTACACCTCCAAGTACGTGTTCAGCACCGCCCAGGCGCTGTCGGACTGGGACGGGGACGGCGCGCCCTTCTTCCCGTCCATGGAGGACTGCGCCCCCTTCGATCCGGACCGCCACCCGTTCGCCACGGAGATCGCGGGAAACGGCGTCGACGAGAACTGCGACGGGAGCGACGACGTCCTGGCCGTCGACCACGATCGGCGGAGGCTGGCCCCGGAGCACAGGCAGGGCCCGAAGCCGGACCTCGTCCTGGTGACCATCGACTCCCTGCGCCCGGATCACCTGGGCTTCGGGGGCTACGACCGGGACACCTCGCCGAACCTGGACGCCTTCGCCGACCGATCCACGCTGTTCACGCAGGCGTTCTCCCAGGACTCGGGGACGGGCCCGAGCCTATGGTCGCTCATGGCCGGAAAGACGCCGTTCCAGACGCGCATCGACGACACGGGCCGCTTCCCGCCGAACTTCCTGGACTCGGAGGTCCTCCTCGCCGAACAGCTCCGGGAGGCCGGCTATCACACCGAGGCCCTGCTCTGCGGCGCCGTCTTCGGCACGAAGCACTGGAACATCCGCCGCGGCTTCGACCGCTATCACGAGATCTGCGGCGGCCGGAAGAGCATGCAGGCCGAGGTGGTGACGAAGCGCGCACGGACTCGGCTCCGAGCCCTGCGGGACGGGGGCGAGCCGTTCTTCCTCTGGGTCCACTACTACGACCCCCACCAGCCCTATCACGACCACCCGGACCAGGACCTGGGCGAGCGCCCGGTGGACCACTACGACGAGGAGATCCGCTACACGGACGAGCACGTCGGCCGGTTCCTGGACGCTGCGACCGAGACCCGGGAACGCCCGGTCTACGTGGCGCTCACGGCGGACCACGGCGAGAACTTCGGGGAGCACGGCCGCGCGCCCCACGCCCGCACCCTGTACTACGAGGTCACGCACGTCCCGCTGATCATGTTCGGCAGCGATCGGCCGCCCCGCCGCGTCGAGGAGCCGGTGGCCCTGAACGACATCCACCCGACCTTCCTCGACCTGGCCGACCTGTCCCTGGAGCACACCACCATGGCGAGCCAGGCGCCCGTGCTCTTCGGCGAGGAGCCCGATCCCGACCGCCTCGTGTTCCAGGAGAACTCCTTCTCCCGCCCCAAGCGACACGTGAAGGGGGTGGTCGGCCTGGGTCACCACATGATCATGGACCTCACGACGGGCACCACCGAGCTCTACGACCTGGAGTCCGATCGCGCCGAGACGCGCGACCTGTACGGCCGGGGGACGGACGTGGAGCAGCGGCTGGAACAGGCCCTGCGAGCCTTCATCCCCACGACGGAGGTCCCCGATCGGCTCGCGAAGTGAGCGCTGGCGGGGTTGTCGAGCGGCGCCGCGGTGAGCTTGCCGCTGCGTCGACAGGCATGCTACCCGTTTCCCTCTCGACTCGCAGACACCGCTGGCCGCCGGGCGGCCCCCATCCCAGCCGAGAGGAGCGCATGCGCACCGGCGCGGAGTTGAACCGAGCCACCAGACCTTTCGTGGAGGAGGACCGGGCCCGCTCCTGGCGCCTCCTGCTGACGACGCTGGCCCTCCAGGCCGCCACACTCGCAGCCGTCGTGGTCGTTCCGCCCTGGTGGGGGAAGGTGGCTTTGGGCGTCCTCGCGGGCCTGCTCAACGTGCGCCTGTTCATCTTCTATCACGACTACCTGCACGGCGCGATCCTGCGCGGCTCCAAGGCCGCCGACGCGATCATGGCGACCCTGGGCTTCTACATGCTCGCCGTACGCTCGGTCTGGCGGGAGACCCACAACTACCACCACAAGCACAACTCGAAGCTGCTGGGCTCGGCCATCGGCTCGTTCCCCATCGTCACGCTCGGCATGTGGCGCGGGATGAGCCCCGCGCAGCGCCTCAAGTACCGCTTCGCGCGTCACCCGCTGACCATCTTCCTGGGCTACCTCCCGGTGTTCCTGATCGGGATGACCCTGTCGCCCTTTCAGCGCAACCCGCGCAAGCACTGGGGCGGCCCGGTCGCGGTCGTCGCGCACCTGGGCCTGCTCGCCCTCACCTGGTGGCTCGCGGGGCCGGTGACCGCGCTGTGCCTCGTGGTCCTGCCCCTGGCGGTGTCCCTCGGCCTGGGCTCGTACCTCTTCTACGCCCAGCACAACTTCCCGGACGCCCGGCTGAGGTGCCGGCGGGAGTGGGACTACACGGCGGCCGCCCTGGAGGCGTCGAGCATGTTCGACATGGGCCCCGTGATGCACTGGTTCACCGGCAACATCGGCTATCACCACGTGCACCACCTGAACCACCGCATCCCGTTCTATCGCCTCCCGGAGGCCATGGAGGCCCTGCCCGAGCTCCAGAGCCCCGGGCGCACGTCCTGGCGGCCCGCCGACGTGCTGGCGTGCCTCCGCCTGGACGTGTGGGACTCGGACCGGGCGCGCATGGTCTCCCTGTCCGAGATCGAGGCCTTCGAGGCGCCGGTCGAGGCCTGACCGGGCGCGCCCCGATTCCGCCGACCGAGCAGATGCTCGTTTGACAGCCCGCCGCGGGCCGTCGCAGAAGAGCCGTTCCGCGGACCCACCGTCCAACCCCGAACCACGAGGTCGCCCGTGTCCACCCAGGAAGAGGTCGAAGTCTCCTACGACGTCTCGAACGAGTTCTTTCGTCTCTGGCTCGACGAGATGATGAACTACACGTGCGGGCTCCACGAGGGCGCGGAGACGCTCGAGCAGGCCCAGCTCCAGAAGCTGGAGTGGCACCACCAGGCCGCGCGGCTCGACCCGGACAAGCGCCTGCTGGACATCGGCTGCGGGTGGGGGGCGAACCTCGAGTACCAGACCCGCATGAAGGGCGTGAAGCGGGCCACGGGCATCACGTTGTCGCGCGCCCAGGCCGAGGAGTGCCGAAGCCGGGGCCTCCCAGAAGGCGTGGACGTGCAGGTCACCGACTACCGGGACTTCGAGCCCGACGGAAGATACGACGCGGTCATCTCCATCTGCATGATGGAGCACATCGCGACGCCCGAGGAGGCCCGCGAGGGCAAGCACATCGCCCTGTACCGCGACTTCTTCCGCCGCGCCTGGGAGTGGACGAACCCGGGCGCCTGGTTCGGCCTCCAGACCATCCTCCGCAACCGCGTGCCACGGAACCGGGAGGACCTCCGGGACATCGGCTGGCTCACCTATCACATCTTCCCGGGCGGGCTGTCCCTGCGCCTGGAGGACGTGGTCCAGGCCGTGAACCCCTACTGGGAGATCATGGAGGTCCGGACGCGGCGCGAGGACTACCGGGAGACCACCGCCGAGTGGCTCCGCCGGCTCCGGTCCCACGAGGACACCATCCGCGAGCGCTGGGGCGATCGGGTCTTCGAGGACTACGATCGCTACCTCCGCACCTGCGTCCGGGCCTTCGAGAAGCACTACCAGTCGCTGGCGCAGTACGCTCTCCGCCGCATCGACTGACGCCGGTTTCACGGGGGGACGCCACCCAGCTCGAGAGCGCCCTGCTCAACCTGGCCATCAACGGCCGGGACGCCATGCCCGGCGGAGGCGTACTGACGATCTCCGCCTCCGAGCGCGCCATCACGGCCGCCGACCTCGCCCCCGGCGACGAGGCGGCGCCGGGCGACTACGTGGTCGTGTCCGTGGCCGACACCGGCACGGGCATCGCCCCCGAGCACCTGGAGCGGATCTTCGAGCCCCTGTTCACCACCAAGCCCGACGGCGCCGGCACCGGGCTGGGCCTCAGCATGGTCTACGGGTTCGTGCGCCAGTCGGGCGGGTTCATCCGGGTCGACACGGAGCCCGGCAGGGGGACGGAGATCGCCCTGTACCTCCCGCGGGCGGACAGGCCCGGCGAGATGCAGTAAGGCCGCCGTCTCCGGCGGTCACGTCCGGAGACGCCGGCCCCGAGCCCACTCCCGATGGGGGCGAAACGCCGGGCGCGATGAGCCCGACCACGTCCACGACCACGTTTCGCGGGCTCTCAGCGAGCCGTGGTCAATGGACAGCCGGGGACGCCGCCGCTCACCTCACTTCAGCCCCTTCATCATCTCGCGGAGCTTGTCGCCCACCTGCTCGATGGGGTGCTCGGCGTCGCGGCGGCGCCTGGCCAGGAAGCCGGGGGCGCCGGCCTGGTTCTCCAGGATCCACTCCCGGGCGAAGGTGCCGTCCTGGACCTCGGCCAGGACGTCGCGCATGACCTCGCGGGCGCGCTCGCCGATGACGCGCGGGCCGCGGGTGTAGTCGCCGAACTCCGCCGTGTTCGACACGGAGTAGCGCATGTAGGCCAGGCCGCCCTTGTACATGAGGTCCACGATGAGCTTCAGCTCGTGGAGGCACTCGAAGTAGGCCACCTCGGGCTGATAGCCGGCCTCCACGAGGGTCTCGAAGCCGGCCTTCACCAGGTCGGAGACGCCGCCGCACAGGACTGCCTGCTCGCCGAAGAGGTCCGTCTCCGTCTCCTCGGCGAAGGTGGTCATGATGACGCCGGCGCGCGTGCAGCCGATGCCCTTGGCGTAGGCGAGGCCCACGTCCCGGGCGTCGCCGGAGGCGTCCTGGTGGACGGCCAGGAGGCCGGGCACGCCGAAGTCCTCCTCGTAGACCTCTCGGACGCGGTGGCCGGGAGACTTGGGGGCCACCATGATCACGTCCACGTCCTCGGGCGCGACGATCTGGTGGTAGTGGACGTTGAAGCCGTGGGCGAACATGAGGGTGTCGCCCTTGTCCAGGTGCGGCGCGATCGCCTGCTCGTACAGGGCCTTCTGGCGGGTGTCCGGCACCAGCATCATGAGGATCTGCGCCTGGCGCGCGGCGTCGCCGACGGTCGTGACCTTCAGGCCCTCGGCCTCCGCCTTGCCCCAGGAGCTGCTCCCCTCGTACAGCCCCACGACCACGTCGTGGCCACTGTCCTTGAGGTTCAGGGCGTGCGCGTGGCCCTGGCTGCCGTAGCCGACGACGGCGATGGTCTTGCCGTCCAGGAGGCGCTCGTCCGCGTCGTTGTCGTAGAAGACCGTGGCCATGGAGTTCTCCCTCGGGGGATTGTCGGTTCGACGTGGGGGTCGGGGTAGGCTCTTCAGATGGGCGCCTGGGAGGTCCGCTCCGGCAGGCGGCTGCCCCGGACCATGACGACCTTGCCCGTGCGATACAGCTCCAGCAAGCCGATCGGGCGCAGCATCTCGATGAAGGCGCAGATCTTGTTCTCGTTGCCGGTCAGCTCGAGCGTGAACGTCGTGGGCGTGGCGTCGACGATGTTGGCCCGGAAGATGTCCGCGATCCGGCAGATCTCGCCCCGGTGCTCCGGGTCGCCCTTGACGCGGACCATGACCAGTTCGCGATCCACGGTGGGGTCGTCGGTCATGTCCGTGACCTTGATCACGTCGATCAGCCGGTTGAGCTGCTTGCAGGCCTGCTCGATCACCCACTCGTCGCCGCGGACCACCAGGGTCATGCGCGACGCGCTCGGGTCCACCGTCTCGCCGACGGACACGCTCTCGATGTTGTAGCCCTTCGCGGCGATGAGCTGGGCGATGCGCGCCAGCACGCCGGTCCGGTTCTCGACCAGCAGGCTGATGGTGTGTCGCCGCACGACGGGATCGCTCATGGTCGGGATCACTCCTTCCGGATCTTGATGTGGTCCGGCACGGGCTCGCCGTGGTCGATGATGCTTGTCAGGGGGTGGCCCGACGGGATGATGGGATAGCAGTTCTCCTCGCGGGACACCCGGACGTCCACGACGACCGGCCCCGGGGTGCGCACGGCCTTGTCGATGGCCGCGTCCAGCTCCCCCGGGTGCTCGACCCGGATGCCGGTGGCCCCGTAGGCCTCGGCCAGCTTCACCAGGTCCGGCGCCACCTGCAGGTCCACCTGGGAGTACCGCCGGGCGAAGAACAGCTCCTGCCACTGGCGGACCATGCCCAGGTACTCGTTGTTGATCACGAAGGTCTTCACCGCCAGGCCGTACTGGACGCAGGTCGCCAGCTCGTGGAGCGACATCTGGAAGCTGCCGTCCCCGTCGATGTTGAGGACGAGGTCGTCCGGGCAGCCCGCGGCGGCGCCCATGGCGGCCGGGAGGCCGTAGCCCATGGTCCCGAACCCGCCGGAGGTCAGCCAACGCCGCGGCTTCCGGGCCCGGTAGTACTGGGCCGCCCACATCTGATGCTGCCCCACCCCGGTGGACACGATGGGATCGTGCTCCTCGGTGAGGCGGTAGATCCGATCGATCGCCTGTTGGGGCTTGATCTCCGTGTCGCTCGGCTCCCAGCGGAGGGGGTGGGCCGCCTTCCAGGACTCGATCTCCTCGTACCAGGCCGGGTGCCGCGGGGGCTCCTCGCCGACGATCTTCCGGAGCTCCCGGTTCAGCACGCGCAGGACGTGCTTCACGTCGCCCACGATGGGCACGTCCACGTGGACGTTCTTCCGGATGGACGTGGGGTCGATGTCCACGTGGATGATCCGGCACTGCTTGGCGAAGCTGTCCAGGTCGCCCGTCACCCGGTCGTCGAAGCGCGAGCCGACGGCGATCATCAGGTCGCACTCGGTCATGGCCCGGTTGGCCCAGTAGTTCCCGTGCATCCCCAGCATGCCCAGGTAGCGCGGGTGGGTCGTCGGCAGGGCGCCCAGGCCCATGAGCGTCAGGGTCGTGGGCGCGCCGGCCAGATCGACCAGCTCCGACAGCTCGGCGGAGGCGTTGGCGTGGATGATGCCGCCGCCTCCGTAGATCACCGGGCGCTCGGCCTCGGCGATCATCTCCGCGGCCTTCCGGATCTGGCCCACGTGGCCCTCGAGCGTCGGCTTGTAGCCGCGCATCTCGATGTGCTCCGGGTAGCCGTCGAACCGGCCCTCGCCCATCATCACGTTCTTGGGGAGGTCCACGAGGACGGGCCCCGGGCGGCCCGTCGCGGCCACGTAGTAGGCCTCGCGGACCTTCTGGGGAAGCTCGTCGGTCTCGTACACGAGGAAGTTGTGCTTCGTGCACGAGCGCGTCGTCCCGACGACGTCCGCCTCCTGGAAGGCGTCGCAGCCCATGACCTCCGTGGCCACCTGGCCGGACAGCACGACGATGGCCATGGAGTCCATCAGGGCGTCCGTGAGGCCCGTGACGGTGTTGCAGGCGCCGGGGCCGGACGTGACCATCACGGTCCCCACCTGCCCCGTGGCCTTGTACCAGCCCTCGGCCGCGTGGGCCGCCGACTGCTCGTGGCGGCACAGGATGTGCCGGACCCCGTAGTCCGGCAGGTGGTCGTAGGCGTGGAGGATCGCGCCCCCCGGGTGCCCGAAGACCGTGGTCACGCCCTGGGCCGTGAGGCACTCCAGGAGCATCTCCGAGCCCGTCAGCATCCCACTGCGTCGATTCATTCGATCCCCTGATCGTGGCGCGCGTCGTACCTGACGCGACGCGTCAGCGGCCACCGATTGTCGGGATTCCTGCGGTCGAAGCAAGAAGGTGGCCGCCTACCGGCCAAATCCGCCCCGCCTCCAGCCGGCCACGGACGGTCGCCGGGGCTGGTCGCCCCCCCCGGTTCGTGGGATAGGATCGGGGGGCTGGACAAAGGAGGTGCCGGATGCCGTCGACCCCCGAGCACATGAGCGAGGCCACGGCCGTGGTGGGAGCCCTCCTCGAGGCCCTGGACCTGTCCAACTACGTCTTCGAGGTGGAGCCCCGCGAGGACCTCTGGGAGGTCCGGGTCGAGTGCTCCACGCGCGAGGACGCCTGGCAGCGGACCGTCCTCGAGGTGGAGGACGGGACGCTCCAGGCCGCGCGCACCGAGGGGGCCGCCCGCGAGCGCCTGCTGGCCGCATGGGGCACCCGCCTCCGCGACTGTCGGCCGGAGTAGCCGCTCCCGCCGCCGGCGAGGGCGCCCGTCGATCGTGCACATCTGCCCAGACCCGGAAGGCCCGCACCAGGGCGCCAAGCCGCAAAGGCGCCGAGAACCAGGGGAAGATGCAGTAGACGATATGGAGCGACCGGCGAGGACGCCGGTCCCGCGATCCCGCAGGCTACAGCGGTGGGACTCCGCGGCCGACGAGGCGCTCCAGGACGCGCATGAACTCCTCGCGCCCGATGTCGACGCGCTCGGCGACTCGACCGTACAGCTGGATGGTCGGGACGTTTCGTCCCCGGCGCTCGTGCTGTAGCTCGTGGAGCGTGAACAGCACGACGCGCTCTACCCGGGTCAGCCCATCGCGGACGTCCGGAAGCTCCTCCAATGGGTCTCGCTCGCGATGGGACACGCCCGGTCTCCGGGGTGGAGGGTTCGCGGCGCCGCGCACCGCCGAGGCGGCTCCTCCGCACGGCGCCGTTCTCTGGGCTAGGAGCCTGTAGGGTATTGCGGACCGAGCGAGCCCGAGGCGATTTCGTCCAGATCGGCGTTCGACGGTTCCGTAGTCGAACCAGTAGGTTCGGCGGAGGGTTCTCGAGCGTCGAGATGGGCGGAAGCGGCCGGGAATCGCGACGGGAGCATATGCGCTACAGGCTCCTAGCTCGTCGTGGGCTCGACGAGCATCGTGATCACGCGGCCCTGGCGATCGGGCTTCGAGGCGATCTCGCCATGCTCGGCGAGCATCTCGTCGAAGTGCTCGTTGAGGAGATCGATCCAGCGGTTGGCGTACGCGCGCTCACGCCCACGCATCCGCATCACGAGCTTCACCTTGTCGCCCCGCTTCAGGAAACGCTGGGCGCGCTTGAGCTTCGTGTTGAGATCGTGATCGTCCGTCTTGGGCCGCATCTGGACGGTCTTGATCTCCGGCGTGTCCTGCTGGTTGTTGGACTCCTTCTTGGACTGCTCGTACTTGAACTTCCCGTAGTCCATGATCCGGCAGACCGGAGGACGCGCCTTCGGAGCCACCTCCACGAGATCCATGCCGAAGTCCCGGGCCTTGTCTCGGCCCTCGTCCGGAGTCATGAGCCCGAGCTGGTTCCCCTCCGGATCGATGACTCGCAGCTCGTGGTACTTGATGTCCTTGTTGACCCGGTGCTTGTTCTTCGGGCGGGACATGTCGAAACGGCGACCTTTACGCAATGTGCCTCCTTGGCTTCGTTCGAGTGGATGATGTGGCGGCCTCCCTTCAGGGGCCGACGCGCCTCGCAGCCGACCGCAGACCAACGTCTACTGCCCTGGCGCGGATGCGTCACTGCAGCTCGGTCATGGTCTCATGGTGTAGGCATGCGTTGCCGCAACCATAGACGCGAAGCCGCCCCGAGGCAAGGGTGACCCTCTCCGGGCCCGGTCCGATCGGGTTCGGTCGCGTCGATCCATCGCTCGCCCGTCCACCCGCGCGGGCGGGGACGAGGCTGTCGCTAGGAGCCTGTAGCGCATATGCTCCCGTCGCGATTCCCGGCCGCTTCCGCCCATCTCGACGCTCGAGAACCCTCCGCCGAATCTACTGGTTCGACTACAGAACCGTCGAACGCCGATCTGGACGAAATCGCCTCGGGCTCGCTCGGTCCGCAATACGCTACAGACTCCTAGGCTCTCGCGACGAGGCAGCCGGCTCCGTTTTCGCCGGCGAGACGCCCACGTCACCAGCCGGTGCCCCCGCTGCCGGGAACCCTGTCGCGGGCCGTCAGTCGCCGCCCTGGACGCCGTGCCCCAGGCGCCGGAGCTCCTTGACGACGCGCACGGCGTGTCGGGCGGCGTCGTCAAGGTTCGACCGGATGTCCCGAAGCTCCTGCACCTCCCGGCGCGTCGCGGCGACGTCTCCGGTGTCGAGGGCCTCCTCCAGGACCTGCAGGGACTCGCCCAGGCTGTAGACGTCCATGGTCAGGCTGCCCAGGGGGCTGTTCAGGTCGTGCGCCAGGGCGCGGAGGAGATCCCCGAACCCCTGCCAGGCCGGGTCCTCCGGGTCCGGGTCCAGCGCGCGGAGGACCTCATCGACGCGATCATCGGCCACCGCACACCTCCTCGACCCCTGCCGTGATCCGGTGAGGGAGCGGGCTCACCCCGCCTCCCGGCGCGCCCCTCCGCGCGAGGCCGTGACCATCCCGGCGATGGCCTCCCGGAGCCTGATGGGTTCCATGGGCTTGTCGAAGAAAGGGGAGTCCACGCCGTCGACGAACGCCTGCACCTCGTCGTCGAGCACGCCCCCGGTCATGAACGCGACGCGCTCGAGCAGGTGCGGTCGATCCGCCTTCACCCATAGGTACAGGTCCATGCCGGAGAACCCAGGCATCAGGAGGTCCGTGAGGATGACGTCGAAGCCGTCGTCCTCCTCCAGGAGGGTGCACGCGTCCCGCGCCGAGTCCACCACCTCGACGTCGTGGAGGCGGCCCAGCACGCGGGCGATGCCCCGCGCGACGGCGCGCTCGTCGTCGACGACGAGGACGCGGCCGCGGCGCGCGGAGGTCGTTGTGGGTTCAGCGTGTGTCATGGTCGTCCGCCCAGCGCTTCTTGATGGCCTGCACCTCGTCGATGACGCCGAAGAAGAGGTCCACCAGATCGGGATCGAAGTGCTCGCCGCGGCCCTCCCGCAGGATGCCCAGCGACTTCTCGATGGAGAACGCGTCCTTGTAGACGCGCCGGCTGGTCAGGGCGTCGAAGACGTCTGCGATGGCGGTCAGGCGCCCCTCGATGGGGATCTCACTGCCCTCCAACCCGTGGGGATAGCCGCCGCCGTCCCACCGCTCGTGGTGGGTCAGGGCGATGACGGCGCCCAGCTCCAGCAGCGGGGCGTCCGAGCCCGTGAGGATCCGATGACCCAGCACCGTGTGCTGCTTCATCGCCTCGTACTCCTCCGCCGTCAGGCGCCCAGGCTTGAGGAGGATCTCGTCGGGGATGCCGATCTTCCCCACGTCGTGCATGGGGGCCGCCCGGCGGATCTGCTCGCAGCGCTCGGGCGGCAGCCCCACCTCCCGCGCCAGGAGCGCGGAATACCGGCTCATGCGCTCCAGGTGCTCGCCGGTCTCGGGATCCCGGAACTCCGCGGCGGCCCCCAGGCGCCGGACGGTCTCCTCGTGCGCCAGGCTGACGCGCTGCTCGGCGGCCTCGACGCGCCGCAGGGCCTGGCGCAGGTGTTCGGTGCGTGCCCGCACGGCCTCCTCCAGGCCGTCCTTCTGCTCCACGACGCGGTGGTGATACCGCTTCATCCGGACCAGGTTGCGGACTCGCAGCAGAAGCTCCACGGGCGCGACCGGCTTGGCCAGGAACTCGTCGGCGCCGGCCCGCAGGCCACGGAGCCGGTGATCCTCGTTGTCGTAGCCCGTCATGAAGATGACAGGGAGGCTCAGGGAGTCGTACTTCCGGCGGATGCGGGAGCAGACCTCCACGCCGTCCATCCCGGGCAACACCAGGTCCAGGAGCGCCAGGTCGACCTGCTCGCGCTCCAGGGCTTCGAGGGCCTCCTCCCCGCTCGCGCAAGGCACGATGCGGTGGCCCTTGCGCTCCAAGGCGCGGCTCATGGCGCTTCGCGCCGCGTCCTCGTCCTCGAGGACCAGCACGACCGCGCCGCGATCCACCGGCTCTCGGGTTCTGGGGGCCGTCACTCCGGGCGCAGCCGGAGCCGCCGACGACTCCTCGGACTCCACGCGGCTCATCGGGGGCTCCTACCTGGACGTTCCGGCCGATGGAACGAACAGGGTGCACGGGACGAACAAGACCTCACTCTGCGACAGGGCATCGGTCACTCCGAGGCGAAACTTGAACCGAATCGTCGCACGTCCCCGTACCCTAGCCGCTCGCTCCGAAGGACGCCAGAATCGCCGTCACTCACGGCCACCGTCGCTGCGACGCAACGGCCCAGGAGGACGTTCCAGGACCTCGCGCACCTTCACGGCCAGGGAGTGGACCGACAGGGGCTTGTCGACGAGGTCCGCGTTCAGGGCCCCCAGGCCGCGCCCGGCCACCTCGTCGTGGCTGTAGCCGGAGATGAACAGGACCCGGAGATCGGGAGCCTCCTCGGCGAGGCGCTCGGCGAGCCGGACACCGCTCATCCGCGGCATCACGACATCAGTGAGCACCAGGTCGACGCGACGCTCGCACTGCAGCACGACACCGAGCGCCTCCTCGCCGCCGGACGCCTCGATCACCGTGTATCCGAAGCGGGCGAGGGCCCGGCGGACGAAGCGCCGCACGGCCGGGTCGTCCTCCACGACGAGGATGGTCTCCGTGCCGCGCCTCCGACCGGGTCGCGTCCTGGGCTCCGCCGCCTCCACCGGGCTCTCCACGGCGGGGAGGTGCACCGAAAACGTCGTGCCCTCCCCCGGCCGGGAGCCGACGTCGATGAAGCCGCCGCTCTGCTGGACGATCCCGAAGGCCGTCGCCAGGCCCAGCCCCGTGCCCTTGCCGCTCTCCTTCGTGGTGAAGAACGGCTCGAAGATGCGGTCCAGGACCTCCGGCTCCATGCCGTGGCCGGTGTCGGCCACCCGCAGCACCGCGTAGGCCCCGGGCTCGGCGTCCGGGTGGCGCTCCGCCTCCTCCGGGCCCAGGACGGTCTCGTCCGTGGAGATCCGCAGGCGCCCCCCGTGCTCCATGGCATCCCGGGCGTTGACGGCCAGGTTCAGGAGGACCTGCTCGAGCTGGGCCGCGTCGGCCCGGACCGCGTGCGGCGTCCCGGCCAGTTCCACGTCCAGCGTCACGTCCTCGCCGATGAGCCGCCGGAGCATCCCGAGCATCCCGCGCACCATCCCGTCGAGGTCCACTACGCGGGGGTTCATCATCTGCTTTCGCCCGAACGCGAGGAGCTGTCGGGTCAGGCTCGTGGCCCGGCGCGCCGCCTCGGCGATCTCCTCGAGATCCCCCTTCGCCCCGTCCTCGTCCCCCGCCTCCTCGAGCAGGATCTGGGCGCTGCCCAGCATGACCGTGAGCAGGTTGTTGAAGTCGTGGGCGATGCCGCCGGCGAGGCGCCCGACGGCCTCCATCTTCTGGGAGTGGGCGAGCTGCTGCTCGAGGGCCTTCCGCTCGGTGACGTCGCGCTGGACGCCCACCCAGTGGGTCACGTGGCCCTCGGCGTCCACGACCGGAGCGATGTTCAGCTCCAGCCAGATCTCGCGTCCGTCCTTCGTGTAGTTGAGCATGCGCTCTTGCACGGCACGCCCGGCCCGGACACGCTCCCAGATCCGGGCCTGCGCCTCGAGATCCGTCTTAGGCCCGTGCAGGAGCAGCGGCGTCCTCCCGACGACCTCCTCGGCCCGATAGCCCGTAAGCCGCTCGAAGGCCTCGTTGACGAAGACGATGCGCGGTCCCGGCTCCTCGAGCGGCTCTGCCTCGGTGATCAGCACCATGTCCGAGAGCTGGGACACGGCCTGCTGCAGGAGTCGGCGCCGCTCCTCGGAGCGATGTCGCGTGAGGGCGATGTTCGCGAGGCGGACGGCCACGTCCAGGGCGCGCTGCTCGTGGCGGGTCAGGCTCCGCGCCTCCGGGGCATACAGGCCCAGCACCCCCAGGGGCTCCCCGTCCGGGTCGTGGAGGGGGAGGTGCCAGGCCGCGTGGATCCCGTGGTGCAGGGCCTCGTCGCGATGGCGCGCCCAGCGGGGATCCCGGGCCGGCTCCGTCGCGACGCAGGCGCTGCCGTCCCGGATGACGCGCTCCGCTGGCCCCCCTCCCCGACCGGGCGTGACGTCCAGAGCCGCCACGAGCTCGAAGGGCAGCCCCGACGCGGCGCGGTGGCGGAGGGTGCCCGCGCCGGGATCCCAGGCCTGCAGGCCGCACGACATCTCCGGCGACTCCTCCCGGCACAGCCGGGCGACGGCCCCGAGCACGGCGTCCACGCCGGCCCCCGTGGCGATCATCTCCAGGACGTCCTGCTGACCCGCGGCGAGCGCCTCCTCTCGCTTCCGCTCCGTCACGTCCCGCGCCACGGCGTACATGAGACCGTCGACCGGGACCGTCACGGTCCACGAGAGCCAGCGCCAGCTCCCGTCGCGTGCCCGGTATCGGTTTTCGAAGCCGCGCACGGGCCGACCCTCGCGCAACCCGGCGACCACGCCGTCGGTGCGCTCGAGATCCTCGGGGTGGACGAGGCTCCGGTACGAGCGCCCCTCCACCTCGCGCGGATCACGACCCAGGGTGGCCTCCGACGCCGGGTTCACCCGGCGGAAGACCCCATCCACGCTGACGACGCACAGCATGTCGACGGACAGGTTGAAGAACTGGTCCAGCTCGCGCTCGGCGCGCCGCACCGCCGTGATGTCCTGGACGTATACGGCCACACCGTCGCGCCAGGGATACGCCCGCGCCCGGACCCATCGATCGTCCGGGATGCGCTCCTCCACGGACGTCGGCTCCCCGGACTCCACCGCGCGTCGGAGCGCCCGCTCCCACTCGGTGCCGCGGAACCCCGGGAACGCCTCCCACAGCTCCTCGCCCAACAGATCGTCCCGGAAGCGCCCGACCAGGCGCTCGCCGCCTCCGTTGACATAGGTGAACCGCCACGAGTCGTCGCACGCGAGGAAGGCGTCGGTGATGCTCTCGAGGATGTCCGTCAGGCGCTGGTGCGCCGCCTCCGCCTCGGCCCGGGCCTCCTGCTCGCGGACCAGGAGGCGGTCCCGCTCCCGCTCCGCCCGCCGGCTCTCCGTGACGTCCTTCACGATCGCCAGGCGCGCGGGGGTCCCCCGGAAGGTCGTCCCCCGGGTCGTGATCTCGGCCAGGAACTCGGAGCCGTCGGCCTTGAGGTGGCGCCAGGTGGTCGTGGTCGGCTCCGTGGGGGCGTCCTTCACGTAGCGCCAGAACGGCTCCACGTCCTCGGGCGGCCGGATCTCCGCCGCGTCCATGGCGAGGAACTCGTCCTCGGACCAGCCGTAGTGTCGTCGCGCCGCCTCGTTGACCGCGAGGAAGCGCCCGGTCCGCGCGTCGAGGATGAGGATGGGCAGCGGGTTGCTCTGGAAAAGCGCCCGATACTGGGCCTCGCTCGTCCGCAGGGCCGCCTGCGCCGACTCGAGCAGGACCGGTGCGCGACCCCCCTCTGCCGGCCGCACGGCGTCCACCTCGCCGCGCACCAGCGCCTGGATTGTATCCTCCGCCTCCGCGAGCCGGCGGCGCAGGCGCTCCACCTCCTCGGAGGCGTCCGCACGGCCTCGAGATCGCTCGTTCACGAGGCCGTCTCGACGCCCAGGACGACACGACGCACCAGGCTCCGATCGCCGAGACTCCCGGCCACCCGCACCACGGGCTCCGGCTCCACCCGCAGGAGGGTCGGCGTGAGGATCACCCCGTCCTCGTGGGCCCGAAGAGGCTCCTCGAAGACGTCGATCACCTCCACTCGCGGCGGTGCGCCCGCCAGGGCCTCGCAGAACGACGCCAGGTTGGCACGCGCCGCCTGGGAGTTCGGCGCCTCGCCGGCGACGTACAGTCGCAGCCTGATCCGCGGCTCCTCCCCCGCCTCGGTCACTCCCCGTCCTCCATCGAGGCGTCGAGCGCGGCCTCGAACCCGGTGTCGGCATCGCGGAGGATCCCGACGTCGCGCCTCCACCGAGCCGCCGTCCGCCGGTCCGCGCGCGCCTCCTCCTGCAGGGTCTTCAGCTCCAGCTCGCGGTCGGCGACCTGACCCTGCAGCCGCTCCAAGGCGGCCCGGAGCCCCGCCGCCTCCAGCTCGACACGCCGGCGCTCGCGCTCGTGCGTCCGGCGCGCCTCCCGCCGCCGTGCGCGCTCCTCGGCCTCCTTCTCGTACCGGAGGGTCCCCATCAGCACCTCGCCGCCCGCCGTGTAGACGTCGCGGAGGTGGATCCCGTCGTCGTCCAGGGTCAGCTCGCGGACCTGATTGGAATGGCCGACGCCGCGCGACTTCATGAAGCGGTGGTCCGGATCGAGGCGGCCGTCGGAGGAGTCGGCCTTGGCGCTGAGCAGCCCGGTCACGCCCGAGTCGTGCAGCCACCGATCCAGGCGGTGCACCTCACGGCGACGCGCGCCGGCGTCCGGCAGGACCTGCAGGAGGACGTCCAGCCCGTCCAGGGCCACCCACCTCGCGCCGATCGCCTCCGTCAGGCCCTCCAGCCGGGCCGTCAGTCCCAGGAGGTCCACGCGATGGTCCGAAAGCACGGCGTCGGAGACGTCCGCGTCCACGAAGAGGAGGCGGCGGTCTGCCATCAGGTCCTCCAGCCCCCAGCCGAACGAGGCCACGTTGGCGCGCAGGCGAGCCGAGTCCTCCTCGAATGCCACGAAGATGCCGGGCTCGCCCCGCCGGGCGGCGCCCGCCAGGACCTGAAGGGCCAGGAGGGTCTTGCCGGTGCCCGGGCCCCCGCTCACGAGATACGTGCGCCCCACGGGGAGACCGCCCCGGGCGAGCGAGTCGAGTCCCGGGACGGACGTGGACGCGCGCTCGGGTAGCGGAGGATCGGAAGTCTGGTCGGACATGCAGTCCCGTGTCACTGGGAGAGCCGCTCGTCTCGGCGGCGACTCGGGATCCTCCTTGGCACCTGATGCCACGTCAAGGGTTCGGTCCACATCGTGGCGCATCGGCACGAATCGTCGCCTCGGCGCGCGACTGTCCGATCGTGCGATCACCGTATGACGGCAGCGTTTTGGCGTGTGCGTGACCGCTGGTTACTTCCGCCGCGCCGGGGAGGCCCCGGTCCTGGCGGCGGATCTGCGTCGCGCACCTGCCCGTCGCGAACGCACCCGCGCTGCACCAACAGAGCGCATCCCCGGTCTCGAGACTACGACCTCGGGTCGGATCTCGGATGGGGTCGTCGCAGGCGCGTACCGCCCTCGGTCGCGCCTGTCGGACCGGCGGCTCGGCACCAACGCGCGGGCAGGCGCCCACACCGCAGTGCACCGCGACTACTGTGACGACACACCACTCGTCCGGTACGTCACGCAAACGGGACCGGGGCCGAAGCCGCGTGTCGCGACACGGCGCCGCGTCGCGACGCGTTGACAAGCCCCGCGTCTCTCCCCTGTCGTGGTTCTGCCGTCGATCCCGTCGGCAGACAAGCACGGCCACAGGAGACTCCATGGACACGTACACGCTCTACCCCACCCGCAGCCTCACCATCGATGACGGCAACGGCTTCCGCGTCGAGTTCCCGGAGGGGACCGTCAGCAGCCAGGTGGAGGTCCGCGCCGGCCTCCTCGGCCCCATCGACCCCCAGCCGAGCTCGCGGCTCATGACCGTCGACGGCCGAATGTACCGCATCGGCTTCGCCTCCGACGAGAGGATCCTGAAGGACGTCTACGTTCAGGTCCCTTGGACCATGGACGTCTCGTCCTCCAAGCACGTCTGCCGCTGCACGACCAAGCCGCAGTATCCGGATCCCCTCCCCTGGAACCCGGACGACGACGACTACTCGGAGGCCTCCAACTGGACCGAGGAGAGCAACGTCCGGCCGCACCAGTCGGGGGACGTGGTCGCGACGAACACCAGCGTCCTCGGCACCTTCGTCGTCGGCGACAAGCTCTGACGCGAGAGCCCGCCGCCGTCCCCGCCCGCCGAGCCGAGTCGTCTGCGGGGACGGCGGTGCCCCCCACCGCTTCGCTTTCGAGCAGGGTTCGCGGGAACCTGGACGCGGAGGCCCGTGTTGGCGTAGACCACCGTCGCTCGGCGGCCGGCGACGCCGGTCGGCCACGCACCTCCGGGAGGAGCGATGACGGTCCAGGCCCCACCCCACACGGCCCCTGCGCGCGACGACGTCCGCGGCGTGGTGCGGCCCCTGAGCGTGGCGCCCATGATGGACCGGACCGACCGCCACTTCCGCGCCCTCATGCGCCGGATCACGCGCCACACCCTCCTGTACACGGAGATGCTCACGACCGGGGCGATCCTCTTCGGGGATCGGGACCACCTCCTGGGCTACGACCCGATGGAGCGCCCCCTCGCCTTCCAGGCGGGCGGCGAGGACCCGGAGGCCCTGGCCGCGGCGGCGCGGATCGTCGAGGACCTGGGCTACGACGAGATCGACCTCAACATCGGGTGCCCGTCGGATCGCGTCCAGAGCGGAGCCTTCGGCGCGGCCCTGATGACCCGGCCCGAGCGGGTGGCCGAGTGCGTGGCCACCATGCGCGCCGCCGTCCGCATCCCGGTGACGGTCAAGCACCGCATCGGGGTCGACGACCTCGATCGCTACGAGGACATGGCGCGGTTCGTCGAGACCGTGTCCGCGGCCGGCGCGGACCGCTTCACGGTGCATGCGCGCAAGGCCTGGCTCCAGGGCCTGAGCCCCAAGGACAACCGGAACGTACCGCCCCTGCGCTACGAGGACGTCTACCGCCTCAAGCGCGACTTCCCCCACCTCGTGGTGGAGATCAACGGCGGCGTCCGGAGCCTCGACGAGGTGCGGGAGCACCTGCGCCGGGTGGACGCCGTGATGATCGGCCGCGCGGCCTGGGACACCCCGTGGATGTTCGCCGAGGCGGACCGGCGCATCTTCGCGGACGCCCACCCGCTCCCGACGCGCCACGGGGTCGTCGAGGCCATGCTCCCCTACGCCCAGGCCTGGGTCGAGGCCGGGGGGCGCCTCCACCACGTCACGAAACCCATGCTCCACCTCTTCCGGGGCTGCCCGGGCGCCAAGGCGTGGCGGCGGCACATCGCGGAGAACGCCCACCGGGACGGCGCGGACGCGCGGGTGCTGGAGGAGGCCCTGGCAAGGGTCCCGCGCGAGGCCGCGA
Source organism: Myxococcota bacterium (assembly GCA_051747385.1). GTDB lineage: Bacteria > Myxococcota_A > UBA9042 > PHBI01 > JACKFB01 > JBNJGB01. The sequence continues at coordinate 98,204 of JBNJGB010000005.1, forward strand.
CCACGGACACGGAGGTCGGCGATGCCCCTCGCCCGGGTGGGTAGCGCCCGCATCCACTATCGGCGCGCCGGGGACTCGGGACCACCTCCGGGAGGCGGACCGGGGACCGGGATGAGCCGGGAGCGAGCCCGTGCGGGATCCGTCGGTTCCGAGGCCCGCTTGCGCCCGACTCGACGGCGCCGGTATCGTCGTCGCCGGTCGGAACGGACTACTTGATCTCGGGGAATTCGGGGGGATCCATGGGGCGACTCGAAGCCTGTCGACGGGCCTTCGGTCGTGGTTTCGGGGCACGGTGGGCGCTGTCGGCACTCCTGGCGGCGCTGTCGTCGTTCGCGCTCGCAGGCTCGGGGCAGGCCCAGGTGCCGCTCGACTCGTCCGGACCGCAGACCCTGGACCTGAACGCCTTCGAGGGTGCGGGCTTCGCGCCCTCCCCCGCCGCGGGCGAGCTCGACTCCGACCACTGGCGCGTGGAGGGGCTGTCGGACGGCGACACGGCGTTCGGCGACACGGCCACCACCGGCGACTTCGCCCGCGGGCTCAGCCCGGGCGGCGAGACCTTCGGGGGCGTCTACGCCTTCGAGGTGAGCACCGGCGACCACGCCCTGGGCGCTCAGCCGACCACCGACGACATGGCGCCGGGCTCGTTCGTGCTGCGCGTCCGGAACGCCGATGCCCTGCCCCTCACCGACCTCACCGTCGACTACGAGGCCTGGATCCTGAACAACGAGGGCCGCAGCAGCTCGCTGAGCGTGTCCTGGTCCGTCGACGGCACGACCTGGAACCCGGCCCCCGACCTGACCGTCACCTCCCCCGAGACGGCCGACGGGACGCCGGCGTGGACCCCGACGTCGAAGACCCTGGCGCTGCCCGACGTCGCCGTGCCCCCCAGCGGCGTCGTCCTCCTGCGCTGGACCATCGACGACGTGGGCGGCGCGGGCAGCCGCGACGAGCTCGCCCTGGACGACGTGGTCCTCACCGGTGGCTTCGGCTGCGAGGGCGACGCGGACTGCGACGACGGCGACGCCTGCAACGGCGAGGAGACCTGCGACCTCGGCACCGGGGCCTGCCAGCCGGGGACCGCACCCGACTGCGACGACGGGGTCGCCTGCACGGACGACTCCTGCGACCCGGCCACCGGCTGCGTGCACGTCGCCGACGACACGCTCTGCGACGACACGGTCGCCTGCACGGACGACGCGTGCCACCCGGTCGACGGCTGCGTCTACACGGCCAACCACGCCAACTGCGACGACGGCATCGCCTGCACCGACGAGAGCTGCAACGCCACCAGCGGCTGCACCATCCTGCCGGTGCACTCGGACTGTGACGACGGCGTCGCCTGCACCGACGACGTCTGCGACACCGACCTGGACTGCACGAACACCGCCGACGACGCGAACTGCGACGACGGGCTGGCGTGCACCGACGACACGTGCGACGCCACCGAGGGCTGCTCCAACGACCACAACGGCTCCTGCGGGGACGGCGTCTACTGCCCGGGCTTCGAGGTCTGCGACGACGGCAACAACGCCGCCGAGGACGGCTGCGCGCCGGACTGCCAGGCCGTCGAGGCCGGCTGGGACTGCACGAACACGGCGGACGGCCTCACGGTCTGCGAGTCCACCTGCGGCGACGGCGTGGTGGCCGTGGGCGCCGAGGAGTGCGACGACGGGAACAACGACGACCACGACGGCTGCCGCAACGACTGCACCGGGAGCGTCTGCGGCGACGGCGTGGTGGAGTACGGCGTCGAGGACTGCGACGACGGGAACACGGAGGGCGGCGACGGCTGTGACGCCGACTGTCGCTTCGAGCCGGGCTGGACCTGCGACGGCCTGGATCCCACGAGCTGCATGGAGACGTGCGGCACGGACTTCGACTTCACCGGCGGCGCCATGGCCTGGCAGGTCGACGGCTCCGGCGACCTCTTCGAGCCCGGGACGCGCGACGACGGCCTGGACGGGTTCGAGACCGTCCTGGACGGCGACCTGACCCAGGCCACCGACACCACCCTATCGAGCCGCGTCGCGGTGCCCGCCACCCCCGACGCCGTGGCCCCCACCCTGTCCGTCCACTACGACCTGCAGGGCGACGGCGCGAACGACTGCGTGGAGATCTACGTGAACGGCAACGGCTCCCTGAGCCAGGGCCTGGCGTTCACGACCTGCGAGAACACCGCGACGAGCGCCTTCGAAAAGGACGCCAACGGGCTCGACGTGGCGCGGATCGACCTGACGGCCGACGCGGGCACGTCACGCTGGGTCGTCATCCGCTATCTCACCGACGGCGCCGACGACGTCCACCCGGGGCTGTTCGTGGACCGGGTCACCGTGGGGAGCGACCTGGACGCGGACGGGAGCTTCGAGTTCGACGGGCAGGCCGCCTGCGACCGGTGCATCGACTCCGACGAGGACGGCTACGGGCACCCGGAGAGCGCCGACGTCGCGACGTGCCCCCAGGGTGACGCGGACTGCGACGACGCGGCCGCCGACGTCCACCCCGGGGCCACGGAGCTGTGCTCCGGCGGGGTGGACGACGACTGCGACGGGCTGACGGACCTGGCCGACGACGAGTGCGACGAGGACTGCGCCGACGGCGTCGACAACGGCGGCAACGGCCTCGTGGACTGCGAGGACGTCGCCTGCGCCGAGGACGACTTCTGCGATCCCTGCGACATCCACTGGACGTTCGAGTCCGGCGGGGGCGCCTGGTCCGCGGACGACCTGTGGGCCTACGACGAGGACGCCTCCTGGGCCACCGGCGTCGACACCGACGTGGATCAGCTCCCCGACGACGGCGACGGCGTGTACTTCGGGCGGCTCACGGCCACCGTGCACGTGCCGGACGAGGCCTCCGGGGGCCCGGCGCCGACCCTCCGCGTGCACTACCGCCACGCCGGCGACAGCAACCCGAACGCCGACAAGTTCGCCGTCTGCATCAACCGGACGGACTGCCGCTTCAACACCCCGGGCATCGAGGTCCTGGCCAGCACGCCGACCACCGGATTCGTGACCGGGACCGTCGACCTGTCGGACTGGCTGGGCCAGACCATCACGGTCACGCTGCTGTACGATACGGTCAGCTCCAGCAGCAACGACAACCCGGGCGTGTCCGTGGACCGCGTCCGGATCGCCAGCGACGTGGATCTGGACGGGCTCGACGAGGGCGACGACGCCACCTGCGACCCCTGCTGGGACGCGGACGGGGACGGCTACGGGCGGAGCGGCAGCCCCGACCCGACCCAGTGCCCGCTCGGCACCGAGCCGGACTGCAACGACGACCTGGACGGGTTCTTCGTCAACCCCGGCCAGGACGAGCTGCTGGAGCTGGGCCTGTGCGGCGACGGCGTGGACAACGACTGCGACGGCCTGACCGACGGCGACGACAGCGGGTGCGGCGACGAGGACTGCGCCAACGGCCTGGACGACAACGGCGACGGCCTCGCCGACTGTGCCGACCCCGTCTGCGGCTCGGACCCCTTCTGCGCCACGTGCAGCACCGCCTGGAGCTTCGACACCGGCGAGGGCGGCTGGGTGGCCCAAGACGACCTGTCGAGCGACAGCAAGGAGGTCTTCGAGTACGGCCAGAACACCACCTCGGGCGCCCTCGGCTGGGAGACCGTCCTGAACGGACAGGTGAGCTCCGTGTCGCCCCAGCGTGTGCGCGGCTGGCTGGTCCGGGACGTGGAGGTCCCGGAGGACATGCTCGCGCCTACGCTGACCATCTCCTACGCGCTGGAGGGCCAGACCTCGACCAGCAAGGACGTCTTCGGGGTCTGCCTGGACGTCAACCACCTGCTCTGCGACGGCGAGGACACGGACTCCCACGCCTTCGCGACGGGCACCAACACGGGCGGCCTGGCCACGGCCGACGTCCCCGTGCCGGCGGACAAGAAGGGCGGCACCGTCTCCGTGGTGCTCTTCTACGACACGCTCGACGGCTTGGCGAACGACAACCCGGGCGTCTTCGTGGAGTCCCTGGAGCTTCACAGCGACGTGGACGGCGACGATCTGGACGAACGCGCGGACGCGTCCTGCGACCACTGCATCGACCTGGACGGCGACGGGTACGGCGATCCGGACCGGCCCGCGCCCTTCGACGACGTGGCGTCGTGCTCCGGCGTCGAGCCGGACTGCGACGACGACGACGCGACGACCCACCCCGGCCAGGAGGAGATCTGCGGGGACCCCGGAGGCCTGGACAACAACTGCGACGGCCGGGCCGACCTCGAGGAGGAGGCCTGCACCGTCTGCGGGGACGGCCTCATCGGCGTGGGCGAGTCCTGCGACGACGGCAACACGGACGACGGCGACGGCTGCTCGTCGGAGTGTCTCACCGAGTCCGGCGCCCTGCACCTCACGGAGATCCACATCCCCAAGCCCAACGGCGCCCCGGGCGAGCAGTGGATCGAGCTGTACAACGCGTCCGAGGCGACCATCGACGTCGGGCTTCTGGGCCTGACCCTGCGGAACCTGGTGGGCACGTCCGTGTCCCTGGCCGGCGACGACTGCGCGCTCCTCGGCGGCCAGACCATCTCCCCGGGGGCGTACTACGTCGTCGCCTTCGGCTCGGAGCAGGGCACGGACGGCGTGAGCCCCGACGCCACGTGCGAGTCCGGCTTCCAGATCGCCCCGGGCGGCGATCGCCTCACCCTCGAGGACGGGAGCGGCGACCTCCTCGATCAGGTGGACTTCTCGTCCGGCTTCGACTGCGCGCTGGACCAGATGCTCACGGACGACGGCGTCGGTCGCTCCCTCGTCCTGGCCGACGCGCCGGGCACCTCGAGCAAGAGCGTCTCGACGGCCTGGTGCCTGGCCGGCCCGACCGAGGACTACTCCAACTCCGGCAAGCACCGCGGCACGCCGAGGGCCGCCGGCGGATGCGCGGAGTTCGCCTGCGACGGCGTCGACGACGACTGCGACGGGGCCGTGGACCAGGACCTGCCCGACCAGGACTCGGACGGGTTCTGCGACGCCCGGGACTGCGATCCGGGAGACGCCCTGTGCGCGTCCGACTGCACGGACGCAGACGGCGACGGGGTCTTCGACTGCAAGGACGGCTGCCTGGACGCGGACGGGGACGGCTACGGCGTGTCCACCGGCGTGGACGGCGCCGAGACGCCGGCTTGCCTGGGTTCGGACTGCAACGACCAGCACACCGAGGTGAACCCGCTCGCCACGGAGGGCTCCGGCGGCGGCACGTGCGGCGACGCCCTGGACAACGACTGCGACGGCCGCACGGACTGCAGCGACGACGCCTGCCACGACGCCGCCAACTGCGCGGGCGAGATCTGCCAGACGGCCACGGCGCTGGCCTGCGGGGATCAGCTCCAGGTGGCGCCGGCCCACGACGATTTCCCCTGCACCGACGGGGACTTCGAGGGAGGCGTGGACGCCGCCCTGGCCTTCACGGCGTCCGCCGACGAGACCGTGACGCTGGACCTCGTCAACGAGGGGCTGAACCGCTACGCCGTGTTCATCTTCGAGGGTGCGTGCGCCAACGGCACCTGCGACGCCCCGACGGCGTCGTTCACCACGGGCTGCGCGGCCGGCGGCCAGGAGGCGATGCCGGTCGCTGCGGGCACCGAGTACTTCGTGGTCCTCGACCAGATCGGCTCCTGCGCGGAGGGCGCCGGCAGCGAGGCGACCCTCCGGCTCGCGTGCGGCGAGGTCTGCACCGGCGGCGTGGACGAGGACCTCGACGGCCAGACCGACTGCGCCGACCAGGAGTGCGTCCTCGCCCCGGACTGCGCCGAAGCGGACTTCGACGGCGACGGCGTGGACAACGGCGTCGAGATCACCTGCGGCACCAGCCCGGTGTCGGACCGGGACACTCCGACGGCGGACGACGTGCAGGACCTGGACGGGGACGGACAGCTCAACTGCACGGACTCGGACGACGACGGCGACGGCACGTCCGACGCCGCCGAAGCCTCGCAGTGCCCGCTGAACGACACGGCGAAGAACGACGACACCATCTACCCCGGCGCGCCCAAGAACTGCGACGACTTCAACGTCGACGCCGACTGCAACGGCACCTACGACCTGCTCGAGGCGGCCTGTGGCGGAAAGGAGACGGCCTGCGCCAACCTCGTGGACGACGACGAGGACGGCGACGTCGACTGCTTCGACGTGGACTGCGTGACCGACGAGGCCTGCTCCAAGCAGGACTTCGACGGAGACGGGATCTCGAACGGGTTCGAGCTGGACTGCGGCTCGGACCCGGAGAGCGACCAGAGCGTGCCCCCGGGCGACGCCGCGGACGACATGGACGGGGACGACCAGCCCAACTGCGTGGACCTGGACGACGACGGCGACGGCTTCCCCGACACCCAGGAGCTGATCTGCGGCAGCGACCACCTGGACCCCGCGTCCGTCCCGGACGACACGGACGGCGACGGCCAGTGCGACGCCTCCGACCAGGACGACGACGGCGACGGCTTCGACGACCTGCTCGAGGCGTCCTGCGGCTCGGATCCTCTGGACGCCGCCAGCACGCCCGTCGACGCCGCCCACGACATCGACCAGGACGGCCAGTGCGACAACCTCGACGCGGACCGCGACGGCGACGGCTGGTCGAACGGCATGGAGGGGACCTGCGGCACCGACCCGAGCGTCGCCGCGGACAACCCGACGGCCAGCGGCCTGGACGTGGACGGCGACGGGCTCTGCGACGCGGTGGACGACGACGACGACGACGACGGCTGGACGGACGACCAGGAGGCGCTGTGCGGGACGGACCCCAACGACGCCTCCGACGTGCCGTCCGACCTGGACCAGAACGGCCGGTGCGATGCCCTCGACGAGGACGAGGACAACGACGGCTGGTCCAACGCGGCGGAGCTTCTCTGCGGCACGGACCCGAGCGACGCGGACGACAACCCCACCGTGCGCGGCGAGGACAACGACGGCGACAGGATCTGCGACGACCTGGACTCCGACGACGACGACGACGGCTGGACGGACTCCCTCGAGGAGCAGTGCGGCACCGATCCCCTGGATCCCGACGACACCCCGGTGGACACGGACGGCGACGGCCAGTGCGACGCGGTGGACGACGACGACGACGGCGACGGATGGCTTGACGGGACCGAGATCCTCTGTGAGACGGATCCCCTCCTCGCGACCAGCGTCCCGACCGACGAGGACGGCGACGGCTTCTGCGACTCCGTGGACCCGGAGGCCGACCCGGACGGCGACGGCTGGACCACGGCCGCCGAGGTCTTCTGCGGCACGGATCCGAAGAGCGCCGAGAGCACGCCGACCGACACGGACGACGACGGGACGTGCGACGCCGAGGACGACGACATCGACGGCGACGGGTGGTCCAACCAGCGGGAGGCGGGCTGCGGCACGGATCCGAAGAGCGCCGAGAGCACGCCGACCGACACGGACGGGGACACCCTCTGCGACGCCGTGGACAAGGACGACGACGCGGACGGGGTCCCGGACGCGGACGAGCAGCTCTGCGGCACGGATCCGCTGGATCCGGCCTCGAAGCCCCTCGAGATCGACCTGGTGGACACGGACGGCGACGGCGAGGTCAACTGCGTCGATTCCGACGACGACGGCGACCAGCTCCCCGACGCGGCCGAGGCCAAATTGGGCAGCGATCCCCTCGTCGCGGACACGGACGGCGACGGACTCGACGACGGCGAGGAGGACGCCAACCGGGACGGGGTGACCCAGTCCGGCGAGACCTCCCCGATCAAGCGCGACACGGACGGCGACGGACTCGACGACGGCGTCGAGGTCGCGAGCTGCTATCCGCTCGGCGAGGGCGACGGCTGCGCGCCGAGCGATCCCGTGGTCGCGGACACAGACGGCGACGGACTCCAGGACGGCTTCGAGGACGCGGACGGCGACGGCGCGACCGGCCCCGACGAGACCAGCCCCACGGACGCGAACACGGACGACGACGAGAACCAGTTCGGCGGAGAGGCCACCGACGGCCTCGAGGTCCAGTGCGCCACGGACCCGCTGGACCCCGACAGCGTCCCGGTGGACAAGGACGAGGACGGCCAGTGTGACGGCGCCCAGGTGGACTCCGACGGCGACGGCGTCGCGGACGGCGTCGAGAAGTTCTGCGGTACGGACCCGACGAGCAGCATGTCCTCGCCGAGCCTGGCGGACCTGGAGGACCACGACGGCGACGGGACCATCGACTGCGCAGACGCGGACGACGACGACGACGGCGTCTCGGACGAGGACGAGCGGGCCTGCGGCACCGACACGCGAGACGACACCGACACGCCGACGGCCCTGGACATCCAGGACTACGACGGCGACGGCATCCTCAACTGCGCGGACGACGACGACGACGACGACGGCCTCACGGACACCCAGGAGGAGGCCCTCGGCACCGACCCCATGGACGCCGACACGGACGACGACGGCATCCCGGACGGCCAGGAGACCACGCTCGGCACGGACCCGCTGTCGGTGGACACCGACCGGGACGGCGTGCAGGACGGCACCGAGTTCGGCGTCGCGCAACCCGGCCCCGACACGGATGTGGGGGTCTTCAAGCCCGATCTCCACCCGGCCAGCACCACCGATCCGCGCGACCCGGACACGGACGGCGACGGGGTCTGCGACGGCTTCAAGCCCGTCGAGGGGGAGTGCGAGGCGAACCCCGGCGAGGACGAAAACGGCAACGGCCGCGTCGACGAGGGCGAGGGCGATCCGGTCGACCCGAGCGACGGGCTGGCGGACTCCGACGGCGACGGTCTGACGGATCGGGACGAGGAGCTGAAGCACGGCACCGATCCCAAGGACCCGGACACGGACGGCGACGGACTCGACGACAAGCTGGAGGTGGAGGGCGTCGGGGACTTCTCCCCCACAGACCCGCTGGAGCCGGACACGGACGGCGGCGGCATCGTCGACGGCGTGGAGATCGACAACGGCACCGATCCGAACGACGCCGGGGACGACTTCTCCGTCTCGGAGCTTCACGGCGACAACTTCGTCGGCTGCGCCGGCGGCGGCGCGCGCGACCTGGGTCTCGGCCTGCTGCTCGCCCTGGGCGTGTGGTCCCTGCTGCGGGTCCGGCGGCGCCTCGCGGCCTTCCTGCTGACCGCGCTCCTCGCCGGGGTCTCTCTCCCGGGAGGGCCGGCCGAAGCGCAGGTCCAGGGCAACGTCAACATCCAGAACTTCGTCCCGGGCGGCGGCCACTACCGCGTGTGGTCCGTGGAGGAGTCCCTGATCGCGCCGGCCTGGCGTCCGTACGGCGCCCTGCTCTACTCCTTCGAGAACAACAGCCTCCAGCTCGACGCGGGCGAGCACCACGAGCGCCTCGTGGAGAGCGCCCAGCACATGAACCTGATGCTGGGCGTCGGCCTGTTCGACCACCTGCAGCTCGATCTGCACCTGCCCGTGGCCGTCTCCATGGGGAGCGGGGACGACACCCAGGCCATCGACGCCGTGGACGGCGGCGGTCTCGGCGACATGGTCATCCGGCTCCGGGGCCGCGCCATCGACAACCGCATGGGCGGCCTGGGGCTGGCCTTCAACGCCGGCGTGACGGCGCCCATCGGCGACGGGGAGAACTTCCGCGGCGACCCCGGCGTGGGGATCCTCGCGGGCGCCATCGTGGACTGGCGCACCGAGTGGACCGTGCTGAGCTTCAACACAGGCGTCCGCATCCGCACCGAGGAGGCGGACTTCATCACCACCACCTTCGGCAACGAGTGGACCTACGGGCTGGGCCTGGAGGTCTTCGCCGTCCAGAACCGCTTCACCATCGCCACGGAGATCTTCGGCCGCACGCCCTTCGACGACGTGTTCGGCAGCGAGCAGACCACCACCCTGGAGGCCCTGTTCGGGCCCAAGTGGTGGATCATCCCGGGCCTGTCGCTCCAGACGGCGGCCGGCACCGGCCTGGTGCGGGGCATCGGGACCCCCACCTTCCGCTTCATGGCCGGCCTCCAGTGGGCCCCCCAGGCGGGCGACGCCGACGGGGACGGCATCCCCGACAGCGAGGACGCCTGCCCCCTGCGCCCGGAGGACATCGACGGGTTCGCGGACCTGGACGGCTGCCCGGACGACGACAACGACGCCGACGGCATCCCGGACTCCCGGGATCGCTGCCCGATGCGCGCCGAGGACTACAACGACGTGGACGACGACGACGGCTGCCCCGACGCCATCGTCGCCGACGACGTGGACTCCGACGGCATCCCCGACCAGATCGACATGTGCCCCCGCCGCGCGGAGACCTACAACGGCTTCGAGGACGAGGACGGCTGCCCGGACGAGCGGCCGAAGAGCCCGGAGGGTGGAGCGGCCCCTGCGCCCGCGCCGACGCCCTCCCCCGAGGATTCCGGAGCGTCCCCGGATCCGACGCCCGCGCCGGGCCCCGTGGTCGATCCGGACGACGACGCCTGCCGCCTCCCCGTGGGCGTGGTCATCCCCTTCGAGCCCGGCACCGCGAAGCTCGCGGGCGACGCCGCGATGCGCCTCGACCGGGTGGCCTCGCTCATCCAGGAGGCCGAAGACGTGGAGTCCGTCTACGTGGACGGGCACGCGGACGACGGCGGCTCCGAGGTCGGGAACCTGATGCTCTCCAAAAAGCGCGCGGAGGCCGTGAAGCGGGCCCTGGCCGGCCGCGGCGTCCGGCGCAGCCTCGTCACCGCCCGGGGCTGGGGCGACAAGCGCCCGGCCACGGCCCCGGCCGGTGGCGACGCGGAGGCCGCCGGGCGAACCGTAGGCTTCCGGGTGAAGCTGGGCGGGGACTGCGAGCCCTGACCGCCCGACAGCGGGTCCGCTTCCAGGACGCCGTGAGCGAGCTGAGCCTGGAGCCGACGGCAGCCGCCGACGCCGACACGGCCGGGCCGTGAGAAAAGCTCGAACCGGCCGCGCCGGGTCGTTGGCCTCGACCCGACGCGACCGGAAAGAGTGGACGCGGGCACCCCACACGCGCCTGCGAAAGGAACATGCGGTCTGTTTCCCCCCTCAGAGAAACACATGGGGCGACGTGTGGGATACCGCGTCCGCCCGCCCCCGGGCACCCGCCTTCCAAAGCAACCGTCGTGCCAAGAACCGGGACAGAGCGGGAATACAGCGCAGATCCCGACAAGCCGCCGTCGACGCCCGCCGTCCCCGCCTCGCGGCCCTCGGCGGGAGGTCCGCCGGTTGACGTGATGCGTCGGGTCGGTGACGAAACGCGTCACTACGGCGTGCAGCCAGATTGAGCCGGATGCGCCGAGCGAACGCTCCGAGGCCAAGGCGGGAGGAGGAGGCGTGCCTGGGGCACTTCGACGACGAGCAACGCCGGCCTCGGTGTGTGCAGCCGGGGCAGCAGGTTCCAGATGGCTGGGCGGCGTAGTCAGTCGACGGTCGGCCCCTCTCCCAGCAGCGCCAGGTCCCGGCGCAGCCAGTCGCGGGCGATGACCATGAGGTGTACCTCGTCCGGACCGTCGGCGATGCGGGCCGCGCGGGCGTGCCGATACCAGTCGGAGAACGGCACGTCCGTGCTGTAGCCCAGGCCGCCGTGCATCTGGATGGCGTCGTCGAGCACCCTGCACAGCAGGCGCGCCACGTGCAGCTTGCACATGGACGAGAAGGTCCGGGCCCTCCGGTCCTGCCCCTCGGCCAGCAGCCAGGCGCAGTGGAACGTCATCAGGTTCCCCGAGTGGATGCCCATGGCCGCCTCGGCGATCATCGCCTGGATCTGCTGGTGCCGCGCGAGAGGCTCCCCGAACGCCTGGCGGGAGGTGATGTAGGCCTTGCACATGGACAGGGTCCGATCGGCCAGGCCCAGCCAGCGCATGCAGTGGGTCAGCCGCGCCGGCACCAGCCGGGTCTGGGCGAGCCGGAAGCCCTGCCCCACCTTCCCCAGGATCGCCTCGTCCGGGACGCGCACCCCGTGGAAGCGCATCTCCGCCTCGTGGTGGGTGAGCAGGGGCTCCGCCATGGTGCCCACGTCGCGCACGTGCTCCACGCCCGCCGCGTGCCGGTCGACGATGAACATGGTGGCGCCGCTCCGGGGATCGTCGCCCGTGCGCGCCATGACGATGAGGAAGGCCGCGTCGCCGCCGCCCGTGGAGTACCACTTGTGGCCGTCGATGACCCACTCGTCTCCCTCGCGGCGCGCCGTGGTCCGCAGGTTCCGGGGGTCGGCGCCGGCCCCGGGCGCGGGCTCGGTCATGCAGAACGCGCTGGTGATCTCCCCGGCGCACAGCGGCGCGAGCCAGCGCTCCCGGATGGCCGGGCTGGCGGCCTGGAGGAGCAGGTCCATGTTGCCCTGGTCCGGCGCGTCGCAGTTGAAGACCGCGGCGCCCACGAGCGACCGGCCCATCTCCCGGAACAGGACGCACATGCCCATGACGCCCAGGCCGAGGCCCCCCACCTCCGGCGGCAGGTGCGGCGTCCAGAGGCCCGCCCCTCGCGCCTGTTCACGAAGCGCCTCCAGGGTGTCGTGGCGTCCCTCGCGATCCTCGGCCACGATCTGCGCCTCGGCGGGCAGGACGTGCTCCTCGACGAAGGCGCGGACGCGCCCCTGAAGCTCGCGGAGGTCGTCGGGCAGGCGGAAGTCCATGGGGTCCTCACTCGATGCGGGTGGACAGGTCGAAGCGCGGGTTCACCACCGACAGCTTCTCGGCGAGGGTCCGCCGCACGTGCGCCGTGGCGGCGTCCTCGTCGACGTCCCCGGCCTCCAGCCGCTGCACGAGGCGGGCGTGGGCGGCCTCGAGGGCGTCCCGGCGGGCCTCGGCGCCGCAGATGGCCGGGTCCGGCGCGTCGTCGCCCAGGAGATCCGCGAGGCGCGCGATCTCCTCGGCCCAGTGGGCGTCCTCCGCGCGAAGCTCCCGCCGCACGACGCCCAGCACGTTCACCGCCACCAGGACCCGAAAGCGCAGGGCGGGATCCTCGATGGCGGGGATCACCGAGCCCTTCAGGAGGTCCCGCACGGCCTGCAGCAGCGTCTCGCGATCCGGCCGGTCCTGCATCAGGCGTCCTCCCCGGGGCCTGCCCACGCGGGGCCGACCTCGATGAGCCGCAGGGCCTCCCACTCCATCTCGCAGGCCCGGCGGGCGATGGCGATCAGCTCGAAGTCCGGCACCTCCCCGGAGAGGTACCGCTCGCCCTGGTACGCGCAGGCGGCGCCCCAGCGGACGTTTCCCAGCACCTCCCACCAGTGCACGGTCTCCGGCACGACGGCCCGGTCCGTGGCGCGCTCGTAGGCCTCGTAGAAGCCGCGCCGGGAGCCGAAGCCGCCGACGGGGCGGTCCAGGGCGCCGAAGCGCCAGTCCCGGACGGAGATCCAGGCCAGGTCGTCGAACGGGCTGCCCCAGTGGGCGAACTCCCAGTCGAGGATGCCGGCCAGGCCGCCGGGCGTGACCATGAAGTTGCCCGTCCGGAAGTCCCCGTGGACGAGCGTGACCTCCCGGTCGGACGGGACGTTCGCCTCCAGCCAGCGCACGGCGAGGACCAGCGCCGGGTGGGGCTCGGGGAGCCGCGCGATCATGTCCCGCACGAACCGCACCGCGTGGGCGGCCGGGCCCCCCTCGACGGTGCGCTCCATGTCCGGCAGCGGCAGGTCCGGCGCCGTGGCCGGCGTGATGCCATGGATGCGCGCCAGGTTGTCCGCGAGCACCTCCGGGAGCCCGGCCCGGGCCTCCTCGAGGCGCGGATCCGAGACCACCTTCCGGCCGATGGCCACGCCGGGGACCCAGTCCAGGAAGTACGACCACGCGCCGCGCCGCAGCAGGTCCTTCAGCGGCCAGCGGACCACCGGCGAGCGGACGCCGGCGTCCACGGCGGCCCGGATCACCTCGAACTCCTCGCGCCGCGAGATGCTCCCGGGCAGCGCGCTGGGGGTGTCGCCGCGGAGGACCAGCCGCCGCTCCCCCGCCAGGGGCCCCTCGGCGAAGCGGCAGTCCACGCGCACGTTGTCCTGGCAGGCGCCGCCGTGGAGCGGCTTCACGCGCGTCACCTCGACCGGGACGCCCGCCTGCTCCGAGAGCGCCTCCCCGATGCGACCCTCCAGGTCCCCGCCCGCGCCCGACATGACTTCGCCCGCGCCGTGGCCCACACTTCCCTCGCTCGTGGTGTCGGAACCCCTCGACCTCATCACGACCGCCCACTCCACGCAAGGAGGCGCCCATGCCCGTCCACGTGCACCGAGACGGCCCCGTCACCACCGTCGTCCTGGACCGGCCCGACGTCCGCAACGCCGTGGACCGCGAGACGGCCGAGGCCCTGGCCGACGCCTTCCGCGCGTTCGAGGCCGACGAGGAGGCCCGGGTGGCGGTGCTGCACGGCGACCACGGCACCTTCTGCGCCGGGGCCGACCTGAGGGCGGTGGCCGAGGGGCGGCCGAACCGCGTCGCGCCGGACGGGGACGGACCCATGGGGCCGACGCGCATGGTCCTCGACAAGCCGGTCGTCGCGTCCATCGCGGGCCACGCCGTGGCCGGGGGCCTGGAGCTCGCCCTCTGGTGCGACCTCCGGGTCATGGAGGAGGACGCGATCCTGGGCGTGTTCTGCCGCCGGTGGGGCGTGCCGCTCATCGACGGCGGGACGGTCCGCCTGCCGCGCGTGGTCGGCATGGGCCGCGCCATGGATCTCATCCTGACCGGGCGCCCGGTCCACGCCGACGAGGCCCTCGACATCGGCCTGGTCAACCGCGTCGTGCCGTCGGGGACGGCCCGGGAGCGCGCCGAGGCCCTGGCCCGCGAGATCGCCGCCTTCCCCCAGGTGTGCCTGCGCGGGGACCGGCGCTCCGCCTACGAGCAGTGGGACCTGCCCTTCGGGGAGGCCCTCGCCAACGAGCTTCGGCACGGCCGTCGGGCGCTCGACGCGGAAGCCGTCGCCGGGGCCTCGCGGTTCGCGGGCGGCGCGGGGCGCCACGGGACCTTCGAGGACTGACGACTCCCTCTACCTGCCCAGCTCCTCGCGCACCTTGGCGACCACGTCCTCCGGATCGGCGGGCTTGGGCAGGAAGCCCGCGAAGCCCACGGACACCTCGTGGGCGTCGTCCAGGATGTCCGTGTAGGCGGACACGGCGATGATGTGTACGTCGTCGCCCCCGGGGAACGAGCGGATCTCCTTCGCCAGGTCCACGCCCTCCATGTCGGGCAGCAGCAGATCCTGGAGCACCACGTCGGGCATGCGCTGCCGGATCAGGTCGAGGGCCTCCTGCCCGTCGCCGGCCTCCAGCACCACCATGCCCTCGTCCTCCAGGCGGCTGCGGAGCCGATGACGGAAGGTCGCGCTCTCCTCGATGATCAGGACCGTCGGTGCGCTCATCGCCTCCCCCCTCGGACGCCCCGCGCAGCACCGCGTCGCGGCACCCCCATGGTCGCACCCCGTCCCCGACGTTCGCAAGCCGTTCCCTGCGTCGGTTCGCCCGGTTGTGGGGCCCGCAGTGCCTGCGGTATACAGGCGCGGACGCTGGGAAGTGAGCCGGGGAGCCACGTGGCGGGCATCGAAGAACTCCTGGAACGCCTCGGGGACGACCCCACCGACGCCGAAGCGCTGGCGCGCTTCACCGGGGCGTGCCTCGAGCATGACGACCACGAGCGCCTCCTGGCGGGCTACGAGCGCGTCGTGGACGCGCTGCCGCCGGAGCGCTGGCCGCACGTGGCGGCCTCGCTGGCCCGTCAGCTCGAGGCCCGGGCGCGGGACGCCCCGGATCGCGACGCCGCGGAGTTCCTCCTGCGCGCGGCCAGCCTCTGGCGCCTCCTCGACCAGGGTAGCGGCCAGACGGCCGTGGCGACCGCCCTGAGCAGCGCCTGGCGCCGCTTCCCGGATCGGCGCGTGGTGGAGCAGGCCTGGGAGGTCCTGGGCGGCCCGCCGCTGGAGGAGGCGCCGGACGCCCTCCTCGTCGCCCGCTCCCAGGTCGCCCCGCCCCAGACCCGGCGGGTGGTGCTCGGCGCCCTGGCCGATCGCTGGATGGAGGCCGGTCGCGACGACGACGCTCGCGCCGTCCTCCAGGAGCTCGCCGAGCTGGCGCCCGACGATCCGGAGGTGACCCGGCGCCTGGAGGCCCTCGCGCCCGTGCCCGGGGAGGAGGTCCCGGCCGAGCCGCCGCCCCCGGCTCCCCCGACGCCCCGTCCGCGCCGCCCCGGGGTGCGCACCCGCGCCGACACGGCCCATGAGGACGAGGGAGCCGCGCGCGCGACCGTGCGCGAGCTGAAGGCGAGCCTGGAGGACGCCTCGCCGGCCCTGGAGGTGGTCCTGCGCCGGCGCCTGTTCCAGCGCCTGCGAGAGGACCTGGAGGCTCCCGAGGAGGCCGCCGAGGCCCTGCGCTTCCCGGCAGAGGTCCCGGAAGGCGCGCGCGAGGCCCTGCAGCGGGCGAAGGAGCGCGCCGAGGCCGGCGACCCGGAGCAGGCGGTGGCCCTGCTGAGCGACGCGGCGCGCGCCACGACGGACCAGGACGAGCAGGTCCCCCTGCTCCTGGAGGCGGCCCGCCTGCTGGAGGCGGTGCTCGACGACGCCGAGGGCGCCGAGAAGGCCTATCGCCGCCTGCGCATCGTGGACCCGATGTCCCTGCCGGTGCTCACCTTCTACCGGGACTGGTACGCGGAGCGCGACGAGCCGCGCCGGGCGTACGCCACCCTCTCCCAGCTCCATGGGGCCCTCGAGGGACCTGAGCTGGCCGGGGAGCGCATCGGCGTCGCCCTGGAGATGGCAGACCTGGCCGACTCGGAGCTGGACAGCCGCGACAAGGCCATCGAGGCGTGGCGCCGGGTGCTGGCCGACGACCCTCTCCACGAGCAGGCGAACGAGGAGCTCCGCCGGCTGTACGCGGAGACGAAGCGCTGGCACGCGCTGGCCGACCACCTGGACACCTGGGTGCGCCGGCTCCCCCCGGACGCCGTGGACCGCAAGGTGGAGCTGCTCTTCGACCTCATCGGCATCTACCAGGATCCCGAGCGCCTCCCGATGGACGACATGGTCATCGCGACCTACCAGCGCATCGTCGCGCTGGCGCCCACGGATCGGACCGCGCTGGACAGCCTGGCCCGGCGCTACGAGGACCGGGAGCGCTGGACGGACCTGGTGGAGGTCCTTTCCCGCAAGGTCGAGCTCACCGCCGACCCCGCGGAGCTGCTGGACCTGTTCGGGCGCATCGCGGACCTCTACCTGGAGCGCATCCGCTCCGACACCGAGGCCATCCCGGTCCTGGAGCGGATCCTGGAGCTGGATCCGGGCCACATCGACGTCATCCGGCGCCTGCGCCAGATCCACCGGCGGCGCCATGACTCGGAGCGCCTGTACGCCACCTACCAGCGGGAGCTGAGCCTCCTGGAGGGCCCGGAGCGCCTGGACGTGCTGGTGGAGCTGGCCACCCTCGCCACCGAGGAGCTCTTCCACCACGACGAGGCCATCGCCTGGTGGCGCGACGTGCTGGCCATCGACCCGTCCCACGCCCGCGCCCTGGAGGCCCTCCAGGAGCTGACGGCCGAGCAGCAGGACTGGCCCGGCTACGTCCGCCTCCTGGAGCAGCGGCTCGAGGGCGCCATCACCCGCAAGAAGCGCGTGGAGATCCTCCAGGAGCTGGGCGAGGTCCTCCACGGCCGCCTGGGCGACGAGGATCGCGCCCTGGAGATCTTCGCCGAGATCTGCGAGCTGAGCCCGTTCAACAGCCGGGCCCGCCACTTCCTCCAGCGCATCTACGCCGGGCGGCGCGCCTGGGAGGATCTGCGCGCCCTGTACGTGCCGCGCGAGGACTGGAAGGGCTACGCGGCCATGCTCCGGGACTTCGCGCGCGAGACCGACGATCCCGAGCTGTCCGCCGACGTGCACCGGGAGATCGCCCGGACCGAGTCGGAGCTCCTCGGCGCGCCGGCGCGGGCGTGGAAGAGTCTCCTCGCCGGGCTGCAGGCCGCCCCGCACCGGGTCGACCTGGCCCGCCTCCTCCTCGACGAGCACGGGGATCGGCTGGGCGACGATCCCCGCTCCACCGCGCTGGAGACCGTCGCGCGACACGGGGAGGCGCCGGCGGAGCAGGAGACCGCCTGGCGAGAGCTCGCCGAGCTGCGCGCGCGCCAGGGGGACGACGTCGGCGCGCGGGACGCGTGGGGCCAGGCCCTGCTCCTGGGTGCCGAGAGCGGGCGGGTGGACGCCCTCGGGCCGTTCGAGGAGGCGGCGGCCGCCGTCGGCGACTGGGAGGAGGTCGCGCGCGTCCTGGGCGAGGCCCTCGGGCGGCTGCCGGACGACGGCGACCAGGGCCGCGTCGCCCTCTACCGGAGCCTGGGCGCCCTTCACCGGCGCCACCTGGGCGATCCGTCGGGGGCCGTCACCCACTATCGCTGGGTCCTCCAGCTCCAGCCCGGCGACGCCGAGTCCCTGGACGCCCTGGAGGAGATCCACCTCAGCCGCCACGACTTCGAGGGCCTGGAGGAGGTGCTGCGCCTCCGCGCGGAGGAGGCCGCCCGCCCCGAGGAGGCCCGCGCCGCGCGCAGGCGCCTGGGACAGCTCTACGAGGACGTCTTCACGGACCTGGAGGCGGCCGCGGCCGTGTACCAGCGCCTCCTCGACCAGGATCCCGACGACGCCGAGGCGCTCACGTCGCTGGAGCGCGTGCTGGCGATGGACGAGGCCTGGCCGGAGCTGGCCGCGGCCCTGGAGGACGTCCTCCCCCACGTCGCGTCACCGGCCCGCCAGGCGTCGGTCGCCCTGGACCTCGCCCGCCTGTACCGGGAGCGCGTCGGGGATCCGGGGCTGGCCGCGGAGCGCCTGCGCGACCTCCTGGAGCACCCCGAGGCCGACCGCGCCGAGATCCTCGGGCTCCTGGAGGAGATGCTGGAGGGCCGCGAGGAGCCGGAGGCGGTGGCCCCGATCCTGGAGCAGCACTACCGCGCCGAGGGGGACGACGCCGACCTGGCCCGCGTGCTGGAGGTGCGCCTCGGGACGAGCGCCCTGCCGGACGAGCGCCTCGCCCTGGCCCGAGAGCTCGCGACGCTGTACGAGGAGCGCCTGGGCGACGCCGCCGGGGCCTTCCGTGCCCGCGCGGCCGCGTTCCGCCTGGACCCCGACGACCAGGAGACCTGGTCGGAGCTGGAGCGCCTCGCCGAGCCGGCCGGCGGGTGGGAGGACCTCGCCGCCCTGTGGCGCGCGGCCGTGGACGAGGACGCCGGCCCGGAGACGCCCCGCCCCTCCGCCCGGGACGACCGGGACGCGCTGCGGATCGCCCTGGCCCGGATCCTCCGGGAGCGCCTGGACGCCGAGGACGAGGCGATCCGCCTGTACGAGGCGGTGCTGTCGCAGCCGGAGCGCCTCGCCGCACACCCCGAGGTCGTCGAGGACCTGGACGCGCTCTACGAGGCACGCGGCGACGACGAGGCCCTCGCGGCCCTGCGCCTGGCGGCCGCCGAGCACGTCCTGGAGGGCGCGGAGCGGCGGCGGAGGCTGCTCGAAGCCTGCGACCTCCTGGCGGGCCCGCTCGGCCGGCTGGAGGAGGCCGTCGGGCACTGGGAGCGCCTCGTCCGCGAGGATCCGTCGGACGACACCGCCGCGCGGCACCTGGAGACGGGCCTCGAGGAGCTGGGGCGCTGGGACGATCTGGAGGCGCTTCTCACCCAGCGCATGGAGGGCCAGGAGGCACCGGAGCGCGTCGATCGCGCCCGCCTCCGGCGCGCCTTCGTGCGCCTGGAGGAGCTGGGCAGGACCGCCGACGGCGTGGAGGACCTCCTGGCGCTGGCCCCGAGCGAGGCGGTGGGGGCGGACGCGCGCGACGTCCTGCTGGACCTCGCGGGGCGCGACGACGTCCCGGCCGCCCTGCGGCTGCGGATCCTGGACGACCTGGACGCGCACTTCGAGGCCACGGGCGACGCGTGGGGCCGCTCGGCCCTGCTGGAGGTCCGCGCGTCCGGGGCCTCCTCCGCCGCGGATCGGGCGCGCTTCCTCGCGGAGGCCGGCCGGGCCCTGGCCGCTCCGGAGCAGGCCGGGGAGCGGCTCGCAGAGGACGAGGCGGCCGTGCGCCGGGCCTTCGGCCTCTACGCACGGTCCCTGGAGACCGCGCCCGGGCAGGACGAGCCCGCCGAGGCCATGGAGGCGCTCGCGCGGGCCCGCGGCGCCCTGGACGAGCTCCTGGAGCGGCTGTCCGCGATCGCGGACGGGTGCGTCCGCCCCGGCCCGGCCGCGACCATTCGTGGGCGGGTGGCGCGCCTCGCCGAGCGGGACCTGGGCGAGCCGGAGCGAGCCATCGAGGCCTGGCGCGGGGTCGCGGAGGCCGGCGCCGGGGTCGACGCGAAGCTCCGGGAGGAGGCGCTCGACGCCCTCGACCGCCTCCTCGGCGAGGTGGGCCGCCCGGAGGAGCGGGTGGACGTCCTGCTCCACCGCGCGGAGCTGACGCCCCAGCCGTCCGTCCGCCTGGGCCACCTCAAGGACGCGGCCGGCCTCCTCCACGACCTGGGCCGGATCGGCGACGCCGTGGACGCCCTGCGGAAGATCCTGTGGGAGACCCGCGCGACCCGCCGCCCGGACCTCCTCGCGGAGCGGGAGACGGCCACCGCGCACCTGGAGACGCTGCTGGGCGAGGCCGGCCGCCACGAGGAGCTGGTGGACCTCCTGGTGGACGGCGCGGACGCGTTCGGGCGCACGGAGGCCGCGCGCCGCCAGCTCCACCGGGCGGCCGAGGTGGCGGAGCGCGACCTGGAGGATCGGCCGCGCGCCATCTCCATCCTGGAGCGGGTGCGGGACCTGGAGCCCCTCGACGGCGTCGCGCTGGAGCGCCTGGATCGCCTCTACCAGGAGGAGGAGCGCTGGGAGGACAAGGCGCGCCTGCTGGAGTCGCGGCTCGAGGTGGCCGAGGAGGCCGGCGACGAGGAGGCGCGGCGCACCCTGCTCTTCACCCTCGGGCAGATCCGCGACAACCGGCTGGACGATCCGACCGGGGCGGTCGCCGCCTACGAGGCGATCCTGGCCCGGGAGCCCGGCTTCCCTCCGGCGCGCGCCGCCCTGGAGGCCCGCCCGGACGACGATCCGGCGGCGCCCCGGGCCCGCCTCGCCCTTGCGGACGCCTACCGGCGAACGGAGGAGCCCGAGCCCCTCGCGCGGACCCTGGAGGCCGCCCTGGCCGCGGGCGACGCACCCGACGAGGCGTCCGCGCTGCGCACGGAGCTGGTGGGCCTCTTCCTCGGCCCCCTGGACACCCCGGAGCGGGGCTGGGCGCAGGCCGCCGACCGGCTCCGCGCGGAGCCGGACGACCTGGACGCCCGGGATCTCGCCGTGCGCGCGGGGCTGGCGGCCGGGGGGACCGGGGACCTCGTGGAGCTGCTGGCCGACGTGGCGCTCGGGCTCCCGGACGCGGGGTCGCGCAGCGCCCGGCTGGAGTCGGACCTGGAGGCCCTGCGCGGGGAGGGCCTGGACACGCCCCGCCTGCTGCCCCTGTGGCGCGCCCTGCTGGATGTGGCTCCCGCTCACGAGGAGGCGACGGACGTCCTGGAGCAGCACGCGCGAGAGGTGGACGACCACGAGGGGCTCATCGGCATCCTGGAGCGTCGCGAGGACGTCACGGAAGATCCCGAGCGGCAGCGCGCCCTCCGGATGGAGCGCGGTGAGCTGCTCGCCTCCCTCCCCGGCCGACAGATGGACGCCGCCCTGGTCTTCGAGGCCGTGGTCACGGACGATCCCGCCGACACGGAGGCCTTCGAGCGCCTGGCGGCGCTGTACCGGGACCTGGAGCGCTGGTTCGACCTCGCGGACCTGCTGGAGCTGCGGCTCGGCGTCCTGGAGGAGCCGACCCGGCGCGTGGCCGTCCTCCGGGAGCTGGCCACCCTGGCGGCGGGCCCCCTGGACGATCCGGACCGGGCGGTGAGCCTGCTGGGGGAGGTGCTGGACATCCGCCCCGGCGACCCGGAGGCGGTGGCGACGCTGGAGGAGATGTGGGGCGAGGGCGTCGAGCGCGAGCCCATCTTCAGGCTGCTGGAGCCCACGTACGAGGCGACCGAGGACTGGGACAAGCTCGTGGCGCTGTACACGAGCACCCTGGAGGAGGAGGGCCGGACGGACCTCCAGCTCGAGTGCCTCCGCAAGGTCGCCCGGATCGAGCTGGAGGAGCTGGGCGACCCCCACGCCGCCTTCGACAGCACGAAGGCCCTGGTCGCCCGGGCCGACGAGCCCGAGGAGCACCTGGAGGATCTGGAGGCCCTCGCCGACCGCCTGGACGCCTGGGACGACCTGGCCGAGTTCTACGAGGACCTGGTGGCGGACGGACGCGCCACCCCCGAGCTGATCCGGCGGCTCGCCGGGCTGATGCGAGACCGCGTCGGGGACGTGGACCGGGCGGCGCAGTACTACCGCGTGGCCCTGGAGCGGGCGCCCGACGACCGGGAGGCGCGGGACGCCCTGACCCGGCTGCTCACCGGCGAGGGGCGCTGGCGAGAGCTGGTGCGGCACCTGGAGCAAGGCGCCGAGGCGAGCCTCGGCATGGACGAGAAGATCGCGCTGTACGGCGAGGCGGCCGACGTGCTGGCGGAGCGCCTCGACGCGCCGGGCGAAGCGGCGACGATCCTCCGGCGGGTCCTGGACATGGAGCCCACGGACCGGACCCTGGCGGAGCGCATCGCGACCCTCCTGGAGGCCGCCGGCGATCGGGCGGCGCTGCACGATCACTACGACGAGTGGATCCGGCACGCCGACGAGGAGACCGCCGCCGAGGTGCGGATGCGGCTGGTGGCCTCCGAGCTTCGCTCCACAGAGACGGCGGACGATGGCCTGGGCCAGGTCCGGGCCCTGCTGGACTCCGACGACCGCCGGGACGCCGCCGTGCGCGTGCTCGAGGACTTCCTCGGGGCGCCCGAGCACGCCGGCCCCGAGTGGCGCGGGCCCGTCCACGAGGCGGCGGACCTCCTTGCCGACGCCCTGGGCGACGACCTCTCCCCGGGCCAGGAGGCGGCGCTGGCCGGGGCGCGCCTGCGAGTGACGGAGGACGCGGACGAGCGCCTGCGCCACCTGGAGAAGCTCGCACGGCTGTACGCCGGCCCGCTGGACGACTCCGTCGCCGCGGCCGAGACGTGGGAGCGCCTGCTCGCCGAGCATCCCGGGCACCGGGAGGCCCAGGCCAGGCTGGCGGATCACTACCGGGAGACGGGCGCGCCGGCCGAGGAGGCGCGCGCCCTGGAGAACCTCCTGGCCACGGAGTCCGGCGACCCGGACGAGGCCTCCGCCCTGCGTCGCCGCCTGGCGGTCCTGCGGATGGACGCCCTGGACGACCCGGACGGCGCCCTCGGCCTCCTCGAGCACGAGCTCCCCGGCGCGGCGCGGGATCCCGACCTGCGGACCCGCCTGGAGCACCTGTATGGCGCGGAGGGCGTCTTCGCGGGGCTCGTGGCGGTGTACGACGCGGCGCTCGAGGATCCGGACCTGGACGAGGCCACGCGCCTGGAGCTTCTGGCCAAGAAGGCGCAGATCGCCGAGACGCGGCTCGGCGACCTCGACGCGGCCCGCGCGGCCTGCCGGGCCCTGCTCGACCTGGAGCCGCGGCACGGCTTCGCCCTGACCGCGCTGGAGCGCATCGAGCGTCGCCGGGAGGACTGGGCGGCCGTGGACGAGGCCCTGGGCCGGCGCCTGGCGGCCACGGAGGACGAGGACGCCCGCGCGGACCTCCTCGTCGAGCGCGCCATGAACGCGGTGGACCGGCTGGAGTCCCCCGAGGACGCCCTCGCCTGGCTGCGGGAGGCCGAGCACCTCGTGGGCGGCGGCGGCGCCGGACCGGATCGGCTCGTCCAGGCCTGGCAGCGCCTCCTCCGGGAGGACGCCACCCGCCTGGAGGCGGCCCACCACCTGGAGCCGCGGTGCGAGGCGCGGGAGGACTGGCGTGGGCTCGTGAGCGTGCTGGCCATGCGGATGGCGAGTGCGGAGGACCCGGAGGATCGCCTCGCCCTGGCCCGCCGCATGGCCCGCCTGACGGCCGACCGGATCGGGGAGCCGGCCGCGGGCCTCCGCACGCTGCTCGGCGTCTTCCCCGACCACGCGCACCGCCGGGAGGTCCGGGACGACGTGGAGCGCCTGGCCGAGGCCAGCGGACGGTGGGAGGACGCGGCCATCGAGGCGGAGAAGGTCCTCGGCCGCGAGGACGACGTCGATCGGGTACGCGAGCTGGGCCTCTGGCTCGGCCGCATCCAGCGGGGCCGCCTGGAAGACGCCGCCGGCGCCATCCGCAGCTACGAGCGGGTCCTGGCCGTCGACGAGCTGAACCAGGAGGCCATGGAGGCCCTGGAGGGGCTGTACCGGCGGCAGGAGTCGTGGCGCGACGTGCGGCGGCTCCTGGACGCGCGGCTGGCCACCGTGGCCGACGCGGATCGCTGGCGGGTCCTCGAGGAGCTCGCGCAGCTCGTGACCCGGCAGGAGGGCCCGGGCGCGGCGCTGTCGCTGTGGCGCGAGCTCCTCTGGGAGCGCCCCCAGGACGAGGAGGCGCGGAAGCACCTGGAGGAGATGCTCGCGGATCGCCAGACCACGGCGGAGGCGGCGGAGGTCCTGGAGCCCCTGTACCGAAAGGAGGGTTCCTGGGAGGCCCTCGCGCGCCTGCTGGAGCACCGCATCGACGCCACGGAGGACGCCGCCCTCCTCGCGCAGCTCCACGCCCGGGCCGCCGACCTGTACGACACCCGCCTGGACGACGAGAAGCGGGCCTTCGAGCACTACGCGGGCGCCCTGGAGGGCCGCCCGGACGACGTGGACCTCCTCCGGCGCCTGGAGCGCATCGCCCACAAGCAGGCGCGCTGGACGGAGCTCGCCGAGGCCCTCGACCGGGTCGTGCCGCACCTGTCCGACGACGCCCGCGCGGTCGAGGTGCTCCTGCACGCCGCGCAGATCCACGAGCTCAAGGCGGGCAAGCCCGACCGGGCGGTGGACACCCTGCGGCGCGTGCTGGAGCTGGAGCCGGAGCACCGCGCCGCCCTTACCGGCCTGCACCGGCTGTACGAGGCGTCCGGAGATCGCGTGGCCCAGCTGGAGATGGCCGCGCGCCTCGCACGGGTGGCGCCGGAGCCCGCCCAGGCCGTCCCCCTGTGGGCGGAGGTCCGCGACCTCGCGGAGGGCCTGGACGAGGAGGACCTCCTGGCGGGCGCCTGCCGGGCGCTCCTGGACCACGACCCCGAGGACGCGGACACGGCCGACCGCCTCCTGGAGCTGCACGAGGCCTCCGGGCGCCACGAGGCGCTGGCGAGCCTCCTGCGCGAGCGCCTGGAGCACGAGCGGGACCCGGCGCGGGTCGCGTCGCTCCACGCCCGCCTGGGCCGCGTCCGCGAGGCGCACCTGGACGACGTCGGCGGCGCCGTCCGGGCCTACGCGCGGGCCCTCGACCACGACCCGTCCCGCGACGACGCACGCGACGCCCTGGAGCGTCTGTACCGCGACCGCGAGGACTGGAGCGCCCTGTACGGCCTCCTCGCGGAGCGCGCCGAGCGCGTGGCGGAGTCGGGAGAGGCGGAGGCCCTCTGGCTGGAGCTGGGCACCCTCGCCGAGGAGCGCCTGGACGACCCGTCCGAGGCGGTGCGCGCCTACGAGCGCGCCCTGGACCACGCACCACACAACCCCGTCGCCCTGGCCGAGCTCGTCCGCCTCTGTCGGCGAACCGGCCGGCGGGAGGACCTGGCCCGCTACTGCGTACGCCGCGCCCGCGTGACCGACGACCGCGACGAGCGCCTGGCCCTCCTGGCGGAGGCGGCCGAGCTGTTCGCGGGTCCGCTGGAGGCCCCGGACGAGGCCGAGGCCCTCCTGGGCGAGGTCCTCGAAGACGCACCGGACCACATGGCCGCCATGCGCGCCCTGGCGCGCCTGCGCGACGCCGAGGGCCGCCACGAGGAGGCCGTGGGGCTCCTGGAGCAGGTGGCCGAGCGCGCCGAGGGCCCGGAGCGCGTCGACGCCCTGGTGGCCCTGGGCCGTATCCTCCGCGAGTCCCTGGACCGGCCCCACGACGCCCTCAAGGCCCTGCAGGAGGCCCGGGACATGGCCCCGGACGATCCGACCCTTACCGAGGCCCTGCGGGACCTCTTCGAGCGAACCGGATCCTGGGAGGAGCTGGGCCGCATCCTCGAGCGGGACTACGAGGCCGCCGGATCCGCCGACGAGCGGTGCGACCGGGCCCTCGCCCTCGCCCGCCTCCACCGCGAGCACCTGGGCGACGACGAGGGCTTCCGCGCCTGGATCGACCGCGCCCGCGAGGCCCGCCGCGACAGCCCGGAGGTGGCCGAGGCCCTGGCCGCCTTCCACGAGGCCCGCGAGGAGTGGGACCTCATGGCGCCCCAGCTCGAGTGGCTGGTGAACTACCTCCAGGGCAAGAAGCTCATGGAGACGCTCCCCCAGCGCGCCCACGACCTCGGCCGCCTGTTCGAGCGCCTGGACGAGCCCACCAAGGCCCTCGAATACTACAAGACCGCGCTGCACGCGGACGGCACCTTCCTGCCGAACCTCCTGGACTACGGTCGGCTCCTCGTGGAGCGGGAGCGCTGGGACCCGGCCCTGCGGGTCCACCAGAACCTCCTCATGCAGCGCCACAAGCTCTCCGGCTCCGAGCGCGCCGACGTCCTGCACCGCCTCGCCGTCGCCTCCGAGGCCCTGGGGGACGAGGCCAAGGCCCGGCAGTACCTGAAGCGCCTCCTGTCCGAGGCCCCCGACCACCCCGGCGCCGCGGACCTCCAGGCCCGGCTGGGATAGCGCCCCAGAGGGAGGCGCCCGGCGAGGCGCCCGGCCGCCCGGTCAGCCCGCATCGAGCGTCACGACCGTACGTCCCTCCTCCGCCGCGAGTAGGAGGAGTTGGACGTCGCTCGCCGTCGAGAGAGCTCGTTCCGACACATGCTCGACATCCCACCCGATCGACCGGAGCTCCCGTGCGGCCCCCACGGGAAGACCCTGGTCCAACAGCAGGCGAGTCACGCCGCGTCGCTCCTGGGAGGCGTCGGGTTCGCGGAGTGCTCATCGAGCATCTCGGTGGCGAAGCGCAGGACTTCGGGCACGTCCTGGCGCTCCAGCTCCGGGTAGTCCCGGATCAGCTCGTCCCAGTCCGGGTACTGGGCGAGGATCTCCAGGACGCGCCGCACGGTGAGGCGCATCCCCCGGACGCAGGGTTGCCCCCCATGATCTCGGGGTCGCAGCTGATGCGTTCGTAGCCGGGAACCGTCCGCGGCATGGCCCGATACTATCGTAGGGAGGTAGGGGACGGAAGGTCGCCGCCGCGGGGCGATTCCGCGGCATCGCCGTTCGCGATTCGCAGGAGCCACCGGACGTAGGCGTCCGCCTCCGCGACGTCCGCTCCCGTGGCCTCGAGCGCATTCCGAACGCGGCCGAGGGCCCGCGCGGCGATGGCGTCCTCGTCGAGCGGGTCCCGGGGGTCGATGGCGCCGACCTCCTCCAGGTGGGTCCGAAGCTCCTCCTGCTTCCGCGTGTGGAAGCGCGGCAGGTCGCCGACGGCCCGGACGTAGGCCTCCGGGTCGTCGCCGTGGTCGTCCAGGAGCGCCCTGGCCCGGTCCTCGAAGGTCTCCGACACGGCGCCGCTCGCCTCCACGTCGGCCCAGGTGACGGGCCGGCCGCGGCCGACTCGCCACGCCTCCACCACCTCCTCCACGAGCCGCGCGCGGAGGTCGACGCGCGGCCCCGCCCCGTCGAGGACCACCGACGCGAGCCGGGTCTCCCGCGCATGCCGCCACGCGCCGAGACAGTCCAGGCCCGCCCGCAGGCACCGATGCAGCGCGTCCAGGTCGTCGTACAGCAGGTAGAGGAGGTGCCACGAGGCCGCGGGCTGGCGGGGATCGGGCCGCCGCACGCCCAGGACCCGCGCGTACTCCGTGGCGTCGTGCCCGTCGGGCGCCGGGACCACGCGCGGCTGCACCGGCTCCGGCACCGGCGCCTCGCCCCAGCCCTCCGGCGCCCGGGCGAGGTCCCCGAGGTCGACCACGTTCGGCTCGTCGCGCCCGAGCGCGCGACAGGCGCTCCGCCAGGCCTCCACCTCGGCCCGGTCGGCGGTGAAGTAGATGATCTGCCGCCCCGCCTCGGACAGCTCGATCAGGGCCTCGACCACCTGGCGGAACCGCGTGGGATCGGTGGTGCTCAGCACCTCGTCCAGGCACAGGGGAAGCACCTCTCCGCCCCCCTCGGCCTCCTCGATGGCGGCCAGCCGAGCGGCCAGGAGCAGGTGGATCCGCGTGGCGTCCGAGAGCTGATCCAGGCCCCGGCGCGCGCCCTGTCGCACGTCGCGGGCCCGAAAGACGCCGCGTGAGTCCACCTCCAGCGCCCACGCGTGGTGCGTGAAGCGGGCGAACCAGCGCCGCGCCTTCTGCAGCAGGGCCGGGGCGTGGTCGTCCCGGTGGGAGCGCTCCGCGTCGTCCAGGACGAGCTCCGTCAGCAGGTCGACCATGCGGTCGTCGCGCTCGGCGGCGATGCGCGCCTCCACGTCGTCGAGCACCGCGCGGGCCTCCTCCAGGGTCGAGCCCTCCATGGCCGCCTCGACGTCCTTGTCGATGCCGATCACCCGCCCGTGAAGCTCGTCGTATCGTTCGGCTTGCTCCCGCGCGGCCTCGAGGACCCGCAGGGCCTCCTCGGCGCCGAGCCCCACGAGGTCCTCCGGCGCGCCGGCCAGGTGCGGCTCCACACCGGCCAGGCGGGCCTCGGCCGCGCGTAGCTCCTGGCCGACCTGCCGCCACTCCCCGTGGAGCCGGAGCCGCTCGGCCAACCCGGCGTCGTCCCCGGAGGCCACGCCGGCCCGCTCGTACACAGCCTCCAGCTCCGCCTCGGCCTTGCCGAGCCGCTTCTTCGTCCGCTCGATTTGCGGCCCCAGATCGGCCAGTCGCTCGCGGGCGTCGCTCCACGCCGTGCGCTGTCGCTCCACGGCCTCGACGGCCACGCGCGCGTCGGCCACGTCCCCCGGAGCGTCCCGCCCGAAACGCCGGAGCCAGCCCCCCACGTCGCCGAGGCCCCGCCGGACGCGGCTCCCGCAGGCGTCGCGCTCGGCCTCCTTCGCCTCCCGCTCCAGCCGCGCCTCCACCAGGCCGCGGACGGCGGCCGCCAGCTGCACGGTCGGCAGCCCCATCACGGCGTCGCGGAAGCCCATCTCCACAAGCGCCCTTCGGCAGCGCGCGGCCGTCGTCTCCAGGGCCTGACGCGCCTCCACCTCGCGGCCCTCGGCCGCCTCCGCCTCCTCCCGCGCCCGAGCCGCGGCCACCGCCCGGGACCACCGCCCCTCGAGGTCGTCCAGGTGCCGGCGGACGCCCTCCTCCGACCAGGCCGGGGGCTCCACGCCCAGCGTGCTCGCCTCGCGCCGGTGGACCTCCCGAGCGTCCGGCTGCTCCGGCCCCCGACGCGCAACCAGGGTCGCGACCACGAGCCCCAGGCCGACGCCCGCCGCGACCAGGCCGGCTCCCCCGACCACGGGCGCGGCGAGGAGCAGCCCCGCCGCGATGCCGAGCCCGCCCACGGCCAGCACCAGCCAGCCGACCCAGACGGGGACGCCACGCTCCCGGGGCCTCGCCTCCGGTCCGGGCGTCCGCAGCCAGGCCCGAAGCACGTCCAGGCCTCGTCGGACGCGGTCCGGGTCGTCGGTCTCGGCGGTCGCGTGACGCTCCCACGCCTTCCGCGCGCCCACCTCGGCGGCTACCCGGGCTTCGGCGTCCACGTGCTCGTGCAGCAGGCCGTCGAGGCGGTGCAGGTCGTCTCCGGTCGGCGCGCGCTCCGGGGCGCGCTCGTCCAGGATGGCCCGACGCGCCTCCCGCTCCTTGCGCCGAAGCGCTTCCACCTCCCGGTCGAGGCGCGCCCGGCTCCTCTCGTCGTCCTCCAGATCCCGCAGCCGCTCCCTCCACGCCTCGACGGCATCGGGCTCCGGGACCTCCCCCTCGAAGCGGTTCGCTTCCAGCTTCCCCTCGGCGGCCTCCTGGTCCGCCGCTTGCACCGAGAGCTCCTTCCGCACGTCGTCACACCGCTCCCGCGCGGCCCGGACCTGCTCCTCCTCGTCCCCGCGCAGCGCCTCCAGCCCGTCCGGGAACGTCTCGACCCGAGCCGCCAGCACGTCCCGGTCGGCCCGGGCCTCCGCGGCCTCCACGGCACGCTCGGCGAACCCCACGCGCCTGCGGGCCTCCCGGGCCTCCTTCAACCGGACCTTCAGCCCGGGCAGCCGGGCCTCCTCCGAGGCGACCTGCTCCGCGTTGGACTCCGCGCGGGCCAGCGCGGCCTTCGCCTCCTTCCGCTCCCGCCGCAGCTTGTTGCCGAGCCTGGTCGTCGGACGCGAGCCGTCCCGGGCGGCGTCGAGGTCGTATCCCCCGGCCAGCTCCACGGCGATCTCCCTGGCCAGGGCGTGGTCGGCGTCCCGGGCCCGCAGGAGCGTGACGATGTCCAGCGCATACCGCGCCCCCGCCTCCCCGGGCGGCAACGCGGGCGCCTCGGGGCTCCACTCCGCCCGACCGCCGAGCAGCGTCGCGGCGCGTCTCCCTCCCGCGCCGTCCTGCCACGTGGTCTCCGCCACGGTCCGGCCGTCCGCCCGCTGGGGCCAGAGCAGCCCGCGCACCGTCCGGCCCAGCGTCGACTTGCCCGAGGCGTTCGGGCCGACGACCACGTTGAGCCCCGGCGCCAGCCCGGTGACATCGAGACCCTCGGGCAGCCCGGGCGCCATCCGCAGGTGGATGTCCTCCAGGTACATCAGGCCACCTCCTGGTCCCGCTTCTGGGCCAGCAGGCATTCCAACGCGCGCCAGGCCGCGATCCGCAGTCGCTCCTCCACGTCCGGGGCCGGGTGGCGCTCCTCGTCGAGCGACCAGTGCCCCGAGGTCAACGGCTCGACGCGCCGGCGCGCCCGCTCCACCAGCGCCTCCGCGCCGCCGCTCTCCAGCTCCAGGATGCGCTGCGCGATCCGCCCCGCCGGGGTCGGCTGCCTGGACAGGTGCTCCAGGTCGACCGCCGGGAGCGTCCGGTCGGTGACCCGCTCGACGATGCACCGCACCGCACCGACGTCGAACACGGCCCCCGCCGGGTCGTGCTCCCGGACGTAGTCCTCGACGCCGCGCGGATCCCCGAGGCGTCCCGTCACCACGACGCGGCACACGACGGCGCGCAGCCTCGCGTCCCCCATGTCGCGTGAGCCCTCGACGCACCCCCGCACCGCATCCTCGATGCGCGCGTGGACCCGGTCGGCGTCCACGGGACCGGACTCGTCCTCCAGGCGCACCTCGAGCCGCTCCCACCGCACGGGCGCCAGGGGGATCTGCTCCGCCTCCACCTCACCCGCCCCCACGGTCACCGCCCACGGCCCGCGCGGCCCGTGCTCCCCGGCGTCCAGTCCCACGAGCGAGCCCAGGTACCCGACCGGTCGTCTCCCGGACAGGTCGTCCGGCTGGTGGACGTGCCCCAGGAACCACGCGGCGACCTCGGTCGCCTCCAGCGACGCACGGGCGACGGGCGCATATCGCGACCCCGGCTGATCCAGATCCGCGTGGAGCACACCCAGGACCACGGCCTCCGCGCGACGCTGCGCCACCGCCTCTCCGAAGCTCTCCCGAGCCAGCGGATCCTCGTGGACATGGCGCCGCGGGAAGGACCAGCCGACCAGGTCCACTGCCGGCCCATCCCCCGGCACCGGCACGCACTCCCACGCGCCGTCCCGCCCCAGCAGCCGGAACCCGTCGATGCGGTCCGCCAGCCGCGGCAGCACGACCCCGTCGTGATTCCCGGCCACGCCGAAGACCGGCACCCCGGCCTCCGCCAGCCTCCGGACGCCCCGCTCCAGGTGCCCGTACGCCTCGAAGCGATCCCGCTCGCCCTCCACGACGTCGCCGGCGAGCACCACCCCCCGCACCCGGCGCCGCACGGCCTCCTCGACCGTCGCCTCCCAGGCCGCCACCGGCGACAGGTCGTGCGCCCTCAGCCCGACCTGCTCCAACACCTCGTCGAGCCCCGTCGGCCGCCGCCCCAGGTGGATGTCCCCCACGAACATCAGCCTCATGCGCTACCTCACTGTCTCGGGTGGCGGACGCACACGCCATAGCACGGGACCGAATCCCGGGGACAAGGTGTGTGTCCAAGGAGCTCGGAACCGCACCGTGTTCATCGCTTCGCGTCCAGACACCGGTCAACTGCTCCCCGGCACAGGCCCACGCCGGAACCGCCCGCCGCAAGCTCGTGATGCTGCACCAGGCTCGGGAGCTGGACGATCTGCACGTTCCGCCCGGCAACCGGTTGGAGGCGCTTCGCGGGGATCGCGCAGGCCAGCAGAGCATCCGAATCAACCAGCGGTGGCGCATCTGCTTTCCATGGACCGAAGGCGGCGCCGACGACGTCGAAATCGTGGACTACCACCAACTCCCGCGCTCCGCGCGGAGGAATCACGTATGGCCCTCGAAGACCGACTCCCCCCGTCCACCCGGGCGAGATCCTGCGCGAGGAGTTCCTCGAGCCGATGGGGCTCACCGCCTATGCGCTGGCGAAGGCCATCAAGGTCCCAGCCCCGCGCATCTACAGCATCGCCGGCGAGAAGCGCGGCATCACGGCCGACACCGCCCTGCGCCTGGCCCGATACTTCGGGACCACGGCGGAGTTCTGGATGGGCCTGCAGGCGCAGTACGACCTCGAGGTCGAGGCCGACCGTCTCGCCGGGGTGCTCGAACGGGAGATTGCACCCCGCTGCGCCACAGCGTGAGAACCCGCAGTGGAGCCCGACGTACGAAAGCCCCCGAAGCGCTGTGACTTCGGGGGCTTTGGATGGTGGCCAGAGACGGAGTCGAACCGCCGACACGGGGATTTTCAGTCCGTCCCCGCACCGTAGACGGCAACAGTCCGCCGCCCGTGATCAAGAGCGCTCTCAATGGGTTCCACCCACACCACTCGCGGTGGTCTATCGCCAGGATCGGCCGTTTCTCGTGGCGAAGTGATCCATGAGTGATCCACGGCTTCCATCGAGAATAGAGTTGCGCACGGCCGGCCGGTCAGCCTGCTATCGAACCTCCGCTTCGCTTGTGTGTAGGCCGGATGCTCGGTAGGGGTAGCGGCTCAGTAGGGACGGATGAGCCTCTCGTCGTCGCCATAGGCGGCCCATGCATTGGAGGTTCGCGACTGCCCTGCGGGTTGCCTCCGATGCCGGCCGGCGCTACGGTACTCCCAGAGCGGGAGCACCTGAGCGGAAGAGCGGCCGCAGCGTCCACAAGTAGGAGAAGGCTCAGGATGCGCCGGATGCGGTTGATCAAGGAGACGACGCTGCGCGGCTGCTGGAATAAGCATCCAGAGGCGAAGTCGGCGCTTCAAAACTGGAGAGGTTCCGTAAAGGCGGCTAGTTGGAACGGCTTCAATGACGTGATCAAGACCTTTCCCGACGCCGAGCGAGTGAGGGGCAGCGATCGCGTGCGGTTCAAGATCGCGAACAATGACTATCGACTCATCTGCGCCATCAACTTCCGTCTGAAAGCCGTCTACGTGAAGTGGTTCGGCTCGCACAACGATTACGACAAGATCAAGCCTGAGACCGCGACCAACTTCGAGAAGTTCGAAGGCAACCCCAAAGCCAAGGTGGATCCGTGATCCGTCCTATCCGAAACGATGAAGACCTTGAGCGAGCCTTTGCTCAGATCGATGAGCTTTGGGATTCGGCTCCGGGAACGGACGCTTGGGATGAGCTCGACGTTCTCATCACGCTCGTTGATGCCTACGAGGCCGAACACCACGCGCTCCCGCCGGGAGATCCCATCGAGCTGATTCGATGCAAGTTGCGAGAACTCGACTGGAGTCAAAACGAGCTGGGTCGTCGACTCGGCTGGAGCAGCGGACGCGTGTCCGAGATCCTCTCCGAGAAGCGCAGCCTGACGCTCCCCATGGTGCGGCAGCTTTCCTCGGTCCTCGCCATCCCCCCTGGTCTGCTCGTCGGTGCGCAGGAAGGCGTTCCGGCGATGGATGAGGGGTGGTTTCAGGTTTCGCCGCTTGTCCTCGCCAAGGTGCGGGAAGTGGCCAGTCGGGAGGGGGAGTCAGTCTCTGCATGGATTGATCGGACGCTTAAGACGGCGGTCAACGCACCCAACGCCACCGCTGACATCACAGGGCCGGCCCATCCGGAAGCGACGCAAGACAGCACCAATCGGCTGGCGCTCGTCTACACGAGCGCTCAAACTGACGAGACCCCAACTTCTCCCTGGGGGCCAGGCAACCGGCAGGTGGCGGCATGAAGCTAGTCTGCGACTGGCTAGTGCTCTGCGAGCAAGTTCTACAGGACCGCTCGACAGGCAACCTCACGCTCATCAACTGCGTTGACCAAGTCAATGCGGTTGAATTCCCCGCGAACCATCCCCGGTTCGCCTTTGCCGCACGCTTCCGGTGCCAAGGCGATCCGCCGACTGAGGAGCACTCAACCGCGTACAGGTTCGTGCGCTTCTCAGATACGGACGACGAAGAGGAGGTCGCCACCTTGGAGGGGCTTTGGCGGCCTGGGACGCGACGCTCGCGCGTGTTTCTGAACTTCGGCGTCCTACGGCTGCGACGTCCTGAGCGCATCTGGTTTCGGCTCGACGTGAAGACGAATGAAGGAGACTGGCAGGAAGGCCCGGCGGTTCCGGTGGATGTCGCCAAGTTCGAGCTAACCGACGAGCAGCGGGCGAACCTCGAACGTGCGTCTCTGAGGAAGTAGGTAGCCCTGCGGGATTCGCGTCACAACTGCTGTCGTTGACCTTCGCCTATAGGGACAACACCCGTCCCGACCGAAGCCCAGCAACCGCCCTCCGACTAGCCCGCCGACGTTCACCTCTCGCTACTCGCCCAACCGCGTGCGTCTCTAGCTACGTAGCGAGGTCCGGTCGGGTGAACGTGGCGGACAGTGTTCACGGAGGACAGTTTCGCCAGTTCTACCGGACCCAATGCGCACCCGCGGCGGCGGTCGGGTAGGCGCCCCATTGGTGGGAGGTCCGTCCCCGCCTTCGCCTCCGACCACGCGCAAGGCTACGGGGCCAGACGAGCCGTCCCGGCGGTTGCGCGCGGGGCCGCCCCTGGCGCGCCTCGACCCTCCGCTCCCCTGCCCGCTTCACCGTCCGCCTCATGCCGTGGCCGCGGCCGCTCACGCGACCTTCCAGTAGAACAGCGGAACAGCTACTCAGTGGAACTGCAACAGCGGAAGCTGGCGGCGGCTCCGGTGTCGCTCGGCGAGTTGCGGCTGCGGATGCCGGCCCGCACGTGGTCGGCGGAGTCGCCGAAGCCCCTACCGCGAAGAACGCGGTAGGGGCTGCTCCCATCCTCCCACGCCGAACCGTCCGTAGGTGCCCCGTCGTACGAGTAGTGCCAGCGGTCCTGTACCCACTCCCAGACGTTCCCCACCATGCCCAACGCCCCGTACGGGCTCGCCCCCGCAGGCTTCGAACCGACCGAGGCCGTCGAGTCCGTACCGCACCCGTCCCCGCCTGCGTTCGGATCGTCCATCACCGCATAGTCGCACGTGGCCGGCTCATTCCCCCAAGGGAACTTCGGCATCGCCACCTGGCAGCACGCGTCATCGCCCGGAGCGCAGTACAGAGCGCATCCGCCGCGAGCCGCCTTCTCCCACTCGGCCTCGGTACACAGCCGCTTCCCGGCCCACTTGCAGTAGGCGTCGACGTTGTACCAGCTTACGTAGTTGACCGGGTGCTGCTCCCGGCCCGCCTCGAAGTAGTTGCCTTGGCTCGGCGTGAGGCACGGCCCCGTCGCCACACACGCGGCATAGGCCTCCACGGTGACCTCCGTCACGTCGATCGCGAACTCGGGCACGTCGACGTGGTGTTGAGGGTATTCGTGGGCCTCGCAGTCATCATCCAGCGCCTCGTTGCAGCCCATGTTCACGGTGCCGGCCGGCACCCACGCCTCCTGCTGGGACAGCGTGCCGGCCAGCCCCTTTATGCACCAACCCTCGGCAGAGCAGTCGAACCCGGAGGGGCAGGTCGCGACACCGTTCGGACCGCAGACCGGCCCGGGGCACGGCTCGTCGTCCACGCCGTCGCAGTCGTTGTCGAGGTCGTCGCAGCTCCGCTCGAAGGGTTGGAGGCAGGAGCCTCCGCCGAGGGGACAGTGGCAGCTCTCCTCGGCGGGGTCGCAGGGCATGTCGCTCCCCTCGAAGGCCTCCACCGCGCTGTAGTCGCAGCGCCACTGACCGGCCAGGCACTCGGCCGCGACGGCGGCGGGTTCCAGGGCGCAGACGCCCTCGTCCAGGCAGCCGGCCTCGGCCGGATCCGTCAATCCGCCGTCGGTCAAGCCGTCGCAGTCCTCGTCGACGTTGTCGCAGGTCTCCGATGACGCCTGGGCGAGGGTGTCGCACGTCAGCCTCTCGCCGTCGTCCGAGCACACCACCGTCCCGCCCTCGCACGCGCCGGTGCCACAGGGCCAGCCCAGGGACTTGCCAGCATCGCCCCCCGGATACGGGCCGCCGTCGTAGGTGACCGAGCCGCCATCCTTGAAGCGCTCGTCCGTCTCGCCGTCGCAGTCGTCGTCGACGCCGTTGCAGGCTTCCTGCGGCGCCGGCGGACAGCTCTCCACGCACAGGCTCACGTCGGCGCAGTGGTCATAGTCGGTGCAGGCCTTCGGCTCCAACGCGGAGCACGCGCCCCACTCGCCGCCCTGGCAGGTCTCCTCGCCGGAGCCGCAGTCCGTCGAGCACGGTCGGACCACGTCCTCGTCCGTCAGGCCGTCGCAGTCGTCGTCCACGCCGTTGCAGGTCTCGGCCTCTCCGAGGCCGTGGGTGCTACAGGTGAGGCCGGACCCATCTTCGGAGCAGACGACTTCCCCGCCTCCACAGGCCCCCGCGCCGCAGGGCTGGCCCAGGGACTTGCCCCCGTCGCCCTCGAACGGTCCGCCGTCCCAGGTCACGTCGCCGCCCGGGGCGAAGTCCTCGTCCGTCTCCCCGTCGCAGTCGTCGTCGACACCATTGCACGTCTCGTCGGGGGAGTCGTCCGGCTCGGAGCCGTCCGGGTTGGTCGAGCACGTGGGCTCGCCGTCCGCGGAGCTACAGACGACCGTGCCCATACCGCACGCGCCGACGCCGTCGCATGGCTCGCCCACCTCGTTGTCCTCCCAGAAGAGGCCTTCGTCGGTGCTGCCATCGCAGTCGTCGTCGAGGTCGTTGCACACCTCGGCCCCGCTCCGTTCGTCGCTGCCCCCGGGCATGGTGGAGCATCGGACGGAGCCGCCCTCCGGCACGCACTCTATGACGCCCCCCTCGCACGTGCCCGTCCCGCAGGCGATCCCGACCTCGGGAAAGTCCTCGTCCGTCTCCCCGTCGCAGTCGTCGTCCACGCCGTCGCACGTCTCGTCGCCGCTCTGGTCGTCGGCCGCCCCCGGCATCGTCGAGCACCGGACCCCCTCCCCGCCCGGGTCGCAAACCACGACACCACCGGAGCAGGCGCCCTCCCCGCACGGCGTCCCGACCTCCGGGAAGTCCTCGGGGCACTCGCCGGCCGACGCCCCGTCGTCCGTCTCGCCGTCCACGTCTCCCCCGGGTACGTCGAGGACGTCCGGGCCCGCGTCGGCGCCGTCGTCGGGAGGGCTGGTCTCCGTGTCGGAGGCCACCGAGTCGTCGTCGGACGCCTGGCCATCGATCCCCGGCCCCGTGGTGCCGTCGGCCTGCGTGAGGGCGGACCCGCTTCCGGGGCTGCCGCAGCCCA
The DNA here is from genome assembly GCA_051747385.1 of Myxococcota bacterium. Taxonomy (GTDB): domain Bacteria; phylum Myxococcota_A; class UBA9042; order PHBI01; family JACKFB01; genus JBNJGB01. The sequence goes on from JBNJGB010000005.1 coordinate 135,734, forward strand.
CGAGCGATGCACAAGCCAGCAGGACGATCCAACGCATGACGCTCTCCTCGGCGCGTTCGTGTGCAGCGTGACGGAGCGTAACACAGCCGGTGCGGCGGGCTGCCGAGCCGCCGTCGCCCCAGGGTGGCGGGTCCGCCGCCGTCGTCGTCTCCGGGCCGTGCTCGAGGACGGGGAGCGCCAAGCGTTGCCGGAAGCGCAGTAGGGCGGGGTTCGTCCAATTTCTCGACCACGCTGCGCGCGCAGGGGGCTCGTAAAACTCGCGAAACTCGTCGGCGGCCGGTCGGGTGGCTCGGGGTTTTGCCAGTTCTACCGGAGCCCCACCCGCCCGCGTGATTGCGGGATTGCCGCGTCAGAAGGTCGCACGCGTTGGCGACCCGGAATGGTGCGGGTTTGCACGGCGGGTGCGTCTGGAAAAGACGCGCAGCAGCAGGACCCCGCCAGCCCCCGGGCTCCAACAAGGACCCCGCGGGGCGTGAACGGATGCGCGCTTGGCGGCCGTGCAGTTGGCTTGGGGTCGCTCCGCTACCCGAGCCCGATCAGAGCCCCGACGCCACAGAATGGAAGCATCGACAGGCCTACGATAATCAGGACAACGAGACAGCCGATGTTGAGCGCTTGCTCCCCCGGCGTCGAGCCAAGAAGGCCTCGCCGCAGCGGGTGGCCACAGCCTGAGCAACGCTGGGACTTGGTGCTCTGCGCCTTTCCACACTCCGGGCAGGGTCGGAGCGCCATGAGGTCCCCCTCTTCCGTGAAACTCCGCGCGGCACGATCAGACAGGCGGCCACGAAGCGCAAGACGTACTGCCGTAGCAGCGATCACTCTACTCCGTTGGCTGTGCATTACGCGCGCGCGCTTCAGAAGCGCTCAACCGGTCCACATCCGGGGTAAACCGGGTCCGTGTGCAAGAAGTGTCGTTGAAGGAGCGCGGGCCTCGGCGCGGGGTCCAACCCCAATGGGGGGGGTGTCGCCCGTCCCGGCTCGCTCCAGTCCCGTACCAGACTGCTAGCAGGATGCTCCGGAGTCTCCCCAGCGCACCGCTCACAGCAGGCCGCACAAGGCATCGGACGCGCTCGCACGGCCCGCACGTCGCGCCAATCTCGGGCGCGCTTCCACGGGCCGGCGGCGGGGCATGGTGGCGACGGTTCGAGGTCGCCTCGCCTGTCGTCGTGGTCAGGCCGGGTGTCGGTCGGCTGTAGACGGCGCGGGGCGGATGCGCGCAGCCCCCGGGCGCCCGTGCGCGTGGTGTGCTGGCGAAACTGGACGAATCCCCCTCAGCGTGCCCCCTCACGGCCTCCGGAGCCCCAGCCCGGCCCGTGGTGCCTCCGGGTGCGCCGCGTGCGTCCAGGGGCCTCCGGCGGGTGCCTGTGCTCCGATGCGTCCGTGTTGCCCTCGTTCCCCAGGGCGTAAGCCCTTCAATGGGGTCGGGCGCTCTGCGTCCGACGCGGCGAGCGGAGCGAGACAAGACCCGCGTGCCGAGTTCTTGTCTCGCTTCATGGCTCGTTCACCGGAGGTGATATTCTAGGTCGGCGTCCTCGAGGTCACCGGGTCGGATGCCGAGTTCCGTCGCCCGCTCGTCCCAGTGCTTCATCTTCGCCCAGAGGAAGCGGAGGGCACCAGCGCCCTTGTTGGTGAAGCCTTCTCCCTTCTCAATCATCATAGCCACGCCGCCCGCGAAGTGGTCCGGGTCCCGCTCCCACACGGCCAGTAGCCCGGCGTTGTACTCCGCCTGAATGGCCTCTTCCGTGGCAGTACCGTCCCCACTGCGCTCCCGCGCTTCGGCCACGTGCTGAAGCCAGACGAAAGCCGCACGGTTGTCGAGTCCGGGCGCGTTCTTCCAAGTCGCCTCCTTACTGGGAACGAAGGCGTCGGAGGAGAGCGCGCGGCCCCCTCTCTCTTTGTTTCTCAGTTTCCGCTCTCCGCTTTCCCTCTCGGTCTGGTCGTTGTCCGGACACTGCCCGGACGCCTTGGGCGTACCGTTCGGCCAGTTGTCGCGCCACCCCTCGAGGTACCCCGCTCGCTCGGCTACCTCATGAGGCGGGAGCGGCAGCCTCGGCGCCGGCCGCTTGTTGATGAATTCGGACGGCATGTCGCTGGTGAAGTCGCAGAGCATGCCGTATCGCTGGCCGTCGTCGGCCTCGTAGGTGACCACGGCCCCCACCTCTTCCAGCTTGGACACGGCCGCCTCGAAGTCATGCGCCCTGCCCTCCAACCCGGCCGCGCCACGCAGCGCCCATCCCCCGGCGGGGAAGATGCCGTGCCGGTCGCTCACGAGGTAGAGGCGTTCCCACAGGACGGCGGGGTTGACGGGGGCCTCGAAGGCCAGGAACCTATCGTCGTGGAGTAGGCGGGCCGGGATCGCCCGCCAAGAGAGTCCGTCTCCGAATCCCATTCGGAACCTCCGTTTCGGAGGCCACGCCAACACCCACGGCCTAGCAACTGTGCAACGTTGGCGTGGCCTCGGCTGTCGGTTGCTATGCCGCCTCGGTTTGCTCTTCGACCCACTCGAAGAGCGCGGCTTCGTCCAGAAGCACGCGCCGCCAGAAGCGCAGCACCGCCTCGGGCGGGCACGCGGTGGGCTCAAGCACGCGGGCGCGCTGTGCAGGCTCACAGGCCGAATCTCGGACGTGAATGGCGATCATGCTTCCACCTCCACGCCGGCCCGTGCCGCGAGGTCGCGGACCGCGTCGACGAACGCCGGCCCGGGCACCGCGCGATGGAGGTCGACCACGTCGCCGCCGGCACCGCATCCGAAGCAGTGCCAGCCGTCCCGATGCACCCCGTGCCCGAGCACCATGCTGGTCGGATTGTCGCCACCGTGGACGATGCAGGCGCACCGGGCCTTGCCGTTGACTGCCCGTCCCGGGCGAGCGCCCAAGCGCCGCGCCAGGGCAACCAGATCCACCCGTGCGCGAACCGCAGACGGGTCCAATCGCTGTGTAATCACAGACGTTCCCTCGGGTATCCGCTCAAACGATTGGCAGAGCGCGGCGCGGCGGATACCCTTCGGGTCGCGCTGGCTCTGCTGCTGAAGCGCCCCCCACCGGCCGAGTCGCCAAACCAGTTCGGTGAGGGGCGCCCATGCACCCTGCGTGTGGGCAGACCGAGGCGGCCCGCTCAGGCCGCTTCGGTCTGCTCGTCCACCCACTCGAAGAACGCGGCTTCGTCCAAGAGGACGCGCCGTCCGACGCGCTTCACGACCTTGTCGAAGCCGTTGCTCTCCGCGTGAAACACGAGGTGCCGGAGGCCCCCGAGCGGGGGCCACGGGTGATGTTCGTTCCACTCGGTCAAGGGAATCAGTCGGGTCTTGCTGCGGTCGGTCATCTTCGGGCCCTCCGGTTACCTGCTGTGCGTTTCAGGGCCTTCTCGCCCCGTCGAGTACGAGAAATCACAAACTTCGACCGCAACGCAAGGGCGTCCCCAATGAACCCATGTTCTCGGTGGGGGACCTCACGCAAGGTCGGCCATTCCCGGCAGTTCAGCCGATCTCGTCCAGAGACGTTCTGACTGAGGAAGGGCAAGCCGAGAGAGCGTCCGCCGGGGAGTGTGGGCCTACTCACCGCCTCCGAAGATCCGGGCGTTCATGGACTCCACCACGGTCGCGGTGTGCGCGTCGGAGAGGTGGGCGTACCGCTTCACCATCTGCAGGGTCTTGTGGCCCAGCACGGCCGCGATCTCGGAGGGCGTGGCGCCGTTCATGGCCAGGTAGGACGCGGCGCTGTGCCGGAGGTCGTGGAAGCGAAAGTCCTCGATACCCGCGGCCTCCAGCGCGTCGACCCATGGCTTGCGCAGGTTCATCGGCTTCCGGGCACCGCCGTTCCTGGGGCGGCGGCCAGGGAAGAGGAGGTCGGTATCCATGGCCCGGACCTTGGCGTGCTCGCGCATCACCTCGCGGGCCTTGCCCACCAAGGGCACCACGCGGCGCTCTCCGTTCTTCGTCTCGTGGAGCACCACGCGGCCCCTCTCAAGGTCCACGTCTCGCCAGCGGAGGCCCATCACCTCGCCCTTGCGCATCCCGGTCGACAAGGCCAGGACCACGACGGGATAGAGGTACGGGTTGCGAGAGTCGGCGCACGCCCGGAGCAGGCGATCCCGTTCTTCGTCGGAGAGGTAGCGCACGCGTCCCCGAGGCTCGCGCGGCTTCCGAACCTTGGCCATGGGGTTCGAATCGAGCCAGCCCCATTCCTTCACCGCCACGGTGAGCGCGTGCGAGAGGGCCGCGAGGTAGCGCACCACGGTCGCCGGAGCCCGCCGGTTGCCCTGGGACGTCTCCTCGCCCGCGAGCTTGTCCCTGGCCTCCGCGAGCCGGGCAGGCGTCACGTCGGAGAGGAGGAACGGGCCAAGCTCGGCCTTCCACCATGCAAGCTGTCCGCTCTGCTTGGCGGCGCTCTTGGGCTTGGTGGGAAGCACGTCGCGCACGTACCGATCCACGAGGTCCGCGAGCGTGTGCTTCCGCGCCTCCACCCTGTGGAAGTAGCGCCCCTCTCGGATGGCCGCCTCCGTCTGCTGCGCCCAGCGCTTGGCGTCCATCTTGCGCTGGAAGGTCGCCCGCTGCGTCGGGTGCCCCTTGAGCCTGACGAGGACGCGATAGCTCGTGGTGCCGTCCTTCCCGGTCCGCTTCTGAATGGTGGCCATGCCGCCCCTCCATGCCGAAGGCTCCGCAACGCTACCGCGGACCACGACAGAGCACAACGCGGGATGGACAATCACCGTAACGCGGCATCGATAACGCTGTACTTTCAACACATTCCGCCCGCGCCAGCTGCGCCGTGGATCACTCATGGATCACTTGCTCCCTCGGATCACCCGTTCGCGCCTCCCTGGACGGGTGCCGGGACGGCTCGGGATCAGTCGTGAGCAAGTGATCCATGAGTGATCCATCGGCCCTCCCGGGCCGTATCCCCCAGACGCAGAAAAGCCCCCGAAGCGCTGTGACTTCGGGGGCTTTGGATGGTGGCCAGAGACGGAGTCGAACCGCCGACACGGGGATTTTCAGTCCCCTGCTCTACCAACTGAGCTATCTGGCCCCGTCGAGAGGTGCGGCCGATGGTAGCCATCGCCGGGGCGGTGTCAAGGTGGTTTCGCGCCGGGGTGGCGGGCGGGGATCAGACGCCCGCCTGGCGGAGGGACTCGAAGGCCTCGCGCTGCTCGTCGGTGAGGTCGCTGGGGACGTCCACCATGACGCGGACGTAGAGGTCGCCCGAGCCGCCGCCGCGCTTGGGGAAGCCGGAGCCGCGGACGCGGATGCGCTTGCCGCTGCTGGTGCCGGCGGGGATCTTGAGGCGGCGGGTCTCGCCGCCCGGGAGGGTGACCTCCGCGCTGCCGCCGAGGGCGGCGGTGGTGACCGAGACCGGAAGCTCCATCTCGATGTCGTCGCCCTTGCGGCGGAAGACCGGGTGCTCGGCCACCTCGACCTCGAGGAGGAGGTCGCCGCGGGGGCCGCCGCCGGGGGCGGGCTGACCCTTGCCGGCGACGCGGAGCTTCTGGCCGCTCTTGATGCCGGGCGGGACCTTGACGGTGATCGTCTCGGGGCCGTCCGCGCCGGACAGCGTGAAGGAGCGCTCGCCGCCGTGATAGGCCTCGTGGAAGCCGATGGTGAGCTCGCTCTCGACGTTCCGGCCCCTGGCGGGCCGCCGCCGGCCGGCGCCGCCGAAGCCGAAGCCCTCGAAGCCCTGGGCGCCGCCGGGGCGAGGGCCTCCTCCGCCGAAGATGGTGCGGAAGTCGAAGCCCCGACCCCCGCCCAGGCCCAGGTCGTCGAAGATGCTCCCGAAGTCGAAGTTCCGGAAGATGTCCTCCTGGCTGAAGCGCTGCCCGAAGCCCTCGGCCCCGAACATGTCGTACTGCTTGCGCTTCTCGGCGTCGGAGAGGACGGCGTAGGCCTCGTTGACCTCCTTGAAGCGCTCCTCGGCGGCCTCGTCGTCCGGGTTCCGATCCGGGTGGTACTTGAGGGCGAGCTTCCTGTAGGCCCGCTTGATCTCGTCCTCGCTCGCCTTCCGGTCCACGCCGAGGATCTCGTAGTAGTCCTTGCCGGGCATCCGTCGCTCCTTTCCGATCGTCTCGCGCTGGCCTCGGAGGCACCCCCAACCATCGACACGAAGCGGTGGGCGTCAAGCCTCGTGCCTGCCGTCGCGCCGGGCCTGTTGCGCCGGACCCGGGGGCCTCGGGGCCGACTTTACAACAGCGCGCGTCTCCTGATAGTGCCGACGAACCGCGAAGACCCGAGAGGAAGGGAGGAGGAGCCCATGGCCGACATCGAGATCCAGCACGCCCACGGCACGGACGCGGCGGACGCCGCCACGCGCACCAAGAAGCTCCTCGACGACTTCCACGCCAAGCGCCCGGAGCTGTTCAAGGACGTGTCCTGGAGCGGCCAGAAGGCCGACGTGAAGGGCAAGGGCTTCAAGGGCCAGTTCCTGGTCGACGATCGGCTGGTGAAGGTCGAGATCTCCCTCGGGCTCGTCGCGAAGGCCCTCAAGGGCAGGATCAAGGGCTCGATCGAGGAGAAGCTGAACAAGGAATTCCCGAGCTGAGCCACCCCGTGCTCCATGCGGTCCGTGTCGCCGCCGGGCTCGGCCTCGTCGCCGGGCTCGGCCTGGGCGCGTGCTCGGCGGAGGACCCGGGCCTCGCGTGCCCCGCCCTCGCGCCGGGGGCCACGGGCCAGCTCGCCGTGGGTGCGGCCCTGTCGCCCCTGGACGGTCCGGTGCAGGTCCAGGGGACGGCGCCCGCCGGTCAGCTCGTGCAGCACGCCGTCTGGCTCCCGGCCGGCGTCGAGGTGGAGATCCGCGCCACCTTCTTCGACACGCGCGCCCAGGTGCTCACGTATGGGCCGCGAGACCTGCAGGGCGGCTATCCCACCTGCGAGAGCCTCCAGGTGTCGGCGGCCACGGGCGTCACCCTGACCACGAGCCTGGCCGCCGCGGAGGACGGCGCGGGGGAGTACCTCGTCGCCGTGGGCCCTCCGCCCGGCGCGGACGGCAGCGGATACGAGCTGAGCGTCACCTGCGTCGAGGGCTGCGAGACGGAGGCCACCGCCTGCCCCACCCTGGCCGAGCAGGGCTGCCCCACGGTCCGATGCGACGGTCAGCTCGTGGTGGACGAGGACGGGTGCACCACGTGCGCCTGTGACCCGGCCGCCCTCTGCGGACCCGACCGCTCGGCGGGGCCTTGGGGGACATGCGTCGTGCCGGCGTGCGAGTGCCCCGACGCGGACGGCGCGCCCGTGTGCGGCGTCGACGGGAACACCTGGCCCAGCCGCTGCCACGCCCTGTGCGCCGGGGTGATGGTGGCCCGCGAGGGCGGCTGCGCGGGCTCCTGCCCGGACCTCGCGGCGTGCGAGGAGTCCTGCGCCGGTCCGCGCGCCCTGGATCCCGACACCGGATGCCCGACGTGCGAGTGTGCCGCCGACCTGCCCGAGCGCCCCGAGGACTGCGCCGGTTGCCCGCTGGAGAGCATGCCCGTCTGCGGCAGCGACGGCGTCACCTACCGCAACCGCTGCCGCGCCCGGTGCGCCGGAGCGCGCATCCTGTACCCGGGAGCCTGCGTGGACGGCTGCCGGGAGGCGCCCCGGGGCTGCACCCTCGACTGCCCCTGGGGCCTGCGCCTGAACCCCGGCGACGGGCCCTGCCTGGCCTGCGACTGCGCCGTGGCGCCGACGCAAACCTGCGACACGGCCGGCGCGCCGGTCTGCGTCACCCTGCCGGGCCTCGACTCCCCCTCCACGGTCGGCAGCCCGTGTCTCGCGGCGCACCTCGGCGCCGAAGCGGAGGGCGCGTGGGGCCCCTGCGGCCGGGTCTGCGAGGAGGACGCGGACTGCGCCGACGGGCAGTTCTGCCTGCTGGACGGACCCATGGCCGGCCGCTGCCTCCTGGAGGGAGCGACGGACTGCGGCTGCAGCGCGGTGGTCGCGCCGGTCTGCGACGGCACGGGCCGGACCCGCCCCAACGCCTGTCACGCCAGGTGCCACGGCGCGCGCGTGGCGCACGAGGGCCCCTGCTGCGAGGGCGAGGCGACGGAATGCCCGGACGGCGAGGCCGCCCCGGTGGACGCCCGTGGCTGCCCGGTCGAGGACGGCGAGTGCGCGCCGATCGACGCGGCCCGATGCCTCACGGGTCCGCCCGTGACCACGGCCTGCGCCTCGGACGGCACGCTGCTCGACGGAGGCGTCTGCGGAGCCCACGCCGAAGGGCGGCAGGCCTCGACGAGGTGGTGCAGCCCATGAGGCGCTTCCTCCCGGCTCTGCTCGTCGCGGCGCTCCTGTCGGGGTGCGACGGCTACACGGACCTGGACCTGCCCCGGCGGGAGGACGCCGGCCTCCGCGTCGAGCACGTCGACCTCCACCCCGGCGCGGCCGGACGGATCCAGGCGGCCGTGGTGCTGCCCGACGACGCGGCCGGTCCCGTGGTCGTGGTCGGACAGCCGGCGGTCGGCGGCGTCGCGGCGAACGTGGTCAACTGGGCCGTGGGCCCGTGCCCCGGCTTCCCGGAAGCCACCGAGGAGGCGGGCCTGCGTTTGTGCGCCGCAGTCCGGACCGAGGTGGGCCTGCCGATCGAGGGCATGGTCCTCGGCGTCGTGGTGGAGTCCCGCGGGGACGACCGCCGCTTCACCGCCGAAGGGGAGGTGGTGCCGTGAGGACCGCGCTCCTGGCGCTGGCGTTGCTGCTCCTGGCCGCCCCGGCGAGGGGCCAGGGCGCCGCCGACCTCCTCGACGAGGCGGCCGCCTGCCACCGGCGGGACCGCCCCGAGTGCACGCTGCGCAAGGCCGATGCCGCACTCGAGGCGCTCACCGACGAGTCGCCGGCTGCCCTACGCCGCGAAGCCCTGCTGCTCCGAGCCGAGGCCCTCGCCCTGCTGGACCGTCCGGAGGAGGCGCGCGAGGCGTTCCGCGCGCTGCTGTCCGCGCAGCCCTCGTGGCGTCCGCCGCCGGATGCGGATCCCCGCGTCCGCTCCGCCGCCGAGGACGCGCGCCGCGAGCGCCTCCTCGAGCACCTGCCGGACACGCTGGACGCCGGCCCCCCCCCGGAGCCCGAGGCGCCGAAGCCCGAGGAGATGCTCCCCGACCCGGCCCTGTACGCGCCGGACCACATCGTGGAGATGGACCCGGAGGAGTCCCTGGTCCCCAAGTGGCGGCTGAGCCTGGGGGCGGGCGTGGGCCTGCTGGCAGGGGACTCGGCCGACCGCTTCGACGCCGGCCCGACGGCGCTCCTCGAGGTCTCACGCGACCTCGTGGGGCCCCTGTCCCTGTGGTTCCAGGCCGCGCTCAGCCTCCTGTCCTTCGACGACTCCGTGCAGGCGGAGCCCGGCTACAGCCGCGGGCTCACCACCGCCTCGGCCGTCCTCGGGCTGCAGGTGGGCCTGCCCGTGGGAGGCGACTTCGACATCGTCCTCGCCGGGGGTGTCGGCGCGGGCGGATTCGGCCTGCGCAACCTGGACGAGGCCGTGGGCGCCGCCTTCCACGGCTCCGCCGGCGTCCGCTGGCAGATGGACGAGCACCTCGCCCTGCGGGTGGACGCCGTACCGACGCTGTTCGTCCCGGCCGGCGACGTGGGCGCCGCGGGTCACGTCAGCGTGGTGGGCCGCGCGGAGATCCGCTTCTGAACCGACCTCGGGTTCAGTCCTCTGCGGCCTCGCGCTCCGCCTCTTCGTCCTCGTCCTCCTCCTCGATGCGATCGACGAGGAAGAAGCCGAGGTCGGCGGCCAGGCCGTAGGCCACCTGCGTGCCTCCGCCCGGCTTGTCCACGCGGGCGGTCACCACGTACTTGCGGTCCTTGCCCAGCAGGGCGCGGAGGCGCGAGATGGCGACCTTCACCTTCGTCTGCATGGAGCTCTTGCCGCTCTGGGACTGCCAGACCGACTCCGCGAGCTCGTCCATGGTGAAGACCTGGTCGGGGTTCCGCAGGAAGTGGAGCAGCAGCGGCAGGATCACCCGCTTCTCGGCCAGGGAGATCTCCTTGCCGCGGTTGACCATGAGCTGATCGTAGACGACCACGACCAGCGACCGGGCGCCCTCCTCCTCGAGGAGCTCCTCGACCTGGCGCGCGTTGGCCCCCTGCCGCTCCTCGCGCGTCACGATGACGTACTCGTCGGCCAGCTCCGCGCGCCGCCGGTAGTCCCGATAGCGGGCCAGGGCCTCCTCGCTCAGGTCGGGCGGAGCCTCCGCGTCCACGGGCTCTCCGGTGAGCCGCTCCAGGGCCTCGGCGCAGTAGGACGCCACCTCCTCCTCCTCGCCGTAGGCGGCGCCCACGTGGAGGATCTCCGCGTACTCGGAGCCGATCTCGAAGTGATAACCGTGCCGCCGGGCCGCGTCGCAGGCGCCCTCCAGGGCCTCCATGACCGCCTCGGGGCTGTCCACCTCGCCCGCGACGAACTGCTGGTGCTCCAGCAGGGCCTTGCGCCACGCCAACCGCGCCACGTGGAAGGCCGCTCCCACCCGCGTGTAGCGCTCGCTCGCCTGCCGTACGTGGGTCAGAGCCCGCCCCAGGTGCCCCCGCGCGGCGCACCACTCGGCCTGGGCCTCGCTGTGGAGCGCGCTCACGTGGACCTCGGTCCGCAGGAGCCCCTCCACCAGGCCCGCCGAGCGCTCCTGGATCAGGCTCGCCTCGTGGACCCGGCCGTGGCGCGCCAGGTAGATGAGGTAGCGATCGAGCACCTCGACCTTCACCTTCACGTCCCCGATGCTGTCCAGCAGGCGCATGGCCCGACGGAAGGCCCGGTCGGCCTCCTCGTGCTCGCCGAGGCTGCCGTGGACCTCGCCCACCGTCGCGAGCATGGTGGCGATGGTCTCCGGGCGCCCCGTGTCCTCGACCTCGGGGAGGGCCCGCGTCATCAGGTCCAGGGCGTCCTGGTGCCGGCCGGCCATCCGGTGGTTCAGCCCCAGGACGTAGGCGATGCTCGCGTGGAGCTCGGGATCGGCCGCAGGATCGACCCGCTCGAGCGCCGTCTCCAGGTGCTCGCTCGCCTGCTGGATGGCGCCGCGGCGCGTGGCGATGAGCCCCAGGTTCTTCCGCGCCAGGGCCTCGTCGCGGGGGCGCTTCTCCGTCCGGGCCAAGTCCCGCGCCTCGACGCAGACCTGCTCCGCGCTGTCGTAGGAGCCGGTCTCCATCTTGACCGTCCCCAGGAGGTTCAGCAGGTGGAGTTGGACGCCGGCGGCCTCGGAGCGGTGCTCCTCGGGCAGCCCTCCGCGGCGGCGTAGCTGCCTCAGGAAGTCCAGGCCCCGGCGACAGTAGGTGCTCGCCTCGGAGTGCATGCCGCGGCGCCAGTACATCGCGGCGTAGCCCAGGCAGACACGCGGCTGCCAGCGCCACAGGTCGCCGGCCCGCTGCCGGTCGTTCAGGTGGGCCTTGCAGCGATCCAGGTAGGCCCGTGCACGGTCCCACTCGCCCATGCCCACGTGGATGCGCCCGACGTAGTAGTCGGCCCAGAACGGCAGGGAGGCGTAGTGGGACTCCAGGCTCAGGAGCCAGTGCGCGAGCTGGCGGTGATAGCCGCTGGCGAAGAACCGCTCGGCCTCGCCCTCCAGCAGGTACAGCACCCGATCGTAGTCCCCGGCGGCCACGAGGTGGTCCAGGGAGGTCGCTTCGACGGTGCGCCCACGGTCCAGGCGGTAGTCGGCCGCCCGGCGGTGCGCCTCCCGGTAGACACGCGCGTCCTCCTGCGCCAGGAGGTTGCGGAGGGTCTCCCGCACCAGCGGACTCATCTCGAGGGTGTCGCCGTCATCGTCCCCTTCGGCCGGCAGCAACACCTGCGTGTGCTCCAGGCGCTCCAGGTACGCCGGGATCTGGCCCTCGGGCAGCGCGATGAGGTAGCGCCCGGCGGAGCGCAACGAGCGGCGCCCGCCCCCCTCGCCGAATAGCGCTCGCACCGCCCCGGGCTCCACCCGCTCCAGCACGGACACGACCTTCAGGAAGTACTGGAGCGGCGGCGGATACTCGGCCAGGAGGCGGTGGACGACGAAGTCCACCACGGCCTCCTCCTCGCCGGCGATGCCGTCCACCAGGGACGCCAGCTCCTCGTCGCTCCGATCCCGCATGAGAGTTGCGAGCAGGCCCATCACGCCGGGCCAGCCTCGCGTCCGCTCCCAGACCCGCTGAACCAGGATCGGCGTCACCTCGCCCACGACCCGGTCCAGCAGCTCGCGGACCTCCTCCAGGGTGAAGGCGAGGTCCGCCCCCGTCAGCTCCACGAGCTCGCCGCGCTGCCGATACGGGGTCAGGTCCACCGGGATGGCGCGCCGCGATGCCAGCACGAAGCGGAGCCTCCGGGGCTCGCTCCGGAGCAGCCCGCGCAGGACGTCCGCCAGGGGCTCGCCGGCCTCCAGGTGCTGCACGTCGTCCAAGACCAGCGTCGCCGCCACCTGGGCGACCGGCTCCAGGAGCCGATCGAGCACCCAGGGCAGCCGCTCGCCGTACTCCTCCGCCGGCGCGGCCTTCTTGAGCATCAGGAGCGGCTTGATGTCGGCCCGCGGCAGGCGCCGCCGCACGGCCTCGGCCAGCCGGTCCAAGAACAGCCCCGGGTGGTGCTCGCAATCGGCCAGCGAGAGGACGAGAGCCGGGAAGCCCGCCTCGTCCGCCTCGTCGGCCACGCGCCGGAGCAACGTCGTCTTGCCGTATCCCGCCGGCGCGACCACCGTGGTCACCACGGGCGCGCCGTCCGCGTGGATGATGCGCTCCACCAGCCGGTCTCGCCCCAGGAGGAGGTGTCCCTCCCCGTCCCCTTCGCCGCTCTGCGCCATGATATCCGTCGTCGCCAAGTGGAAACGCGCCCCAGCTTAGGTGGCCCCGAGACGTACAGGCAAGCCGACCCGGGCTCTTTACAGGGTTCGGAGCCCGGTCGGATACTGGCCGCCGGCCCGCGGGTCGGCGACGAATCGAGGATAGCGAAACGACGCCGGAATGCCGACCCCGGACAGGCCATTCCGTCCGACGACCGCCCGATCGGAGGTCCCGTGAGCGCACGACGCCCGATCTGCTCCACGCTCCGCGCCCGGCGTGTGCTCGCCGCAGCGCTCCTGCTCCTCCTGGCGCCGCCCGCCCTGGCGACGCAGGCGTCGGGTGGGGACGAGGCCGGGCTGGAGATCAGGCGCCACATGGTCCTGGCCCAGTACCTGGAGACGCAGGAGCGGAACGCGAAGCTCGCCGCGCGCGAGTACCGGGCGATCCTCCGGCTGGACCCCGCCCATCGCGAGGCAGCGCTCGGCCTGGCGCGCATCGCGCAGCAGCAGGGGGATGCGGAGGCCGCGGTGAAGCGCCTGGAGAAGCTGGCGGGGGCGCGCGGCGACGATCCGCTCGTGTGGACGGAGCTCGGGTCCGCCCGTAAAGCGGCGGGGAGCGCAGAGGGTGCCCTGGCGGCCTGGGAGAAGGCCACCGAAGTGGGCCCCGACCACGCGGAGGCCCACCGGCGGGCCTTCCTCGCGCTGCGGAGACGCTGGGCCGCCGGCGACGAGGCGGCCCGGAAGCCGCTGCGGGCACACCTGGAGGCCTATCTCGAGCACGCCGGCGAGCGCAGGGGGCCCCACTTCGCGACCGCCCGGCGCCTGCTGGCCGAGCTGGAGGGAGGCCGCCTCGGCGTCATCGTCTTCGACGCCCACCAAGCCTACGACAGGGCCTGGAGCCAGGACGTGCGCCAGGACATCAACCGGCTGATGGGTCAGGCGCGGCAGGGCTTCGAGCGGTGCCTGGACCTCGACCCGGGCAACCAGGAGTGCATCCACGGGCTCGGACAGATCTTCGCGTCCGTGAAGGCCTCCGAGCACTACGACCCGGCGAAGGCCCGGGCGATGTTCGAGAAGGCCGATCGGCGCCCCGACGCCCAGGTGGAGCTGGCGATCATCGCCCGGAAGCAGGGCGCCCCGCGGGAGGCGCTCGGGGCGCTGCAACGCGCCGTGGACCTGGATCCAGAGCACCAGCGCGCCTGGCTGGAGCTGGGCGTCGTGCACAAGCTGGAGGGTCGCGACGAGGCGGCCATCGAGGCCCTGGTGAAGGCGTTCCGCATCGATCCGAGCTCCTCCCTGGCGTCGGAGGCCGTGGGAGAGCTCAGCCTCCTCGCCCCGGAGCACGCGCTGGTCCAGACGCGGGTGCGGTACGGCTCCATCGACGGCGACGTGTTCTCGTCGGAGAAGTTCAAGAGCGCCGTCGCCATGTTCGAGAGACGCTTCGGGGGCGTGGATCGGGAGGCGCCCGAGCAGCAGGTCCTGGAGGCCGTCCTGGAACGCATCTTGAGTCGGGCGGACGTGGACACGCGCCACTCGTTCCGGATCGCGGTGCTGGACACGCCCATGATCAACGCCTTCGCCATGCCGAACGGCCACATCTACTTCACGAAGGGCTTCTTCCGGTTCATGCGGAAGAGCCTCCCGGAGCGGCCCCTGGACGTCGACCACGCCCCGCTGGCGCACGTGCTGGCCCACGAGATCGTCCACGTCCTCCGGCAGCACGTGGTCCGGAGCGAGGTCTTCCGGCACGCGGTCTCCGACGCGTCGAAGCGCCTCGATCCCGGCGTGCTCGTCCACGTGGCGCGCATCCACGAGATCGAGGCGGATCGGGAGGGCATGGTCCTGGCCGCACTGGCCGGATACCACCCGCGCGGGGGCATCGAGTTCATGGAGGCCCGCGGCAAGGAGCGCGAGATCCCGCCGCACCTGGATCACCCCACCTACGACGAGCGCATCCACTACCTGGAGGAGTACTGGTCCAACGACGTGAAGTACGCGTGGATGTCGTTCCGCTTCGGGCTGCGCAAGATGGACGAGGCCGCCGAGGCGCAGGCCGGGGACCTGGCCCGCGCGCGCAGCCTGTACCGGGGCGCCGTGGAGGACTTCACGCGCTTCAACCGCACGCTGAGGCCCACCCGCGAGACCCTGAACAACGTGGGCATCGCCTGGGCCCGGCTCGGGATCTTCCGCCTGACCGGGCCGGACAATCCCCTGCACACCTGGAACACGCGCTTCTCGGTGGAGCGGGACCTGGCCATGCAGTTCGTGGAGATCCGCGAGGCGGAGCCCGCCGCCGAGTCGACGGACGCCGCGCGCCGGACCCGCGGGGCCGAGGGGCGGAGGCGGCGCTACATCCCCCGAGAGCTGAAGCAGGCCGTGAAGGCCTTCCGCTCCGCCCTGCAGAAGGACCCGGGGTACGACAAGGCGCGCCTGAACCTGGCCCTCTGCTATCTCGCGATGGACAAGGCAGACGAGGCCCGCGAGCAGGTCGCCTCGGTGGACGACGCAGAGGCCGCGGAGCCCGGCGACGTGGACAACGTACGCGGGATCGTGGAGGCCGAGCGCGGCCGGGAAGACGACGCCCTGTCGGCGTTCGAGCGGGCCCGCGAGCACGCCCCGACCCGCGCCGCGGCGACCTGGAACACGGCGCGCCTCCACGAGCGCGCGGGCCGCGAGGACGACGCCCGCGAGGCCTTCGAGGAATACCTCGAGCTCGCCCCGAAGGGCCCCTGGGCCGACGCCGCCCGGAAGGCCGTCGCCCGGCTCTGAACGAGGGCCGCCTCACCGCGCCGGCTCGGGGGGCTGTCCACGGCATGGTCCTGAAGCTCGGGAAGCCCGGCTTCATGGCGCGCCCTCGTTGCAAGGCGCGGAGGTCCGGACTCGGGTCGAGCCGGAAGGGCTCCCTCCACTCGAGCGCCCAGACAACCGATCGTCGTCCCGGACGATGCTAGCCCGGAATCCTCACGAGACGTCGAGCGAAGCGCCGGGAGGCGTCCGTGGATCCGGCGTGGCGCGGACTGGAGGCGGGCGTTAGCGGCGCCACGCGCCGCAGCGCCGGCCCGGAGGGCCGGAAGAGCCGGGGAGCGAAGCGACCCGGAGTACTTGCAGTACGTCGAGCCCGCCGGAGGGAGCACGCGCCGGTGACGCGGGCGGATCCCAAGCTGCAGCCGGCGGATGGTGAGAAGGCCGGGCTAGAGCACCGAGCCCTTCGCACGCTCGAGCTCGCGTCGCTCGGCGATCACGGCGACCAGCACCGCCCGGACGGCGGCCGGATCGCGCAGCCCGCGGAGGTGGCCGAGGAGCGGCTCCAGGACGTGCTGGAGCCCGCACGCCGCCACCCCGTGGGGCTCCAGGGGCACGGGCAGATCGCCCCGATGCACGTAGCGGAGCGCCCGCTCCAGATCCTTCGTGGGGACCTCCGTGAGGCCCCTTCCGCCGCCGAACGTCATCGCACGTCCCTCCTCCTCGGACGGCCCGTCCTTGGAGCACGCCGACGGGCTTGTCAACGATCCGATGACGCCCGCAGCGCACCATGTCCGGCCATGATCGCGACCTCCTCCGCCGCGTCCCGAGGACCTTCCGCCCTCGGCAGTGCCCACGCCCGAGGAGCCGCCTCGCGCTCTCCGAGGCGGCTTCCAGGGCGAGGATCCCGACATGCCGGGCGAAACGCAGGCGGGTTACCCCGACCGGAGTTCGAGAGGTTCCGCGCCGCGTTCAGGGGCGCTAGGGTGGCGGCAATCCATCTACTCCAGAACGTCCGCCGCCGGCACGCACGGCCCCCGTCCCGTCCGCGTCGGCGGTCGCGTCTCCAGGTGCACCATGGGCGAGCATCCGCACGCCGAGATCCGCTGGTTCCCCGATCGCTCGCGCCGCCGCTGGGCGGCTGTCCTCCACGCCGCCGCGGGCACGGCCGGGTGGGTCCTCCGCCGCACCATCGCGAGACCGGCGGCCCGGGTCCTCGCCCCCGTGCTGGACGTCGGCCAGGCACCACGCGGCCTCCCGGTGGCCCGCGCGCATCGATAGCCTCAGGGCGGTCGCAGAGTCGACCGCCCTCCCTTGCCCATGCCCGTGCCCGTGCCCTTGCCGGCTCTCAGACACGCAAAGCCCATCGCTTCCGAGCGGATGCAATCCCGCGCCGGGCGCCGTACCGCCGCGCGGCCCTCACCTCTCCGACTTTGCGATTGCCCTGTCGATGGCCTCCGCAGGGCTTCGTCTCCGGGCCTCGCTCTGTTACACATGCGCGCGTGTCTGCGCCGCTGCTCACGCTGAAGGAGATCACCCACGCGTTCGGGGGCGAGCCTCTGCTGGGGGCCGTCGACTTGGTCGTGGGCCGCGGTGATCGGCTCGGCCTGGTGGGGCGCAACGGCTCGGGGAAGTCGACGCTCCTCCAGATCGCGGCGGGAGCGCTTCGGCCGGACGCAGGCGACCGGATGGTGCAGCCGGGCGCGAGAGTGGCCTACGTACCCCAGGAGCCCCGCATGTCGGGGCATGACACGGTGCACGCCTACGTAGCCGCGGGCCTGCGAGACGGCGAGGCCCACGAGGCCTGGCGCGCCGACGCGGTCCTGGACGGCATCGGCCTGGACGGCGATCGCCCCCTTGAGCCCATGTCCGGCGGGGAGCGCCGCCGCGCGGTGCTGGCCCGGGCGCTGGTGGGCCGACCGGACGTGCTGCTCCTGGACGAGCCCACGAACCACCTGGACCTGCCCACCATCGAGTGGCTCGAGGAGCGCCTGGCGGCGCTGCGCGGCGGCCTGGTGGTCATCAGCCACGACCGCATGTTCCTGGAGCGGCTGACAAACGGCACCCTGTGGCTGGATCGCGGGACGCTGCGGCGCCTCGAGCGCGGCTTCGGGGCCTTCGACGAGTGGGCCGAGGAGGTCCTGGACAAGGAGGCGGCCGAGCTGGAGCGCCTCGACCAGCAGATCGCCAGGGAGACCGCCTGGGCCCGCCGCGGGATGAAGGCGCGACGCCGGCGGAATCAGGGCCGGCTCCGGAAGCTGCAGGCCCTCCGGTCCGAGCGGGCGCAGGTCCGCGCGCGACAGGGTGGCGCCCGGCTGGAGCTGGAGGCCGGGGACCTGTCGGGCAAGATGGTCGTCGAGGCCTCGCACGTGGCGAAGTCCTTCGGGGACCTCGTGATCCTCCGCGACTTCTCGACGCGCATCCTCCGGGGCGACCGCGTGGGCATCATCGGCCGCAACGGCGCGGGGAAGACCACCCTGCTCCGGCTGCTCACCGGAGAGCTGGAGCCGGACGCGGGCACCATCCGCCTCGGGACGAACCTCACCCCCACGTTCCTGGATCAGCACCGCTCCATCCTCGACCCGGAGCAGACCCTCTGGGAGACCCTGTGCGAGGCGGGCGGCGACCAGGTGATGGTCCGCGGCGAGCCGAAGCACGTGGTGGGCTATCTGCAGGACTTCCTGTTCCGGCCGGACCAGGCCCGGGCGCCCGTGAGCACCCTGTCGGGCGGCGAGCGGAACCGCCTGGTCCTGGCGAAATGCCTGGCGCGGCCGTCCAACCTCCTGGTCATGGACGAGCCCACCAACGACTTGGACATGGAGACCCTGGACCTGCTCCAAGAGGTCCTGTCGGACTACGACGGCACGCTGCTCCTGGTGAGCCACGACCGCGACTTCCTGGACCGGGTGGTGACGTCGACCATCGTCCTGGACGGCAGCGGCGACGCCGTGGAGTACGCGGGCGGCTACTCGGACTACGTGCGCCAGCGGGAGCTCGAGGCCGCCGAGCGGGCCGCCGAGGAGGAGGAGCGGAGGTCGAAGCCCGCCGGGGAGAAGCCGAAGACGCGCCCGAAGCCGCGGACGAAGCTCAGCTACAAGCAGAGCCGCGAGCTGGAGGCGCTGGGCGAGCGCGTCCCGGCCCTGGAGCGGGAGATCGCCGACCTGGAGGCCAGGCTCGAGGACCCGGAGCTGTACTCGCACGACCCGGACGCGTTCCAGGCCGCCGTCGACCGCCGCGAGGAGGCCCGCGAGGAGCTGGCCGCCAGCGAGGAGCGCTGGCTGGAGCTGGAGATGCTCCGCGAGGAGTACGAGGCGCGGCGCTCCGGGCAGTAGACGCGCGCGGGTGCCAGCGTCCCGCCGGCACTCAGCCGGGCCGCGCCCCGTAGTACGTGGTCGCCACCACGTGGTGGTGGAGGACCCGCACCCGCTGGCAGACGCTGCAGGTGGTCAGGCACACGGACGTGTCCCCGCCCGCCAGGGCCTGCAGGCAGTCCTGGCAGAGCACGTCCGGGAAGTCCCCGTCGAGGCCGTAGAGGACCACCACCTCGCGTGGCTGCGGCTCCATGAGGTGGGGGCAGGTGAGGGCCGGGACGCCCTGGCCGTGCTCCTCGCAGGCGATGTGGTCGGCGGCGTCCGGCTGCGCCAGGCCGAACTCGACGAGGCATCGGGCGTTGAGCCGCTCCTGCAGCTTGCGCCGAAGGGGGATGCGGGACGTGAAGCCCCGCAGGATCGGGTCGTCCGTGTCGACGATCACCGGCGGCTCGGACGGCCCCTTTGCCCGCGTCCGCACCCGGGCGCCGGCGGTGCCGGGGAGCCCGGGCCAGTCGACGAGCAGGCACTCGGCGTCATCCATCCACAGGCCGAAGTGCATGGCCGGGTGGGGATCCCCGATGGGGAGGTGCCCTCGGACGGCCCGGGCACCGTCGGTCGGCGGCCCGGGCACGCTCCAGGTGGGCTCGAAGCGCTTGAGCGGGAACGTGTCCCGGCAGTGCTCGCAGTCGCAGGTCAGCCGGTGCTTGGAGAGCTTGATCATGGGGACGCCGGGCGGTCGTGAGCGGTCAGTTCAGGACGGAGGAGCCGTCGACCAGGTACGTCGGGTCGACCCCGACCGTCCGCATCGCGGTCGCCCAGAGCTTGCCCGGAGGCGTCTCGAAGATCACGCGCGGATCGTCGAGGGGGGTGGTGAGCCACGAGCCATGGCGAACCTCCTCCTCGAGCTGACCGGGGCCCCAGCCCGCGTAGCCCAACATCAGGCGATACGGCCCCTCCGGGGCCCGCCCGAAGGCTCCCAGGGCCTCCTGGGACGCCGACAGCGCGAGGTCGCCGGCGATGGGCTGGCTCCCGTCGTAGACCTCGCCGTCGCCGTGGAGCAGCCAGCCGCGCTCGCGCTGCACCGGCCCGCCCGCGTAGGCGTGGATCCGGTCGTCGCCCGTCCACGGGATGCCGGCGTCGTCGCACACATCCTGGACGCTCAGCTCGAGGGGATGGTTGAGGACGAGCCCGAAGGACCCCTCGCCCGAGTGCGCCACGAGGAGCACCACCGAGCGGAAGAAGTTCGGATCCACCAGCGAGGGCATGGCGATGAGGAAGCCTGGCGTGGGAACGTCGCTCATGCGTGCAGTATGGTGGCGAGCGCCCCCCGCGACAATGCCTGGACCCCCGCCATCCCCGACCGCCACAGCCTCCTCCGCGCACTCCCGCTCGCGGCGCCCACCACAGTGTCGGCGCCGCCGTGAGCACGGGGCAGCCCGTCCGTCCCGCGAGTGGAGACGGAGCGGCTCGCCGCGGAGCGTGGGCCCCGGGACGCCGTGGCAGCCGGGGAGACCGCTGGCGTGGACGCGGGGCCGGCTGGACGGACGCGCGAGCCACGCTGCTGGCAGCGAGCCTCCCTGACACGCCTGTCACCCCGGTGACGAAGAATGTCAGTCCGCGGGTGGGGGAGATGTGTCGCGGCGGGACCGCTCCCCCCGTGCCGCCGGCCTGGATGCAGGAAAATGCATCGACCGGGAATGTTGGCACGTGCATTGCTGGTTGTTCGGGGTGTGTGGCAACTCGGACCCGCACGCAAGTGTGGTTCCGGGTGTTTTCATGAGTTCCTCCTCATGGTGTGGAAGGCGATGGCCCGTGCGGATGACGACCGGGCGCGGTCATCGCCTTCGCTTTTTTCGCCACCGGGATGGCACGTCGCCGACAGCCGCCGAGACGTGCTCCACAGGGCGGCGTCGAGCGGCTACCCTCCGCGCCCATGAGTCGACCGACCGAACCCCTGCGCGTGTCCGGACTCCCCGAAGGGCCGCCGCTCCACCTGGAGCGTCCCGGGCGGGCCGCCGAGCTCCTGGCGCCCTTCCTCCGCCCCGAGCGACTGGCGCGTCTCCGTGAGGTGCTGGGCCGAAGGACGCGCCACCTGACCGCCCTGGTGGAGCACGTCCATGACCCGCACAACCTCGCGGCCTGTGTGCGCTCGTCCGACGCCTTCGGGATCCAGGATCTGCACGTGGTGCCGAAGCCGGGATCCTCGACCCGCCTCGCGCGGGACATCACCCGGGGGACGCAGCGCTGGCTGACCATCCACCGGCACGCGGACACGGGGGCCGCCGTGCGCCGGCTGCGGGAGGCCGGCTACCGGATCGCCGCCACGGACCTGGGCGGCGAGGAGCCCCCGATCCCGCTGCCGGACCTGCCCGTGGACACGCCCGTCTGCATCGCCTTCGGCAACGAGCACGAGGGAATCTCGCCGGCGCTCCGGCGCCTGGCGGACGTGCGCGTGCACATCCCCATGCACGGCTTCGTGGAGTCCCTGAACGTCTCCGTGGCCTTCGCCCTGGCCGTCTCGCGCCTCCGAGACGCCGTCGACGCGACCGTGGGCGGCGAGGCGCGCCTGACCCCGGAGGAGCAACGCCGGGTCCTCGATCGCTGGGTCGTCGAGGACGTACCCCGGGCACGCGCGGTCCTCGGCGAGATCGCCCGCCGAAGCACGTCCCGGATCGGCTGACCGGGCAGGTTGTCCGCGCACGGCCGCTCTGCTTGAATGGGGCGGACCCCCGCAGGAGACGAACCCGATGCAGCGCAGCCTGGCCATGGAGATGGTGCGCGTCACGGAGGCGGCGGCCCTCGCGGCGGCCCGCCTCATGGGGCGCGGCGACAGCGAGGCCGCGGATCAGGCAGCCGTCGAGGCCATGCGCGAGGAGTTCAACTACGTCGACATCGAGGGCCGCGTGGTGATCGGCGAGGGCGAGCGCGACGAGGCGCCCATGCTGTTCATCGGCGAGGAGGTCGGGTCCGGGCGCCCGGGTTCTCCCCGGGTGGACATCGCCGTGGACCCCCTGGAGGGGACCACGATCTGCGCGCGAGGAGACAACAACGCCCTCGCGGTGGTGGCCCTGTCCGAGACCGGCAGGCTGCTCCACGCCCCCGACACGCACATGATGAAGATCGCCGTCGGGAAGGACTCCGTGGGCGTGGTGGACCTGCGCCGGAGCGCCACGGAGAACCTCTACCGGGTGGCAGCCCGCAAGGACATGGCCGTGAGCGACCTGACCGTGTGCATCCTGGACCGGCCGCGCCACGAGGACCTCGTCGCGGAGGTGCGCGAGGCCGGCGCGCGGATCCGCCTCATCCGGGACGGGGACGTGTCGGCCGCCATGGCCGCCGCGGTGCCCGACGGCCCCATCGACGTCCTCATGGGCGTCGGCGGCTCCACGGAGGGTGTCCTGGCCGCCGCGGCCCTGCGCGCCCTGGGCGGCGACATGCAGGGTCGGCTGCAGTTCGAGGACGAGGAGGAGCGGCAGCGCGCCCGGGACATGGGCCTCGAGGATCCCGACCGGATCCTCGGCCTCGAGGACCTGGCCGGGGGCGACGTGATCTTCGCGGCCACCGGCGTCACGGACGGCGACTTCATGGACGGCGTCCGCTTCCACGCCGGCGGGGCCACGAGCTGGTCGGTGGTCATGCGCTCCACCTCGGGGACCGTCCGATACGTGCGCGCCGAGCACGACTTCACCAAGGGCTACGGCATGCCCCGGATGCCCTGGTAGTCACCTCTGTTAGAATGTCCCCGGAGGTGAGCCGATGCGCAACCTGATCGGCCTGGAGCTGACCTGCTTCGGGCGCTCCGAGCACTTCGAGATGACCTACGAGGGCGGGACCTACTACGACCCGAAGGGCGCGCCGGTCGACGACGTCATGGACATGACCTGCTACGTCTGCTCGGCCGCGTACTACACCCGCCAGGGCGACGCCATCGCCTACTGTCCCAACTGCGGGCACGTGGATCGCAAGCGGTTCGACCGCCGGGAGGACCTGGTGGAGTTCATGCGGGGCCAGGATCTGTCCTGGCTGAAGGTCCCGGGCCTGCAAGCCGCCGCCGCCCAGACCTTCGAGGGCGACTGGCGCCTGGTCTTCGCCCGCGACCCCGACGCCCTGGCCGCCCAGGGACGCTTTCGGGCGATCCGCAGCCTGTGAGCGGGGATCGCCGCCCGACCGCCGCCGTGGTCGTCATCGGCAACGAGATCCTCAGCGGCAAGGTCGACGAGCAGAACGCCGCCTACCTCATCCGGCGCTTCCGCGAGGTCGGCGTGCGCCTGCGCCGCGTGGTCATCATCCCGGACGACGTCGAGGACATCGGCCGGACCGTGCGGGAGATGTCGGAGCGGCACGACGTGGTCTGCACCACGGGCGGCGTGGGCCCCACCCACGACGACATCACGGTCGACTCCATCGCGCGGGCTTTCAATGTGCCCGTGGAGCGTCACCCCTCGCTGGTCAGCCTCATCCAGGGGCACTTCGGGGCGGCGACCACCGAGGCCCACCTCCGCCTGGCCGCCGTGCCCGCCGGGGCCGAGATCATCGGCGGCCCCGCCCCGCCCTGGCCCACCGTCCTCTTCCGGAACATCTACATCTTCCCGGGCATCCCGAACCTCATGGCCGCCAAGTTCGAGGCCATCGTCGATCGCTTCGTGGGCCAGGAGGTCTTCGTCGGGGCCCTGGAGGTGGCCGGCGGCGAGGCGGCCGTCTGCGACGACCTGGACCGCATCGTCGCGGCCCACCCGCGGGTGGAGATCGGCTCCTATCCCCGCCACGAGGGGGGGCGCTGGCTCGTGCGCCTCACCGTCGAGGGCGTGGATCGCGACGAGGTCGAGCAGACCTGGCGCGAGCTGGACGCCTGCTTCCGGGATCGGGCGTTGAGCCAGGAGAGACCGCGATCGGTGGCATCCGGGCGTTGAAAATGCGCTCGCCGGATGATACGCCCCTCCCCTCGCGACGGGAGGACGGGCGATGACAGGGCCCTCGATCGGTATCATCGGCGGCAGCGGTCTCTACCAGATGGAGGGCGTCCGCGACGTGGAGTGGCGCGCGGTGGAGACCCCATTCGGGCCGCCCTCCGACGAGATCGCGCTCGGGACCATCGACGGCGTGCGCGTCGCCTTCCTGTCCCGCCACGGGCGGGGCCACGTGAAGGCGCCCCACGAGATCGACTACCGGGCCAACATCTGGGCCCTCAAGTCCCTGGGCGTGCGCTGGGTGCTGAGCGTCAGCGCCGTGGGCTCCATGCGCGAGGACATCGAGCCCGGGCACGTGGTGCTCGTGGATCAGTTCATCGACCGCACGCGCATGCGCCCGGGCACCTTCTTCGAGGACGGCCTCGTCGCACACGTGGGCCTGTCGGATCCCGTCTGCGGCGTGCTTCGCGGCGCGCTCCTGGAGGCGGCACGCGGCGAGGACATCCCGGCCCACGACGGCGGGACCTACGTCTGCATCGAGGGGCCGCAGTTCTCCACCCGGGCCGAGTCGAACCTCTACCGGAGCTGGGGCGTGTCGGTCGTAGGCATGACCAACCTGCCGGAGGCCCGCCTGGCCCGCGAGGCGCAGATGGCCTACGCCACCATCGCCCTGGCGACGGACTACGACTGCTGGCACGAGACCGAGGACGAGGTCTCCGTCGAGGCGGTCCTGCAGATCCTCCGCGAGAACGTGGAGAAGGCCCAGCGACTCCTGCGCGCCGTCGTGCCCCGCATCGGCCAGCTTCCCCCGTCGGAGGCCTGGTCGGCGCTCCAGTACGCGGTCATCACCGCTCCCGAGGCCGGGGATCCGGCCGCGCGCGGGCGCCTCTCGCTCCTCCTCGAGGACACCGAATTCCACCACGAGGTCACGCCATGAGCCTGCTGGTCGTCGGTTCCGTCGCCTACGACTCCGTCGAGACGCCCTTCGGCAAGCGCGACCGCGCGCTCGGCGGCTCCGCCACGTTCTTCAGCATCGCGGCCAGCCTCTTCGACGAGCCGTCCGTCGTGGCGGCCGTCGGCGAGGACTTCGAGAGCAGCGACGTGAAGCTCCTCGAGGATCGCGGCGTCGACTGCTCCGGCCTCGACCGGGTCGAGGGCGGCGAGACGTTCCGCTGGGGCGGCCGCTACCACGAAGACATGAACAGCCGGGACACGGTGTTCACCCACCTGAACGTGCTGGAGACCTTCTCGCCCATCCTGCCCGACGAGCACCGCCGCATCCCGACGGTCTTCCTGGCCAACATCCAGCCGACCCTGCAGCTCGAGGTGCTCGAGCAGATGCGGAGCCCGGGCTTCGTGGCGGCGGACACCATGAACCTCTGGATCGACACGGCGCGCGAGGACCTGCTCACGGTCCTCCGCCGGGTGGACGCCCTGTTCCTCAACGACGAGGAGGCCCAGCAGCTCACCGGGCGGTACACGATGATCCAGGCGGCCGGCGCCATCCAGGAGATGGGCCCGGAGCTGGTGGTCATCAAGCGCGGCGAGCACGGCGCCCTCGTCCTGAACGACGACGACATCTTCTACATCCCCGCCTACCCCCTCGAGGCGGTGATCGACCCCACCGGCGCCGGCGACACCTTCGCGGGCGGCTTCATGGGGTACCTGTCGGCCACGGGCGACTTCACGCCGCCCAACGTGCGACGGGCAGCCGTGGTGGGGAGCCTCATGGCGTCCTTCTGCGTCGAGGGCTTCAGCGTCGACGGCGTCAAGCGGGTCCGCATGGACGACGTCCGGCGTCGCTACGACGCCTTCCACACCCTCACGCGGTTCGACCCCCTCACCCTGTGAACGAGCTGTCCTACCGGGGTCGGCGCGTCCAGCGGGTCCTCGATCATGTAGTGGAGCGGGCCGGTCGTGCCCTGGCGCCCGCGCAGGCGACCGCCGAGCGAGCCCTGGTCCACGCGGTGTCCAGCCCGACGCTGAGCCGAGCCACCGGCCGGCTGGCGGACCTGAGACTTCCGCGCCCGATGCTCCAACGTCTCATCCGCGCCTACGTCCGGGCATATGACGTGGACCTGTCGGAGGTCGCGGACGACCTGGACGACTTCGAGACGTTCAACGCCTTCTTCACGCGGAGGCTGCGTGACGGCGCCCGCCCGCCGGACCCGGACGAGGACGTTCTCCTGTCGCCGTCGGACTCCCGGCTGCACGACCTCGGGCGCGTCCCGGCCCACGGCCTGCTGGACCAGATCAAGGGTCGTCGGTACCGCGTCGGGGCGTTGCTGGGCGACGAGGGCGAGGCCGACGCCTACCGCGAGGGCGCCTTCGCCACGCTGTACCTCAGCCCGAGCGACTACCACCGGGTCCACTCGCCAGCCACCGGCGTCATCCGGTCCTGGCGGCACGTGCCCGGACGCCTCTACCCGGTCAACACCCTGGCCGTGCGGCACGTGGACGCCCTGTACACCATCAACGAGCGCGTCGTGATCCAGATGGACACGGAGCGCTTCGGGCCCATGGCCGTGGTCCTGGTGGGCGCGACCAACGTGGGCCGGATCACCCTGTCGTTCACGGACGACCCGGGCCGCTGGAACGCATTCCGGGCGACGCACGTCGTGCCGGAGCGGCCCATCGAGGTGCGCCGGGGCGACGAGATCGGCGTCTTCAACCTGGGCTCGACGGTCGTCCTGCTGGCCGGCCGCCGGGATCTGGAGCCCGCCGGCGTGCTGCCGGGAGAGCACCTGCAGATGGGCCGCGCGCTCATGCGGCCCGCCTCGGAGTAGACGCTACTCGGTCGGTCCGGGCCCGGCGCCCTCCTCGCCCTCGATGACGTCCGGCTCCGGCTCGGGCTCCGGAGGCTCGGGCAGGATGACGAGGCCGCGCTGGCGGATGAAGCGCCCGTCCGGGCTCATCAGCTCCAGGCGCCCCGTCAGGGTCAGCGTGTCGCCCACCTCGGCCTCCCCGACCTCCGTCCGCTCGGAGCCGAGCACGAGGAGGCGCTCGCCCTGGCCCATGTCGTCCACCAGGAAGAGGTGCGGCGGCTTCGGGCAGAACGGGGCCTCGGCCTCCACGTCCTCGGCGACGCCCGCGTCGGGCTCCTCGCCGGTCGGCGCAGGGGCCGCGCCAGCGTCGGCGTCCCCCTCCCGCGACGGCTCGGGCGCCTTGGGGCAGGTGAACACCTCGTCGACCTTGCCGCGCACCGTCACGTCCTCGCCCATGAGGCTGCCGCGCTCCTTCACGACGCCCGCCACGGTGAGGATGCCGTCGTCGTGGTGGGTCTCCACCTTCACCGGGGAGAGGTCCGGGGGAGCCGGGAGGCTCACCTGCACGTCGCTGCGGGGCGAGACGGGGTGCTCCTCCTCGCCCTTGCAGCCCATCGAGGACACTGCGGCCACGGCGAGGGCGACCGCGAGGGTCGCCGAGAGATCACTGCGGGAAGTCACCGGCGGGCTCCTGCTTCCAGAGGGGTTGCTGGCCGGGGAAGCTCACGATCGACAGCGCGTCCGGCACCACGTACACGCGCTCCGAGCCCAGGGAGACGACCTCTCCGCCGACCCGGATCGACCCTGCGATCACGTTCCACCCAGGCTCCACGTTGAGCGCCGCGAAGCGCCCGAGGATGTTGGTCACCAGACGATGCTGGAGGGGCACCGTGTCCGTCTCGAGGTCGTTGAAGTAGACCACGCGCTCGGCCGGGCGCGCCAGTCCCAGGAGCGCCTCGCCCACCGACCAGCTCGGGCGCTCCCCCTCCACGTGGCAGTCCCGGACCCGCCCGCCCACGACGCCGTTCGCCTCGGCGACGTCGCCCAGACCCACGGAGTTCGGGGTCAGGCTCCACTGCCCCTCGGAGACCATGGTCATGTCGTAGCGGAAGTTGCCGTCCGCGTCGACGCGATCCGCGTGGACGTAGACGTCGAAGTGATAGACGTCGTGCCACTTGGAGGCGAAGAGCTCGTTGCCCACGAAGTGCGACCGCACCACGAGCGGGGTGTTCGTCGGGATCCCCTCCATCTGGTAAAGCCCGAACTGCAGCTCGCACTTGGCCGTGGGCTCGTCGCCGATGCACTCATAGCCGAGCGGGCAGTCGTCGTGGATGTTCGCGGGATCGCACTCGGTGCCCTCGGCCGAGGCGTCGGGCTGGATCGTGGTCGTCGAGGCGATCGGCGTGCCGTACGAGTCGTAGCAGCCGAGCATGTCCTCGACGTCGCTCTCCGCCTCGCAGGCCGACGGATCCCACTCCTCGGCCCGGTAGACGTCCACCTGGACGTCGAAGGTCCTCCGGCCGGAGCCGAACCGGGTCACGGCGCCATACAGCGTGGCCGTCTCCGGGCCGTCCGGGGCGGTCGGAGGGGCTCCCACGCACGAGAGGTTCGGCGGGTCGGTCGTCGCCGTGTTGTCCCGGGGATCGGTGATGTGACCGACGCTCCCGCCGGGCGGATCCCCGACGCAGACGCCGGAGCGGCAGGACTGGTCGCCCGTGCACGGGCGCGTCTCGTCGCAGGACTCGGGGAGTGGCTCGGGCGCCGTGACCTCCTCGTCCGCGTCGGGCGTCGGGCCGCCGTCGCCGAGGTCGTCTCCGGCGACGTCCGATCCCCCGACGCCGTCTCCGGCGACGTCCTCCGTCCCGATCACGTCCTGCGCAGCGTCGGGCCCGTCCTCGCCGTCCGGCGAGGCCCCGACCGTGTCGTCCGGATCACACCCCGCCACGAGGACCACCACGGCCGCCAGGGCCAGCACGGTTCGCCAGGTTCTCAGCATCCGTCGCTCTCCGTCGCTCTCTCCGGGGCCCTGCGGCCTCCGGCTGGTGACTCTCCGCCCGAGCGCTCCCGCTCGGCCCTCCGAAGCGCTCGGGCGCGCATCTCCACCAGCGCGCTGCGGACCCCGGGGTCCCGGACCTCTCCCACGAGGATCTCGGCCGCCTCCACCTGTCGCGGCTCCGGCGGCGGAGGCTCCGGCGCCGGGCCCGTCCGGGGCGCCGGTCGGGTCTTCAGTCCGGGTCGCACCCAGCAGACCAGCGTCTCGGCGCGCCGCGCCCGGAGCCGCGTCGCCCGTGCGTTCCAGGCGGCCAGGACGTGCGCCTCCCGGGCCAACAGCTCCCGGCAGGCGGTCTCGTTGGCCGCCATGACGCGCAGGCGCCCCTCGTCGTCGACGCCCACGAGGGCCGTGGACTCCGCCAGGGTCGCGCCGACCAGGGTCTGCCAGGAGGCCCGTCGGGCCCAGCGCGCGCGAGGCAGGAGGTCGCTCACCGCCGCCAGGTCGCGTCGCCGCCTCCATCGCCGGCCCGTCTGCATCGCGCGCCCCTCCCGAGTCCGCAGGCATCGTACCCGGAAGGCCCGAGCGAGGCCAACAGCCCCGCACCTCCTCCCAGGGCGGTCGCAAAGTCGGAGAAGCGTGGGCCGCGCGGCGGTACGGCACCCGGCGCCGGATTGCACCCGGTCGGAGACGATGGATATTGCGCGTCCGAGAGCAGGCAAGGGCAAGGGCAAGGGCAAGGGAGGGCGGTCGACTTTGCGACCGCCCTGCACCTCCTCCAGGCCGCCGTTGTGCGAGCCCGGACCGGGTGGTAGGGTCCCGGCGCTTCGGGGCGGGGGTCTCCCGCGCGGGCGACGCCCGCTCCGACGACCCATCAGCCGCCAGGAGATCCATGTCCAACCCCCGCTATCGCGCCATCCGGATCGCCTCGTCCCGGAAGCCCCGCAAGTTCGATCGCCCGGCCGACGGCTCGGGACGCCCCGTTCCCGTGCGGGACTATTACGGGAGCCTCACCTTCGGCGTCGGGGAGATGCGTGAGCACCTCCCGGCCGCGACCGTCCGCCGCTTCCTGGACGCCATCGAGCACGGCCACACCCTGGAGCCGGACCTGGCCGATCGCATCGCCCAGGGTGCCCTGGACTGGGCCCTGGAGCGGGGCGTCACCCACTTCTGCCACTGGTTCCACCCCATGACGGGGTCCACGGCGGAGAAGCACGACGCCTTCCTGTCCTTCGACGACCAGCGGCCCATCTCCCGGTTCACCGGCGAGCAGCTGATCCAGTCGGAGCCGGACGCGTCCTCGTTCCCGTCGGGCGGCATCCGGACGACGTTCGAGGCCCGCGGCTACACGGCGTGGGATCCCACGTCCCCCATGTTCATCATGGAGCGGACGAACGGCTCGACCCTGTGCATCCCCAGCGCGTTCTTCAGCTATCACGGCGACGCGCTGGACAAGAAGACGCCGCTGCTGCGCTCGATGGAGGCCATCCACACCCAGGCTGTGCGCCTGCTGCACCTCCTGGGCGACGAAGACGTGACCCGCGTCGTGGCCACCGCCGGCCCGGAGCAGGAGTACTTCCTGGTCGACCGGGCCTACGAGGCCCTGCGGCCGGACCTCCGCATCGCCGGACGGACCATCCTGGGCGCCCCGGCCCCCAAGGGCCAGACCCTGGAGGACCACTACTTCGGCGCCATCCCCAGCCGGGTCCTGGCGTTCATGCACGAGCTGGAGGCGGAGCTGTTCAAGGTCGGCGTGCCGGCCCAGACGCGCCACAACGAGGTGGCCCCGTCCCAGTTCGAGCTGGCCGTGCTGTACGGCGAGGCCAACGTGGCCGCCGACCACAACCAGCTGGTGATGGAGCTCATCCGCAAGGTGGCGGAGCGGCACGACTACACCGCCCTGCTCCACGAGAAGCCCTTCGAGGGGATGAACGGCTCCGGCAAGCACCTCAACTGGGCGCTGGCCGACAACCTGGGACGGAACCTCCTCGACCCGGGCGACAACCCGTCCGGCGATCCGCGGTTCCTGTCGTTCCTGGCGGCGACGCTCCTGGGCGTCCAGACCCACGCGAGCGTGCTGCGGGCCTCCATCGCGACCCACGGCAACGACTTCCGCCTGGGCGCGAACGAGGCGCCGCCGGCCATCATCAGCGCCTTCCTGGGCGACTACCTGAGCGCCGTCTGCGACGCCATCGTCGCCGGTGAGGAGTTCCACCACCCCGACGAGGACGACACCATCGAGCTGGGCGTCCATCGGATGCCGCAGGTGGCCCGGCACGTCACGGACCGGAACCGGACCAGCCCGTTCGCCTTCACCGGCAACAAGTTCGAGTTCCGCGCGGTGGGCTCCAACACGGCAATCTCCTGGCCCCTGGCGGTGGTGAACACCGTCGTCGCCGACGGCATCGCCCGCCTGTGCGACCGCATCGAGGAGCACGGCGGCGGCGAGGAGGCCATCCAGCGCACGATCCGCGAGACGCTGGAGGAGACCCAGCCCATCCGCTTCGAGGGCAACAACTACGACCCCGAGTGGCTGGCGGAGGCCGAGCGCCGCGGGCTGCCCAACCTGCGCACCACGCCGGAGGCCCTGGAGGTCCTGCGGGACGAGGCGGCCACCCGCCTGTTCGAGACCCACTCGGTCCTCACCCCGGCGGAGCTGGAGAGCCGCTACCACGTGAAGGTGGAGCGGTACATCAGCACGGTGGACATCGAGGTGGACGTCCTGCGGAACCTGGTCAACCAGTTCGTGCTCCCGGCCGCCCAGGCCGAGCGCGCGGCGAACGCCGGGGACATCGCCGGGCTGAACGCCGCCCTCGAGGGGGGTGCCTCCGAGGACGACGTCGCGCATCTGCGCGCCCTGGACCGGCTCATCGCCGACCTCCGGACCGCCCGGGCGAAGCTGGACACGTCGGTCCAAGCGGCTCGGGAGTTGGAGGGCGCCGAGCAGGCGCGGTACTACGCGGAGCAGGTCATGCCGGAGGTCGAGGCGGTCCGCGCCGCGGCCGACGAGCTGGAGGAGTGGATCGCCGACGAGCGATGGACCCTCCCCCGCTACCGCGAGATGCTCTTCCTCAACACCTAGCGTCCCCGGAGAGCACCAGTTGGCACCGACCATCCCACTCGGCCCCACGCCCCGCGCCGGGCTGGGTCCGTTCTGCTGTCTGGTGCTCTTCGTCGCCGCGTGCGGGGGGGACGGGGACCCCGCCTCCCCGGACGTCGTGGAGGACGTGAGCCCGGACGCGGCGTCCGACGTGCACTCCGACATCGCCGCGGGCGGGGACGCGGACGTGGCCTCACCGGACGCGCCCGAGGACGTGGAGGCGGATCCGGGATCGCCCGACGCGGCCCACGACGGGGAGGCAGACACCGCCCCGGACGTGCCCGAGCGCCGATGGGCGCACCGATCCATCGGCGGCATCTCCATGGGGGCCGCCGCGCTGAACATCGCCCTGCGACACCCGGAGGAGTTCGACGTCGTCGGCGCCCTGGGCGGCTACGTGGACCTGCCCTACATGGTGTCGACGGCGCTCCGTCTCCAGCTCTCGGGCTTCTGCCCCCTGGAGACCCTCGAGGCGAGCCCCGACGACCTGGACGATCCCGACGCGGAGCCCCCGGTGTTCTGCGGGCCGGCCCAGCCCGAGGAGGACCTGGAGGTGGCCCAGGACTTCAACCACCTCCACTACGACACGAACGGCGCGACGTTCCACCGCGGCTTCTACATGCGGGTCTTCCAGAGCCTGACCATGGCGTTCGGCAACTTCACGTCCGAGCCCACTGGCGCCAGCCCGTACCTGCCCACCGGCCTCACCCTGGACTGGCTGACCGGCACCCCGCCGTCGCAGCGCTGCGACGCGGCGCCCATCGCCGAGGACCTCTCGTACAACGCCGAGTACAATCCGGAGGCCGCGTACCCGGTCATCCCGGTCTGCGACAGCACCGAGCAGGTGACGGAGGGCCTCGACGGGGCGGACTTCGACCCCGCCGTGGAGCACACGAACCCCACGGACGTGCTCCTGGCAGTGGACGTGAACGGCAACGGTGAGCGGGACTACGCGGAGCCGCTGTTCTTCAACGCCCACGAGCGCTACGACGACGTGGGCGCCGACGGCTGCCCGAACGACCGGGAGGACGGCGCCGGGGGCTGCCTCGCCGAGGGGGAGGTCTTCGCGGGCGGGCCCGATCCCAACGGCGACGACTTCCACTGGTGGGACAACCCCGCGGGCACCGAGGGCAACCACTGGCGCGACGAGGGTGAGCCCTTCCGCGACCGGGGCCTGGACGGCGTGGCGGACACGGGCGACCCGGGAGAGGGCAACGGGGCCTACGACATGACCTCCGCGTTCGAGCGGGCCGAGCAGTTCGACGCCACCACGCTGATGGCGCAGCTTCCGGCCGAGCAGCGCGAGCGCATGGACTTCTACTTCGACTCGGGGATCCGCGATCCGCTCCACGCCGCCGTGTCCACGCGCCACGTCGTGGGGCGTCTGAAGGCGACCGGCGCGGACGTCCGGCACTATCGCGGCATGGCCGGGCGCGAGGGCGCCCTGTTCTCGGACCATGACATGGCGGAGGTCCTCGACGCCGCCGTGGAGGTGGACATGAGCCCCGAGGGGATCGGGCGGCACGTCTACGTCGAGTACGGGGACCCCGACGCCACACCCGAGCAGATCGAGGCCGGCGACGGCGGCCACGTGGGCACCAACGAGCAGGCCATCGCGCGGATCGTGAGCTTCCTCGTCTTCGGCGCACGGCGCCTGCCGCAGATCGACGAGCAGTACGTCGGCGGCGGCATGGAGCCGAGCGAGTACCACCACTTCTACAGCGAGGGCCTGGGCGCACGCCGGGGCTACACCATCGCCCTGCCGCCGGGCTACTACCGGGACGCGGAGGCGGACGTGCGGTATCCGGTGCTGTACTTCCTTCACGGCCTCGGCCAGGAGGCCAGCGACCTGGCGCCCGCCACCATCGCCACCTCGTCGCTGATGGACCAGGGCGCCATGCCCGAGGTCATCGTCGTCTTCCCGGACGGGGCCTGCTGCTACGTCCACGAGCCCACCGGCCGGCGCGAGTGCGCCTGCCGCAAGGGCCCGGACCACACGCGCATCTGCATCGATCCGGACTGCGAGGGCGACGAGGACTCCTGCGAGGAGCGCGCCATCCCCCGCTCGGAGCTGACCGAGGAGTGCAACGGCGGCAGCCTGTACTTCGACCTGGTGTCCAACCGCTGGGGCGAGCCCCGGGACGACCTGAAGTACGCGGCCAGCGTCATGGAGCTGGTCGAGGCGGTCGACGCCCGCTTCCGCACGCAGCTCCCCGACACCGAGTAGGACGCCGCCGTCCCCGGCGGCGCCCCGGAAGGGACACCGCCGCGACTCCGGACTACTCGGCGCCCGGCATGTCCCTCACCAGCTCCTTGAAGCGCCTCCACTCGGTGGCCGGCCAGACCTCGGTGTGGGCGTGGCCGTAGACGCGGACCAGCGTCGAGACGCGCGTGGCCGTCTCCACGTCCGGCGCCTGGAAGATGTCCAGGTAGTCGTAGGGGCCGAGCACGGCGAGGTTCTGGACCCACTCGACGCCGGGGCAGTCGCTCCGGATGCGCTCCATCATGCGGCGCTCGAGATCCTCGAGCTCTCGGGGGGAGCGCATCGCGCCGGGGGCCAGGCGGGTGAGCATGACGAACTGCATCACGTCCTCCTCTCGCGGCGGACGCCGCGACGGTGGGGATACGCCGCGGGCACACCTCGAGCGGATCCGCCCGGGGTGCGGCGCCTGCGGCTCCGTGGATGTGGGGTGTGCCGTCCAATGTATCGCGCCCGTCGGGGCGTCCACAAGCCGGACCGGAGGAGAGCTCAGGGCGGTCGCAAAGTCGACCGCCCTCCCTTGCCTTTGCCCTTGCCCGTGCCCTTGCCTGCTCTCAGACGCGCAGAACCCATCGTTTCCGAGCGGGTGCAATCGGGCGCCGGGCGCCGTACCGCCGCACGGCCCTCACCTCTCCGACTTTGCGATTGCCCTGGAGGAGACCTCTGTCGCCCGCGAATGTACGACGCCCTCATGGACGTGGACGTGGACGTGGTCGACCGGGCCTCCTCCAGCCGGGGCGCCCGGTACGCGGGCTGGAAGAGACTGTCGAATGGACGGCCGAGCGCGCCTGCGGAGCCCGCACACCCACAAATCTGGAGCGCCGGCGTCCCCGCCGGCTTTCGGGCGTTCCGAGCGAGAGACCGCCCCGACTCCGGCCCCCGGAGCGCCGACGTCCCGGCGATTGCCGCCGGCGGCGATCTCCGCGACGATGGCGGTGGACCTGCGAGGAGGATGCCGTGTTCGATTCGAGACGACGCCCGTTCAACCTCGGTCTGCTCGTTCCGGTCCTCGCGCTCGTGCTCGGCGCGTGCGCCACGACCGAGCCCCAGGGGCCCGAGGACGACACGGAGATCACGGCCGAGCCTCGCATCATGGGCGCGGCGGCCCTGTACGGCACCTGGGCCGACGGGCGAGTGCACTCGCTGACCCTGGACGAGGACGCGACCTTCCTCTGGAACCGCCCCCGCCGGTGCAGCGAGCCACCCTGCCCGGTCCAACGCCTCGCGGGCGTGTGGCGGGTGGAGGACGACACGCTCGTCGTCGACCCGGCGACCGAGGAGTCGCAACGCTACTCCTACGAGCTCTCGCAGAACCCCCGGATGCTGGTCCTCACCTCTGCGGACGGCGAGGAGGTCTGGCGTTTCGGCTACGCCAGGAGTCTGTAGGGTATTGCGGACCGAGCGAGCCCGAGACGATCTCGTCCAGATCGGCGTTCGACGGTTCCGTTGGCAGCGCGAAGCGCTGCCGCGCTGGCCCTAAGGGCCAGGAGAGCCGGCGACCGCAGGGAGCCGGAGGACCATTAGGTTCGGCGGAGGGTTCTCGGACGTCGAGCAGCGCGGAGCGCTGCGTGCGCTGGCCCTAAGGGCCAGGAGAGCCGGCGACCAGAGGGAGCCGGAGGACGGAAGCGGCCGGGAGTCGCGACGGGAGCATATGCGCTACAGGCTCCCAGGAGTCTGCGACAGGCGTCGCTACGCTGCGCGCCGCTCTTCCGCCCAGCGGGCGGGCGGCACCCAGCCCCCGAAGCGCCGCTCCAAGGCGAGGGCCCCGCCGATGGCCACGTGGTCCTCGCCGTGCACGGCGGCCACCTGCACGCCGAGGGGGAGGCCGGCGTCGTCGAGCCCCAGGGGGACCTGGGTGACGGGAAGCTCCATGGCGTTGAGGATGGCCGTGTAGACCCAGCGGAAGCCCGTGAACATCGGCGTGTAGTGACGCGGGGCCACCGAGGCGTATGGCGGATAGAGCATCACGCCGCCGGGCCCGATGCGCTCGACGACCTCCTCGCGGAGATCGCGCCCCATGTGCACGAAGTAGCGGATACGCTGCTCCGACATCCCGGCGACCCGCTCGAGCCCGGCGAGGAGGATCGCCGGCAGGGTGTGGGGCGAGCGCCGAACGGCCCATCGGAGGAGCTCCCGCCCCATCCGGAACCGGCGACCGTCGCCCAGGAGATCCGCGAAGCTGGTGTCGGCGGCGGCGTCCATCATGGACGACCAGATGTCGAAGGAGCTCCGGAGCCCCGTGATGCGGGCCGTGGTGATCCTGGCGCCGGCGTCCTCCAGGGCCGCGGCGGCCCGCTCCTGGGCCTCCCGGAGCTGGCGGCTCACGGGCGTCCGTCCGTTGTCCGGGACGTGCAGCACGCGGAGGCCGTCGAGGTCCACGGCGTCCGGATCGCCGAGCGTCCACTCCCGGCAGCCCCCGTCGCGACCGTCGGGCCCGGCCAGGATGCGCAGCAGGGGCATGAGGTCCTCCGCCCGCCGCGCCAGGGGCCCGGTCGTGAGGTAGCGGAGGGCGTCGTTCTCCGCGAGGGGGAACTGCCCCGTCCCGGGCACCATCCCGCCCGTGGGCTTGTGGCCGAACACGCCGTTGAAGAACGCCGGCATGCGGATGGAGCCCCCGATGTCCGAACCGAGGCCGAACGGAGACGCGCCGGAGGCCACGATGGCGCCCTCCCCGCCGGAGCTTCCGCCCACGATGCGGCCGGGATCGTACGGGTTGTTCGTGCGGCCATAGACACGGTTGTTGCTCTCCATCCACATGCACAGCTCGGAGAGGTTGGTCACGCCCAGAGGGATCGCCCCGGCGCCCCGGAGCCGTCCGACCGCCGTCGCGTCCTCGCCGGCCACGACCCCGCGGCGCGAGACGAGCCCGGCCGTGTGGGGCATCCCCTCCAGAGCGAAGCACTCCTTGATGGTACACGGCACGCCGTGGAGCGGCGGCAGGTCCCGGTCGCCCCCGGCCACGCGCTCGTCCGCCCTCCGCGCCTCGTCCAGGGCCGCCTCGAAGCGATCCCGGACCACGGCGTTGAGGATCGGGTTCACGCGGCGTACGTGCTCGGCGTGGGCGAGGACGACCTCCTCCGAGGTGACCTCGCGGCGACGGATCATGGCGGCCAGCTCCGTGGCCGAGCGTAGCAACAGTGGGTTCATGGGGGCGTCTCCTCCTGCGTGTCGCGCCCCAGGATACAGGCCCGACGCGGCGAGCTGATCAAAGGCGATGGGCCAGGCGCTTCATCAGCCCCGGCAGGGCCTCGGCGTCCGCCGGGAGCACGACGCCGTGCGCGCCGGCCGCGAGGGCCGCGGACGCCACCGGACCGAGGCGATCCGGCCGGCCGACGGCCTCCGTGGGGTCCACCACCACCGGGAGGTGCGTGCGCTCCCGCAGCACGGGGATGGCCGTCACGTCGAGCGTGGCGTGCGTCGCGGTCTCGAAGGTCCGGATCCCGCCCTCGCAGAGCACCACCTGCTGATTTCCGTGGGCCAGGACCACCTCCGCGGCCGCAAGCCACTCGTCGACGGACGCCATGAGGCCCCGCTGGAGCAGGATGGGCCGGTCCACCTTCCCGGCGGCCTCCAGGAGCACGAAGTCCTGCATGCTCCGGGCGCCGATCCGGAGCATGTCCGCGGCGCCCGCGGCCCGGCGAAGCTCCGCCGGGGTGGCGACGGAGACGACCACCGGGAGGCCGGAGGCATGGCCTGCCTCGATGGCGGCCGCGACCCCGCGCTCGTCGAAGCGACCGCCGTGGAGCAGCCGCGCCCCGGCGCCCGCCGCCGCTCGGGCCGCCGCTCGAGTGGCGGCCGGGTCCGCCCCGGCCGGGAGCCTGGCGAGGACCACCGGCCGCTCGCCCCCGACGTCCACCCCGGCGACGTGGATCACCGTGTCCTCCGCCCGCTGGGCCCGGGACGCCAGGCGATACGGCTTGCGTTCCAGGGCCTCCAGGACCTCGAGCTCCAGCGAGGGCGCCTCCGGAGCCCGGCGCGAGGGGCGCTCCGGGGGGATTCGAGGCTCCGCGGGGCGGGTCTCCTTGACGTTCCGCGCCGGATACGAGCCGAGCACCTTGAGGAAGCGCGCCCGCCCCGCCAGCTCGTGGAGCGCCTCTCGGACGCCCTCGTCCGCCACGTTGCCCTCGAAGTCCACGTAGAACAGGTACTCCCAGGGCGTCTTGGGCCGGGGGCGCGACTCCAGCTTCGTGAGGTTCAGGTGGTGCTCGGCCAGCACGTTGAGGCAGGTCAGCAGCGCCCCCTCCTCGTGGCCGGTGGCGAAGATGATGGAGGTCTTGCAGGGGAAGCGGAGGTCGTAGCGCACCGGCTCGCGGGCCACCACCAGGAAGCGCGTGTAGTTCTCCCGCTGGTTGGCGATGTTCCGCTTGATCACGTGCAGCCCGTACAGGCGCCCCGCCTCCTCGCTGGCGATGGCAGCCTGGGAGAGGTCCTGGTCCTCCGCCACCTTCTTCACCGCCATGGCGGTGTCCACGAAGGCCTCCGCGTGGCAGTGCTCCAGCCCGGACAGGAAGCGGCTGCACTGGTCCAGGGCCGGCGCCTGGGAGTAGATGCGCCGGATGTGGCTCAGGGGCACCGGTTGCGGGGCCAGCAGGACGTGGTCCACCCGCTGGATCTCCTCGCCCACCACCGCCAGGTCCATGCGCGCCAGGAGATCGTAGGCGGCGTTGATGGAGCCGGCGGTCGTGTTCTCGACCGGCAGGACCCCGTAGTCCGCCTCGCCCGCGGCCACGGACTCCATCATCTCCTCGAAGGTCGGGTGCCCCTGCAGCGTGGCCGCCTGATCCCGCGCGCCGAAGTGGCGCTGGGCCGCCAGGTGCGAGTAGCTCCCGTCGGTGCCCTGGTAGGCGACGACCAGCGTGTCCTTGTCGGCCGCCTCGGGGCGCTCCGTCAGGAGCTCCTGCTGGACGCGCACGGAGTGATCCAGGATCTGGCGGAACACCTCGGTGACGAAGAACCCGTCGAGGCCCAGGTCGCGCCCCAGCTCCACCAGCTCTCCCAGGTGCTCCTCCTCGCGGGCCCGGTCCCGGAGGAAGCTGGCCCCCTCCTTCTTGTAGCCGGCCACCTCGGAGACGACGCTCCGCCGCTCCGCCAGGGCCTCCACGATGGCGCGGTCGACCTCGTCGATCCGCCTCCGAAGCTCGCTCAGTTCGTCCGCCATCCGAACCTCCAGGGCCGGGAGGATAGCGGAAACGGCGCTCGAACACTCATCAGCGCCACCAGGCGAAGGCCAGCGCGAGCCAGCCGACGATGAGCGCCGTGCCCCCGATGGGCGTGATGGCGCCGAGCCAGGCCGAGCCCGTCAGGACCAGCAGGTAGAGCGTCCCGGAGAAGATCACGATCCCCGCCAGGAAGGCCCATCCCGCGACGCGCCCGGCCGTCCCGACCTCCCCGCGCGCCAGCAGCACCGCCACGAGCACCAGCGCCAGGGCGTGCCAGAGCTGATAGCTCGCGGCGGTGTCCCAGACCTCCAGCATCCGGGGCGCCACCTCCTCGCGCAGGCCGTGGGCGCCGAACGCCCCCGCGGCCACCCCGATCGCGCCCAACAGGGCCCCCACGCTCCCGAACCACCGCTCCATCACCGTCCTCCCTGCCACCCGCTACAGCCGTCCGCCCAGGTCCTCCAGGAAGAGACGGATGCGCTCCGCGTTCACGCCCAGGTCCCCCTCTCCCTGCCTGGACCGCGAGCGGACGTCCACGATCGATCCGCCGCCCTCCCGTCGGGCCCGGAGCACCAGGTCGTCGCGGAAGCGGAACACGGCGGTCCGGGCCGTGGCCTCCAGCCGCCCGGCCTCGGGATCGGCGACGTGCACGGTCCAGCCGCGATCCCGCGCCAGGTCGGCGGCGGCGCGGACGACCTCCCCGGGCCGGACGTCGACGTGCAGCGAGGAGAGCCCGGGCCAGGCCTGCCGGACCTCGGGGGCGAAGGACCCGGGGTAGGACAGGTCCTCGTCCCGCAGCGCGTCCAGGTCGGCCACGGCCCGGAAGGCCGGAGGATCCTCCAGATCCGTGCTCACGTCGTTCAGCACCGGCGCGTCCTGCGCGCCCGCCAGGACGATCCCCACCACGGCGACCGGGACGAGCGCCACGCCGCCCACGAGCGAGCCCCTCGCGCGCGCCCCGCGCACCATCAGGACCAGCCCCGTCAGCACCGCGGTGAGGGACAGAGCCAGCCCGGCCAGCATGATCCGGAATCCGAGCATCGGCTCGACGGCGCCCACCGTGGCGAGCAGCGGCCCGAGGCCGAAGATCCCGGCGGCCGCGAGCGCGAACGCCGGTGCGACCCCTCCGAAAGCGTCCTTCACGTCCCCTCCTCGTCCCGTGGTGCGAGCGAAGCCCACCACACCGGCACCCGTCAAGCGGCGCGCAGGCCCTCGTGCGCCGCCTCGAAGCCCGGTACCCGAGCCCTCGGCGGCGGCACGACGGCGGCGGCGAGCCCCCCGACCTGCACGGTCCCCGCGCGGCGCATCGCAGAAATCGGGCGTTGCCCCGGGACGCCTCCGTCGCTATGTGGGGGTGTCCCCCACCGCCTCGGAGCCCGGCATGACCTCGCCCAAGCGAAGCTCCCGCATCCCCGGCCTGTACAAGCTGGCCCCGGAAGAGCGCCTCCGCCGCGTCCAGGAGTTCGCCGGCCTGTCGGAGGAGGACCTGGCCGTCCTGCGCGGAGGCGATCCGCGCGCCCTCGCCCGCGCCGACAAGATGATCGAGAACGTGGCGGGCCTCTTCCACCTGCCGGTGGGCATCGCCGCCAACTTCCGCATCGACGGCGCCGATCGCATCGTGCCGATGGTCATCGAGGAGCCGTCCGTCGTCGCCGCCTCGTCCAACGCGGCCCGGCTCCTGCGCAGCCAGGAGGGCATCGTCACGGACGCCTCGCCGCCGGTGATGATCGGCCAGATCCAGCTCTGCGACGTCCCGGACGTGGAGGCGGCGCGGGTCGCGCTGGAGGAGGCCGCCGACCGCCTGGTGGAGCACGCCGACGAGGGCCACCCCCGCCACGTCGCGCGGGGCGG
The DNA here is from genome assembly GCA_051747385.1 of Myxococcota bacterium. Taxonomy (GTDB): domain Bacteria; phylum Myxococcota_A; class UBA9042; order PHBI01; family JACKFB01; genus JBNJGB01. The sequence continues at coordinate 176,521 of JBNJGB010000005.1, forward strand.
CGGCGCGCGGGACCTCCGGGTCCGCACCTTCCCCGACACCGCCATCGGGCCGATGGTGGTCGTCCACCTCCTGGTCGACGTGCGCGACGCCATGGGCGCCAACCTGGTGAACGCCATGGCCGAGGCGGTGGCCCCGGAGTGCGAGCGGCTGAGCGGCGGCCGGGCCTACCTGCGCATCCTCTCCAACCTGGCCGACGAGCGCCTGGTCCAGGCCGAGGGGCGGGTACCGCTGGAGCGCCTGGCCCGACCGGACCTGGGCTACGGGGGCGCCGAAGTGGCCGATCGCATCGTCCGGGCCAGCGTCTTCGCCGAGGTGGACCCGTACCGGGCCGCCACCCACAACAAGGGCATCATGAACGGCGTGGACGCCTTCCTGCTGGCCACCGGTCAGGACTGGCGCGCCGTGGAGGCCGGCGCCCACGCCTGGGCCGCCCGGGGTGGGCGCTACACGGCCATGGCGACGTGGCGTCGGGAGGACGACGCCCTGGTCGGGCGCATCACCCTGCCCATGCAGGTGGGGATCGTCGGCGGCGTCGTGAAGGTCCACCCGGCCGTGAAGGTGCTGCTCCGGGTGCTCGGGGCGGAGCGCGCCGACGACGTGGGCCGCGTGGCCGCCGCGGTGGGCCTGGCCCAGAACCTCGCGGCCATCCTGGCCCTGGCCACCGAGGGAATCCAGCGCGGACACATGTCCCTGCACGCCCGCAACATCGCCGCCGCGGCGGGGGCGACGGGCCGGGAGATCGACCACATCGTGGCCGAGATGATCCGCCGCCGGACCATCACCCACGCCGCCGCGGAGTCCATCCTCCGCGAGAGCCAGGAGGAGGCGGCCGCCGACCAGGGGGCCCCCCTCACCCGGGGCGAGCTCCTGTCCATCCGCGACCGGGCGTGGCCGCGCATCGAGGCGCTCCTGGCCGAGATCGTGGACCGCGACGCCCGGGAGGGCTCCCTGGACCACATGATCTGGTACCAGATGGACACGGGCGGCAAGCGCCTCCGGGCCCTCATCCCCCTCATGGTCTACCGGGCCTTCGGGGGCGAGCCCGACGAGGCGGTGCCCCTCGCCGCAGCCCTGGAGCTCCTGCACAACGCGACCCTCATCCACGAGGACGCCGAGGGCCGCATCCGCCAGCGCCGGGGACAGGACACCCTGTGGGTCCGCTTCGGCCTGGACCAGGCCATCAACTGCGGCGACGGCATGCACTACGTCGCCCTGAGGTGCCTCGGCCAGCTCTCCCATCCGCCGGAGCGCGTGCGCGAGTTGGAGCGGATGCTCGTCGAACGCATGACCCGGGTCATCGAGGCCCAGGTCGCCGCCCGGAGACGCGACGGGGCCCTCGACCGCTGCCTGGAGATCACGCGCGACCGCACCGGCGGCCTCTTCGCGCTCGCCATCGCCGGCGCGGCTGCCCTGACCGGGGCGGAGGCGAGGCTGGTCGACCGCCTGGAGACCATCGGCGGCCTCCTGGGCGTGGTCTTCCAGATCCAGGACGAGCTGCTCGACCTGACGGGCGGCAAGCCCGGCGCGCCGCGCGGTCGCGACATCGTCGACGGGAAGGTGGGGCTCCTGGTGGCCCACTGCCTGCAGCACGCCGACGAGCCCGACCGGGAGGCCCTGCGGGCCATCCTCCGCAAGGCCGGACGGGACACCGGTCCGGACGACGTGGCGCGGGCGCTGCAGCTCCTGGAGTCCCAGGGGTCCCTGCAGTGGGCGGGCGACGTCCTCCAGGACCACCAGGAGCGCGTCGACCGTCTTGCCGAGGAGCTGGATCACCCCGCGGCGGCCCGGCTCGTGGCCGGGATCGGAGACCTCTTCCTGGCGCCCCTCCTGGCGCGCGTGCAGACCATCCTGAGCGACGACGCCGGGGTTTGATCTTGCCCGAATCCGCCCCCTGTGCGGGAATGTCGCCGCTCCCACACAGCACACCGTGCCAAGGAGGATCGCCGTGAACGACAAGCAGACGCGTCGTGGTTTCTTCAAGGACGTCGCCATCCTGGGCGCCGCAGCCACCGGCTCGGCCTGGGCCCTGGCCGCCTGCAAGAAGGGCGGCGGAGAAGGCGGCACCGCCGAGGGCGGCGCGGCCGATCTCACGTGCACGGACACCTCGGGCCTGACCGAGGAGCAGATCACGACCCGCATGAACTCCGAGTACGTCGACAGCACCCCGGTCGAGGGCAAGACCTGCGACAACTGCATCCAGTACGAGGCCCCCGACAAGGAGGGGACCTGCGGGGGGTGCAAGGTCATCGCCGGCCCGGTGCACCCGAAGGGCTACTGCAAGCTCTGGGCGAAGATGCCCGCATAGCGCGGCCCTCCGCCACGCGGGCCGGGGCCGGTCGGGGGTGACCACGCCCACGCCCGCGACCCGGGCCGGCTCGCGATGGCTCCCCTCCCCGCCAACCTCGGGTGAGCGAGGCCGGCGCGGCGCTCGTGGCCGCGGGATCAGCTTCAGGTCCCGGACGACACGCAGGACGAGAGACTACGTGCGCATCTGGGATGTTCAGCCGGGTTACCTGAATCGCCAGAGCCTGCTCGGTGAACACCGTGAGCTGCACGCGTTGGTCTCGATCATCGCCGAGGGGAAGAAGGGATATGCCTTGCACCCGGAGACCCGGCGCTGGCGGGGCCACGGCTGGGCGCTGAGACAGCGTCACCGGATGTTGGCCGAAGAGATGGCGCTGAGGGGATACGTGGACAGGTCGCCCGTGCGCCTTCGCTCCGGGGCCGGACTCTGGCCGGAGACCTTCGTGGATGCGCCGGATCGGCAGTTCCGGATCCTGGCCGAGAAGTATCGCACCCGTCCTCCGGGGCGGATTCCACTGCCCCAGACCACCCAGCAGCTGTGGAGCCATCACAAGTACTCGGTCCTGGCGCGGGATCCCAACGCCTACGCGGAGATCGGCCGGAGCGTGGCGCGGCGCCGGAAGCAGGAGGACTTCGCGACGCTGGCGACCCGGTTCGTCGAAGTGTGCCGCAGTCCACCGTCTGTCGGCGGCATCCGCAACGCCCTCCTGCACATGTGGGGACATGTCTCTAATCATTATCGCCCGCAGGGCGAGAAGACCCCTGTCGCCGACTGGTCCCTGCGGCGGCTCTTGCGCGAGACACGCCGTCTGGCCTTCCGGTATGACGAGCCCTACCTGATGGCCTCGACAGCCCTCGGCGAGCTGGGCGCATGGCTGGGTCGAGGCGGGCCCGACCGGGAGGGCGCAGGGGGCTGACGTGCGGGCATCCACATGTCGCCCACCTCACCACCCACGGGCTGTGGACCTCCCACGGGGCGGCTCAGAGCACCACGTCCAGGACGATGGGCCGGTGGTCGGAGCCCACGTGGGGCCCGACGCGGAGGCCCACCACCGTCAGATCCGGGCTCGTCAGGCAGTGGTCGATGGGGAGGCGGAGCAACGGCACGGACGACGGCCAGGTCCCCCGGGGCGACGCGCCCACCTCGCGCAGGCTCGTCTCCTCCACGAAGCGCCGGTAGTCGGCGGACCATGGCGTGAGGTTGAAGTCCCCGCAGACGACCGCGCGCTCGGCCAGGTCGGCGCGCCGCGCGGACAGGGACCCCAGCAGCGCGCGTGTGCCCTCCACCCACTCCTCGCCCAGGGGTGGCAGGGCGTGCAGGCCGACCAGCGTCAGGTCCGGGCCCTCCACGTCCAGCGACACTCGGAGCCACCGGGCCTTCACCTCCGCGGGCGTCGCCACGATCTGGTTGTCCCGGAGCGGCACGCGGCTGAACACCGCCAGCCCGAAGCAGTCGACGCGCTCGTGGACGGCCCGGTGGGGCCAGCCGTCCAGCTCCGAGCCGAGCGCGCGGACCCACGGGCCGTCCACCTCGGCGAGCACGACGACGTCCGGTTCGGCCTCCCGCAGGTAGTCCGCCACCTGCCCGTGGTCCCGGTTGGGCTGCTGGACGTTGAGGTAGACGATTCTGAGGCGCTGCCCTCGCGGAGGCTCCGCCGCAGGCGCCTCGGCCGCGCTCCAGGCCGGCGCCATGGCGGCCGCGTTGACCACGACCAGGACCACGGCCAGCAGCGCGCCCCGGTACCGACGCCCGGCGAGCGCCAGGACGGCGACCGGGATCAGCGCCGCGACCATGTGGAGCCGGAAGTGCGTCGCCAGGGCCAGGACCCAGCTCAGCTCTCCCAGCGCCGCCCCGACCGTCCCGACGACGCCGAGGGCGAGCACGACGCGCGCCGCCGCGTCCACGACGCCGCGGAGGGCCCTACTCACCCGTCACCGTGACGACGACCATCCGCCGGCGCGGCCTCACGTCGCACTCCAGGTGCACGATCTGCTGCCACGTCCCCAGGATCGGCCGCCCGCCGCCGACCGGGACGACGAGGCCGGGGCCCACCGTGCTGGACTGGAGGTGCGAGTGCCCGTTGCCGTCGTGCCATGTCTGCTCGTGCCCGTACTCGCGACTCGGCGGGATCAACCGGTCGAGCAGCGCCGGCAGGTCGTCTTCCAGTCCCGGCTCGAACTCGATGTGCGTGACGACGCCGGTGCTGCCCACGTTGAAGACGTGCACCCGGAGCCTGTAGCGTATTGCGGACCGAGCGAGCCCGAGACGATTTCGTCCAGGTCGGCGTTCGACGGTTCCGTTGGCAGCGCGAAGCGCTGCCGCGCTGGCCCTAAGGGCCAGGAGAGCCGGCGACCGCAGGGAGCCGGAGGACCAGTAGGTTCGGCGGAGGGTTCTCGGACGTCGAGATGGGCGGAAGCGGCCGGGATTCGCGACGGGAGCATATGCGCTACAGGCTCCTAGCCCCACGCGGACGCCCGACTGCGCCACGACTTCCGCCACGGCGTCCGTGAGGTCGGTCATGTGGCGATGACCGCGGGTCTGCAGACTCAGCTCCTCCTGGTGGACCACGTCGTGCCTCCTCGGGTCGTTCGTAGTCCCAGTGGCGGCCGGACGCAAGGGCCGCGAGCCGGACGAGGCGAGGCCCCTCCCGGTCTGACGGTCCTACACATCTCGGGGTGCCGCGATCTCGCGGACAATCGCGCGTCAAGACGCCAAGGCCAGCGAGCCGCTTGCACACAGGGTGGGCTGAGGCTGTCGAGTCACCGACAGGTCCACAGCGAGCAGACGGGGCCGAAGCATGCCGTTTCCCTTTGCGTCTTCGCGCCTTTGCGCGAGCCCTTCGTCTTGCGACATCGAACGAACCGTGAGCCCTCCCGGTCGGTCGGGAGGAGCCTCGCACCATCTCTCAGCGCCCGTCGTCGCGTCGGACCCGGGCGCGCTGGGGCCGGGGGCGACGGCGCGTCACCATGAGCAGGCCCGCCACCAAGAGCGCCATCCAGCCCCAGCCGGAACCGGCGTCCGTCCCCGCGCCCGCGCAACCTCCGGCCGCAGACGGGCCGGCCGTGGCCGCCTCGCCCGCAGACGGGGCGATCTCCTCCTGCGGGTCCTCTCTCGAGGAGCCCTGCTGCTCGCTCGGCTCGCCGACCTCGCAGGGTCCGCAGTACAGGGTCCCGCCGCAGCCGTCCGGCGTCGTGCCGCACTCGACCCCGGCGGACGTGCACGTCTCGGGTTCGCAGGACGCAGGCGCGATCGCGCAGCGGTTCGGAGCGTCCAGCCCGCAGGACTCGCCGGCGCCGCAGCCCCCGCAGTCCAGGATCCCGCCGCAGCCGTCGGAGACGGCGCCGCACTCGGCCCCGGCCTCCTCACACGTCCTCCGATCACAGGTCGCGCCGCAGACGTGGGGCTCCTCCAGGCCGCAGGTCTCCCCGGCGTCACAGCCGCCGCAGTCCAGCATCCCGCCACAGGCGTCGGCCACGCTCCCGCACTCGGCCCCGACGTCCTCGCAGGTGAGCGGCTCGCAGTTCGACTGTGTGGAGACACAGCCGCCGCAGTCCAGGGTCCCGCCGCAGCCGTCCGAGACGGTGCCGCAGTCCGCGCCGGCCTCGGCGCAGGTGGTCGGCTCGCACGCCGGCGCGGTGGCGCTGCCGCCGTCCACGAGCTCCTCGATGCGCTCCGCGATCTGCCGCCGGGCGTCGTACAGATCCTGGGGGGACGCCGCCGCCACCTCGTAGGGCTTCGCGAACAGGCCCTCCGCCACCTCGCGGGCGAGGGGCTCGTCGCCCAGGTCCGCCAGCAGCTTCAGGTACTCGTAGTCCTCCATGCCCTCGCGGATGAGCTTCAGGCGGATGGAGGCCACCGGGATGTCGGTCTCGCCGCCGATGCGCGCCGGCGTGCCGGGGTAGAACAGCGTCCCGTCCCCGTTGCCCGAGAAGTCGCACGAGCTGTCCCAGGCGGAGTCGAGCATCCAGGTCGTCTCGAAGTACAGCTCGCCGGAGATGTCGTAGGTGAACGACAGCCACTCCATGGCGCGGTTCTGGATGCCGGCCGAGTCGATCATGTAGGAGGGCCAGCCCGTGTGATAGTCGGACGTGGTCTCCGTGCAGCCGTAGCCGCAGCCGTGGGAGATGCACGACTGGTACCACCAGAGCTCCTTGTCGGGTCCCATGGCGAGGAACTCGTCGTACTCGGCGCGCCGATCGTAGCCGCCCTTGTCGTCCATGTGCTGGACGATGGGCACGAGGATGTCGATGTCGCCGACCAGGTCGTGCTCCTTCACGGACGACAGCCCGGTGGTCACGAGCGTCGGGATGCCCTGCTCCTGGACGGCCGGCGCGTCGGCGCCGATGTCCGACCAGGCGCAGCCGTTCGGCGGCTCGTCGCAGGTGTAGTCGAACAGGCGGGCGTCCCAGCCCTCGTCGTCGAAGTGGCCCTGCCAGGCGGTCAGGTTGCCGCCGTGCACCCGGAGCGTGGTCTGGCGCGCGCCCTCCAGGCGGGTGTCCGCCGTACCGCCGAGCAGGGGGCCGTACACGGCGTCGAAGTGCGCGTAGTTCCCGTAGTAGTAGACCAGCGTCTCGATGGAGATGCGGTGGTCCAGGGCAGCCCGGCCGTACAGGGTGTGATAGTGCTCGACGCCCTGGTCGTAGCCACAGGCCTCGTACGAGCCGTGGTGCGCGACGCACCCGGCGTCCCAGCCCATGCCGAAGGCCGTGCGCAGCGACGACGTGGAGGGAAGCTCGAAGTTCCGGACCCGGAGGGACACGGGGACCTCCACCGATCCGACGCCCTCGCCGGTGACGGAGACCTGGCCCGCGTAGGTGCCCGCGGGCGTGCCCTTCGGGACGAACACCTCGACCCAGATGGAGCGGACCTCTCCGGCCGGCACGTCGAACGGGAACGCGTCGCGCTTCTCGCCGTAGTAGGCGTCCACGTCCGGCACGAGGGGATCGGGCCAGCGGCCCACGTCGCCCTCCGTGTTGGAGGGGGTGGCCACCTCGTACAGGCCCGCGCGGTACAGGGTGATCTCACCGGCGGGGACGACGGCGCCGTCCGGGCCCACCAGGTCGCTCACCTGGGCCTTCACGCCGGTGGCGGCGCCACCGACCACGATCTGGAAGGGCTCGAACTCGTTTCTGGCCGCCGCGATGCTCGCGGACGCCTCGGCCGGGACCGGATCCATCGGGCGAACCTTCTCGAGCGCCGTCGTCACGCCCACACCGGCAGCGTGGGTCTCGGCCGCGCCCAGCGTGAGGGCGGCCGCGATGGCGATCGAGAGCGTCGTCCGAGCGATCCGCCGGGCCGCGTGGAGCGGATCGGGGGCCGGCCGGGTCGAGTCTCGGGCGGTGGACGGGGAGCGGGGCGGACACGTGTCGACGGGGCGCATCCTCACGGCGGAGGATGCGCGCGAGGTTGCTCGAACCATGATGCTCCTGGGGGGAGGGGGTTGCACCGTGTGACGCCGGTAGACTCGGGTCCGCGAGGACCCTGCGCCGATCCGCTTCGCTGATCGGCCACTCGGGCAGGCGGACGCGAAACTGAAGCGCGGCGACCGCATGCGGGCGCTCCGAGGGCGGCCACAGGGCGTCCCGACGGGGTCGGAGGGCTCGAGGACGGATCCGGCGACGCGCACGTGGCGATCAGCCGTCATGGGCTCCGTGGCTCCTCGCTCCACCCCTCGTCTCCTCGCGGGACGCCGGACGGACCGGTCCGGCTCGGCGCCAAGCACGGTACGACCCCCGCTTCAAGCGCCTCAAGCTACAGGCGTGTAACCCTCCCCGTCCGCTCACGCTCCGGGGCGCAGCCTGCGAACCCAGCGACGGATGCGCTCCGGCGTGCGGGCCCGGATGGAGCGGCGGAGGGGGCGCGCGCGCTCGGCGAGACGCTCGAGGCCGGCCGCGAACCGGCCGCCCGGGGTCGGCCGATACGCGCGGATCACCCGGGTCGTGCGGTGGCGCGTGGCCCAGCGATCCTTGTAGTCCTCGTCGCCGCGGAGGAAGTCGTAGCGGCGGAAGCCCCGCTCCATGGTGTACCGGATCATGAGGCCGTGGAGCACCGACCCGAGGCTCTTGACGGGCGTCTCGGGGTCGCGGCCGCTCTGGTAGAAGTAGACCGTGTCGCCGGCGGCCATGCCGTACCAGGCCGCGGCGCTGCGGCCGTCCACCCGCACGGTGGTCAGCCACAGGGCGCCCTCCGCGTCGAGCAGGCGGAGCAGGGCCTCGTGGAATCGGCGATCCCGGGGGCTGTCGAAGGCGCCGTCGCCGTCCCAGCGCCGCTCGTGCAGCGCCACCAGGGCCCGCCAACCCTCGTCCAGGGACTCCCCCGCGTGGTGGATCACCTCCAGATCGTGATCCCGGAAGGCCTTGCGCTCCTTGCGCCGGATGGTCTGGCGGCGCTTGCCGCTCAGGGACGCCAGCCAGGCCTCCCAGTCGCCCGGGAGGTCCAGGACGGGGCAGGCCTGGCACGGCTCGACGCGGACGTCCCAGCCACGCGCGCGCATGGCCGCGAGGAGCCTCTCGGCCCCGGGATCGTCCTCGGCGAGGTTGTCCAGCGCCAGCACGTCCCAGTCCAGATCCGCGATCGCCTCGACCAGGGCGGCGGCCGCGTGGTCGTCCGCCACCGCGACGGCGCGGTGGTCCGGGCAGGCGTCGTCCCCGGTGGCCCAGCCGAGGGTCCTCACGGGCACGCCCCACCGGGGTCGGGTCCTCGCGCGGAGCGGGAGGAGGCCTCGCACCGAGCCGTCGTCCGCGGTCGCGACCAGGGCGCGGGTCCCGCCGACGCGCTCCGGCTCGGCCGCCCGGAGCCACGCCGCATGCCACGCCCAGCCTCCGAAGGGCGAGGACGTCCAGGGTTCGGTGCCGGCGCGGCGCCAGGCCTCCCGCCCGAGGGCGACGGCCTGTGCGAGGGTCGTCTCCCGCGCCGCGACGCTCACTTCTTCCCCTTCTCGGAGGCCTCGATGAGGTCGGCCAGCTTGCGGCGGGCCTCCTCCCAGTCGTCCGGGTCGTTCGACCAGCTGATGTCCGTGCGAGTCCACGTGGGATCCTCCGGATCGTCGACGCCGTACTCCCAGAGCACCTTCGGCACCATGTCCCGGACGATCGCCCGGGTCTTCCTCGGCGCGACCTTCTCCGCCATGGCCAGGTAGGCCGCGTCCTGCAGCCCGCGGCGCCAGTACTTCAGGCGGAGGCTCGCCAGCGGGCCCTTCACGCCGTAGGACTCGTCGGGGAACACCTCGTCCGTCCCCGGGTAGAACAGGACGCCGTCGCCGTTGGCGTAGTTCCAGCCGGTCCGGCCGAAGGCGTCGTGGTCGCCCTTGTCCCGGCCGCCGAAGGTCTGGGCCCGCCGGAAGACGTTCGTGTCGCCCTGCCCGCCCTGGTAGTTGTCGTAGTACGTCGTGTGCCAGTAGAACCAGCGCGGGATGTCCTCCTTGTGCTGGGCCCAGGCGACCTGGCGCAGGGCGACCCCGTCGTCCTCGATGGCGAAGCTCCCGGTGGCCGGTCGCCCGCCGTTGTAGAAGAAGAAGCGCCGCTCGGGGTCCTTCTTCGCCTTGCGGAGAGCCCGCTCCCAGCGCTTCCGCGGCGCCACCTTGAACGTCGAGCCCACCACGTCCAGGGAGGGCGTCTTGTCCAGCGCCGTGGGCAGGTCCAGGGTGGCGAAGGAGTGGATGGCCTTCCCCGGGCCCGGGTTGTCGTCCATCCACGAGGCCCAGCGCTCGATCTTCGCGTACTCGTCCGACTCGTCGATGAGGTACAGCAGCACGTCCGTCTTCGGGGCGTGGTCCTCGAACCACTTCGCCCACACGTCGGTGTGGCGCCGCATGCCGTCCTCGCCCTCGTCCTTCCAGCCCCACTTCCCGTAGGCGCCGATGACGAAGATGGCGTCCCCGCGCCCCTCCGCCGGGCCCGCGTAGCCCCGGTCGGCCCGGTAGAGGCTGCCGTCGAGCCGATCCTCCCAGCCCGGACGCGGCGCGTCCTTCTTCCAGGTGCCGGGGCCCTCGTTGGAGTCGAACAGGGCCAGGCGGTGCCGCCGCGCCATCTGGAAGTGGCGATCCTGCACCACCCGCATCGTCTCCGCCTTCGCCCCCGGCTGGGGCCAGCCCTCGCCCACGTAGCGCTCGTTCAGCGGCCCGTAGCCCAGAAACGCCATGGCCCGGGTCGGGGGCTCGTCCGGCAGCGTGAAGTCCCGCACGTCCAGGTGGACCGGGAGGGTGCGCACGACCTCGTCGCCCTCGCGCACCTCCAGCTCGCCGTTCCAGGGGCCGGCGGGCGCGTCCTTCGGGATCGTCACGTCCACCCAGATCATCTGGCTGGTGCCCGCCTTGATGCGGAAGGGCTGCTCCAGCTCGATGGGGACGGCGATGTCCGGATAGGAGTGATCGTGGTGTGGGCGGTCCTTCCAGCCTCCGGAGCCGTCGCCGCGCGAGCCGTGGGGACGCCGGAAGGGCTCCGGGACGTGCCGCTCGTCGTAGCCCTCCCACATGAGGCGACTCAGGCCCTCGATGGGCAGGTACCGCACGTAGAACAGCTCCACGGGCCGCCCGGTCCAGTCGAACAGATCGTCCTTGTCCGCGGGCTTCGAGCGCAGGGCGGCGTCCCCGGGCCCGTCCAGCTCCGACAGGCGCACCGAGACGTCGTCGACCCGGCCCTCCCCGGCCTCGAGCACCACGGCGAAGCTCACCGTCTCGTTGCGCGCGCCGAACACGCGGATGCGCTCACCGTCCCAGACGCTGTTGTGGACCGCGTCCGCGTCCTTCGCCGCCCGGAGCTCCTCCCGGGGCACCTTGTCGCCGCCCTCCTGGGCCCACACGGCGCTCACGTGCGCCGGGCGATCCGGCACGTCGACCTGTTCCTGCCCGGTGGCGTTGCACGCGCACTCCGGCAGGAACGCCGCCAGGATCGACAGCGGCAGCAGGGTGATCATCTCCATGGCGGGCTCTCCCTTCCCGGCTCTCGCCGAGACCGACCGCGCGCACGTCGACCCGTCCCCCTCCGAGCGGAGGGCCCGCGCCCGCGGTTCGCATGTCCAAGAGAGGCTCCAGTATACGCTCCCGACCCCTACGACGTCATGCCGGGGTCGGCTCCGGGGAGCGTCCTCACGCCCCGTCGCCGACGCGATCGTGCCAGGGCGGTCGCAAAGTCGACCGCCCTCCCTTGCCCGTGCCCGTGCCCTTGCCCTTGCCTGCTCTCGAACGCGCAGAATCCATCGTTTCCGAGCGGATACAATCCGGCGCCGGGCGCCGTACCGCCGCGCGGCCCTCACTTGTCCGACTTTGCGATCGCCCTGGCGATCGTGCCGGGGGCGGCTGACTCGACCGCCCACAGGCGCTATCCTGTCCCAACGACCACGAGCGAGAGGTTGGTATGAGCGACGAGAGGCGAGAGTTCCCGCGTGTCGGGCAGAACACCCACGTGAAGTGCCGCCCCCTGAACGACGAGGGCCTGGAGGACCTCCAGGGCGACGGCTACACGGTGAACATCTCCGGCGGCGGGATCGGCTTCCTGTACAAGGAGTACGTGAAGCCGGGCTCGCACGTGGCGCTGAACCTGGAGCTTCCCCAGTTCCCGTCGGACGTCATCGCGCTCGCCCGCGTCGTGTGGTGCGAGCCGACCGGCGACGAGGAGGAGATGCCGTACGAGATCGGCGCCGAGTTCCACTGGATCGGCTGGGAGTCCTCGTCCGCGCAGAACCAGATCGCCACCTACATCCGGGACAAGCTCGAGTCCTGAGCGGGCCCAGCCCTCGACGCGCGTCGCCTCCGCCACCCGGCCTCGGGGCAAGCTGGGGAGAGCACCTCAGCGCCAGCGGTTCGGGTCCGTCCGTCTTCGGTGCCGCTCCTCGCGGGTGAACTTGTCGGGGTCGTTCACGAGATCCCGGATGCGCTCCTCGGGCCAGCCCGGCTCCGGCACCTTCAGCTCACCCCGGCTCAGGCCCTTGGCGCAGGCCTCGATGCAGTCCTCGTTGGGATCCCGATCGGCGTAGTCCTGGCCGCAGTCGTTGTTCCACTCGTCCATGTCCCGGTCCGGCGTGCCGGGCAGGTTGTCGAACTTGCCCTTCAGCATCGGCTCGGGGACCTCGTGGAACCAGGAGGCCAGGCGCGCGGTCTGGACGCCGAAGCGGCGGGTCATGCGGCAGTTCATGTTGCAGTGGCGGAGCGCCCCGACGGGACCCATGTGGGGGCCGTGGCCGTTGAGGCGGGCCCAGGCCTCCCGCCCCCCCAGCCGCGCCTCGTCCTCGACGTCGCCCATGACGATGTCGTCGAGGGCCTGCAGGACGTCGAGCCCGGTGGCGTCCAGGTAGTGCACGGGGTCGTTGCGGGCGTAGACGTACGGGTTCCAGTGACCGCCGCCGGTGCCGTGGGGATCGCGGCTCAGGAAGCGGATCAGCTCCGGGTCGTAGTCGCGGCGCCCCATGGACACGAGCCCCGTGTCCGGGTCGACGACGCCGCCCGCGAACCCGAACGGCTGGAAGCCGGGTGCGGTGTCCTGGATGATGCGCCCGAAGGCGTCGTAGTCGAGCCGCTGAACGACGGCGCCGGTCTGCGTGTCGACGACCAGGCGCGGCGACCCGAGGTGGTCGTAGAGGAGGCGGTAGGTGACGCCGTCCCGGATCATCAGGTCCGGGACGTTCGAGCGGAGGGCGTAGACGAACCGGGCGGCCACGGCGCCGGACGCGTCCAGCTCGGCCACGGGCCGCTCGAAGTCGTCGTAGACCCAGCCGCGATCCCAGGCGCCGTCCACCGTCCGCCCCACCCGGCGTCCCAGGGTGTCGTACAGGTAGCCGATGACGGCGCCGTCCGGGAGGGTGACCGAGCGCAGCCGCCCGAGCACGTCGTGGTCCCAGGTGGTGACGCCCGTCGCGTCGGTCCGCGTGGCCACCGCGCCCGTCACGTCGTGGGTGAAGGTCGCGTCCCCGAAGCTCACGATGCGGTCGGCGGCGTCGTAGGCCGCCTCGACCCCGCGGATGGACGTGGCGTTGCCGTCGTCGTCGAAGGCGTAGGCCTCGGCGGTCGTGCCGTCCTCGTCGACCGCCGTGAGGCGCCCGCCGCCGTCGAACGTCGGGGCCCGCGTGGCGGCCGCGCCCTCGACCACCTCGTCCACGGCGACGATCCGGCCGGCGGCGTCGCGCTCGAAGGCGTAGGCGTAGACCGGCGCGCCGTCCACGGAGGCCGTGACGGACTCCAGCTGCCCGAAGGCGTCCCACGTCTGCTCGGTCGTGACCGCCCCGACCGCCGTGCCCGCCGGGGCGAATGCAGCCGGGTGCCAGGTGAGGCTCATGGCCCCCGCCGAGACCGGTAGCCCGTCGTCGTCGTACGCGAAGGAGACGGCGTGCCCGTCGTCCACGGTGCGCTCGACCACGCGGAAGCTGTCGTCGAAGCGCCGCGAGACGGTGTGGGCGGCGGGGCCGAAGTCGAAGGTCTGGGCGGCGAGCAGGAAGCCGTCCCAGGTGAAGCCGAGGGCGCCGTCGGGCGAGGTCCACGCGGTCGGCTGGCCGGTGGCCTCGTCGTAGGCGGCCGTGTGCGCGCCCTCCGGGGTGCTCAGGGTCGCCGGGCGGCCCAGGTCGTCCCGCTCGAGGTCGTAGCCGGTCTGGTCGGCGAACAGCACGCGCGACAACGCGTGGTCGGCGTCGTACTCGAAGGCGACGGGATCCGCGGGCGCAGGGGGCGTCCAGGAGGTCACGCGCCCGGCGGCGTCGAACGTGTAGGCGTGGACGTCGCCGGAGGGGGTGGTGAGCGCGGTCATCCGCCCCATGCCGTCGAGCGTGGCCTCCAGCGTGCGGCCGTCCGCGAAGGTGATGCGGTCGACGCGCCCGTCCGCGTCGCGGCCCCAGGTGGTGGTGCGGCCCAAGGGATCGGTGACCGTCTCCGGCCCCGCGTGCGCTCCGTAGCCGTAGGTGAGCGTGCGGTCGCCCTGGCCGGCCGAGGCCACGCGCCCCTCCTCGTCCCAGGTCACCTCGAGGGGCACGAACCCGGGGATCTCGGCCCTCGCGAGGCGGCCCTCGGCGTCGAAGGCGTGCACGTAGGTCCGGCCCTCGGGCGTGGTGTAGGTCCAGGTGGCGGCCTCCGGGTCCCAGGCGTCGGTGTACGTGCGGCCGTCCACCGTGCGGGTCCAGGTGAGCGCGCCCACCGCGAGGCCCTCGGGCAGGGGCGCCTCGTCGTCGGCTGCCTCGGCCTCGACGGACTGTGTCACGACCTGCACCGACCCGGACGGGACGGCGGTGCTGCGCTCGCCCAGGAAGCCGGCCTGGCCGGCCAGGCGCGGATCGTCGACCACCCGGCTGGTGGTGACCGTGCCGTCCGGTGCAGTCACGACCGTGAGGCCGTCCTCCTCCACCCGCGTGGCCGTGACGCCGTCGGAGACCGTCCCGCCGGGGGCGTACAGGGTCGTGTCGCCGCTGGCGGTGGTGACCTCCACGCCCCCGGTCGTCCGCACGAGGCTCAGCCCACCCCCGTCCGCGTCGAGGGTCCCGGTGAGCCGGCCCGCGGCGTCCCAGGTGTACTCGGTGGTGCTCCCGGCGAAGTCCGTGAGCGCGAGCAGCAGCCCGCCGGGGCCGTAGGTCGCCGACGCCGTCCGGCCCGCCGGGGTGGTGAAGGAGTCGACGTACCCGCCCTCGTCCAGCGTGACCTCGGTGCGGTGACCCCCGGGCCCCACGATGGCCGACAGGCCGCCCGCGGTGTCGCGCTCCAGGGTGGTCACCCTCCCCTGCCCGTCGGTGACGGAGGCCAGGCGCCCCTCGGCGTCGTAGGCGAAGGTGCGCACGGCCTCGCCCGTGAGGGTGTCGTAGCTGGCCAGGTGCCGGCCGGACGGGGCGAACCGGTAGGCCAGCGTCCCGTCCGCGGACGTGACGAACGAGTCGAGCCCCAGGTCGGCCTCGGTGGCCACGCCCGGCAGCACGCGCACGAAGTTGTAGAGGTGGATGTCCTCGAGCAGGCGCACGTCCGTGAAGTACAGCGCCCCGTCCGGCCCCAGGGCCATGCTGTTCACGAAGGTCAGGAAGATGCCGTCGGCCGGGAGCACGTCCTCGCTCCGCGTGTCCCGGGGCATGATCCCGGCCGCCGCGAGCTCGGCGTCGCTCGCCCCGGCGATCACGCGCGGGCCGGCGTCGTCGACCTGCGTCAGGACGTCGTAGGTGCCCATGACCTCGGCGACGATGACCCCGCCGCCGGGAGCGGGGGCGAGGCTCTCCACGCCGAACCCGTCGAGGACGTAGAACGCGTCGATGGTCCCGTCGGGCGTGATGCGCCGGACGGTCTCCTGGCGCTGCTCGTAGAAGTACAGGCTGCCGTCCTCGTCGAAGACCATGCCCGTCTGGCCCACGGAGAGCCCCGCCTCCGACGCCGGCCCGCCGTCGCCGTTCGCCTCGCCTGCCAGCGGGTCGCCGTAGACGGGGGTGAAGTCGACCTCGCCCTCCGTGACGCGCTGGATCCGACCCTCGTTGGCGACCCAGACGGTGTCGTCGGGCGCGATGGCCAGGGCCTGGATGGGGTCGAACCCGGTCGGGGCGTCCAGCAGGCACTGCCCGGCGTACACCTCCACCACCCCGTCCTCGACCACGTGCACGCAGCCGCCCAGGTTGGAGACGAACACGCGCCCCTGAGAGTCGACGGCGACGTTGTCCATGGGCACGACCGCCTCTGTGGCCGGCCCGCCGAGGCCGCACCCCGTCGACTGGAGACACCCGCTCTCCTGGGCCTCCTGGTCCGTGGCGAAGACCCGGCCCAGGAAGTGCTCCACGCTGCCGTCCTGTAGGAGGCGGAGGACCACGCTGCCCCCGGTGGGGCTCACGGTGCGGAAGTAGACCGAGCCGTCGGGCGCCGCGGCGATGTCCGCGAACAGGTCGAGCTGGCGCGGATCCAGGGGCAGGTGCGCGAGGTCGCCGGAGAACGCCTGGAAGGTGAGCACCTCTCCGCCCTCCTCCCCGGCGACGCCGGTGGACGGCGCCTCGCGCTCGCGGTGTCCGGCGGTGAACAGGGCCTGCGCGTCGGCGCCGTAGAAGTGGTGCCCGTCGAGCATCCAGCCGCCCAGCGCCAGGGTGTCCCGGGCGTCCAGGCCGCCGATCTCGCCGCGGAACGTCCGCCGGACCGGGAACAGGACGCGCCCGTCCTGCAGGACCTCGCCGCCCGCCGCCCCGAACGAGGCATCGGCGCCGGCCAGCGGCGCCGCGTAGTCCACCTCGTAGAAGTACGAGACGGCCACCCGGACCGGCACCAGGCCGTACAGCCTGCGGCCGTAGGCGTCGAGGCCGTCCCAGGTGAAGGTGTGGGTCAGGTTCGCGTCCGGAGGGTACTCCTCGCCGGCCCGCTGGCCGGCCACCTGGATCTCGATGCCGACCTTCACCAGCGAGGCCGGCGGGTCGTCGCCGGTGAGCGGCCACTCGAAGGTCCGCCCGCTGCCCGCGAAGGTGCGGTCGCTGCGGTAGACCAGCGGCGTGGGGACGCCGGGCAGGCTCACCTGCTCCATGAGGACCTGGCTCTCGCACTCCACGATGGAGCCCCTCCGGCCGCAGGGGTCCGGGTTCTCGGGGAACTCGCCGTCCGGCTCCGTCGCGTCGTCCGGGAGGTCGAAGGGCCAGTTGAAGTCCCAGGGCGAGAAGTGGGTCACCGCGACCCGCCAGACCTCGTCGCCCGCGGAGAGCTGGGACGCCATGGCCACCCGCTCGGCGTCCGGGATGCCCGCCGCAGCCAGCTCCGAGTCTCCCTCTGCCTCCCCGTCCCCGTCCAGGTCCAGCTCGGCCCGCCCGTCGGTCACCGAGACCACCTGCAGGACCCGGCCGTCCTGCGACGCCTCCCACGCCTGGCTGCTGCGGTCGTAGACCCCGGAGGGGACCGCCGTGCCCACGTCGAAGCCGAGGAAGTTGTCCAGGTAGACCGCGACGGGCGCCGAGAAGCTCACCGACTCCGCTCCGACTGCGAGGGCCTCGTCCAGGGAGAGCTCCACGGCGTAGGTGTAGGCAGTGTCTTCGGGAAGCTCGGCCGGCATGGCCTGCTCGCCCAGGTCGCCCACGGTGAACTCGGTCGCCCGGACGGTGAAGGTGTCGAGGATCTGCGTGGAGCCGTCGGGGAGGGTCAGGGTCGCCTGCGTTCCCGGGGCGAACCACGCGCGGGCGGTGCGCTCGCCGTCCGAGTCGGCCTGCGTGGTCGCCACCGCCACGCCTCCGTCGGTGCCGTCCAGCTCCGTCCGGGCCTGGTCCAGGGGCGTGAGGACGATGTCGGGATACGTGGTGAAGTCCCGCCCCTCCGGCGTCCGGGTGCGGTCGACCGGCAGGTGCCCGTCCGCCTCGAAGCGGACCGTGACGGGCTCGTCGCCGTTCACCACCAGGTCCACGTCGCCCCCGCCGCGGCTGAACGTGTGACCCATCTCCGGGCGACCGGGGCAGCTCGCGCGGACGCCCGGGAGGGGCTCGCCGTCCACACCGAGGACGCGGCCCCGCACGACCGCCACGCGCTCCGGCTCGAGGGCCGCCGGGTCCAGGCCGCGGATCACTGCGTCGTCGCCCTCGTACAGGAAGCGGATACCCTCGGCGAACGCCGCCCCGTCGGTCGGGTCCCACGGCGGCGCGGAGGCGCTCGGCTCGGGCGGTGGGGTCACGCAGGCGGGGAACTCCGCACACGCCTCGTCGGCACAGTCGGTCGCGCCGTCGCCGTCGTCGTCGGCGCCGTCGTCGCAGACCTCCAGCGTGACGGCGCCAGGCGGGCCATCGGGCGGCCCCTCGTCCGGGCCGACGTCCTCCTCCGCCGAGCCGCCCCCGCCTCCGCAGGCGAGGACCCCGGCCAGCAGGCCGGCGAGGAGCAGCAGGAGGGGCCTCGGCGCATGCCTCGACCCCGCGGACACGACAGGGCGGTGCAGACTCACGGGGGCACTCCGGGGAACGCGGCGGCACACACGGCGCGCGAGGGCGGTGTGCGCCGCCGGTCGGGAGGAGAAGGTCCGCGACAATGGGCTGTACGTCGATGGTGCGCCGCTGGCCGGGGCCGGTCGAGATCGGGGCCGCGCTCGGCCCCCCGGGGACGGAGGCGCCCCGGCAGGCTGAGGGGCAGGTCACCGACGTCGCCGCCCCACCAGTGGACAGAGGACGGGAGTCACCCAGCCTGCCGCCGCCGGCGGCTGCCCGGCCACGGCGCATGGCTCCACCACCTCGGTGCGGGATACGAGAACGTGCGCAACGAATCGCGCTCACCTCGTCATGGAGGGCTGGCGCGGACCTGTCGCTCGGCGACGCCCACACCGAGCGATCCGGTCGGCGACGTTGAACCACTGGTCGTCGCGGAAGCCGACCGGCAGGCCCACTCCAGCGGTTCGATCCGCGCGCTCGCCACGGCGCTCGTAGAGCACCTGCACGCCCACGGGCTACGAGCCCTCATTGGATCCTCGAGCCGGATCGCATCCGGATCGGCGGATGGGCCCGGTGCCCGGGACGTAAGTGAATGCACGGCGTCGGATCCGATCGAGGCCCCGTTGCCGCCAGCAGCCAGCCCAACGCCTGCGCCCGCGTGACGGGAGCCGAGCGCCACCGTCTACATGCCCACCGACGTCGAGATCAGCCTCGAGAACGGCGACGCCCCCATGGGCGCCCTCCAGGTGTTTGCAGACCCCGCCCCGGCCCCCAGGTACACCGACTGGCTCCCGGAGTCCGCCGGGAAGCAGGCGCGCGTCAGGGCGCCAGGGCGAAGGTGAAGGGGGTCTCGGGGCCGCCCTCCTCGCCCACCACCACGCCGCCCAGGGCCTCGAAGATCCGGTCCGCGTAGAGTTGGTGGCCGAGGTCGTTCATGTGCAGCGGGTCGTTGAGGTAGGGCTCCACGTCGTCGGTGCCCAGGGACGCCTCGATGTCCGCGATGACCACCCCGTCCAACGCGGCCACGGCCGTGCGCAGGTCGTCGAACGTGGAGCCCACCAGCCCCGGAATCACGGCGTGAAACGAGCCGGCCATGTCCTGCCAGGTCTCCGAGTTCCCGTAGTTCGGGTAGATGCAGTAGACGATGTCCGCCTCGGGAGCCCGGGCGCGGATCTCCTCGAGGATGGTCTCGATGTTCCCGGTGACCCCCTCGAAGTACTCCGGGAAGGCCTCCAGGAGGCCGAACACCTCGTCGCTCGACTTGGAGGTGAGGTCGCCCATGTAGTTCTTCAGGTCGTTTCCGCCGACGGACACCACCACCACGTCCGCGTCCCCGGCGTGGGGGGCGAAGCGATCCTCGAAGTAGTCCGATCCGGGCAGCCAGTCGTCGGTCACGGCGCCCGGCACGGCCACGTTGACGTTCTCCGCCTCCGCGAGGGGCTGAACGAGGGTGCGCAGACGCGCCGGGAAGTGCGGGTGCGGCCCGGCGTGGGGGACGCTGTCGCCGATGGTCACGATCTTCACCGCGCCCTCGGACACCGCCTCTGAGAAGCGGCGCGGACAGTTGTGCGTCGTGCAGGCCTCCTCCGCGGCGAGGTCCGGCACCACCAGCCAGGTCCCCTCCGCCACGGCGCCGAAGGAAAAGCGCCCGTCCGGGCAGCTCTCCGTCGCGGCCTCGCCGCCCGTGCCCACCAGCGCGACGCCCCGACCGGACAGCGGCTCGTCGTGCTCGGTCGAGCCGAACTGCTCGTAGAGGGACTCGGCGCTCTCGTCCCGGTCCACGTAGAAGCGCCCCGAGACCGCCGGCGCCTCGAGGGCCTCGGCCGTCGGACAGGGCGGCCCCGCGTCCACCGCGTCCGTCTCGCCGACCACCGCGTCGCCGCCCCCGGCTTCCGGAGCGTCGGACGCCGTCACGTCGGGAACCGCGGCGTCGGGCACGTCGGACTCGGGGGTGTCCGCCCCGACGTCGGCCGGGCCGAGGTCGGGCACCGCATCCACTCCGACTTCGGACAGCGGGGCGTCAGGCGCCGCGTCCGCCGAACCCTCGTCCTGCACGTATGCGTCGACCGCGCCGTCCGCGTCCCGCTCGGCCCCGGCGCCCCCCTCGTCACAGGCGGCGATCGCCATGACCCCCACGAACGCCCACCTCACGACCCGATCCATCCGCTCCCCCTCCCGCCGAGCCCGGAGTCTACGCGCGACGTCACGCCCCGCTCAACCCGGCCCGTTGCAGCCGCGCGCGGGCGCAGACCGTCTCCCCCACGGCAGGAAGGCGCACGACCATGAAGGCGGCGACGATGAAGGAAGCGATGTTCGGCGCCGCGGCAGACGGCCAGCCCGATCCAGTCGCGGATCACCGCATCGCCTCGCAGAAGAAGGCGCACGCGTCGCTCGCACACTCGGTCGAGTCCGTGCAAGGCGCGCCCAGCGCCTTGTCGGACTGACAGGTGCTGCGCCTGGCGGGATCGGCGAGCTCGCAGAACTCCGACGAGGCGCAGTCGCCGTGGCGAAGCGGATCGACGCGAAGTCGGCCAGACCCCGCACGAACCGGCGGATGCGCTCCGGGAAGGCCCCGACGTCGGCCTCCGTCCGCACGGAGGCTGACACGCGGCGAGGCCCGGGCCGGCCCATCGGGCGCCAGCCCGACGCCCGGCAATCCGGCCTATGGAAACTACCGGCCGGGCGCCGCGACGCCGGCGATCTCGCTCACCGTGGCGAAGCGGATCGACGCGAAGTCGGTCAGCCCCCGCACGAACCGGCGGATGCGCTCCTGGAACGCCTCGGCGTCGGCCTCCGTCCGCACGAACGGGCTCAGCCCCGGCAGGAGGCTCTCGCTGTGGAACATCATGTTGAGGTGGGAGACCCCCATCTCCACGTGGTGGCGCGCCAGGATGAGCATGTCCCGATCGTCGGCCGTCTCCGGCGAGAGGAAGATCCGCCGGAGCACCCGAGCCCGGTGCGCGATCCCGGCCGCGTGCAGATGCTTCAGGGGGCCGCGCCGTAGCAGTCCGTCGGCCTGGGAGGCCCGCGCGAAGGGGCGCCGGTTGAAGCCGGACGTGACGGGGACCTCGACCACCGCCCCCTCGTCGTCCGGCACCGTGGGATCGTGGGTCGGACCGACGCGGTAGACGTGCTCCGGCGCGCCCACGAAGGAGGGCCCGTGCTCGCCCTCCCAGGAGATCCAGGGCGTGACCGAGGTGTCCACCGAGTAGCCGCAGTCGATCAGGGCCTCCACCGACGACCGCCCCAGGCCCCAGCGGCCGGCCCGGAACACCGTCGGGGGCTCCCCGCCGCGGACCTCGCCGATGGCGTCGGTGAGACGCCGGAGCTTCTCCCGCTGCAGGGCCACGGGCAGGTTGCACATCATCGTGCGGACCGGCTCGAGAGGCTCGTCCACGGGCGGGCTCGTCCACGGGTGCAGGTGGGCGCCGATCTCCGCCTCGCCGGAGGCGTGGATCTCCCGGAACAGCCCGGCGGCCCAGTCGTCCGTGGCCGCCTCCCAGGTGAGCAGCCAGGTGGGGCGCACGCCCAGATCTCGCAGCATCCGCTGGGTGCCCGGCACGCGCCGCAGGTTGGCCGTGGTGTGCGGCTCCCGCGTGGGATCCCAGGCGTCGGCCTCGGTGTCGATGGTGACCGCGAGCGGGATCTCCGGCTTCATGCCCGACTCCTGTTGGCGACGACGCTGCCGATCTGGTGCAGGCGGGTGCGGATCATGCGCACGATGGCGTCGCGCTCGGCCACGCCGAGGACACCGCCGCGCCACATCAGCGCGAAGAAGACGCCGGTGAAGACCGTGGCGACGCCGACCTGGGCCCAGAAGCCCTCGGGGCTCCACACGAAATAGGCGGCGATGATGGCGGCGGCGTAGCCGGCGAGGCGCAGCGTCGGCCACCAGTCGTACGCCACGGGCCAGAGGCGCTGGGCGAACCAGACGAAGGCCGCGAGGCGGAGCGCGAAGGCGACGACCGTGGCCAGGGCGGCGCCCCACGCGCCGAACGGGGGCACGAGCAGGGCGTAGCCGATCAGGGCGGTCACCACCGCGATCCACGTGGCGATGGTGGCCCGGGAGGTCCGCTCCGACACCTGGATCCCGAACTCGTACACCTTGGTCCACCCCTGGAAGGCGTAGGCGGCGAGGATCACCGGAACGAGGACTGCCGCCCCATGGTATTCGGGGTTGGACATGATGTGCAGGGTCGGGGTGACGAAGAGCGAGATGCCCACCACGACCAGCATCACGAGGCACGAGAACAACAGCAGGCCCCGGTTGTAGGCTTTCTCGCGAACCTCCTTGTCCTCGCGGACGAGCCGGAAGCGCTGCGGATTCCAGGCCAGGAAGAACGGCGCCTCGGTCAGGTGCGCCAGGACGAAGCCGAACTGGTAGGCGAGGCTGTACACGCCCGTGACGTCCAGGTCGTGCCAGGCGACCAGGAAGTAGCGATCGGCGTACGTCAGGATGAATGTACCGGCCGTCGTCACGCGGTACGGCAGCCCGAACCGGATGAGGTCGAAGTACACGGCCTTGATGATCGGGAAGCCCGTCCGCCGGAAGAACCAGGCGAGGAGGAACGGGGTCAGCACGGCGTAGGTGATGATCGTGCTCAGGAGGATGCCCCGGACGCCCTCCTCCAGGACGACCACGAACAGCACGTTCAACGCGAGCTGGAGCACGAGCTTGGCGATGCTGACCCCGGTGTAGAGGCCCGAGCGCTGGCGCACCTGCATGAGGAGCGTGGGCAGCGTCAGGCACGGGTCGAGCACGAAGCTGAGCGCCGTGAGGGCGACCAGGTAGCCCTGCCCGGGGTCCTTGAGCACCAGCCCCGCGATCACGTCGGAGCCCAGGTACAACGCCAGCGCCCCCACGAGGTGGAAGGCCTGCATCATCGTCCAGGCCGCCACGACTACGCCGCGCGCCGTCCGCTCGTCGTCGGTCTTGAAGTAGAAGCGGAAGACGCCGGCCGTGACGCCGGCCGACAGGAAGATGGCCGCCACGTCCACGCTCATGACCAGCAGGTGCACCGTGGCGTAGTCGGACGTGGAGAGGTAGCGGGTGTAGATGGGCAGCATGATGAAGCTGACCGCCCGCTGCGCGACGAAACCCAGCCCGTAGACGAGGGCGTCCCGGCTCAGCCTCCCCGTGGAGGTCGGGTCGTCCGACTTCGTGCTGGTGGAGTCGTCCGCGCTCATGTCCCCTTCTGCTGCCGGGGTGGCCGCTCTCGCCGGCGTCGAGGCCAAATGGGCGTTCAGGCCCGTCGGGGCCGATGGCTCAGGCGCGCCCCGGTCCGGGCTGCGGCACGCCGACCGGCGGCGACCGCACTACCCGGGACTCGGCCCCGGATCGGGCCGTCGCCCGGACCGGATCCTCGACGCGATCGACGGCGGCGATGAATGCGATGGTGATGTAGAGGAACCAGTTCCAGGCCTGCGAGAGGAACGACGCGGCCACCAGCAGCCCGATCAGGCTTGGGAGCTGGGCGCGCACGACGGCTCCCCGGAGACCCTCGAATCGCCCCGGCGCGCGGTAGAGGCGCCAGGCGCTCCGGACGCTCACGAACAGGAGCATGCAGAAGGCCATGGCCCCGAAGATGCCGGTCTCCGCCGCGGCCTGGACCAGGGAGTTGTGGGCGGCCTTGGGGCGCCACTCCACGGGGTCGACGACGTAGGCGGGGTAGCTCTCGACGAAGCGATCCAGGCCGACGCCCGACAGCGGATTCCAGCGCAGCATGCGATAGCCGGCGATCCAGGCGTCCAAGCGCCCCTGGGCGGACTCGTCCAGGCCGCCGCCGCCCAGGCCCTGTCGCTGCTCGATGCCGGTGACGGCGATCAGACCCACGAGGATCGCCGCCACCGCACCCCAGGTGAGCACGCGGCTCTTGAAGCGCAGGCGGAGCAGGAGATAGCCCGAGGCCGCGACGGCCAGGAGGCCGCCGCGCGACTGGGTCGCCAGGATCCCGCCGGCGGTGAGCGCCAGGAGCCCGAGGATCGCGACCCGCGGCAGTCCGCGCGCGCGGCCGACGGCCAGGACGAGGAACGGCAGGGGGATGAGCAGCGTCAGGGCCAGGTCGTTGGGATCGCCCAGCATGCCCACGGCGCCGGCCCGGCTGCCCTCGATGTCGGCGTGCCCGGTGAGCTGGGACCAGATGGCGTAGGCCCCGAGGAACGCGGTCCCGACGGCGAAGACGACCTGGAAGGCCACCGCCCGGCGCGGCCCGTCCACCAGGTTCAGGACGAGGAAGTAGAGGATCAGGATCTTCACGAACACGTCCGTGAAGTACTGCATGCTGTCCCGCGGTCCCGTGCCCAGGAAGATCGACGCGAAGGCGATGATCGTCAGCACCACGACCCACCGGTTGTGCGGCATGGTCGCCCAGGAGATGTCGCGCCGCGCCAGCTTGGACACGACGAACAACGCCAGGGCGAGCAGCGCCGCGATCTTCGCGGGGTGGATCCGCGCCAGGGCCGGGACGAACTCCGCCGGACGCGTCACCAGCACCAGGACGAACAGGAGCAGGGCCACGAACGGGCTCGAGATCCCGTACGCCAGGGCCCAGGCGGCCACGAGCACCAGGAGCGGCGCGGCCGGATGCACGAAGGCAAGGAGGCCGGCGGCGAGCGCCGCGCCGGCCGCGAGGGCGATCCGCGCGGTGGAGGACTCCACGCCGGCCTCAGGCCACGGAGTCGACGATTCCGATGACCGGCGCACCGGTGAGGGCCTCGGCCTCGCCGCTGTTCCGGATCGTCGGATCGATCAGCTCGAAGACGAACACCAGGCTGAGCCCCAGGACCCCGCCGCCCAGCAGGCCGACGAGCACCAGGAAGGGGATCGAGAAACGCGGCGGCTCGGCGGGCGGGGTCGGCTCCTCGATCACCCGGATCTTGTTGGAGGCCTCGTAGCCGACCAGGGCTCGAGCGACGCGCGCGTCCTCGTACCGGGTGAGCAGGTTCGAGTACACGGCCGACTTCGCGTCGTGCTGGCGCATCAGGGCGCTCAGGCGCTGCTCGGAGGCCGCGAACTGCTCCAGCTTGCCGCGGGCCTCCGCCACGCGCGTCTTCAGGAAGTCGACCTTCTCGCGCAGGGCCTCCGTGCGGCTGGCCACGGCCGTGTAGCTGAAGCCCTCGTCGTCCTCCTCCACCCGGCCGGCGACCTTGGCCAGGCGCTCGATGCGCTTCTCCTCGGAGTCGCGGCTGTCCGCCTCGACCTTCCGGAGCCGGGCCCGGACGTCGGCCACGTCGGCGGCGGCGACCTTCACCTCCGGGTGCTCGTTCGTGTACTTGGACTGCAGCACCCGCAGCCTGGCCCGGGCGTGGGCCAGCCGCTTCGCGACCCGCGAGGTGTGGGGATCGTAGCGGGCGAGCTCCTCCTCGTAGACCCGCTGGCGCTCCTCGTTGGCGATGAGCTCGGACTCGGCGTCCAGCAGCGCCTTGGAAAGGCGGGCGTAGCTCTCCAGGTTCAGCTTGTGCACGTCCGGCAGGACGTCCGCGTGCTCCTCCTTGAACGTCCGGATGCCCTCCTCCACGTCCCGGAGCTCCTTCTGCACGCGCTCGAGCTGGGCCTCCAGGAACTTCACCGTCTCGTCGAGGGACTGGTTCTGCGGCCGGACCATCTCCTCGATGAGGACTTCCGTCAGGAGATCCGCGCCGTCATAGACCCGGTGGGGATCGCGGCCGACGACGGTGATCTTCACCAGGCCGCCCCCCTCCCCGTACACGTCCACCTGGCCCCGGAAGTCCTCGACGGCGGCGATGGCCTCGGAGCGCGGCGTGTCGTCGGAGATCTCCCCGAGGTCCTCGAGCACGCGCGTCAGCGTCCGCGTGCTCTTCACGATGGAGTTGATGGCCGGCAGGCGGTTGGTGATGGGGGACTCGACGGCCATGTCCTCCAGGATCGGGTTCTTCTCGGTCTGCTCCTCCACGAGCAGCTCCACCTCGGCCTTGAGCTTCGGCCGCAAGAAGAAGCCCGACGCCACCGCCAGGACCGGCACGACGGCCAGGGAGATCCACACCGCGTTCCGGTGGGCCCGCAGGGCGTCCATCACCAGGTTCGGCTCGATGCGGCGAGTGTGCTCCTCGTTCATGTCTCCTCCGCGGTCGCCGCGCCGCCGTCCTCGGAGGCGACGCCCTCACCCGGGGGAGCGGCGAACAGGCGCGTGGCCCTCCGCCACGTGGCGGCCCCCTCGGCGGCGCGCACGGGAAGGTCCTCCTCGTTCCAGACGAAGCCGATGGGCGGGGCGCCTGCGGCGCGGAGCCAGGTCACGGCCTCTCGCAGGTCCCGCTTCCGGGTGACGCGCTTCTTCACGACGAGGATCGTCCCGTCGAAGGCGTCCATCCAGTCCCTGGGAAGCCAGAGGATCTCCTCGCCCTCGAGCAGGGGCGGCGCCGGGACCAGCACCACGTCCGCCTTGGACATGGTCTGCGGGTCGTACAGGCGCAGCCCCTCCCACGAGATGATGTGGAACCTGCGCCCCTCCGGCGAGCGCAGCTCCGGCTCCACCAGCTCCATCACCTGCTCGAGCCCGTCCTCGCGCGCCACGGACGTCACCAGGACGAACCGGGCCCCGGAGCGGTCGACCGCCCCCTGGAAGCCGGCCGCGAGCTGTCTCGCCTTGCGCCTTCTCTCGGTGTCGTCCAGTGCCATCGGCCTAGTCCTCGCCCGGCGGACCGGGCAGCAACGTCATCACGGCGCCCTCGTCCAGGACGAAGCGCACCTCCCGTCGCTCGGCGTGCCATGGGCTGTCGGATCGCCCGGTGGGCACGACGCGGACGCCGTGGACCCCCTCGTCCAGGCGAAACCTCTCGTCGTCGCCATATCCGACCGTATCGACGCGCTCTCCGTCGATCCAGACCTCGGCCTCCTCGTGCCCCGGGTCCCGGTGGCGGATCTCCAGCGCCGGACCACACCCCGTCGTCAGCAGGAGGAGCGCGAGTCCGGCCAGCAGCGTTCGCGACTTCTCCACGACCCCTCCTAGCGTATGAAGAGCACGGCGATGCTCGTGCTGATGAGGGCCAGATCCGAGACCACCCGGAAGACATCGCGCCAGACGCGCGGTCGCCACTCGACGAGCAGCGAGTCGCCGGGCTCCACCTCGGCCAGTGCGATCACCCCGCCGTCCCGATACCAATCGTCCATGCGGTACTCGGCGGCCAGCGTGAAGCCCGATCCGACCTTCACGAGGCGGACGTCGTCCAGGTCCGCCTCGGCCTCCGGGCCCCCCGCCAAAGCCACGGCGTCCGGGACGGAGATCGCCCCGGCCACCGGGATCCGCCCCGGCGTACGCACGGCCCCGACGACGTTGATGGACGGCCCCATCTTCGCCTCCCGATCGGGCACATAGAGGATCGCGCCGCCCTCCTCCGGCAGCGGAGGCAGTTCGCTCGACGGCGAGCGCAGCGCGGCCAGGAGGTTCACGCTCTGGCTGGACAGGGGCGTGATCAGCCGGGCGGCCGTGAGGTCCGCGTCGGCGGTGGGCCCGCCCGCCAGACCGAGGGCCGTGAGCGGATTCAGGGACGACGAGCGTGGGTACAGGCCCGGCGACCCCACCGCTCCCAGCACGAAGACCTGTCCCTTCATGGTGTCCTCCGTGAGGAAGACGTTGCGGATGGTGCCCTCGTCGCCCCGGCCCCCTCCGATTCGCTGCCCGGGTCCCGCCGGGACGAACAGGACGTCCGCGGCCTTCAGCTCCGGCAGCTCCTCGCGATCCTCGGGCGCGGTCAGCCACCGCCGCACGTCGACCACCTCCTCGCGCCCGTCGCGGGCGAGGAGGACGCGGCCCAGATCGGCCCCCTCCGCGGGACCGCCGGCCGCCTTGATCGCCGCCCAGATGCCGGCCTTCTCCTCCACCCGCACCAGGCCCGGCTCGGCCACCATCCCCGACACGAGGACCAGGCGCTTGCGGGCCTTGAGGATGAGCGTGATCCCGGCCGTGTGGACGACGTACCGCCGCAGCTTCCGCCGGAGGTGGCGCTCGGCCGAGTCCAGATCGCGGCCGCCGATGTCCACGTTCCCGTACGGCTCGATGAAGATGTTCCCGCGGAGATCCACCTGCACCGTCTGCTCGCGCGGGTCGTGCTGCGGCAGGGCGACGATCAGCTCGTCGCCGGGCCGGACCACGTACTCGTCCCCGTCTCCCCGCGCCGCCTCGGCCGGCGGCGAGAGGCACACGACGGAAAGCGACAACGCCAGCGGGAGCAGGAGCCTCCGCAGGCACCGTGTGCGTTCGAATGGTTGGGTCACAGGGAAAGGCTGGTACAACTGAAGCCAGGACGCAAGACCAATCGAGCGTATTCGGCATCCACGTCCGGCCCGGACGACCGCCACGGAGGGGATATGAGGCACGACGCCACGACCGCGGGCGGATCCCACGGGCGGCCGCTGCGGGTGGCCCACCTGGTGCAGTACTTCGAGGTGGGCGGCATCGAGCGGATGGTCCACGCCCTGGCCACCCACGCCCAGGGCACCGGCGTCGTGCACGAGGTCCTGGCATACGTCGCGGACGGCGACTTCCGAGCGGCGCTGGAGGCCGACGGCGTGGAGACGCGCTTCTTCCCCTCCGGCCCCGGGCTCCACCCCACCCTGCCCCTGCGCATCGCACGCCACCTCAGGACCCGGCATGTCGACGTGCTGCACTCCCATCACCTGGGGCCCTTCCTGTATGGCGCGGTCGCGTCGAGGCTGACCTGCACCCCGCAAGTGCACACGGAGCACTCCGTGGAACTCTACGACACCCCGCGTCGCCGCGTCCTGGGGCGGATCATGCCCAGGGTCGCCCGGGTCGTCAGCGTCGCGCCCGAGATCGCCCGGTGGCGCCGCGCGCACTTCGGAGACGACAGCCCCAGCATCCCCAACGGGATCCCGGCCCCGCCCCTCCCCGACGAGGCCGCGCGCCGGCGGGCGCGGGAGGA
Source organism: Myxococcota bacterium (assembly GCA_051747385.1). Lineage (GTDB taxonomy): Bacteria > Myxococcota_A > UBA9042 > PHBI01 > JACKFB01 > JBNJGB01. The sequence goes on from JBNJGB010000005.1 coordinate 205,548, forward strand.
CCTCGGCCTGCCGGCGGACGCCTTCGTGATCGGCTGCGTGGCCCGCCTGTCCCCCGAGAAGGGGCACCGGCACCTCGTCGACGCCTTCGCCCGGGTGGCGGAGGCCCTCCCGAACGCCCGCCTGGTCCTCGTCGGCGACGGAGCGGAGCGGAGCCGCGTCGAGACGCAGGCCCGGGACCTGGGTGTGGCGGATCGGGTCGACCTGCTCGGGCAGCGCTTCGACGTGCCCGATCTCATCCCCGCGTTCGACGTCATGGCGCTCGCCAGCGTGCGGGAGGGGCTCCCCCTCGCGCTGCTGGAGGGGATGGCGCAGGCCCGGCCGATCGTCGCGACCGCGGTCGGCGGCGTGGGGGGCCTGCTGGACCTCGCCGGAGGACGAGCGGTCCCCGCCGCGGATCCGGACGCCATGGCCGAGGCCCTCCTCGGCTACGCCCGGGACCCCGAGCAGCGCCGGAGAGACGGCGAGGCCGGACGCGACCTGGTCCTGGAGCGCTACTCCATGGACGCCATGGCGCGGGCCTACGAGGGTCTCTACCGCGCCGCGACGGGGAGGAACGCGCCGTGAGACTCCCGTGAGGCTGCTCCACCTGATCGCGCCGGGACCCGTCGCCGGGGCGGAGCGCGTCGTGCTCGGCGGCTGCGCGGCCCTCCGGGACGCCGGACAGGACGTGACCCTGCTGGCCCTCGGGGACGCCCGGGTGCCCGACGCGGGGCGGGCCTTCGTCCGCGCGGCCCGGGAGGCGGGGATCGACGCGGCCCTGATCGAGGCGTCGGGCCGCTGGGACCTGGACGCCTTCGCCGCCGTCCGCCGCCACATCGACCGGCGCCCCTGGGACGTGGTGCACACCCACGGCTACAAGGGGCTGTTCTACGGGGCCATGGCCAACCGGCGCCGACGACCGCTGGCGGCCACCCACCACGGGGACACGGCGGTGGACGCCCGGGTCCGCCTGTGGGAGCAGGTCGCCTGCGCCCTGTACCGCGGGCCGGAGGTGGACCGGGTGCTGGCGGTCTCCCCGGACGGGCGGCGGAGCCTGCTCGATCGCGGCGTGCCGTCGGAGCGCCTCGTCCTGATTCCCAACTTCCTCGCCCTCCCCCTCGATGCGCCCGAGCGGCGCACGCGCCGGGACGGGGAGCCCGTGAGGCTCCTGTTCCTGGGCCGCCTGAGCCCGGAGAAGGGGGCGGACGTGCTGCTGGACGCCCTGGGACGGACCGACGCCCCGCTCCACCTCACCATCGTCGGCGACGGCCCGGAGCGTGCTCGCCTGGAGGCCCGGGCCCGCGACGCCGGCCTCGACGGGGCGGTGCGGTTCGCCGGCTATCGCACCGACGTGCCGACCTTCCTGGAGGGCGCGGACGCCCTGGTGATGCCGTCCCGGCGCGAGGGCATGCCCATGGCGCTGCTGGAGGCCACGGCCTCGGCCCTCCCGGTCGTCGCCAGCGCGGTCGGGGGCGTGCCGGACGTGGTGCGCGACGGGGTCCACGGCCGCCTGGTCTCGCCCGACGACCCCGCGGCCCTGTCGGACGCCCTGGCCGGGCTGGCGCTCGACTTCGACCGCATGGCGGCGGCCGCCCTCGGTCGCGCCGCGGAGATCCGCCGGGAGTTCGGCGCGGCGGGCTGGGCCGAGCGGACCCTCGACGCCTACCGGGGCATCCCGGCCCGGTAGCAGGCCCGCCCGAACCGAGCGCGGACGCGGAGGCGCGGCCGCACGCCACGGGGCGCCACGGGGCGCGGCGGGGTGTTCCGAAACGTCGAGGCATATCGCCCCGGCGCGGAAGGGGTCGAGAGCACGGCCACGTACGTGCGAATCAACCCGCACGGGGGCCCCGGCGGGTCCACCGGCTGGCATCCCCCTTGCTTGAACCTGGGGCGAATCCCTGGACATCCCACGCGAACGACGGCCCGGATGGCCGAGGGGGGACCATGAACAGCACGATCATCCTGATCATCGTCGGCGCCCTGGGCGCCCTCGTGCTGGCACCCTATGCGCTGTATCCCCTCGCCATCCGGCTGGTCCCCAAGCGGCGCCGCCCCGAGACCACCCGATCCGACGAGCGCCGGGGGGAGCGGCCGCTGGTGAGCGTGCTCGTGCCGGCGTGCAACGAGGCCGAGCACATCGAGGACAAGCTCCGGAACACCTTCGCCCTCGCCTGGCCCGCCGAGCGCCTGGAGGTGGTCGTCTGCGACGACGGCTCCACGGACGACACGGCGGCCCGGGCCGAGGCTTTCGGCGACCCCCGCGTCCGACTCCTCCGCAACGGCGAGCGGCGCGGCAAGGCGGTGACCCTGGGGCGGCTGGCCTCGGCCGCGCGGGGCGACCTGCTCCTGCTCACCGACGCCAGCGCCGAGATGGCGCCGGACGCCCTGGCCATCCTCGCCGCCGCCATGGAGGACCCCGAGGTGGGCCTGGCCTGCGCCCGGTACGTGGTCCAGGCGGACCTGGACGAGCCGAAGGAGGAGAACGGCGAGGCGTCCTACTGGCGCGGCGAGACGCACATCCGCAAGCTGGAGGCCGAGCGCGACATGCTCGTGGCGGGCTCCGGCGCCGCGTACGTCATCCGCCCCCGCCTGATGCCGACCCTGCCGGCCGACACCATCAACGACGACTGGGTCATCCCCCTCGAGGTCCGGGCGAGCGGCCACCGCGTCGCCTGGTGTCCCGACGCGCGGGTGGGCGACGCCCCGACGAAGGACCTGGCCACCATGTTCCGGCGGTGGCAGCGCATCGCCTGCGGCAACTGGCAGATGCTGTGGCGCTACCGGCACCTGTTCTGGCGGGGAGGACGCCTCGTACTGCCGCTCGGGCGCAAGGCCCTCAAGACCCTCGGGGCGCCCATGCTGGTGGTCATGCTGGCCGTGCTCGTCGCCGGCGCGTGGACCTGGCGCGCCCTGCTGCCCGTTCCCCTGGCCGGAGGCGCCGTGCTGACCCTCGGAGCCCTGAGCGTCTTCGTCCCCGATCGCGGCGTGGGGCGCTCCCGCGTCTTCCGCCTGGCGCGCCTGGGCGTCGTCGCCCAGACCGCATACCTCATGGGCATGATCCGCTTCCTCACCGGGGCGCGCACCGGCCTGTGGGCCCGCCCCGCGGCCCGGCGCCGCGACGACCTGTCCTGCCCCGCCCCGGCCCCGGCGTCCGTGCGCTTCGCCAAGCGCACCTTCGACCTCGTGGCGTCGGTGGCGGCCCTGCTGCTGCTCTGGCCGGTGATGCTGGCCATCGCCGTCATCATCAAGCTGGACAGCAAGGGCCCGGTCCTCTACCGGCAGACGCGCCTCCGCTGCGACGCCCACGGGCGGCCCGTCGAGTTCCCCATGCTCAAGTTCCGCAGCATGTGCGAGGACGCCGAGGCCGGCGGCGGCCCCGTGTGGGCGCGCAAGAACGACGCCCGGGTCACGCGGGTCGGGCGCGTCCTCCGGAAGCACCGCCTGGACGAGCTCCCCCAGTTCGTCAACATCCTCAAGGGGGAGATGAGCCTCGTGGGGCCGCGCCCGGAGCGCCGCCTCATCGCGACCCAGCTCGAGGACAGGTTCCCGGGCTACGACGATCGGCACCTGGTGCAGCGGCCGGGCATCACCGGCTGGGCCCAGGTGCAGCGGGGATACGACTCCTCCATCGAGGCCGTGGGAGAGAAGCTGGCCCACGACCTGGTCTACATCGCCCACCTCTATCGGCTGTCCACCTACCTGAAGATGGAGGCCCTGGTGGTCGTGAAGACCTTCCGCGTCCTCATTACCGGCAAGGGAGCCCAGTGATGGCAGACGGACACCTGGTGCTGCGCGGACCCGCCCACGGGCCCGCTGTCGTGGCGAAGCCCGAGGATCGGCGGCGCACCGTGCGCGTGACCCGCCCCCTGATCGGGGAGGACGCGCTCGGGCTCGCGGACGACCTGGCGGCCATCCCCCTCGATCGGATCGACCACCTGGACCTGTCCCTCGACGTCGTCGACGCCGTGGACTCGTCGGGAATCGCTGCGATCGTGCGAGTCTACGGCCACCTGGCGCGAGCGGGCGGGAGGATGCGGCTGGTGAACGCGAGCCGCGACGTGGCCCGCGCCCTGGAGGAGGTGGGCCTCCACGGGGTCATCCCCGTGGTGATCCGGGAGGAGTGAGGGCGGCCCGGGAGCGATTCCGCCACATGCGTCTCGGTCCCCGCCGGAAGGCCGGGTGCCGACGGGCGCGGGGCTCGCCCAGGAGTACCTGGAGGACGAAGGCGTCCCCGCGCTCGCTGTCCTGCGCGTCCGTCCCCGGCGCCGGCGCCGGTTTCCGGACGGCCGGACGCCTCGGCGTCTTGACCCCCTCGACGGCGTCGGCCAGCAGCCCGAGCGTCCTCCGGTCGAGCGCGACGCCGGCCTCCTCGAGGGCCAGGCGCCAGGCGACCAGGGCCTCCGCTCCCGAGGGCCGCACGCCCAGGTTCCGCCGGTGGGCCGCCAGGGCGTGGCCCAGGTCCCGCGCGCGCTGATCCCTCGCGGGTCCCCAGGCCGGGACGAGGCCCCGCAGGCCCCGCCCGGAGCCCGGCCCCCAGGGGACCTCCACCATGGCGCCCTCGATGGCCTCGGCCACGCGATCCCACGCCAGGGCCTCCACCTCCTCGGGCGGGGCGGCGTCCTCCACCAGCACGGAGCGGTCCGCGGCCCGGCGCGCCAGGGCGGCCCGCAGCCCGTGGGCCGTGCGCGTCGAGGCGTCCTGGGGCGGCTCGGACAGCACCGCGAGCGGGCCCGTGTGTCGGAACGCCATCGCGGAGACGACGCCCGAGGCGAACAGGGTCCCCACCATGTCCTGGCGGAGCAGCATGCGGAGCGGTGCGGACGTCGGGCCGCGCTCCCGGGCCACCTCGACCACCCGATCCAGGGCGCGCGAGACGACGGGATCCAGGGCGCCCGGATACGCCATGACGACCTGCGCGGCGGCCTCCTCGAGGAACGCCACGCGTCGCGCGGGAGCCGGAGCCCCGTCGGGCACGTGCAGGGGCAGCAGGTCGACCGCCGCGGCCAGGGACCGCGCGTCCGGAGACGGCTGACGGCCCACCGGCAGCAGGACCGGCGGGTCCTCGGCGTCCGGCCCCGCCGCAGCCCGCGCCACGGGATCGAGCATGGCCTCGGCGGTCCGCGACAGGATGCGCTCCGCCGGGTGGGACACGGCGCGCACGCCCGCCGTCAGGTCCTCCACGGCCCGCGCCGCGCTCCGGGCGTCGTCCGCGTCCTCGGGGGTCCACGGCCAGGCGCCCGACCACGCCGGGACCTGCTCGGCCACCTCGCGCTCCACGCGGCTTGCGGCGGCCCGCCCGATCCGCGGCGTCGCGACCGCGCGCCAGGCCGCCAGGGCACCCTCCAGGTCGTCGAGCGCCGCGGTGTCCACCACCGGCGGCTCCGGCGCCTCCACCGGCGGGCGGGCCGTCTCCGGTGGAACCGGCGTCTCGACGGGCTCCGACTCCTCGATGGGCCTCGGCGCGGCGGGCTCGGGCTCCCAGCGCTCCGCGGGCTCGAACTCGGGCCGGGTCTCGTGGGCCTCGGCCTCCTCGTCCGACTTCTTCCGCCTGAGCATTCTCGACAGCGCCGGCAGCAGGAAGTACAGGGCGAGCAGGATCAGCCACTCGATCAGCTCGCCGATCTCGATCTCGGCCAGGAGAAGGTGGGCGTCGGGCTCGATCATCGCTCGCCCTCCCCACCCGGCTCCTCGGACCTCGGCGGACGACCGCGCAGCCGGGCGGGCTCGCGGTCCAGGTCCAGCAGGTCCGCCTCCGCCCAGGTCCGGCGCAGCCGACGGCGCGCGTCGGCGTCCCCCCGCCCCGCGAGGCGGAGGAGACGCGCGACGCGGCGACCGCGGCTCCGGCTCAAGACTCCGGCTCCTCCTCGCCCCGGCCGCCCAGGCCCTCACGGAGCGAGGTGTCCGCGACGATGTTGCGCAGGTTGTAGTAGTCGAAGGCGCCGATGTTGCCGCTGCGCAGGGCCTCTGCGAGGGCCTCGGGCACCTGGGCCTCGGCCTCGGTCACCCGGGCGCGCATCTCCTGGGTCCGGGCCTTCATCTCCTGCTCCTCGGCGATGGCCATGGCGCGGCGCCCCTCCGCCCGGGCCTGGGCGATGTTCTTGTCCGCCTCGGCCTGCTCGGTCTGGAGCTTCGCCCCCACGTTCTCGCCCACGTCCACGTCGGCGATGTCGATGGAGAGGATCTCGAAGGCCGTCCCCGCGTCGAGGCCCTTCTGCAGCACGGTCCGGGAGATGCCGTCCGGGTTCTCCAGCACGTGCGCGTAGCCCTGCGCGGAGCCGATGGTCGTGACGATGCCCTCGCCCACGCGGGCCAGGATGGTCTCCTCCCCGGCGCCGCCGACGAGCTTGTCGATGTTCGCGCGCACCGTGACGCGGCTGATGGCGATCACCTGGATGCCGTCCTTGGCCACGGCGGCGACCCGCGGGGTCGTGATGACCTTGGGGTTCACGCTCATCTGGACCGCCTCGAACACGTCGCGGCCGGCCAGATCGATGGCCGCGGCCCGGTCGAAGTCCAGGGGAATGTTCGCCTTCTGGGCGGAGATGAGCGCGTTGATGACCTTCTGCACCTGCCCGCCCGCGAGGTAGTGGCTCTCGAGCTGGTTGGCGGTGTAGTGCAGCCCCGCCTTCCACGCGTTGATCATGGGCTCGATGATCTGCACGGGCGGCACCCGGCGCAGCCGCATGCCGATGAGGGTCAGGATCCCCACCGGGACCTGGGAGGAGGCCGCGGCGATCCAGAGCCGGACCGGGATGAGATACAGGAACAGCACGATGAAGCCGACGGCGGCCACCGTGATGATGAGCATGGGTCCGAACTGCTCGAGCGCTTCCATGATTCAGCTCTCCTCGTCGGTGTGTTCCTCTACCAGAAGCTGACCGTGTCCCCGGCCTACCACACGCACGGTCCCCCCCGCCTCCAGCCACGCGCCGTGGCGCAGGAAGGCGTCGTGGCGCTCGCCGTCCACCTCGACGACGCCGCTCGGCCGGAGCGGCGACGTCACGCGCCCCGTGCGGCCGACGAGATCGGCTCGCGGGAGCGCCGCGGGGTCGTCGTCGTCGGAGGTGCCGCCCACCTCGTCGGCGAGCACCAGGGAGCGCCCGCCGCGGGAGTGGGCGAACCACCAGACCACGCCGACGGTCGCCGCCAGGCTCACGGCGATGCCCACGAGGCCCAGCACCGGCCCACCGGCTTCCCACAGGAGCCAGGAGCCCGCGCCCAGGCTCACCACGCCCAGGACGCCGGACACGCCGAAGCCGGGCAGGATCACGACCTCCACGCCCAGCAGGACGAAGCCGAGCACCATGAGGGCCACGGGCATGAGCAGGTCAGGCGTCATCGGGCGCCTCCCCTCGTTCGGCGGGAGCCTCCCGGACCACGAGCGCGGATCCGCGCGTGCCCCGCACCTCGACCCGATCCCCCGCGGCGATGAGCTCTCCGGTGGTGACCGCGTCGTAGGTCCGCCCGTCGACCCGGACCTTCCCGGAGGGACGCAGGCTGCTCCGCGCCACGCCGACGGCGCCGACGGCAGGGGCGATCTCGTCGGGGAGGCGCTCGCGGCCCTCGGCGTCCGGGCCGGCCTCGCCGAAGCCCACCGCCCGGCCGGCGATCTCGTCGGCCAGGACCAGCCTGCGGAAGGGGCCGGAGCGGGCCAGGCGCACGCCGGCCACCATCAGGATGAGGATCGTCAAGGCGATGGAGCCCAGGACCCGCAGGAGGGCCGTCGTGAGCTCTCCCGTGTCGATGGACACGTCCAGCGGATAGGCGATGAGGGTCATGACGAGCGCCGCCAGGATGGCGACGAGGCCCAGGGCGCCCAGGATCCCGAACCCGGGCGTGACGAAGACCTCCACGACGATGAGGGCCAGGCCCACGAAGAACAGGGCGAGCTCCTCGAAGCCTGCCAGGTGGACCGCCTGGTGGCCGAAGAAGAACAGGAGCAGGCAGGTGATGCCGATCCCGCCGATGATGCCGAAGCCGGGCGAGTAGAACTCCATGAGGAGCCCCAGGAAGCCGAACGTCATCAGCATCCCGCTCAGCATCGGGTGCGTGAGGACGCGGGCCACCTCCTCGGCCCAGCTCGTCTCGCGGCGCTCGATGCGCGCCTCTTCCAGGCCCGCCTGCGCCAGGAAGTCCTCGCGATCATCGACGACCAGATCGGCGATGCCCCACTCCAGGGCCTCCTTGGAGGTGGCCGTGAGCAGCTTGCCCTCGGGCGCCAGACCCGGCACGTGCACCTTCGCGTCCACCATCGCCTCGGCCACGACCGGATCGCGATCCTTCGTCTCGGCGGTGGCCCGAAAGACCCCTCGGACGTACGAGGTCATCTTCTCGCCCACCGGCTGCGCCTCGCCGCCGCCTCCCCCCGACTGGATCGGCGTCGCGGCGCCGATGGTCCCGCCCGGCACCATGACGATGTAGTCGTGGGCCAGCGCGATGAGGGCCCCGGCGCTGATGGCCTCCGAGTCGATGAACGCCAGGGTCGGGATCTCCGCCTTCAGCAGCGCGTCGCGGATCCGGACGGCGGCGTCCACCCGCCCCCCCGGCGTGTGGATGCGCGACACGACGGCCACGGCGTCCTCGTCCGCGTTGGCCTCCAGGACGACCCGCTCCACGTACGGCGCCAGGCCCAGGTCGATGATCTCCTCGATGGTGATCCAGTAGACGGCCCCGCCGTCCTTCATCTCGACGCGGATCGTCTTGGGCGGGCGCTTCCTGGCCTTCGAGGCCTGCTCCTCGCCCTTCGAGGCCTGCTCCTCGCCCTCTCCGGGCGCCTCCACGGCCTCCTGCGGCGCCTCGGGGCCCTGCGCGTCCGCCTCGCCGATCACGTCGGCGGCCGGAGGCTCCGCGTCGGGAGAGGCGTCCTGCGCCTGCACCACGCCGCCGAGCCCGATCGCGAGCATCAGGCTCCACGCCCCCAGGCGCAGGCCCCGTCGTACCTTCGTCTCCATGGCCCCCTCCTAGCACAGGGGACCCGAGGCGACCATCTCGTCGCTCGAACCGCCCAGGGCGGTCGCAAAGTCGACCGCCCTCCCTTGCCTTTGCCCTTGCCCGTGCCCTTCCCTGCTCTCAGACGCGCAAAGTCCATCGTTTCCGAGCGGGTGCACTCCGGCGCCGGGCGCCGTACCGCCGCACGGCCCTCACCTTTCCGACTTTGCGATTGCCCTGTCGATCCGCCCGCGGAGCGGACAGGCCAGCGGCAGTCGCCCCTTCAGGCGAAGGCAAAGGCAAGGGCAAGGGCAAGGGCAAGGGCAAGGGCAAGGGCCTCAGCGCAGGTCCTTCTGCGACACCTTCTCGCCCTTGCGGAACACGACGCGCCTGGCCGGCTCGCCGCCTTGCATGTAGAGGGTCCACGCCCCGTGCCGCACGCCGTCGCGATACGGCCCCTTCGCCGCCACCGATCCGTCCGGGCGGACCTGCTTCCAGGTCCCGTGGCGCCGGCCCTCGCGATACGGGCCCACCAGGGTCGCGCCGCCGGGGTCGTGCTCCTCCCAGCGCCCGTGCTTCACCCCGTCGCGATAGGCGCCCTTGGCCATCACGGAGCCGTCCGGCCGGAAGAAGGTCCACACGCCGTCGTGGCTGTCGCCGTCGTAGGGACCCTCGCCCGTCTTGCGCCCCCGGGCGTCGAACTGCTCCCAGGTGCCGACGCGGCGGTCGCCCTCGTACCGCCCGACCTGCTTGGCGCCGCCGGGCATGTGCTCCTCCCAGCGCCCCTTCTTCGCCCCGTCCTCGAACGCCCCCTCCGCCCGGAGGGAGCCGTCGGGCCGCCAGAGCCGCCAGTCGCCGTGAGGCTTCCCTTCGCGATACGCCCCCTCGGACACGCGCCGCCCCCGGGCGTCGAAGCGCGTCCAGGCGCCGACCCGCTCGCCGGCCTCGTAGCGCCCCTTCATGGAGGCTCCGTCGGGGGCGTACTCCACCCAGTCGCCGTGCCGCGCGCCGCTCCGGAAGGTCCCCTCCGAGCGCTTCCGGCCGTCGGGATACCACGCGGTCCACTCCCCGTGGCGCTCGCCGTCCACCCAGGGCCCCTCGGCCAGCCTGGCCTCGTCCGGCCCTCGGGTCACCCAGGTCCCCTGCTTCCGGTCGTCCTCGTAGCGCCCCGTGGCCACGTGGCCCTCGGCGTCGCGCTCGACCCACTCGCCCTCGCGCTTCCCGCGCCTGTAGCGCCCCTTCCCGCGAAGCCGTCCGTCGGGGAACCGGAACGTCCACTCCCCGTGGCGCGCTCCGTCCACGTACCTCCCCTCGCCGATGACCGCACCGCCCGCGGATCGGATCCGCCACGTGCCGTGCCGCTCGCCGTCCACGTACTGCCCGCTCGCCCGGCGCCCCTCGGCGTCCTCCTCCGCCCAGCCCCCGGTCCGCGCGCCTCCTGCGAAGTCCCCCTCGCCCGAGCCACGGCCGTCCTCGCCCCGCACGGTCCAGTCGCCCACGGGCCGCCCGCCGCGATACTCCCCCTCCCGCACGACGCTCCCGTCGCCGCCGTTCAGCTTCCAGGTGCCCTCGCGGCGCCCCTCCACGTACTCACCGACCCAGGCGCGGCCGTCCTCGTCGTGCTCCGTCCACTTCCCGTGGCGGGTACCGCGCCGCAGCGGCCCCTTCGCCTCCACGCTCCCGTCCGCCCGCCGGAGGGTCCACGTGCCGTGGCGCTCGCCGCGCCGATACGGCCCCCGGGCGCGCACCACCCCGTCCTTCTCGAACCGCCACGTCCCCTGGCGCTCACCGTCGTCGTACTTCCCGGTCGCGACCGTCCCGTCGTCCTGGTGCTCGGTCCAGCGGCCGGTCCGTCGCCCCTTCGCGTAGCGTCCCTTCTCGAGCACCTCGCCGTCCGGCCCGCGGACGACCCAGGCCCCGCTCCGCTCCCCGCCGGCGTACCGTCCCTCCGCCCGCAGGCTCCCGTCCTCGGCGTACAGGGTCCAGCGGCCGTGGCGCGCGTCGTCCCGGTGGGTCCCCTTCGCGAGCACCGTCCCGTCCGGCGCGGTGGTGACGAACTCCCCCTCCTTCTCCCCGTCCTCGAAGGGCCCCTCGAGCGTGCGGCCCTGCTCGTCCCGGAGGATCCACCGGCCGACGCGGCGCCCCTGGTCGTACCGGCCGCGGGCCACGACCTCGCCGCCCCGCCCGCGCGTCACCCACTCGCCGTGCCGCTCTCCGTCGCGCCAGGCCCCCTCGAGGTGCTCGCCGGTCTCCCGGCGCTCCTCGTAGTCCCCGTCGAGCACGCCGTCCTCGTAGTGGGAGCGCACCCGCACCGATCCGTCGGGGAACAGGGCGACCCACTCCCCGACCCGCCGACCGCCGTCGAAGCGGCCGCGCTCCGCCACGGAGCCGTCCTCGTGCCACTTCGTGTACGGACCGTGGCGCACCACGCGGCCGTCGGCCTCCGCGCGCTCACACCACCGCTCGTGGCCGAGCGGCGGCTCCGCGCCCTCCTCCGTCGTGTCCTCCGGACACGGCTCCGGCGCCGCCCGCGCGAACGGGGCGAGACCGAGGAGACCGAGAGCGCAGACGACGGCGGCGGGGCGGCGGAGCACCTGCGCAGGATCTCCGGGTTCGGGTGCGGCTTCAAGGTCGGGCCCCGGTTTCGGCGCTGCGCCGCTTGTGCCTCACGCGCGCCGGACGCCCGTCCCGCCGCGCCCCCCCACCCGCGCGGAGTAGCGCCGCGGCCCCCGGTGGTGAAATCGCGTGGCGACAGGCGGCGACGCCGGGATTCCGTCACGGCGCCAGGAGGAAGGCCACGAGGCGCTCCTGGGCCGCGGTGGTGATCCCCGGGTCCTCGAAGTCCAGCAGGAACGTGTGTCCGGCGGGATACTCGGCGACCCAGGAGCCCGACGGCGGCAGCCCTTCCCCGGCCACGTCCCGGACGGGCCGCCCGACGTCGAACCAGACCTCGTTGAGGTCGCCGTCCACCAGGAGCGGCAGGGCGTCCGGGTTTCCCAGGGGCGCACCCAGGGCCCGAACGAGGCGGGCGTTGGCGTCGTTCGGGATCACCTCGTCGCCACGGGCGAGCTGGACCAGGACCCTCGGCGAGCCCCCGCCGAGCGCGCCCGACAGCACGTGGGGGGCGAACGACAGGGCGTCCGCCGGCGCGAGCACCTGCTGCGCGACGACGTCGTAGACCTCCCGGGCGTCGGTACCGGGCAGCAGCGGCCCCGCCCCACCGGCCATGAGGCCCAGCTCCGGCGCGTCCGCGGTGGCATACATCAGCAGGTTCGTGTCGTGGGACAGGCTCGCGCTCTCCCTCACGATGTCCGGCAGGCCGCCGCCCGGGACGCTGAGCGCGACGCGCTCCACCTCGGGCTCCACGGCCGCGACCTGGGTCGCCACGATGGCGCCGAGGCTCTGGCCCACGACCGACACCGGGCCGTAGTCGTCGGGCGCCCCGTCCGCGTCGAAGTCCACGGGCGTCGACGCCCCGTCCGCGACGGCCAGCAGCCGGATGAGCGCGAGCTGATCGACCACGCTCTGCCTCACCCGATCCCGCGTCCGCCCCAGGAGCGTGGGGTTCAGGAAGGGATCGGGGAACTCCACCGGCGGCACCATGGCCGCCAGCGACGGGTCCAGCCTGTCCGCGAAGTCGCCCTCCGGCACGAACCTCAGGGGAAGCTCCGGGGGCAGCGTCACCTCCAACGGACCCTGTCGCTCGCCGTGCTGCACCAGGTCGACGGCCACCAGCGCGAACCCGGCCGAGCACAGGGCGTCCGCGAGCGGCAGGAAGCTCTCCTTGGACAGGGACAGGCCGTGGATCCCCACCACGACCGGCGGCGGTCCCTCCCCCTGCTCCTCCTCCGAAGGGAAGAACGCCAGGTACGGCACGGCGCGGAACGGCGCCGTCTCCGAGAGGACGGCCGGGTTGTCGGGTCCGAACGGGCGCTCCACGACCCGCCCGACGATGGTCTCGCTGCGCAGCACGTCCGCGCTCGGATCCGCTCGGAAGCTCGGCAGGTTCACGAGGCCGTAGACCACGCGCCCGATGCCGTCGAGCCCGCCGGCGGCCAGATCCTCGAGACCGTGGCCGGCGTAGAACGCCTCCACCGACGTGTCGGCGCCCTCCCCCGCGACCACCCGGAGCGGTGCCACGGCGAGCCCGGTCCCCTCGGACGCCCCCACGGCCGTGACGTCCAGCGTCTCCTCCACGAGATCCCCACCCTCGGCGACCCGGAGCGCGGGCACCTTGCCGCGGACGTATTCACGCAGCAGCGCGGTCTGCCCGGCGGCGTCCTGCACGCGGAACTCGAAGTACGCGAGGCTGTCGTCGCGGCTCTGCACCGGCTCGCCCGGGTGCCCGGCCACCTTGGCGAACCCGGCGTCGGTGGCCGGATCCCCCGACTCCCGCACGCGCCGATACGACGCCGCCGTCCGCGCGACGTCCCCGTCCCGGGTCCGCAGGGCCCCCGCCCTGACCACCAGGCCGTATCGACCCGGCGCGAGAGGCACCGCCGCCCGCGCCGTCACCGTGTTCGTCTCACCGGACACCGCGTGCTCCGCCAGGGGCACGGGCGTCGCGCCGTCCTCCTCCAGCCGGTACAGCCGCACCGACGCGGGCACGGTGAGCACGTCGATCCACCGCCCCGGATCGTCCGGCGCAGGCGTGAACGGCACCCGGATGGTCGCCCCGCCCCACCACGCGGTCGGAGCATGCAGCGCCAGGCGGTTCAGGAAGGGCAGCGCCGCCCACTGCCGCTCCGTGAACGCCTCGACGAGGCCGCGGTCGCTCCGGAACGCCTCCGTCGGCAGCACATGCGCCCCGACGCTCGCCGCCGTCCGATCGAAGCGCACCCGCACCGGCGCCCCGTCGCCGTCGCACCCCGCCAGCGTCCCGACGACCAGCCCCAGCAACGCCAGCCGCGACGCGCTCCCGCATCCCCCTGCCCACGTCATGCTGAAGACGCTACTCCTGCGGCGGTGAGCGCGTCCAGGACACGTCGCGGCGGCGCGGTCGCCCCACACCCGGCACACCGCTCGCCGCGCTTCCCTTCCTCGCTCGCACGCGCCACTCGCCGGGCCCACACGTTCCGGATCGGCCAGGCCGGCGTAGTGTCGTCCGATCCAGCCCCGCGGGCTGCCGGAAATGAACAGGTGAATCCCTACGCTGCCGTCGTGCCGCGCCCAGGTCGACCCGGGTTGCTCGCCTGCCCCCGACCTGGATGCACCGGTCAGCCCGGCGGGATGGCATGGACGGCAACGTTCAGCTCTACGCCACGAGCCTCGAGGCGACCTCCTGGCCGGCCGCGGAGATCGCCCGCTGCAGCGTTCGCGGACGCGACTCGGCCCGAAGGCCGGAACCTGCGCGGGCCGTAGCTGACGCGACGACTGCCGGGATGTCCTGCCCCGGATCGACCGAGGACTCGGCGCCCGCCGCGCGCCCATGGCAGCCTGCGCCGGCAGCCGAGCCCAGGCGGCGACGTCGCCGCCTCACCCGGACTCCACGTCACCTCTACGACGAACTCGCACCCGACACCGCCCTCCGCGTCGACTCCAGCGACGCCGGAGCCCTCGCCCACCTCCGTCGCTCGAACGCGCGATGGACCGAGATCACCCGGAGATTGCCCGTTGGGGATCGAGCGGGTCAGGACGGCCGCTCGCGCCTCTCCTGCTCGCGCTCGGCCTCGTGCCCCTTCCGCTCGCGGCCCTTGTCGGGCGTCGGGTCCTCTACGAGGCCCCAGGTCTGCCGTCCCTCGTGATCCTCGGGAAGGTGCTCCGTGATGGGCATCCCGTCCTCCCGGACGAACAGCAGGCAGTGGCAGTACTTGTAGATCTTCATGTCCTCGCACGCGCAGATCCACGTGCGGTGCTGCACCTCCGCCTCCTTGTCCGGGTAGAACCGGCAAGGACACAGCGGCTTCCCAAGCTCGTCCACGTGGCCGGCGAGTCCGAGCACGACGGCCTCGGTCACGCCCTCGTCCGGGTGCGTCGCCGTCCCGGTCTTCTCGGCGTACTTCTCCACGAAGCGCCGCATCTTCTTCAGGCTCTTCTCGCTCGGCTGGTCTCCGGTCGGTTCTGCCATGGGTCGTTCCTCCTGTGGTTTCCCCGCCCATAGCCTACACGAGTCGGCCACCACCGCGCCGGGGGCCCGCGCCGGGGGCGGACCCGCCCTCGAGCCCTGCCTCGGCCACCACTGCGCCGGAGGTGGAACCGCCCTCCAGTCCTGCCTCGGCCACCACTGCGCCGGAGGTGGAACCGCCCTCCAGTCCTGCCTCGGCCACCACTGCGCCGGAGGTGGACCCGCCCCCACCCACCCTCCGTGACGCATTGGCGGCCATTCGTTGCGCGCGAAGTCCCGCACCCCTGAAACGCGGGGCGTCGCGACTGCCCCTCTCGCCACCCAGCTCTCCGTCGGAGGCGCGGGGTGGTTCCCGCTTGGCAGGCTTCGGGTGGCCGGTTCGCCGGGATCCAGGACCGGTCGCAGACGTCGCCCGTGCGGGCCCTGGCCGGCCGCAGGACGCCGTGATCAGGGTCGGGAGACCTCTCGAGGCGGCCGACGGCAAGAACATGCGTTCAGTGCGCGTTGAGAGGGGAGCGGAACCGGGGCGAAGGGCCCGTGGTACAAGGAAAATGTCACGTTCCCGAGGTCGGTGGGACGATGCGCGAAGCCGAGCGAGCGCTGATCGCCTCGTGGGCCCGCGAGGGGCCGCGGGACCTGCCGTATCCGGCTCTGGAGCTGCTGGACCGGCGGCTCGTGGAGCTGGGGCGTGGAGTCGGAGGATTGCGCCTGCGGATGGGCGAGGCACTCGAGGCCTTCGCGCGGTGCAGCGGCTCGCCAACGGCGAGACGCGGCGACTGGAGGGGACCCGCGCGGCTTGACCG
The DNA here is from genome assembly GCA_051747385.1 of Myxococcota bacterium. GTDB lineage: Bacteria > Myxococcota_A > UBA9042 > PHBI01 > JACKFB01 > JBNJGB01. Next base: position 221,323 of record JBNJGB010000005.1, read on the forward strand.
CGTGGGGAGGCGCCAGAAAGGCCGCGAAGCGGCAGGACCGCACGAGATGGGGTTCTCGTCGCTCGGAGCCTACGCGAGGGAGCGGTGCGCGCGGACGGAGCGCTGGGCCGCCGACGCGCCGGAGCCCGTGCCGGACGATTTCCCCGAGGTGCAGGACGAACCGCTTCCGGAGGGGGCGCGGGCGCTGGACCGGCACATCCGGCGGCTCGCCGGGGAGGTCGGGGCGCGGGACCTGGAGATGGGCGACGCGGCGCGCTGCTTCTTCGCGTCGGGTCGGTGGCGCGCTCTCGGCTACGCAAGCGAGTGGCAGTACGCCACCTGGACGGCGTGCACGGCGGCGTGCTGCGGATCCGGGGGCGGGCGCCGCGGCTGACCTGGAAGGTCGGGCGCGAGCCGGTGCTGGTGGTCCGGGGGCGGGAGGTCGTCCGGCGGGCCGCGTGACCGACGCGGTGGCCGCGAGCGTTCGGCGGAAATGCAGGGGAATCGAACCCGGCCTCGGGCCCGGCCCGGCCCGACGCCGCTTTCCGCCTTCAAATCAGCACCTTATGCCCGGATGCACGCGGCGCCACGTCGCCTCTAGTGGCACCAGATCGCCTGTTTTTGTGTCCCGTGTGTGTCCCTGGTGTGTCCCGACTCGCTGGCACCGGCAGCTCGACTAACAGGTGCTCCTCGCCCGGCCCCGTCGTGAAGCTGGCGGACCGGCCCCCGCACCCTCGCGCCGGTACGCGGCCACATGCGGGAGGCCGACATGAGCGACGAGACGGCGCAGCTCCGGGCGGAGCTCGGCGAGGTAGAGCGGCGGTATCGGGCGCAGCCGTACCCGCGGGCGCTCCGGACGGCAAGGTGGCCCAGAGGACCGCGGATGACGCCGCTCTCCGCCCTCGGCGGGGGGCGTGACTAAAAGTACAGTCCGATCTCGGTCCCGAACACCACGCGGTCGCCGAGTGGCGCCCAGTTGTGATCGACACCGACGCGGACGAGCCCACCGCGCTCCGAACCGACCGAGAAAGCCAAGCCCCCACCGACCGACGCACCGGCGCCTCCCACGCCAGCGGACTTCGTGTACCCGAGCTTCGTCCGCGCGTAGATCGCGGTCGCCTCCTCCGCGCCCAGCCCGACATAATAGGCTGGTCCGAACGACAGGAACACAGAGTCCCCGTCGAGGGCGACCACGTCCAGCCCGGCGTCCAGGAGGAGCCCGTCCACGACGAAGACGCCTACGCGCGGGCTCAGGGTGAGCATCGTCGTGCCTCCTACCCCGCCTTCGTCCTCCAGCTCGTCGCCTCCTGGGCCGGGCTCGAAGCTGTGCTGCAGTGCGACCCCACCCGTCAGGACCACGGTCCCCTGGCTCCTGAACGGCTCGGGATCGGGATCTGGGCTATCGCGCACCTCGCGCTCCTGCTCCCGGCGCGGCCCCCCGGACTCCAGCAGGTGGCGGACCACCGCCGCCGACACACCTCGGCTCTGGAGAACCAGCGTCTCGGAGGCCGTGGGCGCCACGGCGGACGATCCGGCGCGGTCGATGGCCGCACGGATCGCGTCGTCGCTGAAACCCTCGTCATGGAGACGCCCGACGTCCTCCGCCGTGCGCGCCACGGCATCCTCCGAGGCGCGGGACTCGTCCCGTCCCGCCACTGCAAGATGGCGGATGACCTTCGGCGACACCCCTCGCGCTCGGAGCGCCTTGGCGTCAGACCCACTGAGTGCTCCGACGGCGGGGCCCGCCCGATCGATCGCCGATCGCAGTGCGTCGTCGTCCAAGCCCGCGTCGTGGAGTCGAGCCACATCCCGCGCCGTGCGTGCGACCGGCTCCGCCCCGAACCGTTCGAAGATGAGGCGAACCAATGTGTCGGTGGCGCCGGCTTCCTTCAGGGCCCGCCGGTCCTCCACCTTCGGCGCGAGAGGCATCTCCCGGTGATGGATCCGCTCGAGGATCACCTCGTCCGGGACGTTCGCCCGCAGCCATCCCAGCACCGTCCGCATGTTGGCTTCGCCCTCGGCAGGGTCGGCGGCTGGCGCACCCGGTGCTCCCTCCCGCGCAGTGTCTTCCCGTTTCCGCTTCAACATCGAGTTCACGACCTCCGCAGGCACCCCTGCCTCGCGCAGTTCGACAACCTCCCGGACATCCAGATCAAACCGGGAGTCGTCTTCCCGAATCCGGGCCACCATCTCCTCGACAGAGGCGCCGGTCCGCGCCATCTCGACGATCTCCTCGGGCGTCACGGCTTCGGCGCTCCACACCGGCACGACGAGACACACCACGACGAGCGCAGCGATCATCAGGCGGACAGCAGCTCGGTAGCTCGATGCGGGCATCAGTACTCCTCGGCGACGTCATCTCTTGGACACGACCATCTCACCAGCTTGTCGTCCAAGCCCTGGTGGCTCCTGTCGATGAGAATCCAGTCCAGGCAGGCCCCCGGGGATCATTCCTGGGAGACGCGATGGTGGCGCTGAACGAAGTCTCGGAGTTCTTCCCAAGGCACCACCTTCCCTCCGGGGTCTAGCGGTGCTTGCGGCTCGACTCCGAGACGCGCGAACATGGCGGCGCTTCGGGCGACCACCTCGGGCTCGACCCGCGGCCCCTCGATGTGGCCCCGCCATTGCGCCAAAGCGTTCCCGATGCACTCCGCGGCGCACCCCCACACCACGTTGGGGCCGCCTGCCCCGCGGTCCCAGACCCGCTCGCCATCCCCGTCACGCCCCAAGCCGTCGGGGAGGAGCGACGCCGGAAGCCGTGCGCAGCCTGCCCGCACGGCGATGGAGCCCCGCTCGCTCCAGGGCCCGTCGCCGATCGCGGAGGGTGTCGTGGTGTCGAAGACCAGGGAGCCTCGCGGGATGTCCCGGGGCACCAGGCGTTGCTTACCGTTCGTCGCTATCAACACCACACGCGCGTCATGCTCCAGGGCGGCGCGCGTCATCTGCTCATGGACCACGACCTCGCACCGCCGCCCTGCGAAGCGGCGCGCCTCCTCGACCAGGGGATGCACCCGTCGCAGGTCGGTCCCCGGCTTCACGACCAGCACGAGCTTCCGCGGCTCGAACTCGCGCGCGGCCCGGACCAAGCCACGGCCGATGACCCCGAGGGCCCCCATGACGGCGATGGTCGATCGCCGCGGCACGGCGACCCGACGCATGGCCTCCAGGATGAAGTGAATCGTGCCGGCGTCGCCGTGGCTGCTGGAGAACTCCCTGCGGATTCGCGTGCCGGAAAGCCCGCGGAGGAAACGAGCGCCATGGGCGGTCACCAGCTTCGCGTAGGCGCCCCACCCCAGCTGAACCGAGGCCCCGTCGGCCCGAGCCGCCGCCAAGGAGGCCAGCGCGTCGTCGCGAAACCACCGATAGAGGGCATCATCGGCACCGCCACGCAGGGCCCGCAAGAGGGGCAAGCCGTGGACCGGCACGATCCGGAACCGCAGCTCTGCTCGCTGGCCTTCGAAGACGAGCGGGCAACGAAACCACTCCACGGGTCGTGGCAACGGGGAGCCGGAGAGGATCTCCTCGGCGGTCGTCCACCGGCTCCCGTGACGTTGGAGCACAGGGGTGATCTGTCGCGTGCTCGGCGAATCCGGCGTCAGGCCATGGGCCATGAACACCACCACCGCCCGGTCCCGGGGCGCCGGCCGGGTCAGCGCTCCAGGCGCCCGTGGGCCAACCTCGGTCACCAACATTCACCTGCCTGCATCGCGTCCTGCGGGTCGGCCTCGGATGACGGCCAGGAGCAGCAGGCCGAGGGCCCAGATCCAGCCGAGCGGCGTCGAGCTTCCCTGGCAGCCGCCGCCAGTCGAGCCTCCGTCTCCCGGCGAGCCGGCGGTGTCTCCGACGGCGTCGGGGCCGGCGTCGGGGAGCAGGTCCCCGGAGTTCGTGGCGTCAGAGCTGCCGGCGTCCGTGGTGGGCTCGACCGGGCCGTCGGCGGTGGGCTCCGGGCCAGGCTCGGGGCCCGGGTCCGGCTCGGGGTCGCAGAGGCCGCAGGGGCACTCGGCGTCGGCGGGGGCACAGGCCGAGACGTCGTCTGGGCCGGACTCGCAGTTGTACCCGTCGGGGCAGCCGTCGCCACAAGGGAGGACGCAGTAACGGGCATCGCCGGCTCCCGGGTCCACGCTGTCGCAGATGGCGCCCTCGACCGGACAGTCGTCGTCGGAGTCGCACGGCGCGCAGAGGACCTCCGCGCACGATCCCTCGAAGCAGCCCTGGCCGTCGGGGCAGCCCGTCCCCTCGGAGCAGCAGTCCTGCTCCAGGCCGTGGGTGCAACCCTCGGCGGGGTCGCAGGCGTCGACGGTGCAGGGGTCGCTGTCGTCGCAGGAAAGCGACGTGCCCTCGCAGACGCCGTCGTGGCAGGTGTCGTCCTGGGTGCAGGCGTCCCCGTCGTCGCAAGTCGCGCTGTTGGCCTCGTTCACGCACCCCACCTCCGGGTCGCACGAGTCGTCCGTGCACGGGTTGGCGTCGTCGCAGGACAGCTCCGCCGGCTCGTGGACGCAGCCCTCGTCCGGATCGCACGAGTCGTCCGTGCAGGCGTTGCCGTCGTCGCACACGAGCGCCTCACCCACGCATTCCCCGCCCGAGCATGCGTCGTCGGACGTGCACGCGCTCCCGTCATCGCACGGCGCCGTGTTGTCCTCGTAGACGCAGCCCTCGTCCGGGTCGCAGGAGTCGTCGGTACACGCGTTGGCGTCGTCGCAGACAACGACCTCACCCACGCACTCTCCGGAAGCGCAGGTGTCATCCGACGTGCAGGCGCTGCCGTCGTCGCACGGCGCCGTGTTGTCCTCGTAGACGCAGCCCGAGGACGGATCGCACGAGTCGTCCGTGCACGGGTTGCCGTCGTCGCAGGCGACGACCTCGCCCACGCACTCGCTGGAGGCGCAGGTGTCGCCCGACGTGCACTCGCTCCCGTCGTCGCAGGGGGCCGAGTTCGCCGTGTTCAGACAACCGACCTCGGGATCGCAGGAGTCGTCGGTACACGGGTTGGCGTCGTCGCAGAGAACGGCCTCGCCCACGCACTCTCCGGAAGTGCAGGTGTCGTCCAACGTGCAGGCGCTACCGTCGTCACACGACGCTGTGTTGTCCTCGTAGACGCAGCCCGAGGACGGATCGCAGGAGTCGTCCGTGCAGGGGTTGCCGTCATCGCAGACCACCGCCGCACCCACGCACTGGCCCGAGGCGCACGTGTCGCCCGACGTGCACTCGCTCCCGTCGTCGCAGGGCGCGGTGTTGGGCGTGAAGACACACCCGCTGGCCGGGTCGCAGGTGTCGTCCGTGCACGGGTTGGCGTCGTCGCAGGGGATCGCCGAGCCCGCGCACGTCCCAGCGCCGTCGCATGTGTCCCCATCGGTGCAGGCGTCGCTGTCGTCGCACGAGGTGCCGAGCTCGGCCGGGATCGAGCAGCCCGTCTCTGCGTCACACGGACCGGGCACCCAGCAGGGGCCGAGGATGATGTGGGTCTCGGCGACGTCGGAGACGTGACCGAAGGCGTCGAACGCGCGGGCCTCCAGGTCGTGCTCGCCGGGGTCGGGTGCTCCCCAATCCAGAGTCCAGGCGCCGGGCTCCCCGGCGCTGGCCTCCAACCAGGCGCCACCGTCGATACGCACCTCGACGCGGTCCACGGCGCACGGGCCGTCGGAGGCCTCCGTCGTGATCTCGAGGGCGGATCCATCACCCGGCGTCACCGCGGCGAACGACACCGCCGGAGGTGCGGCGTCCACGTGGAGCTCGCCCACCTCCGAGACCGACGTCAGCCCCACGGCGTCCTCGCAGCGGACCGACCACGCGTGGTCACCCGCGGAGAGGGCGGTGGGAGGCATCGCGGACGAGGTCTCGGGCTCGAGCGCCGACCCGACCTCTTCGCCGTCCACGAGGAGCTGCGCGCTCACGACGCCCGAGCCCTCGTCGGAGCAGGGCTTCCAGGTCAGCTCGGGGATCGTCCCGGCGCAGGCGCCCTCGGTTGGCGCAGCGGGGACCGCCGGTGCGGGAGCCGTGGTGTCGACGCCGAAGGTCCGTGAGGACTCCGCGCCCAGGTTCTCCGCGCAGTCCACAGCGCGGACCGAGACCTCGTGCTGGCCATCGTCCAGGGGCTCGTCGGGGACGAGGCTGGTCACACCGGAGTCCACGGCGGTCTCGACGCCGTCCAGGATGACCCGATAGCCGCAGACACCGCTCCCGCTATCCTCGGCCGCATCCCAGATCACCTCGGGCGCCGTGTCCGTCGTCCAGGCCCCCTCCTCGGGCGCCATCAGGACCACCTCGCCGGGCACCTCGGAGTCCACCCGGAGGGTGCGCTCCGCGGACGGCGAGCCGACGTTGCCGGCGCAGTCCTCCGCACGGACGCGCCACGTCCGGACGCCTTCACCGAGCGGCTGGGGCGTCGCCTCGGTCGCCTCCGCGTCGATGACCAGCTCCTGGTCGTCGACCTCGACGTGGTAGGCGCAGATCCCCGACGCGGTGGCCGGCGATGCGTCCTCGGCGGCGCTCCATCTCAGGGTCGGCGTGGTCGAGGCCACCCACTCCCCGTCGTCGGGAGCGGTCGGCTGAGGCACGCCGGGAGGCTCGGTGTCGACCCGCACGATGCGCGAGGTAGCCGCAGGCCCCTCGTTCCCGGCGCAGTCGATGGCGCTGACCGTCCAGGTGTGGTCGCCGTCCGACAGCGACGGCGTCGTCCAGCTCGTCCCGGTCGTCTCGGTGGCCGACGTGTCGTCCAAGGCGACCCGGTAGCCGCAGATCTCGCCGACGGCGTCCGACGCCGTATTCCAGGTGAGGGGGACGTTCGGCGTGTTCGTCCACGCCAGGTGCTCCGGAGAGTCGAGCTCGGGCGCCTCGGGCGCGGTGCTGTCGACCTGGATGGACCGCTCTGCCGAGACGGTCTCGAGCCCGGCGTGGTCCACCGTCCGGACGCGCCAGGAGTGCGCGCCCTCGGACAGCGCCAGGGCCTCGCTCAGCGCGACCGAGAGGCCGTTGGTCTCGTCCACGACTTCGCCGTCGATCTCCAGGACGTACCGGTCGACGCCGCACCCTGCGTCGTTGCTCGCGCCCCAACTGAAGCTCGCCGCCGGCTGCACCCACGCGCCGTCGGCGGGAGCGTCGAGGGAGGCCGCCTCGGGAGGGGTCGTGTCGGCGACGACCGTCACCTCGGGCCGCTCCTCGGGCGCCGTAACGTTCCCCTCGGTGTCCGTGGCCCGCGCCGCCAAGACATGAGCGCCCGTAGGCAGCGGGTCGAGGGTAACCGACCAGGCCCCGTCCCCGTCGAGGGCGGCCTGTGCCCACGGCTCCCCGGGGACGCTCATCTCGACGAGGTCCACCCCCGCGGCGCACTCGGTGCCCTCGTCGACGGCGGTGCCCGACAGGACGATGGGCTCGCCCCCGACGCACGTGGCCTCGCCCGGCGCCTCGATGAGGGCCGAAGGCGGCATCACGTCCGGCACCAGGTCGAAGCCGCGCACGGACGTGTCGCGCTCCCGCCCGGCCCCGTCCACCGCCCGGACCCACCACGAGTAGCTGCCCGGCTCCACGACGCCGTCCGGCTCGGCGCACACCGGGCTCTGGTCCACGGCAGCCACGAAGGTGGACGTCCCGCCGACCGTCAGCTCGTAGTGGTCCAGCCCGACCCCCGCGTCGGTGGTGGGTTCCCAGCAGAAGGTGGGCCTGCTCTGGCACAGGGTCGCGACGTCGGACGGAGACACCGTCTCGAAGGGCTCGGGCGGCTCCGTGTCCACGATGACGGTCCGGCTCGCCGTGGCCCGCTCCCGGGGCGGATCATCGTCGTGGAAGACGTCGAACGCCTTGACGAGCAGGTCGTGCTCCCCGTCCGGGAGTGGCAGCGAGGGCTCGGTGCTCGTCTCGTCGGCGTAGACGGCCGTGTTGAAGTCGCCGTCGACCCACAGCTCGTAGTGTGAGAGGCCCCCTCCGGGCAGGCCCCCTGGCAGCTCGGCGTCCTGGGCCGCCTCCCAGGTGACGGTGGGCGTGCTGGTCTCGAGGAGCGCGCCGTCGGCCGGTCCCGTCAGGGCGAACGCGTCCGGCCGCGAGAGGTCGACCCGCACGCGCCACGGCGTCGCTTCGCTGGCGTTCCCCAGGCGGTCCGTCGCCGCGACCGTCCACGTGTGCTCGCCCTCGGAGAGTCCGTCGACCTCCGACAGGGTGGCCTCCGTCGCGCCGAGGTCCAGCTCTCCGGAGACCTCGGCCCCGTTCACCTTCAGCGCGATCCGCTCGACGCCGACTCCGTCGTCGGTCACCGGCGTCCAGCGGAAGGTGGGCTGTGTCCAGGGCGTGTAGACGCCGTCGATGGGTGAGATCAGGCTGTAGCCCACCCCTGGCTGGACGGTCACCTGGGTCCAGCGGCTGGGGCAGTTGCGCTGGTCGTTGTCGTTCACGGCGAGGTACAGGCGGCCGGCCTGCGTGACCTCCAAGGTCCTGTGGCCTCCGACCACGTACTCGTCCCCCGTCGTGCCGACGTAGGCCATGACGGCGCCGAAGGGGTGATCGCCCCACGCCGACCAGCGGGAGACGGTCGACGCCTGGGTGCCCGACCCTCCGGGCCCGTAGCAGGACGCGTCGCAGCGCGCGTTGTCCTTGAAGCACAGCGTGCCCGACGCGTGGACCTCGAGCACGTCCCCCGGCTCCACGTCGATGCCCGTGTCCACGGGAGCGGCCGGGTTCCGGTTCGCCGTCAGGAGGAAGCCCTCGGCGGGGGTGACGCCCGGTCCGGTCCGGTCCACGTGGAAGCTGCGGGCCTCGGTCGAGGTCACGTTGCCGAGGGCGTCACGCGCCTCGATGGACCACGTGTGCGCCCCTTCCCCGGGCGAGAACGTGTACGAGGCTGCGGAGGTGGACTTCACGACGTTACCGTCGACCCGAACCCGATAGGGCGGGCTCGCCATGCCCACGCCCTGATCCGACGTGGAGGCCCAGCTCAAGGTCACCTCCTCGGCCGCGGTCCAGTCCTGGCCGTCGAAGGTCTCCACGGGCGCGTGACCCGTGGCCTCGAACGCGATCGGGCCGGTGCGGTCGACCTTCAACGTCCGGGTCTGGTTCGAGCCGGTCGTGTTCCCGAGCACGTCCCGCGCCACGACCCGCCAGTGATGCTCGCCCTCCTCGAAGGGCTCGTCCGGGCTCCACGACGTCGCCGTGCCCACGTCCACCGCGAGCCCGTCGGCCTCCGCGCCGTCCGCCGGCCACACGCGGACCTCGTAGCCCTCGAGCCCGCTCACGTCGTCGGTCGTCGCTTGCCACGACAGGGTCGGCGAGCCCTTGCTCCACGAGCCGTTCTCCGGGGCCAGCAACCCGAAGGCGTTGGGGCCCTCGCAGTCCACGTCGATCGTGCGCTCTGTCGGAGCCGCCTGGACGTTGCCCTCCGCATCGATCGCTCGGACGTAGAGGGTGTGGGAGCCGCTGGTCGGGGCCTCCCAGGCCCACGTCCAGGGGCGCGACGCGTTCGTCGGGTCTCCGCCGAGACCGGCGGTCTCCCAGCCCGACTCCGCTGCATCGTCGAGCTGGACCTGGACCTCCACGACGCCGGAGCCGGGAGGCGCCGTCGGCGTGGCGCCGGGATCGGACGCCGAGCCCTTGATCTCCGCCGAAGCGCACCCCCAGATCTCGCCGTCGGTCGGGGGCTGCGTGACGATGGTCGCCGGCGGGTTCACGTCCTGATTGATGGTCATGGTCCACTCGGACCCGCTGGTGGTAGCGTTCCCCGCGTGGTCGACCGCCTCGACCTGCCAGCCGTACGAGCCGTTGGTCAGCTCGGGCTCGGGACGCGCGCAGATCTCGGACGCCTCGGGATCGGGCACGACGTCCATCTCCGAAGCGCCGCCCGACTTGTTGATGGTGACGCGGTATTTCGCCAGTCCCGACCCGGCGTCCGCGCTCGGCTCCCAGCAGAGGAGGGGCGAGAACGTCTCGACCGTCACCCCGTTCGCCGGCTCGAGCTTGGCGAACGCCTCCGGCGGATTGGTCTCGACCACGAAGGTGTCCACGTCCGAAGCGGTCGAAAGCCCGACGTGATCAAAGGCCACCACATGCCACGTGTGCTCGCCATCCGGGAGGATGTCCCACGCGTCGGTGCTACACGGCTCCGAGATGCCGCAGCCGGCCGCGTCGACGTCCGGCCCTCCATAGGGCTCGCCGTCGATGAACACCTCGAAGTGGCTGATCCCCGAGCCGCCGGGGTTGTCCTCGGCCATGAACGAGAACGTCGGCACGAAGCTCGACACCCAGTCGCCCGAGCCGTGGGGCGTCACGTCCACCGTCTGGACCGAGATCGGCGGCGTCTGATCGACCATCACCTGCCAGCTCTGGCTGCTCTCGCGGGTGTTCCCCACGCCGTCGATCGCGACGACGTGCCAGGTGTGGAGCCCCTCCCCCAGCGGGGTCGGCGGAGCCGCCGTCGTGGTGCCGCTGCCGGTCGTGGCTACGACCGCGCCGTCCACCAGCAGCTCGTAGCCGCTCACGCCGGACAGCCCGTCCGTGGCCGCGGCCCACGTGAAGGTGGGCTGGCTCTCCTGCGTCACCACGCCGTCGCCGGGCGCCGAAAGCCCGAAGGCCGCGGGCCCGCTCCGGTCGATCCCGAAGCCCACGGCCTCCGTGTCCGTGGCGTTCCCCACGGCGTCCACCGCTCGGACGGCGACTTGGTGCGCGCCTTCTGAGAGGCCGCTCACGTCCAGATCCCACTCCGTCGTCGCCGCGTCCACCTCGGCCACCTTCGAGCCGTCGAGCCACACTTCGTAGCGCTCGACCCCGGCCGGCGCATCGGTCGCCTGCTCCCAGGCCACGGGGAGGGTGGCGCCGTCATCGTGCCACGCGTCGAGTTCGGGCGACGTGACCGCAAAGGACTCGGGCCCATCCGCGTCGACCGTCAGCGCGCGCTCGCCCGACGCCGCCGTGGCGTCGAGGCAACCGTGGGCGACGACCTGCCAGGTATGCTCGCCGGATGCGAGCGCCTTGGACACCGGGACCTGGTACTCCAACGTCGTCAGGCCCTCGGCGACCGGGTTCGCCATGTCGCCGTCGACGTGGACGGAGTAGGTGACGTCCTCCTCCTGCGTGCCGGTCACGACCCAGCTTAGCGCGGGCGTCCCATCGGTGAGCTGCCCGGCCGCGGGGTATTCGAGCACCGGCGCGGCGGGCGTGCTGTCCACCGTGAACGCTCGGAGCCCCGACTGCGCGACGTCCCCCAGGCAGTTCCGTGCCTGCACACGGATGGCGTGGTTCCCGTTTTGGAAACGGTCGTCGCCTGTGGGTGTCCACGATGTCTCCGTGAGCCCCTCGGCCAGCACATCGCCCTCGGAAGTCACGATATCGAAGACGATGCCATCCAGCGAAGCGGCATAGGTCCACGCGATGGTCGGGTCGCACGCCACTGTGCTGTTGTTCTCCGGCGATGTCACCGTCGGCGCGCCGATGGAGTCGAAGGTCGCGGAGGCGGACGCGGTCCCGTCGTCGCAGTCGGCAACCTCTACTTTCCAGGTGTTGTCGTGCGATTGAAGCAGGACGGCATCCGCGACGACGTGGAACCGGCGCCGCTTGACGCCACAGGTGTGGTTTTCGCCTGCGCTAACGAACGCGAAGGTCCCGGACGGTGGGCTCGCCTGGCCGTAGTCGTCCCGACCCCAGCAGTCGACGCTGCCGTCTGACCGGATGCCGCAGGTGTGTACGTAGTCTGCGCTAACGGACGCGAAGGTCCCGGACGGCGGGCTCGACTGGCCGAAGTGGTTGGATCCCCAGCAGTCCGCGCTACCGTCCGTCCGGACACCGCAGGAATGGGAGCCCCCCGAGCTGACGGAGACGAAGGTGCCAGACAGCGGGCTCGACTGGCCGAAGGTGTCGCGTCCCCAGCAGTCAACGCTGCCGTCTGGCCGGACACCGCAGGTGTGGTCGGTCCCCGCGCTTACGGCGTCGAAGGTCCCAGACGGCGGGCTCGACTCGCCGTAGTCATTGTCGCCCCAGCAGTCCGCGCTACCGTCCGGACGGACACCGCAGGTGTGGGCCCCCCCCGCGCTTACGGAGTCGAAGGTCCCAGACAGCGGGCTCGACTGGCCGTCCTCGTCCCAACCCCAGCAGTCGACGGTACCGTCCGGCCGGAGACCGCAAGTGTGATACGTACCCGCGGTGACGGAGTCGAAGGTGCCCGACGGCGGGCTGGACTGGCCCACGAAGTAGGCGTACGGGCAGTCGAGGGTGCCATCCGGCTCGAAGGTACAAAGCACGGGGGAGTAGTCGGAGCCCCAGCAAGCGACCGTGCCATCCGTCCGCAGGCCGCAGGTGTGGCTGCGTTGGCCGCCGCCGCCCGCGCTGACGGATGCGAAGGTCCCGGACGGCGGGCTCGACTGGCCGTAGTCGTTGTCGCCCCAACACGCGACCGTACCTCCGGACACCTGCACGTCCCCTACCGGCACCTCCGTCCCGTTCAGCGTCACCGTGAAGGCTGGGTCTGCGCACGAGTAGCCAGACAGATCCAGGGTCCACTCCAGCTCCGGCGGGCACGTGCCGAGGGTTCCCCCGTCGGCCGGGCTCACCAGGACCGGCGCCGCCAGCTCCGCGGACGCGGACGGCGCCACACACACCGCGAGGGCCACCGCCGCGGCCAGCCTGACCGCCCGACACGAAGGGACGCCGCGGACGCGGAGAAGAACTCGGGAGCATCGTCGAATCGAACGCGTCATCGTGCGGTCTCCAGTCGTATCGCGAGAGAGATGGGGGTCGTCGCGGGAGGCGAGGCGCCGTGTCATCAGGGGTTCCAGCACCGGCAAGTGTGCTGGCCCGCCGCGTTGTCGTAGCCGCAACCGTTGGACCCGGCGTAGCCCTCGGATGCGCAGTACGCGTCGCAGTAGATGGACACCCATCCGCCGCCGTCGGCCTCGGAACATTCCTGAAGGACATTGTCGTTGTTGGGATCGCAGCGGGCGTCGGAGCTGGCATGGTCGCACCCGGCGGCCTGGGTGCATCCGAAGAGTCCCTCCTCTTCGGCAAGCTCCGCAGCCCAGCCGCAGTCGCACTCGTCAGCATGCCAGGGTTCGCCATCCCCGCGCGTACCCTCACAGTCCTCGTACTTCCAGTCGCAACCGAAGTGATCGGCGCATGCCGTGGGCGTCTTGTGGTCCTCGCAGCGCCAGCCGAACCCTCCGCAGTACTCGTAGTCGCAGGACCCGTGGCAGAACGGCAGGACGTCATCGCGACAGTGCTTGCATGCGGCCGAGTAGTCGATGCGACAGGTCGTCCCTTCGAGGAACGGGTCCGGGACCACGCCGACACTCTTGACGGGCCCCGCCTCGTCTGGAGAGCCGGTGCAGTTGTCGAGCCCACCGTCGTCGTAGCAGCACTGCTGCGCGAGCTCGCCCACCGGGTCGGCGACCTCGCGGTAGCAGGTCCCGATGTGGTCGTAGGAGCCATCGTCCTTGGGGAACTCGCACCACTGATCCGACTCCTGGACCTGCCACTCGAAGGGCGGGCAGGCGTAGGTGTCCGGCTGCGTGGGGCACTGGGGGAAGCAGCCGGCTTCGTCCTCGCCGCCGCCGCAGTCCTCGACCCCGTCGCATCGGCGGACGCTGGGGAGCTGGGTGTCGTCGTCGCAGGTGAAGACGGAGGCCACGTCCTTGAGGACCGTGGCGTAGATCTCCCAGTTGCCGTCCCGGGCGTCCTGCCAGACGAACCAGGCGGAGCCGCCCGCGTCGATCGCCACGTCCGGACGCCGGGAGTTGCCGTCGGCGAAGCTCAGCCGGATGTCGCTCGTGGCCTTCCCGGTCTCGCTGTAGACCAGGGTGTAGATCTCGGGATCGCCGTGGCGATCGTCGGCCCATGTGACGACGTGGCGGCGATCCGAGGAGCCGCGAGCCGCCGCGGCCGCCGGGTCGTAGCTCTCGCCCGGATCCTCGGTGAGCTGCGTGCGATCACAGTTGCCCGTGACCAGGTACAGCTCGTGGTCGGTGTCCCGGAAGCCGCGGAAGAGGGTGTCCGGCTGGCCGTCCGAGGCCGCAAACGGCGAGTCCCCGTCGGTCTCGCAATGGAGGTTCCCCCAGTCGACCTCGCCGCCGATGAGCTTGGCGATGAACAGCCCGTAGCGGAACGGAAGCCCGCCCTTCAGGTCCAGCCACCACATGTAGGCGGCCCCCACGTCATCGACGGCGAGCTGGGGCTCCTTGGGGCTGTTGACGCCGATGATGTCGTCGTCGGTCACGTTGGTCGTGGTGCTGGACCAGGTCGGGTCGACGAGGGCGTAGAAGACGTGCCATTGGGAGACGGTGTAGCGCTCCCACGCCAGGTGGACATAGCCGTCCGCCGAGGCGGCGAGGGCCGGGGCGATGACGTCGCCCGACTGGGCGAAGGTCTTCTCGTCGAGCACGGTCCCGTCCGGATCGAGGCGCACGAGCTCCAGGCCGTCCGGGCTGACCCAGGACACGAAGACGTCGCCGTTGTCCGAGGTCGCGACATCCGGATGCTGGGCCATCCCTCCGGTGTCGGAGATGGGAAGGGGGGACACGAGGCGCGTGCCGTCGGCGGCCAGGCGCGTGTAGAAGACCTCCGGGCCGCCCAGGCGATGGTCGAGCCACACCACGGCCAGCGAGCCATCGCCCGCGGAGACGTCGCCGCCGATGACGGCGACAGCAGGGCGCCAGGAGGCCTCGGGGTCGTCCGTCACCCGGAGCTCCTCGCCGGTGCAGAGGGGCTCGATCCCGTCGCAGTTGTCGTCGACGCCGTTGCAGGCCACCTCCTCGGCGCCCGAATGGACAGCGGGATCGGAGTCGTTGCAGTCGCCCCCGCCGCACGCGACGTCTCCGTCGCCATCCCCGTCCCGGTCCGGCACGAAGGCCTGATCGACGCACCCTCCCTCCTGCGGTCGGCACTCGGAGAGGGTGCACGCGTCGCCGGTGGCGCACAGGTCGTGTCGGGGCCAGTGCAGACAGCCCCCATCGGGGCCGCAGCCGTCGGACGTACACTCGATGCCGTCGTCGCAGTCGCACGCGGTGACGCACTCGCCACCCTGGCATTCCGACATCGGGGCGCAGTACGTTCCGTCGAAGCCGGGATCCGGCACGCAACCGCCCGCGCCGTCGCAGCTCTGGCAGGCCGGACAGACGACGTCCTCGTCCATCACCCCGTCGCAGTCGTCGTCGACGCCGTCGCAGGTCGCGTCGTCCGAAGCGGCCGGGCCGGGCTCGCAGGTGTCCACCCCGGATCCGTCGATGCAGTGGAGCTCGCCGGTCGAGGCGCAGGCACCCTCGCCGCACGTCGTAGCCGGCGAGGTGTAGTCCTCGTCCGTCACCCCGTCGCAGTCGTCGTCCACGCCGTCGCACGTCCCGTCGTTCGAAGCGGCCGGGCCGGGTTGGCAGGTGTCCACCCCGGATCCGTCGATGCAGTGGAGCTCGCCGGTCGAGGCACAGGCACCCTCGCCGCACGTCGTAGCCGGCGAGGTGTAGTCCTCGTC